>NZ_FOCH01000003.1:0-482549 GCF_900110055.1 Paenibacillus sp. OK076
CATTTCCTCGGCGGTGATGTCTATTCTTCCGATATCTCGAGCAATGCCGTTATGATAAGGGTTGAAAAACAGTTCATATTCAATATCATTCTGCTGCACCTTCCCATAATGCACCAGCGCTTCCTTCAACTCTTGGTCAACCTGTTGATGAGCCCAATGCTCTCTCGTATAGCTGGGAATCTGATAATACATCTTGCTAATTTCTTTTTCCTGCTGATGCAGTTTCTTTACAAAATCAAGAAAGGAAGTAGCCGTGGTTAACTCTCGTGCAGCTGAGACAACTTTGCCGAATAACTGGCGCTTATATGCTTCCTCTTCCTCCAGCATACCTACAAAACCATCTTTTAAACGATTCAGAAGTTGTTGGGCCGAAGGCTTAAAGGACCCTGCAGTTGGGATGTTCCCAATCAAGCCTATGGCTGCTGCGCCAACAGCAACGGCCTGTGCCGCAACGGCTGGTGCACCTCCCAACATACCTAAGACGGGGATCATGCCCGCCATGGCGACCGCTGCACCAAACAGCGAGGCCTCCTTCATGTTAACCACGGAAGGCTTCATAGCAGCTGCTTCGGCTGCAGCTGCTGCTTGAGCTGCCTCATATTGTTCAAGCGGAATCAGGGGCGGCTCCGGCTCCGGCGGCAAATCGGCTACTACGACCGGTGCCTTATGACTACCTTCCTGTTGGAGCAGTCCAGCACGAACATCAGCTTGTCCATCCAGAATAAAGCTGCTCCCCCCGCCAAGGAGCCAAATTGCTTCAGGGGCGGTAGCTTTAATCTGACCTGCCTTAAGTGATAGACTGCCACCCTGAATCGAGATGTTACCTGCACTCTGCATCACTACACCCTGATCATTCAGTGTAATGACAAGTCCAGTTCCAGCCTGTATGGTCACCTCATCCGATGACATACCAATGGATGGTCCGTCAGGGTGGCCCCACATTTTGTGTTGCGTTCCACCGGAAACCGAACGCTTGCTTTCGGGTACTGCATGACGAATATAAGCCTTGGACTCGCGACTTCCAGGAATGTACAGTTCCACCGTGTCACCAATCTCTGGCATCAGGTAGAGTCCGCTGTGACCTTCGGCGACGTAAGATGTCGATAAAGGATATAGACAGGAAGATTCTGCTCTAATCGGACCATCTTCGATATACAGTTCCATCTGTACACGATCACCAATAATGCGGATTACTTCACCGTATAAGGAGAGGCCAATGATATCCAGAAGATCAGATCGTGGAACCCGAATATGATCTTCCAACATCATACGATATGTAGTCATGAGCAACCCGGATTCCAATCGGGATTCCGCTTGAGTTACCGTTAATTCTTTCCCGTCAGGCAGTTCGACTTTATCACCCAAAGCATAGGTTTCATAACACTCCATCGTATAGATGAGCGTCCCCTGTGTACCTTTGGGATCCTGCATCATATACCGATGCTGCTCATCCCCATGCCAATTCAGATGGCCCATTTCTTTCTTGACATGATATGGACGATCCAGAGGCCATTTCCACAACTTGCCCATGGGCAACCCGAAGAACAATTTCGGTGAAGCTGCGGTCACCTCAGGCACCAGTACGGTACCAAACCGGGAAGCCAAACGTCTCAGAAACATCCAGTCGGTTTCTCTATATTGTAAAACAAGTTCTCCCAATCGGGTATTCTCTGTGACATTATCAATTACATCCGAGTAGGTATACGCCTTCATCACGTATTTAACTAATTCGCCATAGGACATCGCCCTGTTCTGGAATGCTCGCTCGGATATTTCAATGTCCATCTGATATGTATTCGATATGGCCTCTAGCTCGAACCGGTATATGCCACCAACCAAATGTACAGTTAATGAAGTCATCACGCCATGAAACAGGCGCCTTACCGATTTCCCCATTTCATCTAGCTGTCTTAGTACAATCGGTTCCCCTTCAGCCTGAACATGAAGGATACCTGGTCCTTCTTCCTCCGGTATAACTCCGCTAATATATAACTTCGCATGCTCATTGATCTGGCGGGTAATTCGGACTTCTTCCAGCCACTGCACTTTATACGGCCAATATAAACGGAGTTGTTCGTACCCGATGCGTTCCTGTACCTTTTTCTTGGATTCGTTCATCTCAAAAATCCAGCTGCTGTCCGTCATCCTCGATGACGATATCTCCACCATACAGACACTTATGCGTACAGTGACCAAGTAGAGCAGCTTTCCCTTCCACCTTGGCATCTCCTTTGCCATGTAGCCAAGGCATAGTCAATACGGGTACACACGGTGCTTTCTTCACCCCATAGATATCCACCATCATACTGTTGGATACAGCCGGATTCTCCATATTGGAGCAATTTCCAAATGATCCAATATGGACTCCAGGTACATAATCTTCAATCGTCAACTGAGCCTTGCCTTTGATATAAACGCCATGACTAAATGGGATCTTCAATCGGGTACGCTGTGTACCACAACTGCAATGCAGAATCGCTCCGGCAACCACATAACTCTTGGAATCTCCTGTAGCAGGTTGAAGACTGATCTCACTCTCTTGATTACCTTGTGCCAATTCGCCTCTCTCCTCTCTATATTGTCTGTTCCTGCTCCAGACGGACCAGCTGAATACCGGAAAAATCCCGACGCAGCAGACTCTCTGCCAAAGCTAGATTAACGATGATGACAGATTCACGAGGTTCCTTTAATTGAAACAAAGGAAGTTCAGCCTTACCTCGACCCAGAACAATCTGTTTCAGACTCCCATCCAGATGACGTTCCGTTTGGGGAGAGAGCACATCCATTACCGTTGGATAAATAGCCCAATACGTCTCTTGGGACATACGTGCTTTATCCGTCAACACTGCTGCCCTGCGAATTAACCCGGGATGGTACAACGTAAATACTTCCAGCATTCGGTCCGATACCAGAGGTACAGGACGCTCCAAATAATCGGTGTAGTCTACATTAGGTCTGCTTTTGACTGAAAGGTTAATTGCGGTGTGATTACTACTCCCCTCCTGAAAAGAAGTATTCCACTCTCGCCGCTGTACCTCACCAACCGCTTCTGTCTCTACACGATTTGTCCATCTGGTATCCGGCATCAGCCTAAAGTATCGCATGGCGATTCCTCCTTCACCGACTCATCAAATATCGCATCTTCCAGATCTGCCCCATCCCATAACACGTTGGTTAGGTTTGCTCTACGAAATACAGCTCCACGGAGTCGCGCTCCCCTGAAATCTGCTCCGGTTAAGTTGGCATTCTCGAAGTTGATACCTGAGTACCCAGGACCCTGTATTCGTCCATCAGGATGCCCTTCTTCCCCAGAAATGCCCCTGAAGATAGCCCTCTCCAGTGAACATCCATTGAAGTCAGCACCGTATAGTAGACTGTCAGCAAAATTGGTATCTCTCATATCACAGTTATGCCAACGTGTGCCTACCAAGACACAACGTTCAAAATCTGTTGATTTTAATCTGATGTCACTAAACCCGCTATACCTGAAGTCTAGATCGCTACATATCATCTCTTCCATGTCCAGGTCGTGATAGTCCGCATACATCCCACCCAAACCATCACCCTCCTCAAGCTCCCTGCCGATGTCTTCCAGGGTTCGTTCTCGTTGGTCAAGACGATACACACATTCACTGGTATCCAAATACTCCCCTACACGAATCTCAAATTCGGGCTCCACCTGCATATCCGATATCAGTTGGGAATCTAAGAGCTGATGGAAACATTGACGAATAAAATAAACAACATAGCGGTGAACCAAAGTTACCTCTCGAAGTCGTATTCGATCCAGTTCAACCATCGAAATCATCCCCTGATAATCAGGAAGAGTCTTCTTCAAACGATTAAGCATCCGTTCCAAACAATCAAAGGCCCACTTGGCATCATATATTGCCTGTATAGGGTCTCTGTCGAGAAGCCATGAGATATCACTTGCTTCGGCAAGATAATGCATCGCTCCCGTGGCGACTTCTGTCCGCAACATTGAATATTGGATGTAAGCCACATTCCCTTTGGCACCGACCTGTTGACTGTGCCTTACTTTACTAGTTAATTCCTCGAAATATCCTAGGAACTCCATAGTCAACATTGGGGATTGGCTATTTAATGTATGTTGAAGGTCACCCATCAGCCTGATCCGTTCAGGCTCCACTTGATTCGTATAAAAGTGCAGTAGTGATTCCTTCCGGCTCACTGACTTTCCTCCTTCCTACCATTAATTAGATTTCACTTCTGTCCCGCTCATTTGAGCCTGGCCATCAAGTCTGATTTTCCCTCCACCGCCTTCAAGAAGAAGCTCTGATCCAGCTGATAATGTAATTTTCTTTCCTGCTTTTAACGAAATGCTCCCTCCTGCTGACATGCTTACCTGCTGACTACCTGCAATGTGGATACCTTCATTTCCACTAAGCCGAATATATACCTCACCTTCTTTGCCACTAATGATTACAGCGTCTGGAGTAAGGCGTATCTCTTTCCCATGAGGAGTGCGAAATATTTTATGATCCGGATTGTTCAGCTTGTTGGTGGCGGTCGACTTGTTATCCAGTCGTGGAGCCCCCGTAGCGTAAGCGTCTTCTTCATACATCGTTGGAAAATATACAGCTATTGGGTCACCAATTTCGGGCATGACATACCAGCCCGTCTCTCCCTCCGCAATATACGGGGATTGATACAACAGCCACAGCGCATCTTCCGTCCCTTGTTTATCATCACAATCAAGATGCACCTGAACCTGTCCACCATGAACACCGATAACACGCCCTAATAATGAACTTCCAGCAATCAGCGGATTGTAGTATGTCTTCTGTCGCAATCCTTTGTGAAGACTAAGCACATATTGATGCTTTAAAATACCTCCGGCGAGCTCCGTATATGCTTCCGTAACATACAGGCTTCTGCCGCGAAATGTAACATGGTGTCCCAGTTCCATGATTTGATCCGTCTCTACTTCGTACATGATGAAGTCACTTTCATTCACATTTACAGTCTCATTCTCCGTGAAATACATAAAAGGAGTCATATGTTTGCGGATCGTATATCGTGTGTTATCCAGATCAATCGAGTTACCATGCTCATATACGCCGAAATAAAATTTGGGACTGTCGAATTGAGACGCAGGCATCAGACTCGTATGAAATCGGGAAGCCAGTCTTCTGAGAAAGGCCCAGTCTGTTTCCTGATATTGCACGGCAACCTTGCCGATCTTGGCACCCCCGGTCCCCTCATCGATCACGTCCAATCCCGGATAATCCTGATCCAGCTCCTTTAACAATTCAGGGAGCGTCATCTGGATGTTCTGAAACGTACGCGTTCGCTTCTTAATATCCATCAGGTAAGTATGTGAGATCGCTTCAACCTGGAGCGTATATACGCCCCTCACAACCTGCACTTCTACAGATAAGGGAATGCCTTTGAATAGCGGACTTTTATTCCCATCCTCATCCTTTTGCCACACTTCAATCGCAGTACTCTGATCGGTAACATCCACATATCGATCCTTCCATTCCTCGGATACCATGCCTTTGAAAACAAGGCGGGTGTGCTCGTTCATCCTCTTGCGTATCGTCAATTCCTGCAGATGTACAAGCTCATAAGGTTCAATGATCAGATTTTCATACGTCAGACTCATGGGTTCAGCTCCTCTCTAATTCGGTTCAATAATGAGTGTATCCAGGAGTGCACCACCGGGTTCCAACCAGTTTTTCCTCTCATCGTCCGTACAGTTAAAGCCATAAACAAGGACTTTCTGATTCAAAATGGTGAACACCATATGGTTATAAATTTGATCATTCAATCCCTGAACAGCGAACTGACAGTATCCCGTGGAAACACCTGCATCCGTTACTCGAACGCCGTGTTTTTTCCATTCTCGTACAGGTTGGGTTGCACGAATTACATCAGCCATGGATTCCGTAAAGGAATTCAACTCTTCTGGAGTGAGACGATGATCCAGCGTCTTGAACGTAAAGTTGATCGTTCCCGAATCGTTGGTATAGATCCATTCAGGACGATGGGATGACGGATACTTTAACTGAGCCTCTCTCTCTGTTACCAAACGAAATAAGCGGGGAAGAGATACGGTAACCTTGCCTTCGTATAGCTCCGTTCTTCTCAGATGTATCGTTTCCTGTTCAAGGTGTATCATTGTTAATGGCTCGAATGGTTTAACTTCCCTTGATTCAGGAGACGCTTCAACATCTCTAGCCTCTGTTCCCTGATCAGGCTCGCTATTCAATGTTTTGCCATATAACATCGGGATGATTTTGCGATCCATATGTTCCATAAACGAATTCCATCCTCCCATTCTCTTGAAAATTTCAATCCACAATCATTCGATGTGGTCCACCTACCGGGTGTGAGCGCCCCGTCCCCCGGCCTGCATTCGCCAAGATGCGATCCAGATATCGATGAATCTGCGCATTATCGTATTTTCTGTACTCCAGCCCCAATCGACTGGCAATGTGATGCAAAATGACGCTACGCGCAACCGTTCCTTCATTGAGACACATCATGGCGAAGACCAGATCCTGGGGATCAGAGGTCCCCGTTCGAAGCAATCTCTCGGCATAATCCTTCATGACAACAGGGGATAAGGTGCTTGCTTCCTCGGCTGCATAAGGGGTATGAATGACATGCAGCGTGTTGAACTCCGTCGCCAAATCGGCAAAGGTCTGGTAGTCTCGGCGCAGCCGGGCCCCTTCCTTCAGCTTGAATCGAGCTAGTTCCAATTCACCCGATGCACATGTTGTCTCTTCATCCAACACCAGTTCCGAATGACTTGTAGTCATGTCACTCCCCGTTTCATCCGCTGCAAATCGAAGTTTGAGCACATTGACTCGGCCGGTAGCTTGATATACCAGTTCCATAGGCTCTGTCAGCATATAAAGCCTTCCTTTATGCAGCACCATTCCAGGGGAGACGACCAACTTGTCCGGGAACACTTCCACCTCTGCACCTGCAAGGATGCCGTCTGCATAACCACGATAATACAGCTCGATGTAGTCTCTGGGGAAATCACGTAGTCCCTCCAACATGGATGTTTTCAGAATTCTTCCCTTGTTAAAATGCGGATATGAATATGTGAACATGAGCACTGTCCCTCCCTTCTGCTCGTCGTCCTTACTTCATTCCGTCAAAGAAGTCCAGTTCCGACAAGTCCGTTTCAAACGGAAGCAGCTTCTGCGGCCCCAGATACAATCGTTCATTCCTGCGGGCAACCGGTAATACATGAAAACCCCAATGGCGGTCATCCGGAAAAACAAAAAACTTCGTCTCTCCATTCACGATGGAATCCGTATCATCCTGTGGAATCTTATCTCCGTACTGATCCCGGATATTTTCGTAGAGCACCTCTTTATAGAAATCCGGACGGTTGGCATATACAAATTTCTGTCTTAATTGACCATCGCTTCCACTCAAATATAACTCCACTTCTGCCGTCTCGAATGGACGAGAAATGCTGCCAGGAATGCCATTACTCCGGTCCAGACTGTTGATCAGCATTTTTTCATGTCCATTATGCGTGTAGGCACTTACGGTATACGGAATTACAGCGGCATCATGCGTGATGTCGGCTTGAACGCTTCCTGTTTTGCGTGCACTCAGATAACGGATTGCCCCTCGAAGGCAGGCAAGTTTGAGATCAGGCACACGCCCTTCCGCAGGTTTTTGCCGGAACTCAATGCTTCTGCCTGGAACAAACTCTTTCAGCGCTTCCCGAAATACATCAATGCGGCAGGACTGACCTGTCAACTTGATAATTGAGTACTGGCTCATCCGCCCCTGCCGATAGAAATCATCCAAAAACTTACGGACCACCTCATAGATATCAGCTTTAATCAGCTGGGTAATTTCCTTGATATTGAACACCACATCGGGAAACTCATACTCATCCTTCAGCTCACCATTCCGTTCTACCGAGAGGAACCAACGCTCCATGGTGGTGATCTGCAAATCACTATCCCCGTCGCCCTCCATCTCCGAGTGGAATCGGTTTCGTAGGATGCCGGTTTTGCGGAAAAATTGCTGCTTCATCTCTTCTGCGATTTCCCACAGAAAGTAGAAGTTGCCTCTTACCCGCAAATACTCATCCCGTGAACGATTCTCTCTACGCGCAAACGCAGTAGGGATGATGTGTTCTGCCTCCTCATATCGCTGCTCCAGCTTCTGATAAACGGACTTCACACCCTCTTCGTCCACCTGACGGAACACATCCGCACCGGGTGCCTCGATCAGGCTATCAATATCCGTCACCTGACGACGTCCGCTGTAGTAGTCGGCAAACACGATTTTCATGAATTGCATGATACGGTAGGTAATATTGTGACCTCCGAAGTTGGTATCCCCATTTTCGTAAGTGGTATGGATGTCCAGTTTATACGCCATATGACCGTCCTCGATCGTAAACGCACAGGATGACAAATCCGTCGTTCCACCGCCACAATCAATCACGAGTGCATGATACGTCTGCCCTTCCATAAAAGCACCGCGTTCCATCCCGTCTGCAAGGGTGTTATAGAGCACAGCCATTCCTTCATCCAGCGCATACGTCTGCTCAATCCGATAATCGGGAAGCATCTCTCCAAACATCTGCAAAAACTGTGTTTTCATCTTCACGGGACTGGTAAAATGCACATGGCGAAATTTGCACTTGAACTGATGTTCTGCCGTTCGGATGATGTAATTCATGTACGCACGCAGCAGATCCATACGAGAAACCATAGCTGCATTCCCATGAACATCGACGATTTCTTCCATTTTGTTGTAATTGTTTACCCAACGCTTCATGCTGCGGAAGACACTCGCCCGGCTGCTGTATCCTCCCCGACGCATGCTTCGCAGCGCTTCATAGCCGAACTCGTAACGAATGTTCGCTGGATCCGAGCACTCAGCCACACCGATGGCCGTAGGCAGGACTTCAATCCAGTCCGTATCTTTGTATGAAGGATCGGGAAAAGAAACGTAGTTGATGGCATCCATACGCACTCGTCCATTCAGCAAATCCTGGCTGCTCGGAGCCTGAATATAACCGTTATGCAAATAGGCGCCTGCCGTCGTATTGGAGGTGCCAAAATCAATCGCAAGCACTGCTTCTGTCGGTTCAAGTTCCCGGATGTCCAGATCGGCCAGTGGGATTTGAGTATATTGAATATGAACCGGTGGAAGCGGTCCGCTGGCATAATAGGTCTGATATAAATATTCCGAGTCGCGTTTACGGAAAAAGAGAAGACTGTACTGTCTGTTTCCCGATCTCTTCCAGGTCGACCCACTTCCTGCTGTCAAATAAAAGGTTCCCGTTACGGATTCGTCCTTAACCAGGTTGAAGATACCACACAGCTCCATGCTCTCATTGACTAAAAGTACGTTGGATTCGGTTAATCCACCCGGTGCGGTGACCACATAACGATCCAGCTTGTCCACGTTCAATCCTTCGTATAGAATCAGTCGCGCAGGCACACTAATGCCTCCATCACTGCTCATGGGAGCCGTCATATGACGAGAAATGGCCTTCTGTATACGCTCGAATCCGCCTTCAACAGACTGATCAATCCACAATACATCGTCCGCTCCCAAAAATTTTAAAATAATCCGAATTAGTTCTTCCCGCTCCGTCCGAGGCCCCAATCCCTCAATCAACCGTTCCTTGTAACAGATGTTCCGTAATTGAAATGTGGTCATGTCCATCAATTCTTCGCGCGTATAACGCATGGTCCCTCTGGAACGTTCCCTGCTGGTGGCGTCAGGATACAATCGGTATGAATAGCCGTTCATCTATACTTCCTCCTTACAACTGCTGGTGCTGCTTAATATAGGGCAATCCCGTCCTGTATCATCGTATAGTCCACATCCAGAATGCCAAAATGATGCCCCCAGTATATTTCTGTGTCAAAACGAACCGGCAGGAAGAGTTCAAGAATCAATTCCAACTTTTCCTTTGCTTCCGTCCGTTCTGCCTGACCAATATATAAGAGCAATTCATCCTTCTCCTCACAATTGGCATAAATGGTTGAACGTGGGAACATCCGGACAAGGGTATCCCTCAGCAGATGAACGGCCTCTCCCGTATCGTACAGACGGAGCATATTGCAGGCGATCACTTCCTGTTCCTCCCGTCCGAACAACTCCAGTCGCCGCCGTATCCGCTTTCCGTATACACCCGAATGCATATCATTCAAAATGAAGCGAATGTAATACTCCCTTTTATTCATCCCCTGCATCAAATCCATATCCGCCAGAAAATGAATGACCAAATCAAAGAGCGTCTCCCGCAATTCCACCTGCTCTTCGTTATTGATATCAAACAAATCCCTGAAAATATCAAAAAAACGATAATACGGATTGACTTCAATCGTACGCTCCACGTCTGAAGCATTCAGGTTCGTATGACTTAATTCCATGTATGGCGAATATACACGTGCAGGAACAAAAGTTACGTCTCTCAGATCAGTTCCATTACGCTTGGCGCGAATAATCAGATCCCATATATAATTCATATTGAGTTCACATCCATTCCCCTTCGCAGCGATATTCAGGGAAAGCCAACTGGATCTCGGATACCAGAAAGCTCAGCAAATCATCCAGAAAAATAGCCTGTCCTGGCTGAATTCCGTGTTTGCTGAACCTTAAAATCATTCGATGTTTATCTGCCTCAACACGGACATGATCGCTAACAAATCCATTAAGCGGGTACGTGATCCCCAAGGTGGGCCCAGGTGCAACCACTTTCACATCTTCCAGTTCCAATCCCTCTGCTGCCTGGAAAGCATGAATCATGCGGGCAATCTCCCCTTTGGATCGCACAGAGCGTCCTTCCTGACGCGCATATTTACCGGCAAACCCTTCCCGTTTGTTGTTGGAAAACAGCGGAAAGTCCATTCTACCGATTCGGGTTGCAACGGGCCCGGCTATTTTCAGTACCGTCCATGAATCGGATTTCTCCAGCGGAGATACGATGGTGATATCTTCTTCCGATCTTTTGATATATCGAATATGCGATTCGTCTCCATCCACTAAATATCCGTGCTCAGTCCCTGTTTTGCGGAGCGGTAACACATGTTCATAATTGATGCGGTCCGAAGCCGGGACAGGGAATCCACCTGTTTTCATATCAAGCTTCTGAATATTCCAAAGGGGGATCATGTTCGTTCTTTTATATGACTCAAACTCCTCCAGATGGATTGAAAGTTCTTTGACCACATGCTGTTTGTCCCATGCATCTCCATCGTCCGAACCCACTAGAACACAATCAACGAATTTGAACACATAGGGAGCATTAATCGATTTCCATGGTAGGCTGTTTTTACGAAAGACCCGGTACAGTTCTTCAATTTTGGAGATATACGCTGTACTTGATTTCAACCGAACCGTTATGGCATGTCTGCCTTCACTCGTTACAATCTCCCCGTGGAATGTCCGATTACTTTTCAGCAGGGATTGGAGCTCCTGTTGCCCACATTCCATGTAGAACGTGAACAATTTCATCTCTTCCTTACGTGCCAGCGCTTCTGAAGCCTCGCTCAAATAAACAGTCTGTGGTGCAGCATCCTCCGGCAGCATCGGATACAGAAATTCATGAATGGGGTCCAAATCTTCCCGCGGACATAATGTGACATATACATCGTGGCGTTCCTCCAGCGGTACCACCTCGTCAAACACCCGTTGCTCGATCTGCTTGTTTAGCGTCTCCTGATACTCGACCAGATTAAGAAAAACGCCTGTCATGAGATCTTTGAGTATGCGACGTTGTTCCAGATCCTCCATCTTGTTTAGACGGTCACGAATAATATCTTTCATCACGAATCTCCTCCTTCCGTTGCTTCCTGTTCATTCGCTTCAGTCTCGGTGGTGTCGGTGCTTCCGTCAGCCTTCGAGGTGGATTTTTTGCTCGTATTGCTTGTCGTTTTCCCTGAAGAAGAACCGGAGCCAGAAGCATCCGCAGTCCCACTTCCGGCCGAAGAGGAAATACCCGTGGAAGAAGTGCTTCCCACTGAATTGCCTACGCTCATTCCTCCCGCATCCCCGGTCCAATCCGAGTTCAAACCAGACGTATCTGTTGTTCCTAACCCTGCCGCATCCTGAGTAAGATCAACTGCCGGTACAGGGGGATTCAATTTCTCATCCAGTTTGTTAATCTTTCGCTCCATGGCCAGCACGCGTTCCAACATATCGATCTCCTGGTAAATTTCCTGCGCTGAAGCGTAGGCATCCATCGCTCCACTGTAGTCTCCGGCTTCATTGAAGCGGTCACCCTTCTGTTCCAGCGTATCAGCCTGAAGCTGACGGGCTTGCCGCTTGATATCCGCCCGTTTGGTTTCGGCCGTCTCCAATTTGGTGACAACTTCCTTCAGTGCTTCCTTGTATGCGGTTTCCGTGGCAGCCGTTCTGGCCCTTTTATACAAAATGATCGCTCCACTGTAGTCTCCGTTCTGGAGTTTCAGATCCCCCTCGGTGATCCAGTCTTGTACTTGCTGGAAGGTGGTCATCTGTTCCAAACGTTCCTGAATGGCTTCCCGGTTGAACATACTGTAAGACTCAGACAATTCCAGTGCTTTGGTGTAACTCGCGGTTGCCTTGGGAATATCGCCTTCTTTCAAATGAGCTTCGCCGTCAACCAATGTCTGAGCCGCAGTCATCTTCGAAGTCAGCAACTTTTTGTGCACAGGGTCCTTTATTTTGATCGAATTGTTGCGAGCAAGGCTGTAATCCGAGACGGCCTTGGCATACTCCTGTTCCTTCACGTACTGGTCAGCGTTCTGTTCGTATTGCAGCATATCTACTACCAGTTCGGCTTTTTTGGCTGCACTTTTCACCGCGTAGAAGATGCCGGCTCCACCAAAAATCAGGAGCATAACCAGCATGATAGCAATCCGCTTAATCCATTTCTTACGGTTCTTGGGCTCTTCATGAAAAATCTTGTTCACATAAATGGCTGCCGCACTATAATTTTCAATTCGCGAACGTTGCTTGCTAAGCATCACTTCTTCAAGCGTATCCGCCAGCGCTTGCGGGTCATTGGCACCTTCCACCGCATCAATCATCTCGGCATCCTGTACGCCTTCCCATAATCCAGGAGTGCATAGAACAAGCACATCGCCATCGGCAAGCTTGATCTTATCGGATACATACGGTTTGATCATGCCAGGTTTGCCCGCGTATTCATTCAGATTGCCGCGTTCATCATGCTGATCCACACGATCCTCTGCAATCTGGCCTTCCGCTGCCAGTTGGGCGGCTACACTGTGATCCTTGCTTTTTAATGCAAGCCTATTTCCCCGGAAATGATACAAGCGGCTATGTCCGGCAGATGCCCACACCATGCGTGTATAATCCGTCACAACAATGACGAATCCCGCTTTGAGCCTGACTCGGCGGCTTTCATACTGCAACCATTCATGTGCAATCTTGATATATTCCGTCAATCTGCGTTTGGACATGGTTGGCTTTTCCAAAAAGGATTCCAGAATGGTCTGTACTGTGATCTGTGCACTATTCACTTCCGTATCGGTGTCCAGACCATCTGCAATGACATAACAAGCCCAGTCTTCCAGTTCAACGCAGCCGTAGAAATCCCGATTTTTCAGGAAAGACCCCGCCTCTGAGACAAAAGCCGTCTTGAATTCACTGTTCTCCTTCCTCATCCGTCTCCCCATTTCCCGTCCCTGTGCGCTGCCCGATCCGTTACCATCCTTGCTCCAAAATGATAATCGTGGCATTATCCTGATGCACGAGCTGTTTTTCTTCAATCAAATCAATGATGGCCTGGGCTGCATCAAATGGCGGAATATCTTGCGCCAGAATGGTCTCCAGTTCCATCTCCGTGAGGGAGTTGTATACCCCGTCACTGCATAACACAATCTTGTCCGCCGGCTGCAGTGCAAACGGCTCGTCCGCGATTTCCATTTGTTTAAAATGGTCGTACCCCAAATAGTTGACCAGCCTTTTGCGCTGCGGATTGTCAAGTGCCTCCTGCTCCGAGATCTCTCCAGACATATACTGTTCTTCAAGTTGGCTTTCCAGTGTGTGCTTGTGATTGATGGCAAGCAGCTCTCCATTGCGAAACACGGCCAATATGCTGTCTCCTACCGCACCCCAATACAGATCCCTGCCCTTGATCATGGCAGACACCAATGTTGTCCCTCCGGGAACGCCCAGCAAATTCCGAAGGATGGCCTGATTTGCCGCATGGGAAGAAGCATCCCAGAACTCTTCCGGATCAGGAAACCGCTCCAACTCTTCAAACTCCCGGATAAATGTTTCCACGGCAGTCGTACTCGCCACTTTTCCACCGGACAATCCACTGATCCCATCGGCAAGTACAGCAAGTACACCATGCGACTGCACGGCACAGGCAAAATAATCGTCCTGTTCATTGCGAGCACCAATGGTCTGTCCATTGCCAATCTGAACTCCAACCGGTCTATCGTCACGCTGCCTTACCGGAATCCGGCTTCGTGCGAATAACAGCAACCAAATCAACAAACAGCCACCCGCAAGAACCCAGTAGGGCGTTAGCTCCTTGTCGTTCCACAAAATCATGAAGGTGTTCACTGTTGCTCCCATTCAAAGTGCACACCGCACAATGGAATGAAAATGAATTTGCTGCGTCCCAATTGAATAACATCGTAGGCAGCCAGTTCCACCGGAGAATAGACTGCTTCATTATTGTGATATGCGAGGCCAGAAGCATCGCCGGGCAGCAAATAGAAATTCCGCTTTTTGGGATCGTACACAATCACCGCGTGATTACGTCGAGAAATGGTGTTATCCCCGAGGATGCGAACATGCATCTCTTCTGAACGTCCAATAAAGTTCTTTTCAGCCATTATTCGATAATCCTGGCCCATCTGCGGACCCTCGATGCACACCATCCATCCCGTTACCGGTTCGATTCCTGTCGTTTCGCCCAGGTATGGCATCGTTCTGTCATCCTCTGCCGTACGAGGTGCGCGCGGGACTGCACCCGCTGCCTCACCATTACTGGTAGCTGGCGATTCAACGGCCAGATTGCAATATGGACACGTATTGCCGTGCCGTCTCGTGCTGAACATATGTCCGTTTCCACATCTAGTCAGACTCATTTCGTTTCATTCCCCCGTAAGCTTGTATGATGTACGCCAACGTTATTTCACCAAAATGCGGGTATTGGCAATATAAATTAAGTCCCCTGCCTCAATCAGGCTGGGTTCTTCGATTTCCAATTTGGATGCTCTGCTTTGATTTCCTTTACGTACACCTACCCCACTGGCGGAGTCGATATCCTCGATAAACCATTGACCCGAGGCTTTGTTTAATACGGCATGTTGCGAGCTAATGAGAGACGCATAGGGCGTATCGGACAGATCAATGTCAGCCTCGCTGTTCTTCGAACTTTTCCCGATCAAAACACTCGTTTCGCCCTGAATATACCATTCCTTCACACTTGTACCGTCGTCGTCCAGAAGGACAAGCTTCACGACACGCGAAGACAATTTCTTCTTTTCCTTCTTGGTGGCTGGCATGTATTTAAAATACAGGTATGCTCCTCCAGAGAGGACCACGATAATTCCAGTTACCCACTGGGCACTCATATCCCGGTTGATGATAAATATGTAATACAGCACGGCTAACGAAATCACGGCGACGCAAGCGTCAAGCCCCATCGTCAATACCGACCTTCCTCGTTTCACTTCCATAACCTCCGCCTGAACCGGCATGATCCATAACGAGCTACCGGTCTACTTTTTTCGAACTCCGAAATATCGGTCAAACATGGCGGACATATCCATTCCTTTATTGGGACCGGCTTTGCCACCGTTTGGACTTTCCTTGCCTTTGGGGTGATAGCCAAAAAATTGTTCGAACTGTTCCTGCATCCGCGACGGATCCGACCATACCTTCTCGGCATTTGCACTCCCAGACTTCGCATTGCCTTTACTGGATCTGGCAGTATTGAATGCTGATCCCTTCGCTTGACCTGTATTACGTCCAGTGCGAAGCTGCTGATCATAAGCTGCTCTAAGCTCGGAATTTCCGAGTGTACTGTATGCCTCATGTACTTGCTTGAAACGTGCTTCTGCCTGTACATCTCCCCCATTAACATCCGGGTGAAATTTCTTCGCCAATTGACGATAAGCCTTCTTGATCTGCTCCGAAGAAGCTTCATGTTCCACACCAAGCACGGCATAATAATCTTTCATGGTATTCTTTCCTGCCTCCCTGCCGTATTCGGGCGTAAATAAAGATTAAGGGGCACCAGGGCCCCTTAACATGACAGCGTTGTTCCGGACCAGAACGAACTGGCCCAAGACAACAGTTGTTCCCTTTTATACAGGGAAGCCGCCCTCAATTTTAGTGAATTCAGTTTTGTCTTTTTTCTGTTTGATGAACAGGCTGAATTCACCTACGCCTTCGGTATCACCGAAACGCTCTGTGTAATCCACAACGAATGCGTTAGGCAAGTAAATTTTGCGTACCACTTGATCCGCTGCAACCACTTCCAGGGTTACTTTGCGGTAGCAATCCGCTTTTTCAGCAGGCACGAGGGACCACAAAGCAAGTTTCATCGTGTCATCTGCATTGTCACCGTCGGTTGCAGTGATAATTTTGCCGCTGATGCGAAGTGTTGCGCCTACATCTGTGGATCTAGCGTTAGAATCATCTGGTGTATCCGTGTCATACACAACTGTACGGATATTATCCATTCCCAATTCGATTGTTTCTGCGCCTTCTACTTTCAATACAAAACCCATTAATAAAAACCTCCTTAAGATTAGGAAAAAATGTGCCCGGTATGCTCCCCATCTCGGGAGAGGTACCGGAATATATGTATAAAGGCAAGACGATGAAGTCTGCCTCTAACACCAAAATAAATGTCTATAATACGTTGTTTGATGAATCATATTTAATAATCAGACTTGTTCAAATGGTATTCTTACACTTTCATCGCACTGGTGCCTTTGGTAATCATGACCTCCAGGTTCTTCACGTTGCCGTTAAATACCAGGTCAATATGGCACATATTGCTCTTTTCATCGATGATAAAGCTCATGTCGTCGCCTTCCTGAATGATCGAATTGATCGACCCTCGAGTTCCCAGCCACCGGCTCTTCTGACTGCTCGGATTGTTGCTGAAGAATTTGACGATATTTTCATGCTTGAAATCACCGGTTTGGAAACGGAGCAAACGCTCAATGTAAGTACTTACAAGTGTTTTGTACAAGGAATCGAAACCATCTTCGGACATCGCCATGCTTCTCGCTTTATAGACCGTGATCCGTTTGATGTCGCTATCCTGGATTTGGGCATTTTCCGATGAGAAAATAAATCCAAAGTTTTTTCGGTTAATCAAATCCTTGATGGTATTTGTAAATCCGGAAATTTCTTTGGTCATCGTTGTTACAACACGCAAGCTGTTGTCCCCTGCCTCAATGTCAAAACGCACACCTGGATAATCACGGTTGACGTTCTTGAAAGCCCCTTTCAGGTATTCCGGACACTGATATGCAGCAACAATCCCTGCAGATACATAGGACGCTCCAACATACACGCCTTCAATCCACAGTTTCAGAATGTCTTCCTTTTCCTTGGAAAGTTCCACACCATTCTCTGTCTGAAGCATGCGACTGTCGATAACAACTCCCGACTTCTCCTTGGGAATAATCGTGAAGTTTGGAGCACTCGGAATGGCAAATTCGCTGTATTCCTTACGGGTCAACACTGAACATTTATCGATATACTTATCAATACCTGCGGTAGCCATGCTGCTGAAGGTGGTTTCTTCCCCGGATTCAAAGCTGAAGAACACCTGCACCTTGTAATCCTTAACGACTTGCAAGAGCATTGCCAGAGATTCCATGCTGTTTCCGTCTTGTTTAACCACTTTCTCGTTACCACGGAAACGGGTACGGCTGACTTTAACTTGGCCTGTATTTTCCAATTCTACGGAAGGAACGATACCAAACCAGATGGTGTCGGTAAAATCATTCTTCGCGTTGACAGTGTTGAGATATGTCTCAAGCCGCGGAATATTACTGCTCTTGACGAGCATATCCAGTTTGGCATTTGAGATCAGCATGGAAGGAAGCATGCCTTTATTCTTAATCGCATATTGGTCAAAGAACATTTTGACACCCAATATTTTCTCAACCAACGGTTTTACCGTTTTCACAAAATCATCCTTGGCGTTTTTGTAAAACTCCAGGTATGTATTGTAATTCTGCACTTCAACAGCAGTATCCACTTCAGACTGTACCGCAGGAAGCGGGCAGAATGTGCGGACCACCAGATCCTGTACATACGGCGAAGGTGTCTCGGAAAGTGAATCGTAATCTTCGGCAAATACTTGCGTCAAATCAGTGCTTGTTGCTTCATCAAGAAGCATCAGCTCGTTGTTATCACTCTTCGGAGCTTCGATAATTTTCAATTCTCCGCTCTCACCAATCGTAAGTTGCCCTACCTGAATCGCTTCTGAAGAAGTTTCTTCTTGTGCACGGCCCAGCAACAAACGGGTCTTAATATCTTCAATGGCGAGTGGAAGCATGGCCATGACATTGTTATAGTTCCGGCTTGCATCTTCAAACATGACGTTCAGCTTATCTCCGATATCCAGCTTCTTCGGATCGCCGTCATCCAGCTTCTCATGCTGACCATACATGTAATGGATTTCCTTCCGTACCTGACGAATGTCATCCATAACTTTTTTCGGTGAGATCATATCGAGCAGATTTTCAAACTTGAAATCAACGTTCGTAATACCTTGACTGCGCTTGGTATCAATCAGGGTGAACAGCATTCTCAGAAAGTCGTTACTATGGTCGATCTTGATCTCCGAAATCGCTTCGTCCGGGATACCTTCCGGCTTTTTAAGCGTATACATGACTTTCTGGTTTACCGCATTGAAAAAGGAGTACACGCTAGGTGAGAACTTGTCCAGGAACTCATCGAAGCTGCGAACAAGCAAATGTTCGTTAATCTCCTTGATCTTATCGTCACTCAGACTGTCGATGCCCTTCACATCACCAACAATGGTGATCAAGTCCAACTTCTCGGGATTGATTTCTTCAAAAAGCATCGTTCGGTTCGTTTGATTAATAATGTCCATTCAGGCAACATCCGCCAAGATGATGATTCATTCGGGCGAATGCTTCCCCCCCTCCATCAATTTTTGACACTCCGCACGTCTCTATCAGCCTTCGGTCATGATCCAGGAGAATCACTACTCCCAGCAAACACAAGACCAATAGAACGAGCTGTCAACATACGACTGGAACTTATGCACCAGATTATGCCGTTTGCTTTGGAGATTTATGGAATTCATCTTAATCATCAGCGATATGTTTTGTCAATATTACCCACTATAGGTCTAAAAGCTCATTTTGCAACCTTCGATATACCTATAGAACTAATTTTTGGAATTCGCTTCACTTCCTTACGAATCATGCCGATGATATAGAATATCCTATAATTTGGATGATGTTCAATGATTTAAGACTAGTGGGGTTTTCCCCCTAATCAAGAGTAAAAATACTGAAAGCATGCGGTGTTGCATTATTCTTAATTAATGAAAACTACGCATAACGGCGTTATACCGTGAATAATCAAAAGTTTTTCAAAGAAATTTAATATTCCCTAACAAGTGAACCGAAGTTTTTCAAACCAGAAAGGAGATTCGAAGCCTCACATGATATTAATTAAATGCAAAAAAATACTGCTTTCCCTATTGATGATTAGCATTTTAATTCCAGCAGGGAACATTCGCAGCATGTACGCGGAATCATCTGTCAAGACCCACGCGTATGAAGGGCTCGATGCCATGTTTGTCCTGGATGTTAGCTACTCTATGAATGAGACCGACAAAGATCGCATCGCCGAAGAAGTTATACATATGTTTATGGATATGAGTAGTGGACCTAAGACCCGATTGGGATTCGTAGCTTATAATGATCAAATCACTTCATCCGTACCTCTAATGGACATCTCATCCTCTGGGGCACGAAATAACCTTCGTAGTCGTGTTGATGGCTTAAAACGCTCAGGGTATACAGATCTTGGACTTGGCTTGCGCCGAGGTGCGAGTTTGCTTGAACAGTCCCAGACGGACAAACGAAAGCCTTTTATGATTTTGCTCTCTGATGGGGAAACGGATTTGCGTGGATCGTCGAGCAGAACACCAGCTGATTCATCCAAAGATGTAGACAAGGTGATTGAGATGGCTCAAAAAGCTAATTATCCAATCTATACCGTCGGACTAAACCGCGATGGTACGGTTAACCCCGCTGAACTGGAGAGGATAGCTCAGGAGACGGGTGGATCTTCCTTTATCACGGGAAGTGCAGACGACTTGCCTGAAATTTTCAACCGGATTTTTGCAGATCAGATTCAATCTGTTCTTGTGTCTGTGGCGGCAGTAACAGCAACAGGGGCAATGCAGGAGGTAACTGTGGACATTCCCAATTCAAGCATGGCGGATGCCAACATTATCATGCTCTCTGATCATGCTGTCTCTGAAGCTCAGCTCTATTATCAGTCCAGCAATGTCAGCTTCATCCGATCTGATAAATATGCTCTAATGAAGATCATTCGTCCGGTCAAAGGACAGTTCAAGCTGAAATTCAAGGGGCGCAGCGGAGATTTGGTGAAGATCAACCTACTTGGAAACTATAACGTGTCTGCGGTTGCACATATGGCAACGGAACAGCCCGTAAAGGGGAAAAGCATCACATTTGAAGCCTCTCTCTACGATCAGGCTGTGGACCCTAAACCCATTCAGGATTTGAATGTTTACAAGGGACTTGAAGCAGAACTCATTGTGACCCCATCTGATGGAAAAACAGAGCGCATCCCTTTGACCAATACAGGCAGCGGATTTACGGGAAAATACACTTTTCCAAAATCGGATCTATACACATGGGGTCTTCGAATTGATGGTCCTGACTTTTATCGGGAAATCACTCCCGTTGATGTAGATATTACGAATCAGGCCCCCGTAGCAACCGGGGAGTCCATGGTGTTATCCAAAGACGATAGCAATACAGAGGTTGACCTAAGCAACTATTTTAAGGATGCCAATAATGATCCATTAACGTATGCCCTCGCAGAAGGTGGGAGTGAGCGCAAACTCGGAGATGCTGTTATTGAAGGCAATATACTGCGTTGGTCTTCGCTTCACACCGGTAGTTCATCTATCAAGGTGACCGCAACGGATTCCGAAGGCGCGAGTATAACCACAGACATCCAGTTGAAAATTCATTCTTTACGCGAAAAGATACTGCTATATACGGGTCTCGGTCTCCTCGCAGCCGGGGGAATCTTCGCCCTGTATTGGTTTGTACTGAAACCAAAACCTGTATTCCGTGGAAGGCTGGAAGGATACTTCTTGGCCACTGCAAACGGAGAAGATATTCCCGTGACGAATTGGCCACTGACTTCATTGGAGCGACGGAAAGTAAGTCTCAGTGAACTATTTGATCGTATGGACATTGGGGTTAAGGTACCGGAGTCAGGACGAATCTGGCTGGAGGCTGGTAAAAAGGAAACGTTATTGGTACGGCATGATACGAACTGCACAGTCGTTCGGGGACGAACACCAGTGAAGCCCAGACATACAGAAGCTCTGGAGTATAATGAAAAGTTGTATATTACGTTTGAGGATGGAGTCACGGAGATTGAAATTCGATATAAAGCCATCAAACCAAGTACTAATATCTATGTAGGACAAAAAAAAGACCCACAGCAGGCCATGGGATAATCATCGCAGAGTTGATGAGAACGATCATCTGCAATGGCACTATTGTAAAAACAGATGCACAAAGAGAGTTATTCGACTTACAGAAAATGATTCCTGTTCAGAACAGGAATCATTTTTTTATCCCCTTGGTATCTCGAGCGCTTATGTGTTGTGAAGATAGCAACGTTCTCTTAAAAGTCTATCTAACACTCCCCTGCCAGTTCCGCTTCTGTCCAATGAAGCTGAACACCCTGCCAAATCAGCTGTGCCTGATAGGCGTGAAGATGCTTCGCCGAAGCCCTCACCTCTGAGGGCTCTACTTGCTGTGCAATGGCATAAGCGGCAAGGGTGCCAGCAGCCTCGCCAATATTCCATTCGGTGGGATGCAGACGGTAACAACCGTTCGCAATCTGGGTCATGGAGATATTTTTGCAAGCTGGGAGCAAGTTCTTGACTCGCACCGGGATGAGTGCACCCAGCGGAATCTCATAGGGATGGTTCGGTATATAAAAAGTCCGCTGGCTCACGGTTGTTGGATGGAGATCCAGATGATAACTGCCGACACCCACACTGTCCTCGTAACGTTTGGCTCCCTCTGCTCCGCGCAATTCCTTGCTCACATCCTGCTCGGTAATGGTATATACCCCTCGGATTCGCCGTGATTCCCGAATATACGGTGCTTTCGCGAGACCGTCTTCCGTGCCGAGCACATCTCCACGCAGCCTTACACCCGGATAACCCTGTCCGCCGTCCAGGCGGGGAGCTGCCGTCTGAAGCCAGTAGACCAAAGAAAGGGTTAGTTGCCTCGCCCCTTCCAGATGCCGCTCACGTTCCTCCGGCGATACGCCAATGATCGGCCCAGCGTAATAATCGTTCAGTGCCCAGTTGAGCAGCGTGACTTCACCATCATTCAGTGACTCTGTCCATATAGCCGGGTCAACGATCCGCCGATAATCCCACAGGGAGGTTATGCCCTGATCATTCGGGAACATCGTGAACTCTTTCAGCTTGGAGGTATCATTGGCATCCGAAGCGTACCAGCTCAGGATCGGATACAGCGAGAACGAGGGAACATACTGTCGCCAGTAATCATAATCCCTCGGGAGGGGGATCGTGAAGTCTCCACCCGGCACATAATCTACTGCCGCCACATGGGTAATCGACTGCATGTCTAGTGGGTCCGCTTCGTCCAGGGCATGTGGTTCACCCGTTTCCCGCCGAGATTCCGCTCCACTTACATGCTCTACTCCGGCGAGGGGAAGCAGATCGCTGCATTCTGTGGCATCTAGATAATAGGCACCCCGGAGTTTAATTAATCCCCCACTTGGCTCTTCACGCACAGTCACGCCAGTAACCCGGTCACCTGCTGTATCTACCTGAACTGGCACGGTATGATAGAGCACCTCGATTCGACCGGTGTTCACGTAAGGCGCAAGCATCTCATGCAAAACGGCAAGCGCGACCTTCGGCTCATGCGCCAAGCGGCTCACCCAGCCATTCCCGGGGTTAAGAACAGGATCCCTCTTGGCGACATCCGTAAGCGGGTAGTTCCGTCTGTAGTAATCTCTGACCCGGCTGCGGAACTCACGGTACGATGCTGTACTGCCAGATTGTTCAATCCAGCGGTGCTCATCTGGCGGTACTGCCTGTGAGGTCAATTGACCGCCAAGCCAGTCCGTCTCTTCCGTCACAAGTACCCGTAGACCTGCCTTGGCTGCAGCCAGCGCAGCTGCAGTCCCGCCAAGACCACCGCCTATAATGACGATATCACTGTGTTTCTCCTGTTCAATCCTCATGCTTTGTCTCCTCCCTGTCACTGCCTTTAGACCAGCCAACGCCGTCGTCCTGGCGCAAACATTCCAAGGCCAGCTGCGCCGCTCCGAAACAGCCTGCCCTGTTACCGAGTTCAGCTACTGCAACCCGGTCTTCTAACCCGACACTGGATAACTTAGCGGTAAGCATCGGCCACCATATAGCCTGATCCTGGGTCACACCGCCACCAAGAATAATCAATTCCGGATCTATCGAGGCAGATATATTCGCAATAACCAAGGCCAAATCAGATATGTAACGCTCTAGAATGTACAACGCTATTGCTTCTCCCTGGCTTGCAGCGGTCATAATCTCTCGGCCGTGAGTATACGTGTTGCCCTTTTGTTCCCGCGCCAGCCGCTTCAGTGCACTACCGGAAATGTATTGCTCCACGCAGCCGCGTTTGCCACAATTGCAAGGCCGACCGTCAGGCACCAGCACACTGTGCCCCCAGTCCCCACCGCGCCAGTCTACTCCCCGTAACATCCTGCCAAATGCCATATTGGCCCCACCGACCCCAGTTCCGAGTGTCAGCATAACCAGGTTCTGCTTACCGCGGCCGGTACCAAGCCCTGCCTCACCAATGAGTGCAGCATTGGCGTCGTTATCGGCAGTCGAAGGCAGTCCAAATTCCGCTGTTGCCCACTCTGTCAGCGGCATTCCCTGCCAGCCAGGTAAATTGTTCGTTGCATGGATCACTTCACCCGTTTCCACATTCACTCTTCCTGCCGAAGCAATGCCCAGTGCCTTCACATCTCCACAGCTAGATAACAGTTCACTTACTAACCTACGCAGTTGTTCAAGTATGCCCTTCCGACCCAACCGGGCCTCTGTTGCACACCTAGCCTCCACCCGAACGACTCCGGCTTCATTGACTACAAGCCCTTTAATGCCTGTGCCACCTACATCCACGCCAATGACCTGCGGCATTCGCTTTCCCCCTATTCACACAAACCCTTCAATAAATACGGTCGATAACCGCCCTGGCCGTTAATTCCTTCATCTTTTTAGTCTCTTCGCCATGCTCGCGCTCCAGTCCCTGGCAGAGCAAGTCGATAATAAACAGCTGAGAGATTTTAGCTCCTACAGAACCGCCTTCAAGGGGAGACTCCTTCCCCGCGGTCAAGAGCAAGATATCTGCAATAGAAGCAATGGGGGATTTGGCATAGTTCGTCATGGCAATCACCTTAGCTCCGTTTTGTTTGGCCTTCATCAGCATATCATTGGTATCCAGCGTACTGCCGGACACGCTGATGCCAAAAGCCACGTCACCTTCTCCCATCGTTACCGCCATCATGGACTGGATATGGCTGTCGGAATTCGCTTCCGCACGCCGCCCGATACGCAGAAAACGGTTCTTGGCATCCATAGCGGTAATGCCTGACGAGCCCACGCCGAAGAATTGCACATGTCGTGCGCTGTCCAGACACTTCACCGCCTGCTCCAACTGGCTGCGATCCAGCATACCCAAGCTGGATTGCAGCACCCCCACCATCGAGGCATATAAATGGTCGGCATAATCGTCCTCTCCCTGATCGCCGTCTGGCTGGTTCTGCCGTTTCGGCAGCCCCTGGGCCAGCATCAGCTTGAAATCCTGATAGCCTTTAAACCCGATTTTACGGCAGAATCTCATCACCGTGGTCTCTCCGGTACCAGCAAAATCAGCCAGCTCAGTCACAGAAAAATAGATTATATTATCCGGATTGTCCCGTACGCACCTGGCCACCTTCTGCTCCGACTTGGTCATGGAAGGATAATACGTATTAATTCGGTCATTCATCTCCATTTCTTTTCATCCTCGCTTTTCTGGTCACTGCTGCGAACTGTCGGGTAATTAGCTGTGGCCGAGTTATCGCGGAGCCCACCACAACAGCGTATGCGCCCAGATCCAGCGCCTCTTCCACCTGTGAGGGCTTACTAATCCGTCCTTCGGCGATGACCGGAATCTTCAACTGCTGTGCGGACATTTCCAGCAGCTCCAAATTCGGCCCTTCCTGCTGCCTGGAATACGTTGTATAACCCGATAGAGTAGTCGAAACACAGCTAACTCCAAGTGACTCAGCATATAAAGCTTCCTCCAGAATGGAGATGTCTGCCATGGAAACCGCCTTATTTGCGTTCAGATAGGCGGTGATTTGCTCCAATGTATAATTTTCCGGCCTGCTCTGGCGGGTCGCATCAAATGCAATGATATCGGCTCCGGCCTCCAGCAGCTCGTCAATTTCTCTGAGGGTTGGGGTGATATATACAGCAGAATCCGGGTAATTGCGCTTCACGATGCCAATAACCGGCAATGAGACGGTCTGCTTGATGGCACGTACATCTGCTGCCCCATTCGCCCGAATACCCGCGGCCCCTCCTTCCTCTGCAGCAGCCGCCATGCGGGCCATCATCGCCGCACCATGCAGCGGTTCGTCAGCCAGCGCCTGGCAGGAAACAATCAGCCCCAAATGCAGTTTCTCCAGCACTACCTTTGTCAGGGTTCTCACCCTCTCTCTTATATTCTGTTTTCCTTACCAGGGTTGGATGGTATGAATCTTACAGATAATCCCACTTCAAACATCCGGTTCCATGGCATATAACAGTCGGTAATTTGGATACTCCCCGCTGCATTATCGATCCGCACAGCAAGCTCTTGACGCAGCCTTTCCTCTACGCGGGCGGCCACTGAACCACGAGACCCATCCAGCAAGTATTTTCCATAGCCCATCTCCTGCACCGGGCCATTGCTAAGTTCTCCCCGAACGACTGAACAATAGCAGACATCCTCAGCATAGCGGAGGGCGAGGAAATCAAGATGCGACGGTGTACGACCATAGAGCAGATAGATCATAGCCTGCGAAATGACGGTACCAAGTGAGTTGGAGCTGGTATTCCAGGCCGCGTATCCAGCCAGATCAAATAACATGTCTTTTTGCCGCAGCATCTTGACCAGCTTCTGATCCCCACCATTGGCATATCCCACATCCGCTACAGCCACCGGCTTCTTCTTGCTCCTGAGCAGAAAGTGTCCATATTCCACCAGTTCCATCAGGTTTCGGTATACATCATAGCTGTAAAAAGAATGCTGCTGCGACACCGCTTCCGCCATCGTCTCTCCGGGTGTGCTAATCAACAGCACCAGATCTGCTTCAGTCTCACTGGATACAATCAACCCACCTGCAGCCAAAATCTGATATTTGAGCGTCTCATAGAAAAATCGATCCTCGAATAGCGGGGTAACGAACGCCCCCTGAACAGATGATAATCGCGGGTACACCAGCGGCATACGGCCGCGAGCCTTGTTTATCATTCTGGAGAGCAGTACGCAACCAACTTCGTCCGCACCAGGGTACATGTAGACTTTAAGTTCCAGATCAAGGGCGGTAATACGGGCTCGCACTTTCTCCTGATCCTTGGCTGTATGTCCATAAGGCGCCGAATCATCCTGCGGCACAATCATGAAGTCGATAATTCCTTCCTGAACCAGAGCTAGTACCTGCTTGTTTGCTTCAATGTTTACCGCCCTGCGTCCCAGGTAATCTTCCAGTACTTCTATTGGTAGACGGTTATCGATATCGGCCAGCTCGCGGATCTCCTCATCCGTCGCAATCCCCAGCTCCAGCCGATGGCTGATGAAACCTTTGCGAAAAATCTCCCGTCCCCAGTCGGCGTAATAATCCGGCTCCTCATCTGACAAGGAATATTGCGGGCATCGCATAATTAGTTGAAACGCATACAGAGTTAGCTGCGGGTACCGCTGCTTGATCCCCCGAAGGCGCTCCAGCCGGGCCGTCAGTTCATCCGGCTCCAACTGATGCAGCCGGGAAGGTATAATCCCGCCGTAGAGCAACGTATCCAAAGCGACGACTGCTCCATCTGCCCCTGCACAGCTCTCCTCAAACCAGGTCCATAACTGTTCCACATCGCCCGGGCGCTTTTTCAGGCCCATGATTTCAAGTGGCGGACGCTCTACTGTGAATTCCGTTCCCTGTGCCAACAAATAAGGAAACTCATAATTGCAAGGACGTTCATCTAACGGAACAAAGCTTAGCTTATACTGCTTCTGCATGAATACCATCACCCTTTCTGTGTTTTTTATCCTTTAATCGCTCCGGCGATGCCTTCCATATAGTATTTTTGGGTGAAAAGGAACACGATGATAATCGGCAGCACCGAGATCATGGTGCCGGCGGCAATCCAGCCAAAATTATACGAGAACTGGCCGTTCAGATACGTCAGGGCCGCAGCCAGCGGATATTTCTGCGGATCATCCAGCACCACAATCGGCCACAGGAAATTGTTCCAGAATGCCATAACCTCAAGCAAACCAATGACAGCAACCCCTGGTTTGACCAATGGCATGACAAGCTGCACGAAGATACGGAATTCGGAGGCTCCATCCATTTTGCCAGAATCCCGAATATCCGTCGGTATGCCCAGAAACGTTTGTCGCATCAGAAAGATGTTAAATACCGACACCGCGGCCGGAAGCACAACACCAAGAAACGTATTGCCCAAGTGAAACGCCTGAATGGTTAAATAATGCACAATCATCGCCGTTGCCGACGGAATAATCATGGTCGAGATTAGCAGCGTGAACACCAGATTACGTCCCCTGAACCGAAAGGTCGCGAGTGGATACGCCGTGAGGCAGGACAAGAAGATGTTAAATACCACCCCAAGAAGCGTAATCACCACCGTATTTATGATGTAGCGTGGAAAATCCATGAACTCCCACACCTGCACGTAGTTATCGAAAGCGATGAAGGTAGGTAGAATTGCTGGTGGATTCGCGAACACATTACGACCAGGCATCAGCGATACGCTGAGCAACCACAGAAAAGGACCCATCATAAACAGGGCAAGCAAAATCAACAGTACATAAATGATCAAATGACGAAGGCCTTTTTTCATTTTTTTAGACAAAAGCGTACGCCGAATCAATAGGTATTCACCCCGCCTCTCCGGTTCAGCCGGAACACCAACACACTGAGCGCTGCTACCATCACACTGACGATCAAGCCAAGTGCCGAGGCATACCCGAAATTGAATTGCTCCAGCCCTTTTTGAAAAATATATACGCTCGAGGTCAACGTGGACGTTCCCGGCCCGCCCTTGGTAAGAATATAGACCTCATCGAATACACGAACGGCACCCATCACCGAAATTACGGTGCAAAAGAGAATATGCGGCCGCAGCAGCGGAAGCGTTACATGAATAATCAGTCTCAGCGGTCCTGCTCCATCCACTCTGGCGGCTTCGTATAGATCTGCCGGAATTCCCTGAAGCCCAGCCAGATAGAGCATCATATAATAGCCGAGACCCTTCCACATGGTGATGAACATCAGCACATACAGCGCCGTACTGCTTGTGGAAAGCCAGGAGACCTGCTCACTGAGAATGCCAACCTTCAGCAGCAGGTAATTGACTACACCGTTATTGCCCAACAGCCAGCTCCAGATCAGCGCCACTGCGACCATGGAAGTTACAACCGGTATGTAGTAGGCAGCTCTGAACATTTTGACACCCGGAATCCGGCTGTTAACCAGAATGGCCATGAGGATCGAGATGATTTGAATCACCGGCACAACCAGCACATACACCAGCGAATTCCACAGCGAAATCAGGAAATTGTGATCTTGAAAGGCCCGGGTAAAGTTATCCAGACCAACGAAATGTGTCTCTGTAATGACAGAATAATCGGTTAATGAGAGGGGTATCCCGTAAATAATCGGCCAAAAGGTGAAAATCGCCAGAAACAACAATCCCGGTGCCATAAACGCCCATGCAGCAAAAGATTCGGATCGAATCGCCTTGTACACAGCTACGCCTCCCTCTCTTCTAGGATCGAGGGGGAGTACTCCCCCTCATCAGACTGTACCGCATAAGTTCAGGAATCCTGGTTAAGAATTTGGTTAACTTCCTTCTCCACTGCGTTCAACGTTTCTTTAATATCTGCTCCGTTCATCAAAATTTCCTGCAAGCCCCGTGCCAATGCGGAGTTGATATCTCCTGCATTCGGTACGCCGACCATGTAATCAGTGGCCTTATCGAGACTTTGGGAGGAAGCTACCTTGGCTTCGGCTTCCAGCGACCCGTCGGATTGCGTAAAGAACGGATCTTCAATGGAGGCTTTGCTCGATGGTAGCGTGTTGGCTACCTTGGAGAAGGCAGTCTGGTTCTCTGCATTGGTAATAAAGGCGGCAAATTCCACCGCTTGCTCAGGGTTTTTGGATTTCTGTGGTACAACGAGATCCATGGAATTGGAGAGCCGCAGGTTCGCTTTGCCTGTTGGGAGGGTTACCGCAATCGTATTCTTGTAAACATCCGGTGCAGACTTCTTGATGAAGTTGATAAAGGTTGGACCCGACAACTGGAAAGCGACCTGCTCCCCGGAAAAATACTGGATCTGCTTGCTGAATTCCGCATCCTCCTTCAGCACCACGCCTTCGGCCATCAGATCACGCATTTGAGCGATCATCGCCTCTGCTTCCGGCGTATTGAAAGCGGCGGCCGTTTTGTCCTCATTTAGAATCGGGATGCCGTCGATTGGAAACAGCTTGGAGACAAGCTGCTGCGCATAACCGGCCACTCCTGTCTTTTCATGGACCTGACGGGCCCACTCCACAAGTTCCTCTCGGGTCTGCGGCGGATTTGCCGGATCAAGGCCTGCCTCTTTCACCAGCTTGGTATTCATGAACAGCACTTCGGTACCTGTGTACCAAGGGAGCGCGTAAGCTTTGCCATCGAAAACAGTAGAATTATAAATGCCTTCAAAGTAACTCTTCGCTTCCTCATCTGTCAGGTATTCATTCAGATTCAGCAGCGCTCCCTTACTTCCCAATTGACTGGCGAATTCGGTATTAAGGTTCACAACATCAGGGCTTTTGCCACTGGCCGTGCTGGTCAATAAACGCTGTGAAATGGCATCATATGGATAGTCCTTCCACTCAACTTTCACGCCAGGATGACTGCTCTCATACTTGGCAATCAATTCATTGAAGTAATCGTTGAACGTTGGCTGTAAAGCAATCGTCCAAAACTCCAGCGTCACCGGCTTTCCAGCTTCCGTACCCGTCTCCCCAGTGCTTCCCGGACTCGGTCTACCAGCCGTATTGTCATTTCCTCCGCAGGCGGCAAGTAACATAGACATCATAACGACTAGCAGCAAAGATACTGTGAAGCCCTTTCTGTTGGTGGTCACACAACATTCCCCCTCAGTTTGGTGTAAGACGGGAGCCGGCGCTTACGTCAGATTTCCTGGCTAATTACTCCATCTTTCCAATGGAGTATATGCAGACCCTGGAGTTAGAATGAAGTATTCTTCCAGAAATAAATTAAAAAAAGAAATAATTTTTCTTTTAGGCTAATAAAACACAAAAAAAAGCCAGTTCGATCCGTGTAAGGACCAAACTGACTTGTTTGTTACGACTATATGTATAAGACCAGGCTGCAATCAAGCCGTCTCATGCTGTTTCTTCGGCTCTGCTTCATAGATTTGGGTATGTTCATTCTCAGCCAAAGCCCATTCAACCGTGCCAGGTTTGCGTATTTTCCACATCCAGGCTTGTACTTGAAGTGATCTCTTAACCCAAGCGAGAGAAGCACAGCGTTGCTCGGAACGAACCGATAATCCCCAGTGAATAACGCGTGCGAGCCAACGATTCACATACTCATTATGAGAACGCACAGATGGCAATTCATCGCGAAACAGTCGCTGTTTTACATCCATAGGTGGCTGCCCGCATGTCCAATAATGAAGCAACGCTGCCAGGCTATATATGTCTGACATCGGTCCCTGACTGGATTTCTCGGAGTAGAACTCAAGCGGCGAATACCCTGCCGATGTAAAGATCGCCTGTTTTTCCCCGGATTGTACAGGCCAGCGAGCTGCTGAACCGAAGTCCAGTAGTTTGGGCGTACCGTCTTCCATCACCATAATATTGGATGGCTTCACATCACGATGAAGAATTCCCTGCTTATGAATATAGTCCAGTGTATCTACCAGCGGAAGTAATGTCTCCGTAATAAACGCCGCGTCCAGCGCATGATTTCGCTCAATCAGATATTCGGTCAAGGTTACGCCTGTGCAGTATTCCATAACAAGATACCCTGTATCATTTTCTTCGAAATGATCCACGTACGTAACAATATGAGGATGATTCAACGTGGATAACAGCTCTCCTTCTACCAAAAATGCAGCAAGAAGTTCCTGATACTGACCACTAAACCCTCGTGAAGAACAGAACACTCCCCGTTTGTCAGCCTGACGTGCTGCCAACCTTTGCGGGAAAAATTCCTTGATCGCTACCTTAGCACCTGTATTCCGATCTCTTCCTGCATATACAATAGCCAGCTCACTGCTGGCCATGAGATGTCTTACCTGATATGTATCGTTTAAAATTACATTGCGCTGCAATGCCATTTTGCAATTGTCCTTTTTCATAACAGACCCTCTTTTCAACCTTGTCGATCGGAAGACTTGCCGCATGTTGCATCATTCAGTCCAACCAGACAGGCGTTTCATCGCCAACCATCTATATAAACCAAATGATGCAATTTGAATCACAACCATGCGGAAAAATTAAAATTTTCTAAATTTAATAATTCTTCTGTAAAAATTGCTGAATTTCTTGGTTCATCTGCATCAACACGTCTTGAGATGGGAAATGACCTGTGTCGTATTTGATTGCTTTGACATTCGGAATAATCTTCTGAGCTCTTTCAATGACCTTATCTGCCGGGAAAAAGACATCCTTCTCTCCCACCAAGAGCAGTGTTGGCGATGTATAATTTACCAATTCCTCCTGCTCCGTAAGCTTGGGCATATCCTGCTCCAGACTGACGTATTTGAAGATTTTCCCGATTATATTTTTATCTATTTCTTTCATACAACTGCATGACATGATATCCGCGATCTTTTGCAAAGAAGTTGGAGAAGAAGTCATTTTGTACGTTACGAGTGGCAACACGATATCCTGAGCCATTTTAATTTTGGATCCTACGGCCAGTCCAGCGGGTGCTACCAGAACAGAACATGCAATTCGGTCCGGAATGTAAGTTGCCAGTCTTAGGATAATTCCGCCTCCAAAGGAAGGACCGATAAACGCACTTTTTTCGATCTTGTAGTGGTCCAGCAAATCAGAAATCCACAAAGCCAAACTATCAAACCTTGCCGAAATTCGTGTTTCTTCACTGTAGCCTGGATGACCGATCGTATCCGGCGCGATAATCCGGTAATCTTTGAATAGGGAAGAAAACCATGACAACGTCATCGGATTCACACAATTTCCGCCCTGGAGAATAAATAGCGGCTTACCGTCTTCTGGACCTGTTAATAAAACATGCGTTTGTCCAAAACGTGTCTCGACGTACTCTCGTGTAAAACCTTCGCCCAATTGCTCAACATACGCTTCGTATTCCTCAAGTATGCTGTTCTTGCCTTCTTCACTTCTATAAATGGAACTCATGTCTGCCTCCTGCAAAGTATACTCTTTCAACATGTTATGGATTTTAAGGTCCATAAATATAAAAGAGCCCGCTGATGACAGGCTCCTTCATATGTGTAACTTATCATAATGAACTGATTATAGAATGGAAACTGGAAATTGTAAACATCGTTTCTCATAGAAAATTAATAATACAGAAATTGTAGAGAAATAGGGCTATTTTCGGCCATAATCCGCCTTGATTTCGCCCCACTGCTTGGTCTGCCATTTTAGCACTTTATTGCTGTACGTATTCGTCCGGAGCCACTGCTCTGCACGGTCAATCATCAGCCAGATCTCTTCGGTGGAAGCATCCCTTGCGAGTGTGGTGGATACCGCTTTTTGCTTTAACCATTTCATTGCATTGACGGAGTCCGTATAAACCGTCTTGTTACTGCCCTCTTTTTTGAGATACGCCAAGGCATGTACGATTGCCAGAAATTCACCCAGATTATTCGTACCTTTGGAAATTGGCCCAACGGAGAAAATAATCTCACCCGTGCGGGTATCCACACCTTTATATTCCACTGGCCCTGGATTCCCACGCGTACCAACATCAACTGAGATGCTGTCATAGTCAATTTCTGCAGAGGTCTCCATGCCCGCGCTTCTTCCGCTAGTGCCTGACTTCGTCTTCGAAGAAGCGCCTGAACCACTGGCCCCAGTACCCCAGTTTCCTTTCCATCCCGCACGATATGCCTCTTCGGCTGCAGCTTTCGATTCATACGATTTATATTTTGCTCCGGTAAAATGATCCGTCTGTGCTTTGCATTCCGCCCATGTGCTATATATGCCAGGCTGCTTTCCTGCCCAGACGACATAGTATTTCTGCTTTGCCAATATGACCCGCTCCTTCGTTTGCTGCATTCAATTCCTTATTGTAAACGATAGCGAGGTCAGATTGAAAGAAACGTGTTCATCTATTTTCTACACTTGATACCTCCATTTCTTCAACATGTCTAATGCTACTTCCAGAAGCTTGCTTTGGTTATGTGAGATTTGCATTTCAATAAGTTGTTGACACCTAAGGTTTTGTAAATCCGATAACTTATCCATCATTTGCTCCAGCAACATGAATGACTGCGCGCTCACTTCCAGACTGGAATCACCGATAAATGGAATAATGTTCTCTATATGTACTATGTAATTCAGGTTTTCAAGAGCGTATAGCAATGTGCCTCTGCTTCCTGATGTCTTGGGGTCTGTGATGACTTCAATTAACGGTTCAACTGCTCGATCATCTCCAATGTCAGATAAAGCAATAGCAATTTCGTTTCGTAGTATTTTGTTGTCCGTAGATTTCAGGAGTTCAATCAAGAAAGGGAATTGGGTGGTATCCTTTTTTTCGCCAATATATGCAATTTGTTTAACAACGCCTTCCATATCTCCTTGGGATAGATGCTTTTGGATCATGTTTGTATACATTGTACGTTGTATCACTCCTCATTTTGTTAGAAGAAAGCTCTCCATAATAATATCGGTCATTTCCTTATTTTAGGATGTAGTATAATGGTCCTTATAATGTCGGGACTATTTTCCTCATCCACATCTCTTGTCCTAAACAATTGTAAATTTTTAACCAGATCAGGAACAGGCTAAGAAACGGCCACGATGGAACCAAACGGGCAACTCGTTTACGTGAGGCTGGCCGCAGGTGGCCCCTTTCTACAGCATGTAAAAAGACACCCGAAGGATTCATTCAGGTGTCTTTAGTTGTCTTAATCGGTTATGAAATTAGGACTTGGAGGTAACTTCGGTTTTGACCATGTGGTCCGGGATGTTGTTATTGGCAATGATTTCTCCAAATGGACCAACAAAGGAATGATCGCCGTTTCCTCCATGTTGCGAGTACTGAAGCTTTGGAAACAGCAGTTCAGCAGTACGATAACATTCTTCCAGATGCGGATAACCGGATAAGATGAAGGTCTCAATCCCCAGTTCTTCATACTCTCTGATTCTGGCTGCGACCTGATCGGGATCACCAACAAGTGCGGTTCCGGCACCACCTCTAACCAAGCCGATGCCCGCCCACAGATTGGGGCTAATCTCCAGGTTGGAACGATCACCATTATGCAGCTTGGCCATTCTCTGCTGACCCACGGAATCCATGCGGGCATAGATCTTCTGGGCAGCGGCTATCGTCTCCTCATCCAGGTGGGAGATCAGTTCATTAGCGGCCTTCCATGCTTCATCTGCTGTGGGACGCACAATCACATGCATACGTATGCCAAAACGAATGCTTCTTCCTTTTTTCGCAGCCAGCTCCCGCATTTGATGAATTTTGGCTTGCACCTGACTCGGAGGCTCACCCCACGTTAAATACACATCGACATGGTCTGCTGCCACTTCCATTGCTGCTTCCGAGGAACCTCCAAAATAGAGTGGGGGATGTGGCTTTTGGATGGCCGGGTACAGGACGGAGCCACCCTTAACCTTCAGATATTGGCCTTCATAGTCAACCGCCTCTCCCTCCAATTCCTTGCGCCAGATGGTCAGAAATTCATCGGCTAACGCATAGCGCTCATCGTGGTCCAGGAACAGCCCTTCTCCTTCAAGCTCAATTGGATCTCCACCAGCCACCACATTGATCAGCAGTCTTCCTTTGGAGAAACGATCCAGGGTTGCGGCCATGCGTGCAGCAGTGGTTGGCATCATCAGACCTGGACGCGCCGCGACAAGAAACTTGAGCCTGTCCGTGGAAGAAATCAGCGATGAAGCCACAATCCAGGCATCTTCACACGACTTTCCCGTAGGTAACAAAACACCGGCATATCCAAGTTCATCCGCGGCTTGCGCCACCTGCTTGCAGTAATGGTAACTGACTGCCCGGGCTCCTTCTTTTGTTCCAAGATACCTGCCATCCCCGTGTGTGGGAATAAACCAAAACAGTTCCATAGGTATGACCTCATTCCTATTTTTTATATTTTATTTTTCCGATTGATTTGGTGTGTTTTATTTATTATGATAGCTATTATCCGTTGCATATCAACGATCAATTACGCAGAATCTGACGGTTAAACAACGCATTTGACCGATGTGTTGCGAGATGTCTTAATAATCTACATTCCCAAACCATTTGAAGGGTCAACAAAGTTGATCAATCCGTTGTTTTCGAGGTGATGAGAAGTGAATGACTCCCGTGGAGTGGATCGAAGAATTTTACGGACCCGTGTGATGATTTCCAAAGCTCTCCTGAAAATTTTGCCACAGAAAGCCTACACCGAAATTAGTGTCGTGGACATCGCCGAACAAGCGAATATCAATCGCTCTACCTTTTACGCCCACTTTCTGGACAAGGATGATTTATTGGATAGCATGGTGAATGAGAAATTTCAACTGCTTGAGCAGTTACTGGCGGAACGGAATGCTCACCTTGGGAGCCTACCTTCATTTAATGAGCCTGATCCCATTTTCATCGTATTGTTCGAGCATATATTGGAGCATGATGAATTCTATCGGGTGATGGTACTCATTAATCCTGCCGGGAATTTCAACAGCCGGTTGAATGAAGTGATTAGAGAGATGTTTTGGGATCGGATATCCCAGTTAGGCCTGGAGCAAAAAGAAGTGCCTCTGGATTTTTTACTGGATCATATCAGCTTCTCCACCCTTGGAATTATTCACAAATGGCTTGCTGATAGTAAGGTAAATTCACCTCATCATATGGCTCTTCAATTAACCCGCATTGCCCTGTTAGGAACATATAAAGCGATGGGAGCATCGATTTAGCGGGAGTGGCAGAGCCTCCAAAGAAGGTGATGTAGGGCATCTGAATACACGTGACATGTGACACTTGACTCTAGAATAAAAAGAACTGTCCTTAAGCATATATTCCGCTTAAAGACAGTTCTTCTTTTGCTGCTTACTCCGTAATTGTCTGCGCAACCGGAGTTATAGTGGAAGAGATAACGAGAGAACATGTGTGAGTTTCAGTTAAGACAGTTCCCTGTCTCACCGTGTACTCAAATAGGCAATACCCAAGCCACCGGTAACCGGATTTTCATAGATTTCACATTCCACGTCGAATACTTCACCGATCATTTCACGGGTTAGGATATCGGCGGGTTTGCCATGAACCACAATCTGCCCCTGCTTCACAACATAGAGGTAATCGCAATACGCTGCGGCGAGTTCGAGATCATGAAGCGCAGCCAATATGCCGATATCCAGACTCCGCACAATGTTGAGGATCTGAAGCTGATATTTGATATCCAGATGATTGGTAGGCTCGTCCAATATCAGAAATTCGGGCTGCTGCGCCAGCACTCGGGCGAGGACCACACGCTGCTTCTCCCCGCCGGACAGGGACACGTAATTGCGGTCCGCATGTCCGGTCAGATGTACCTTTTCCAACGCCTGTTCCACGATTTCATAATCCCGTTCATTATCTGTCTCCAGCAGCTTCTTGTGCGGGGTGCGACCCATCATGACCATTTCACGCACCGTAAAATCAAAGCTTAATTCGTTAAACTGACCCACAACGCCCATATGCCGGGACACGACCTTGGGACTAGATTTCAGAATGTCCGTATCATCAAGAAATACTTTGCCTTGCTGCGGCTTGATCACTTTATAGATGCTCTTGAGCAGCGTTGATTTGCCACAACCGTTTGGGCCAATCAGGCCGACGAATTGCTTGCCTTTTACCTGTAAAGAAATGTCCCGGATAATATCCGTGTTCAGCACCGATATGGATACATTTTCTACATTCAGTTTCATGTTTATTTTCCTCCAAAACCGTAGCCTTTTTTGACTAACATATACATAAACATCGGCGCACCAATCATCGCTGTAATGATCCCGATCGGCAATTCAACGCTGGAAATCAGTGATCGTGCAATAACATCCGTCCAGATCAGGAAGATGGCACCGAACAGAACGGATACAGGCATGACTTTACGATGATCCGATCCGACCAGCCCTCTCACGATATGTGGAATAATCAATCCGACAAAACCGATCATACCGCAGCTTGCTACCATTACACCGGTGACGAGAGCCGTTAACAGCATATACAATCTACGATATACACTGAGATTAATTCCGAGTGTAACCGCGGCTTCGTCACCCAGCAGCATCGTATTAAGGACCCGGGACTGCAACAGGAAGAACAAAATGGCTACGAGCACAACGATGCTAATCAGCGGAAGCTTGTTCCATCCGGATGAGGCGAGACTGCCCATAGTCCAGAATGTTACCGTCTTGATGCCTTCGGCATTGTTGGCAAAATAAATGATAAAGTTCGAAAAGGCACTGCACAGCGCATTAATGACCATCCCTGCAAGCACCAGCTTGACCGATGTCATTTTCCCCCGAATACCTGCAAGAGCCAGGACCAGCAAGGATGCACCCATCGCTCCGGCAAATGCCCAGAAGGCCACCCCGGTCTGACCAAGCCAGCCAATCGCGCCGAATCCGATCAGAATGGCAAACGTAGCCCCGAGCGAAGCTCCAGAGGAGATCCCCAGTATATAGGGATCTGCAAGTGGATTCTGCACTGCAGCCTGCATAACTGCACCACACAAAGCTAACCCTGCACCGATAAACATGGCCATCAATACACGCGGAAAGCGAATCTGCCAGATAATATCCGTAAAGGACCCCGCCTCAATCGGCGTAGAGCCGAATTGAAATCCGGTTAATTTGTACAACAGAATGCGATAAGACTCGGCGAGCGGAATGCTCACCTGCCCAATGGATACAGCAATCCCAACCGAAATAACCATGACGATGATTAAAGCGGCAATCAATACTGCAAAACCGGATTTGCTGTGAATCAGGGACTCCCTTTTTCCCATAAGCTGCTTCTGAATCTGAGCCGTCTGTGCCATCTCTTCCCCCATCAATTCCACTTGAATTTGAATAATAAAAATTTAGCTATTTACAAAGCATTTTCTCGGATTATAATTGAGAATGATTATCTTTGTCAATTTAAAATCATAAAGAAAAGGGGCTCGTCGCTAGATGAAATTCAAATACAGACCCACTTGGTTCGCTTCTTTAAGTCTCCTGTTGCTCTTGCTTGCAGCATGTTCCGATGCATCCTCTTCCACCACTACCACCCCCGCTGCGGAGGGAAGCCATTCATCCGAAACAACAACTCAAGTAGAAAATACAAGCAAAACATCCTATCCGCTCACGATTGAGAACTTCACCATCTCAGGGGAAGGTGGTGAGTGGAAACCAAAATCACAAACATTCGAGAAAGCCCCCGAACGTGTCGTGGCGAATACCCAATCTGCGGCAGAAATGCTGATCAAGCTTGGGCTGACCGATAAAATAGTTGGAGTCGCCGCATTGTATGGCACGGTTACTCCGGATGTCGCAGATGATTTTGCGAAAATTCCTGTCTTGTCCAAAGATTATGTGGGCAAAGAGCTCGTTGTAGGCGCAAGTCCAGATCTGGTACTGGGACGTGGCGACCTCTTCGCAGACGCAGACTGGGGTGTAGGTACCGTGGATGGCTTGAATGACATGAACATCCGCACCTTCCTGCAAACGACGAATCATCAAGGGACATTGGACAGCCTCTATAAGGATATTGCACAGTTGGGCCAAATCTTCGATGTACAGGACAACGCCGCAAAATTCACAGAAAGCCTGAATGCTCGGGTTGAAGCCATCAAGACAAGTGTGGCGGATCAATCTGAGCATAGTTTTGCCTATATCGTCCCTGCTACGGAAGACACGATTACTGTGAGCAGCATGCAAAATGATACGTATCAGTTGGATGCACTGAGCCTGTTGAAACTGAAAAATACGTTTGATGGCGTGCAAGGCGAAGTCAGTGTGGAACAGCTAATCACGGCAAACCCAGACTACCTGCTCTTATCCGCCTATGCCGGTTCCCCGGATATCGACAAGCTGATTCAGAATCTGTATGCCAACCCTGCACTGCAAAGCATGAATGCCATCAAAAACAAACAAATTTACGTGACGGATTTCAGTCAGTTCTGGGGTTATGGATATCAAATTCTGGACGGCATTGAGAAGATGGAACAGGAAATGAAAGCAAATCCGATCAAGTAATTGCAGGACATCTGCTTCCAAATTTGAATGAAAAAATCGGAAGAGCAGGAGAAAATGTTTCTCGCTGCTCTTTTTGTTCTCCGCTTATGTGTCAGTATTTGAGATCCGAGCTTGACATTAGTTTGATAACAAACTATATTACTCGTATGAAAACGACAGACGCTATATCACTCATATCCAAAATTAAAGAGAAGGTCAACCGCTTCATTTTATCCGAGATGGCTGGGCAGGGAATTCAGGATCTGGCTACGTCGCATGGGGATATTATCTACGCCCTGTACAACAACTCCAGAATGACCATGGCTGAAATTTCCAAAAAAATTGGCAAGGATAAATCCACAGTCACTGCACTTGTCGACAAATTGGTTCGCAACGGTTATGTCGTCAAAGAGCGCGATGCAACAGATTCACGGATTGTCCACGTGGCATTGACTGCAAAAGGAGAACAACTTAAACCGGCCTTTGAGGATATCTCGCAGCGCTTGCTGGACGCGTTTTATGCGGATGTTACTGAAGCGGAGAAAAAGGAACTGCTTCGAATTTTAATGAAAATTCACAGCAACTTCTAAATTTTTTTCGGATAAATAGTTTGATATAAAACTAATTTTGGAGGTTTGTCCTAATGATCGATTTTACTCAATTGCTACCTAAACATGAAGTCAAAACGATAGGAAAACATGATTTACACCTTGAAATATATGAAGGTCATACGGCTCCCCCCTCGGTAAATTCAGCAAAAAGGCCTCCCCTCTTGTTTGTTCATGGCGCATATACAGGCAGCTGGATGTGGAGCAAATATATCCCCCACTTCGTTGAACAAGGCTGGACCTGCTACGTCATGAACCTGAGAAGTCATTACAAAAGCCGGGTAATGGATATGACGAAAATTACGTTTGAGGACTATTTGGAGGATATCCGGGAAGTTCTGGCGGAGTGTGACGAGCCCCCTGTTCTCATCGGTTTCAGCATGGGCGGAATACTCAGTCAGAAGATTGCCGAGGCGACTGCTTTAGCTGGATTGGTCGTGATTGATTCCAGTCTGAGTCAGGAAGTTCATCAATTGATTCCCTATCCTGAGAGTGATCGAATGATACCTGACATTGTCATCCCTCCCCCGGCCCGCGAAGAGCACAGCAGTATTGACGAATCAGCAGAGGATATTGCATTTCAGCGTAAATATTTGCAGATGGAATCATCAAAGGCATTTCTCACGTTCTCGGCGGCATTTGGGTCAAGCGGAGGTGTATCCATCAACGGCGATTTCATTACATGTCCGAGTCTGGTCATCAAAGCCGTAGAATCCGATGATGAGGAGCGAAGAGGTCAATTGACTGCAGAACAGCTTGACGCTGAATATGCAGGGCTATGGGATACAACCCATACCGGATTGCTCGTCGGCCAGCGGTATATGGAAGCTGTGGAGATCATCCTGAAATGGTTAAATCGGGGAAAATAAAATTAAAGCGAGCAAAAAAACACCGCTACTCAATGCGTGATATATGGGAGCGTGAGATCCAAGTTCCCTTGGCACTCTCACGTTGGGTGGCTCTCTTCCCCGCCTGATTCCAGGCCGAATCGGTCAATAACAACTTCCTTCTCCCGATCTTCTAAGATGTCTAGATTGCGATCAATTTTTGCTTTTTTTCCAATCTTGAGTTACATCTCATCTCCAGTGGAAAGCAGTACTCGTTGATATGCTCAGCGACTAAAACAAAAAAAGCAACTCATCCGCAGACAAGTCGCTTTCTATACAGTCTATTGTTATCCGTACTACCTTGTAGCTTGAATCTCACTGCTTCGCCTTATAAAACTCGTGATACAGTTTCATCAGCGCCCTCTTTTCAATCCGTGAAACATAGGAGCGTGAGATGCCAAGTTCCTTGGCTATCTCGCGCTGGGTGCGCTCTTCCCCGCCTGCCTCCAAGCCGAATCGGCCAATAACAACTTCCTTCTCCCGATCATCCAAGATGTCGAGGTTGCGGTAGATCTTGCTTTTTTCAATCTTGAGCTGCACCTTATCTACAACATCGTCGGCTTCTGTTCCGAGAATATCGATTAATGTAATTTCATTGCCCTCTTTGTCCGTTCCGATTGGATCGTGTAAGGATACGTCTTTACGTGTTTTCTTCAGGGAGCGAAGATGCATAAGTATTTCGTTTTCGATACAACGGGCAGCAAACGTAGCGAGTTTGGTCCCTTTGCCTTGTTGAAAACTTTCGATCGCCTTAATTAAACCAATCGTTCCAATCGAAATCAGGTCTTCCTGATCTTCGCCAGTATTGTCAAATTTCTTGACGATATGCGCGACGAGGCGCAGATTGTGTTCGATAAGCAAATTACGCGAATGAGCATTGCCTTCGGCCATGAGGCGTAAATGTTTGGCTTCGTCATCCTCAGCGAGGGGCTGAGGGAAGGCGTTGTTTTTGACATACGAGACAAGTAACGTTAACTCTTTAATGAAAAGAGCAATTGCGGTAAACAATCCGGGCACAGATGACACCTCCTGCAGTTTTACAACGATCTGGCCTGAGCACATGTGGGAACAGGGTCGATTTATTGTATGTAGGCGTGTGCCCAGAAGTGCACGTACACTTGAAAAAGGAAATGTTTCCGCAGGATTTCATACACTCACTGAAACGATAGACCCCACCTTCTGAAGGATGAGGAATTCTTTCTCAACACTTTCGATAAAATACTTCTTCTCGCCAAATATCACGACATCATTCTCGGCTAATTGAACATCGCTTTTGAAATAAATAAAATTGTCCGTTTCTCTGAACGCACCCTTATAGTAGTACATGTCATCGACTCCCTCGTAGCTCCACCCCTTGATGCGAGGCAGTAATATCTAAAGAACCCAGTACATCTTATTTGGACACCTAGCCTTCCTTTTCAAACGTAAGGAACACCAAACCCGCACCCTCTGTGAAATTACCAGACTCTTAAAAATCTCAAAATGTTGCCTTCCATTTAAACAGAAAACAAAGGAAATTTCCACCTTTTATCTTCTACGTATGTCTGAAAGATATGTACCCTTACCTCTCAACACATAGATGAACAGGGACGATCTACTGAGTCGTAGGCAGAAGCCTAGAAGTTGTACGTATATTCGAAAAAAGAAGGCTCTATTCAACATGCGCTAAGCAACATTAGAACCCGCCATTCAAGACTGGGAGAAACAAGCCGACGGCTTAACGCACATACCAAAAACCTCAGCTCTGTACCATACAGAACTGAGGCTGCTGCTCATTACTACCTTTTATGAAGGCTTACTGATTACTTGAAAATACGTTGAGAGAACTGGTACAGTCCGCTGTTCCAGACAGACGGCTCATGCCCTCCTACATCCTGATACCAGGTATGCGGAATGTTCATGCTGCTCAAGCCGTTTTTAAAATTCTGGCTGACCCATAACAGACCGTCACTCGATCCACAAGATAACCACAGCAATTTAAGTTTACTTGCGACTTGTCCCGGATTCGTGACCAATTCCGACACCGACTTTGTATTCGGTGCTGCGGAGAAAGCGCCGACCCAGGCGAAGGTATCCAGATTCTTCAACCCGAAGTTGAGAGATTGTCCACCACCCATGGACAGACCCGCCAGCGCACGACTATTGCGGTCTTTATATACCGGATAATTCGCTTCAATATGAGGGATCAGATCCTTGAGCAAGTCTTGTTCAAATCGCTCAAATGCAGCCACCTTATCCGGCGCATAAATGTCACCGATCGGACGATCATCCTTCATAGCGCGGCCATTTGGGAAAACTACGATCATGTCTGACAGCTTACCTTCGGAATACAGGTTGTCCAGAATGTTCTTCGGTTTCATAGCGTTAACCCACTCATACTCATCCCCGCCAATGCCATGCAGGAGATACAGGACGTTATACTTTTTATTCGGAGAATATCCTGGCGGTGTATACACCATTGCTTTGCGTGCATTGCCAACCGTTGTGGAATAATAGGAGATCAGATTGGTATTTCCATGCGGAATATTGTTCCGATATGAATCATAGCCAGGTGGTGCAGGCACAACCGCACTTGGAGTCAGGGCATTTTGACTTTCAAAGCTTGAGGCATTCACAGATCCATGATTTCCAATTTCCTGGAGAGAGGTTGCGGTGACCCCTTCATTCGACTCAGTGGCAAAAGCCATCGTTGGCACAAGTAATGCAGCGGTTATTGAAAGACTCAAAATGGAAGACAAACGTTTTTTCATATGATTACTTCTCCTTTACCCATTTTATTGTGGAGCATGCAAGCATAGTTCGAAGCGGGTCTTACATAGAACATACGAATTGAAAGCACTTACAACAAAACGTGAAGTTCACCCCCTTTCAGCATATATTGCCTGAATCCTTACGATTTCTCGGGCAAAAAAAGAAAAGGAATTTCGCATTTATTTACAATTGATTCCATTATAACGTATAAAATAACTCATAATACTTAAATATCCATTGTTTTTTCTTTAAAAAGTATATCTCTTTATCTGTTACTCTGAACATTTGAATATGTAAACAGGGCTATGTGCGACTTAATGAGATTGGAATCGATTAAAAAAAGTAGAGTACAAAAAAGCCTCAGCTTCCCTGTTTTAAACAGGAGGGCTGAGGCTTTCTTGACGATCTTTTTAGTGTAACGATACTGGCTTAACCACTTCAGGATTTTCGGCCAAGGTCTGTTTACGTTCCATCACCTGACTGATACACAGTCCAAGCAACCCAAGTGCTGCAATAACTGCTGCATACAACGGTACCGAGATGAGCCCCGTATGCGTGATTGCAAACCCGCCCAAATAGGCACCACCTGCGTTGCCCAGATTAAAGGCCGAGTGACTCGACGTTGTCGCCAGCAACGGTGCTTCGCGGGTCATATTCATAATTCGAATTTGCAGGCCTGGCATAATACCAAAAGCCGCAACGCCCCAACAGAAGATGGTGATTACCGCGAGATACGAATTGTCCAGCGTCAACGTTAAGGCCGCCAACAGAACTGCCAATATACCGAAGTTAACCATTAACGAAGGCATCAGCTTCCAGTCTGCCAGACGACCACCAAGCATATTCCCCAACGTAACGCCGACACCGAACAGCACCAGAATCCAGGTCACGCTCTGCTCGGCAAAACCACTAATATCAACAAGCATTGGTGTTATATAGGTGAACACAGCGAACAGACTTCCACAACCTAACGCACCAATCAGCAATATTAATAACACTTGGGGGCGAACCAAATTCCGGAATTGCTGTCCCAGGTTTGCTGGCGGTCCCTGCTGAATCACCGGGATGAAACGAATGATACCAAGCAATGAGATGATGCCCAGAATGGTAATGGCTCCAAATGATGACCGCCATCCGAGTTGCTGCCCGATGAAGGTACCAAACGGCACACCGATAATGTTGGCAATCGTTAATCCAGCCAGGACTACGGATACCGCCCCCGCCCTTCTCTCCGGTGCAACCAATCGTGTTGCCATCAGCGAACCTACACCCAGAAACGTACCGTGGGCAAACGCCGTTAGAATACGTGCCGAGATGAGCAGCCCGTAAGTTGGTGCAATAACAGACAATGCATTACCAATGATAAAAATACACATCAGCAGTACCAGCAGTTTTTTCTGCGGAATCTTGTGCGTGAACACGGTTAGTACAGGCGCACCCACCGCCACACCAAGCGCGTAACCCGTAATTAACTGCCCTGCTTGAGGGATACTCACATTCAAATCCGCAGCCACATTGGGCAGAAGGCCCATAATAATAAACTCTGTCATGCCAATGGCAAAAGCCCCTACCGTCAGGCATAACAGGGATAAGGGAAACGCCCCTCGTTTAGCGGATGTCGGAACTTCGGATTCCGCTTTAGTTGATTCTGTCTTACGCATATGATGTTTTATTCTCCTGTCTCTTCTATCTAGCTTCCGCCTTTAACCACAATGCCTCCGACAATTCAACCAGCGTATCCTGCATGGCCAGCTTCTCTCGCCAGTGTGCCGGAATGCCACTCAATCCATAATACGCCCCGGCAATTTGCCCATATACCGCTCCCGTTGTGTCCGCATCATCCCCCAGATTCACTGCCAGCAGCGCACCCTCTTCGAAGGTCGATGATTGATGGAATGCCCATAACGCTGCTTCAAGTGAACGAACAACATAGCCGCTCCCCTGAATATCAGGCGGTACTTTATCTCGGTATGATCCTTGAACAATTTCTTCAATCGCTGGTGAAAAAGATTTCTCTTCCCTCCACTGGCGGCAGGTATCAGGCCGTAACATCACGTCCTTGTCCGCTCCGCGCATCCCTGCAACCAATATTGCCGCCAGCACTTCACATGCTTCCACACTTTCAACAGCGGCATGGGTCGTTCTGGAACTCAACCCAGCATACCGCACTGCTTGATCCGGCTGGTTGGCATATGCCATGGCTACAGGTGCGAGCCGCATGATTGAACCATTCCCCGCAGTCATCGGATTGGTTGAACCACTATACGCTTCACCGGTTGCTGCAAACCGTTCAAGAGCACTCCGAGTAGCGCCGCCAATATCAAAGCAGGTTCCCGTACTGCTCATGTAACCCACCTGATACCAATTCGTATATCTGCGCATCTGGTCCCCGGGATCAAAGTTCTCTTTTCTCACCAAGCTTTCTGCCAGACACAGGGCCATCGACGTATCATCCGTCCACTGTCCAGGCGCCAGATTGAACACCCCGCCGCCCACAATATCGGTAACAGGCTCAAATGTGCCAGGACTGCTGAATTCCACTGTGGTTCCCAATGCATCTCCCGCGGCAAGCCCAATGAAACAACCTTGGAAACGATCCTTATGCAGCATCGTCCATCCCTCCTCCGCGATTTAATTCTCAAATAACTTCTTCCATTCTCCCACATGGCTTGATATGCCGTAAAGAATTTTATTAACAATAGGTCAACGGGTTGAATTCAGCAAACTGAACAGACATACGGCCAAAAAGCCGGGAGGAACCTATGCTTATCGCATCGTTCCTTCCGGCTCTTTTCAAATGATTTTATTCAAATGTTTTAATGAAATTTTTCTGATCCTTTGTAAATACATATCCACGTCGTTCATAAAAGTGGTGAGCATGGGTACGACTCGGATGAGACAGCAGCTTAATTCCGGAGTAGCCATTATTCTTTCCCCATTGCTCCAGAGACTCTATCAACAGGCTGCCTGTGCCCTGATTTCTAGCCTTTTCCTTCACAACAAATCCTAAAATGTTGAGTAGAGAGTCGGCAAAAAGCAACTCATATCGACTTCCATGAATATAACCAATGACTTCGTTATCCTGCTCACATACCAAAATCATATCATTCGTTTTCGTTAGAATGACCTCAATCTTTGCCTTAACCTGCTGCTCGGAAAATCCACGCAGACTCGGGTTAAATTCCTGATTCAGCAGATAAATATCATGAGCATCCGACACCCTGATATGTCTTATCTTTTTTCCTGGCATTTGATAAACCTCTCAATTCGCTACAGGATCATGTTACAACTGAACTAAATGGTAACTCATTTATTTTTGCATCCCTTATCAAAGCACGCTTACTCGTTCATGATGGAATTGATGGAGGCATAAACCATAGGCAGGAAGCCCTCTGAAGGTTCGCCAACCGGTACATGGATATGGAAAGCGAATCCATTGCCATCCAGCTCTTTTACGATGAAATACTCCGTTTTCTTATTGTTTTGAGACATCATGAACAATTTTGCCTCTTTCATCGGTCCATTGCTAAGCTTTTCCTCGCTCAATTGTTTGACAATTCCAGTTTCTGACAGTTCTTTCTTCGCATCTGACTTCAGTTCATTCAGGTTATAATCCGAAGGCAGTTTTTCAATCTCGACCTCGTAATCCGGATCAATCTTCATGGTCAATTCTTGATCATCCGCATCGTAAACCATCGGTTCAAACACATATAATGAGTATCCTTTGCCTTGAGCCAGTGTAACTGCGCGCTTTTCGGTCATGCCTTCCACGGTCACTTCCAGCTCGGATGTTTTGGCACGATTAGATGTAACATTACCGCCTGCATTGTTACCGTTACCGTCATTGGACTCGACCTTGGCGATTTCCGTAAGCACCAGCTGTTTGGTCGTTGTGTCGCCTTCAATGGCTTTCTCTACATATTTGAATTGAACGGAATCTTCGTCGTCAATGTCATCCAAAGATTTCTGCAGATTTTCACCCACCTGGAAAGACATCGGTTCCTCTTTCACACGAATTTCAACCGTGTGCGGATCTGCCCATCCGGTCAAAATGCCTTCCGCTTCAATCACAGCACTTTCCTCAGGCTGCTTCCCTGGTGCCGGTGTCTGTTTTTCTGTATTATTCGCGGGTGGTTGAGCAGTAGGGCTACTATTGCCGCAGGCCACAAGCGAGAATCCCATAACCAAAACAAGTAATGATGCACTAATATTCATCGTATTCCGCATATGAACACCTCCGTTAGCTTATACGCAATGATGCTTGTCCATGTTGCCTGACTTGTTAACTTGACAGCTTAGTATTACTTACACGGCTGACCCGTCGCTCAATCATAGAAAGTGTTCAATGCTTCTTTGACACCATGAATACTCAGCTGGCTTGCTCCATTTGCACAAGCTTCGCGTTGGCTCCGTTAAAAGCTTTTGTCTGCTTGTTAAACTGCTGTCTTAACTCGGCAACTTTGGCATATTGGCTGTTCCGTTCCCGAATCGCACGTTTGATTTTAACCAAATTGGGCTCCACACTGCCTCTCATCAATGCATATAACTGCTCGTCCGCATCAAGGCTCTGCCTGTAGGAGGCAACAAACGCTTCAAATGACGCAGCTCTTTGCTCATACTGATCCAATACCGTGTGGGCTTGAGCCAGGTTCTCTTCCTTTTCAAAAGATAACTGATCCAACGAAGTTCGCAGCTCTTCCATCTGTTCTTTAGTCCGGCTCATCACCGCTTCAGCTTGTTCCAGCAGTGTTCTTCGCTCGGCAATATGTCCGTCTGCCTGATCGAGCAAGGCCTCCAGATTACTGTTTTTGTTCTTTCCTTTACTCAGTATCGATCCGTATAATTCCATGTCTTCCCGTTCATGGCGTACAAGCTCCTTCAGGCTTTGATTCATCTCCTGATCGGTAAGAATTAATTGATTGACTTGATTTGCCGCAGGTTCCTGTGGCTGACCGCAAGCACTGACAAGCAGAGCCAGCAATATGCTGACCCCGGCCAGAGCTATCTTTTTTCTTCTAAGCACCTCGGGGTGCCTCCTCTCTTGCAACTGCTATGTTGTTATTCTTACAGGCGGGTGTCTGCGCTAAAATTGGATACCCAATGTGCATTGGGATCGTAGACCTCAAACTCATAACCCCGATCTTCAAGCAGTTTCAAAATGCGTGGCAGCGCCTGTACCGTTTGCTCGCGCTCATGCATCAGAATCACTTCCTTATCCCGATGCACACTTCTGCTAATCCGTTCTACGATTTTGTCCGGCTGACCTGGAAGATTCCAGTCGAGGGAATCGGTAGTCCAATCCCACATTTTGAACCCGGCCGCGGCAATATCCCCCCTGAATTCTTCTCCGATCTGGGGACTGCTGCCGTACGGAGCACGAATCAGATGCGGTGTAAAACCGATCAGATCCTGGACCATCTTCTGCTCCTTTTTGAACTCCTTCACAAAGTTAGAGGAGCTTCCGCTCTTATACAATTTGTTATAGTTATGTGTCATGCTGTGAAGCCCCGGATAGCTGCCCTCTTTGACAAGCCGCTCCACCGCTTCCTTGTGTTGATTCAACTGACGTCCAATCATGAAAAAGGTTGCCTTTGCCTCATGCTGTTTCAAAATATCCAGCAGTTGATCGGTATATACACTTGGTCCATCATCAAACGTTATGTATGCCAGCTTGCGCACCTGACCCTGGAACCGTGCAGGCTCCTCTTTGGACTCCGGTGTCATTTCAATCATGCCAAGCTTGGTTGGCTGTTCAATTGCAGCGACTGGCGGAGGTGCTACATAACCCTTGATCCAGTGCGTCATGCCAATGAATGCATATGTTAAACCGATAATGAGCAGTGCCAGAAGCACCAGCGCAGCACTCAGTCTCCCATACCGGATTTTTCTTCTTCCATGCGTCTTGGTTCGGCTTGTTCTATGCGGAATGCCGCCACTCTCTCCCGCTCTCTGTTGTTGAACTCTCACTTCCAGGCCACTTCCTTACTTTCATTTTTTCCCGATTATTGGTACATTATATCGTTTCATGTCTCTATATAGAAGACTAATAGAAAAATGGCCTTGGAGAATGACAGAATAGTTACAAGCCCGGTTACAATCTACTTATCTATTTTCTTGCAACGCTTTTCCTGCGGATGCATTCTCCTGTATAATAAATTGATTTACGCCATTTGACTTCAAGAAGGAGCTACACCCATGACTAGCTTGAACCGTGCCGGCAGATCGGTCTTTCTGCTATTCTTTGTCGGCATTATTGCCATTTCGTTTTCTTCCATCTTTGTACGTTGGTCCACAGCCGATGTCGCCGTCATCGCGATGTACCGACTGTTCTTCACCAATCTGTTAATGCTGCCTTTTGTGTGGAAATATCGGCATGAGATGATGCGTTTAAACTTCAGACAGTGGGCTTTACTGCTCGCATCCGGCGTCATGCTGGCACTGCACTTCCTGCTCTGGATGGGATCGCTTCGGCTCACGAGTGTAGCCAGTTCAACGGTGATTCTCGCGTTGGAGCCGATATTGATTCTTGCCGGTTCCGTCTGGCTGTTCAAAGCCAAAATTAACCGCATGATGATCATCGGTATGGGCGTTGCCCTGCTTGGATCGATCGCTATTGGAGCTGGAGATTTCCAGTTGGCAGGCACAGCGCTGCGGGGGGATATTCTTTCTTTGCTCGGGACGATCGCTGTGGCGGTACACATGCTGCTTGGACAGTTTTTACGTACCGGACTAAGTGCCTTCTCCTATAACTTCTGGGTATTTTTCGTAGCTGCCTGTACGCTTGCGGTATATAATCTGGTTAATGGTCTCCCGTTTGGCGGTTATGCGGCTTCCGAGTGGGGAATTTTCCTGTTGCTCGCAATCGTGCCAACCATCTTTGGGCATTATCTCTTCAACTGGCTGCTTCAATATATGAATGCTACGACCGTATCGATGGGGGTTCTGGGGGAGCCTGTATTTTCCTCTCTATTGGCCTGGATGCTACTCGGGGAATCTCTCAACGGGCTTCAGATGTCTGCCGGGGTTGTCATTATTTTCGGGGTATGGATCTTCATTCGGTATGGCAAAACCAAACCACAGCCCATTCCCTCAGATGCTCCTGCAGCTGGAAAAGGGCCAATCGAACCTACAGTGGTGTAACTTGTGTTTGTATTCGAATATTTGTGAAAAAACAACCGGAACCTGTGCACCTGCATTACGCAGATTCCGGTTGAATCCATCCCACTACATATAAGGCGGTGTGTTTTCATGAAAAATATTATATCCATGCGCTGGCTGCTCGCCAGAATGTATGAACCGGATATGGTCATTGCCGATTGCCGATTCTTACTCGGTCAACCGGATGCCGGACGACAAGCTTACGAGGCTGGACATATTCCAGGTGCTGTCTATCTCGATCTCGAAAAAGATCTATCCGCTCCCGTATCTGCGCACGGAGGACGTCATCCGCTTCCAGATCCGGCTGCACTGGCAAGTCGCCTCTCCAAAGCCGGCATCGGCTCAAATGCACGTATTATTGCCTACGATGACCAAGGCGGCATGAACGCATCGAGATTGTGGTGGTTACTTCGTTATCTGGGACATGAACAGGTGTATGTCATGGACGAAGGGTTCTCTGCTTGGCAGAATGCCAAGTTTCCAGTGACTACGGATGTGCCGGTTCAGATTCCGGCTTCGTTTGAGGTGAACATCCAGCCGCTGATGCTGGCTAGTGTGCAGGATGTGCAGCAAGCCTCTGCCAATGGCAGTGCCGTGCTCATCGACTCCCGCGATGCCCGCCGTTATGCGGGGCTGGAGGAACCGATCGATGCCAAGGCCGGACATATTCCTGGTGCGGTGAATTATTTTTGGAAAGATGTGTTGGATTGGGATGGACGTTGGACAGGTACTGAGGTGTTAGAAGAGCGTTTCAGTAAGCTGGACAAGGATGGTGCGATTATCGTGTACTGCGGTTCCGGCGTATCCGCCTGCCCGAACGTGATTGCACTGGAGGAAGCGGGATATACGAATGTGAAGTTGTATTCCGGAAGCTGGAGCGACTGGATTAGTTATGAGGGGAATCCGGTGGCTACGGGGGAAGAGAACTAATCGTTATCCAGAATCACTGAGCTATTTGGATCGTTGAGCCTTGTTCGTCTTGCTAAGGAATGGCGATTTAGTACCTCAATATCGCCTCAGATGTTCTTACTGCACTCTCAGCTGCTCGGAATGCTGTTTCATACTCAGCGAAATGTACCAAGATTCCGCGAGCAGACTAAATTGGGGGCGGCTTTTCCAGCTCATTTTCATAACGGGCTGGAGAAGCCAAATATACGAAATTAAAGCTGTAATTCAATAGCTAGTGTTTGATTCCTCGTAACAACTCCTCTTTTTAATGTTTATCAAGAGGAAAATTAAACTTAACTAAATCAAAAGTTATACAATGTGCAAAATTAAGACGTGAAGCTTCAAAGAGCTGGCTCATTTTAAATGCAGGCATATATAATCTTTAATGAGAACCACAACAATGAGTTGCGCATAAAAAAGTAATGTATTCATTTTAAGATATCAAAAGTTTATTATTTTATACATGATTTGATAAGAAGAGGAATCAAATTCAATTCTCCTATTTTTATCTTTTCAATATTGTTTTTCATTTTAAAATATTTTTGTCATTTGGACTAACCTTATTCTTTAATTGCAAGTTTCTTGTTTTCAATGCTAATATGTTCGTAACTTATATGGAAATCGTTGAACTGATTCGCAAATCAATGTGTCTATTCAAAAAGTATACCTGCAGTTTCAATTCAATTTCACAGTATTTGAAGCTGATTATTTCTCATTTCTAATGATAACTCTTAATACTTCGCAGCTTTGGAGAAATCAATTTAAATTCAGAATTGCTTTATTCGATAGGTTGGCTATGTTGAGACGTCTCTGAAGAAATTAATGAGCTTTCAATGAGATTTTTAATTTTTTTTCGCTGTTCTTCAATTACTATGACCTCTTTTGAAAGTTCATTGAAAAAAGAATAATGACTTTTGACTCCCACCATTATTAAGTATGAAGCTCCTTCAGATCGGCTGTTTACATGTCCACTTGTAATTAAATCATCAATAATATTCATAACATCATCTGTAATACGAACGGAAACGACATTTTTTCTAATTTCTTTATTTAGATCATTTTTTTGAGCTAATAAACGCTGAGCTGCCTCTTCGGTAAGTAATTTTTTTGTATTAGACCTTCAAGAAGAGTTTCATCAATCGGAACTCCCATTTGCATTTTACGTTCAAGCTTTTCTTCCGTGGCTTTTTGAATATCCATTTTTTCACTCCCTCATATGCATGTTACATCATTACACGTAATTTATAAACTGATAGTTTTTGATGGATACATTTTTCTAACACTTTGGAAAATATTTTAATTTAAAACACTTCAACATCTCATCATTATTAAGCACCATATCCTTACACACGAACAATTAAACACGAATTATTCTCAATCGGGTCAGATGCTTCTCATCTCATTTCGTGGCTTAAAACTGTTTTCATGAAGCTTGCACAGATCAAAATGAACTGGGACCTGCCAGCAGCAGACTCCGACTATATGACTTGAACTCAATACATATAAAGGTGATGTATTGTTATGAAAATATCCATGTGCTGGCTGCTCGCCAGAATGTACGAGCCGGACGTTGTCATCGCAGACTGTCGCTTCCTGCTTGGTCAGTCTGATGCCGGGCGTGAAGCATACGAAGCCGGACATATCCCAGGTGCAATCTACCTTGATCTCGAAAAAGACCTTTCAGCTCCCGTCACCAATCATGGAGGACGCCACCCACTCCCTGATCCGGCTGCGCTCGCAAGCCGTCTCGCCAAAGCGGGCATCGGCTCGGGCAGCCTTGATCATCGCCTATGATGATCAAGGCGGCATGAACGCCTCACGTCTATGGTGGTTACTTCGTTATCTGGGACATGAACAGATGTATGTCATGGACGAAGGGTTCTCTGCTTGGCAGAATGCCAAGTTTCCAGTGACGACGGATGTGCCGGTTCAGATTCCAGCTTCGTTTGAGGTGAACATCCAGCTGCTGATGCTGGCTAGTGTGCAGGATGTGCAGCAAGCCTCTGCCAATGGCAGTGCCGTGCTCATCGACTCCCGCGATGCCCGCCGTTATGCGGGGCTGGAGGAACCGATCGATGCCAAAGCCGGACATATTCCTGGTGCAATGAACTACTTTTGAAAGATGTGCTTGGTGCAGATGGTCGCTGGTCTGGTGTTGAGGCATTGGAGGAGCGGTTCGCGAAGCTCGATAAGGATGGGGAAATTATCGTGTACTGCGGATCAGGCGTGTCTGCTTGCCCGAATGTGATTGCACTGGAGGAAGCGGGATATACGAATGTGAAGCTGTATTCCGGAAGCTGGAGCGACTGGATTAGTTATGAGGGGAATCCGGTGGCTATAGGTAATGCGGAAATGCACAAAGACATATAGAAGTGTATCGAGGTTGAGTACATCGCCGGGGCAGATAAGCCACCTGGCGATGTATTTTTCTATGTTCGGAGACAACATCGAGTCAACAACACAACCCTGCAAGAATTTACAAGCATACACAAGTAGACATCAAGTGGCAGCTTTTTTTGATTCATGATAATAAAAAAAGTGATGGACATCTGTCCACCACGGATGAATCATGAAATCTATTATTGCTTTTTACTTAAAGATACATTTGCTGTTAACATCTTGTCGATCGTCGTCCAGTTTACATATGCACCTAGTATTTCATTAATAACAGAAACCGGAACGACAGTTTCGCCATTTAAAAGCTTTGGTACGTTACTATTAAACACCAGTTTATCGTTAATTGAATACACATCTGAACCAATTTGAGCACTTATAGTTTTCGTGCCTAATTTGATTTGCGTTGTACGCGTCTTATTATCCCACACCACCGTACCGCCCAATAGCTCCGAAATGGTTCGAATCGGTACGTAAAACTCATTGTTATGAACAACCGGTTTGATTGACGTACCACCTACATTCATGGCAACGTCGACATACTCAAGGAAATCGGTCTTTCGAATGAGCCCATGAACCCCTTTCGTTCGGTCTACGACCTGAGATACTTCATAATCCGTTGCGGCCGATAGGTACGCATAAGCTACACTTCTATCCATATCGAGCTTATCGGATAAGAATTGAATCGATTCACGTACTGATTCTTTCATCGCTTCATCCAAATCCGGGTCCAGTCCAATTGGAATCCAATAATCCTCTGTTTCAGCAAAGGGTTGCGTGAATTCTCCGCTGTGTGGCAGTGATGGATCACCTTTCTTCAACACCGTTAACCGAACTGTTCCCCTCAAGGAAGCTTCCAATGCAGTTAACGCTACTTCTCCATCCCCTTGAGCAAAGTGCGGATCTCCAGTATAGAATAGCCCGCCTTTAACTTGAATCGGATAATAAATAGTTGCACCAACACCCAACTCATTAATATCCATATTCCCTCCTGTTTCAATAGGTGGGATAGAACTCACAACTTCGCTGGTATTTGGTGCAACCCCCATAACACCTAGAAACGGGTTAATTGGGAAACGTACCTTCTTGCCAGCTTTTGTTGGTAACAAACCATACCAATTACCGTTGATTTCTTCAATAGGTGTAAATATAGATACATTATTATATAATTCCGGTTTTGTTGCGCTGGCTCCCTCTTGCGGGCCTGTATTTTCCGGAAATTCGTTAGGAAGGGCACCTTTACCATGGCGATTAGAAATGACACCATATGGAACTCGAGTTTGTAACGAAAGGACTTCCACTTTAAGAACATCTCCTGGCTCCGCTCCCTCAACTGCTACTGGCCCAGTGATAATATGAGGTCCGTCTTTTACATAATCATGCTTCATCTCAGAAGCCGCAATGGCCTTCGCATCCTCCAACACTCCATCGGATGAGATACCGAACTTGCCGAAGTACTCCACTGGATTTCTCCCTTGATCCTCGATCAGTCCCTCATGCGATACCGTATCAAATGTTACCGCACTTCCTGAGGGTACAGTAAGAATTGGGGAGCTATCTCGATTAGGCAGGAATCCCCAGCGAATGTTCTCAATCGCAGACGTTACATAATAATCACCTTCTACCTTATCAAGGGTTGTTGGTTGCAGCGGCATACTAAAGCCCACTGAAGGTAGAGCAAATGTAAACATACCGATAATCCCTAGTGAAACCCCAAATTTTCTAATGGTTCGGTTAATAAACATAACGTTCCCCCTCTATACTATGTAATATTACCTGACATAGATACACACTAACATATAAATACATTTAAAACAATATTTTTTGTAAACAAAAATAACACAATAAAGCTTTATTTCAATAATAAGCTTATAAATACATATGAAATGTTAATATACCTATCATATATCAGTTATATAATACTTAGATACATTTTAGTAAACGCGAGGATCCTCCTTCAGAGACTTGAATAAACGAAATTAAGTTGCAGAAAAATGATGTATTTCTTTCATGTATCTGATCCCGCCGCAGGAATACTACTGCACTCCGGTTAAGGCTTAAACACTTGTCCGCACGTGATTACGCTGGAAGAAGCGGGATATATGAATGTGAAGTTGTATTCGGAAGTTGGAGCCGACTGGAGTAGTTATGAGGAAAATCCGGTGGCTACGGGAAAGGGTAAGTTCGGAGCACAAGTCTACAATTTCTTCTACAATATCTCAAAGACAATACACCGCCATGCAAGCTGATGCTTGGGGGCAGTGTATTTGCAGTGCCTGAGCGTCACCCGGGAATACGGGAGAGATATAGGCATCGTTGCACGGGAAGACAGATCCAACCCGATCCTTTCCCCTCAATGAAACAAGACCTGCAACAGAAAATAAGGGGATGCATTTAGGAGTCCATGAATCAGGATAATCACCCATACTCTACGATAGCGGGCCCATAGATAACCAAGAAACAGACCCGTAACCCCATGATTTGCAATCACTGTTGCCACATCAACATCCCACTGACCATTTCCTTGAATGGCGACATGCCAAATGGACCATAATATTGAAACTAGTAGTATGGCAGGCCATCTTCCAAGCAATGCCTCCAACCGGGTTTGCAGCCACACCCGATAAAAAATTTCCTCCAATACGCTATTGATCATAAAACCTATCAACACCAAGAGAAGTAATTCTGTCATATTGGTTGCTTCGATTGCTCCTTCTGGGTGTGCAATTGGGGAATAGAACTTTAGATAACACCAGACCACAATAACGATCAGTGGTGTAATGACGTGTCCGCGAGAGCGAGGATTTTTCGAGATCATGTCTTGTTGCCCGCCAGTCATTTTGCGATAAACCAGCAATAAAATCAACGGGATGAACAATAGTGTCGTCAACTTGAACGTCAAATAATATAGCTCGAAATGTAACCCATGCTGGTCCAACATTATAAGAGGAGCCGTAAATAAAACGCCTGACAGCAATAATACAATCGATTGAACGACCAAGTGCTTTTTCTCCATTTGTTGGTAAGACGAGGGATCTTGACTTTGACTTTCATAAGGAATCATACGAATTAGAAAAATGCCAAGGAATGCCGGCAATATACTATGCCATATTGGAATCACTTCCTCACGATCGGCTGTGTACCTTATATTCAAGTTTCCGGTCCATACCAACCATAATACAGCAGCAAATATAATGATCATGCACAATAGGCCGATTGCTTTTCCCCATCCTGGAAACATTACTTTTAATTGGTGATTAATTCCAATTCCCCTCCTTTGAGTGGTATGTCGCCTTTGCTTTTTTTAATTCAATTGAGTTAAATAAACTCTAGCACATCCCATCTTCAACGTCTATTTATTTCAGTTGAGTTAAATAATATGATATTCTGTGTGTATGCCAAAAATCGTGGATCATGAGAAAATGAAGAATATTATCGCTGAAGCTACTTGGAAAATCATTAGTGAGAAAGGCATTCATCATGCAACGTCAAGAACGATTGCAAAGGAGGCCGGATTATCACAAGGCGCTTTAAGACATTACTTTTCAAAACAAGAGAGCCTATTAGCGTTTGCAATGGAGTTAGTTAAGGAAAAGGTACTTACTCGACTAAAAAATCTAAATGCAAGAGAACTGGCGCCTCAAGAAAGAATTGTTGAATACTTGCTCGAACTAGTCCCGACTGATGAACAAACATTATTGGAAATGGAGGTTTGGTTTGCATTTGTAAGCTATGGAAAAACGCAAAAAGGGTTCGACGCCAATTATGAGGACCTGCAAAACGCAATCAAGAACTGCATTATGTACTTAAAAAATGAAGGTCTTCTGCGCACAACCGATGAAGAGAAGGAACAAGAAAAACTGTATGCCTTTATGAATGGGATGGCTCTCAATTTGTATCTCGAGCCGCATAAGATAAATCGAACAAGAAGCAAAGAAATGATACAAGACTATATTCATTGGATTATACGTTGAAGGAAAGCATGACACACAGATCGGGGAGTTAAGTTAGCTTGCCAAAGCGTAGCAGAATCCAATCTGCAGCAGGAGCGACTGAATAAGTTATGAGGAGAATCCGGTGGCTACCGGGGAAAAATAAAGATTAAGAACCCGCGTCTGATGCGGGCTTCTTTGTGCTTTCTTTGTATCCATATCCATGCATTTTAGGGGCTTACATCTCAGACTTCTGTAACGTTCAGATTCAGCTTATGTTTACAACATACTTCGTAAAAATCTTTTGAAACAATGGGTTTGAAGATATTGATATAATCCAGCATAAAAAATTCATGCTCGCCAATTCGCTCTTCATGAAGGCAGATTCGAGATACAACTTTGACGATCTTACGTGGAGGCTGTTGTACAGATGCAGCAATGACTGCTTTGCGCCCATATTCCGAACGTTCATAATCAAAAACATCCAAACGGTTAAGCTGATGTGCAGTCCAATAGGTTTTTTCAACCGAACGACCGTCGTGGTAACACACCGTTGTCTTAATAAACTGTGCGTTTGTATTGGCTCCCTCCAATAGCTCTTTAAAACGATCTGATACGTGTCTTGTTCCTGTGATCGTCTCGAAATAATCTACATTCAGGTTGCGCACCGAAGACAGTAACTCAACCTCTGCGGTTGTCCCCTCTGGTAACGGATTCTCTATCGCCACATAATTCATATCTAATTGGGGAGTGAAGGTCGTTCCACCACTAATAAACCCTCTACGTGGATATTGAGATTCCAGAAAATAATAGTTCAAAGAATGATGTCTCCTTTCCAAATGAAGTGCTTTTCATCCATTGTTTAAGAGGTTTAAGTTCGATTAGTAGGGAATACAACATAATCGAAGTTTCTTAATCGATGTAGATTGAGAGTTAGCTTGCATGCAAAATAGGGGCCGGGTCACTCACTAACATGAGTACCCGGTCCCTTGCTTTAATATACATGCGAATATACAGACCTTAATCAACACTTTAACAGATCGAAAAGAAACAGTCTATATTTTTGGAAAAATGTTCTATATATTTAAGTTGCTGGCCGGCAAACTACAGGTGAAACGGAGTATAACTCAATGATGTCCAACAACCATCTTACTCGTGAAGAATTACAGGGTTATGTGTACAATGTATTTGGCTCCGGTTACCACATAACGCAGAGCGCAAGAATTCATGGCGGCGCACAAAAAGTCATTTACAAACTTGACTGCAAGAATGGTTTTACTTGTATGCTGTACGTTTGGGATATTTCCAGCAACTATTTTCAGGAAGAGATCTTGAATGAGCCCACGTTCCACAGTGCCTATGGCAGCGAACTTTTCTCTTTAAATACTCGCTTTCTCGCTCAACATGGAATTCGAACACCAACCTTATATGATCTGAATAACGATAGAGACCAGTACGATTATGATTTTGCTCTTGTTGAGTATGTGGATGGACAGAAAGCCGAAGCCTATTTCCAGCATAAAAATCACACAGATCGGGATGCGTTGTTTCAACGGATCAGGGATATGTTGTCTCATATGCATAACATCCAACGAAACGTTTATGGAAACGCCAACGATAACAACAAAAAGGCTGGCCCTTGCTACAAAATTCAGCGGTTGGATGCCGAAACAGCCTTATCCTATGCATCCAGGCACATGTCAGATATCAGGAAAAATAACGAAAGGCTACTTGAGAAACTTAACGAATTGGAAGCAGCCATTCAACCCAGAGATCTCTATAGTTTCATCCATGGGGAGCTAGGTCCGGATCATATATGGATAGATTCTGCGATGCAACCATGCCTTATCGATATTGATGGCGCAGGATTTTTCGATCTCGAACATGAGCATAGCTTTCTGGAGTTTCGATTTGGAAAATTTTATCATCACTTGAAAAGTAACGATCTCGACCCTGAGCGGATGACATTTTATCGATTTTGCCATCATTTGTCCCTGATATCAGGAGGATTGAAACTGCTTCACAGACAATTCCCCGATCAGCAATTTGCTAGAGGTCTCGCGGAGTATCATGCCAGATGCGCAGTTCAGATGCTTGACCAATAAACATGAATACGGATATAAGCCTGGAAGGAGATTGGAGCATGGAATTTATTTACGAAGAGGAAAGACTTGCAATGAGCGTTATTCAAGCCATTCACACTGGAGATATTCCATCATTAAAGCAACTGTTGACACAGAATCCGGGATTGGCAAAAGTAAAAATATTGGAGAGAAAGCCTGACAACGTAGATTCAGATTCCAGAATCTCTCGAACGCTGCTGCACGTGGTAACGGATTGGCCGGGGCACTTCCCTAATGGAGCGGATACCGTGCGAGTACTGACCAGGTTCGGTGCGGAAGTGAACGCTCCTTTTGTCGGTCCAAACATCGAGACACCTTTGCACTGGGCTGCAAGCTCCAATGACGTCCAAGTACTCGATGCCCTTCTTGATGCTGGCGCAGACATTGAAGCCCCTGGCGCAGTCATCGCCGGAGGCACACCGCTGGACGATGCTATTGCTTTCGCACAATGGGATGCAGCTCGGCGCTTGGTTAAGCGCGGTGCGACCTTTGCCCTTTGGCATGCAGCCGCCCTTGGAAATATTCACGCCCTGCAAGAACATTTTAAAGGCGTCCAACTCCCAGAACGTTATCCTTGGGGAACAAGCACCTCCCCTTCTCCTCCCGATGCAGTAAACGTTGCCTTCTGGTGTGCTTGCCATGGTGGTCATAGAGAAACAGCCGAATACCTGCTTGACCGAGGCGCCGAACTGAACTGGATAGCCACCTGGGATGGAATGACTCCACTGGACACAGCCAAACGACATAGATGGGTTGAACTGATCCCGTGGCTTGAGAATCAAGGTGCCAAATCTGCTAGCGAGATTCACAGGTATATGAATGATTAATGGTTAGTCTGGAAGTGCCAACTGCTGATGACTGCAAACATGCAGAGGTGCAAAAAAGCTGAAATAACTGGATCAGCAAGTCAACAATCCGGTAGCTAACAGAAGGGACGAGAAGATTAAGCGTTTGTTTTTGTTTATTTGCATATGTATAAAAGGAAAAGCCCGTGATCTTTACGGGCTTTTTTTTGCCATGCGCTTCATACCCGAATGTTTACCCCAAGGAATCGATTTTCCGAAGTTCGGAAGGGTTTGGCCCTGCTTCGCCGTGCAGCTTCTCCATATGCTGCACATGCCCTGCTCCCCAGTCGCTCATTGTCTGAAGCACAGGTTTCATAAGCTGTCCGTACTCCGTAATCGAGTATTCAACCTTTGGAGGAACCTGCGCATACACTTCGCGATGCACAATATCATGATACTCCAGTTCTTTCAACTGCTGGGCTAACATCTTTTTCGAAATATCGGGAATGGCTTTTTGTAATTCGCTGAACCGCATTGTGCTATTGCTTAGCAGGCGAAGAAGAATTAAAGATTTCCATTTGCCCGTAAGGATATCCAGCGCCGTTCCAAATTTGCAATACACCGTCATTTGCATTCCTCACTTTCTAGTCATACGAGGGTTTACTTTTGGTTACCTGGTTAGGTTTAAGTGCCTACTTCCTGATTGGACTTTCTCACTTTAGTATAGAGGCAGACATCAAAATTGAACAAGTGAGGGGAAAAGAAACGATGGATATAACGTTATGGATCATACAAATCATATTGGCGGCAGGCTTTGTATATTCGGGATGGATGAAAACCATTCGTATCGAGTCATCAAAAAAGATGTGGGCCTGGGTCGATGATGTGCCAAAAAGTCTGGTTGTTCTGATCGGAATTGCGGAGCTGCTCGGAGCGTTGGGCCTCGTTTTGCCGTGGGCGCTGAACATAGCTCCGCTGCTTACGCCGATCGCCGCAATGGCTCTGGCAGCGGTCACGTTTCTTGGGATGCTGTTTCATATTCGGCGCAGTGAGTATCGGGAGCTTGGCGTGAATCTCTTTTTTATGGTTCTGGCATTGATCGTAACCTTTGGAAGACTATGAACACGGCGCTCATCAGACTTATTCGTTCTCCCACCCAACCCAATTTTATATACGTCTCCTTTTGGATAGGTTAAGAGTGCCAGACTGTTACCAACCTGTCCTAAAAGCGGTCATACTAATCTATGGTAACATGTGTAGCTATCCTTTTACCGGTGTAATCACATATAAACAGGGACCTCTCATCAACATGATAAAGGTCCCTGTTTAACAACTTGATATATAATTTTCCGTTAAGTGATGGTCAGACCGCCGCTTGCATATCCGGCTATGGTTGTAGCCACATCAACTCCGGCTGTTACAGATGCCGAGAAGACCATAAGCAGGCGGTCACCTGCGGCTACCGGAATGCTCAGTCCTGTAGTCAATCCGCTGGATATTGTGCCCAGTGCCAGAATTCCGGTGAGTGGGGGAGCCAAAGTGACCAATGCACCAGGTACAGCTGTAAAGGAGTTATTCGGTGTAGTGGAGCGGAATAATTGTGCAGTTATGGTTACTGTAGATCCAACCAAGCTCAGTCCGGCTGTCGTGCTGAAATATGCAGCCAGTGAAGTAATCGTTCCTGTACGCGATGCGGAGAAAGCAAAGTTAAGCAACGTTCCAGCAGCGCCTGTGAGATCAATAATTCCTCCATTAACACTTACCCCTGTAGCACTGTTGCCAAAACCAACTAAACTGGAGGTATTCAGAAGGCCGCCCAATACCGTAGTCAACGCAACCGGAAGTCCTGATGCATAAGGAATAATTGCTCCAGAACCTGTCGCACCAGTAGCCCCGGTTACACCTGCGGTGCCTGTCGCTCCCGTTGCTCCGGTCGTACCTGCGGTGCCTGTTGTTCCCGTTACTCCGGTTGTACCTGCTGTACCCGTTGCTCCTGTTACCCCGGTCGTACCTGCGGTGCCTGTTGCTCCCGTTACCCCGGTTACACCTGCTGTACCTGTCGCTCCCGTTACACCAGTTGTACCTGCTGTACCCGTTGCTCCTGTTACCCCGGTCGTACCTGCGGTGCCTGTTGCTCCCGTTACCCCGGTTACACCTGCTGTACCTGTCGCTCCCGTTGCTCCGGTCGTACCTGCGGTGCCTGTTGCTCCCGTTACTCCGGTTGTACCTGCTGTGCCTGTTGCTCCCGTTACCCCAGTTATACCTGCTGTGCCTGTTGCTCCCGTAGCCCCGGTTACACCTGATGTACCTGTTGCTCCCGTTACCCCGGTTACACCTGCTGTACCTGTTGCTCCCGTTACCCCGGTTACACCTGCTGTGCCCGTTGCTCCCGTTACTCCGGTTGTACCTGCTGTGCCCGTTGCTCCCGTTACTCCGGTTGTACCTGCTGTGCCCGTTGCTCCCGTTGCTCCTGTGGCCCCAGTAATGCTTGGGATTTCGCCTAGCAATTCGGAAGAAACCAAACGATGGGCTGTTACCAAAGAGCCTGTGCTGCTCTTACCCCATACGGATACTTGAACAGGGTCATTAATCGTCGCTGTTGTTGTAAAAGTAAACTCGAAGGCATCCAGATTGGCAAAGTAGTTGTTGGTTATTACCTGATTGGGTGCAAGGTCAAAAGTCTCACTGATATACAGAACTCTCACTCCACCATTCATGTAATACCCTTGTATTTGTATGGTTGAGGTAGCCACATCACTGCGGTTATCGATCTTGATTGTAACTGACTGAGTCGGTCTTACACCACTAACAGCATTATTTTCTATCGGCCCTGTCGATAAAAAGCTCATCGCTACATCTCCTCTTCATGGGATTGGGATATCTTATTTCCTAAGTGTTTTGAACTGTTTTTTCGTGATCCACCACCCGGTGTGCATCTACCAATTGTCCCGACGCTTGTTTGCCCCATACTGAGATCCCTACTTCTTCCGAACCTTCTGTACTGGTTTCAAAAACAAATTCAAAAGCATCTAAGTCTGCAAAATAATTTCTGGTCACTGCTTCGTTAGGTGCAATACTGATCATTTCACTCACATACAGCGTTCTTGTTGTGCTTAGCACATACCCCTGAACGGATACTGTTACAGAGTCTACAGCAGTTCGACTTACCAATCTAATCGTTACCTGTTGTGTCGGTCTAACACCAGAAAACGGATTGTTTTCGATCGGCCCAGTTGATAAAATAGCCATCTTCCCCATCCCACCTTTTCATGAACCTCTTAGTCTCTTAAGCTCACATGAATAGTAATATTCATACATGAAAGCAACGGTGTGGACAAAAGACAGGCGTCAATTCACCAATATTCATAAGACATATAAGATTAAGGCAAGAACAATATATGAATTTCGTAATCTTGCGTTTAAACAAAGGGGTAATATGAATATGATGAGGGATGAGTGGCAGACCATTTCATTTATTTATTACAAGAACTCAAAAGAACCTTTTCCAACAATCGGGAACAAAAAGATGATTTAACATAGCTTTATACAACAAACCAGCCTTGTGTAGTCTGGTGTTTTCGTGTCAAAAGGGCTGTCCCAAAAGTCATGCTCATGACTTTTGAGACAGCCCTTTTCATAGTTATTTAGGTTTAATCCATCTGACACACGTTTTTTTGCTCCCGTTTGCACCGTTCTGAATTATAACTTATTTTAACGACTGCATCGCTCTGTTTAAATCGATAGATTCCTAACCTCATTCTGATACTTATGGATATAACGGATATAATCTTGTGCACTTTGGTTAATTTCTTCATTGGTAGCTTGAAATGAGGCACCAAAGACTGCAAAATACGGTAATGCTACGGCACCAACATGATTTATGCTCGCTTTGAAAGGCGTAACAACCTCATCTACAGTAAAGGACACTGAGCCACCCCGCGTGTAATTTTCCTTCTTATCGCCAATCGACATGGCCAAACCCATCTTTTTCCCATGCAGTTTGTCCCCTGTTGATCCATACGCCCATCCGTAAGTAAACACATCATCTAACCACTTTTTCAACAAAGGTGGATAGCTGTACCAATATAACGGAAACTGCAAAATAATATGATCATATGCTTCGAGTAACTTTTGTTCTCTGGACACATCGATGTTCCAATCAGGATAGGTTTTATAAATCTCATGAATTGTAATATCAGAGTGTTGCAACAGCTCCTTTTTCCAGCGTTGATTTACTCTTGAGACCTCTATATGGGGATGAGCCAGAATGACGAGTGTTTTCATGATTAACATTCCTTTCTCAGTTCAGCTATAGGTTTTTTTGAATATGGCCATTATCATATAAGCTTGAAATAAAGAAAATACACACTCGAAAGTAAGATGGTTACTTCAAAGTCTGTATGGACTCATCAACTCTATTGTGAGAAAATAACTAGTTATACCACATCCGCAAGATGTAACATAAACGAGGTGATATGTCATGAAGCAATATAACCTGGGAATCGAAGCGACACTCGAAATTATTGGCGGCAAATGGAAAGCGCTAATCATATGTTTATTAATGTCCGGTGTGAAAAGGACAGGGGAGTTGCAGCGCAGTATAGACGGTATCTCGCAAAAGGTCCTGATCCAGCAATTACGCGAGCTTGAGAGCGATGGCCTTGTCAGAAGACATGTTTATCAACAAATGCCGCCCAAAGTCGAATACAGCCTTACGGAGTATGGAGTTACCGCCAACAAGATCGTGGATGTGATGTGCACATGGGGGCGGGAAAATATAGCATTAAGGCAACAACAAGGACAAGACATTATATTATTGGAAAAATAAAGAGCCTACTTTTTGAGCTCGTACCTATAGGCTGACACTTTGAGAAGAAGGAGCAATTAAATTGAAAAACTATCTTGTATTTGGTGCCAGCAAAGGGTTAGGAGATGCATTTGTCAGGGGTGTACCTGAGCAAGGTGATAAAGTCTGGATTGTATCTCGCACAAAACCTGATAACTTGAAGCTGGAGGATGGCGTGGAACGCATATGGATACAGGCAGATCTGTCTGATCTCCATGCATCCGAACAGATCTGCGATGCGCTTCAGAACGAGACTTTAGATGTTCTCATTTACAATGTGGGCATTTGGGAAAAAGAGGGGTTCGAGGACCACTATACGTTCGATAAGGACACCCCCGCCGAGATCAGTAATCTGATTCATGTGAATGTAACATCCGCTATTGTTTGTATTCAGGCATTATTACCCCACCTCAGGCAATCAACAGCTGGAAAAATCATTCTTATTGGCTCGACTGCAGGTCTGAACAATGCGAACAGTACTCAAGTTTCTTTTGTCGCCTCCAAATTTGCCATTCGTGGAGTTACAGAAGCCTTGAGAGAACATACAAGAAAAGACCGGATTGCGGTTACGTGTATCAACCCGGGAGAACTCGCAGCCGAAGTTCCATATAAAGATGGCATTGACCGCGCTCTTTCCGAATATAATGGTACACGCATCCCTCTTCAGGATATGGTTTCCATCGTAAAATGCATCGTCAGCCTGTCCAATGCAGCCTGTGTAAAAGAAATTAATATGCCGGCAATTACGGATATAAACGCTTAATCGAAATTCCAACAGAATTAAAAAGAATTTCCGTGACAACCAGAGAAGAACAAACATAAAGAGCGCGTTTGAAACGTGCTCTTTGTGCTGCTAAGGAAGTTAACATTTTATAAAAAGGGCTTTAAAAAGGCTTAAATTCACTTCATTTTAAAAAAACGTCACTATACTTTAGTCCTATCCTCCCTGGGCTAGGGTCTTGGACAAAGACTGGGCTTGAGTTTGTTCTGATCAGGATAGATCCACTGTTATACTGCAAAGCGACATACATATTTTGATTAAAGGAGCTATCACAATGAGCACAAATTTTAGCACCATGCCCAGCTTGAATTCAGAGGAGGAAAAGGTTCTTATTCAAAAAGCCAGGCGAGGACTGCTCGTTTTCTTTGCCATGCTCATCCCGCTCTCCATCCTCAGTTATGTACTGATTACGAAAGCACCTATTTTCGGCCTGCTTCTCATGTGGACACCTGGCTTGTCCTCCATCTTCGCCCGTATCGTGCTGCGTGAAGGCATCTCGGATATTTCCCTGCGGATTGGTGGGAAGCAGACACTGAAGTCGTTGCCTTTCATCTTGCTTTTTCCAGTCGTCATTGGTTTATTTGCTTATGGAATCGCATGGGTTACGGGACTTGTTCAGTATGTTACACCAGACTCATTCATTGAGGGTCCATCTGGTGTTATCCTTGCAGGAACGATACTTTTTCAAATGATTGCGGGTACTGCAATCGGTATAATCAGCAGTTCAGGAGAGGAGCTCGGCTGGAGGGGCTATATGCTCACTCGACTAATCGACGCCCGTATACCCAGACCCGTGCTGACGAGCGGAATTATTTGGGGGGTCTGGCACCTTCCCGTAATGCTTTTTGCAAATTATTATTCCGGTCCGTATCCGGCCTTATCGGTTATCCTGTTTATGATTTCAGTGACCTCTTTCAGTTATCTGATCAGCCGCTTGCGCTTAACAACGGGCAGCATATGGCCTGCGATTCTCCTCCATGCCTGTTGGAATGCCGTGATCCAGGATGCCTTCGATATCTCTTCCAGTGGCAAGAACGTTCTGCTATGGACTGGAGAATCCGGAATATTGGTGGCGCTCGCCTTGCTGATTGCAGCATGGATGATGTCGAGAAAGCCTCTTGTCATAAGACAGCTATAAACGATTGCTATAGGTGAGGATGTATAAAACTTTTTTTGAAAAGAAGACGCTAGAATTCGGAGAAATGATGAAAATCTATTCATAGGGAAGAGCATCAAACTTAAGATTGACAAAAGCCCGCAAAGTAGCGGGCTTTTCGGTTTTTCATGCTCTATCTTTTATCTTTGACTTTCAAGCTAGATTACTTGTAAGAATGAAGGTTGGCCAATGCATACGAGCTTTTGAGCTTTTGAGCTTTTGAGCTTTTGGATAATTTCATTGCCCTATTGAACAGCTCATCACTGACAAGTTACTTTGATGCTATCATGCACTCCACCAGTGCCCGCAGTGAATAATCGGAGGTTGAACATAACAGAATGCATCCGGCTGTCTGCGGCAGTGCGGCATCATCGTAAGGATTGCGCAGCACCAGATTCAGCAGTGGCTTAACCGCTGACACAGCCTCAGCCAGTGCCAGCTGACCAGTGAACAGGTGTGCATTAAGGGTGCCCTGGATAACGACATCCGCATCAGAAGCTTGCAATACCAGAGATTTTATCTGCTCGGCATCCGGCTTCATTGCACAGTAGCATGTTTCCACAGCCAAGCCTTCATCCTTCAATAGGGAAGCTAACCGGATCTCCGCAGAACCACTATTATCTGCCTGAGTCAACTGCTCCTGCAACGGCAGTATCAGCAAATATTTCATGGAAGCCTTGAGTGGCATCAGGCCCTGCGGGTCTCGGCTAACTTTCACGGTCATACGAGCCAGCATCAGGGCCGCCTCTCCCCACTGCTCTCTGGGAATCGGCTCTGCAGCCGCTTGGTACTGCCGGAATTGGTCATACAGCTGCCGAATACGAAGAACCGATTCGTCGATTTGCTCCTCATTGATTCGCCCATCCCTTACAGCGGCCAGAATACCCGCGATGACCCGGCTCTGAAACTCCGGCGTATGGCACATCAGGATCATATCGTTCCCCGCCTGAACAGCCAGCACACCCACGTCTTCCGGGCTGAAGTTTTTGCGAATGGCCCCCATTTCAATATCATCGGTGCAGATCACCCCCGTATAGCCCAACCGTTTCCGCAGCAGTTCCGTGGCAAAAAAAGGACTGAGTGAGGCTGGAAGTCCGCCGGATTCCGGAATGTTGGGAAACACCAGATGCCCCATCATGATTGAATCCGCACCAGCTTGAATTGCCTCAACAAAGGGAAGCAACGGCCCCCCCATCAACTGTTCAATCGTCAGCTCACATTCAGGCAGAACAATATGCGAATCTCCGCTCACTTGCCCATGCCCGGGAAAATGCTTTGCTGTCACGGCCACACCCGCTTCATGCATCCCCTGGATATAGGCTACGCCGAATTGGGCCACCAGCTGCGAGTCCTCTCCAAAGGAGCGAACACCCACAACCGGATTGTCTATATTCGTGTTCACATCCAGCACAGGTGCCCAGTTCATGGGAAGGCCAAGGGAGTGCAGCTCACTGCCAATGATTTTACCGAGCAAACGAGCGGCTTCCGGATCTTCACTTAACCCCGCTGCCCGGTTGCCAGGAATATAGGGAAAAAAGGACTTAAACTTGGACAAGGTGCCGCCCTCTTCATCTACCGAAACATAATAAGGCATAAGGCTTCCGTTGCCTTCGGCTATGTTCTTCACTTCTGCAAGCAGCGCATGTGTCTGCTGCTCGCTCTCAATATTATGGGGAAAGATGCCGATGCCCCCGAATCGGTGCTGTGCCATTCTGCCGCGAAACTCCGGCTCGGCTCGAGTCGATGGTGTGCCTACTACGCACATCAGGGCAATTTTGTCTTTCAGGCTCATTGCCGTCAGATCAACTGGTGGATGGATTGCGTTCAGACCCAGCTCTTGATAAAGCGTACGCTCGAGATAATCATGCAGATAGAACCTGGATTTCACAAAATGCTCCGCCATATCAGAGGGCTGGTAACGCTCCAGCGCAGCCTTCATCCGAGGCAGGACACCCTCACGCCCGCGGCGGTTTCTCGTATAGTTGTTTTGGAGTGAGCGCCACTCCGCATCGTCTCCGGGATACAGCTCCCAGCGGTAAGCGTACTTATGGATCGCCCTCGAACGATCTGTCGCCACCTCAAAATCATGCATAATCGCGATCAGTTCCGCTTCTTCCTTATGCTCGCGCACTTCGTCCATCAGCTTCCAGATCACATCATAATAATCCTCTACCCTGTAATTGCCGAGAAGGTTGTGTCCGGTAACAGGATTGATGCCATGAAACCGTTCCAGAAACCGGTCGATGAAGGTGGAGGTATTCGCTTTGCGGTTCCAGGCCAAATCCGCGTGCAGCAGCATGGGATACCAAGTGGTTTCAAAAATACCATACGGAACACCGAGGCTGAAAGGCCCCGTCCAGTTGGTAGCAACCACGCAGCCAAGCTTCAACTTGTCGGCTGTCTCTGCCCACTGGAGCAAGTTGTCCGTCCGGTTCGGCAGTACTGGATAATTCTGATGCTCAGCCCAATCAAAGCTGCGGACTGCTGGCGCTCCCATCACTTCAATGCCGAGCGCCCTGAATTTATTGGCATGCGAAGTAACCTCCGCTTCGATATTGCGCCCGTTGTAGATCCAGATCATGGCGACACTTCGCTGATCCAGCTTAGCCAGTTCCTCTGGCGGGCATTTATCCAGCATGTCATGCCAGAAAATCGGCTGTTTCCCCCGGTCTGCCGTAAATGCAATCAGACGGTTCAAAAAGGCGATAAAAGCTCGTTCCCGCACGCCTCCAAACTCAGTTTTGCAGCGTTCGCACTCGCATAGGCTGTAGACCTCGTCACACCCAAGGTGAATATAACGCGAATCCGGGTGGGCGTCGATCATCTCCTCGAGTAAAGTGGTTATCAGCCCAAAGGTTTCCGGATGCGAAGGGCAGATCTCTCCGGTGGACTGCTCTGTCTCGCGTAGATGCCGCCAACCTTCGTGGCGTAATACATATTCCAGATGTCCGAAGCTCTGCTGGAGGGGAATGATCTCTATAAAGTTCTCGTGGGCGCTCCGCTTCAGTTCTTCCAGCTGTGAACGACTTAACGCATGCTGTGGATGTGCGAACTCGGGATGTGACTGAAACGGGAACTTATCCTCGTATTCAATCAAAATCGCGTTCGTCTTATAACGGGCAAATTCAGCCAAATACGCTGTCAACAGTTGCGGCTTCGAGAACGTCTGACGCAAGTCAAAGTTCATTGCCCGCAAAGATGTATCCGGCCAGTCGGTGATGGACACCGCCGGGATGACATCATCCGGTCCAAGCAGCTGTACCAAAGTCTGCAATCCATAAAATAGACCCGCCGCATCCAGTGCGTAGACTTCAGCCCTTCCGGCGGACACCTCCAGCTTATACCCTTGTGGACGTCCGGCAAGCCCCACGGGTTCTGTCTCATCTTCTCCGGGGATGGAGCTAACATCAGAGATGACCAGGCCCTTCTGTTGTACGCCCATAACTTCAAGAGCTCCATAAACTATCTGTATTTCTTGGATTTCTTCGGTTTCTTGCGCTTCTTGGGTTTCTTTCGCTTCTTGGGTTTCATGGATTTCTTTCGCGTCATAAACCGCAAGGGCTTGTTGCACCCCATCGACTACCTGCTTCGTTTCCTGCTCTGAGGGACGTTCGATTACTAATAAATAACCTTTTTCTATTCTGGAGCAAGTATATTCCATCCCAGGAAATGCACGGCGGCAATGAATTTCCAATCTGGGATCATCCTGTTCCATCAAAAGACTCCATCTTTCCTCACCATTCAGCCGCAAGGGTTCTCCTTCGCTCGCTGCAATCTGCTTCGGTAGTGGTATCAAGCTCTGCATCGCTCTCCTCCTATTCTCAGCTCTGTGGACAGATCCGGCCATTCTTCCAGCACTGCAAGACACTTAACTTTCCACCATCCATGTTGAAGCTAACGATATCGGCAGGCGCGCCGACCTCAAATCCTGCGGCCTGTTCAAGCCCAAGCAGCCGGGCCGGATGCACCGATGCACAGTCCCAGGCATCGGGAAGCCCGGACAACCCCGCTTCCACAAGATACCCCACCTGATCCGGCAGCATCATCGCCGAGCCAGCCAACAGGTCAGGCTGGCGGGCGAGGTGCAGCCGACCGTCCGTCGTCAATACCACATCTCCGCCGATATGCAGGTGGTAGGAACCTGGTGGCATACCGCTCAGCGAGACGGCATCACTGACCAGAATGGCGCGGTTCCGTTTCATCCGGAGAATTACGGCCAGCACGGACCGTGGAAGATGATGACCATCCGCGATCATGCACCCATACACCTCATCGGCCGCCAGCTGTTCCCACAGGTAGTTCGGATGACGCGGAAGCATCAGGTGTGCGCCGTTGCCAAGATGTGTAGACATTACCGCTCCTGCGGAGACCGCTTCCCTGATCTGCTCTGGCGTAGCTGCCGTATGTCCAATCGAGACAAGAATGCCGGATTCGCAGCACCGGGCAATAAATGAAGCTGAACCAGGCCACTCCGGGGAAAGAGTAATGATGCGAATCAACCCATCGGCGGCATCCTGCCAACGGCTGAAGGCCTCCCAATCAGGCGGAACAATATGCTGCCTTGGGTGGGCGCCGCGTGGGCCATCCTCCGGCGAAATGAATGGGCCTTCCAGATGAATGCCCGCAATTCCCTCGGCAGCATCCCGGTTCAGCCGAACGGCTTTTGCAATGGCGGAAGCCGCCTCAGTCATCCGTTCCGAGCTGTTCGTAATCAACGTCGGGCAATAACTTGTAACACCTTGGCTTTGCAGCTTCCGGGTCAGCTGTATTACCGTATCTGGATACAGTGGTGCTGTGTTCAGATCTAGCCCCCATCCGCCGTTCACTTGTAAATCTACCAGTCCGGGCCCAAGCCAGGGCAGGCGATCTATGGGAGGCGACATTTCAAGTTCAGTAACAGCAGTGATACGTCCCTTTCTGACCTCCACCTCAATGGGCAACCCTGTTCTGTAGTGCTTCCCGATCATTGGCACGCTCACAGGCCGTAGGCCTCCCGGTCTGTGAACATCGTGATTCGAGGATGTGTACGCAGGATGGTGGCAGGACATGCTGTGCTGATCGGATCATGTAAAGCTGCCGCAAGTGCACGTCGCTTGGATGCTCCCGGTACAATTGCGAACAGCTCCCTTCCAGCCATCAACGTTGGCACAGTCAGGGTCAACGCCTTCGCAGGCACATCATCCAGATGGGCAAAGCACCCATCATTCACCTGCTGACGGCGACAAGCTTCGTCCAGTTTTACCGCTTTGACGATCCTCGAATCTTCAAAATCGGCAACAGGCGGATCATTGAAGGCGATGTGCCCATTTTCTCCGATCCCAAGGCAAACGATATCAATAGGAGCCGTACGCAGCAGGTCTCCATATCTCTGACACTCCTGCTCCGCATCTTGTAGCCCACCCAACAGCTCCACCCGCCCAGGCTGCACCCGACTGAACAGCCGATCCGTTAAATATTGACCAAAGCGCTGGGGAGCCGTATCCGCCAGATCCATATATTCATCCATATGAAAGGCGCAGACCCTTGACCAATCGATACCTTGCTCCCGTACCAGACCTTCATACAATTCGTTTTGCGAAGGAGCCGCAGCGAACACCATGCGTACCTGACGCTCCGGATCCTGAAGCAGCTGTCTTAATCTGGCCCCAACCGCAGCCGCAGCGGCTGCCCCCATCTGATTCCGATCGGCATAAACCTGTACAGACATATGCTCAACGATATGATTCCTTAGCGGTTCCACCAAGTCATTCGCATTCATGTGCTTCCTCCTCCTTCAAGCCATTGCGCGCCTGCTTGTTCAATTGCTGGCATTCAACATCAGCAGCGTTGTATGCGGCGAATCATGGCCTGCTGCGTAGTAATAGCCGTTGTAACGGATTATGCGAGGTTCAAAACCAACCTGTCTGCCCGGTCCCACCGCTTCCGAGACAAGTGTCACGCTCCCATCCACTCCGGTTGTCCCGCTGGTGTAACGCCCCGCCGCATAAGTAAATCTCCCTTCGACTTTCGCCCCCGAAATTATTGCGCCTGTATCATAATCTCTGACCTTCAGAGTGACAGATACCCCTGATCCGCCAGAGACCAGATTCATGTCTGTTACAATCAGTGGCTTCAATGGGGTACTACCGGTGGTCGCCGATACTTCATCGGTGAGAGGCCCGATATTGCCACGCAAATCGCGGGCTGCAATACGGTAGTAATATGTCGTATCCGGCAGCAGTCCCTTGTCCTGGTAATTCAGGGCGCGGGCGAATCCGACGATATCCGCAGGAGCAGGCGTGAAGCCCTGCACGGTGCTCCGATAGATCACATAGCGTTCCACTTCCATGTTATCCGAAGCCATTCCATAATTCAGATGTACAGTCTGATAATCAGTGGCCTTAATGGAAGGAACCCCTGAAAGGGCGGAAGGAGCTTCCTGGTCATCCGGCGCTGTCCAAACTACGCCACCTGGCCCCCAATACGAAGGAAGTGCCCGGTAGGAATCATAGTGATGGACGGCAATGCCGCCAAAGGCGCTGCTCTGCCCGTAAGCTGCATATACCTTATCCAGCTCGGCTTCCATGTGGATGCGCCCCTCCTCCCAGAAGGTAATGGTCTCCGGGTCTCCGCTATTGGCGATATCCAGGGTTTCCACACCAATCACAACGGAATTCGGCTTGCCGATCTGATCTGCATAAGCCAGCTCTCCAGCAGCCCCGGCAATAATGCCAGCGGAGCCATCCGCCGTATCCCGGTAATCCATAATGGAGATATAGTCGGAGAGATCCTGAACATGCTCGGACAGCCATTTGCTGGAGCCATTCCATGAAATATTTGCTGCTTGATCCGATGTGTCATACCACTTGGGCACAGCAGGGCCGAACGGAAGCCGAATACCTGCGGTATCCCGGCGACTAATCATCTTTTGCAGGCCATCCAGATATTCCTTCTGCAAGAAATGACTTGGGTCTTTAAAGTCGGGAGAGATATAAGGCTCAATATCCACATTGATGCCGTCAAACTTCTCCGTATCCCCCGCTGCAAGATTGTAATTGATTACCTGCTCCATTTCCTGCACGGCATGATGGTGATATTTCTCGTAAGCGCCCATATAGGCCGGCGTAGTGCCGCCTGCAATCAACGCATGAACCTGCAGATTTTTGCTGTGCGCCCAGCTCACGAAAGAACGCAACTCCACTTCCTGCGCCTCCAGTGCATCGTATCCGGCATAACCGCCCACTGCAAAATAAAGCGTCTGGACCGGTGTTTGGCCGAATGTCTGCGTATCGGCAATGAATGATTCCAGCACCTGGCGCGATCCAGGGTTCAGCAGCAGCTTATAGCTCTCCGGTTCCCAGATCCACATGGCCCGCTCCTGTACAGGAAGAGGAACGGCAGTCTCATGCGTCCCGGTCCCCACCTGAGCATACACCGTCGGGCTATAACCATAACGCTCCGGTGCACTGGTCGCCCTGGCCTCCAGACTGACCGTGCGATCGCCAAGTCCCGCCGTGTCCCAGGTGTATACATACGCAGAGCCTTGCTGAACGGCCTCTTCCCATGGCCCGCGATTCACCCGAACCTCTACCTGTAAGATCGGCAGAGGCGAGCTGGTTTCGACAGAGATCTCCACCTGACCGCTAAGAGACACGCCCTCAGATGGCCCCGTGATCGTTACTTCGGGAACAGCAGCTGCCGGGTTATTAACGGTAAGGGTAGCAGGCGCTCCCCATACCCCGTAACGGGTGGACGTATCCAGTCCACGAACCACCAGTTCCACAGTCCCGTTATAGGCTGAGGTATCCAGCATATAAGACCAGGTGCCGCTGTCATCCCCATCCGGATCATGTAATACCACTTCGAATTGAGCCGTTCCGTCCACAAACAATCGAATGTCATACAAGTCGGTATAACTGCCCCCAATTTCCACCAGCCCTCCATCCGACACATACCCGCCCGCCGGCGCGTCCAGTGAAATTGAACCCGCCGCTTCTGCCTTGCCAGGGACAGCTATTCCAATCGTCACCATACAGAACAACAGAAACAATCCCAGTCTGAATCCGGAGTACACACGCAGATGCTGCTTTTTCATAAGCGAAGCCTCCTTTTGCCATTCTGTAATGGTCTAGGATTCCTGTGCCGTACAGTCGCTCATTTCGCGCTCAGCTGAACATTCTGAACACGATCATACGCTTCCTTATAGGTGCTCAGCAGCTTATCTACTCCGAGATTGTTAATCTCCTCCACATACTTCTCCCAATCTGCCAGACTCCGGGAACCCGTAACAAATTTGGCAAAGCTCTCGTCACGGTGCTTCTTGATCGCCTGACCGGTAATGGATATGACCTCATTTTCCACTTCTGTAAAAGCAGGTCTTGGCTGCATTGCGGGGGGATCATATTTGACCGCTTCTTCATAGGCATGCTTCAGATCGTCCGAGAACAGCGATAAGTGCGCATTGAAATCAATCCAGGTATAGGTCCCGCTGGTCTGAAGCCCTGTCTGCTTGCGCATTTCAATGACATCGTTATACTCCGGCTTGAACTTGATCGTATCGCCTTCCTTTATAAAGGTCTCGCCCTCTACACCCCAGCTGCTCAGCGTACGTCCTTCCTCCGAATAGAAAAAGTCCATGTACTTCATCACATCATCAATGTTCTTGGAGGTCGAGGCCACCGTCAATCCGCCTTCCATATAATGAAAATACGGATTTAATTGTTTGCCACCTGAAACGCCTGCCGGAGGGGCCATAAACTGCATGTTGAACTCCGGATTCTCCTGCTGCATGGCATTATTGAAAAAATCAATCCGGCTGATATAATCAATGGTCACAAATGATTTTCCAGTCGAGACCATATCCTGCCACTGCTTGGTTTGTAATGATAAGAAATCGGGCGGGACCAACCCTTCATCGTAAAAACTTTTCCACATCCCTACCATAGCCTTGTAGTTGTCTTCAGTTGGTCCATACCGCCATTGCTTCTGGTCAAAATCATAGTAGGCCCCTTCACCCGTTCCGTAGTTTACCGTCATATTGGCATTCATCTCATCCGGGATCTGACCGTAGCGAATCGAGAGCGGGTAACTGTCCGGGTATTTCTCCTTCAGCTTCTTCAGCGCCGCATGCAACTCTTCATAGGTTGTTGGAACCTGAATGCCTTCCTTGTCAAAAACATCCTTGCGGTACATCCAGATCATGCGATTCGTCTCGCCGAAGCCCTGATTCGGGAACATATACATTTTGCCGTCGGCGGACAAGGCAGCCTTTGCCTCCTCGGGATACTGCTTCATCCATGCCTTCAGATTTGGCATACTGTCCATGTACTCCATCAGATCCACCAGTGCGCCCTGCTGACCAAACTTGTTCGAATCCTTGCGATTGGGCATATACATCAGATCAGGCAGCGCTTTGGAGGCAATCGCCAGATTCAGGCTCTCATCCAGCTTGCCCGAAGGTGTCTGCACTTCCAGCGTGACACCCGTCTTTTCCTTCAGCCAGCTCCAGATGGGCCAGCTCTTGGAATAGGGGAATGTGGCATTGTTGTCCAGCAGGGCCGTGAAGGTCTTTGCTGCCCCGGTGGAGTTATTTCCAGTGCTGTTCCCCTTGGTATCTGTTTGCGGGTCGGCACCGTTGCCGCCGCTGCACCCTGCTACCATCGTTACTGCAATCAGCAGGGGAAGTATTACCGATTTCCATTTGCCCATAAGCTTCTCTCCCTTAATCTGAATTCGCGGTGCATTTCATGCCTCACTTAACCTTTGACCGCACCAACCATGGCTCCCTTGACGAAATACTTCTGTACAAACGGATAGATGACCAGAATCGGCAGGGTTGAGACCATAATGGTCGCATACTTGAGCGATTCCTCCACTACCAGGTTATCTCCCCCAATGGATGTTACGTCGCCTGAGCTTGCGCTGCCGGCCAGCACGAGATTACGCAGCAGCACCTGGAGCGGAAATAAATCGGGAGACCTTAGATAGAGCAGCGGAAAGATAAAGTTGTTCCACATGCCCACGGCATAGAACAGGGCAATCGTGGCAAAGGATGCCTTGGACAGCGGCACAATGATACGAATGAAGATGCCAATATCGTTCAGGCCATCCATTCGGCCCGATTCCTCCAGCTCTTTGGGGATGCCTGAGAAAAACGTGCGCATCAGAATGAGGTTCCAGGTGCTGACTGCCCCCGGAAGAACCATACCCCATACGGTGTCCACCAGATTCAAGGAACGGACCACCAGGAAGGTTGGAATCATCCCACCGCTGAAAAACATCGTAATGACAATCAGGACGGTGAAGCTATTGCGCAGTGCCATGTCTTTTCTGGACAGTGCATAGGCTCCGGTGGATGTAACCACCAGCGAGATCAGTGTGCCAAGCACGGTATAAATGATTGTGTTTCGGTAAGCCGTCCAGATTTGCGGATCGCCCAGCACCAATTTGTACATGCTCAGATTAAAGCCCTTGGGCCAGAAGGAAATATTGTTTTGGATGACGTTTACGTTGCTGCTGAGGGAAACCGCGAGCATATGAAGGAACGGATAAAGTGTGACCACCACAACGAACAGCAGAATCAGGGATGCCACAACGTTGAACCAGGAAAATCGGAGTGAGTTCACGCCACACCTCTTTCTACCATAGACTGGTCTCACTTAATCGACGGCTGAGCCAGTTGGCCGTATAGATGAAAATCAGGCTGATGACTCCCATGAACAAATCAATGGACGCACCATAGCTGAAATTCCCCTGTACCATGCCTACCCTGTAGACATACGTGCTGATGATATCCGCTGTATCGTAGATCGCCGGATTCTGCATCAGGAAAACTTTCTCGAAGCCGATCTCCAGCACTTTGCCGATATTCAGTATCAACGTAATGACGATCGCAGGAGATATACCGGGCAGTGTAACATGCCAGATTTTGCGCAATCGACTTGCTCCGTCCATATCCGCGGCTTCATACAACTGCGGATCGATGGCCGTCAACGCGGCCAGATAAATAATGGTCTCCCAGCCGATATGCTGCCAGATTTCCGACAGGACGTAGATGCCCCGGAACAGCCCGGGTTCATTCATGAAATTGATCGGTCCAATGCCGATACCTGCGAGCAAATTGTTAATGAGCCCTCCGGTTGGGGACAGGAACATAATCACCATACTCGCCACAATTACATTCGAGATGAAATGTGGCAGATAGCTGACCGTCTGTACAAAACGCTTGAATGCTGCCTTCCGTACCTCATTCAGCAGAATGGCCAGCAGGATTGGGGCCGGGAAGCCAAACACCAGCTTATACAATCCAAGCAGAAACGTATTCTTCATCAGCGGCCAAAAATCGGGATTTTCCAGAAACATCCGGTAATATTTGAATCCCACCCAATCGCTGGCCCAGATTCCTTTAAACAGATTGTAATCCTTGAACGTGATGACCAGACCAAACATCGGCGCATAGCGGAAGATCAAATAATACAGGAGGCATGGCAGGAATAGCAGCCATAGCGCCTTGTTCCTGTTCCAGATTCTGATCAAACGCGACTTCCGCCGAGGCGGCCGGTGCGCTTCCTTATGCAGTGTGCGCTGCGTTACGCTAGCATCAGCCATCGACATGCCCCCTCTTGCTTAGATGAGTTAAATTGTCTGTTATGTCAGCTAACTTACCCTGAAATTCCGGGGTTCGTATTCGAATTATAGCTATAAACCTTTAGAAAGCGCTATCTACATGTTATATAACTTTTCGCCTTTACTCCTTTTTTCCAGATATCCGCGTATAATTCAGTAAAAGTGTATATTGTTTGTGTCAGCTTTATGCCGCTATGATAGGATTAAACCACTCGATCCGGGGCTGTACTCAAGGGGGAATGTCATAATGAAGGGAATGCTTACAAGCAAATTTGCGCTGAATGGACTGTTTGTCAAGCTAATGCTGAGCTTCCTCAGTGTCATCCTGATTTTGGCTTCATTTAATCTGTTCTCCCATCTGTACTTAAGCAACAAGGTCTATCAGGAGATGGTCAGACAAAATGAACTGGGCCTTGCACAGACCGTTGAAGGGTACGAAAATCACTTCCGACTGACCCAGAACATGATTCTGGCTCTCACTCAATCGGATACCTGGACCGCCAATCTGGGCATTTTGAGCCACATCAAGGAGAACCGCCGTTACGATATTCCCGCAGAGGTGAAGTCTGACCTCTCCACGCTGTATTCCAATCCTTTTCTGCATATCGACAATTTCATTCTTTATTTCAAGCAAGAAGACTATGTGCTGGAGAAGGAAGGTCTTAGCAGTGCCAGCGATATGTTCGGTAAATATTATTATAGTAAAGAATACCCTCCGGCTTACTGGAAAACGCAAACGATGAACAACCAGTTCCTGAAAGTCATGCCTGCCGCAGCTTTTACGGAAAATACCGTTCACTCATCCCGCTCTCTCGGTCAACTGATGCCGGTGATGATGAAAGCCATTCCTTACGAAGATGTGTACGGCATTGTCATGCTGGACCCACAGCGTATGCAGGAAACATATGGCGATGCCGGTCATAATCCATTCTACATTCTGGACAACGAGGGACGCCTGCTGTTCTCCACAATGGAGGGGGAACTGCAGAATCCGCAGCTACCTGCAGACGGAAGCAAACATGAACGCATTGGGGATCAGTATTACTTCTATGAAAAAGGTAAGCAAACCGGATTCACCTATGTCCGGGTCACCCAGGCCGCAGTAATCGCCGCGGAAATGCGGGGCATGCAGCTGCTGCTGGCTTTCCTGCTTGGCGCTGCTGTGCTGATTAGCGTGATCTCCTCCCTGTTTTTCAGCATAAGATTAAACCAGCCGCTCCAGCGCCTTATTGCCGCTCTGGACCGAAATCCGGACAGCGGACCAGACAAATGGAGCAGTGTAAAAGAATTCGCCATGATTGGCGACCGCCTAAGCTCCATTCTGGAGAATAACCGTTACATTCAAAGCGACCTTGCGCAGAAGAACTCTCTCGTACGCCAGTACGCTTATATTCATAAAGTGAAGAATATCCCGCTCAGCTCCTATCTGGCGGAGCTTGAGGATACCCAGCAATCCGAACAACCCTATGTCTCCATTCTGTTCAAGGTGGGCTTCAAATCCCAGCCGGATGAATTCGGGCAGCATACCCTGCTATTATGGAAGCTGATTCAGAGCCTGTTCACCAGCCACAAAACTAATAGCGTTGCCATTCAGCCTGAGCAGGATCAACTGCTCCTGCTGCTGTTCGATCCGGGTCCGCAGAGCGGTATTTTGCAGGCGCTCGATACACTGAAGGAGCTGCTGGCTGTCGAAGAAACCCTCTATCTCACCATCGCGGTAAGTCCCGTATATTCCGGTGAAATTCCGTTTACCGATGCGTACAGCAACCTGTCCATGCTGTTGAAAGAGCGCAGGCTAAATGGGGAGACGCAGGTTATTGTGGAGCCGCGGGCTTCTTCGTCAAATGCTTTTCATGTGAAGGTCACCTATGGGGAGGAACTGCACAACCTGCTGCAATCTGGCAATGAGGAGGCCGTATTCGCTTGGCTGGACCGCCAGCTGGAACAACTGCAGCATAAGGATGCAGCCGCAGAAGACTTCCGCACATTTGCAATCGGTGCAGTCGAACAAATGGGCAAGACTGTGATGAAGCTGAATTTGACGCATATCGAATCCGAGCTCCGCTCTTCTCCTCCGGGAGAGGCATTTGCTGGTTTCCACTCCATGCAGCAGTACAGGGAATGGCTTCAGGCTCTGGCTCAACCGGTACTTGAGGCAGTACGAAGCCAGCTGGAAACGCGTGATCCGGTCATCACCTTTGTGCTGGACTACCTGGATCATCATTATGGAGAAGATATTAATTTGAATATTGTCGCCGACAAGTTGAATTTAACATCGGGGTACCTCTCCAGTATTTTCAAGGAAAAGACAAACATCAACTTCAGCGAATATCTGAACAATCTGCGGGTTGAGCGGGCCAAGGAACTGCTTGTGAATGTAGATCTGCGAATTCAGGACATTGCGACACAGGTCGGCTATCAAAATGTGAATTCGTTCATCCGCATGTTCAAGCGTCGGTACGGGCTGACCCCCGGAGAATACCGCAAGCGTCATGCGGGTAATGAGCCATTCATCTCCTCCAGCCATGGCTAACTAGATGTGAGCGGGCAAGAACCGAAGATTGTAAATACACCAGCGTCCGCTCGGAAGCAGGCGCTGGTGTACTGTCTGTCTACATTAGAATTTTGGACAGGTGCACATGAGCCATCGAAGGGATTCGCTGTTCTTGAGGAATATTCTCATAGAGAAGATGTCCTTTCCCTGCTTTAACCATTCGTTCACGCATGGCAGCAATACGGCCTTTACTGTGATCAATAAAACGAAAATCCACCTGTCTCAAATTTTGCATTTCGGTCATACGCTCAAAAGTTTCTGTCTTTATCCCCTTATGTATTTCTTTAAGTTCCAGCACCTCCAACCCGTCCGCAGTCCACAGGTTCTCAATCTCTTGCAGGGACTTCATGAAATCCAGTTCAAGCTGCCTCAGATTTTTCATGTGGGAGAAGTCACACAACTGCTCAATTTTGGGCAATGACAGATGCAGAAAGACTAGATGATGTAGTGCCCCCAATGCATCAATCTTGGTCAGATTCTTCACGGACGACAACCTTAGCATGCGGATATTCGATTCAGCCAGTACTTCGAGTGAACCATTCAATGTACAATGATCCATTGCCAAGTAATCGATCAACGGCAGGTTCATAACAAAATCAAGCTGATCAATAGCACAGTTCAAGACGAGGGTACTCAGTCGAATACAGTCTTCGATGGGAGACAGATCGGAAAATTTCCCGCTAAGTGCAAGGTAATTTAAGTATTTATAATTCTGGATAAAGTCCAAATTTTGCTTTTTAGGTGAGCGAATGTTCAGAAACTCCATCTTTTGCAGCGCACTCAGTACTTTCAAATCCTGTGGCTGTTTGATATCCAGCTGCAAAGCGGTGACATGTTTTAAACCAGCAAGTGTCTCCAGAAACTCTTCTGAATACCGCCCCTTCACATCTATGTTGGATACATTTAAAATCAAATCGGGTCGTGTGGCAAACACAAGTTCATCCAGTTTCCTCAGATCACGCACCTCGTCCAGCCCGACAACAAAACTAATCGTTGCCCGATTCCGCAGTTGAATGATAGCCTTGTTCATTTTGTCCTCGTTCCAGGGAACTCCCCTCATCGAAGCGGCCCAGGGTTCGTTCATTATTGGTCACCCTCCATTTCAATAAATTGATTTACCTATTCCCAATTCGTCCCATATATCGGGATTATCAATAATCTGATTTTCTCCTCTCACAGTGGAATCATAGCTATCCTTTGCACCAGTATACCAATCGACAATAACTAACTTTCCATTCAAATTTTGTACAAGAAATTCAGTAGGTTCAGCAAAGTTACCAAGGTCTTTTTTGACATGTGCATTCAATTTAAAATAGAAAAAACGTTGATCCCTTTCATAAAAGTCTGCTTTTTCAGCATCAATATCAACGTCTGTCACTTGGTTATAAGTAAGCTTGTTTTTGCGAAACAAACCATATTGAGATGTAATTTTATTTTGCGTATATTGCTTAAGGTTCTCATTGTCGATGTAGGTATCCAAATCAATGTCCGTGCCGTTCCAAATCGCCTTATAATACTCAGATAGAGCTTGCGCACACATTTGATAAGCCGTTTCAAAGTCCTCAGCAGATAGCACACTTTTGTCTTCAGCTACAAAATCGGAGGCATTTTTTGTTGAACCACCTTTTGTACTCTTCGGAATTTGTATGTTTTTAGCATCCTTCACATCGATATCTCTCACAGCAACAGCAGTGTCATCTTGGTCGGTACTAGTATTAGTCTGCTCGCATGCGCTAAGGGTTAATAATATTAACAGTAACAGGTAAACACGTTTCATTCCTTCTCCTCCAGTAAACATAGATAATTACCACTAATCGTTGAAGCAGAATTTGACGAATATAATGAACAAGCTCACGCCATAAGTTTCATACTCTTCTATTTTAAGGGTAATTGCACGAAAAATCATATCATTTATACTAAATAAGTTGAGGCGAGCCTTGGCCCAGCTCCGTAGAAAATGAATTAAACCCCCGCATAGCTTCATGCGAGGGTTCAACATTTTAAAAAGAATGGTGCCTCATGCTTCAGTTACTCTACACGGAAGTAGTCGAAATCAACAAACCCTCCCGTGGACTTGGTTGCATAATTGAACAAAGCAAAACGGTAGCCCATAAAGTGCGGCAGCGTATAAGACATCTGCAGCGTGTTTCCGATGGTTGTCCAGTTAGTACCTTCCAGACTATACGCAAAGTAGGCTTTGTCCGTTTGATTGGTGAAATCGCACATCACCCGGAAGTACACCCTGTTCTGGTTCAACGGCACACTGGCCACCTCGGTCGTCGTTCCCGAGCCAGCATTGACCATGACGATGGATTTGGCATTCCCCGACACCTTCACGCCGACGAAGCCGTACCTCGCTTGAAAAGCGGCAAGCCCGGCATAATCGCCGTCCTTCATGCCTGCTGTTTCCATCGCCACCATACCTGTGCTTTTCGGTCCGAACGTTCTTTGGGTCAATGTATTTCTGGCCTCCAGAATGCCGGGACTTACTTTACCCGTTGTCAGTCTCATGAAGCCGGAGCGCTGTGTCAGCGACCAGTTGACCGGATCAGGATTGTGATTCCACTGCCAGAATTTCGCAAGACCTGTGCTTGTTCCTCCAGTCGCAGCAGTTGTATTGAATGAAACATCGTCTACATAGAAATCCATCAGATCATTGGCAGGGTCTGGATTCGAGCTGTACGGCGTCTCAAGAAATACGAAGGTCTGTGACAGGTCCGCATTAGCCGGAACCGTGTACGTTCCCTGAATCGTACCCCATTGCCCCCGGGTCAGCGTCGCACTGCCCATAATGGAAATGCCCATATAGCTCGGCCCATTCTGAATGCTCAAGTTGAACGTTTTGGTTGCGGGACCGGTCGTGTATTTTACTTTTGCCGAAAAGGTATACATGCCGCCCTGCGTCACCTTGCCCGTAATCACCTGTTTCACCCCGCCAGCCGTCTGTTGTCGGCCACTGACCAGCAAGCTTTTGGAGCCGCCAAAAAACTCTGAGGAGGTAGCCGCAATGGATGCCGTATTGTTGCTGGTCCACGGACTCAGGCTGGCCTCTTCGAAACCACCGTTGACTAATAACGGCTGCACCGAACCCGTATCTGTGCCCGATCCGGCGTTAAATTCGTCAGAGCCATAAATCTTTTTCGCCGGATACCCCTCCACTGGAACATTCATCGTCAGCGGAACCTTGCCATTCACGCCAAAGACAGGCCAGTTGTCAGACCATGTTACCGGAACAAGGTAAGGAATACGTCCGACTGCGCCGCTATCTCTGAAGAGCAGACCATACCAGGAACCTGCGGCTGTATCGACAATTCCTCCCTGGGCAATGCCTGAATCCCTTAGTACAACACGGCCTGTATACGGCCCGGTCAAGCTGTCCGCACGATAGACAATTTGAACGCGACCATCCCCTGTAGGCCAAGCGATCAGAAACACATAATACTTCCCGTTAATCTTCTGAATGTGGGCACCCTCAGCCTTCACAATGAAATTCGAGCCAGCCACATTGCTGGCATTAGCAATAAGAACTTGATTCAGGCCGCCCGCTTTGACTGCCGTTGCCTCCGCATTAAGCTCAACGATGCTGATATTGTCAGTACCATGGACCAGAAATACCCGCCCGTTGTCAAAAAGCAGGGAAGCATCGTGATAATAGCTGCCCAAAGTAGCTATTGTCCATGGGCCTGTCTCAATATTGCTGGTCTTATAGATATAGGTTTTGCCCGTAGAGAGCGAGCTAAAGGCTACATAATAGACACCGTTGTTATATCTCAGACTGCTCGCCCAGGAGCCTCTTCCATATTCATTCAGACTATTGTTCAAATTATGGGAGTCGGTGTTTGCATACGTATCATAGACATAATTCACAATTTCCCAATTCACGAGATCGTATGATTTCATGATTGGTACTCCCGGGTTCATATGCATCGTGGTACTGGTCATATAATACGCATTGCCTACCCGAATCACGTCGCTATCCGGCACATCGGCATGAATTACGGGATTGCTAAACGTCGTAGCCGCCGAAGTGGGAGCCACGGGAAACGACATGACAAACAGCGGTAGAACCAGTAATAAAAGGCCTATCCTCTTCCACATTCGCATGCCTCCTGATCGTTCTCAGAATCATTGAACCAATGCCACAATCAAAGGAATTTCAGATCTTATAATAAGTGATCACAAGGAATATTCGATATAATCCACATACGCATCCCATGTCCCGTTGTCCGTGGTCACGATCAGCTTGACCTCCTGGTTACCCGTTGCATGTGTAATGTTGGACAGGGTTTGAACGGTTGGCGCCGTTCCAGTGAAATAAAAGGAACCATGTGTTACACCGCCAATGACCAGATCCACTCTTGCTGTACTGCTGTTATTGGAAGCCCCACGAACCGAGAATTGATGAGTTGGATTGCCAAAGTATTGGTTATACGCCACAGCATCCTGATTAGCATATAAAGCTACCCCGTTGAAGGGGGAACTGATCGTTCCCGCATATGGACCACTAATGGTCATACTCTCGGCTTCAACCTTGGTGACCGGATTGCTGGATGTGTTGTTGCCAAACTGCCAGTAATCCAGATTGAACAGATTAGCACCGCCTGTACCCGTGAACACCAGATACAATCGGTGTACACCTGTGGCATTATTTACGGTGGTTTGAACTTCCTTCCAGGTCTGTGCACCACCCGTTGAAGCTACATTAAGCGTGCCTACAAGTGGGCCTGTCGCGCTGTCGAGACGAACTTCGATTTTGCCGCCTACGGTTGAAGCGACATTGGCTTTGAAGGTATTAGCGCCAGCAGAACCAAAGTCCACGTTACCCACGGCAATCCAGTCGCCATTATGAATATTCGTGACATTCTGGTTGCTGAACGGTCCACCACTAGCCTGAGATGCCTCGGTTGTGATTCCCGCTTGCCATCCAATCGTCTCAGCCTCCACCCGGTTATATGGGTTCAGATTGGCGATCTGCGAAATGCCCGCTAGGTTGCCCTGCACCTCCTGGATCGTGCCATCCGCATTATGCACCACCCTGTTGATATTCGGCGAACGGTATCCCTTGCCATCACCATGCTGAGCTTTACTCACCGTTTGGGCATGGTACACGGTGTACCACTGGTTATTGAAATTAAATACAGCATGGTGATTGTTCCCGCCAACACCGAAGAAGGCATACGGATTTTTCAAAAAATGACCTTTGTACGTAAACGGACCCATAGGACTGTCACTTACCATGTAACCAATCTCTCCTGCCGGATAGGCAGCCGGGTGTGTGCCCGAAAAGTTAATGCAGTACGAGTAATAATATTTACCGTTGTACTTATGAATGCCCGAATCCTCGAACAAATAAGGCGCATCAATGGTGACCGCACTGCCAACGACACTGGTCATATTGTCTCCCAGCCTGAGCACACGGGCCGTTTTGGGATTCGCAATCGAGGCTGGATCGGAAGTATTCGGTATGCCCCCACCGACATACAGGTATCCTGTACCATCATCATCAACCAGCACTGCCGGGTCAAAAAGCCATGTCACACCTGACATGCCTGGCGTACCGTGTGTTACCAGCGCCTTGCCAAGCGGGTCGCTCCACGGTCCAATGGGTGAATCCGCCGTAAGCACACCAATGCCTGATGCACTGTTCGCAAAGTAAAGAAAGAACTTGTCCTTTCCTGCTATGCTTTTTTTGGCAACGGCCGGAGCCCAGGAGCCCCAGGCCCACTTGGCAATACCTTGCCCGTTATTGGCATTATTGCTGCCTGCCACCGGAATGGCCCCGTGGTCTGTCCAGTTCACCATGTCGGCAGAGGATATGACATGAACTTTATTCAGCATGCTGAAGTCATTTTCTTTTACCGTACCATTACTGTTGTACACATAAGAATCACTTGACATATAGACGTAGACTCGGCCGTTGTGTACCAGCACATAAGGATCGGCTCCCAATTTATGATCCATGAGCGGGTTCGCGTTTCCAGGAAGCTTTGCTAGAGGCTGATTGGCAGCATGGGTGATTCCCATAGGCAAACCACTAAATATCAGAACAAATGCCATTAAAAATATCAACCGTTTTCGAATCATTCATTTCCCCTCCAATTTGAATTGAATTTGTTTTAAAGACGTGAATCCTTGATCGCTCACCTCCCTTCTCGCAGAGTGCCTCCTGGAAAAACGTTAGCATATATGGTTTAAGTCGAGCCTCTCTCAACCGGTTCTGCAAGGTTCATCATGGCTCAGACAATAACCCTTGAATAAATCTGAAGACCGGAGAATGAAATCACAGCAAGTTATATAATTACTCCGGTTGTTCAATGCAAACGCTTTCAATATGATGGAATAAAAAAACGCTTTTAGCGGATTTGATACAGAGTGTTGTTTTAATGTAATTATTTTCTATATATAGAAAATAATTCTTTAATTAGAGATATCATAACATACTATATTCAAAATACAACTATTTTCTAAGCTTTATCTTCAACGTTTGGAAGTGCGGTGCATGAAGATCATCTGCCTCTCTTCTCATTTGACCTTTCTCCATTTATGATAGAAATAGTGAGAATAGAAAGACAGAATCAGTTATGGGAGCTGTGTAATCATGAAGTTTGCTAAACGTATGGAACATTTCAGTGAAGGGATATTCACCCGTCTGCTGGAGATCAAGAGGCAACGACTGGAGAATGGAGAACCTGTCATTGATCTAAGTGTAGGTACACCCAATATTCCCCCGGCCCAACATATCATGACGGCTTTATGCGAGGCAGCAGCAGATGCTTCAAACTATACATATGCTGTAAATGATCAGAGCGAATTGCTGCAGGCAGTCAGTGAATGGTACAAGCGGCGTTACCATGTTGAACTGAACCCGAAAACCCAAATTTGCTCCTTGCTTGGATCACAGGAAGGCCTTGCCCACATTTCGTTGGCGATTGTTGATGAAGGAGATCTGGTCCTTGTACCCGATCCTTGTTATCCGGTCTTTGCTGATGGACCTCTACTGGCAGGAGCCGAGCTGTATTATATGCCCCAAAAAGAAGAACACGGGTATGTTATTCAACTCCAGGACATTCCTGAAGCGGTTGCGCGCAAAGCAAAATTCATGCTTGTATCCTATCCGAACAATCCGACGACAGCGATGGCACCCGATCAGTTCTATCTGGATCTGATTGAGTTTGCCAAGAAATATGACATTATCGTTCTCCATGACAATGCCTACAGCGAGCTGGTGTTCGATGGGAAAACGTGCGGAAGTTTCCTAGCTTATCCCGGCGCGATGGATGTTGGTATTGAATTCAACTCGTTATCCAAAACCTATGGATTGGCCGGGGCACGGATCGGCTTTTGTGTGGGGAACCCGGATGTGGTATCTGTGCTTAAAAAGCTGAAATCCAACATGGATTACGGCATGTTTCTTCCGATTCAAAAGGCAGCCATTGCTGCAATCACAGGGGATCAGAGTGAAGTTGAGCGGGTTAGAGATATCTACGAGGAGCGCAGAGATGTCCTGTGCGAAGGATTCACCAACCTCGGTTGGCATATCGCCAAATCCGAAGCCACCATGTTCATCTGGAGTCGGATTCCAGACCACTACGATACCTCAGAACAGTTTGCCATGGATTTGGTTACACAAGCGGGTGTAATCGTAACGCCAGGAAGTGCCTTCGGCCCTTCCGGTGAAGGATATGTGAGATTCGCTTTGGTTCAGGATAAAGAAACGTTGCAGCAAGCGATCCTATCGGTAGATAACAGTGGAATGCTGAAAAACAACTCCGTTATACCACAATAAGAGTTCTGCGTTACTTGTCAGAGATATCCCCCACTGTAGATCAGGGGGATTTTTATTATTTTTAGGCCGGGTAACAAAAGGGGATACCTGACTTGATCAGACATGCGGAACAAACAGGTAAACAATGAAAAGCCTGCTCAATGGCAGGCTTCCTGAATTTAAAAATTATATTGACTTGCGCAAGTTGGAACGATACATCAGATACAGGAAATACGGTGTGCCAATGATCGCAATGAGTATTCCGGATGGAATCTCTGTTGGCGCCATGACAGTTCTCCCGATCGTATCGGCCAGCACCAGCATGACAGCCCCCGCCAATGCGGATAAAAACATCGATCGTCTTAATTTGTGTCCCGTGAGCAAGCGAACCATATGGGGTGCAATAAGACCGATAAAGCCGACAGTCCCTACACAGGCAACAGCCCCTGCTGCTAGTAACACCCCTGTCGTCATTGCTAGTAATCGTGTTCGCCGCACGCTCAGTCCAAGTCCTGATGCGCTATTGTCGTCGAATACCAACAATTCAAATCTGCGAGCCAACCACCAGGCTACCGGAACCAGAATAATTAAAAACAGGCCGATAATTTTAACCTGATCCCAGGTCCGGGCATAGGTACTCCCTGTTAGCCAGATGTATCCACTACTACCGTATACCGCACCACGGACAATCAGAATCTGAATTCCTGCTCCTGCAATGGCAGACATCGCAATTCCCAGCAGCACAACCGCAGATGGGTTCAGCCCTTTTTTCCAAGAGAGGGAGAAAACAACTACTGCGGCGATGGCTGCACCGATGATTGCCGCGATCGGCAGCAAATACATAGGAAGACCCGGGAACAAAATGATGACCATCATTGCTCCAAGCCCTGCACCAGAGGATACCCCAACAATTGAGGCATCCGCCAGCGGATTACGTACCGCCATCTGAATGAGCACACCGCTGATCGCCAGTGCAGCCCCTGCACCTGCGGCAACTAGCGTACGCGGAATTCGAAGTTGAACCAACGCAGAGAATAGTCCATCTGATTGGAATAGACTTGGTAACAGATCAGCCAGCGGAATTCGCATACCGCCAAACATGGTACTTAGCAAGATCAGCACTACAGTGATGACCGAAAATATGACAGCCACTGGGCCGAATGCAAAGCGACGTGAAGGTGTTCCTGTGCTCATTGAAGTGGACATGCCCGACCCGTTCGCTGCCTTCATGCGTGTGAGTACAAGCCAGATCAGCCACGGTGCACCAATAATCGCCATTACAGCACCTGTCGGCAGCTCCATGCTGGAGTTATGCACCATCTTGGCGAGTACGTCCGCACCAACCAGGAGAGCCGCTCCCCATATAAAAACACCGGGCAGCACTAACCGATTGGAGCGTACTCCACTCAATCGGACTAAATGTGGTGCCACGAGTCCCACGAAGCCAATTGGCCCGATTACACTGACAATCACCGCAGCCAGCAATACCGCGATAATCAAACCACCGGCACGAGCGAGTCCAACCTTTTGTCCCAATGAGGACGCCGTTGATTCATCCAGCTCCAGCATATCCCACTGTCTGGACAAGATTAGCGCGAGAATAGTAATACCAATCACCCATGGCCATGCATAAGCTACGCCACTCCAGTCATTCTGGACGAGTGTTCCTGAACCCCAAAGAAACAGCCCCTGCGTTTCCATGGAGAAAAAAATATGCAGTGCGCTTGTAAATGAACCAAGCACCATAGACACAATCATACCGGACAATGCAAGTCGTACCGGGCTGGATCTTCGTCCGCCACCCATGAAATAAGCTGCGAATGCTGCCACCAGACCACCAAGAGCTGCAAATAGAAAAGGTGACTGACCGAGCAAGCCCGGAAAAAGAATGGTTCCCAGCACCACGATAAAGTACGCTCCTGCATTAATGCCCAGCGTGTCTGATGCAGCGAGCGGATTTCGAGTAATCGTCTGTAACAGCGCTCCCGCTACAGCCAAAGCCCCTCCTGCAATAATACCAATAACCGTACGTGGCATACGCAAATCCCAAATCATATTGTGCTCTAAAGTATTCTGTCTGCCAGTAAGTGCGTCCCAAACGGTGTGTAATGAAATGGCTGCTTCACCATAACAAAGGCTTACAAAAAAAAGCACGATGAGAGCGGATAGACCGCCCCCATATATGCTTATTGTACGCCAGTTCATTGCTGGCCTAGTTGCCTGAACCGAACTCATTTGGTAATCGCCTCAACAACGCCATCAACCAACGCTTTGGAGGAAATGGGTCCACCAAATGTCCATGTCGTGCTATCCAGTTGATATGTGCGTTTTTCCTTGACAAAGTTGAGTCCGTTCCACACCGAATTATCTTTCATTGCTGTGCCAAAAACATCATCGTCTGGCTGTGTAATATAAATGAAGTTACTATCCTGTACATCAGATAAGGATTCAATCCCCACTGTAGAGAAACCATAACCTTCTAATTTTTCCGGCTGCCAATCGTTAACCAAACCAATCTTGTTCAACGTTCCAATCACGACCGAGTTATCGGTAAACATGCGCAGACTGGCCGCATTTTGATACGTGAATGCCTGTGTCAGAGCAAAGTGGAAATTATCTTTACCTGCAGCAGCCAGTTTTTCTTTGGCTTCTGCATAATGCTGATCCAGTTCATCTAGTACTTGCTTCGCTTTGTCCTCTTTACCAAGGGCAGTTGCGATGTTATTAAAGATCTCTGTCATTTTGTCATAATTATAGCCATCGCCATCATACGGGTCGTATTCGATCGTTGGTGCAATTGCATTAAGCTGATCGTAAACCGCATTATTATTGTCTGCATTGGCAATAATGAGATCCGGCTTCAATGCAGCGATGGCTTCCAGATTCGGCTCACTCCGAGTTCCAATATCCGTTACACTGTCATCCAGCCCTGCTTCGGATGATACATATACTTTGTAATTGGCGTTATCTGCATTACCAACTGGTTGAACGCCCAATGCAACCACATCTTCGGTGTATGTCCATTCCAACGTAACCACTCGCTCTGCAGGCTTGTCCAGCGTCAGCTCTCCGCGTTTATGCTTCACCGTCACAGGACCTGCTGTCTCTTCTGCCGGAGCACTACCGGAATCAGCATCCTTACTTGCATCTGTAGTAGTATTGGCTTTACCGCATCCTGCCAGGACTAGCACAAACGTCAGCATGATCAAAAGTCCTTTTAATCCTTTTTTCATATCTCTTTTCTCCCCTATTTATATGTATTTATATGATAACAATTATCATTATCACTAATGGATTATCCAGTAGAATTGCGATTTTGTCAATTCAAAAGAGTTATTATTTTTCATGTTCAAAACCTTCCCTGTCATCGCATGAACAGGAAAAAATGAAAGAACCCGCAATTCAAGGCGGGTCTGGATCACATCGAAAGTTTTGAAAAGATGATAGAATGCACCGTACGACGTTTTAACTCAACTGCATCGTTGTGATGCACGTATTATCTTCTTCATAGGTAGATAGCTGTGTCTCTGCAACCTTTCCATCATGCACCACACGAATGAGGTATGATTTATCTCTGGCTAGCCAAAAATCCATAAAACCGTTGGAGCCGGCCTTCATCTCAGCATCCTTCATGAGCGTATTCCCTTCGGAATCATGAATCGTCACAATGAACTTCTTATTTTTCATTTCGCCCTGACATCCGGTTAGGCTATGAATTGCACAAGGATGAGTCTGTTCCACATAGGGTGCAATGGAAAGGAAAAATTCATTTTGAGGCAAGTCGTAGGTTGTCGTTTGGTTACCTTTATCCGTGACGATTAACTGGGTGGCATTAATGGAGGCCGATTCCGGTGTCTCCTTGCCTGTACTGATATCTTCTACTATTTTCTTGATATTGGGCGCTTCCGCCTTATCTGCTTCTTCTTTCCCCACAAGGTTTGCTATCAGATAGGCCCCCAACACAATTACAACTACAAAGCCGGTAATGATCCACATTTGTTTTTTCAACTGGAGTTCATCTCCTCGTCCGTTTTGGTTTATTATAATGTAGAACGAACCATCATGGACTGAAAGCGCATGTAATTCACCATTTATTCACATATTTGTATGCTTCTTTCGCATCATGTTAGATGTATCATTGATCAGCAAAGGAGGATGTGTATAATGCATAAATCCCTATCTATACCCGACATGGATCGCAGAGTCCACAGATCCAAACAGGCCCTGAAAGCCTCATTGTTAGAATGGATGTCGCGTAAGCCGTTCGAGAGTATTACCATCACCGATATCGTGAAATTGGCCGATGTGAACCGCAGTACCTTTTACAAACATTATGTATATAGAGAAGACTTGCTCAACGAAATTTTGAAAGACGTGATGGCAGATCTGATCTTCGCCTACCGTGCCCCTTACCAGCACTACCGGGATTTCGGAATCATGGACCTGAACGCTTCAGCTATCAAAATTTTCGACCATGTTCTTGGCCATGGCACCTTCTATGCCTTGCTGGTTAACACAAACATGCTTTCAGGTTTTCGGGATACACTCTATGAAACGCTCAAAACTCTGTATCTGGAGGATGTAACCGATATGTCGCCAGACCCCCGAGTGAACAAGGAGCTTCTTGCCTGTTACCAGGCCAATGCAGTTCTTGGTTTAATTACAGGATGGGTGCAAAGCAACTTCAAATACAGTGCCTCCTATATGGCGGAGCAGCTGCTGGAATTTACACGCATGAATCGCTCCAATGAAGTTTACCGTTCGAATTTGAATCCATCATTGGATGAAATGGAAAGAGGCACCGCCTCTCATGACAACTGAGAAACCAGTACCTCTTTGAATGCTTCGATCACTTTGCTGTTAGTTGCTAATCCAGCCACCATCTACTGGCAGCTCAACACCCGTGATAAATTTGGATTCATCAGAAGCTAAGAACAAGTAGGCATAGGCGATATCCATGGACTCTCCGGCATGCGGAGGCAGTGGGGCGAGATTTTTGTAATGCTCTCCCATCTCCACTTGGGACTTGATGCCCGCTTTTTCCACCATGCCGGTAAACACAGCCCCTGGATGTACAGAGTTCACACGAATGTTATCTTTGGCGAACCATTGTGCACCATGTTTGGTCAGTGAACGCACAGATCCCTTGGAAGCACTGTATGCTGCGCCCTGGGCATCGGCGATTCCGCCAATGATGGCAGCGATGGAGGACGTATTTACGATGGAGCCTTGTCCATTTTGCTGCATATAAGGGATAACCGCCTTCATTCCCAGCCATACACCTGTACCGTTAATGGACATGACCTTGTCCCAATCTTCCAATTCTGCTTCCAGAATGCCTTTGGCGATGTGAATGCCGGCATTGTTGACCAGAATATCAATTTTTCCATAGTTTGCGATGGTTTCTTCCACAACTGCATTCCATGATTCCGGACTGGATACATCCAGCTTTACTGCAATCGCTTCGCCGCCGTCAGCTTCGATCTGTTTCACTTGCTCCTGCAAAGCGTCAATCGCTACATCGGTAGCAACTACCTTCGCTCCTTCTCTGGCAAACAATTGAGCCCCAGCCAATCCCATACCACTCGCGGCACCGGTTATAATTGCAACTTTTCCAGTTAATCTTCCCATGTCCAATCATCCTTTCCAAATGAAGATGGATGCTCTATAAGACACATCCGACCTTGTTGACACCTTTAGTATACGGATGAAATGAAAGCTCTTTCAATCAGCAAACGAGCAGGCTTTTGTAGGATAACCGATAGTTGTGTGCGGCTCTGTTCATTCCCTGTAAGTAATCCCACAGATGAAGGGTTATTTGTTGTTTAACATCGAGGTGATCCTTCTGCATCTTGGTGACATTGTAAACCTATCATGGCTTGTCCCTGTGCAATCCTATATAATAGACGTAAATTATGGGAATCATTTTGAATATTTGAATTCATTTTACGAGTCTAACTCATTCTAGCTTGAGGATCAGGAGGAATTGCCATTGAAATGGAACCGTATACATAAAGAAAAACCTAATACCATCCATTCCATCGACTGGAACGGATTCATCCCGAAGCATATCGCAATTATGATGGATGGAAATGGAAGATGGGCGACGAGAAGAGGACTGCCTCGAAGTGCCGGGCACTATGCAGGAATGCAGACGATGCGGGAAACGATAAGCATGTGCCACAAAAACGGGATTGCTTCGCTCACTCTTTACGCCTTCTCTACGGAAAACTGGAAAAGGCCCAAGGATGAGGTCGACTACATCATTAGTCTGGTGGTCGAATTTGTACAGGATACAACTGTTCAGGAACTGAATCAGAATAATATCAAAGTTAATTTTATTGGAGATATCTCAAAATTCCCAGACGAAACACAGGAAGCGATGCGCAAAGTGGTGGAACTAACCCAAACGAACAGTGGGATGGCTGTGTATTTTGCGATGAATTATGGGGGTAAAAACGATATTGTGCAAGCGATCAAAACGTACATCGTTGAAAACAATGAAGAAAACAAAGAAACCCCGGAAATCTCCGAGGCGGAATTCGAAAAGTTTTTGTATACCGGACTCAATCCTGCCCCCGATCTGCTAATCCGAACCAGTGGGGAGAAACGGTTAAGCAATTTCCTATTATGGCAAGCCGCTTATTCCGAGCTCTGGTTTACGGACGTGATGTGGCCGGATTTCAACGAGCAATTGTTATACGAATCCATTCTGGATTATCAGCAGCGCAAACAAAGAGCATTAGACGATGTAACGCAGTAATCCAACATTGTTTCTGCTGATCCTCAGCTTAAATGAGCTTTTAACCAGGGAAGGATAATAGGGAGAACGGTACTGGGCTGCATCGCTTTGGTGTGATCCATATCCGCTCCCTTGATGATGTCGACGGTCCAGCCGAGGTTTTCAAGAACGGGTTTATGCTTTTGCAATCGTCCAGCGATATCCACCGTCACACTGCCAAATTTCTCACCATACACAATCGTATCTCTCTCTCCTGCAAAAGCCAATCTGGGGATATTCAACTGAGTTTGAATACGTTGGTCATCGAAATCAATTAAACCTTGATACAAGGTCGCAAATTGTTTCGTTTGAGCCGGATCGATCTTTAACTCCACGTTGTCCCAATCCAATTGATCCAGACTCAATTCTTCTACTTTCATTAGAGCTTCTGCTGAGTGTATTTCTCCCGATTCTTCATGCTGCTTCAATGCTCCCTCATATGTCTTTGTGGTCACTACTCGCATTTCATCATACGGCCCTTCGTATGGCGGGAATCCTCCCATAATGAGACTTTCCATGCGGTCAGTCCGTAGGGCTAACTGAAGCCCGACAAGAGCCAGCCAGGAGTATCCATAATAACTAAATCGATTCACATTCATCTGATCCGCAATTCGTAACAAATCCTGAGCGATATATTCAGGCGTAAAATGTTCCGGATGGGGATGTGCCATGTAGTGGCCTTCATAATCAAAATGCAGGATCTGAAATTCACCGGAAAGTCCGTCGATAAACTTTGCACTCAATTCAGGATCAACCCCCCATAACTTTAGGGTTTCGGCTTCTTGTCCGGTTACGGGCTTTTTGGCTGTGGGCAGCATAATGACGCTACGATCTTGCGCTCCCGTCAGACCCACTTCAAGCTGCGAACCATTTAACAAAGTAATCATTTTCTGCAATTGAACCAGTCCTTTACTGTTGATATCCTCAGTGTATAACATGGATGCAATCTTCCGGTTTTCAATATAAAATGTGGATAAAATATGGACTTTGGCGGGTTGTATGTTAGTGTAGCACTTGAAGGTTTTACTTGAAGCATGAGGAGAAGAAACATGAACCGAGCATATACACCTGGGCAGATTGCCACAAGGCTGGATGTAAGTACGACTACACTGCGACGGTATGAAAAGGAGAACCTCATTCCCGACGTTCCACGGACCGTCAGTAATCACAGGTACTATACCCCTGTTCATCTTCAGTCTTTTGTTGCCATTCGTTTATTATTGAAAGGATATGAGATTCCCGTTGTATACGAGGTTATGAGAAAAGTAAAACAGGGCGATACGATGGATGCTCTCTGGCTTATGAACCAGCAGCTGTACAACAGCCAACTGGAGAAGCAACGAATGGAAGACATATGGAAGATGGTGCAACAGGTGGATTTTGCTAACGATCAAAAGAGGGGAACGACGGAGGCGATGACGATTGGAAAAGCTGCCGAAGCAGCCGGGGTCAACACTTCTGCTATCAGGCATTGGGAAACCGAAGGCTTAATTTGCTCCGAAAGAGACCCTAACAACGGTTATCGAATGTATACCCGAGCCGAGTTAAGAAAGATATTGGTCATTAGCAGTTTAAGAAAATCCGTCTACTACATTGAACATATGAAAGAGCTTCTGAACACTGTCGGCACGCAGGATTATACACAGATCAATAAAGCCTTCCAGCTGGCCCTGCAAAAGCTTAACAACCAACTGACTCTGCAATTTGCAGGCGTGAAGGAACTTATGACATATATTGAGTTACTTCAGGAATCACAAGGATAACCTATTGGTTAGTTCTGGTTGGAAGTTTTAATGAAAGAAGCCCGACCATATCCGAGAAATTCTCAACACGGGTCGGGCTTCTTACTATTACTTCACGTTCTACACATGCTGATTTACAAGGTAGAAATAGCTTTGTTTTTCTCAAAGAACCTTGCATTATGGGACGATACCCCTGCCATATCGGAAGCGGTCGGCTCCAGATAGAGCTTGGCACTGTTTACTGCCAGTACGGCATCATTAAATGCACCAGCAATCAGACGGACTTTGCTTCCATAGGTAATGAAATCACCTGCTCCGAATATTCCCGGCTGACTTGTGCACATTCGCGGATCAACCGAGATACCGTAATCTTCACGTTCCAGTCCCCAATGGACCAAGTTACCGAAATCACGATCGTATCCATGGCTTACAACCACTTCATCCACTTCAATTGGCATGATTTCTTCATTGTCTACATGGACCAGTTCAACACGGCCTATTTTGTCTCCTGTACCATATAGGCGCGATATGCTGTAAGGGGTCAAGACTTGGGCAAAAGCTTTCATCTGGGCAACAGGCAGCTCATGTGCCGTAAACTCCTGTCGTCTGTGCACTACGATGACCTCTCGTGCCAATCCCTCCATTTCATTCGCCCAATCTATTGCGGAATCCCCGCCTCCAGAGATCAGCACACGCTTATATTTGAATCTGGACAGATCCGTAATGGTATAGTGCAGGTTCGTCAGCTCATACCGATTTGCGCCCTCAATGTCCAGCTTCTGAACCTGCGTCATGCCTCTGCCTGCACATAACAAGATCGTACGCGTGTAATGACGCTCTCCTGTCTTTGAGGTGAGTACAAACACTTGATCATCGCGTCGTTCCATCTGAGCAATTTCCTGGCCGAATACAATGGTTGGATCGAAGGTTCTTGCCTGTCTTTCCAGGGAATCGATCAATTTCTCACAACGAATCGGATCAACTCCACCTACATCCCAGACCAGTTTCTCCGGGTACGTACGCATAAATCCGCCCAATTCCTGTTTGGCTTCAATGATTTTGGTACGCATGGCTCTCATCCCGCTGTAAAATGCAGCATACATTCCTGCAGGTCCACCACCAACAATCGTAATATCGTAAATGTCCAATTGCTGCTCCGCTCCAGTATTCATTTAGGGCACCAACTTTTCAACGACATAATCCAACAAATTGGCCGACCCAATCGGACCCACACCTGTTACAAAATCACTCGTTTTCAGCGGAAAGACATGATTGTCTTTCACTGCGTTCAAGCTTGCCCACACTTTGCTTTCTTTCAGATTATCCATGGATTCCTTCGTATCATAGCCTTTCAGCGTCCTGTCTTCTAGAAAAATATAATCCGGGTTCATTTCCGGCAAAAATTCCAGGGAAAACTGGCTAAACCAATCTGTAGAGTCTTTGATAACTTCAGGGCTGTTCAGACCCAAGGTTTCATAGAAAAAGACACTGCTGCTTCCTCCTTTGGGACCCATGAAACGGTAACGATTGTGCTCCACTCGAAGAACCAGCACGGTTTTGTCGCCGATGGCTTGAGAAATTTTCTCCTGTGCCTGCTTCGCCTTCTCATCAAATTCAGCCAGCACTTTGGCAGATTCCTCTGTCTTGTCAAAGACCGCAGCCAGCTTCGGCATGGCCATCTGCATTTCACTGTTGGAATCCAGAGCGACCGTTGGAGCAATCTTGGATAGTTCATCATATACGCCTTGTTCCATGCCTACGCCCGCGCTAACAATCATATCAGGTGACAACGTGAGCAATTGTTCATAATTATATTGATATTGTTCCGCTTCAATCATTTGGACCCCATGTTCCTCAAAATAAGACGCACGATATTCCGGTTCAATCTCCGGAACAAATATAACCATCTGCGGTGTAACGCCCATCTCAATTAAGTACTCGGCATAGATAGAATCCAGTACAAGCATATTTTGAGGATTCGTAGGAATCGTCACCTCTCCAAACTGATCCCGAACAACCTTCGTTTCATTTTTCCCTGCCGTTTTTGCTGAAGCTTCCACTTCCTTATCAGAAGTACCGGAACAGGCGGAAAGCACCAAACTTAGCGCCAACAGCACCATTCCAAAACCCTTAAACCTTCGTGACATGGTCTACTCGCCCCTTATGTAATATTGATAATGATAATTATTATCAAATACTAGCAAATAGGAAGCGTTCCTTCCATAGGAGATGGTGCGTATTCCGTTGGATTATTGTGCTCTATCATACATTGGTGACCAGACTATTCACAATTTCATTCAAAATCATTTGGTGTCCGATAATTCCACGGCCATCCACCCACAGGCGAGTATCCACGAGAAATACCCTGTTGTTTTTTACAGCCTTCAAGTCATTCCATTGGAAGCTCTCCACCAACTTCTTCATATTTTCTTCAGCACTAAAGTGCTGCATGACTCGTTTCTCCACAAAGAGGTAATCGGGATTGGCTTTGGCCAACAAGTCGAGTGAGCAAGGATTAAACCACGCCTCCCCTGATTGCAATGGCTGCGGCAGAGTTAAACGGAGCTGTTCGTACAGTAAATGGGATACCCCATTAGAATGACCACCCATATAACGATAACCAAACGGTTCTACCCTCAGTACCATCACGGTAGTGGAAGATTGGACAAGATGCTGTAGTTGCTGCTGTGCTTTGTTTACTTCCAATTTCATCTGCGTATGAAGTTTATGGGCAGTATCTTCTCGATGAAACACGCTTGCCAGTTGATGGAGCAGAGCCTCCACATCGTTATTTAAACCGGTTATAATAGGCGAAATTGTGCGCAGTCTTTGCTTGATCTCTTCTGTCCAAAAGTTTCCCACAATCCATTCGGGCTGAACTTGCCGAATCTGTTCCACATCCAGCTCATATTGCGACACTTCCATCATCTTCACCTGATGCATGTCAAATAGTTCATGTTGATGTTCAGGCAAAAGCAAAGGAGTTACCACAACGGCATGTGGAATAATCCCCAAGTGAATCATCATTTCCGCACAAAGCGGGGAAAGACATACGATTTTACGCTGGGGCAGCGTTTGTGCATAATTTCTCGGGGACACACCCGTTAACTGTTTGAAACGACGACTGAAATAATGTGCATCCTCGAATCCAGTCTTCTTCGCAATGTCCTGAGATGTCGCCGTTGTTAACAACAGCTCCTCTTGAGCACGATAGATTCGATAATAAGCGAGGTAATCCAGAGGCGGCTTTCCATAACGCTCACTGAATTTGCGGGAATAATGCCAGGGACTGATGCCTGCGATCTCAGCCAATTGCTTTCGTGTGATGACCTGTTCATAATGCTGCTGCATGTAATCCACAGAACGAAGAATGCCTTGTTCAACAGTCGGCTCCTCTTCCATCAACTCCCGGTATACATGTTGCAGCAGTTCATACACCAAAAGCTGATTTCTAACCCGGATGGCATTGGGATCAGGAGAACCCGCTTCACTCCAATGTAGGCTGAGACTCGCCAGTGTGCCACCGGTTAATTTCACTTTTTGATACGTGTCTCCTGACGGTACATGCCATTCATATTTTTCCACTTCACCTCGATCTGGGAACATCGTGTATGTATCAAACTGAACATGCCATCCGGCCAGATCCAGATTGCCACCCTCAATCACTTCAATCACAGAGTTTTCTTGCACAGCAATTAACTCCCCATAAGATACCTGGACCCTATGACCATTAATATTCCAGATCGCTTTCCCGTCGAGGATAAGTAGCAAGGCATGACTTGAAAAGTGATGCAGCTTGCCCCCAGTCATCCATTGGTCTGTCAGTGGCTGGGTTGACTTCCATTGAGCCATCCACTCTATGTTGTTGGGCATTTTTGTTATCCTTTCTGCGGCCGTCGTGTTATTAACTCTACAATACACGAAAACCCGCACCATCAGGTACGGGCTTTTCTTAATTTATACGTGTTTCCGTTCCTTTCCTAACATCCAGTAGGTGAATACACCTGACACACAGAAGGAAACAATTATACCCACACAGACATGCAGCAGATTCAGACTCCCTACTTCCATAAATAGCGGAAGTTCCAGTAGACTTCCGGACCCACCCAATGCAACTGCTTTGACGTACAACAGCCCGAAATACAGTCCTCCTGCAGCACCGCCCAGCAATGCCGAATAAAATGAAGCCCTCTTTCTCATATTGACCGCATACATCGCAGGCTCTGGAACACCTAATAGAGCTGTTCCTGTTGCCCAGAAAGCCAGCTTCCTGAATTCCCGCCGTTTGCTTCTCAGCCCAGTAGCCAGTGAAGCTCCTGCTTGTGCAACGAAGGCAACTAACATGACAGGGAGAATGAGGGAGTAACCATTCACCATCAATTCATTGATTATCATAGGTAAAAGCCAGTAATGTAATCCAGCGATCATCATTAGGGAATAAACCGCTCCCAGTAGCATAATGGCAACAACCGGGGCATCATTCAGTAATGAATCGACAACATCCGGTAACTGCTGATCAATCCAAGTACCGATTGGACCAAGTATGATTAGAACCAGTGGAACGAGAATCAGAAACGTCAACAATGGAGCAAGAATTCCTTTAAAGACTCTTGGGCTTATTCGCTCAACGACTCTTTCCAGATAGGACAACGCACATATCGTCAAAATCACCCAAATGGAAGCTGAAAAAAAGAACGCTTGTGACACGATGGGTACTCCCATAAAGTGAACATCCTCTTCACCTGACAATAAAGCGGTCATTTGCGGGTAGAACATTAGTCCACCAATCGCTGCGGCAACATAAACATTGCTTTTTAACCGATAGGCTGTACTGATGGCTACCAGGATGGGCAACAGATAATACACACTATCTCCAATGGATTTAAATATCAGGAATGTCTGACTGTCCATCAACGAAGAGGAATCTGTAGAACTGTAAACGTTAAATAACGTAATGATGGCTAGCACAATCTTGAGCACTGCAGCGCCCAGGATGGCGGGCATCAGAGGCCTGAACACATCGGAAATAAAATATAACAATGATTTTTTACGGGTACGCCTTATTTCTGGCAGTGCGCCCCCTTCTGCTTTCCCCACTCCCATGCCCTGTAGCGTATTATATAGTTGGGAGGATTCGTCCTCATGTGATATAGAGCAATACTCTCCTGTTATACGAATATCGACGCCAAGATCCAATACATCAGATACTGATATATCCATTCGATTGCGGTCACGCAATATCAACGTAGTGGTATCCATGTCACGCTGGACTTGACGAATATTTTCCTTTCCCCCTGCGAGTTTCAACAGTGCTTCGATTTGCTTGTCATTCATATGTACCTTCTCCTTATGCTGCGGTAAACCCGAGTTTTATGATGCGCCCTTATCTATATACACATTTCCACGAAAAAACTTCAATAGGATAAAAAAACTAATTCCCCTTTTATTTCATGGTTTTTGCGCAAGGTATAATGACCTAATTAATAGCAAACGAATGAGATTCACCAGACGCGGAGATTCTACCTATGGAGTTCATCAATTTGATAAAGTTTCACTGATTCTTAGCCGCCTGCAAGGTTATATAGACAAAGAAATCTAATATCCGAAATCTATGATCCAAGGAGCTGGTCATTTGCAATATTACAGACACAGTGCAGAGGAGACGCTTCAGGACGTTCAGAGTTCCACGGATGGGCTCACAACTGCTGAAGCTGCGAAGAGACTGGGGACGGAAGGCTATAATGAGATAAAAGGAAAAGCTGCAACACCCGTCTGGAGACTGTTTATTGAAAATTTTAAAGATCCCATGGTGATCGTGCTGCTGATCGCAGCCGCTGTTCAGATCGTCCTTGGACACCTGATCGAATCGCTAATTATTTTTCTCGTCATTCTGTTAAATGCGGTAATCAGTGTTGTACAGACCAAAAAAGCCGAAAGTTCTCTGGATGCACTCCGGCAAATGTCTGCTCCCGAAGCCAAAGTCATTCGTGACGGGCAGAAAAAAACGATTCCCGCGCGGGAACTCGTTCCCGGCGATATTGTCTTGCTGGATGCAGGGGACTATGTCCCGGCAGACGGCCGCATTTTGGAATCAGGCAGCTTGCGAATCAACGAAGGCATGCTGACAGGAGAATCCGAAGCAGCGGAGAAACACGCAGATGCCATCCCGGAAGAAGCTCCGATCGGTGACCGTCGCAATACGGCATTCAGTGGATCACTAGTGGTGTATGGTCGGGGTACGCTCGTCATTACGGGTACAGCGCTGAAAACGGAAATCGGTAAGATTGCCGAATTGATTGAAAATGCAGAAGCGAAGGAAACCCCGCTGCAACGCAAATTGGAATCGTTTAGTAAGAAGCTGGGCTTCTTTATCCTGGGCTTGTCGATCTTGATTTTTGCCATCGAAGCAGGACGTGTCTGGTTAACCGAAGGGACGGAAAATATCGGGCCATCTATTGTGAATGCTCTAATGTTCGCAGTTGCCGTCGCTGTCGCCGCCATCCCGGAAGCCCTTTCCTCCATTGTAACGATTGTATTGTCTCTGGGAACGAATAAAATGGCCAAGCAGCACGCCATCATCAGACGTCTTCCTGCCGTGGAAGCTTTGGGTTCTGCCAGCATCATCTGTACCGACAAAACAGGAACACTCACTCAAAACAAGATGACTGTGGTGGACTATTACATTCCCCATGGCACCAAAGACCAATTCCCCGCTGATCCCAAACAGTGGTCTGCAGAGGAACGCCGTTTGTTACATATTGCAGTACTCTGCAATGATTCGAATATTAATGAGGAAGGCAAGGAACTTGGTGACCCAACCGAGGTGGCGCTCATTGCCTTCAGTAACCGGGTGAACAAGGATTACAATGAAATTCGTGACCAGTTTCCGCGTGAAGCCGAGCTTCCTTTTGACTCGGATCGGAAATTGATGAGTACCGTGCATACATTTGAAGGACAGACGGCTTTGCTGACCAAAGGTGGCCCGGATGTCCTGTTCAGTCGCTGCAGTCATGTGTTTATGAACGGAGAAGTTCAGCCATTGACACCTGAGATTCGCACGCAGTTTGAAGAAAAGAATGAAGCGTTCTCCAAACGCGCCTTTCGTGTGCTGGCCTACGCCTACAAAAAGTTTGATGACAAAGATCAGCTCACGATCGAGGATGAACATGATCTAACGCTTGTTGGTCTGACAGCCATGATTGATCCACCGCGTGAAGCGGTATATGGTTCCATCGAAGAGTCCAAAAAGGCGGGCATTCGCACCATCATGATTACAGGCGACCACAAAACAACAGCCCAAGCGATCGGTGTGGATATCGGACTTGCAGGCCCTGACGATCTGGCCCTTACCGGAGCAGAGCTGGACAAACTTTCCGATGAAGAACTCGATCAGCAGCTCGAACATATCTCGGTGTATGCACGTGTATCTCCTGAAAATAAAATCCGCATCGTACGTGCGTGGCAGCGCAAAGGCAAGATTGCAGCGATGACCGGAGACGGTGTCAACGATGCACCCGCATTAAAGCAGGCTGACATCGGCGTAGCGATGGGCAGCGGGACGGATGTCGCGAAAGACGCGGCAGCCATGATTTTGACAGATGATAACTTTGTCTCCATCGTGAATGCAGTCAGTGTCGGGCGGATGGTATTTGATAATATCAAAAAAGCCATTGCGTATCTGTTTGCAGGAAACCTCGGGGCAATTATCGCCATTTTGTTTGCACTAGTGGTCGGTTGGGTCAACCCCTTCACGGCTCTCCAGCTGCTCTTCATCAATCTGGTGAATGACTCCCTGCCTGCCATTGCACTGGGTACGGAAAAAGCTGAACCGGATGTCATGCGGCGCAAACCGCGGGATATCAACGAAGGCATTTTTGCCGGCGGAACGTTGCAGGCTGTTATCACACGTGGTGTTCTGATCGGGGTGGCTGTCATCGTGTCCCAATATATTGGACTTGGGATCTCGGAGGAAATGAGTGTGGCAATGGCCTTTACAACCCTAATTCTGGCACGGAGTCTGCAAACTTTTGCAGCGCGCTCCAACACACAGACGATTTTCCAGGTCGGCTTCACCACTAACAAATATGTCCTCGGCTCCATCCTGGTTTGTCTCTGCCTGTATGGAATCACGCTGATTCCAGGGGTTCGCAGCATCTTCGCCATCCCGGCAGCCTTTGGCTGGAATGAGTTCTTCATCGCAGGAGGACTCGCTCTTGCCGCGGTCATTCTGATGGATATGATCAAATGGATTCGCAATCGTGGCACACAAGCTACCGCGTCCTAAAATGAATACATGCAAATGGTCATATGCAAAAAACGGCGTACTGGTCAGGACGTCGTTTTTGTATAGCCACTCAATGAATCCGTATGACATTATTGCCATATACATAGATTGAGCGTAAAATGGTTTATTGAATTCATAGACAGGAATGGTTACGTGAAAGATAAAATTGTAATGCCTCTCTGGACTTGCTGCCTGTTCATCGTTGTGATGAACACCACCATGTTTAACGTCTCTTTACCCGTTATTATTCATGATCTTCAGATTACATCGGACCTGGGATCCTGGGTCATTTCAAGCTACTCGATTGGTTATGCCTTGTCCACGGTGATTTACAGTCGATTGTCTGACCGTATTCCGATACGCAAACTGCTGACGGTGGGCTTGCTGATCTTAGGCTTGTCTTCATTACTCGGACTATTTGCGCACAGCTTTGCAATCCTTTTGCTGACACGCATTTTGCAATCTGCGGGTGCAGGGGTCATGGCCGGACTTGGGCTTGTCATCGCGAGCCGCTATATTCCAGTGGAGCGGCGCGGAGCTGCCATCGCACTGATCTCATCAGGCAGTGCCATGGCGTTTGGGCTTGGCCCCATTGTAGGTGGACTCATTAGTGAATACTGGGGCTGGAATGGACTTTTCGCCATTACGGTGCTTGTCCTGCTTGCACTGCCCGTACTGCTCTATTTTCTCCCGCGCGAGACGGCCAAACCAGAGAATCCTTTTGATATGATTGGTGCAGCATTAACCGTGATTAATGCAACCACCCTTCTGGTTGCCATCACTCAGCAGTCTTGGTTATGGCTGGCCATCGGTGTCATTTCACTTGTTGTGCACATTGTGTATATTCGCAGGGCGAGTCTTCCTTTTGTGAATCCACATGTATTCCGAACACCCGGGTTTACCCGGCTGCTGATCATCGGCTTCTGTGTTCTGGTCGTAAATCTGGGCAATCTGTTCCTGATGCCACTAGTGCTCGCTGATCTGTTTGGCCGTTCGTCGCTGGCTATTGGTCTGCTGATTGCTCCTGGAGCTATCGTCTCGGCATTCTGTACCCGTTTCGTAGGTCGCTGGATCGACCGGTACGGCAATATGCGTTTTCTGATGATCGGGCACATTTTGCTAGCCGCAGTCCTTGCTCTGTTCATGCTGGGTCTGAATCAGTCTGCCTTGATTATCACCGGTGGATATCTCTTCTTCTCCCCGGCACTCTCTGCCTCGATAGCTTCACTGAATAATGAAGCGTCTCGGGTGCTGCCCAAAGCGCAGATCGGTTCCGGTATGGGCTTGTTACAGTTGATCCAGTTTTTTGGCGGTTCGGTATCCGTGGCTGTCTGCGGGCTATTGCTGCACAGCATTCCGGGTGTTCGAGTAGAAGAATCCTATCATGTTGTATATGGATGTCTGCTCATAGTCTGTCTGATTTCGCTTGTCATCGTGGTCTGGCATAACAAAGCTGCACGATCAACTTCTACGGCTACAATGACTGAGACTGTATAGGTTGCAAACTAGGATGTATTCTATATATCATTTAATCAAAACATTCATGTATTCGATTGAGTAAAAGGCCCGCGTATAGCGCGAGCCTTTTGTCGTTCACGAGGATATTCAAACGGTGAATCACTCCACTGGATCACTCGGTCTGGCTTTTAAACAAGTTATAAATGCATTGAAATTGGCAGCGATCTCTCGTACATTTTCCTCCAGCAGTTGCTGGGCTTCCTCCGGCGTTTCTGATTCACTCTCAGCATCTTCGCGCACCATCGCCTCTTCATGATCCATAACCAGTACGGCAGGAGATTCTGAATTCGTTCGGTAATCCAATAAATAGTTGTTGCCGCTGCTGACACTCCAAGCAAATGGAATAATCCGGCGTGGATCGGGATTCACATCGTCAACCAGATTGATGTTATTCGCAATGAACTGATCATCGAGAGCAGAGAAGCGAATTTCCCAATCGACGACCTCTCCATTTTCAATCATATCAAATGCTTGACCTTCGGCCTGCTGTTGAAACTCCAGATATTCGTGCGGAAACACAATGCCGTAATGCTTCTGAATGTTATCGATCTGCATATTATTCACACGCTCCCTCCTGTACAGCTCTGTCATCGCACATCATTTTCCACCCAATGCTGCTTTCCAGGCTTCCTCCACCGCTACAGGAGATTTGCTGCTGCTCTCGCCGCCGCCCTCCTCCGTCCAAAGCGGTGGATAATACGCAAATACTTGTCCTGTCTGAAGCTGTCCCACGTCGTTCTGCCACCCCTTCCAACGAAAGGTCTGATAGTACTGCTCCAGATCACCATTGGCTAACCAGTTGATGAAGCCAGAATACGCCAGTTCTGTCGATTCCCATTCCAGCGTGTCAGGTGCAAAATAATATACATGTCCCGTACGGCCATACTTGCCCATATCCATTCCGAAAAATCCACCCGCAGCATCGTAGGCGACGATCATCATGCCTTCCAATGCAGGTACACACGGCTGGTCACCCACACCATTCCAACAGGTCAGACTCCCAAAGATACGGTCACCACCCGATCCAAGTAACGTAATCCAGCCATCATCCAACACAATTCCCTCTGTCTCATAGGCAACGGCTCCCAAATAGGATTTGGTGCTTACTTGGAGGTGATAGAGCGCATCCTCTCCGGCCTCCCGCTGTGCAGGAACATAAGTGTATTTATTTTGTCCATGGTCCAACAGCTCCTTGAGCTCCTCCCAAGCGTGATGTTCCCGATCCACTAATTCGCTTACGGATAATTTATGCATGATCATTTCTCCCTTCGATCTACTTTAAATCCAATAAGGCCGTAGTTGCTCCATACGTTCACACTATTCCTTTTAGGTTTCAAGCTTCACCCAGATATGCTTGTAATCGATTTTCCCCCATGCATTTAAGGCAATGCCTTCAAGCATGGGGTGATGCTGGGCTCTCTGAAGACTGTGGTACAGAAAGATGACATTCAAAGAACTTTTGAGCTTTTCCTGAATGTCCAAAAGCAGCTTCATTCGCTCGTCCGAGCTTGGTTCTCCCATGCACACTGTTAACTTGTCATCCACATATGCGATCAATTCCGGGCTGAGGTGATTACGCAGGAAACTGAAACGGGATTGATACAGCTCGAGCAGGGTCAGGTCTGCCTGCTCACCAAGTACTTCTCCAGCCATGACCAGATCGGCCCGTGCCAGCACTTTCGGGTCAGCCAAATGCTCAATCGGGAGCTTCACCACATTCAGTTGAACCCCCATCTCCTTGCATCGCCTGCTAATCCACGCGGCCGTTTTTTCATTCTCCAACCATTCATACGTGTACAGGTTCAGAGACTCCCCGCTATAACCGGATGCCTGAATCCGTTTTTTTGCTTCATCCAGATCAGAACCCGGTATATAATCCTGCTCGGCTCCACTGAGCACAAACCCCTCCGATGCACACTGCCTGATACCACCCAGTTCCTTAATCATTCGTTCTCGATCCAATCCCAGATGAATGGCCTGACGAAATAGATTATTCTGCTGAATCCCTGCTTTGTTCAGGTTAAAGGTCATATAGGTGCTGCCATTCTCCAACTGGCTGAGAGATGGTTCACTCGCAGATCCACCGCTCGCACCCGAATATAACAGCTGCATATCCCTGCTTGTCCTGTGTGATCCAGGCTGTCCTTCATAGTCCGGCCACACCCACATCTCAATCCGATCCAGATGAGGACGCCCTTCAAAGTAATGATCATTCGCCTCCAGCACAAGCAGGGATTCATTATTTTTGATTATGCGGAAAGGACCCGTGCCAATCGGCAGTGCTGAGAAATATGGAGCTTTGTCGGCCCCCCCCAAATCTTCAGGCACGATCGAACAGCGATCCGTACAAAGAAAAGCTGGAAATACCGCATTGGGCTGGGCAAAATAAAAATCAATACAATAACTCCCGTGAGTCTCTATACCTGTGATTAAAGAAAACATCCACTCCGAGGATGTCCTTCCTGACATGCGGGCAAATGTAAATCTCACATCCTGTGCAGTCATTTCCTGACCATGGTGAAACCGTACTCCCTTACGTAAGTAAAATCGCCAGCGGCATGATGATTCGTCCCATTCCCAATGATGGGCTAGTCCGGGAAGAATTCGTTTTTCCTCCGGATCGAATATGAGGAGTGTATCAAAGATCTGTCTTACCCAATGCGATTCAGTACGCCGCTGAACCCACGCGGGGTCCAGATGATGGACTGGCCTATAAAAGGGAAAACGCAGTACCTCTTGTTCCTCCCCCTCGGTGCGCAAGATGCCCAGCTGTCGTTCCAGCCAATCGGTAAAGTCATCCTTCATTCGCTGCGTCCCTGAAGAATCAATCAGACGCCATGCTTCATTCAACTGCTCATTCTCCACAAGCTGCTTCGCTTTGGCTGCAAGCAGATCGGACACCGATACGTGAAAAGACATTCGGGATACATTGCCTCGTCCACGACCGGGTATCCATGACAAATAACCGGATTCCGTCAATTTGTTCAACACAAACTGTGCATTACGCCTCGAGCAATCCAGTAGTTCAGTAACCTGCTCCATCGTGACTTCAATCATTTCCTGCTCAGCCACAGCCTCAAAGTGGGTGCGCAAGATTAGATAATGCTCTTCTGCGTCCATCTTCACTCTCCTAAAAGGCGAAATCGAATTGGTGAATGCTTCGCTTTTTCTTCCTCTTTTCCAAAAGTATAATGGACCTCATTACCACACGTAAAGAGGAGATTGCTATTCATGTCTGAAATCAACGTACACACTACACCTGTCACTACGTCCGCCCCATCCGTATGGAGAAATCCAAGCTTTATCATTCTGTTTGCTGCCAGTGGCATCATTGCTCTAGGGAATCAAATCTATGAATTGGCCCTGCCTCTTATTTTATATGAACTCACAAAGTCTCCTGTAGCGATGTCCACCATGCGTGGCATTGAATTTCTGCCGAACCTGTTTCTCGCCATGTTTATCGGTGTACTGATGGACCGGGTGCATAAGAAATGGTGGTCTATTGGCTCCATCGTGTTACAGGTTATTCTTCTGCTCGCGCTGTTTCTGTCTTTTCAATATGGTCAACCTTCCATTTATGTACTCTACGGTTGCGGCTTTATTCTGATGACACTGAGTTATGCTTTTCGCAATGCATCAGCAGGCATGGTCAAACAATCGGTGCCCACGCCACTGCTAACGTCAGCCAACGCGGCTTTGGGTTTCACCACAACGTTAATTACCATTATGGGCGCCGCCCTATCAGGAATGCTGTTGATGTTATCCAACTTGTATACGGGACTGTTAATTACCGCCATTCTGCTTGCGATATCCTGTATCATTCTATTACCACTGCACTCCGCACCTGTGTCCAGAGGAACATCTCCTCAGGGCTTCTGGGTGGACTTTAAAGAAGGCTGGATCGAGCTGCGTCGTAACCATATGTTACTGGTTATCAGCATTACGGTCATTTTTCTTAATGCGACCTCAGGTATGGTGGATGCAACCGTCATCTTTTATGCCAAAGACACTTTGCAACTGCGTAATCTAGAGCTTGGACTTGTATTATCTGCTGCCGGAGTAGGCGGTTTAATCGGCAGTCTGGTGGTAAGCTCCCTGCGCCGCAAATATTCGGCTGGTGTGCTGATTGTGGTGACCACACTGCTTCAAGGTTTCGCCTTTCTGATCCTTGGTTTGTTCCACTCCACCTACGGACTTGCAGTGGGTCTGTTTCTGTCTGGTATTTTTCAAACTATCAGCACGATCTGCATCTGGACATTCCGCCAGGAGTCCACACCACATCACATGATTGGCCGGATCAGCGGGATTACCGGATCTCTGTTCAAGCTCGGCATGCCCTTGGCTATATGGGGGAGCGGCTGGATCTCCGAGCTGTCCAATCCAGCGTTGGTGTTTGGCATAGCCGCAGCAGCGAATGTCATCATTTTTATCTGCTGCCGCTATAGTGTACTCTGGGATCGAAAAGGAACATAACTAGCAGTATCTACAAACAGGTGGCGAGATCACACTCACCACCTGTTTCTCTGTTACTCTGTTTTTTCTGCGTTCTCTACCTCTACTGAAATTCTATGAGCATTTTACACCCTATTTAACCATTCAAATCTGTTATAATCAAACTTCGTAGCTATTTATGAAGGAGGAATCATCTTGTATCGTATAACTACAATTGCACTCCTGGCCCTGATCCTGTTCGCAACGGGTTGTCAGAAGGATGACGCTTCATCTGTCCCTTCTCCCGAGTCTGTGCAGGTACCGGATACCCAGAAGATATATTACATATCACCACAAGGAAACGATTCGAACAAAGGAACCCTTCAATCTCCCTGGAAAACGTTGCAGCATGCTGCCGACCATGCTACCCCGGGAAGCACCGTTTATTTGCGTGAAGGTGTCTATCACCAAAAGGTAAAAATCACTCGTAGCGGCAATTCATCGGGCAATCCAACCCTCTTTTCCAGCTATCCACAGGAGAAGGTCATCATTGATGGTGAAGGTCTGTCGGTACGCGGCATAGAGGGTTTGATTGAAGTTGACAATGCCAGCTATATTACGATTCAAAATCTCGAGATCCGCAACTTTACAACCTCATTTCGGGGACAAGTGCCTACTGGAATATATGTTCACGGGGCAGGAGAGCACATTCAACTCCTGGGCAACACGGTTCATTCCATTGCCAATGATGCTAAACCTTCAGGACCGGATTTACAGGGCAGGGACGCCCATGGAATTGCGATTTATGGTACGGAGCATCCCCAAGCATTGCGGGATATTATCATCAAGGATAATGAGCTGTATGATCTCGTGCTCGGTTCAAGTGAATCACTCGCAGTCAACGGGAATGTGGATACGTTTGCCATACTGGACAATACGATCCATGATACCGACAACATCGGCATTGATCTGATCGGATATGAAGGAACTTCGGAGGACGACACTTACGATCAGGCGCGAAACGGGATTGTACGGGGAAACGAGGTCTATAATATCTCTTCCAATCTTAATCCGTCTTATGGAACAAACCTCCCCAATGACAGCAATTCTGCCGGGGGAATCTATGTCGATGGAGGCAAAAATCATATCATCGACCACAATCGGGTATACCGTAACGATATCGGCATCGAGATTGCTTCGGAGCATGCCGGGCGTTCAACCAGTCACATTACGTTGCAGGATAATCTGATTTTTCATAACAGGCTTACAGGCATCGCCATGGGCGGCTATGATGAGGAACGCGGCGCTACCGAAGACAGTACGGTTATGTACAATACGTTAGTGGAGAACGACCTGCTGGATGCAGGTAATGGGCAGCTATTCCTGCAAGCTCGAACGAAGAACAATACATTCAAGCGGAACATTCTCGTATCGGGCAGCGCTGAAGTGCTCATTTACAATGAATACACCAGTAATTCGGGGAATGTGTTTGATTATAACGTGTACTACTCCCCTGCACTACAAGAAGAGGCGCTGTGGGTCTGGAAAAACACAGAGTATTCCGGCTTCACCTCCTACATGGAGGAATCAGGAAATGACGAACATTCATTGTATGTGAACCCCCAATTTGTGAATGAGGCCAACGAAGACTTCACTCTCCAAGCTGGTTCTTTCGCCGAAGGATATGGCTACCTTGCACCGCGATAATGAATACGGAGGAAGAAAAAAACCAATTCAACCCGTTTCACACAAAATAAAAGAGCTTGCGTCTAAGGGCATTTCCCTTATGATGCAGGCTCCTTAATGTTTTCCTGTTTAACTATATAACCCAGCCTTTAATTTCTTACAAGCTCTGCAGCATGGGTCACCCGATTTCTCCCGCCCGTTTTGGAGGCATAGAGCGCCTTGTCCGCTTTTTGAAACAAAGACTGATCTGTATCCTCCTGCGAAACCGTAGCCGCGCCAATACTCACTGTAATGTTATACTCGCCCCAATCGGCAGAGGCGACCTGTGAACGATATCTCTCCGCTGTAGCCGCAGCTTGCTCTCGATCACAATCCGCAAGAATAATGACAAATTCCTCGCCGCCATAACGCGCCACCACGTCCGTGCTCCGTGACACCGATTGCAGCAGGCCTGCCAGATTGCCCAGCACCAGATCTCCAATTGGATGTCCATACGTATCATTAATATTTTTGAAATGATCAATATCAACGACGAGAAGGGAGAAAACATACTGAGTTTCCCGGAAGAGTCCGAGGCTTTCAAGCATTTTATCCTGAAAAAACCTGCGGTTCTTGAGTCCGGTAAGCAGATCCGTCGAAGCCAGCGTCTCCAACTGATCATTTACCTTGATTAGCGCCTGCTGCTTCACCTTATATTCTTCGTGCAGTCGTTCAAGCTCTTTGTTCGCCTCATTTGTAGCTTGATACAGTTCCTGAAGTTTGGTTTTGGTATTCATAATATCCTTTTCATGCTCAATTCGTTTGCGCATTACAACTACGACACAGTCGATGACACTTTCTCCATTGCGAGTCTGGCGAACCCCGTTCAGAAGAACCGGAACATCCTGCTGATCACTGGTGCGGAATGAGAAGTACATCTCGTCCACATGTCCATATAACTGAATATAGGGGTAGAAGTACGTATGAAAAAACAGCTTGTTAGTCACCGACATGGTGGACTCGATATGCCGGCCCAACATCTCATTGCGTTCATACCCCAGCATGGTCAGCAGGGTTTGATTAGCCGTTTTTATGATGCCAGCGTCAGAAATGGAGAAGTATCCACAGGGTGCCATATCTAATTGTATATCCATGGATGAACTGCCTTTCTTCCGAGTTTTATGCAATCGTTAAATAATTCTTGATTAATCGGATCGTTTCTTCCGGTTGACTGAGATGCGGGTAATGCCCTTTCGCAGTCATCTGCTGAAGCCTGCTGTTTTTCAGATGAGCATGCAGGTAATTTCCTACTTCAACCGGAGCAATGCTATCATCGGAGCACTGGAGAATCAATGTCGGTACCGACGCCTGATCCAGATCGACACGACAGTCGGATAAAAACGTTACTTCTGCAAATTGTCTCGCAATGTGCGGATCTCTCGAACAGAAGCTCTTTTCCAACTCTTCCGCCAGATCTTTCCGTTCCGGGTTCTGCATCACGATTGGAGCAAGATAACTCGCCCAACCAATAAAGTTCATCTGCATCATATCCAGCAACTCATCAATGTCACGTCGATCGAAACCCCCATAATAACTCGGTAAATCATTTACATAACGAGGCGAAGGCCCCAGCATGACGATTTGCCTGAAATAGGTGGGTTCATGAATGGAAGCGAGCATACCAATCATGCTGCTGACCGAGTGTCCAACAAATATAACATCTCTCAAGTTGAGCGCTTCCATAATTTCCAGTACATCCTGGGCATATCCTTGAAGATTGCTGTATTTGTCTGCATCATAATAGTTAATTTGAGATTCACCCGAGCCTACATAATCAAATAAAACAACCCGGTAGTTCTCCGTAAAACTCGGTACAATATAGCGCCACATATCCTGATCACACCCAAACCCATGTGCAAACATAATCGTTTGGCTGCCTGTTCCCAGCACATTCACATTGTTACGCACGAGGACGTCAATCGTCATCCAAATCACCTCTCTGAGGTCGTATTCTTTTGCTTTGATCCATCTGGTTATTATATCGGAAATATTTGGGTTATGGATAGAAATATTAATTTTCATTACTTTGGATACATAAATCATCATGCACACTGTATGCCAAAAGGCCCTCTCATCACGAAAGGGCTCTTTGTTCTTATTTTTTTGATCCTTGGCTATTTTACAGTGAGAATCACACGTTGATAATGCTTCAACTGATGCTCTCCATCATCCTGTACTTCGGCTACAATATGAATTGTATCACCGGATTTGGCATCATCAGGCACGGTGAACGTTACAGCATTGGTGTCGCTGTCCGCTAATTGAATCGTATCCAGCTTCTCACCCTTGGCCAGTTCACGATGCAATCCAAGCTGCAGGTCACCCGCCATCTCAGGCTGGACCTTCTCCTCCTGGACATTGGAATCTTTGTACGTATCTGCTTCAAAATATCTCCACCATCTGTACGTCAGTTGATCCCCATCCGGGTCCTGACCTTCTGCATGAAGGGTTACTTTCTCGCCCGGGCTGACGGAAAGGTCTAATCCTTCCTTAATGGTGAGTGTCGGATTATGGTTGGCTCCTTCAAAGGTATCCGCGACGGCCCAATCGGCACGAGCCGCAAAATCATTCTGAATATCGTCAAACCATCTCATCAGAGAGTATTCAGCCTCATATCGTTTGGTATACGGATCGTAATCAAGAACGTTGTCCCTAAACAGCTTGTCATTTACCACACCGAAGCGACCACCCCATCCACCATAGGAAGGGTCTTCCATACTGCGCAGGCCATTATCGATCAGATAGAAGAAGGATGGCGAATCACCTTCGGAGATAAAATCGTATTTGTCATACTGCGGATTTTTCTTCAAATATTCAGCACTACCGCGCTGCTCTTCGTCCAGCTCGCCTTCAATCATTTTACCATCACCCATGGTTGCATACATATCCAACAACTTGCCATGACCATCCAGAATGTTTTTGACCATCCAGTCGCCATGCAGCTTGCTATTGACTTCCTCTGTATGGAATTTCCACGCATAGGCAAAATGCCAGAAGTTCGATTGGTCGTTCAGAATGCGAATGTCCGGCCAATTTTTTGCAATATAGTCGTTATAGCTGTCATCCTGATCGAGGATAATGTATAGCACCAGTTTATCACTGACCTTTTTGCGAATCGTTTCCCACTCTGCGGTGTCCTTGTACTGTTCTTCAATCGATTTCAGTGCTCTGGCTGTTGTATTCGTACCGCCCCAGGTCTGCACAATCAGATCTCTGGAATCATCGTCGAGGAAAAGCGTTTCGAGAAATTTGGAACCTTCCGTTTCTTTCGCCATCTCCCCTTTGTCAGAGATATTACCGATTTTGGTCATCTTGCGAAGCTGCTCCGGCTCCGGATATCCCTCTGCATGTCTGGACAAGTTGGGATAGATCTCACCATAGGCATCAATCATATCGTACACCCACTGTGTTCCTGTCCAGCGGAAAGGTTGGATTCCTGCTTCCTCGTCGCCTGCATAATGATACACTGAACTGGTCAGCACAATGCCCGCCAGATCCATTTCATTGGAATATAAGAGAAAACGAATAACCGAGTTCATATCATCCACTTCACCATCGGTTGTAATTACCGTTCTGGCTTTGGTTGCAGAATGATCTGCCGTTTCTACAGGTTCATTTTGTTCCTGTTCTGCCGTCTTGTTCGGCGTTTCAGTGGCCGTTTGCGGTGTTTTGGATGCGCACCCACTGACAATCAGAACCATACTGAGGCAGCCAGCCGCCAAAACGTTTAACCATTTTCCTGTACTCATGTTCGTGATGCTCCCCTTTCTTGTGTTCCACGCGATGTGTTTTGGGAATGTCTGCGATGTCGGCCTGCTACTTAATATGGACCGTAAAATGCAAAAAAACCCAAACATCAATATGAGCTGGACGGAGTCCACACATATCAACATTCAGGTTTTGCCTGCCAAAGCAGTAACAATCCTCATTTGAGAAAAAGTATAACATGTTCGCCGTTTAATGTAAACGCATTCAACATTAAGTATATCAATTGATCTACACATTTACACGAGAACCGGAGAGGACAGAAATAACCTGAAGAAGCGGAGATAAAAGCTTTCTGAAAGAAAGCTACATCGGGAGCATACGCTTCGCCTTTATTCCCGGATTTTCACCTTTAAAAGAGGAAATCAAAAAAATCTGGGGATAACAGCGATCGGAAGGTTGTTCTTCATCGGAGTGGCAAGTGTAAATATTCTTTAGTTCAATTTATATAACCAGGGTGTAAGCTTTTCCCATTTTGATATATGATTATGCTTATGACTATAAGGGAATGTAACTGCTTGAAAACAAGCCTAATACAAGGAGGAATCAGCCACCGATGGAACAGCTAAATGCCGCCCTCATCCGTTTGGTAGAGCAGCAAGATTTATATAATGAAGCATATGGACTTTTCAAAAATAATGATCTGCGTCCTCGTGAACAACACCGCCTGCCGGAAGTGGATGAACGAATCCCGCTCTCTCCAGAGCTTCAATATCTGTACAGCCACTTCGAGATGATGGATGAACTGGCCAAAGGCACACTCAAAATGAAAAGTGCAGCCGTCGAGATCGGTGATGCGGCTCTGCTCTTCTTTGTTGCACCTGAACATCTCCATCGTCAGCAACTAGGTCACCGCTGGATCGGCATGAACGAACCCTATGAGGAGTCAGCCTCGTGGCCAAAAAATCATGTCGTCATTGCGAATTTTAACGATGATCCCTTAATCGTGGATACAGCAGCACCGAACTCGCCTGTATATGCGGCCTTTGCGGGTGAAGAACCTCAGCTTGTTGCCGATTCATTAACAGACTTTTTTAATGCACTGGCCATCCTGATTGAAGCTGCACGGGACTATGACGGCGAATTGAAGGACGAGGAAACGTATGAAACCAAACCCGAATATCTGGAGCATGTTGAACCTATATTGAATGATGTACTGGGAGAAGAGCATACTGCACATTTATTTGAGTATTTGTCATTTCGTTAGAAGTAAAGGATCACAGAATACGGAGGGTTGAATCATGATCTATGTTGCTCTGCTTCGGGGTATTAATGTGGGCGGTAATAATAAAATCAATATGAAGCAATTGAAAGAAACGTTTGAGCAAGCGGGCATGTTGGATGTGGTGACGTATATCAACTCCGGCAATATTATCTTTGCCGACCATCAGGAACGCTTGGATGCAAACGCTGAAATAGCCCAAATTCTTGAACAAGCCATAGCTGTTGATTTTGGCTTACAGATCAAGGTGATGGTACGTAATCTGGATGAAGTACGGACGGTTATTCAGGCACTGCCGGAGCAATGGACGAATGATGCCGCGGCCAAAAGTGATGTCATGTTCCTCTGGGATGAGGTAAATGACGTTTCAGTTCTGGACAAACTGCCCATCAAACCGGAAATCGGCACATTGCTATATGTTCCCGGAGCCATTTTATACTCCGTCAGTAAAGAACTTGTCACCCAAAGTGGCATGAACAAACTCATAGGCTCCAAGGTCTACAAATATATGACGGTTCGGAACGTGAACACCACCCGCCAGATTTACAAGCTGATGCAGGCAGCAGCAGAGAAGTAATGTGAATCAGCCGGGATCATGCTGTGCGCTTTGTGATGAAACTGAGGTCATCCAGCGAACAAGAAATGGACTGTACATGTCCAATCAGACCCGTTAAATGATGATGTAAAAAAATCCCCGGGCTAAGCGCCCCGGGGAATAACATCAGATACGTCTACTGCTTGCTGACTGCCATGAGGGAGGAAGAACGCTCCCGTATTTACATGTTACATGTGTCAGTCAATCTGGATGCTTTTGCGGCTGTGATCTTCGCCCGGACGCTTCGGAATGTCGAGCTTCAACACGCCATTTTCCAATCTGGCCTTGATGTTTTCCTCATCAATATGCTCCACATAGAAACGTCGGATAAATTCACCTGAACGTCTCTCTTGCCGAATGATTCGATTCGTATCATCCTTCTGCTCAGTCATTTCATTCCGTTTGGCTCGGATGATCAGTTCATTACCTTCAACGTGAATGTCTATATCCTCTTTAGCGATGCCGGGAAGCTCGGCTTCTACCAAGTATTTGTTTTGTTCCTCGCGAATATCGGTCCGAAATGGCTGTAAGCCAGTTCCGAATGGAGAGAGGAATGGAGACTCAACCATGTCATTGAAGGATTTCAGCATGTGTCCGAACAGGTCTTCATTTCGTTTGCGAAACGGAATCAGATCAAACATCAAAATCAGCTCCTTATGTGTGGTTGGTTTAGTTGTTGCTTACATGTCTTATTATAAGAGCGACCCCAACATTGCTCAAAATTCGTTAAAGCTCAAAAAGAACGATTTTTCCACGCCACGATTCATTCCCTTAAAATAGATTCTGCTTTCTTTTATTTTGACCTTTTTTGACCTTCTGGCTTTATCTGACTATGATACAGAACGTATGGCTTCCTTTGCCTTCGCTGGACCAGATTGATCTTTTCTAATGCCCAGCATAATAATACCCATGATTAGAACCAACAGAGCTATCAGCATGAACGGAATATGTTGATCCACCTGATACAGTGTTGTTGTCAGTAAAGGGGTAATCACGGCTGATATGCCTTGAATCGCTGCAACCAATCCGGCTGCGCCACCCTGCTGTTCTTTGCTGACCGAAAGAGAAGCTCCTGCCATAAAACCAGGCATCATCAGACCCGAGCCCATGCCGAACAGGAAGAAGGATAGATAATAGACAACCAATTGACTGGAGATCAGAAACAATACCATGCTTGCGAGCAGAAAAAGGGACCCGAGCAAAATCATCGGCCGCGGCTGCCATTTCAACCACTTCATCTGGATCACCTGCATGATCAGCATCGCAGCTCCGGAGAACATGAGTCCGAAGGAGACCATTCTGGCTGTAGCTCCTGGAGATAATGCGAGCTGATCCTGAAAATAAAATCCACCGACAACCTGTAACGTCATAATGCCCATCATTGTAACCAAACCAGCAGCAAGATACATCCGCAAACCGCGTTGAAGCGGGTTAACCTTGGGCGCTTTCTCCTGAATGACCGGCTTGGCAGCAGGAATGAGCAACAAAGCGATAATAAACGCCGCTAACGCAATAAAAATACCAAAATAAAGCGGCCACAGCAGGCCGATTATGGTAAAAGCACCTGCAATCGCAGGGCCTAATACAAGTCCCAGCCCATTGGCGGCACTAATAATCGCCATCCCGCTTCCCCGCTCTTCCCCTTCCGTCACATCTCCCATATATGCCTGAGAAGAGGATAACACTGCCGGAATGAACATACCGATCAAGCTCCGCGTTACAATGAGAAGGGTTAACAGCAGGCCTCCTCCGATCCACGCATTTAATCCACTATACATCGCCAATGCAAACAACGCACAGCTTATGGACATGCCTATGAATCCAATCAATATGATGGGTTTTCTGCCTTTCAGATCACTGAATCTGCCCCATACCGGACCCATTACAGCCATGGCGATGGACCCGAGTGAAATAATGAGCCCGGAATGACTTTCTTTCATCCCCAGCTCACGAATAAGCGGCGGCATAATGGGAGCAATAAGCATAAGACCCAACATGGCTGCAAATACGCTAAAAAAAATACTTCCTCTGATTCTGTTCACGCTCATACACTCCTTTATTTTTCAGTACAGTAACCACTGTACCTGGAGTATATAAGGTTGAAAGAATCTCGACTGCCTCCATACGGAATAATTAACGGTTAGACGGATTAATTATTAATATTTTTTTTCATTTCCGATGGCTTCACACCGAATTTGCGATAGAATTGCTGGGAAAAGGCACTGATATTGCTGTAACCAACTGCGATCGCTGCCTCAGTGACGTTGTTCTCTTGGCTGCGCAGCAATTTCATGGCGTTATCCAGACGAATCTGACGCAAATATTCAAAAACGGTAGTGCCGAACAGCGCTTTGAAGCCTTTTTTCAATTTGAAATCATTAAGACCCACCTGTTTGGACAACGCCAGCAGGGATGGAGGGTCCACCATACATGCTTCCATAATCTCCCGGGCGGTATGCAGCTTCCGTATATCCTCTCTGGAGAATCCTAAAGGGATAGGTGCCAGATCAAACAGCTGAATCATAAACCGATTCAATATCTCCAATGCAGTCGCTTCCATCATTAAGGAAGATCGGAAGGGGTTATTCAATTCGCCAATCAGACTGTCAATCATCGTTCGAATTCTGTGATCCAGCTGAAATATGATAGGCTTGAATACACAATGCCCCAAAATGTCCTGAAAACGAATGGACTTGCTGGTTGCCAATTGTGCACCCGCATAATTGAACAATGAGATCGGAATGCCGATGGCAAAAGAAGTATAATTCTCCTGCGCAGGCGGGTGGAACCAGGCTTCAAAATCACGCATCATAAGGAGTGCTCCCTGTCCAGTAGACAGCGTATATTCCTGACCGGATATGTCTACATAACGCGCACCTGACAAGGCAAACTGCAGCTCAATGATGGGAATATTCGACGCAAAGAATGTAGGACACGGCTCACTATAATTAATCTGAGAATACACAATTTCGATACCACTATACGTGGTAACTCTTTTGATATTGCCACAGCCCGCTTTAGCAGAGAGCAGGTACGTATGTTCATCCTGCTGACGGAATGGTTCCTGCGTTAAATAATGTTGGTATACAACGGCTAACGAATCGAAACCCATGAGTTTTCACCTCGCCTGTATTGATCATGATCCTCGAAAAGGAAATGGATTCAACCTTATTGAGAACTATTCTCAATTAATTTTACCGCAATTTCACATTTTCGACCAGTCCCATGACGAGATCGTTACCCTTCATATTGAAGCGGTCGTCCCAAGGGGCATATTCACATTTTTTTCGCGTAATAATTGAATAGGAAGATGCCCAGCCCAATTTGAAAAATGAAAACACTCGCCAGTACAGTCACGACAATCGGTTCTACACCGATCAGACTAAATAGCACGGTTACGGCCATCAGAATATAAAAAATAGTAATATTTGTTTTCCAGCCTGCTTTTTCCTTCAACCGAATAGTGCGTTCATCTTGAACATCGATCTCCTTCTGTCTCAATCGCTCAGCATACATTGCCTGATTAGAAGACTTGTTCATCCATATGGAATGCACCGTATTGCCAAGCCCCAGAACCAGAAGCACCGAACCTGAACCGATCAACAAACCCGAGACTCCGCTTAATGCTTCACCTCTCAGAGCAAACCCACCAATACATGTCATAACCAGACCTGCTATTGCCAGTAGTACATGCACCCACTTATTGGTTGCTTTCATCATCCTGCTCCTCCTCGTAAATGAAAATTTCTTCGATGCTCATGTCAAAATAACGGGCAATTTTGAATGCAAGAATAATGGAAGGATTGTAACGACCGTTCTCCAATGATCCGATCGTCTGTCTGGACACCTCCAATCTGTCGGCAAGTTCCTCCTGCTTGATTCCATTTTTCTTTCGAATTTCTTCCAGTCTGTTTTTCAATATAATAGCTCCTTCAAAAATGGAAAGTTAACTTTCCGTAAATATATCAAAATTTCTTCAACATGTAAAGCGAGCTTTCCATTCCAGGGATTTGTTGTTGATTTCCCGCTATCTCAGCTGTTATTCAGATGAAAATCGTTCCTGTTTACGATTTTACACAACTCACTTTGTGTTTTTACCCTTCCGTAACATTTCATCCCTATACTAAAACAATTGTACATACCATCACACACGAAACGGTAAAGGGGATCTAGAACATTGAAAAAGAGAAATCAATGGCTCGCCGTTATGTCCATGACAGCCATACTCACTACAGGAGCAACAAGCTACACGCCGATGGCCTATGCGGCTAACACACTTGAACCTGCTAACGATCATGTCGTACTACGAACAGCGATACAAAATATGCAGGGAAAAGTCACTTGGGACGGAAGCAAGCAAAGGGTCGATATTCAGCTAGGAGACATACAGGCACAGCTCCCGGTCGGGACGGCCACAGCCACCATTAACGGTGTAAAAACTCCACTGGACAGCAAAAGCTATATCGCCAATGGAATAACGTATGTATCTCCCAAAACGCTAAAGCTAATCACGAATCAATTGATCCTGAACCAAAATAAAACCGGATTTGAACAGACTGCGGCCTTTCAGATGCCCGGAGGCAAAGCTGAAATATCAGCCTCTACTCCTGATGGTCAACGTCTGTTGGTAACCGAAGCGGACAATGGCAGCATTTCCGTGCTGGATATTGCAGACCTGAATAACATCAACGTTTTGAAGACCGTCAGCTTCCATGACCTCTCCGCCAAAGCGGAAGTAACGAGCGTAACGGTATCCAAGGATGGCAAATACGGGCTTGCCGTGATTCGTACAGGCGATACGGACACTGAAGCCAATAAGGGATTGCTGGCGATTGTTGACCTCACAACCTACAAAACCGTGAAGACGTATGAACTTGGCATCGGTCCAGACTCCATCGCGTTGTCACCTGACGGCCTGCATGCAGTTATTGCCATTGAGGATGAAGAACTTAACAAAGCCGCCGATGAGATTGATTATGCCAATGCGAAGCGTCCAGGCAGCATCATGATTGTATCTTTTGCTGGCGGAAACGTACTTGAAGGTGAGATCACCAACTTGCCGGTAGCCCTGGAAAATGTAGCTGGAGCAAGCTATCTGCATGATCCACAACCAGAGTATGTTGCCATTAGTCCTGACAGCAAAACAGCAGCCGTAACGTTGCAGGAGAACAATGCCATTGCTGTTGTTGATCTGGAGACGAAGAAGATCAGCTCGATCTTTTCGCTAGGCACCACTTCACATCAAGCCGATCTGAAAGATGACGGCATTGTCCAATTTACTGAGAGTTTAACCGCTCGTTATGAGCCGGATGGTATTGCTTTCTCTGCTGATGGCAAATACCTGTTGACTGCCAATGAAGGTGATTTGGGCAAGGATGAATTTGACGATGGGGTAAAAGCAGGCGGACGCAATATTGCGGTCTGGGATCTGCAGGGAAAGCGGATGTACGATAGCCAGAACCTCATTGACGAAGCAACGGCCAAGACTGGCTTGTACCCGGATGACCGCAGTCCCAACAAAGGCAGTGAAGTTGAGAATTTGACGGTAGCAATGATCGAAGGCAAGACTTACGCGGCAGTGGCTTCCGAAAGGGCAGATGCCATTTTGTTCTTCGATCTTGCTGATCCGGTAAATCCAGCTTACCTCGGGCTTATCCCCACTGCTGGTGAATCGCCGGAAGGCATCCATCGGGTTAATGGGCGCAGCCTGTTTGTAAGCGCGGACGAGAGCACAGGAACACTTAGTTTTTTCGCAAAAAAATAGGTCGAGCAACCTTTATGTAGAAGGAATTAGCTTCACAACCATAAATAAAAAGGACAAGAGAGTATGCTTTCTTGTCCTTTTTATTTTACTGACTCCTATATGCCGGACTTATTCCCAGAAGAATCGGCCTGCAAATACTTTTTCCGTCAACAGCTTGTACGTTTCTTCAGACAATTCTTTCTTCATCTTCGCCATTACCGCTTCCTTGCCTTCGTTATACTGTGAGGACATGCCAATCTCTGCTGTGGTATTGTTCGCATCCAGACGCATGATCGGAGTCTTGGCATCTTTCGTCCAAGGTGTCCATGCCGCCAGTTCAGTCGAGCCACCATTACCCGGGTTGCCCGTGTACAGAAACTGTTTCAGATAAGCTGCCATGGCTTCAGACAATTGCTCACGACCAGGTTTGTTCGTTTCACTGAAATAACCTTCCGGGAAATAGGCTGCTATACCGTCCGCATGCCCTGTATAAAAGTCCATGTCCGCTCCATGTGGTGCGCCAAGCAACGTTTGCAACCGTTCGGAGATGACGCCAGGCTGTGTGCCCCATGCAAAACGGTAAGCATATACCGGAGGTTGTCCCTCCTCACTGGTCAAACGTTCAGCTACACGCTCTGCATTAAAACCTGCATAAGCCTCGCTGCCGTATTTCAGGGCTGCAGCATACTGCTCCGCCTTGGTCTTATCGGTTAACAGGGTTCCATCGTCAATCGATGGAACAAAGTTCGGATCACCAAAGGCAAATCCGGAGAATTCGGTTTCCAGACTGCCCAGCAGTACAGGCACTTGTGCATAATTACCGCTGTTGATGGCGTCAAATCCTTCTTTTGGAATGACTGTACCATCACGGAACAGGTGAGGGAACGGCTCCATACGGATCGCCGTGGCACCGAATGCAGTGACCAGCTTGTCCGCAGGCAACTCGCGCAGATAGGTCTCCAGCTGTACCTGAGATTGTTCAGCAATCCATGTTTTGGCTTCTTCATCCGTAGTCGCTTTGCCCTCTGCCACGAGCAATTTTACGAGCGCATTCTCGGACCTCTTCTCTCCATCTTCCGGTGCCGCTGTGGTCAAGCCTCCACTGAAGGCGACGGCTTTCTGGTATAGCCCTTTGCTGAGTGGAGATATGAGGGTTGCGAGAACATCACGGGCTCCTGCAGATTGTCCGGCCAAAGTCACATTGCCCCTGTCTCCGCCGAAACCTTCGATATTATCCTGTACCCACTGCAATGCACGGAATGCATCCAGCAAACCGTAGTTGCCGGAATCATCCAGGGCATTGCCGGTTTTCAGCGCCGCGTTTTGAAAGAATCCAAGTGCTCCAAGTCTGTAGTTCACGGAAATGATGATGCTGTTCGTTTTACGCGCAAGCTGTTCACCCTGAAAATCCTTGCCTGATCCGGTCATATTCCCGCCGCCGTGCAGAAACACCATCACCGGAAGTTTCGAGCTGGTTGTATCGGGACGCCAGATGTTGAGGTACAGCGAATCCTCGCTTCCTGCTGTATTTTTACCGGATAACTGCAAGCTGTTCGCAGCAAATTGTTTCGCTGGTCTGGTTTCCGTCCATGCCTCCGCTTCACGCGGAGCTTTCCAGCGCAGTTCACCTACCGGAGGTGCGGCATAAGGAACACCAAGCCAGCCGAGCGTACCGTATTGTTCATAGGTTATGCCATCAATGGCGCCATATTTCGTCTGCTGCAACGTTTGAGGTTTGAATGCCTGAACCTGTTTATGTTTCATCCAGTGCTTCTCCAAGGTCTCGCTGCCATTCTTGAGCTGTGCCTGCAATGCCTGTGCGGTTGCCTCCGCCATCTGGCGATTGGTAAGTTCGCTCGTACCCTTACCTTGAAGCGCCTTCACCCCCTTAACGGATGCATAAGTGGAAGCTTCTCCTTGATTGTAGTCTGTACCTGCCTCATATCCAAGTACCTTCAGCAGCATTTCGGCATATCCTTCCGTTGTCAACGGTGCATTGGGTTCAAAACGTTCGCTTCCTGCTGCAATTCCAGACAGATACGGATGCAACTTCAAATACCCAACCACCGGTTGCAGCAGCTTGCCTGCTTGTGCAGCATCTTCATACGTATCCGTACCGTTGTAGGCGAGTGCCTCCTGTTCCAAACCTGACAGACGCAAGTAGAGCATAGCAGCCTGTATACGGGTTGCCTTTTTGTTCAGATAGGCTTCATTAACGCCCTGACCATTGCCACGAATCAGCTGGGATTGAATCAGTTTGTCCATGGCTGTGGAAGAAGCGGAACCTGACATTCCGGCCGCATACGCAGGCAGACCTGATACACATAAACCCAGAATGGTTGCTACGGCGATCGTACGTTTGATAGTTTTCATGTCTTAAATCTCCTCGCTGTCTAATAGTGTGTGATGGAATGAGTCAGGCGTTTTTTATATAAAAAAACCTGAATCAAAGGCAAACAGACGTCGCTTAACGCGGTCTTCTGCCCTCAATCCAGGTTTTGCCTGCAATCAGTAACAACCCTGAGGATTAATGAGGTTAGATCCATTTTTCAGTTGTAAACGCAATCAATAGTTTGATAATGAAATCATAAACGAATGAACCGGTACAGGTATTGCCCGAGAGATCGGTTACAACCCTGTTGTTATGGAGATGTTAGCACGAAATGAAAGCGCTAGCAATATTTTTTTTAATCATACTCATTATGAACTCCCCTAGGGACCCAAAGTAAAGAGCCACCCATGACTAGGAAGTGATCCCTACATGTATGGCTCTTTTGAATGAAGCTCAATTAATCCAACGTTCGTGCCAATCTTTCCAGCAGTTCCACGGCCGAAGCCAATACCGCTTCATCGATATCGAATTCCGGGTGGTGATGTGGGGCAGGTAGTTCGCTGCCAACGATCATATACGTAGCTTGATCTTCAACTCCAAATGTTGCAGCGGGTAACGCTCAGTGGATTGTTCTCCTGCCTCATGCAGCCGATCGATCTCGATCATAAGCACACCGATCTGACTGTCCTTGAATGCGGAGCTGCGAATCTGTTCAATCAGCATGCGAACGGCCTGCACCGTCTCTAACTTGGTCGAGTCGATTTTGAAGACTGGAACCCCTCTCTCGAAAAGTCCTTCATATACTGCATACAGGCATGTAATCGCTGCCTTGGTGTGCCCTTCTGCCAGTGACGAACGTGGAATTCGATCATTTCCTGTACATCATAGTCTATGGAAAACACGTATTTGCGTAACTGCTCCTCCGAGAAATTCAGCTCTTCCAGGCTGTCCATCAGCCCCCAGCTCTCATTGTCAGTCATATCAATAGAGATGTCTTTCACGGGGCTGTCCAATGTATAAACGGCTTGGAGCATAGCTTTATAGAAACTGGCCCCTGTAGGCGGACAGTAGATGGCATCTTCTTTTTCATGCAACACGGCTTGGACTGTCAGATAGGGAATCGGACCCGTAAACACCCACCCGTGTACATTCTCTCGGTTCCTGGTAATAATGTCCCCCGTTTCCCTGGCGTGTTCATACGGGTATAGCTCAAAGCTCGCCCCCAGATTCTGCTCGTGCAAAGCACGCATGGTGCGCTCGATGGACGGCTTCGGCCCAACAATTCCGATACGGAAATACATTCGCACACCTCCTTGTCCACACACCGCTTCTTCAGACACATATTTCAATACAAAAATCATACCGAACTGAAGTTCCGCTGTAAACCTCTCCATAAACAACCAGTGTAAACCTTAATATATACAGAACGGTTCCAACCTTACTCATCTTCATTTTTTGATTCGATTCCTTCTCCCTAATCGTAAACTTTACATTTAGTTAATCCAGTGCATACGCTCACTTATCATTCATTGTATACACTGGGTTTTGGATACCAAACTATACATATTATTAGGAGGATGTGTTCATGTTAAACCGATTCAATACCCGTGCGGCCAAAATGATGCTCGCGGTAACGACGATTGTTACGGCTACGCTGGGAGTCAGTAGTGCAGCTTGGGCTGTGGAAGACACCATCTCAACAACTTCTAGTTCACCAATCAAAAATGTCATCATACTCATTCCTGACGGTATGGCTAACGATGCCACCGCTCTGGCCCGTTGGTACAAGGGTTCCTCTCTTACATTGGACTCCATGGCTAGTGGCATGGTTCGTACACACTCTGCGGATGCGCCGATTGCGGACTCGGCCCCTGCGGGAACAGCCTTTGCTACAGGTCATAAATCACATACAGGGTATGTCGGAGTACTGCCTGATAAAGCAACGATGCCTGGACAAAAAGCCATCGCACCGGGAGATGCCAAAAAACCGGTCGCTTCTATCCTGGAAGCATCCAGACTTGCAGGCAAAGCAACTGGCATCATTGCGACATCTGAAATTATGCACGCCACGCCGGCTGACTTCTCGGCCCACTATCCAGATCGCAAAAACTATGATGCACTGAGCAAACAGCAGGTCTATAACGGTATGGACGTTGTTCTCGGTGGAGGAAGCAGCTATTTGGAGCCTGCGGGACGCAAAGATGGCGAAAATCTGGTCTCATCCATCAAGGCACTGGGCTACGACTATGTGACTACTCCGGCGGCGATGAAAGCTTCCGCTTCAGGCAAGCTATGGGGCATGTTTGCCCCGGCAGGCATGGCTTACAATATGGATCGTGATCCAGCTAAACAGCCAAGCCTCGCCGAGATGACAACTAAAGCGATCGAGGTTCTTTCCAAAGATGAAGATGGTTTCTTCCTGATGGTTGAGGGCAGCAAGGTCGACTGGGCAGCACATGCCAACGATCCAATCGGCATTATCAGTGACGTGCTGGCGTTCGACGATGCCGTCAAAGTAGCCACGGATTTTGCCAAAAAAGATCAAGAAACCGTTGTTGTCGCTGTTACGGACCACCAGAACGGTGGATTGACTATCGGCAATGCCTCAACTACAGGCACTTATGATAAAGAACCGTTGTCCACATTTATCGGACCTCTGAAAAAGGCCAAGCTGACAGGCGAAGGTTTGGAAACCAAGCTGAATGCCAAACGAACTAATATCAAAGCTGTGATGAAGCAATACTATGGCATTACCGACCTGACTTCCGAGGAAATCGCTGCCATTAAAGCGGCCAGTCCTGGCAGCCTCAATTATACGGTTGGACCGATGATCAGCAAACGTTCCGGCATCGGCTGGACCACTGGCGGTCACACGGGCGGAGATGTTGTGCTATATACGTACGCTCCGAATAATGATCGTCCTTTCGGTGTTATCGACAACACGGATGTAGCCAAATACATGGCACGTGTGCTGGACCTTGACCTCGATAGCGTTAGCAAACAATTGTTTGTGCCTGCGAAACAGGCTTTTACTGCCAAAGGAGCAACGTACAAGCTGGATCTGACAGATGCCAAAAATCCAAAGATCCTCGTAACAAAAGGCAGCACCAAGCTTGAACTGCAAATCTACACAAATATCGCGCTCGTGAATGGTAAAAAAACAACCCTGGATGGCGTTATTGTCTACAATGGCGTAGAAGCCTTTGTGTCACAGGATGCGATTGAGCTGATTCAATAAAAAAAGTGCCTGCTCATTGAACGGCACTCTTAACTAAACTGCCCAAGAATATTCTTGGGCAGTTTTTCGATTTCACTTTTAAGTCCAACTTCTATATACAAAGGTAACGTGTATGGTAGGCCCATGCACAGGCTTATCGTATAATAAGTATAACGTTTATGAATATTGACGCCATAAAGGAGAGGTTCACCTATGTTGATCAGACTAAACTGGATCACACTGCGGGTACGCGATCTGGAAGCATCGCTCTGCTTCTACCACGACATGCTCGGGCTGCCGATTCAGCGCAGATTCGAAAGCCGTGGACGGCAGATTGCCATGCTGGGCCCAGAAAATGAAACGAAGCTGGAACTGATTGAGGGCAGCGAAACCACTCTCAAGCCAGAGGCCGGCGTTTCAATTGGCTATGAGGTAAGGTCACTGGACGAAGCCATGGAGCAGCTCGCTACATTAGGCATCCCGATTGCACGAGGCCCCGTCCAGCCCAATCCGCATCTGCGGTTTATTTACATTACCGACCCAGATGGCTTCGAAGTGCAGTTGGCCGAACATGCATGATTAAGGCTCGAGCATGTGGGGAGCGGTTCCAAATAAGTGTACGTTTCAGGATGACTGACCTGTTGTGTGTGGAGTCAAACCTACACGTACACCCCACATAGTACGGCGTCAGCGTGCTGTTGTACAAGTTTACAGCTTCATCCGACGCATTAGCGGTACACCCATGCGATTCAAAAGCCGTTCAAGCAGCAGCCAGCACCAACGTCTGCTCATTGGCAGATGGCGCTCATACACAGCGGAATACTCGAAATTGGGCACAGCCCCACGGTTGCGCTTGAACTGCGCAGCACCAGCACTCTCATGCAACAGATGGCCGTTCTCACGGGCCTGTCTAATCAGGCAAGCTGACAGCATGCGGTACAGCCCGATGGATTGGGGTAGCGCCGTATCGTAACCGAACAACGGCGTTGTCATCACCCCATTTCGACAGAAGTATCCCATAACCGCATCTAAGCGTCCTTCCTTCCGCAGACCATACAGGGCCAGCGCTCCAGAAGCTTTTGCTGTGGCGATGAACTGTTCACTGAATTGCGGATTATCATAAGAGTATTTTTCAAGGTATAGCAGCTTGTACAGCTCCGCAATTCGTGGAATATCTTCCTCCGTCAGATTCGCTTCGGAAACGAATTCATATCCGTGCTTGGCCAATAATTCGTAATCCCGCTTCAGCAGCCAGCGCGACTTCGCATTACCAAAATTCGGATCATTCGGCTGGTACAAATAGATTTGACGGCTCGGAATCAGTTGACAACCTGCTTGCTTCAGCTCTTCCGTCAGATCAGAGTGAAGCCCGGGGCACAAGGAGCGAAATACGACGGCATGCTCAGGATAACGCTCCTTTACTGCTGCAAGCAGACAAACCGCCTGCTCTCCTGACATGGCTGGATACAGGTTTGTTGAGAACAGCCAGTTGTTGACATGTACAACCTTGTTTATTTGTGAATGCCGCATTCCCCACCCCACTACACTCAGCAGCGCGGAGAGCCCTTTTTCCAGTAATGGTTTCTGAAGCAGTATCAACTCCTGCTTGGCATACCGTACATAATGCGTATAAGGCGAACAAACGTAAGAATTTTCATACTCTGCCTCATTTACCGTCAACGGAAGCACAAGATCGTCGATCCGTGCGATAAGCAGGTTTGTGCTTACATTTATCATGAAGCCCCGCGTCCCTTGCAGCATCAGGGGTTCCAAATATGCTCTTGCATATCTGCCGTCCCCGGTGTTAGGCCAGTCCATATCTTCAAGCGAGTTCCGATCATAGAAGCGAACGCGACTACCGTAATTTTCATTCATCGATTCATCTGTCTGGTCGCATCTCGCCTGCTTTTGTTCCGTTATTCCAATCTTCACGTTCTGCTCCCCCACGAGATAATATTAGCGCTTCATTGATAAATATCGTTCTGCCTCCTTATGTAAGTAAAGAATCTCGTTCTCTCCAACGTTTTTATGTATTCCTATTCCTCCCATTATAGTGGGCCTGGATGAACATCCACAATGATTTCGTTGTTAACAGCCAGAGATAGATCATCCCATCCAAAAAAAACAACCAAGCCTGCCCCACATCATGGTTGGAGACAGGCTCAGTAACTGAACTTCGAATATAAATTGGTGTAATCAGATGACTCCGATGCAGTAATCCAGCTTCGGCCCTGCTTTATTTTACAACGTATCAGTTGTAGAACGTATCTCGTTCTTGTCCGATACCAAATCGCTCAGGTCCACAATCAGTTGCTCTAATTCTCCGAAGCTGTCCACCATCTTCTGGGTCAGATTGCGCTGTTCTTCCATACTGGCAAGAATTTCTTCCGTTGCAGCACTCGATTGCTGGGTCACACTTGAAATTTCCGAAACCTCATTAACCACTTTTGTAGAAGATTCTCTCATGGTGACTGAACTGCTCTCGATATCTGCGGCCTGATTCAATACTTGCTGCGAATTGCTGTTGATCATACGGAAAACCTCTTCTGCCGTTTCAACACTGTCTTTCCCTGCTTGCAAAGCGAGGCGAATGCGTTCGAATCGATCCGTCAACGCCTGAGTCTGTCCTCTCAAACGGAACAAAATGACTGCAATATCATTAGCCGATTGACCGGAGTGTTCCGCCAGCTTGCGAACTTCTTCCGATACGACTGCAAACCCACGTCCATGCTCTCCTGCACGGGCTGCTTCAATCGCTGCATTAAGCGCAAGCAGATTCGTCTGATTTGCAATATCCGAGATGCTGTTCAGCATTAGAGACATGGACTCACTTTCCTCGTTAAACTTGCTCATATCGCTGGCTGTGGTATCAATCGTTTCATACAGCTCCTGCATCTGGACATTCAGTTGCTCCATCTGTGTACTGCCTGTTTCCGTGCTCGTTGCCATGCTCGCAGACAGTTCTTTCATCTGATGCGAGTAGGAAGCTACATCGCGTATATGCTGATCCGACAAGGACAAGGACTCTGAAATTTCAGCCACACTGGTGGCCTGGAATTCGACCCCTTTGGCCACCTCGCTGAATCCAAGCGTCACTTCATGGGTAATGGAGCCGGTGTCGGTTACTTTTTGCTTCAGTTGGTCCGTATAACGAGATAGCCCCTCTACAGATTCTTTGACCCTTACAAGCATGGTTTCCACTCTCATTTTGGAATGCTCCACCTCTTGCCAACGGGCTTCGCTATCCCAAAAGAGTCTTTGATTTAACTGGGAAACCATCATCAGAATAGCTCCGGTAAGTGCAAACAATCCTACATCAACAATATGGCCAATAAATTCCTCGGAGCTCTTTGTCTCCACCAGAACAACCTGAAGAATACTAATGGCAAGCAGAACGAGAAATCCGGTTGTGAACAGTTTCTTGTCAGGATAGAGCAATAACACTGAAGTGATAACCAGACTTAAAGTGATGTTAACACTTCCCCAGCCTGCATAAACTCCACAGACCGTAATCAGGAGCGTACAAAGCCACGGGATCACATGGATATATTTCTTTTTGATGTTTGCGTAGGTTACCCAACCCGCGAATAAAATAGCTACCCCATTCGAAACGAGCAGCTTGGGTTCCAGAAAGGCCATACCAAAACCGATGGCAACAATAACCCACAGGATGATACAGATCAGCTTGTTCCTTTTCCAGATGATTTCATCATAACGATTCATGAATTTCCCGTCCTTTTTATCAATTAAATACCATGGCGAAACATTTTCTGTACTATCTTTTATCAGTCTATGGTCCTTGCTTATGAACGAATCGCAAAATCCTAGGGCTTTGTTATAGTACATTAGGTCTTCATAAACATGAAAACACACTTAATGTATATCGGATTTTTATTGTAAATTTTTAATATATGAAGGAATATAATATGTACTAGTATTTCAGGGATTTTATTTGGTTTTCTCCATAGTAAAAACATAGTAAAAACCCGCATCAGGGATACGGGCTTTTACATGCTAATCTATTCAATCCACATCATCATTGGGGGCCATGACTTCTAATCTGTTATTCCAGAAGGAGATCAGCTACCTTTCATTTCCCGAACACAAGTGTGTTGTTAGACGAACCTGCATACTTGGTGACAAACTCGCGGGCATAACTGGCTGTCTGCACTTCATAGCTGTAGTTGGAGCTTGGTCTCCAGTTCGTTTTTGGAGAAGACGGACTGCTTAACGCAGGTGTACTGCCTGTATCCGTAAATTCCCCGTTTCCTTTATCATCCAGAATACCGCCTTTTTCAGCACCAGCACCGAAATAATTGTTTTCGGAATAAATACGAGCTTTCTCTCCAATGGTGATCGCCTGGTTAAAGTTGTTGGCGTAATTGTTTTTGATATGGAAATAACCGTATCTCATGAGACCAGGACCACGTACATACAGATTTTCAAAATAATTATTAGCCATAGTTACATGAGGTACACCATTATAGCTGCTGTTTCCATCATTCGGATATCCGAGAATAATTCCGTATTTGTGGTTTGCAAATTTGGAATTGCTGATCGTAATATAATCTGCGCGATCCCCAATGTACAGCAGCTTGTCCAGATCACTGCCGCTCGAGCTGTAGCTATGGCCGGAGAACGTCACGTGATCGATCCAGTAGTTGGAGCCTGAAGTAATATACATCTGGATATCGTCGTTAGCATTAATATTGGAAGCGTGTTCAAAAGTCAGGTTCTGAAAAATAACATTGCTTGAGCTGGACGTCGATCTGAAATGAATGTTTGTCAGCGTGTGTTTATCAAAGGAACCGACCAACGATTTGTTCGATCCAAATTCGACTTTTTGCAACGTAGAAGAAGAAATATTTTGTTCAATAACTACAATCTTGGCAGTTGAGCCTGCCATATGCGTTCGCAAATCATTCAGATTGCTGACGTAGACAACCTGACCGTTCTTGCCACCTGTCGTGGCTGATTTAGATACACCACTCTCATTTTTGGCGTTACCGGCAAAACCCGTTAAACCATTCGTGCCTGTGTTGGGATAACTGGCCGCACCATATGTAGCGGGTGCCGTAGAGACCGTGGAGACTGTCAACAATAACAGTGTTACAGCAAGTAAAAGAATCGAAAATTTCTTCAAAATTTCACCATCCTTTATAATTTTATCCTGCAAGACAAGTAGATTATATCGTGTAACATCGGATGTGACAATACAAAAATTGCAATTTAACCATTATTTTTATTTTTTTGCAACAGCAGTCCCCGTATAAGAAAAATGAAAGGACGACACAAAGTCATCTGCAAAAACCATGAATTTGTATCGCCCTTCTTCTGAATCCTATTTGATTCTCAGTTCCAGCATATGTTTCTCGGCTTCCTGCCAATCATCGTAAACTTTGCCGGGTTCACCGCGAAGTTTTAATACCAGAGATTGTGGGCCATCCAGCAGATTACTACTAAAGGAATAGATCATCCCATCTTCCGTCCCATTACCTGATACACCGGACAATTTGGTCTTCTGCCCGTCCTTGGTCGTGGATACAATCTCGATAGGGTTAACCACATCACTGACGGAGAGTTTAGTTTTATAATCAATTTTTTGATTAGGTTCATAGATAAATCTTACCCGTGTCATAAGTGGTGATACCTCTGCTTCAGATAACAATACCTCATGACCCCCAATCGTAAATAACTGATTAAGTTTGATCTTTTCTGTCTTGGGTACCGAAAATTTAGGGTCCAGATCGAAGCTCACTTCCATCGGTTTCGAGAATTGGTATTTGGGATCTTTTTTAACCTTATTCGTGTCAGCCAACAGATCAGGAACTACAGATGAAATGCGAAAATCGAACTTCACTTGATCAGGAAGCGGTGTATTCCCATCCATTTCAACGGTGCTGCGTCCGTAAAGTGTATACTTTCCATTTGGGGTGTACAGGCTGCTTATACCGCTATAGCCAAGCGATTGGTTCGTCATGCCATTGACCACATTCGTTTTGGGAACTGAATATATCTCCTGGGAAGCATCCGTCTGGGCTGTGTACAATACGATCATCTTGTTTTCATCCGCCATCACTGCATTGACGGTTAACTGATATATTCCTGATTTCACAGAACGATTCACGAGCTGTACATAACCATTGTTAATTGCGGATGAAATCGTGTTTCCGTCTACCTCTTTTCCAGCCAACTCCCGAAAAGGTTCAAGAACTCCCCAATTCTGTGCGGGCTGGCTGTACATTGCCTGTTGTGGTGTAGAAGCGCCAAGTGGACCCATCAGCAGCCAACCGGCTGCCAGAGCTGTTACGAGCACCGCCGTAATCCACTTTAATTGCACATGACCTGTCATTCGCCGAGTTCTTGCCTTTGCCAGACCTCGCTGAATGGCAAAGGCCGTGTCCGCCGGATTCAATTGCTGTCTCTCCAGCTTAGCCTGGGAAGCATCTGCGAAAAGTGCCTGTTCCTCCGGACTAGTTGTCATGCCAATCCCCCCTGTTCTTCATCTGTTTCCGTAACAGTTCCAACCCTTTATGCTGCCAGGTCTTGATGGTGCCCTCCGGTTTGCCAAGAATGGAGGCAATCTCAATCGACGTCATGTCATTATAGTATTTCAGCAGTAATACATGGCGGTATTTAGGTTTGATTTTCTCAAGCATGGTCCACATCGCAAGTCTGTTGTCGCTGCATTCTGCACTGCCAGACTCGGATATCGCCTCTTCCAACCCTTCGCTTGGCAGTGGTGTGGCCCGTTTGCGACGTCTTTGTTCATCAATGCACACGTAGATCAGAATACGAATAATCCACGATTTGAACGCCTTCTCATTTTTCAGAGAGCGACGCTTGATCCAGGCCCGGCATGTCATCTCCTGTACGGCTTCGAGCGCATCATGACGATTACGCAAGTAACTGTAGGCAATGGAGATCAGCGTGTCCTGATGCTCCATGATGGATTGGACAAATGCCGTCTCGTCTTCGCTCTGTACAAACAGCATCTTTTTCATCTCGGCTTTGGTTTCCACCCCGCAATCCCCTCCTTCTCTCTTTCTGTGGTTTAAGACGGATGAACAAGCCAAACCGTTTTTTATTTATTTTCCATCACAAAAAAGCCCCGCCTAATCCTGAGGAGGAAGCTCTTGTATGGATTTCCGCATCATTATTTAAAGTTCAAACCATTCCAGCTCAGTGTCTTCCTGATTCGCAGCTGCTTCCATCTGCCTTAGCCAGTTTGCTGCGATGTCACCCCAAGTATGGAACAGACAATAGATGTACAACTCTCCCTCCACAATCTCATCCATTCCCGATGCCACTTCAATCGAGACTTGTAGAGCTTCAGGCCAGGACGAATCCTCCTGTAGCAACGCAAACCCATCTTCATAATGCTCCAGCTTATACAAGTCGGAGAAGGTTAAGGAGTCCGCCAGTCGCTTCACAATCCGAGGTAAAATGACAGGATTTGTTGTTCTGATGCCATATTCCCGGCCCATCAGGGTACCTCCTTCCATCTAAAAGTTAGCTAAAAACCACTAATCTTCCTCATTCAAGTCATTGATCGAGCGGTCCAGCCACAATTCATACCAGTCCAGAAAACCCAGCCGCTCCGTGTTGCCCATATAATGATCCGGATAAATCCCATTACTGTTCGCTCGATCATCGGTCCAGATCTCTCCGTAGGACAATCCCTTCACAATCAGATTAAGTGACACGCCACATCCAAAATCGCTGATTCGCAGCATCCCTGCCGACCATTTCGGATCATAATACTCATGTTCAAGCGCTGCCCACTCGTCCTCTTCCTTGCTGTCGTCGTACCAGTCAACATCCCAATTCCAGGATTCCACATGTGGGAACGGCTCGGAAATCGCATTCAACTCATCCTCATAATCCATCACCAAATATATGCCGTTTTCAGGCTTTTCCAGCCCATAATAGGGACCTGTTCCACCACTGCCAACCCCAAGCAGAAAAGCTTGATACTCTTCAGGCAGCTCTATCTTCCATTTCTGTTCAAATGCCTTAATCTCATCCAATGTCCATACCGGAGCCATATCATATTGATGATTCTCTGCCCCAAACAGATTCCGCTCCGGGTCCAGAGTCTGGAGTTTGTTCAACTTTCCCTGTATGCGTTCCAACTGGGCCTTGTACATTTCCATTTCCATATGCCTCCTTCCATTGCGTACCCATAATATTAGATCCGGATCAAGTCATTCAAACTATTTTCGCTTTGCAGACTGGGTGTGATGTTAATCGAAATTTGGTTGTCTTCCTTCGTTACCGTACATGCATAATTTCCAGGTTTCAACTGGAGCAATACACCGCCACATGACTCATCCGGCTCCAACTCACCCCCAGTTACATCATCGGCAGCTCCCAGATACACGTTACCGGAAGGGACACGTAAATGGTATACCTGTGCAGTCTCCAGTTCCTTCCCCGCATCATCCAGACTCCATGTCACCTCATACTGTCCATCTTCACCCAGGTTCAGAAACAAACAGTTGCCTGCATTTACCTCAGTCAGTTCATCCTCTGCAATAGACCACCAGTCCGGTGTATCTTCAACACGATGTTTTAGCGCCGCCAGATCATACAGGCACAATGCTGCCGTATCCGTGAAGAACTGAAATTTCCCGTTCATTCTATATCTCACTTCCTTATTCAAAATAAACAGCTTGACCTTAGGTCAGACCTAAGGTTTATAGTGAACCTATTCCATCAAATCAGACAGGAGTGAGCACGATGAACAACTACATCACAATTCGCGAACTATCCAAATTAATGCATGTTTCAGTCCATCAAATTCGATATTTCGAGGAAAAAAAGATACTTTTCCCAGCTTATGTGGATACCAACCACTACCGTATGTATGGAATGGATGAGATCTACCAGCTTTCTCACATCCTTTTATTGCGTAAGCTGAATGTCCCTGTTCAGCAAATCAAAGAGTGCCTGCTCTCCTATTCCGCAGATGACTATTACGGATTATTAACCGATTCGCTTCAAGATGTACAATCACAGATTGATTCGTTGATCCATATGAAGCAATTTATTCAGAGCATATTGCAGGAGCAGCAGGAATGGATCAGCCAATCACAGCAGGATCAGCGTATACCCATATATGTGATGAAGGAAATTCCCGTTCGGCACTTCACCACTTGGATCACCATCCAACCAAACGAATCTTTGCATGCCCGTGCATTGTATCAGCATCGTACGGAACAACCTGCATTATTTGAAACTGATTTTCACTACCTGTATAGCTCAGATCAGGTTGCTGTCTGTGTACCGTCTTCTAATGCTATCAGCGATTCTTTTGTGGAAAAAGGTTTGTATCTAACCAGATCCTTCACAGTGACATCCGAAGAAAATATTGCCCAGGAAATTCATCACCTTAACGAACACGCATTTCAAGCTGCTTATGTGCTGGTAGACCCAATAATTTTAATTGAAAAGTCCTATCTCTCCATGTTAGGAACTGATCAATTACACTATGAGATCCAGGCCAGAATTGAGGTCACTCACCCTGAAGTGAAAGAAAGGAACCAATCATGAACCTCACGACTCCGATTCAAATTGTTGACTATGATGATCACAATCAACATCAACTGGCTGTCCGAACGTTAATAGTCCATTCTTTTGCAGCCAAGTTTGAGGCTCTTGTGCCGCTCGCCCCAACAGAGATAGTTGACTTGCTTGGCGCTATATGGGTTGAGCAGGGAAACTCACTATCCAGTAGGCAGTTCATTGCTATGGATGGAAATCAGGTTGTGGGGGTTCTATACCTGAAATGGTACCTCAAAAAAAAACTACATATAAAAAAAGAGATCCACCAAATTCCATTCCGTAAGCTTTGCAAGCAATACGGACTACGCAATGTCTTCACATTTATGGTCGGGATGATTGCCTTGGACTATAAGCCGGGTCCACAGGAATGTTACATTGAGCATCTGGCTGTAGCCACAAGTCACCGAAAGCGTGGAATTGCCAGACAGCTGCTGATTACAGCTCAAAAATTCGCAAAACAACGTCTTCATTGTGAATATACATCTTTGCATGTATCCAGCAAAAACACGCCAGCCATTCATCTTTATAATCAAATGAACTTCAGAGGGAAATCATCACATACCAGCCCTTTCAGAAAATTCCTGTTCCGTGAACCCGAATGGATTTTCATGATCAGCCCTATCTCAGACATCGAGGAGGTATTCCATTGTTCAAACATTTATCCCCTAGATTAAGATTATTCACACTCCCACTTTTCAGATGGCTGATCACTGCGCTGATCATCATTCTGTTCATTGTGTCTTGGGTGCTCGTTCAGAACACATTCAACATGAAAGAAACACGCATCTCCATTCCAACCGCACATGGACAATTAACGGGTATACTCGCACTGCCCAAACATCATTCAGATAAGGTTGGCCTTGTCGTTTTTGTACATGGAGATGGTCCAATTAATGCCAGTTATGACGGTGGATACCGACCTTTGTGGGAAAAGCTTGCCATGGCGGGATATGCCTCCCTCTCGTTGGATAAACCTGGTATTGGTGGTTCCTCGGGGAACTGGCTTGACCAAACCATGGAGGATCGTGCACAGGATGTCTTAACCGCCCTTGAATGGGCCAGAAAAGAAGCCTCTATTGATCAAGATCGAATTGGTTTGTGGGGTGCCAGCCAGGCTGGATGGGTCATTCCATACGTCGTGAAACAAGATGCGGGTATTGCATTTAGCATTTTGGTTTCCCCCGCCATCAACTGGATTACACAGGGCAGATACAACACCCGGCAAGAAATGCTCCAGGAAGGATATACCAGGGAAGAGATCACTGCAAGACAGCTCTATAATGACCAGGTTCTGCAGCTGATTCGAAACAAGGCCACCTATGATGAATACCTGCACATGGCTAATAAGGAGCAGCTCATTTCCAAGGAGCGCTGGACGTTTATCGTCAACAATGTGGAATCGGATGCCACAGATGGGCTAGCTTCGTTTCATAGCCCTGTTCATCTTGTGCTTGGAGGTAGAGATATAAATGTCGATGTTCAAGAGACAGAACGTGTGTATCGTCAGATGATTCCACAGTCACTGCTCAGTGTAACCAAACTACCGGATGCAGATCATTCGATGCTGCCCTCTTCACTGGTGCATTCTACGTTCAAAACCTATGCAACCGCCTTGTTCTCTCCACGAAAGCTTATGGACGCACACTATTTGGACGATATCGTTCAATTTTTGAACTCTATTAGGGATAAATCTTAAGATTGATTACATTCATTGTATAAGCCACTCCAGCCGACGGATCAGGTCGTTGTCCAGTTCAGGTCGACACCATTCCAAATATTGATGAAGGCGCTCCAGCTGTACAATGGTCAATCTAATGCCATAACTGCGATTTGGGAATTCAACCCAGTTGTGTAATTGACGAAGAAGCGTGTGCTTCACCCATTCAGGTTGGGCTGTTGGTAGCAGTCGAAGTAGGAGACCGAGTTGAGTCCATCTATCCATAACAGAAATGATACGTAGCACATTTCGGATTACATGAGGCTTGGCAGCTTTATCCCCCAACAGCTCTGCGACTTCATCTGGAGGAATGAGATGAGGATGACGCCTCAATGCTCGGCAGGCTTCACGCGAAATACCTGGTTGAGGATCTTGCAGCATATTTATAAAATAAGGACCGTAGGAAGAAGGGTTTAGCCGCGTCAGTCCTCTTATGACAGCCTTCCTTACCGCAACTACTGAGTGCTGCGCATAATCAAACACAACCTCAGCGTCTGCCTTTTCCCCTGTCTCTCCAAGACCGGCAATAGCAGCAGCGAGGTGGCCTCGCTCCTCACTCCAGATCATATCAAGGTACCACTCCGCATAACTCCCCTTCATCCATTGCTTCCCGTGCCTTCGAGCTGTATCCCTTACCGAGAGGTCCGGGTCCAACAGCCGATCAGCTATAATCTCTTTCGCATCCTCAGGAAACATGGTAGCCAAAGACGCCAGACTTTCCCGGCGGATTGAAGGTATACTGTCCTGTTGCATGCGAAGAAGCGCTTCTTTCAGATTCTGTCCTGACAATATACCATCCACCTGCCACGCCGCCCACCTACGGATGGATGGATCGTCGTCACGCAGTGCCTGCTCTATAATCATGCCGTTATCTGTTCCATTTTCTTCAATCGAGATGCGAAACGCCAGGCGACGAATATAGGCATCCGGTGATACCCTTGCCGAATGAATGACATACCTGCATTCCTTTTGACGCAGCAAGTTATGAATAGATTCAATCCACTCCTCGAACAAATCCCGGCCACAGATTCGAAGTCGTTCCACCAATATGATATTTTCCATCCATAGCTTAGCATATTCGGGCTTGCGCTTGCGCTCGAGTGCCAATTTGGCCAAATCACGGATTTCGGGCACCCAATCATTTAAACGAAGCAGCAAATAAGGAAAGGTATACGGTTGATCGTTCTCGATCATTTTTCGAACCGCTGCCTCTCTAATGTATCCACTCCAATGCATCGTCAACACAGAAAGTCGGGTAGCACTCGCTAGATCCATGGTACGCATTTCTCGTTCGACAGACTTCTTCCATTCCAGTGGAGAAGGACGCCATTCCCTTACATGTTCATTCAACCAAACCAGTTCCGTAAGAGGACACACTGCAAGCAAAGTGGCGACCGCCTGCTCCGCTGCTTGAATAATGGCTGAATGACGATTATCCATCATCCGTATTATGGCCGGAATTGCTGCATAGACCCTGGACATGCCCACTTCACGCAGTTGTTCAACTGTTTGTTGAACATTTCCGGTTCCCAATCGATTAATTTTTTCCTGAAATTCCGAAGAAAATTGACGCAACCTAATCCGCTCCTTCCCATTCTGATCCAGGTGAAAAATCAGAACCATATCCAACCATTATATCAAGCCCGGCACACTGGTTAAAGGCATTCAAGAGCTAACTAGGTTCATGTTATATATGTGAAAACTGAAGGTGTTAGAAAACAGCTTAATCTCTTCATTTTTTTAGCAAAAATGACGATATAATCATAACTGACTTTTTTTGATTTTGTGGAGGAAACCATGGCTATCAACCTTAGAAGAGAACCTTTTCGCTATACTTTAAAAGAACCAATAACGTTTGAAATTTTTATACTCAGCATTAACGGCGCCTCTGCACCACCCAAACCCATTCAAGCGGAATTATGCGATATCAGCCGATCCGGCTGTCAGCTTTCTTTCCCGTTAAATCTGCATGTGGAGTCCAATAACATCCGAATCGGCATGAACTTGCTGCTTTTTGAAGACCCCTTGTATTTGGAAGGAACGCTGCGTTGGGGCAAAGAAGAGAATAACCAATGGCACTACGGGGTACAGCTGGAGATCCAGCAAGGCAATCATGAGCGTTTATCCAGAGAAATGAGAATGCTTGCGGGGCAAGGCAAAATTATGGTGAAGTAACCGGGAGAGCTACCAACCCAACAAAAAAACAGCCCGATGTACCGGACTGTTCCAATATTTTAGATATTCAGGCTGCTTTGGTAGCAGTAGTTGTATTAGTTGTATTGTCCATTTTGGACCAATCCACTGTGATTTCGAGCAAAAGTGACACCACAACTCCAATGACGAGTCCATTGCTAATGATCGGAATGAGATACATGGGCAGAGCATGAAACGCTTCAGCAGGGATGTTCATTACAGCAACACCTGTAAGAACCGGAAGTGCCACACGATAGATGGTTTTGGAATTAAAGGTGGTGCCTTCGAGTGTTCTTAGGGCTGTACCAAACATTTGCAAATAGGCTACAAATAGCACGGCACTCCCTACACTTGGAGGGATTTGTGCGAAAAAGGCTGTCACGGAAGGTGTAAGTCCCAACATACATAACATGCCTGCTCCAACAACAAACGCAGCCCGTTTCAGAATACGGGTGCTCTCCAGGAATCCGATTGAAGAAGCAAATAATCCGAACGGCAGCACACCTACACATGCAGATAACATGGTGAACAATCCTGTGAGCATGTACGATCGTTTATATTGTTGGCTGGTCGTTTGTACTTCATATATTTTTTCGACGGAGCTTAACGTGGTGATGGAGTTCGTCATATTCACCAGCCCGACAAAAAAAGCTGTGATAACAATACCCGGCTCCCACTTCGGCGTCCCCCACGGAAACCAGGAAAACAGGTTTAAATCCTGTTGACCGGATGCTCCTGCATGTTGTCCAGGAAACACAAAACTATAGGCAATCCACCCCGTCACGATGCCAATCAGGATGGAGTAGTTGCCGAGCTTGCCTTTTCCCTTAAGCTGGATTAAGGCTACAAGAAACGCTATAGCAACGGACAACGCCGCTACAGGCAGGTTGAATGTGCCAAACTCGGTGTATCCAATCATGCCTTTGAAGAAATTCATGGTCAATTGAATCGTCATCAGGAATAACATCGCACTCTTGACCATTGGTGTGAACAGCTTCTGAAGCACATGCGCAGCTCCAAGTCCGCCAAGGATCATCATTGTCAGACCCGCTAACAGAAAACCTGCAGCCAATCCTCCCCCGATACGTTCCAAACTCATGCCTGCTGATGAAGCCGAGGCCGTTAAGCTTAGTGTCAGTCCCCACCATAATCCTGAGGGACCATCCATCACGGCATAACGATGTCCAAAGAACGCCTGTAATATACACACAGCCCCAGTAAGCAAAAAGGCATGCTGCATCGACGCAGCAATGGCCTCCGGTGAAAGCTGAAAATTATGTCCGATGGATAACGGCACTACCACAGTGTTGGTAAACAGGAAGAAGAACCACTGAATGCCTGCCAATGCAAGCGATGACGCACCCTTTATATTATTTTGCAAAGATTGCTCTTGATGTCTGTTCATGATTGGGTTAACATTCGCTCCATTTCTATATAATGATGCCTCCGGGCATGCGCAAGTGCTGTAACTCCGTCCCGGTCCGCAATAGAAGGATCGGCACCATATTGCAAAAGCAATGCTACGATCTGCTGATGGCGAGTGCCGCCATCCCCCAGAATGACCGCTTCCAGCAAAGCTGTCCAGCCCAGATTGTTGATATGGTTCACATCCACATCCGTGTCTTTCAGAAGGATCTCCACAATATCGACATGACCTCGATCTGAAGCAGGAATCAGAGCTGTGCCACCAAAGCGATTCGTAATCCGGGTATCAGCACCTGCTTTTATAGCCAGTTCAACCATTTCACGCAAACCTTCCGCACTGGCATACAGCAGCATGTTGTCCAGTCGTTGATCCTGGATGTTCACATCCGCTCCCGCTTCAATAAGTGTACTTGCCGTCTCTGGCTTGTTGCCATATACCGCGGCCATCAGAGGTGTCCGTCCTCGCGCATCCCGGTCATTCACTCTGGTTCCTTGTGCGATAAACCGCAGCACATCATCCGTATGTCCAGCTTCAGCAGCTGCATGTATTGTTTTCAGCATCGCACCTTCACCCTCCAATTCTTCGTCATCCTCACGGCATATATTCGATACATCATAATCTACATGTGTGATTTGAAGTGTTTAAACCTTATGTATGTTAACATAGGATAATAGTATATTGAAAATACATGTTTTGTTGGTTTTCCATATGAAAAACATATCGCTGCGAATAAGGAGAACACACGTGGATATCAAACAATGTCGCTATTTCATCGCGATTGCCGAGGAGAGACAGATCACGGCAGCAGCGCGCAGATTACACATGGCTCAGCCTCCTCTAAGCCAACAGCTCAAGCTGATGGAAGACGAGCTCGGCGTAGCTTTGTTTGAACGCAAAGGACGCAGCATGGAGCTGACACAGGCGGGTCGAAGCTTCTATGATTATGCGGTCACAATGACCAAGTACATGGAGGAAGCTGTCATGGAAATGCAGAGCTTCAGGTATGGCATTCGGGGCAAGCTGTCTCTTGGCATTAATACGATTTCAGATCGTTTGATCCCGCAGGCGCTCCAGCAGTTTCGGACAACACACCCTCAGGTGACGTATAAAATTCAACAAAATGAATCTGCACAGCTCTGCCAGCTCTTGGGTGAAGGCAAAATCGAGCTTGCCTGTGTACGGATGCCTGTCAAAACAGAGCAATATGAAGTGCTGCATCTACCGCAGGAAGCTCTCTTCTATATTTCCTCCACACCGCTGAAGTCAGCGGATGAGCGCGGGATTTATTTTCAAAAGCTGACCGATATCCCTCTCTTGCTTCCTAGCACTGAAGGACTCGGGATGTTCGAACTGATATTACAGAAATTCCGTGAGCATCACGTGAATCCTTCCATTGCTGGCGAATGCTCGGATATTAACATGTTGCTGGAACTTGTACGACTCGGTTTTGCAAGCTCCATCGTGCCTCATACGGTTCTTCAGCTTTATCATGAGCATCCTTTTCATGTCTATCGTATTCAAGATGCGCAATCCACCGTAGATTCTGCGCTTGTGTGGCATCGCAATCGTCACCTGTCCAAGCCCGCGCAGCACTTTGTGCAATTGGTTCAGGAGCTGCTGCCTTCTCGCTCGCTTTAGTGTCCAGCAGACATCGACCATGAAGAATATCGCCCATATACTAAAAAGCAGCAGCCTTGCCGGAATAATTCCATCCGGAAAGACTGCTGCTTTTTGACGTTCGTTAAGCTTTTGCCGTAAACAACAATTCTTTTTCCTTAATCGTTGTACGTCCGGCAGACTCAATTGAATGATATTGATGCATGTTCGTAATGATGACCGGTGTAATCGTTGTGTAACCGGCTTTTTCGATTTCTTCCCGGTCGAATTCCATCAGCACATCACCAACGGCAACCTTCGCTCCTGCTTGAACTTTAGGCGAGAAGAATTGACCTTTCAGTTTCACGGTATCAATCCCGATGTGAATGAGCATCTCAGCGCCATTGTCACTTACCAAACCGATAGCGTGTCCACTCTTCGACAGCGAGAATACTGTACCGTTAATTGGAGAAACCACACGGCCTTCCGACGGCTGAATCGCAAACCCTTTACCCATAATCTCTTCGGAGAATGCAGGGTCTGGAACTTCGCTCAATGGTTTAACTTCACCAGTAATTGGGCTGAATACGTCTTGATCCAATGCTTTAGTTTCTTCAACAGCAGTTACTGCGGAAGCAGAAGTCGTTGCTACTGGTGTAGCTTCAGCCGATTGTGGAGCATTGTCTTCTTGGAAACCAAGAATGTACGTCAGTACTGCTGCTGCTACAATGGCAATCAAACCACCAGCCAGAGCGTAGAGCAGTGTGCTAATTGCCGGACTGATAAATGCTGCAATACTTGGCAGACCCACTAGACCTGTAAGTACATAAGCTTTAACATTGACGATTCCCATGAATCCACCTGCAACAGCTCCACCGATCAGGGCTGCTATAAATGGTTTTTTGAACTTCATATTAATCCCGTACATTGCCGGTTCCGTAATCCCCATGATAGCCGTAAGACCTGTGGAATAAGCAAGCGATTTCGTTTTACCATTTTTCGATCTAAGACCCACACCAAATGCTGCACCACCTTGTGCCAAGTTAGCTGCAAACATTAGTGGAATAATAAAATCGTAACCAAGTGATGTCATCGAACCAACAATGATCGGCAGCAGTGCATAGTGCATACCTGTAATGATCAGAAGTGACATCGTACCACCAATCAAGATACTTGCGAAGATGGACATGTTGTCGAACAACCATGAAATACCACCAGACAAACCATTACCGAGTACTGTACCCAATGGTCCAACCGTCATCAAGGTCAGAGGAACCATAATTAACAGGGTAACCGTTGGAACAATCAGAAGCTTAAGCGAAGCATGTGTAATACGATCAACCGCTTTCTCTACATAGGAAGCAATCCAGATTGCGAGAATAATCGGAATAACCGTAGAAGAATAGGTTGCTGCTATAACCTTAATGCCCACAAATGTGGTATCGCCATTGGCAAGCAAGGCTGTAATCGTCGGATGCATAATCCCCGCTGCCAGAGCTGCGGCAATATACATATTGCTACCGAGCTTACGTGCGGCACTGATCGCCAGAATGATCGGCAGGAAGTAGAATGCACCATCACCGATAGCAGACAAAATGATATAAGTTGAACTGGTTTCAGACAACCAACCTACAGCTACCAGGATTGCCACGATCCCTTTGATCATACCGGCACCCGTAATCGCTGGCAGAATCGGCGTGAATATTCCGGAAATAAAGTCGAACAATGCACTTACTGGATTTCTCTTTTTCTTCTCCCCAGTCGAAGCACTGGTTGATCCAGCGTCTGCATTTGGGGATTTGGACATGTTGCCTACCAGTGCATTATACACAACAGGCACATCGTTCCCGATAATGACCTGGAACTGACCGCCATTCTCCATAACGCCCATAACGCCAGGTGTATTTTTCAGCGTCGCTTTGTCCGCTTTTTTGTTGTCATTCAGGTTAAACCGGAGTCTTGTCATACAGTGTGTGACTTGATCGATGTTCTCTTCGCCACCAACAAGCTTCAGAATATCCTTGGACAATTGTTGTTTATCCATTGTGTTTTGCTCCTTTTATGTGTAATGAAGGTTAAAAAAAAACCTAAACACTGAATAATGACAAAGCAGTTTCAGCTTATCATTATTCAACGTTTAGGTTTTGCCTTTTGTGCAGTAACAATCCCAATTATTCAATTGTTTGTTCAGTTCTGACAACTCGTTCAATATGAATGGTCAGATATAGGATTTCTTCCTTGGATAAGACCCGGCTATAGATCTTGCGAGTATAGTCGTTAATCTTACAAGCACAAGCATGTGCCTCAGGATATTGTTTGCTCACCAGGTCATGAAGCGGATTATCTGCTTCCTTATCTTCAATCGCTGTACCGTGTAATACGCGCTGAGCAAAGAACTTCAAATGTGTCAGGAATCGATAATAACTCAGCGAATCCTCATCCAGCTCAATGACAAAGCTGCGTCGTACGATGTTAAGTACATCTTTTACGATATTCGTAATACTGATGGTTTCCCTCATCTCACCGTTCATCTGGGCGTTGACCAGATGCATAGCGATGAATGCGCATTCGTCTTCAGGAAGCAGGACGCCCAATGTTTCTTCAATAATCTGAAGTGCCTTGAGCCCAATGGCATATTCCTTGCGGTACATGCGCTTGATCTCCCAGAACAATGCGTTACGAATCTGCAAGCCTTGACGATGCCGGTCAATGGCAAAATGAATATGATCCGTAAGTGAAATGTAGATGCTCTCATGAAGCTTCTCACCCAACACGGTCTCGGCATAACGGATAATCTCATCCGAGCATTCAACATATTCAACTGGAATATCAGACAGAAGCGTTTTCAGTTTCTGCGATACTTCCTTGCTTTCCAATGAGAATATTTTTTCGACCAGACTGTCGTCTATCGTTTCACCAGTATGCTTTTTGAAGGCTATGCCCCGCCCCATGACGACCAGTTCGTTTCCTCCTGGATCAATCACAGTAACTACGTTGTTGTTCAGCACCTTCTCAATTTTCATTTCTTCACATCACCTTGCACCGTCAAAGTAGTAAAAGGCAAAACCAAAGCAGGTCATAAAACATATGCCCCGCTTCTGGTTTTGCCTGATTGAACAGTAACAATCCAGTATTCATTAGCCTTAGGCCCATCTTACCATATAATTATCCATCTGACAATGTTTTTGTGAAAGCGGTTAATGTGCTTGAATATGACACAAGAAGATGCTGCACACATATGTCTTTGGAACCAGAAATTAATGGTTGTCGGATTTCAGACTTGCGCCGTTTGTACCAATAACTTCTTTGTACCAGTGGAATGATTTTTTCTTGTAACGGTCCAGGGTACCCGATCCATCGTTGTTGCGATCGACGTAGATGAAGCCATATCGTTTTTTCATCTCTGCTGTGGATGCACTCACCAGATCGATGCAGCCCCATGAGGTATAACCCATAACTTCAACGCCGTCTTCAATCGCTTCGCCTACTTGTACCAAGTGATCATTCAGGTATTGAATCCGGTAATCATCATTGACCGTTTTATTGCCATTTTCGTCTGTGATCAGCTCATCGACTGCACCCAAACCATTTTCGACAATAAACAGCGGTTTTTGATAACGGTCCCAGTATTTATTCAGCGTTACGCGCAGGCCTTGCGGGTCAATCTGCCAGCCCCATTCACTTGCTTTGAGGTAAGGGTTCTGTACACCTGCAAACAGATTTCCTTTGCCTTCAACACGCTTCTGTGGGTCACCTGTTTCACAAATACTTACATAGTAACTGAATGAAATGAAGTCCACCGTATGTTTCAGAATTTCAGCATCGCCATCTTCAAACTTGATATTGATATTATTCGCTTTGAAGTAACGATTGATGTATTTCGGATAATAGCCACGTGCATGAATATCGGCAAAGATGTCATTCCGCTGTTCTGCATGCATTGCAGCTACCACATCATCCGGATTTGGAGTCAATGGATAGGTTGGCATACTGAGTACCATACAGCCAATTTTCGCTTCAGGCATAATCTCATGACCCAGTTTAACCGCCAGCGCACTTGCCACCAGCTCATGGTGGATTGCTTGGTACAGATCCTGTTTGGACAGTTCCGCTTTCGGTGTAAAGATGCCGCCACTCATGAATGGTTCTTCCAAAATGGAGTTAATTTCATTAAACGTCAGCCAGTATTTCACTTTGCCTTTGAATCGGTTGAACAGGACGGTTACATAACGCTCGTAGAACTCAATCATTTTACGGTTAACCCAGCCGTCATACGTTTTGGACAAATGCAGCGGTGTCTCATAATGAGAGATCGTTACGAGGGGTTCAATCCCATATTTGTGGCACTCGTCAAACAGATTATCATAGAATTGCAGACCTTTTTCGTTTGGCTCCAATTCATCACCTTTAGGGAAAATACGGGACCACGCGATGGATGTACGGAATACTTTGAAGCCCATTTCAGCAAACAATTTAACATCCTCTTTGTAGCGGTTATAAAAGTCAATTCCGATCAGTTTCAAGTTATCTTCTGTTGGTCCTTCCGTTCTTGGCGTCGTAATCCCATGCGGCATTACATCCTGAACAGACAGGCCTTTGCCATCTGTATTGTAGGCTCCTTCGAGCTGATTGGCTGCGACTGCGCCGCCCCATAGAAAATCCTTCGGAAATGGTGTTGTCATATCTGTCATTCCTCTCTGGTTACGTTATCTTCATTCTTTGTTAAAACGGTTGACCCTATGCCCGTAAGCACTTGTTTCGATCAGTCCCACATCAAAAAGCGGACAACACGCCAACTAAAGGGCTTCAGATCAGATAATCACCGATGGCCTGCTTTATGCTGGGTTTTGCCCGCTTTATGCGGTAACAATCCTCGAATAGCCTAATTACTACAGCGATCCGGGTTTAAGATAAAGGAGTCAGACCAAATTATAGTTGCTCACCATTGCTGGCAATTACGTTTTTGTACCAGTCAAACGAATCTTTCTTCGAACGTTTGAGTGTTCCATTACCTTCATCGTCCAAATCCACGTAGATGAAACCATAACGTTTGGACATTTCAGATGTGGACATACTCACGAGGTCAATCGGCCCCCATGCTGTAAATCCAATCAGATCCACACCGTCTTTGATCGCTTCTTTCATTTGTTCGATGTGTTTCTTCAGATAGTCCACACGATAGGAGTCATGGATTGAACCGTCTTCTTCAACACGGTCATATGCACCCAGACCATTTTCTACGATGAACAATGGTTTCTGGTAGCGATCCCAGAAGTTATTCAACGTTACGCGCAGACCGATCGGGTCGATCTCCCAGCCCCAGTCGGAAGCTTCCAGATAAGGGTTTTTCACGCCGCCAGTCAGGTTACCTGCTGTTTCTTCCTTGTCTGCGGATGCAGATTTGGTTACAGACATGTAGTAACTGAAGGAAATGAAATCAACCGTATTGTTCAGCAAGATCTCATCATCGCCTGCTTCTTTCTGAATCACGATGTTGTTTTCTTCAAAGTAACGAGCCATGTAGTTCGGGTATTGACCCCGAGCATGCATATCCGTGAAGAAGAGGTTAATCTGATTCTCATGTTGCGCCAGACGAACATCTACCGGATTACAAGTCGCCGGGTACGTTTCCATCCGAGCGAGCATACAGCCCACTTGGGAACCAGGAATAATCTCATGGGCAAGCTTGGTTACCAGTGCACTAGCTACAAATTGGTGATGCAGCGCTTGATATGTCGTTTGCAGTTGGTTGTCCACTTTATCGATCAGGATACCGCCACCTGTGTATGGGCTAAACAGCATCACGTTGATTTCATTAAACGTCAACCAGTATTTCACTTTATTTTTATAACGGTTGAACACAGTTTCTGCATATCTCACATAGTGCCCAATCACTTCACGACCTGCCCAACCATTGTATTTCTGTGTCAGACCCAGCGGTGTTTCGTAGTGAGACAAGGTTACCAACGGTTCAATGCCGTATTTCAACAGTTCGTCGAAGACGTCATCATAGAATTTCAAGCCAGCTTCGTTCGGCTCTTGATCGTAACCGTTCGGGAAAATACGTGCCCAGTGAATGGACAAACGGAACACTTTAAAGCCCATCTCAGCAAACAAAGCGATATCTTCTTTATAGTGATGATAGAAATCAATACCAAAACGTTTAGGGAAACGTTCTTCAATTTTGCCGGAAAGGATCTCTTCAATTCGTGTAGAGGAGATTTCCATGGCATGTCCGCCTGTACGCTTCTCTTTGGGAACATGCGCAATCATATCCGCAGTAGAGAGACCTTTGCCGTCCTTATCGAATGCACCTTCCAATTGGTTGGCAGCTGTAGCGCCTCCCCACAGGAAGTTTTCGGGGAATCCTTTTTTTGCCGTGGTCATAACGAACTACCTCTTTTCGAATTTTATTTGGGTTTTTCCCGAATACAACGGCTGTATTTCAGGCCAAAAAACAAGAAAAACCTAAACTCAAGGTAAAATAGCTCGCAAAAAAAGAGCCTTCATTTCACCATCAGTTTAGGTTTTGCCTGTCTGCACAGTTACAATCCATCAAAAGATGTTATTGTGTATTCGGTTGTTTTTCTCTTGTAATGTAAGCGTAACATATCTATTTTGCAAAATCAACTTTCCGCTTAATGCACTCGCTGACCACCTTTAAGTTATCGAGGCATTTGCATAATTGCTGCTCTTAGGGCATTCGTATCCCCGCTTTTGAGGTAGCTGGCAGGACTTTCGTCGCCCAATGCAGGAACTTTCATGTCTATCCAACGCAGCTCATATTCACCCATTTCACATAATATAACCTTGCTAATATCTATCGGAATCCCCCGCTGCTCTGCACATTCAGCCCATTTTGGTTCCACATCCAAATATGATTTTTCGAAGAGTCGCACAAATGAGTCCCAACTGCTTTGATTGAACTCCGCCAGATATAAATCTTTCATACTCATGTAAATTCCCTCCCTGAAATAGACATCGTAACCCCCAAGTCCTACGATAAGCAATTCATCCTTAAGCCGCTTGAAACCGATTTTGAAAAAGGTAGACTTAATTTTAAATGTTTTTCGGGAAAATGGATAGCCAAGGAGGAACACAACAATGACTGAAGAAGCAAACACATCCGGTTGGGATGCCATTGATGCAGCAGTTGGTGAATTATATGGAGATCAGGAACCACTTCACTATGGTACAGCTATTCCCTATATGCTCGGTGGACCTGATCCGCTAAATGGAATTAGCGTATACAAAGTGGATACCCCGATCCCTCACTGGCATTTCATTACCTATGGTTTTTCGGAACTGTATGAGAAGGAATCGGAAGATCTGGAGCATAGCGGTTATGGATTTGAAATGACTTTTCGGCTTACCCGGAGTGAAGAAGAGACTGCTCCCCCGTCTTGGGCTCTGAATCTATTACAGAACGTTGGACGATACGTTTTTACTAGTGGGAACGTATTTCATGCAGGAGATTACATGGATGCAAATGGCCCCATTTGTCTCGGCTCAGATACGTTACTAACCGCACTTTCTTTTATTGAAGATCCTGATCTGACAACGATATCCACACCCAATGGAACGGTGAAATTCATTCAGATGGTGGGAATTACCGGTCCGGAACTCGAAACGATGCAGACATGGAATACACGTGGCTTGTTAGCAGCCTTGGTTGAATTCATGCCAAAATACGTTACGGATCTCATGAGAAATTCATATTTGGATATCCCCTCAGTGATTCAGGCTGTTGAGCGCGGAATTGAAGAGGAAGGTTCCAGTACAGCATTTTTATTCATACAACAACTAGCCTGGACATCTCCCCGCAAGAGAATACTGCAAAAAAATGTACCGGCTGAACTCCAGATCGGAGCAAAACAGGCCCAAATTATCGGAAAAATACTACGCAGCCGCTTTTCAAAAGGCGCTCCACTGTCCCTAATCGGATCAGGATTGAACATTACGTTTGAAGCCGGAGGAACACCCTCATTTTCGGAGGATGGCAACCAGATTAAGGTGATTGTGCATGAACAAGCCGTATTGGAGTTGGCCGCAAACCTTCGCCCTGTCGAACAAACATTTGAGATTGCTTCATTGCCCGGCATTCTATTTCGAATTGCCCGCACTGAAATTACCGATCAGGATGGTCATGTGATCGAAACCATCGGTTAATCACGAGGAGGACATCATATGTCTGCACGAACATCTACCTTACGAGAATTCTCGTTGGAGAACGAAATATATCCCCACGGTATGGCACATATCCAGTATTTAACGAAAACCAATCTGGACAGGATACGCAAAATCAATCATTTTCTGATTAATGCCTTCCAGCAGAGTCTCTCGGATATCAAAGAAAACCTGTCAAGCACGTATCTCTTTCTGCTCACCGACGCGCATGGAGTCCTGCTTGCCATGGATTACAGCCCTGATCTGGAACAAGTGGTGAAACAATCACCCATCCGTCCGGGTATGATCTTTACAGCTAGAAGTTGTGGCGTCAATGCTATATCCGAATCAATGGATAAACAGGGGCCTGTTCAGCTGTCCCCTGAGCAGCATGAGAATCCACTTTTTCAGAGCTGGCATTGCTATGCTGCACCTCTGTCTGTTGGTCTTCAACACGTTGGCTACCTGGACGTCTCCACCATTAATGCAGACATCCAGAGTGAACTGATTGCAATCGCCAAGCTGATCCCGGCCCATATGCAAAATCGGTATCAATCTAACCTTGCCTCATCGGTAACGGAGCAGCCATCGATTGAATTCACCAAGCGACAGTTAACCATTCTGAAAATGATCTCTAGCGGACTGACGGTTAAAGCCATTGCTGTGAAATTGAAAATAAAGGAATGCACCGTAAATCATCATAAAAAAGTGATTTTTAACAAATTAGGTGTACAATCCAGCGCGGAAGCTGTTTCAATTGCCAGCCGTCTGTCTTATCTATAAAGGTACCCCTATAGATTCCTATAGGTGGTCAACACGAACATCTGTGCTAAGATTTTTAGGTACACATGAATTAGAGAGAGAAAGAACAAACACACACATTTTCAGGAGGGTATTATGTCTATTTCAAAAAAAGCTTCATTGTTTGCCATGTTAATTATGATTCTGTTGGTTGCTGCAGCCTGCGGCGACAAGGCGGATAACAACGCCAAAACGAATAACTCAACCGCAACAGAAACCACTGCCGGCAGAGATACAGACACAGCCAAGACAGAAGACACGGACAACACGGAAAACTCCGAAGCATCCACTTCCGAGTCCAAGGAAACAGATAACTCCAAAGACGTTGAATTGGGAACTACGGAAAAAGGCTCTTATAACAATGATTATTTTGGTGTTTCACTGAAATTCCCCGAAGCTTGGGAGTTCCAGGATGCCGAGGGCATGAACGAACTGACTAACGCTTCCTCCGAAGTGATTGCTGGAGACGATGAAACGAAGAAAAAACAAATTGAACTATCTCAGGCCAAAACACTGAACCTGTTGATGGCTTCACAATATCCATTGGACGGAGGTCAAGTCGGCCCTTCCGCTATGGCGATTGCTGAAAAAGTAAGCCTGCTGCAAGGCATTCGTACAGGTAAAGATTATCTGAAAGCAACGAAGAAATTCATGATGGACAGCCAGTTCCCTTATGAATACAAGGAATTCACAACCGAAACCATCGGTGGCAAAGAGATGGATCTGATGCAAATTACGATGGATGCGGGCGATGGTTCAACCATTACGCAAGATTACTACAGCACCATTATTGAAGGTTATGCATTCAACTTCATCTTCACCTATTTGGATGATACTACAAAGGCCGAGATCGACAACATCAAGAAATCCGTTCAGTTTAAATAATACACTCACTGTCACAGTGTCTGCTGTGCATGAAATAGGACCCCGCGCAATGATCTTTCACAGATCACTGCCGGGGTTCTTTTTTGAATAAAAGTAGATGGTTCAATTTATCCGGAAATGGCCACCCAATGTCCCTCTTTTACTTCCACCCATCGGGACTGTTCCAGATTATAGCGATCTTCCACTTCTACCGTCTCTCTTGGGGCTTCGTTTACAGCATGACGTTTTTTCTTCGCTTCCACAGCCGGGTCCGGAACCGGAATAGCCGATAACAAGGCCTTTGTGTACGCATGCTGAGGGTTCGAATATAGTTCTTCACTTTCTGCTAACTCCACAATCTTCCCATTATACATGACAGCTACACGATCACTGATATGTTTAACCATGGACAAATCATGTGCAATGAACAGGTATGTCAGACCGAGTCGCTGCTGCAATTCTTCAAGCAGCTGTACGATCTGAGCCTGAATGGACACATCCAACGCAGACAAAGGCTCGTCACATACAATAAATTCAGGTTCCACGGCCAGCGCACGAGCGATTCCGATCCGCTGCCGTTGACCACCCGAAAATTCATGAGGGTATCGCTGGGCATGAGCCGGATCGAGACCCACCATCTCCAGCAATTCCTCCACACGTTTTTCCCGCTCAGCGGGGCTGCCGGCAAGATGGTGAATATCCAAGGCTTCCCCAATAATGTCCATAATTCTAAATTTCGGATTAAGCGAGGCATACGGATCCTGGAAAATAATTTGCATATGTCTCCTCATCGTTTTCATCTCTGAGGCAGAGAGGCGGTTGAGCGGCACTCCCTTGAACAGCACATCCCCACCTGTTGGTTCATGCAGTCGCAGAATGGCTCGACCAGTAGTCGATTTCCCGCTGCCCGATTCGCCTACGACCCCAAGCGTCTCCCCCTGGCGGATCTCGAAACTGATATCGTTCACCGCTTTTAAGGTGTTGCCTTTACCCAGATTAAAATGCTGTTTGAGGGACTTCACTTCCAGCAAAGGCTGATCATCACCCAGATCGCGTGGCACCAACGACACGAGTTTCGGTTTCTTCTTCTCGTCTAATCGAGGCAATGCATTTAGCAGTCTGGACGTGTATGGATGCTTCGGATTCGCAAAAATCTCTGTGGTTGTCCCGGATTCCACAATCTGCCCGTCTTTCATGACCACGACCCGATCACACATCCCCGCCACGACTCCGAGATCATGGGTAATCAGAATAATGGAAGTGCCCAGCTGTGCCTGCATATCTTTCATCAAATTAAGGATTTGGGCCTGAATAGTAACATCAAGTGCAGTTGTTGGTTCATCCGCAATCAGCAATTCAGGACGGCAAGCAAGAGCAATAGCGATCATCACCCGCTGGCGCATACCTCCGGAGAATTCATGTGGATACTGGTTGAAACGTATTTCACCCCGGGTGATGCCAACGAGCTCCAACATGGCTATCGCCTGCTTCTTCGCTTCCCCTCTGGAAAGCTTCTGATGTTTAATCAGACTTTCGGTGATCTGTTTTCCGATTTTCACGGTCGGATTAAGAGAGCTCATAGGGTCCTGAAAGATCATGCCGATGTCACGGCCGCGGATGCTCTCCATCTCTTTTTGCGTTTTATGGACCAGGTCTACCCCTTTAAACAGGATCTCACCTTTTTTCATCTGCGAAGGAGGAGAGGCAAGCAGCCGCATAATGGAACGTGCCGTCACACTCTTCCCACTGCCGGATTCCCCTACAATGCCAAGTGTTTCCCCTTTCCGCACTTCAAAACTGACTTCTTTCACCGCCTGAAATTCACTCTCTCCGGAATGAAAAGAAACGGACAACTCATTTACTTTCAACAAAGGTTGCATGTGATCACCAGCCCTCATCCATATTTTCACATGTACTCATATGTATACTCTTCCATACCTTGACAATTAAATAGACACTAAATAATATATACTATATCAATCGGAATAATGCAATTTAAAATAAGATGAAAGGAGGCTCGCATGGTTTGAATCTTGCAAAAGGCAGTAAAATGTCACAGCTTGTTTACACCCTGGGATTTAATTATGGCAAAATGCTGCTTCATCCCTCCTATCGATATGTTCTATTTATTCTCGGACTTCCTGTGAATTTGGTTGTGCTTCTGATCTGGCAATCTAGACGAAAAAGGGATGGCTGGGCCTTGGTTCAACAAGCTGTTGAGCGCGATATGCTCTCCACCTCTTACCGGGATAAACTTCGGATGGACGTTGAAGAACAGTTGAGGCGTAAACACCGTTTCTTTCGGCAGCAAGTTAGTGAGGCAGAATTCAAGCGTCAGACGGAAGAGTGGCTGGAGGAATCCGTTCAGAAGGAGTTAAAGGAACGAACGTTCAGCAGGCTTCAGGCAGAGGGAAAACTGCGCCTGACGATGGCCGATACATTCCAATCATTGATTAATATACCGTGGTTCCTTGCGATATCAGTTATTCCGGGCTGTCTGATGTACGCCATGATGTTTTTGTACGGCAATCCTTATCTAAAGTACATATTCGAAAGAATTCTGATGACGGTATTCGTCATTTTGGGCGTAGCTACACTTGTATTCACCATCTTGTACCTGTCTCCATTCAATCCGGCGGCCAACATTCTCGGAGAGACAGCGACACAGGAACAGATCGCAGCTTTTAACCATGTCTATGGCCTGGATCAGCCCTATCTTGTCCAGCTCTGGAACAATATCAAGGGCATAGCTCTATTTGATCTCGGCAAGTCTTTTTCAGGGAATGAAGATGTCACGGCTACGATCGCCAGAAAGTTTCCAATTACGTTAACACTGGCCGTTATCTCCTTGCTGCTTGCCCTTGTCATTGCATTGCCAATCGGCATCATCTCGGCGATCAAGCCCAATTCACTGTTTGATTACACATTCATGTTTATTGCATTGATTGGATTATCGATTCCGAATTTCTGGCAAGGACTGATCTTCATCCTGAATTTTTCGATCAAGCTGCAGTGGCTTCCGGCTACCTTCAATCCACAGAACTGGCTGTCTATTATTATGCCAACGATTGTTCTGGGAACGGGATTAACCGCTGCGGTGGCCCGTATGACCCGGTCTTCCACACTGGAAGTTATTCATGAGGATTACGTGATGACTGCTCGTGCCAAAGGATTAAGTGAACGACAGGTTCTGCTGAAACATGCTGTGCGCAATGCGCTAATTCCAATCGTAACCGTTGTAGGTCTTCAGTTCGGAGGCATGCTTGGCGGGGCGGCTGTAACGGAGAAAGTATTTAATATCAGCGGACTTGGCAGCTACATTGTGGATAAACAGTTTATCCCTGATATTCCGAGCATTATGGGCGGGGTCATATACACAGCGATTACAATCTCCATCATCAATGTTGTGGTAGATCTGTTGTACGCTTTTGTCGACCCCAGGGTTCGTTCCAAGATGAAACAATATTAAAGCAGGTGCACTATGACAAAATCGGGTTCACTTACACAAGAAATGCGTTTTCGGCTTAAATCTTCACAGGAGTACAGTCAGGCAAGCTTCGCCTGGGTCACTTCCCTTCTCTTGTCGGCGTTACTGTTGTTCAACAGTTATGACTGGAGCCTTCAGGAGTTCAGACCATTTCTGCTGACCGCGCTTGGAATCTACCTATTTTTCACGCTGGTCCAGAGTATGCTGACGCTCCGGATTCGGAGAGACCTGATTCAGAAGGGGACAATCTCTGTGCTGACTCGCAGACTTGCCTGGGTCCAGCTGTTGGGTATCATTTCAGGCAATATCTTTATCGTGACGGCCGCTTTTCATCTGATCAAGAAAACAAAGAGCATTGAGTATACATTTGCGGTGTATATGCTGCTGACCCAGCTGTTCGTTATTGGGGTCTCGGCACTCAATATGTTTAAACCATATGTTGCGGATACGTTTTTGCCAGCCATGGCTGCGCTCGTACTTGTGCTTGTGATTGATCTGGTGGTGCTGTTTATCGTATCCCGGTATACGTCAGCCTCGATCATCCCACGCTGGATGCTGGGAATGAGCGTGATCCTGATTCTGACTTCGGTCACAGGAAATGTATTCGCACTGCTGCTGGGTATCTCCATCATTGGACGAATCCGCAGACAGGGTAAACAAAAATCCAACTTCTGGAATGATCTGTGGGAGCGTCTTGCTCCGAATGTCACAGCAATGTCCGGTTTGTTTTTTATCATTTTCCTGTTCTCGATATCGATTTGCAGCTTCTTTACTTTTGATTACAGCATGGCTGTAGAAAATAACTACTCGGCCTTGCTTCAGTCTCCATCGCTCGCTTATCCCTTGGGAACGGATGACTTTGGACGATGTTTATTTTCCCGGATTGTATTCGGTGCCCGTATATCGTTGATCGTAGGCTTCATGTCAACTCTGATTCCGGTACTGATAGGCGGTATTCTCGGAGCCTTCTCGGGATTCTATGGAAGACACACGGACAATATCATCATGCGACTGCTGGATATTCTCTATGCCATTCCGGGTATTCTGCTCGCTATCGCCATCATTGCGGCTTTCGGGGCCAATACGGTCAATCTTATTCTGGCACTCAGCCTGGGTTCGATCCCAACTTACGCACGAACTATGAGAGCCAGTGTACTCTATGTATCTACATTTGAATTTGTTGAAGCTGCACGTGCACTGGGTTACAACAATCGCTCCATTATTTTCAAACATATTATTCCGAACTCGCTCGCACCCATGATTATCAAGTCTACACTTACGATTGGCGGAGCGGTCATTGCCACCAGCAGTCTGAGTTATCTGGGACTCGGCGTGGAGCCGCATATTCCCGAATGGGGCAACATTCTCAAGCTGGGCAGCACGTATCTGGAAACCCATTCGTATCTGGCCATCTATCCAGGTCTTGCGATCATTCTGCTCGTGCTCTCGTTCAACTTTCTGGGTGACGGACTGCGCGACGCGCTTGATCCGAAGCTCGAAAAGGCTTAACCACTTCTACAATATTCAACTCAAATTGAATTCCATTGATTATGAACTTATCTGGAGGTATTTTCATGAAAAAACGTATGCTGATAGCACTACTATTAACTTTTGTCCTTGTGGTCTCCGGTTGCAGTGTGAAGACCAAGACGGAATCCCAGTCAGAAACCGCACCGTCCGATACAACAAAAAACACGCAAAACCAAAAACCGGTAGACATCGAATTACTGGCTCAGAGCTCTTCCGAAAACGACGTGAACATTATCCGCGACCAGCTCACCAAGAATGGCTTCAATGTTAAGCTGAACCTGCAGCCGGATTACGGCAGCTACAAATCCCAGCAGGATGCAGGCAATTATGACATTGCACTGTCCAGCTGGACAACGGTAACCGGGAATCCGGACTATGCAGTTCGTTCACTTTTCAAAACAGGCGGAGACTACAGCATTCTGGCTGATGAAGAAATCGATAAACTTATTGACCAGGCTGCTACCCAGACTCCGGACGAATACAAGGATACGTATAAACAATTGGAGGACCGCTTGGTGACCGATCAGGCCTATATCGCTCCGTTGTACATTTCCTTGAAAAGTCAGGCTTTGAACAAAGACATTCTGAATGCAGACACCGTTCGCTTGTCCAAATCCCGCGCCATGGCTTGGGAACCAATTGAATTCAAAGACAGCTCCAAAAATACCAAAGAACCATTAATTCTGACACAAAGTGCCTCCGTCCTGACTTCCCTTGACCCGATCAAAGGAAATGACGGTTCCATCAACCAACTGAACACCAACATGTATGTACGTCTCGTTAACCTGACAGATGACGATCAACTTACACCAGAGGGTTCCCTCTCCCACAATTTCAGCATTGCTGAGGGTAACTCGGAGTATTACTTCATTCTCAGAGACGATATCAACTTTGCCAAGATTGATAACAAAAAAGCGGTAGATACGGGAGAACGTGTCGGTGCAGATGACGTCATCTTCTCTCTCGATCGCGCCAAAAACAAAGATTCCGTACCGGATCACCGGACATACAGCCTGCACGAACATATCAAGGAAGCCGAGTTGGTAACAGACCTGGGCGCCTTGGAATCCGTTCAGCAATCTAGTGGCAGCGGTACGGTTAAAGACGCATTAGAACAAGGGCTGGGCACCAAAATTACGGAACTGGTCACGGACAAAAACAAAGCCGATAACGCTGCCGGGAAGTATCAGGTTGTGAAACTCACAACCACGGAACCTTTCCCGCAAGTATTGAATTATCTGGCTCACCAATCTGCTGGTATTGTGTCCAAAAAGCAGGTCGAGAGCATCAATACGTATGATGTAGCTTCGTTTGACGTGAATAAAGACATTCCTTACGGCGATCAGAATACGGTGACTGAAGGTGCTGCGTACAACAACACCCTGTATGCCAGCGGCCCCTATATCTTGGCATATAAAAATGATTATGAAGGTGTATTCTATCAGAATCCCGGCTACCGTAAAGGCTCTGAGTATGCACCTAAAATTTCTCAGGTGAATGTTCGATTCATCTCCGATGCCGACAGTGCGTTGTCTGCTCTTCGCAGCAGTGAAATCCACCTGTACTACGGGGTACCTGAAACGAAGTACGATATCATTAAAAATGACAGCAAATTGCAATTGCAGAGCATTCCGAGCAATGCGGTTTCCTATCTGCTGTTCAACACAGCCAATCGGGAAGTTGCCAAGAGCAGTGACCTGAGAAAAGCCGTACTGTACGCCATCAACCAGGATGACATTTTGCAGTTCTACAAAAACAACAAACTTAAGGCGTACTCTACAGTAAGTCCACTCGTTCAGACTGGGAATGAATTGAAGTCCGATCCGGCAAAAGTAAAAGAATTCTTGAGCGCCTACCAGGCTTCCAAGTAGCAATAAAGATAAACGGCTGTCATCCGGATCACTCCAAGATCCGGATGACAGCCGTTTTATATGCTGAACAATATATTCTATAAATTGAACAATCAACATTGTACAATCTTCCTAGAATATCTGCGCTGTACACCAGGCAACAGAGTGACGATCTGAATCCCCACTCCCCAGGAAAAATAGACCAGATGGATCACAGATACATGCTGGATCCAGTATACCTGCACCATAATCCAGATAATCAGAGCAAATCCCGTATATAAGGAGAATGTCCATCCCCAGTATTGATTCGGGTAGAGATTCAGTTTTTCACCTATTTTCCAGTGAATGCGACGAAGGAGTGAAATGGCAATGATCATTGGCATAACACCTAGAACCAACAATAGTATAATTCCCGGGATCAGAAAACTGCCAAACGGGGAATGTTCCAACAATGAATCCGGCATTTGGATAAGGTTTCCCGATGGATCGATAATGAGTGCTCCCCCTCCAACCATCGCACCAATGCCCAGTAACCCCTGCATCACAATGATCACCCACGATCTTTCAGGTCCAACTTCGCGCATTATTCCCTCATCACTAATCCTCATCCCTCGCCCTCCAGACATGTTATACCGATTTTACTGAACGATCTATTTTTCCATTTTCACATACGGAGAGGGTTGAATCCTGTGCTCTTTCTCACTAAAATCGTTCCAAAAAATTCGATTATGGTAAAACTTGATAAAAGAACGTACGTTCGGTATAATGGAAATATACTTAATGAGCGAGAGGCAGATATGGACGACAAATTTATTAAGGAACTACGCGAAATTAGTCGGGATGACAGAAGAAGGTCCGAATTTATGATCCAAGGCATGAAGGAAACACTGCAGGGAAGAAAAGAAGAAAGTAGATTCAAGCGCTGGATTCGGCGTAAGAAAACAGAGAAGAAAATTTCACAACGATTCAATCAGGATCCCTCTTCGGATCAAAAGTAACCACATAAAAAGGAGGCGGAATACGCCTCCTTTATTATTTATATGAATGCCTATTCGTCTAGATATGCAAAATAAAAACAATACTTATTTCGCACCCGCCCGGACCAACATCGCTTCGATTTCCTTGAAGCCTTTATTCTTAGCATGAATAAGCGGTGATACACCATCACGATCCGAAAGGTTTACGTCTGCTCCATGATCAATGAGTAATTGAATTGTCTGCTGCTGATTTTTATTTCCATCGTTCAAAATGATCGCTTCAAGCAGTGCTGTCCATCCCAATTGATTAATATGGTCCACATTCACTGAAGTTTGGGTCAGCAGTTCTCGTACCACATCCACGTATCCATGCTCCGAAGCTGGAATCAGTGCAGTTCCTCCATATCGATTCGTTATCGCTGGATCGGCTCCCGCCTCAATCGTCAGCTTCAGAATATCCAAGTACCCTTCAGCGCCAGCGTACAAAAACGGGTTATTTTTCATATCATCCTGTACATTAACATCTGCACCCGCTTCAATCAACATTGTGGCTGATGCCAGATCATTGTTGTACGTTGCAATCATAACAGCTGTTCTTCCGCTCTGATCCTGAGCATTGATATTGGCGCCCTCTTGAATCCATTTTTTAATACTCTCGGTGTCTCTTCCCTCTGCAGCCTTCAACAACAGCACATCCGGAGAAGTTGATAACTTCTCCTCCACCTTCGAGTCGTTTCTCACCTCAGGCACGCAGCCCTGAACGACGAACATACTGCTTATTAGGATAATGATCATCAGCGACTTATTCATACTGCCTCCCTTACTACAGTGTCACCGTTACCGAAGAAGCGACACTCCAATTCCCAACTGGATTTATTGTATAGGTCGTGCCTGGGATTAACTTGCCATCATTAACAAGATCGAATACGCCCGTGGCGCCTTTCCGACTTGAATATTTATATGTCGCTGTCAGAACGTCACCGTTAGGTGATGTTAATGTTACACTTCGACCAGAGAACAGCTCATCTCCAGGATCTTGGGCCAGCGTAACTTCAACTGAAGTTTCACTCACACCTTGGGCACTCACAACCTCCAACGAATCAAACGACCTTGCGGTGAAAGAAGCGTTATTGATGTTCGCCCAGTCAGAAGAAACCGTATATGTCACACCGGATTGCAATGTTTGTCCTTCGGGCAAACGGAATTTCGGTTCTTGTTTGCCATCTGTCGATTGCGTGAACGGAACATATTTGGCAACGATTGGCTCGCCACCTTCTGGCGTAATCACGACTTGTCTTGCCTGCATGGAGGAGATAATTTGATACGTTTTGCCTTCTGCTTGTTCTTGGTCATTCAACACAAACGCACTAGCCCCTCGACCACCGCTGTATGCTGAAATGATATAGCCGTAATCCACTACACCCTTCGCTTGCAGCGCTTCAATCTCGAACGTATCATTTGTTATTTGACTAACCGTCGTCATGTTTAATTTCGTGCCGCTGCCTTCAAAGGAACCAGCATCTTGGCCTTTATAAGTGAGGCTGTATACTTCACCTGCACGTTGAACGGACGTTGGAACGATGTACGTCGCAACGGACCCTGTTTTCAGACGAGGCATGTTAGTCAATGTCAACCCACCACTGAGGGCAAAATCGGTTTGTGCCTTGGCAAACACTTCATCTGCTGCTGTCAGCGGTTTGTCGAATGTGACAATTAACGTAATGGCATTCAGCGATCTAACGCTCTGAATTTGAGCCTTCTCCGAAGGAATAGCCTGGTGGGCCGTTTGCAACAGCACCGCTGTTTCGCCGCGTGTGGTCGAATCGTTCTCGGAGTAGAACGTGCTCATCCAATGGTGAACAGATTTCACATCACGCTGCATCGCTTTGGATACGACTTGTTCGAGTTCTGCATCCGTCACTTGACTGTGTGGATTGAATTGTCCGTTATTCGCCTGCATGATGCCAAGTTCAACGAGCTTTGATGCATACGGTGCATACCACGCGTCAGGATTAACGTCCGTTAATTCTACGCTTTCTCCCGTCTTGCCCTCCAGATTAAACGTTTTGAATACCAGTGATGCTAATTCTGCGCGGGTAATGGCTCTATTCTCACCCATGGATTGATCGGCATAACCGTTCATGATCCCCAGGCTGTTCAGTTCCTTGATGGCAGCCTCAATCTGCGGGTTAGTAAGCTGTGTCGTTGTAGCTGCAACGTTAGTAACGTATGTAGCTGCATATGCTTGATTCGCAGTTAGCGGGAATACTGCTGAGCCTAATGCAGTTATGGTTAAAAATGTAGCTATTTTTCGGGTTGTAGGATTCATGTATGAATTCCTCCTCTATAGGTTGAAGTTGCCTGTATCTATAGAATAGAGGACAAAAAGAAACTCCCAAGGACAAAAATATTAACAAATTATAAACTGAATCTGATTTTTCTCGAAACTTATACGGTGAATCGGTAACCCGCGCCCCAAACGGTTTCAATGTACTCCGGATTTTTGGGGTCTGCCTCCAGCTTCCCACGCAATTTGCGAATATGAACGGTAACCGTCGCAATATCCCCGCTGGAATCCATGCTCCAGATCCGCTCGAACAGATCCGATTTGCTGAATACACGGTTGGGATGACTCGCAAGAAATACGAGTAGATCGAATTCTTTGGTTGTAATTGCTACCTCTTCGCCATTAGCAAAAACGCGGCGCGCTCCCTTGTCGATATGAAGCCCGCGAATGTGAATTTCATCCTGTTCGGCTGGTTTGCTTTTGCCAAGCAATCTCTCGTATCGGGTCAAATGAGCCTTCGCTCTTGCAACCAACTCGCTTGGGCTGAACGGCTTCGTAATAAAATCATCAACACCCAAATTGAACGTTCTAATCTTATCGATCTCCTCCTTTTTCGCGGAGACCACAAGGATCGGCACCTCTTTCACTTCACGAATGCGCCTGCAACATTCGAAGCCGTCCAGTCCCGGCAGCATCAGATCAACTATAATCAGATTGTAACTCCCCTCCAGAGCCAGCTTCAGCCCTTCATCTCCGTTGTGGCAGAGCTCTACAGAAAACCCGTTGAGTTCGAAATAGTCCCGTTCCAGTTCCGCAATCGTTGTTTCGTCCTCAATAATCAAAATGTTTGTCATTTTCCCATCAGCCCCTCCTCTTCATTTAGCCGTTTTAGTTTGATATAAATGATTGTGCCGTCATTGGGTTTGCTTTCGGCCCAGATGAAACCTCCGTGTCCATCGATGATTTGGCGGGCAATCGCCAGTCCCAATCCACTTCCGCCTGTTGAGGAGTTGCGAGATTGTTCTGCCCGATAAAAGCGTTCAAATATATAAGGCAGCGCCTCTTCCGGTATTCCGCTACCATTATCTTTAAAGGCCATCGTAATCCACTCTGCATCTGCTTCAAGTGTAATGCCAAATCGTTTTTGTTCATTCTCCATATATTTAAGTGCATTATCCACTACATTGACAACGGTGCGTTTTAATTTATCCAGATCCACAGAAGCCATGACCGAACCAGAGGCCCGATTATCCCAATCCAAAGCCACTCCTTTGTCCTCCAGATCGTATCTCAGCTCTTCAATGCTGTCTTCCAGGAAATCGACAAGATCTACCACTTTAAACAGGAAGGGTTCCTGATTCAAGTCGAGCTTTGAGTACAGAAACAGTTCATCCACCAGCTTATCCATGCTGACTGCTTTGGAGTGAATGATATTGACGTATGATTCCATTTTTTCCGGAGTGTTGGCCACTCCATCACGAATTCCCTCAATATAACCTTTAATATTGGTGATCGGGGTACGAAGGTCATGCGAAATGTTGGAGATGAGTTCTCGGCGGTTCGCCTCGTCCTGCTGGCGCAACTCATTGGAGCGTTGCAATTGATTCCGCATGCTCTCAAACGCTTCGCTGAGCTGTCCAACCTCATCATTGGAGTTAAGCTGAAGCTTGAAGGTCAGATTTCCGTCCTTGATATGTTCGGCTGAACTCCGTAGTTGATTCAATGGTTTAATGAAGCTGCGGGTGATCCAGCGGAACAAGAGCAGGTTCGCAATGATGAGGACCCCGATGAGCAAAACTGACATCACAGGCAGCAGCTTGCGAGTAAGTTCAGCAAATGGGCTTCTCTCCCGAATGACGAAGATACTTCCCCGTTCTCCATCTGAATATTTAAAATCAAATTTCGCATACGCATAGAATCGTTCACTGATGTTAAAGGTACTCCGAATCTGATAATTGTTAAGATCATAGGCAGGCAGTGCTTGCTTCAGTTCTGGCTGGTTGAAGGTCAACGATTCGAAGATCTGGTTATTCTCCCGTCTGACGTAGAGCCCCGACTTCTCGGCTCGAAGCTTCATGTCGTACTCGCGCAGCAAAACCTTGTTCTGCAGCTCGTCCGGATCATTTTTGGCCAGAAACTTCATCTCTTGAAAGATCGATTCTCCCTGTTCCGTGAGTGGATTCACCTGATAATGTACTTTGTAAATATCGCGAAACCCCTGCAGATCGCCTGTTGCAGCAATCGTATACAGACTAGCCGTAAGCAGGATGAACAGCAAACTTATGACGAGCATACCCGTAAAGGACAGCAACATTTTTATTCGAATGGACATGGTATCCCCTTCTTAATCATGCTATTGGGTTAGTTAGTGCACATGTTAACACAAGATTGATCCAAATGCCCATAGGAGTATTCCATATCAGCAGTGCTGCCTGAACAGAAGAAAAACCCAAGGTCGTAAAAATGACCTGGGTTTCTCAACAATCAGAGGAGAAATACACCTCCCTAGTTATTTACTTATGCGAATCATTCGGAAAGAACTGTGTGTGAGTCCTTTGCAATATATCTATGTTCAACTTTGTTTTACGGTAAAATGGCAAACGAGCGCACTGGAAAGCCGGACGCCTTTTCTGCCTTAGGTACGATATTGAAGATCACCGCACCTTTAGCTGGTACCTGATCCAGATTCGTTAACAGCTCTACCTGATATGTATCCCGGGCAAGTACATAATATTCTGCCAGAAGTGCCCCGTTCTTTTGATAGTCTACAGCTGAATCAGTGTCGAAGGTCTCATGGCCGATCGCCTGTATTTTTCTTTCCTCGAATAAAAACATTAGCGCACTGACTGACCATCCGGGTGCATGACTGTTGCCCTCAGCATCCTTGTTGTCGAATGCTTCATGACTGGGCCAGCGTTTGCTCCAATCGGTACGCAGTGCTACAAAGCTACCAGCTTCAATAACGCCATGCTCTTTTTCAAACTCAAGAATATGCTCGACATCTAGCGTGAAATCCGGATTGCTCTCTACAGCCTCAGATTGATCAATGACCACCAGCGGTAGCACAAGCTCCTTTAAGCCCAGTTCATCGAGATACCGGGTATCCCGCACAAAGTGAATTGGCGCATCCAGATGTGTACCATATTGACCGGGAAACCTGAAACTCTGGGCGAAGAAGCCTTGATCGTGATTAAACAACGTATCGAATTGTGCCGCATCAAAAGCTGAGAAATGTGGAGATTCCGGTCCAAACGTATGGGTCAGATCCACCCACTTCTTTTCTTTTAATAATTGAATCGCTTGAATGAGTTCATTGGACATCCGAATCACCTCATACATAGAATGGAATAAATTGTTACTATTATATCGTATTCCATTCCATGCGAAAATATCGAATGTCAGCTATTTGATCGAATTCATTAACTCGAAGAAGTATTTCGGTTCATGAGTCTGATATAGATTGAACCAAGAATCTAAAGTCTCCGGTGTAAATACATCTAGCACCTTTAATACATGCATCGCAAATTCCAACGGAGCTATGCCTGATGCTGTAACTAAATTATCATCCGTTACGGAAGGTACCATTTCATAGTATTTTTCTCCAATATAATGAGGACAAATCATTTTCAAATATTCCAGATCATTGCTTGTATGCCTTCTGGAGTCTAGCAATCCTGTCCTCGCAAGACCAACGGTTGCACCACATATTGCCGCAACAACATGACCTTTTTCCAAAGATGTCGAAGCTTTTTTCAATATAGGCTCGTGAATGGATTCCATCCAAGTATTCCCGCCTGGAAGAATCAACACATCCGTACTTTCCACCATACACTCAGCAACTGAAATGTGAGGTAATATTTCCAATCCTCCCATGGTAGTCACTGGACTTTTATCAACACCAACAGCAACCACCTCTATCGGCGCCAGCCCCTTTTTAAAATACCTTCCCGAGTTTAGTTCAGCAATTAAATAACCAACCTCCCAGTCTGACATCGTATCAAATACATAAAGATATGCTTTTTTGGTATGCATAGTGCACTTCCCTTCTAGTCGATACCCCTATTATAAAAAAACTTTACTGACATCTTCCGTCAGTAAAGTTTTTTAAAATTGATCATAATCAATTAGCTCATATAGTGGGTTCAATCCCTTTTTGGTTTGAATACTCCAGAGTATAGTCCCCATTATTTTTAGAACTCCCCTTTTGCGGGCGGCCTTCTCTTCGAAAAAAGGTACTGTAATTCTTAATTACGAAACATCTTAGCTTTATAAAATTCACTGTTTCATGGCTATATCCTCAAACTCGGTTTATGTAAAATGATTCGAACTCAGCAACAGAGTCGAACTGGTTGATAGATACGCCTTCTCTTTTGAGATGATTCTCCAACTGATCTATAAGCTGCAGGACGGCTAATCGTAATGGTTCAAAATCGTTTGGATTTAACAGTGCAACCAGATCTGGATACCCATAATTAACGTAAAATTCGCGATGCTCACCCAAGTCCATCATACCAGGCCAACGCCCCTTTTCCGCCGCATACAATATTCGGGATAACCCGTCTTGCAGCCCAATAGCAACGAAGAAGGCTGTTTCGTAATGGCCTTTTTCGCACGCAGTTAACAGTTTATTCACCATCCCTTTTTCCTCTTCGTAGTACCCTCGCAGTTGCTCTTTATAAGAGCGAGTCTCTTCTTGGCTGTTTTGTCGCTCCGATATGAGACCAAGTGTATCCGCTGTCAGATTCTCGCACGCTGATACTATTTCATCTGGAGAAAGGCTGAACATCATTGTATCAAGGTATGGGTCCAGTTGATCCGGTTTAATGGGAAGATTTCTAACTTGCTCACGATAGTGACCCCAACTGCGTTTATAGTAAATTTGGTTCAAAAAGCCAAGCGACATGAAAATGTTTCCCGCAATCTTTTGAGCGTGGGTTCGACAATAGGACAGGTCCTTGGTGTTTTTGGAAAGACGCATTTTAGCTATGCTGATAAAGCATTCCTTTAATACGGACTCAGCTTTGCTGATCATATCCGATGCGTTGGATTTACTCCCCATCTTGGATATTGTTTCGCGAAGTTCCATGAACCTGGCCAGATCATCATCTGATCGGACATATAACAATTCACAATCTGCTATAATCGTCGTATTCCATTCTTCAGATGTTGCCATTCTTTCAGCACGACCCCATCCGATGGGCCAGAAATCAAAACTTATGCCTTCGATCATAAACTGGCACTCCACTTCTCTACCCCTGGCCGTCGCCGGAATGAAGAAGAAATCCAAATCCGAACGTTCAGTCGCTCGCCCCTGCAAATATGATCCGTAATATCCGACAATTGCAACATCTTGAGGATAATGAGTCTTAATATGTTTTACAATAATGTCTGATACAGCAAAAACATCAATCATCAGATAACCTCCTCATTGTATTTCAATTTCAGATTGGCTACCTATACACCTTTATTAAAGTAAGGGTTAGCTTAATCCCATTCTACAAATTTTGGGACATCTATTTTATTCGAGACCTAGTACCAAGACCCCTTTTAGAGGATCATGTTCTGAGATTTACATTTGAAAATGAACATCAACAAATCGCCTACATCCCGCCTCAGAGTTAAATTTTCGTTTCCCGTTATTCGAAAAAAGGCTACCGCTAGGGTAGCCTACTCTCATATCTTCATTCTCGAGTACTCACTTTTAGTCAAACCATATAGATATTCATCGTAATGCTGTCCATTAGTGAATACCATATTTCTGAGTTTCCCTTCTTGGACAAATCCAAGACGCTCATGAAGTTCTAGTGAACCTTGATTAAAAGCATAAACATGTGCAGTAACTTTCTGATAGCGTAACTCTTCAAAGTAATATCGCAACAATATTTTTACAGCTTCTGATGCATAACCATTGCGCCAGAATTCTCTGAAGATAGCAACACCGTACGTAAAAGTTCCATTTCGGGTATCACAGTTATTCGAACTTATGCTTCCCACTAATACTCCATCTAAAGTCTCGACCGCGAGCATAATTTTATCCCCATCAGGACCACGGGATGCCTGGTGTTCAGCCCAAGCTTTTGTACCCTCTTCCGATCTTGGGAAATTTATTACATCGCAAAGTCTAGCACAGTCAGAATCAGAATCATTATTGTGGAACTTATCCCAATCAGTTGGGAGAATTGCACGTAATCTAACTTTATGACCTGTCCAAATATTATTTTCCATTATAGATCCTCCTAAGGTTTATTTACTCCTACCTCACTCATATATGAATTAAGGCGGAGATCTGGCCTTGGGATCTAAGTCTTCATATACTACATCGTTCTCATTCCTTTCAACACTTACTTCAAGTATATACCGTAATATTCCATTCTTTCAAATTATATTATTCAGTGCTCTTTTTCCGCATACAAGATACAACTCCTAAAATATCACTGGTTCCCCATATGGGTATTTTCGTGTGAATTTTAGGAGGTGTACATCAGAAACAAAAATCTAACTTGAAACATTTAACGTCAATCCTCGTTTATTCTACTCGAATGACCAGTTTCCCGCGTGTGTGATGGGTTTCGCTTTTTTCGTGCGCTTCACGCAGTCCTTGTTCACTCAAGGGGTATATCTCATCAATGATGGGTCTCAGCTTGCCCTCAGCAGCGAGCTCGGCCAACTGATCGAGTTGATCCCCTTTGGGTTCCATCATGAAGACGTTGGCGGTTACACCAACTTCCTTAGCCAGCGTTTCATCCGGCTGTTCCACAAGCGATACCAGATGTCCACCGGCCTTCAATACCTTGAAGCTATCACGCTGAATGTCACCACCCATCGTGTCCAGCACGACATCGTACCCGGAGAGAATCTCCGAGAAGTCTTCTTTTTTATAGTTGATAAAATGGTCCACTCCCAGCGAATGAAGCAATTCCTCATTCGCTTCACTTGCGGTGGAGGCCACTTCAGCGCCAAAATATTTGGCAATCTGGATGGCATAGGTTCCTACACCACCTGCTCCCGCATGAATGAGAACCTTCTGCCCTTTGGCAAGTCGTCCATGGTCGACAAGTGCCTGCCAGGCCGTCATGGCTGCTAGCGGTATGGCAGCTGCTTCCTCGAAGCTCAGATTTTCTGGGATACGGGCAATGATGTCCGCATCCACGGCCACATATTCTGCATAGGTCCCGAAATGACGAGGACGGGCAAATACACGATCTCCCGCTCTGAACCTTGCCACATTTGAACCCGCTTCAGTCACCGTACCGGCAACATCCCCGCCCAATATTAGTGGGAAAGAATCCGCTGCCTCTTTCATATGCCCTTGTCTGACTTTGAAATCCACCGGGTTCACAGAAGTAGCATGAATGCGGATCAGCACCTGATTCACTCCACATGCCGGCTTGGGCATTTCCTTTTCCTTCAATTGTTCCGCTCCACCGAACTTTTCAATCACAATTGCTTTCATTAGAGATCCCAGCCTTTCCATAGAATTATCGTTATGCTCTCCTTCTTCATTACCCTTCCCGGACGTTCAGTTGACCTATATTCATGAATTCGCAGCAGGTTTGGGTTCACAATCCAGATCAGGAACCGTGATATAATGGAGAACGGTTGAACCTAAATAACTGAACAAGCGAGGTAGCGATGTGGAAATTGAAGTAAGTACATTACATGCATTTTCGGACAAGCCTCTCGGTGGAAACCCCGCAGGCGTTGTTTTACAAGCAGAACATTTATCAGACTCTCAGATGCAGAAGATTGCCAGACAAGTCGGATTTTCAGAGACCGCGTTTGTTATGCCATCGGATCAGGCTGATTTCAAAGTTCGTTACTTCACCCCTAGTGATGAAGTTGATCTATGTGGACATGCAACGATTGCCTTATTTTATTTAATGAAAGCACAGCATATCGTTGATGTAGGTGTATACACGTTGGAGACGTTAGCCGGAATACTTGAAGTCGTTGTCCAGAACAATGGTGAAGTCTATCTGTCTCAGACACTTCCGGAGTTCGGAGAGCTCATTGACCGACAAGACATTGCAGATTCTCTGGGTATTTCTACACATGATTTACATGCCGAACTACCTGTACAGATCGTATCTACCGGATTGCGCGATATCTTGATTGCGGTTAACCATGTTGATGTTCTGTCAAAAATCATTCCTGATCTTCAGCTTATCGCTAAAATGAGCAAAGCTAACCATGTCGTAGGTTATCACGTATTTGCACTTGAACCAGATGAAGAGAGCACTCTGGCAGAATGCCGGAATTTTGCTCCCCTCTACGATATCCCGGAAGAGAGCGCAACAGGTACATCTAACGGTGCTTTACTCTGTTATTTACATAAATACAATCAACTTTCAGATCCCCACGATACAACCTATACGATTAGACAAGGATACACCATGGACCGCCCCTCGGAGATTCGAGCGAGATTAACACTGGGCATTTCCAATGAAATTACAAAGATTCAAGTGGGTGGGGTCGCGGTTCATATAGAGAACATTCGAATCCAACTTTCATAAATGCTGCGCTTGAATCTGATGTAAAAATCGTAACACGGCTTGCTCCAATTGATTCAGCCCTGGCTGTTCTATAGGAAAGTGGCCCGCTCCTTCCAATACTACGCATTCCTTTTCCACCTTCAATCGATCAAAAAAAGATTGGCTGAACCGTAATGGTGTCATCGGGTCCAGTTCGGGGTGAACCAGCAGTACAGGACATTGGTCAAACTGTTCCGGGTCTACCTCCGGATTCTTATTCAGGAATGTTCTTAACAGTTCCAACGGTACACGCGTCGCTGCCGCCTGTGGATCATTCATAATAAGTCGGGTCAAATCCGAATTATTGGTAATCAGCTGCATACGTGATACTTGCTTCACAGAGATCCGTATATGATCCAGTAAAGCAGGAAACTGATCCATCATACGTTTGCCCCATCGGCTCACCAGACGGTTTGGTGCAAGCTGGTCACGCATATCCGCATCACTCGTGTCCACAAAAGTGGTTACGATCAAGCCTTGTACGTGCTCACTGCGTGCACTCGTGTGATAAGCCAGCATGCCTCCGATGCTGCTTCCCAACGCCACGATCGGCTTGCCGTCTTTCCTAAATTCCCGATCAGCGAGTGAAACAAGCAGCTTGATCCATAGTTCATAATTGAGGCGTGTCCCAGGCAACGGATAGCTCAGTCCATACGGTGGAAGATCTGGCGATATGACCTCATAGCCTCGGAGCTGCAACATTCGAGCATAAGGAGCGAGCAACCTGCCATTGCCTCCGGCTCCATGAATGAACAGAATTTTGATCGGCGAATCGGGCGCGGGCAGACGATCGATGTGCAGATGAACCCCGTTCAATTCCCACCACTCCTCTTCAGGATTCGCATGGTCCCCTAGCCTGAATTGTTCCGGGAAGAAGGCTTGATACTGTTTCCAATAATGATGTGATGAATGATATGAAGGCAGATTATCCATGCTGTACATTCTCCTCTTGTCGTAAAACCCATTTAATTCAGTTGCGTGAGCATCATCTTATATAACCAAAAAAAGCCGTGCATTGCACGACTTTTCATTAAGCATACTTTTGAGCATGATTCTTTCCAAGAAATCTTCCTACCTCTGTCAATCCGGAAACTGTACATTACCCGGTACAATATAGGCTCCACCCGATCCACTTTCAGGCAAAGCCGGAAGGGTATCACTCACTACCTGCCCGCGAATATCGGTGATGCGAATGTTCAATTTTTCTTTACCCAGTCCAGTTCCCAGGAAATGATTATAGTCCTGTTTCTCCAGATTGAGCCATGTGCCGTCCTTTTGCTTCACTTCGAGCTTCAGCACCGGATATTTATGATTCCGAACCTGGATCGCTGCCCACCACTGACTGCTGCCTTCTTTGATCCGATAGGAAACGTTACCTTTGACCGGAGCTTTTACGACTTTCCAACTGATATCGATTTTGCCTGCCTTCGGGTCCCCGATCAGGTTAAAGGCATTTGGTGAAAGATCCAGCGCACCACTGGCTCCCTCAGGATACAGATCCGTTACATATACGGTCGTTTTGCCTTTGGGACCTTGCACCTCCAGATACGCTCCCGCCAGCGCAGCCTTGATGCCATTATAATTAAGCTGATATGGATTAAGTGCCGTAATTTTCATGTCCGCAGGAATAGGGTCTAATAGTAGAGCTCCTCCCGAGTATCCTGAACCTGTGTAAGTAGCGTAACCTTTGTATGTATCATTCCATGCAGCAGATGCCGGCAATGCAAACAGCACTAAGCCTAACAATAACGTGGTACCTACCCATTTTAACCGTTGAAATCTGCTTTTTTGATTCATGTCAAAATCCTCCTGTCGTCAGATACATGCTAGATTGCTAGGTTGTTAGATTCGAATATAACATTATTTTACATAAATTATTATTATTTTCAATCTAATCAGCTAAATTGCTTCCAAAGTCCCGCCCTAGTCTCACCCCTTCCCCGAGCATGAAAACAACATGTTTACCTCACTTGAATTAGGTGTTTAGACCCGCTAAGGTACTCATCTATTCCATAAAAAGAAAAGCGCCACACCGGGGAGAAATTCACTTCTCCATGCGGTGTGACGCTTATGGACCCGAGCCCAGAAACTCAATACAGAGTCACATTTGTTTTTTTGGCTATCCTATCCTCTTCACAAAGGCAGGAACAGTTCGCATAGATTCACTCTGTCTGCCTTCGTTTCATTCTTTTCCTCAAGCGGGCATATTGACTGTAGATCCAGGGTGATTCTTTTGTCAGAATCGGGCCGAGCACCGCCAGAATTAACACATATAACACGGCAAAAGACTGTATGGAAGCCATCAGGCCTCCTGCCTTGCCGATGTTCGCCATAATGATGGAGAACTCTCCACGGGATACGAGCGTGAACCCCACATTGAGAGAAGCCTTGGGAGTCATCCCCGCCAGTCTTCCAGCGATCATTCCTGCTCCGTAGTTGCTGGCAATCGTCAGAACCACCGCAATGAGCGTCATGCCAACGGCTCCGCCGAGAGAGGAAGGTTCAATGGTCAGGCCAAAGCTGAAAAAGAAGATGGCTCCAAAGAAATCTTTGAACGGCATGATCTGATGCTCAATTCGGCTGGCATGTCTCGATTCTCCCAGAACCAGCCCCATCATCAGAGCTCCAATCGCCTCGGCTACATGCAATGTTTCCGAGAAACCCGCCACCAGAAAGAGCAGCGTCATAACCGTAAGCAGAAATAACTCCGATGACTTGATGTTGAGTGCCTTATCGATATACTTGATGCATTTCCTGCCTATGATCAGAAATAGCACAATAAATAGCAGTGCGGACAGGGATACAAGCAGGACGCTGAGGAATGAGGTAGCCCCACTAAGCACAAGTCCCGTCAGGATGGAGATATGAATGGCGATGAACAGATCATCAAACATGATCATGCCCATAATAATCTCCGTCTCCGGGTTCGCCGTTCGCTTCAGATCCACGAGTACTTTAGCCACAATAGCTGTGGAAGAACTCGTCATGATACCACAGACAACCAACGTTTCCTTAAGTGGCAGCTCCATGAACCATCCCAGCAGCAGACCGGAAGCAAAATTTAGGCCAACGTAGAACATACCTCCGGTCAGAATGGCTTTACCTGACTTCAATAGACGGGATACCGAAAATTCAAGTCCCAGATAAAAGAGTAAAAACAGAATGCCCAGCCTGCCCATAAATTCAATAAAGGATGAGCTTTCGATAAAACGTAAATCCACAATGCCAATCTGTGGTGCATGCGGTCCAACAGCCATACCAATCAGAATATAGAAAGGAATGACCGAGAATCGTAATCGTGCAGATATTAGCCCCGTAAGTGTAATCAGCGCAACGGCAATTCCCACTTCGAATATGAGCATATCCATAGGCTAGAGCCGTCCATTGGATAACAACTGTTTTAACAGTTTGATCTGATCCCGTTCACCAGCGACAACAACCGTAGACCCCGCGGTAAAGATAAAATCCGGACCCGGATTAAACTGCTTCGTCCTGTTCTTCTCCACCACAGCCAGAATAACTGCTCCTGTTGCCTGGCGAATATTCAGTTCTCCGATCGTTCTCCCTATACTCTCAGAATTCGGCTCAATGCGGAGCCACTCAATTAACAGCCCCTCCAACATAACTTCACGTTCATCCTGAAAGGTTGGTTTGTACGTCATGCCGCCGACAATAGCCGCTACCGCACGGGCCTCATCATCATCTAATGTGATCAGTGACACCATGTCTCCAATTTCTTCTGGCGAATCACCTGATTCCATGTGAAACAGGTCACGCCGCTCATCATTATGGATGACGATGACCAAATGCTCACCGCTGCGTGTATGCAGCCAATATTTGCGTCCAATTCCCGGCAAATCCGTCTCTTTAAAGTGCATGATCTGCACCCCCAGTGGACATCCGATTCAAAGAGTCATTGTTTAACGCAATATCCATAATGCGTACTCGCATCGAGCCAGCCGGTATATTAATCGACCTCACTTCTCCCTTGAGCCCAAGCAATAACTGCCGTCCCACAGGGGAGAGAAAGGAAATATGCCCCGCATCCGGGTCCGCGTCATCCGGCATCACAATGGTGAACGAATCAGCTGTATGAAAGTCAACGTACTCAAAACGGATCAAGCTACCGATAAGTACCACCGAGTCCAGAGCTTCATCCGAACCGAGGAGCAGCTTCTCCACACACGTTGTATAGGTGGCAAGCAGCCGTTCCATCTGCGAACGTTCCGGATCACGCACGTCAAAATAGGCGTCGAGAAATGTTCTTTTCTCTTCACCGAATATAATGAGCTGGTTCACCAGCATTTCTCTGCAATTTTGAAAGGAGGACCTATGGTTCATAATAAATCTCACCTCCTATACAAGCCTTGTTCTCCATGTTGATTCGCATGTTTTTCTTCATCATGTTGCTCTCCTCCTTCATATAGATAAAAAAACCACGGATACCGCGGTCTTACTACCATCTTACCAAAACTAATTTTTTAATCCAGTATATTCGGTTAACTTCACGTTATATAACGCTTAAAGGAATGTTCAGCCTGTCTTCAATATCTAACCTTCACATCGTATGACAGATCCATAGAAGATTTTAATAAGCCTTAAAAAACATTTTATGGCTTTTTATCTCGTATTTTTATTGGGTTTCATGTATATTTAACTACAAACTTTTATGCAATTTATACAAATATCCATCCCAAGACTTTAACACAATAAAGGAGTGCATTGAAAAAGTGTCGACTATAACTAAGGATTCAACTCAAGTATCTGCAGCAGAGTATGTTCATTCCGTTTACGAATCGGTTATCGCCAGAAATCCACAGGAAAGTGAATTCCATCAGGCTGTCAAAGAGATCCTGGACTCGCTAATTCCGGTCATTGCAGCTCATCCGAAATATCGGGAGAATGGCTTGCTTGAACAGCTTGTTGAACCAGAACGTGTCATTACGTTCCGTGTGCCTTGGGTAGATGATCAAGGCAAGGTGCAAGTAAACCGTGGATTCCGTGTTCAGTTCAACAGCGCAATTGGACCTTACAAAGGCGGACTTCGTTTCCACCCTTCCGTTTACTCGGGAATCGTTAAATTCCTTGGGTTCGAACAAATTTTCAAAAATGCACTGACTGGCCTGCCAATCGGCGGTGGTAAAGGTGGTTCCGACTTCGATCCAAAAGGAAAATCAGATCTGGAAGTTATGCGTTTCACGCAAAGCTTCATGACTGAGCTGTACAAATATATCGGTTCCGATGCGGACGTACCTGCCGGCGACATTGGTGTAGGTGCACGGGAAATCGGTTATATGTTCGGACAGTACAAACGTATCAGCGGTGGACACGAAGCTGGCGTACTCACAGGTAAAGGCTTGCTGTACGGGGGAAGTCTTGCCCGTAAGGAAGCTACAGGATTCGGATGCGTGTACTTTGTGAAGGAGATGCTGGCATCCAAAGGACTGAGCTTCAAGGACAGCACAGTGGTCGTCTCCGGTTCGGGTAATGTATCCATTTATGCCATTCAGAAGGCTCAGGAGCTTGGAGCTAATGTTGTGGCGTGTAGTGACTCTGGGGGTTACATCTATGACGCTCAAGGAATCAATCTGGATACCGTAAAAAGATTAAAAGAGGTTGATCGTCTGCGGATCAGCGAATATGTCAAAGAACATCCGCATGCCGTCTACACCGAAGGCTGTGAAGGCATCTGGTCTATCCCTTGTGATATCGCGCTGCCTTGTGCAACGCAAAACGAAATCGACGAACAGGCTGCTGCATTGCTCGTGCAAGGCGGAGTTAAAGCGATCGGTGAAGGGGCGAATATGCCTTCTACTCTGGCTGCGATTGACGTTTTTCATAAAGAAGGCGTTCTGTTTGGACCAGCCAAAGCGGCTAATGCTGGTGGAGTCGCCGTGTCCGCACTTGAAATGTCGCAGAACAGCATGCGGTTGTCCTGGTCATTTGAAGAAGTGGACGCTAAGCTGCATGACATTATGTCGAACATCTACACCAGCTGTGTTCAGGCAGCGGATGAGTACGGCTGTGCAGGTAACCTGCTTGCCGGAGCGAACATCGCAGGCTTCCTGAAGGTGGCAGACGCCATGCTCGCACAAGGTATCGTCTAACTTAGGTAAACCCATTCACCACAGGAATTTTCCAGCCAGTGTAATGGCATTTTTCCTAAGATAATAAAGGGCAGTTCTCCCCAGGGAGAGCTGCCCTTTTGCTACTTTTACACATGCAGAACCTCGGCATACGGACTAACCCAAAAAGCCGCCAAAATGGCGGCTCCTAACGACGATATGGCTTAAGAACGAATGGTTTTCAGGGCTCCGCTCCAGGACAGCACTTGGTCAAGCATACCGTTTAGGTTCGTCAAATGCAGATCAGCCGGTTTGAAGGTTCCGTTATCAAAATCGGTAAATAGCGAAAGTGCGGGATGAACACGAACATCAGCAACCGACAACTCACCTAGAATGCCCCGCAGATGTTCTGCAGCACGTGCACCACCTACTGAACCGTAACTGACAATCCCGGCAGCTTTGTCATTCCATGCCTCACGGGCATAATCCAAAGCATTTTTCAGTGATGCGGAGATGCTGTGGTTATACTCCTGTACAATGAATACGAACCCGTCCAGACTTGCCAGCTTCGCATTCCAGGCAGTAGCCTGCTCCGTTGCATCCGCTTCTCCCAAGAGAGGCAGCTTGTAATCAGCAATATCCACGATCTCATAGTTGGCATCTCCACGTGCATCCGCAATCTGTTTTACCCATTCTCCAACCTGTGGACTCAAACGCCCCTCACGTGTGCTCCCAAGAATAATTCCAATGTTAAGTTTCGACATCGTTTGTTCCTCCTCTTGTGTGTTGTTGTTTGTTTTTCCGAATAATTTATCCATAAAGCCCATATTGACACCATCCTGTATCCGTTTGGTTTAATTTCTTCTGTTGATATTGATAATAAGTAATTAAATTCATTTAGTCAAGTAACTTACGTAAAGTTTGTATTTATTTTTTTAACTTTATCTTTATCATACAAATATTGTTATGAATTTATTCTACATAGCAGCATATTGATCGAAATTCAGCCTGATGGTAAAGTTGTAATGACCTTAAAATAGCAAGTCTTTTAATTAAAGGAAGTGTACAAATGACTAATCAAGCATTCAGTAGCAATCAGGCTACTCTGCATTTAAGTGCAGACTGCGAGCAATGTTTTGGTCTATGCTGTGTTGCCTTGCCGTATGGCAAATCCTCAGACTTTGCTTTTGATAAATCCAGCGGTACCCCCTGTCCCAATCTCCGTACCGATAACCGCTGTGGTATCCATACACAGCTGCGACAGAAGGGGTTCAAGGGCTGCACAGTCTACGATTGTTTCGGGGCTGGTCAGAAACTATCACAAATTACATATGCGGGCAGGGATTGGCGTAATCATCCCGAATCTGCTGCCGAGATGTTCGATTGCTTGCCTGTCATGAAGCAGCTTCATGAGATGATGAGCTATATCAATGAAATGCTTCAGCTGCCGGAAACATCATCCATCCATGCCGCGTTGAAGGACGTATATCGGGAAACGGAACGACTAACCGATCTGGAGCCATCTGCCATATTACGTCTCGATATTCCCGCACATCGGGCGGTGGTGAACGAACTGCTTGTACAGGCCAGCGAGATGGTGCGGGCAAAGGTTCCAGCTTCGGGTAAGGGACCATCCCAATCGAAGACCAAAAAGCGTACGGGAAGAGACTTTCTGGGTGCCAATCTTAAAGGCGCTGACCTTCGGGGTGCAAGCTTTAGAGGTGCCTTAATGATAGCGGCTGATTTACGAAATGCAGATATGAGAAACACCGATCTGATCGGGACCGACTTGCGGGATGCGAATCTGGGCGGAGCAGATCTGAGAGGCAGTATCTTTCTGACACAATCCCAGCTCAACTCGGCAAAAGGCAGTGCAGATACCAAGTTGCCTTATCATTTAAACCTTCCCTCACACTGGCTGTAGGGAAGACTAACCCAAGATGAAGTATGAATCAGGAATGAATATGAATAAACCATGAATAGGTACTCATTCGTTTGTGCAACAAATAGCTCGTCCCTCTGTTTAGAAGGACGAGCTATTTGTGTTGTATTACATTTTAGATATAAATAATCAGTACTTACAACTGCGGTAATGAATTAACGGACTACAGCAAGTCGCGGCGAAGGTCCTCAGCCGATTTAGGAGACAGGTGACCGAGTGGAATATCAAATACCGTCTTAGCCCCTTTGTATCCTTCCAGACTCAAACGTTGTGCGGCTCTTGCATAAGCCACCAGTACACTTGCTGTAAATTCAGGATTGCTGTCGAGCTTCAGACCAAATTCAATAATTTGTTTCTGGCCTGCGCCTGTAACTCCACTGCGAATGACAAACCCACCGTGTGGCATACCTTCATGCTCAGCCTTTAATTGCTCTTCAGTAATGAACGTCACCGTTGTATCGTAATCCGAGAAATAGTTCGGCATGGATACAATCGTTTCACGAATTTCGTCCTGATTTGCACCAGCTTCTGCAACTACATAACATTGACGCAGATGCTTCTCACGTGTGGTCAATTCTGGGGTCTCCCCAGCACGAATGCTGTTGATTACTTCTTCAACAGGTACAGTGTATTGCACACCAGCCTTAACGCCAGGAACACGACGGATCGCATCGGAGTGACCTTGGCTTACTCCTTTACCCCAGAACGTGTACTCTTTACCTTCTGGCAGGATCGATTGGGCAAGCAGTCGGTTCATGGAGAACAAGCCCGGGTCCCAACCTGTGGAAATGACGCTCACGTGGCCACCTTGCTCTGCCGCAGCGTTAACTTCTTTATAGAATTCAGGGATTTTGGCATGTGTATCGAAGCTATCCACCGTATTGAACCATTTTGCAATTGCAGGTGTCTGCTCCGGAAGATCGGTTGCCGAACCTCCACACAGAATCATCACATCAATTTTGCCTATGTATTGCTCAGCAGCAGAGATGTGCTCGAAACGAACCTCCATACCTTCTGCAACCATCTGCTCCGGGTTACGACGTGTAAATACAGCAACGAGCTCCATATCCGGGTTTTGAGTAATCGCTTTCTCTACACCTTTGCCCAGATTTCCGTAACCGACGATACCAACTTTGACCATGTTCAATCCTCTCCTGTCTTCATCTAATGTTGCATACTCTGTTCAGTATAATTATATAACATACCATGTAAACTGTCAGGTTTCCAGTGTGAAATAGAAATACCTTGCATGCAGAGCAGCAAGGCCTGATATATTCCTTTTATTCTAATCACGTCCAACCGAATGGATAAAAGGTATGTCATCCACGGAAGAGGTAGCAAACAAGACGGAGACGGACAACACCGTTAGAGACAACAGACAGCTTGCCAGGAGTAAGGAAAGGAATCTTGATGCAATTCTGATCTTTTTCATCCATTCTACCTCCTCATCCTGTTTGCTATATTTTGGCTGGATCATGTTCTTCATAGTTCACCGGACCGCTTCACCAACTCCAAAATTTCACTAGCGACAATATCCGGCTGACTATTATGAATATCGTGTTTGGCGTGTGCCACAGTGACCTGTGTTCCTTGACTGGACCATGAAGCAAAATCGGCTTGATCTGCCTGCCATGCCCGGCTGCCTTCGCTTGATTTCTCTGAACCGGCCGTCAGAATGGTTAACGGGAAAGAGAATTCCTTTTTATGCTCCAGGATACGGGCTGCGTTCGTCTTGGAATTGCGCATCTCTCCAATCAAGTTGTCATTGTAAGCATGCTTGAGCGTGGAAATGGTGGCTGCCTTTCTCATTGACTCCGTAACGAGATCCGGGTTAACGACCAAGGATTCCGTTATCCGATCCGAATGCAGCAATGTACGCGCAATGCCTGTTTTCACCAGAAAACGTGCTGAATCGAAATACCAATCCGATGGCTCCATGGCCACAGTGCTGTAATATTCGGGACTTCCTCCATCAATCATGACCATACCTGCTACCTCATCGGGATACATTTGCGCGAATCGCACGGTCTCCAGCGATCCAAGAGAATGACCTACCATGATATATGGCGGACGTTGGCCGGATACTCGCAGCAGTTGATGAATTTCCTCCGTAATGGTATCGATATCACGTGGCCGATCCGTATAATCGCTATACCCGTAACCGAACCGGTCATACACCGCAATGTTCACCTGGGATTTCAACTTGTTATATAGCGGGCTGAAATCAACATACGGATTAGGCGTACCCCAGCCTGAAGCGAGAACAACCGTCGCATTTCCTCTTCCCGTTGTATAGAGATGCATGTTACGTCCGCTCACCTCATACATTTTGCCCGGTGCAGTGTAAGATTTCATGTCCTGTGTCGACTGATACGCCTCGTACGCGGTTCCTGCCAGCAGCAGAAGTCCTGTTGCCAGCATCAGGCCACCCAGCCCCTTCAATCCTCGCCGTAACCCCTTCTTCATCGTCTCTACCCCTTACCCGGATCATCTTCTATATGTATTCTTCAATCTTACCCAAGTACGGGTGGAAACGGAACGATCCCGGGTCCAGTTCTTTCCCCAACCTAAGTCTAGTTCCATCCCCTACCCGCAGGATGAAAAATACCACTGAGACCTGTACCTAAGGAAAGATAATCATATAAACAACGTAAATAACCGCAAATTCCCGATAACGGAAACCTGCGGTTTGGATGATATTCATTTTGTAAAAGGGGAAATACACCCTCTGCAATCTACAATTGCAACGTGAGACCGACCGGGCAATGATCACTGCCCATGACATGGCAATCAATATGCGCATCTGACACCTTCGGAGCCAGTTGATTGGACACAAGAAAATAATCGATCCGCCATCCAACATTACGCTCTCTTACCTTGGGCATGTACGACCACCAGCTGAACACATCCGTGCGATCCGGGTACATATGGCGGAAGCTATCCACATATCCGGCAGCCAGCAGATCGGTCATCTTGCCTCGCTCTTCCAGCGTGAATCCCGAGTTGCCCAGATTCGGCTTCGGATTCTTCAGGTCGATCTCCTGATGGGCTACATTCAGGTCACCACATACGATAACCGGCTTGGTCTGCTCCAATTGCAGCACGTACCCTCTGAATCGATCCTCCCATTCCAAACGGTAAGGAAGTCTGGTCAGATCCCGCTTCGCATTGGGGGTATATACGTTGATTAGATAAAAATGATCAAACTCCAGCGTGATCATTCGGCCTTCCGGTTCGCTATCTTCCTCGATTCCATACCAGACAGATAGCGGTTTGATCCGGGTAAATACGGCTGTGCCGGAGTATCCTTTTTTGACAGCATAATTCCAGTATTGATATACGTCTTCACCCAGATCCATTTCGATCTGTCCTGCCTGCAGCTTGGTCTCCTGCACACAGAAAATATCGGCTTGACTCTCGTTATAATAATCCATGAATCCTTTGGTAACACATGCCCGCAATCCATTTACATTCCAGGACACCAGCTTCATATCCTCATCTCCTCACATCTCCCCAATATAGCATGGGCGAATTCGGAAGGACAAGCTGAGGTGTGACGATATCCAAACAGAATGAGCGCTTACTAAGCCCTATGCTCACTGAAACAACCAGGTTAATGCTTCAGGCAGATGCTTGGCAAAAAATAAAAGATCATGCGTCCCGCCCTCTTCCTCCACGTAATTCAGCCGCTCGGCAGGATAGCCCTGGGCCAAAATCATGCGACACGCAGAACGTGTATTTTCCAGCATTTGTGCTTGGGCATTAGCCTTGTACACACCTTCCAGACTCCCAACGTACATATACAACTTCAACCCGCGGCGTTCAGCCCAGCAATAGTCACTCATATAATCGAGGAAACCTTCATACCACATTGAGGCTGATAACGCCCCAACCTTTCCAAAGATATGAGGGAATTCCATCGCCGCAAACAGAGAGATCAGCCCACCGAGCGAACAGCCAAGTATACCTGTATTCTCTGAATCTGTAAGAGTACGGTAAGACGAGTCCACATACGGTTTTAGCTGCTCAGTGATCGCCTTCAGATATATGATTCCCTGACCGCCAAAGGCCGAAAAGGATGCATGCAGCGCTGGTACAGGCCATGGCGTGTAGTCATCGTTGCGATGGTGAGGTTCAATACCGACCAAAATCAATTCAGGCAGTTTTCCGGAGCGAAAGGAATGATCCAGCAGATTGCTGCAGGCTTTGGCTACCGCACCTCCATCCTGAATATAAACGACCGGGTAATGACGATCTCCCTCTGTGTAAGATGGCGGAAGCAGCAGATGGAGCGTCCAACCATTAACCGACTCCTGTACCCATTTACTCATGATATGGAACCCTTCCCTCCTGTTTCAAATCTGGCTTGTTACATCCGGTTCTTGAGCAGTAAAAAGATGAAATAAGGAACGCCAATAATGGAGATAACGATGCCCACAGGCAGTTCTGCCGGGGCAAACACCGTTTTGCCAATCAAATCCCCTACAACAACCATCGCCATGCCGACCAACCCGGATATCGGAATGACCCGTTTATGGTGAAGCCCCACCAGCCGCCGTGCAATATGAGGAGCGATTAACCCAACAAATCCGATACTCCCGGATACGGCAACACAGGCACTGACGAGCCCAACACTGCCCAGCAACAATATTTTTCTCTCCCGATGGACATCCACGCCGAGTCCCATGCTGCTGGCCTCCTGCAGCTGCATGACATCCATCACACGGGATTTAGCCCAAAGCAAAGGAATCAGCAGAACCAGCCATGGAATCATCGCCGATATGTATCGCCAGTTGGCATTATAAATGCTGCCTGTCAGCCAGACGGTAGCCATCTCAAAATCGGACGGGTTCATCTTTAGGGAAAGATAAAGCGTAATTGCACTAAAACCTGAACCGATGGCAATCCCGACCAGAATAAGCCTTTGGGAATCCAACTGACCGCGCTCCTGTGCAAACCACAAGATGAGAATAACTGCCGTTAATCCACCCACCAGGCCAAACAGTGGCATCGCCATAATGGACAACCATCCTGTACCTGTTATGGACCCATGAAACAGAAGCATAAAGAGCACCATTGCTGTTCCGGCACCTGCGTTAATCCCAAGCATGCCGGGGTCAGCCAGTGGATTGCGGGCGATGCCCTGAATAACAGCTCCGGCAATCCCGAGTCCCAGGCCAAGCAGTAATGCAATGACAATACGCGGCAGCCTGAAATCAAAAATGACCAGATCATGCTCATGGACAGGGTCCAGCCGTAATAACGTTTTGACCACATCCATCACCGATATGTCAAACGCACCGTTAGTCAAACTGATATAAACGGCTGCTGCAATGATTATTGAACTTATGAAAATGACGGCCCATAATCTTCCCCGCTGCGGTTCAGGCAAGTTTTCCCCCTCCTTTGGTTTTGATCAGATAAAGGAAGAAGGGAACGCCAAATAATGCGGTGACTACTCCAATTGGTGTTTCAAACGGAGAGTTAATGAAACGACTCAAGATGTCACACCAGGCCAAAAAGAATCCGCCCAGCAGAGCGGAACACGGAATAATCCAGCGGTAATCTACCCCGAAGAGAAATCGGGTAATATGCGGAACCAACAAACCGACAAAAGCGATTTTGCCCGCCAAAGCCACAGATATTCCAGTCAGGATAACCACACTCAGTATCGATAAAGCCTTAACCCATCCGGTACGCTGCCCCAGGCTTGTTGCCACATCATCGCCCATCGAGAGAATGGTAATAGACTTGGAAAGAATGATGGCTAACGCCAGTCCCACCACAGCAAATGGAATAATCAGCTTGATCATGCCAGGGTCCATCTGATGCAATCTGGCGTTATACCAGAAACTGATCGTTTGAGACACCTGATAATAGGTAGCCGCGGCCTGAGATACACCACCGAGGAATGTACCAATAATCGTGCCCAGAATGGCAAGCCGAACAGGCGACATGCCGCCCGGCAGTAACCAGGCTATGAGAAATACCAGTCCTGCTCCAAGTCCGATCCCACCAAAGAGTAAAATATTAGACCAAGAGATGACGTGTTCGGCATAAATACCATACATATGGTGATGACCACTACCGATCCATCGGATACCCCCATAATGGAAGGGGATGCAAGATAGTTTCTTGTCATCCCCTGCATGAGCGCACCTGACACCGCCAGAAAAGCCCCGATCAATAAAGCACCAATAACACGCGGGAGCCGTGATGACACGATGATCTGGTGATCAATGCTGTCTGTATCAAAATGGAAAATGGCTGCCGTTAAGGTCGAAACGTCAATGCTCTTGGCTCCGTACATCACGGACGCCAAAATGGTAAATGCAATGAACAGAGGTGCTGCTACGAACAGCACCACCGGATTCAATCTTCTTTTTTGCATAGGAGTATACACGCCTTGCTCTAATTATTTGGATAACTGCTCAACTGCTGCTTTCAGGAATTCAATACGACTCCATGCCGGACCGCCTTCAGCCAATGGATCAATGACATTCACAAAAGCATGATTTTCCTTCAGCGCAGTTGTCTTCTGGATAATCGGGTTATTCTGCAGATCTGTCAGGGCATTCGGGGTATCTGAGTTCTCGGATGTCTCAAATTGTACAAACACATAATCCGGGTTCATCTCTGCAAACTTCTCTACCGAAAGTGCTTCCTGTGCTTTGGCTGCCTGAATCTCGGCCGGAACCTGGAATCCAAGGTCTCCATACAGAATCGGATTCACAAAGACAGACTCAGGATACACATACATTTGTCCGTTACGAATACGCACTGCCAGCACTTTTTTGTTTTCAAGTTTGTCGCCTAATTCAGCCTGGGCAGTAGTCAGAGCAGCCCTATACTGTTCAATTTCCTGTTTGGCCTGTTCCTGCTTGCCTGTCAGCTCAGCCAGCAGATTCAGGTTCGACTCCCAATCCGTAGCAATATGGGACACCTGAATAAATGGCGCAATTTTACTTAACTGCTCGGCCACTTCAGGTTTAAACTTGGTGGAACCCAAGATAATATCAGGTTTCAGGGACAAAATGGTCTCAAAGTTAGGCTCAATCTTCTGCCCAATGGACTCAGCTTGATCCGTGATAGAAGCATACATCTCCGGGAATTCGCCGCCAAAAGTAATTGCCCCTACCGGATGTACATCAAGAACCAGCGCATCCTCCATCGCTTCCATGGAACCAGTAATAACAATACGGTTAACTTCTGTTGGGACTGTGTACTCTTTATCTAAGTATTTAATGGTTCGTGTGCCTTCAGCTGCCTCAGCTGTGTCCGTTTCATTGGTCGACGCCTCGGTTCCGGTCGAAGCTGAATTCTCCGCATTCCCTGACGCGTCCTCTTTATTGCCGCACGCTCCCAATACTGCGAGCATACATATCATTACCAACCATAACCCCAATTTCTTTTTCATCTCTGGTGATCCCCCTTCAATTTCGATTATTCTAATTGAGAATAATAATCATTATTGAATGATAAACAAGAATGACGGACAGAACCATGGACTCTGTCCTGAATCTCTATGGATTTTTCACCGATAGCGATCCATCAGATCGTCCAGGATGCGTTCATTGGCGAGGGGCGAGTTCTCAAGCCAGGGATCAGCTGGGATGATAAATAACCGGTTATTCTGAACGGATTTTATATTTTGCCACAAGGAGGTTTTCTGCACATCCTCCCAGAAGGATAACGTCTCACTCTCCTGACATACCATCAGAAATATCCAATCGGTCTGCATTTCATCCAGCTGTTCCAGCATAATCGGCTCGTTATATATCTCCCCTTCTTCAATGACATGGGCTGGTTTGACTGCCAAATCTCCATATAACACTTCCAACATGGAAGGTGAACAATAACGTGTGAACTGATGTTTTAACAAACGGACAACAACTACCTTCTCGTTGCCAAGCTTTTGCTGCATCATCGTTTTGACCTGATCAACCTTATAATCATAAGTTTCCAGCCAGCTCTTGGCATCCTGCTGTGTCCCCAGATGTTCAGCCAGAATCTGAAGCTGTGATCGCCAGTTGTGATCTGAGACCGTAAGGTAATGAACCGGTGCAATACCTTCAAGCTGTGCTTTCTCCTCAGGTCGCAAGTGGTCGTAACTGATAATCAGGTCGGGCTGATGCTCCTGCAGAGCCTGAATTTTGGATTGCCATTCCATGTCAATCCGATAGGCACTCAGATGTACAGGGATGTCCTTGCCATACATTCGATAATAATACGATGTCCATTTCGGGTGCAGCGGTGCCGCATAGGGAATCATGTTCAGGGCCAGCAAATGTCCTGTAATCGCAATGTGATAGGCGGCAATTTTACGGCGGCGGCTGTTCATATATATCGAAGGGGATATTCCCATGGCTTTTTTAAATTTGCGACTGAAGTAAAATTCATCCTGATATCCAACCTGATGAGCAATATCCCGCAGACGCATTTCAGTACCGGCCATCAGTTGTTTTGCCCGGTTAATGCGGAGTGAAGAAATATAATCAGTTGTACTCATTCCATATCTTCGCTTGAACAGGTCCACATAATATTTCGGACTCAGCCCGGCCATGCCTGCCAGATATTCCACGGTTAGATTCTCATTGGAATGCTCATCGATATAATCTTTGGTACGCTGGATCATCATCTGGGAATCTTCCTTGAGCGGAGGTGATGCTTCTGTAAGGCTTGCGAGCAATTGGAGAAACTGCACATGTGCCTGAAAATGCCCCATGGCCCTGCCACTATGCCACAGGTTGTGTATTTCTTCGCACATAAATGAGAGCTGAACGGTTGGTGACACCGCCAGCTCCTTTCCAGATCTGAACATCGGGGTATCTTTAACCACATGCAAGGTGTCAGGATCATCATGCAGCTCTTGATAAAGGTCAAACCGCATGATCGTTACTTCGGCTCCTTCATCTCCGAAAGAGGTCAGTCCAAAAGTGGATTCGGGTACACAGGAATATACGCCTTGTGCATGGATATGGATAGACCCCCGATCCAGTGTCAGTAAGGCTTCACCACCTGTGACCAAGACAAGCACATAAGACGAGGTATGCTGCTGGGGAATGTTCCAGTCCGAAGTGGATTTCATTTTCTCCATGTCACGCAATTTTATAGTCAATCTGTCGAGCAGATACGTGGAATCCACCTCTTGATTAGGGTATAAGTTAGGGGAAATCATCTATTTATAGGCCTCCATTTGATAACCATTCTCAATAACTATCATCAGTATATCAAATTTTCGGAGACCCCCGCATCTACTAGTTCTTTCATGATGGTACTCAACCCGTTCAATCTCTGGATGCAAATCGCAGTGCCCTGTTGATCAACACAGGCAATACCGAGATGTGACCTTCATCTTCAAAACAGATAAAGTCAGCGCGCACTCCACTTGCATCGCTATGGTTCAACCATTGAGTAAACGCTCGGGAGCGTTCAATCACCCCGCTGGGATGACTCCCCTCCAGTTCTCCTGCTGCAAGTAAAACATGAATTTCCGTACGGTTATCTTGCATGCGAGAAGCAAACGTCTCTTGCTGCCGGGCGATCCAGGCTGAGTTCCAATGAAGAGACGGACTACCTGCAATGTAATTTCGGTATGTTCCCGGACGTTCCAGTAACAACTGCAAAACAAATAATCCGCCCAGCGAGTGCCCCACAACGGATTGTCTGCTCCGGTCAATGGCATAGCGTCGTTCAATATCTGGCTTCAATTGTTCCTCGATAAACAGGGTGAATGCTTCAGCGCCGCCATGCTCCGGCCAAGTTGCTCCATCCGGTCTCCGGTGTAATTCTTCTTTGGGAACCGGCATCATAAAATCATAGTGTCTGTCCGGCGGAAAGGGTTCTCTGGCAGTATACCCCACACCAACAATAACTGCTGGCACAACCCCGGTCTTCTCCGGGCGTAAAGATTGTACACGCATGGCCTCAACCATCGTACCAAACACCGCATTGGCATCCAGCAGATAGATCACGGGATATCCGGAAGCTGGCGGGGCGCTCTCCGGCACCCAAACTTTGATCTCGTAATCTCTTTTGGTCTGTTCTGCACGCATGTGGTAATAGGCAGTTCCCGGCAACGTTACCTCCGGTTCTGTTCCGTCATGTCTCATCACTTGTTTCAATGAAGTATTCCTCCTGGTTGCTGCGGCTTTAGTCTCCGATTATATCCAAGGTCGGTCCGGCCTTCCATGGACGAATCACCCATTTCCATATGGAAAATGCACCGCTTCATTGCATGCATGGCTTTCAATTTCTCATCAAAACTGAATTTAGGCAAAAAAACTGCACCTCCATTGTTAGTCGTGTCTAACAAATGGGGTGCAGTTCACTGACGGGTAACCGGCTTTGTTTTGGTCTGTAGTGTTTTGTATTGTTTAAAAGAAATGTCTGATGCTTTTGCTATTTGAGCTATTTGAGACCCGTTGTAGCAATGCCACGAATGATCTGCTTCTGAAAGCACAGAAAGAGAACGATCAATGGCAGAACCGAAAGTGTTGCTCCAGTCATAATCTGTACCCAGTTGCTGCTGTCCTTGGCCTCGCTGGAGAAGAAAGCCATTCCGACAGGAATCGTGAACATCTCCTCACTCTGCGTAATAATGAGCGGCCAGATGAATGAATTCCAACTGCCCAGGAATGTCAGAATGCAGAGGGTGGCAAACGCTGGCCTTACCAGCGGAACAGCGATCCGAAGGAAAATGCCCCATTCTCCCATGCCATCAATTCGTGCCGCGTCCAGTAATTCCGAAGGAAGGGATTCCATGAATTGCTTCATTAGAAAAATGCCAAACCCGGATATTAAACCTGGAAACAAAATCCCCCAGTATGTGTCCATGCCGTTGAAACTACTGGATACAAGATACCATGGAATAATCAGCATTTCAGTCGGCACCATTAATGTACTCAGAATGAGTACAAAGATAACCTGTTTCCCCCAGAACGTAAATTTAGCCAAAATGTATCCCGTAATGGAATCAAACACGCAGACACTCACCGTGGCAATGACGGCTACATATAAGCTGTTCAACATCCAGCGGGGAAATGGGGTTCCCTGAAAAATGGCCGCATAATTATCCCATGTGACTCTGGAAGGGATGAGGCTTAGAGAGTAGATTTCATCCAGCGTCTTGAACGACGTCGATATCATCCATAGAAACGGAAACACCATCAACCCAAGTCCGAGGGTAAGTAAACCATAACTGATCAGTGACCCGGAACGTTTCCAGCGGAGTGTTGTTCGGGTATCGGCCCATGCGGCAGATCTGCTCATGCTTGAAAAGCACCCTCCTTTCCTTTTACTCCTGTTGAAAACGGCTGCCCAGCACTTTAAGCTGAACCAGAGTCAGCATGAATATGATGACAAACAGAATGACGGTGGCTGCCGAGGCCAGACCCATATCAAAACTCTTAAAAGCCAAATTGTATATATGAAGCACAACAGATATGGTGGAGTCCAACGGCCCGCCTCCTGTCATATTCAGCACCTGGGTAAAGGATTGCAGGAACCCAATGCTTGCCATGACGACGGAGAGGAGCATAACCGGGTTCAACAGAGGGATTGTAATATGCACAAAGCGCTGCCAACCCGTGGCTCCGTCTATGGCAGCCGCTTCATAATACAATTTGGGGATGTTTTGCAGACCCGCCAGGAAAATGAGCATCTGAAATCCGATATTTTGCCATACCATCACCGCAATAATCCAGAAGATGGCCTGTGAGGGCGAATACAGGAATGATTGCGGCCCAAGACCCAACTCTATAAATAGAGTATTTACAATCCCGTTCTTCATCAGCAGCCACCGGAATATCCAACTTACCGCCACTACACTGGTAACATACGGGATAAAGTAGGCCGTCCTGAACAATCCGCGCAGCTTCACCACTTGCTGGAGAAGAAGAGCCACGATTAATCCGGCAATCAACTGTGCAGGTACACCAACAACGACGTAGATTCCTGTGTTCACCAGCGACTTGAGAAATAGAGAGTCACTTAGCAACGTCGCATAATTATCAAAGCCCACAAAGGGTTTATCCGGTGACAGCATGCCCCATTCGCGAAAGCTTACGTTAAAGGAATACAGAATCGGTAAGATACGGATGACTACAAAATAGAGCAGCGGAATCAACAAACCGCCATAAATGAATAACCGCTGTTTATGTCTGTAATTGAGTCTTCCTATTCCCGATCCGAACCATAAACGCCGTTTCGGCCGCGAAGGAATCACCCCGGTAGTCCTCATAGCTGCACAGCCTCCTTGAATGAGAACTTATTTTTTCTTATCCTGTTTCGCCCAGTAGTCGTCATAGAGCTTCTGGGTTTTGGCCACCAGATCATTGAAGGCCTGTTCTTCCGGCACATGATTAAGAAGCACCTCATCCACAGCGTTCACAAACAACGTACGCTCCTGCGTCTCATCAATGAAAAAGTGGGCGTTAGCATCGTTCAGTTGAGAGATAAAAGGGCCAAGCAGCGGGTCATTCACATACTTATCCTGAAGAGCCACTTCTTTCTGTGCGGGAAGTTCACCGACCTTCTCCACCCATTGTTCCTGAACACCCTTGCTGATCAAAAACTGTAAAAAGGCCGTAGCTGCTTCCAACTTCTCTCCGGTAACATTGGCTGGAATCGCATTAGCCCAGAATGAAGCCTGTGTGGATTTTCCTTTATAACCTGGCAGCGGGGCGACAGCAAAATTCAAATCGGGAGCGTCTTTTTTGATAGATCCCAATCGATATGAACCATCCACGTTAATTGCGGCATGGCCGGTTTTGAATGCATTGGCATCATCGGTGTAAAAGCCGTTAATTCCTACCTTATGCACGGTTGCAAAATCAACCAGATACTTGAATGCTTCAAGCCCTGCGGGGGTATCATTCCACAGGATTTTCCGACGATCCTCGCTTGTATCCTTGCCTCCCGCTTGATATAACAATCCATCTCGGAACCAGTGATGAAGTTGGGAACCCGGTTCCCACGCGAAACCCTCTGTCACCAACTGGCCGTTTTTGTCCGTTTCCGTTAATGCCTTGGCATCCGAGACAAGCTCTTCCCAAGTCGTCGGCGGTTTCTCGGGATCAAGTCCAGCCTTGGTGAACAAGTCCTTGTTATAAAACAACCCCAGCGTTCTCACGCCTGTAGGCAGAGCATAATAGCTTCCATTTAATTTGGCTGTATCCACAAAAGGGAAAAATGCCTCGGCGATGCCCGGAAAGCTGCTTTCAGGCAGCGGCTGTAAATAACCGGATTGCACATATTTTGGCAGCCAGCCGTAATACAGATTGATGACATCCGGTCCTTTTCCGGCGGGAACAAGTGTAGCAACCTTTTGATTGTACTGGTCGTATGGAAAATTGGTTTGTTTGACTTTGATGTTAGGATGTTCAGTCTCAAATTCCTGGATTAAGGTATTGATCAGTTCAACCTTGGCTGGAAATTCGTACTGCCAGTACTCAATCGTGATGGGCTCCTTCTCCGTCTGAACACTCGAAGCTGTTACAGCTGCTGAACCAGACTCTTCGGATGGCTTGGCTGAACAAGCTGTTATGCTCAATAAGAGTAAACCTGCAATCAAAAATTGCAGGGTCTTGCTTGGCCTGAATGAAAAATAACCGGATTCCGTCAAGTGAAGCCACTCTCCCCTCTTTTTCCAACAAAAGTGTTATAACCCGTTCTCTATCTCCTTGACTTACGCGTTGGTGGAACCAACGGCTTTATCAACAGGCAGCTTCAACAGATGTCTTGCGTTATTTCCGAAGATGAGTTCAATGTCCGCTTCAGGGAAGCGAAGTTCACGGCATACACGCACCTGATCCTGCAAATAACGATAAGGATAACCACGCGGAAATCCGCTCGCATCCGTTCCAAAGATGATTCGCTCCGGACCCAACAGTTCGTAGGTTTTGCGGAATAACGTCTCCAGGTTCAGCTCATAGGGCATCCAGCGTACCCACTGATTGGAACCCGATGTGTCGATGTAGACGTTAGGGCAGCTCCAGCTTAGATGGAGCAGTTCCTGGAAGTACCCTGCGCCAAAATGAGGGATGATGAACGGAATATCCGGATAGGCACGGGCCGTGTTAAAGATGGCAAGCGGATTGATGTTGGGATGATGAACGATGCCTCCGGCATGACCAAGCATGCCAAAATGAATCAGCACAGGCAGACGCCGCTCTGCAAGAAATGTCCACACCGGATCGAGCGAAGGGGAGTCAAAGGGAATCTGGGTGAGAGGACCAAATAGCTTGTATCCTCGCAACCCGAGCTCATCAACCGCCCGACGCAACTCGGTGGATGCATCTTCATTTTCAATGGAATGATAAGCGAAGCCGGTAAACCGATCCGGGTATATGGATATTTGTTCAGCCAGATTGTCATTATCCAGAGCCGTCAGAAAGTTAAGTCCAGCAATATTGTATTTGTCCAATTCATCTACCCACCGTTCGATTAACGGCCGTGCTGCTTCCTCTCCCTGCTCCTCCACCGCCGGGAAGTCCCAGGTTAGTCGCATTCGCTCACTTCGTTCCTTGCCATATCGCGTCACCAATTCATGGTTTTTATATGAGGAAAGCAAAAGTTTATAGGGCAGGTGGGCATGGATATCAAAAACTCGAAAGTCGGGATTGGAGAACATTGTTTTGCTCCTTCCGTTTAGGTTTGGTTAAGCCAGCCGTTTAGAATTAAATCCAGATTCGCATCTACGGAACGGAGTTTATTGGTGGTGCCAAGATTCCATTGTTCCTGTGTGTCAAGACGGAGCGCTTGAGCCTCCAATGCTCTTGCCACTTCTTCCGGATTCGGTCCACCACGCACATGCCGAATGTGTACAAAATGCTCAGGGGATATTGCTTCCTCTAATTGCTCAAAGGTTAGGGCAAGCGGCTTGGCGGCAATTTCCTGCACCGCTGTGTTCACAACCTCCCAGTTCAATCCCGAAATGGAAATACCGGATTCCGTCAGCTGTGTTACAATGCGGCTCACGATGGAATGAGCTTGTCTAAACGATAATCCTTCTGTGCGGACCAGCGTATCTGCAAGTTCGGTAACCGTAGCGAAGCTATGCTCTGCCCGTTCCCGCAGCAATGACACATTGACCTTAAGGGTATCCATCACTTCGGACAGCAAGCGATATACGGATTCAAGTGTATTCAGACTTCTCCATACATAGGGCTGCATATCATCTTCGGTATCTACAATGTCGCCAAAGGGCGTGTTATGCATCATGTTAAGCGCAGTTGCTGCATCCCCTTTGGCACTTGAAAGGAGTGAACGGGCGTGTTCAATCGATACCGGATTCCGTTTTTGCGGCATGATGGAACTAATCTGAACGTAAGGGGCAGCTACAATTAATGCACCATATTCCTGTGTGCACCATAACAGCAGATCCTGAACAAAACGTCCCAGATTGATAGCTGCCAGTTGGGCTACAGAGGCGGCTTCACCTGCATAATCCACACCGCTGACGGCATCATAGGCATTCTCAATCATGCCATCAAAGCCGAGCAGTTCTGCGGTCCGGTCTCGACAGACTGGAAATCCAGAAGTGGTGAGAGCAGCCGCACCAAGACTGCTGCGATTGCAGCCTGTATAGGCTGATCTCAACCGATTAAGATCCCGTTCAAGGGAATCGCTAACGGCACAGATGTAGTGGGCAAGTGTTGTCGGCTGGGCTTGTTGGGTGTGCGTGTGAGCAATCATGAGGGTATCGATATGACGTAATGCAAACTCTCTTAGGCTTCGGTGTAATGACAGCCCTGAGGAAATCGTTAAGTTCAGATTCTCCCTCAGCACCATACGATACATGGCGATTCCCATATCATTTCTGCTTCTAGCTAAATGCAGATTTCCGACAGAGGGTCCGCCAAGCTTCTCTAGTTCAGCTTCGACTTGGTAGAACAAATCTTCAACGTGGGAGGAATACTGACTCGTTCGGAGCCCATCTACATCCAGACTTTGTATAGCGGAAGCGATGTGGCACGCCTCTTGCTCCGAAATGATGTGTTGTTCACGGAGCATAATCAGATGTGCTTTGTTTACGGCCATCATGGGGTTCAGCAGATGCTGTGTGGCCTGATTATAGGCGGGTTCAAGTACAATTTCGGCATAGGTTTGACTGGGAAAACCAGACGTTTGTGTTGGATTCGTTGACGTTGACTTCACCTTCCTTGCTCTTCATCTGAATATACAGAGATCTGGAATACCGACTAATCAGGTCGGAATGTTTAGTTCAAAACTCTACCACTATTTTGATACACATACAACTTTATCCTTAATCAAAATTTTCTATTGTCGTATCGGCTTTCTCTATAACCTGTTCTATTGACTGCTGTAGATTTGAAGACTAGATTATCCTGTATAAGATTGGTCTGTGAAAAATAAGCGGAGGGAGGGATGGTTATATCACATTCCTATGATGTCATTATCGTTGGAGCCGGATCGATGGGCATGAGTGCAGGTTATTATCTTGCGCGCAGTGGATTAAAAACGTTGCTGATTGATGCCTTTGATCCTCCCCATTCGGAAGGCAGCCATCACGGAGAACCACGGCTTATTCGCCATGTGTACAGCGGGGGACCTGACTATATAGCGATGGCACTTCTGGCGCAGGAACTGTGGGAAGAACTGGAGGATACTACCGGGGCCAAATTGCTTGTACGTTCGGGTGTCTTGAATGTAGTTGACCCGGACATTCATTCTTTTCACAATCGTTTAACCCATGCTGACGATGCGGGGATTCGGTATGAAACCTTGCGCGCAACCGAGATTATGAAACGGTGGCCAGGCATTGAAGTCCCTGAACATTACGAGGGAATGTATGAGCCTGATGCAGGATATTTGTTCAGTGAACGCTGCGTGCTTGCCTTCCGTCAGGCAGCCGAAGCATCGGGTGCCACTCTCTTAACGCATACACGTGTGGAACATATCGAGTGCAGCGCAGATTCTGTTGGAGTCATCACATCTGCTGGCGAAACGTATTATGCGAACCAGGTCATTCTCAGTGCCGGAGCATGGTTTCAGACGCTGAAACCGTTCGTGAACCTTCCCATTCGAGCTGTACGCAAAACCGTGGGATGGTTCGATGCACCGGAGGCATTGTTCGCCGAGGATCACTTTCCCGGTTTCACGCTGGCTGGAAAAGAAGGCGGATATTATGGATTTCCGAGCATTGACGGGTCGGGTCTGAAGATTGGACGTCACGATACGGGGCGGGAGTGGACACCAGGGAGTACACTGGCTCCATTTGGCTCTGATGAGACGGATGAGGGTGATCTGCGAAGATTGCTTGAACTTCGGATGCCACTGGCAGCCGGAAGGCTGAAGCGTGGTGCGGTATGCAAATACGAGTTCACACCGGATGAAGATTTTATTATCGACCGTCACCCTGCCCATAACCATGTATGGCTGGCAGGCGGATTTTCCGGTCATGGCTTCAAATTTGCAAGTGCAGTGGGCAAACTATTGTCTGACTTGGTGCAAACAGGACATACGGATCAGGATATCGGCCGATTTGCCCTTTCCCGATTTGGTAGCATATTTCAGGGTGATCTCCTTTCTTGAACCGTGCCATGTGGTATAGCGCGCCATGTTTCAAGAAAGGAGTACCATGAACCAAGTCTAATCCAAATAAACAGGCCGCACAGTCATTTCTAATTCACTTTGACCAGGCTCCATTGCTGATTAGCCCCGCCATTGTCTTCCCATTGAATGGTCGAGGCACCGGCGGTTGTGGAGCTCTGGTTGATATCAACGGTTAAGCCGCTATTGCGATTCACGAGCACAAGATATCCTCCGACATCCACCGGTAACCACTGTTGATTGTTGCCCCCGTTATCCTGCCACTGAATCAAGGCTGCGCCTCCTTGAGTAGAGCTCTGATTCACGTCCAGCAGCAGACCACTGCCTACGTTACGGATTTTATAATAACCGTTGCCCGCAGACTCCAGCTTCCATTGTTGGTTGGCCGCGCCATTGTCGTTCCACTGGATGATCGTTGCACCCCCGGCAGTGGAAGCCCCATTCACATCCAGAGCGAGACCACTGTTCCGATTGATCAGCTTATAGATCGCCCCGGATTCATATCCTGTGCTGCCATTATACGTCGCGCCGGATATGACATAGGTCGTAACCGAGCCCGCTTTGGCGGTCGCTGTAAACTTTTTATTCTGAAGGTTGATGTTGGTCAATTGCTGCAACTTCTCCGTAGAGGATGTCCGGTGCACTTGAGCCGACGATCCAACACTTGTAAACTGACTCAAATCATACGTCACCGTTGTATCACTCGAATCCGAATTGGTAGTCACCAGCACCACTTTACCTGAAGCAGCATCATAGGCGGCAAGTGTATTGGCATCACTCATACCAATGATCTTGAATCCAGGACGAATAAACTTGCTGTAGTTGCCCATGACATAATATTTCTGATTCACGGTGTAGCTGGTCGTTTGCGTGTTATTCAGTACGTTTTTGAAAAATCCCCAGCCATCCGCACTATCTACGGCCTGCCAGTACACCCATGCACTCGCCCCCATGTTGCGTATATCCTTAAGGATCGTGCGTGACATCGTTAGTCCGCTGGCATCTCCGTCTCCATATTCTGAGGTCCAGAGATGTTTCCCCGCAGAAGTCGCTGTATTCCGCAACGATGCACGGTTGCTTCCGCCATAGGTATGTGTGTTAATCTGACTGATCGCAGACTTCACTGCACTGCTGTAACTGTTGAAGGAAGTGGTTGTGTCATCCAGACTGTATTCTTCTGGCGCGCTCAGCTTTGTGGATAATCCCTTTGCATTGAGCGAGGCTTGCAGCTGACTCAGAATCGTGTTCTGGTCTGCCCGATCAAAGTGCATGCCCTCCTGATCGTTGCCCTGCTTCCACCAAGTGGAGATGGGTTCATTGAGCGGCGTTACGGTGTCGAACGTGATGCCCCAGTTATCTCTGAAATGCTTCACGACCTCTGTGAGATAATCAGCAAAATCATCATAGTAATCAGGCTTGAGATTGTTGCCACCATTCGCGGCACCGGACACATTTCCACTAATGGTCATCCAGTAAGGTGCCGAGTTCGCAAAGGCTTCAAAGACGTTGACTCCATATGATTTGGCGGCTTGGAGCATATAACGCTGATTGGCATCTGCATTCCAGTCATACACACCCGGGGAAGGCTGATATCCCGGCACGGCTTTGCGATATTCCAGAATATTCGATGAAGGATTATCGCCGCCTCCAATGTTGTAACGCAGGACGTTTAGACCTAGTCCGGTTGTTGGGCTAAACATCTTTTCCACATATTCATCCCGGTTGGAGTACTCTCCGACCACTTTCCCCCACCAGGCAAGGGACGTTCCCCAACCTTCGATGGTCTGATATTGCTTCGAGGGATCAGCGGTGGCTGTATAAGAACCCGCAGCGGAAACTTCTGAGCCAAGACCCAGACTGCCTGTCAGCAACCCTCCTGCCAGCAGCAGGGTGCCCAATCGTTTCAACCAGTTCATTCGATTCACTCCTTATGAATTTACACTTGCACTCCGATGTCAGAACAACTTTCCCCGGATTTTCCCTTTTAAATAATATTAAAAAATCTGGGGCCTACGCTTCCGATGCAGCTTTCTTTTAGAAAGCTTTTAGGCGCACGCTTCGCTTCTTCAAGTTATTTCTGACCTCTCCGTTATCGTGTAAATAGTGTAAAAAGTTTAACTTATTTATATCTCCTTAAACACGAACACCAATTATGGTGCAACCTCTCGGAAGGTCGCGTCTGACTTATCGAGTGCGGTAACGACAGCTTCCAATTTCAGCACATTATTGTAATGTCTAAGATACAAATTCGGGTTGCTGAAAGAAGCGAAAGATGTCCAGCTGGCGTTTGCGAGTCCACTCACTCGTTTGAACGTGGCATCATTGCGGAAGGCTGCGCTGCCGTCATTTTTCACCAGCACGATTGCACCGTTATTGTTGCGCAGATAATAACCCGGATAATTCATGGCCTCAAACGAAATTCCTGCGTTATTCGACAGACCGGGCACGATTCGGAACTGTGCGTCCTCTGCGGGACTGACACTGGCATCGATTCGGGCCACATAGTTGTAATGGCGAATGAAGCTGCCTGGCACATTATAGGACTCCAGCTTGCGGATATCGCCAGGCTGTCCGGTTTCTTTCAGGACGGTCATATGCCGGACGAGTCCAGTCAGACCGGCAAGCTCCTGCTTTGCACTCCAGGTCTGAAACCCGTCGGCAGAGTCGCTGTAATAATATTTTTGTGCAGAGTAACCATCAAAATAGATTCGCCAGGAACCGTTATCCAGCTGGACAAGCGCAGGTCCCTCTACCCAGGAGCCCCAGCCTGCCCAATCCCCTGTCCCTTTGAACGTGTAAGGTCCGGTGAGGGAAGCAGCTGTAGCATATTCGATATACTTGGTGGTCTCATTCTTGGTGAAAGCGTGATAGGTTGAGCCGGTCTTGACGATGAAGGTATCGATGTAGTTGGGTGCAATGCCTGCAAGCTCTGTGGCAGCAGACCATGTTGTGGAAGACAGGGTTGAATTGGTCGCCGTGATGACATAAGGTTTGAAGTTTTCATAGTTGCCTGGGGAGATGGACACGATGATGTTCAGACTGCCGTTGCTGTCTTTGAACCATTCCGGTGCCCAGGTATGTGCAATCGTGGTGGGTGCAGATAGGGTAATATTGCGGACAAACGTCCAATTCACCTTATCTGTACTGGATGCGATGCCGATCGTATTGCCTGACCAGTTCGTGGTATAAACGACATAATACAGCCCATCCGTATGCTTCATGATGCTGGGATCACGGATCAGATTGGCCGGGGGTGTATAGGCAGGCCCTTTAAGCAAACCGTAATTAGTCGCATTGTAGGATTCGTAGATATACAAATTGGATTCGCTCGTATTGGTAAAAGCCGAAATCGTGTAAACACTTGTTGCTGCTCTGGCTGTATTCGGGAACAACGTGATGAAGAGAAGCAATGCTCCAAGCAGCATGATCATGCCAGACTTACAAGTTTTGAATAATCTTGTGCTCCATCTTTTCCTTGTGTACATGGGTCATCTCCTTATCCAAAATGTGTGACAGGCATACCTTTTTGCCAAACATCACCCCTCTCACAGATCACGTAGCCATATAACACCTTCGTTATGTAAACGGTTTCAACAAACGATACAAGCTATCCTCGTCGTCCATTCCCCGTGCAAGAGCTGCCCGGAGGTTCAGAAGCTATAGATTCAATCAACCGAGCAGCCTCCACAAGGAGAACAAATACGACGAGCTAGAACAGGACACGACTGATCAGAACAAACTATTTTCCATTATACAGGTACAATTAAAGGCGAACTATTCGACCACAACCCATGGATACTGGGACAGGTTATCATACAAGAAACGCACCCGTTCTGGCGTTCGGCCTTCCTCATCAAATAACAGCAATTCATTCTCATCCTGCAGCCAGGATACCGGAATTTTGTAATCCTCTTGCGGACCGATCTGCCAATAACGGCCCAGATGGTGCCCGTTCAGATGAAGTGTTCCCTTGCTCATCCCGGTAAGACGAAGCATCAGGTTCACTCGGAAGTGTTCCGGCACAGCTGACTTGGAGAAGCGCCACCGGTACCAGACGGGTTGACCGTACGAATCATTTCCCACAGAGATGGCATTCCAATTGCCACTATAATCCGCATCCTGCCGATAGGTATGGAGATGACCTGAATTGTTCGGTGGCTCATATAATCCCCATTGTCGTGGAAGCAAAGCATCCGTACCTGCCATGCGCCAATCCTGCAGCTCATCTTCACTCCGGTACAGGATCAGTTCCAGCCGGTTCAGCGGCGTTCTGCTATAAGGCATCTCCAGTGTATTGATCTCTCCAGGCCGCAAGTAAAGGGAAAGATCCAACGTGTTGAACGAAAACCAGTCCTGATACCCTTCCATTGGCACATCCATGCCATTCATGCGCAATCCCTGGCTCACCGCTCCAACGAGAATCGCACGGTTCATGCCATCCAGCGTAAAGCTTCTGCTCAGAAGCGGGGCCTCCTCAAGATGATTCACTTCATCGAGATGCACCACCCCATGCTCCGCATGCCAATTCCGGCGTATGTCCTGAGCGGAACCACCGATGTACACAGATCCTGTCAGACCTTTGCTTTCACCCAAATATGGAGAAAAATTCAGCCTGCCCATATGCTGTACCAGCACCTGAAGTGTATTCTTTCCTTTCGTCGTCTGCACCTGAACACCCGCTGCACCAACTTGACGAACCAATGCCTGTTCCACACGATTGACATATATTCTGGCCGTGTCCTGGAGATCCGGCAGAATAAGGGTGGTGATTCCATCCACCGAACGGTCGAAATCGCACTCGTATAACAGATACCCGAAATCCTGTCCGTACTGGGAAAAATGCTCTGGTTGACCACTCGAAGTACGCTGTTCCGCTGTTAATGTCACACGAGACAACTCTGGGGAATCCGACAGTTTCGGTGGCATAGGCAGCGTGGTGAACAGATCATGCTGAATTGCTGCGGATGACTTCTGAACATGTTCATTCTCTATACCGCCCTGTGAATCGTTTGCTTCTCCGTATACGAACTCACGTCCAGTCAACGACCGCTCACCATCCGCCCAGCTGCCGAGAAGCAACATATTCCGATTCGGATCAGAGATCATACCTGTGACCTGCCCGGATAGGGAGACATCTAGATCATCGAATCCGATTGCGTAACGCAGCTGATACGGCCCTCCCTTTCCATCGATTCTCCATGTGCGATCCATCGTTTCTTTGTCCAGAACCACGAACCGAATAGGGACACCACTCGCCTCCAGATGAATGATGCCTGGTTCACGGAAATGTACCAGTTCGAAGCGATAGGCTCCATTTAACGGATCACGTTCAACCCGTACTTGCATGCTGCTGCCTTGTACATTCAAGACGTTCGTCTCCAGTTCAACAACCGAACGCTGTCCCGACTCCGCAACAATGAACAGGGTCAATTCTCCATTTACCACTTCATTGCCCGTAATCATCGCGCTACCTGTCAGGTATACATTCTCGGCAATCTCTACCCTGTCCAGTACCGGAATAATCTGTCCCGGGTTCAGGGCAACGGGAAGTGTCCGGCCTTCCTCCAGCGTGACGTGAAACGTCTCCCGCTCATCCTTGTGACTCTCCAAGAACCATATCTTCTCGCTGCCTTTAGATCTGCCTCGTACAGAGATGCCTTGTGGATGACGTACCTTGATCTGCTCTGATGGTACTTCCTCCGTCTCCATCAGCAATGCGCCAAATGCATGGACAAAATAGGATAACGTCTTCGATACAGCATACTTGGCCGTTGCCCGCCCGTACTCGTTAAGCGGCGCATCATAATCGTAGGAGGTAATCATGAAAATATCGCTGCTGCCCACGGTTCTGCCACCGTATCCGCCAAAGTTGGTTCCGCCGTAGAACATGTAATGACTGATTCCGGTATAACCGGTGCGAAGAATTTCCATCATACGTTTCTCAAACAGTGACGCCGTCTTCTGAATGGCAGAAGGGCCACCCCAATTCTCAAACCATCCCGTCCAAAATTCCGTAACGAGCTTCGGTGTATCCGGCTGCTTCTCCCGAAGCTTCGCATAATGCCCGTCAGCCCCTGACCAGAAGTTGGCCCCTTCAATCGTGCCCTCCGCACCACCTACACAGGTGATAAGCGGAACGTCGATCCCTCGCTGAAGCAGGCTGTCCCGAAGATGGTTCATATGGGCACTTGCTGCTGCATCATCCATCAGATACCCGTATTCGTTCTCGACCTGTACAAGAATAACAGTGCCTCCGGCAGATAGCTGGCGCTCACGAATGATTGGAATGATCCGGTCAAAATACAGCTCTACAAAATGCAGATAAGCTTCATTATTTTGTCGGAACTTGATTCCCTGCTTCGTTTCCAGCCAATACGGGAAGCCGCCGAAATCCCATTCTGCGCAAATAAACGGACCTGGCCTCGCGATAACGTACATACCCAACTCTGCACACAGGTCCAGAAAGGCTCCACAATCATTGTCTCCTTCAAACGACCATTGCCCTTCCTCCGGCTCATGCACGTTCCAGGCAAAATAGGTATCAATGCAATTCATGCCAGCCAGCTTTGCCTTCATTAGAACCTCCCGCCATTCCTCCCTTGGCATACGGAAATAATGAATGGTGGCACTGTTCAGAAATACTCGCTCTCCATTCATGATGAAGCTGCGCTGATCGTAAGTCAGTTCAGAACGAACGCCGTGCTCAGCCCTCGTCTGTGTATTCTTCTCCTGCTCCTGAAGCAAAAGGGATGTTTTCTCTGTCAAAGATAAGCCCTCCTTCTCTGTGTTTGAGTTCATCGCTGCGATGACAGAACAACCTTCCAATCGCTGTTATCCCCAGATTTTTTTGATTCCGATTTCAACAGGCCCTCAGTTCGCCTGCAACGTTACACCTTCCAATACTATGGTGGTGATGGAATTGTCCGCAGTCGATACTTCCAATCCATTGGCATACACCGGAACATCTTCAAGCTGCTCCATATTGCGATCCGGCGACGTCTGATAAACCTGTGCTGTAAAAGTACTGCTGTGGTCAAACGCCTCCAGTTCAAATGCTGTAGTTCCGGCAGATAACTCATTGCGAATAACCAGTACCAGTCTTTGATTAGCTGCATCATAGGCAGCCAGTGTTCGCCCATCATCTGTTGGAATAATCGTTGCGCCTGGACGGATGAACTTCGTAAACTGGGCCATGCCATAATACTGTTTGGTCATCTCGTACTGCTCTTCTCCATTAAAATTCGCATGAATGAAGCCCCAGTTATTGTTGGCACCTTCATCTTCAACGGCCTGCCAATACACCCAGGCAGAAGGCTGCATGATTTTCAGATCGAACATGATGCGCTCCGCGAGCTCCTGCACGGAAGTCATATCTTCATGATTATGCGGTTCACTGCCACCTGTCCCATACTCGGACATCCACAGTTTCTTGCCATATCGCTCGGCTAACGTGCGAAGCTCTTCCATTTTGCTACCATTATAGGAGTGGGTGTTAATCTGGTCGATCACATCGAGCGTATCCTGATCATAGAGGCTGAAATTGTGCACCGTCTCGTCAATGCTATTATCGTCCGCAGCACTGATGACCGTACCATCCAGCCCTTTACTTTTGAGCGATGCCGCAACCTTCTTGATAATCTCGGCCTGTTTCTCATTGGTAAAATGACTGCCTTCCTGCATGTTGCCTTTCTTCCACCAATCAGAGGAAGGTTCATTAAGTGGGTCAAGTGTACGGAACGTAATGCCCCACTCATCGCGATAATGCTTCACTACTTCGGTCAGATAATCGGCAAACGCGTCGTAATGATCCTCTCGCAGATTGTTGCTGCCATCTACAGCACCCGTGACCGAGCCGCTGATCGTCATCCAGTAAGGGGGTGAATTGGAGAACGCTTCAGCAATGTTGACCCCACGTTCCAGAGAGCCCTGTAATACAGCTCGCTGTCCTGCATCTGCCTCCCAGTCCCACACGCCGGGTTCAGGCTGGAAGCCGGGAACATCTCCTCCGGGCCGAAGCGCCTTCATGTCGGGGTTCTCCTCACCACCAATATTGTAGCGAACAATGTTCAGGCCTAGTCCTTTCTGAGCATCAAACACCAGATCCATGACTTCACTGACCTTTGCTTGATCCTTCCACCCTCCAAGATCGTTGGCCCACCACGCGAGCGACGTGCCCCAGCCTTCAAAATGATCATAGGATTGCTCCAGCTTCAGATGTACCGGCTCACCTTGGAATGCAAGTGTTTTGGATGATTCATTGGCAAAATGATTGATGATAATTCCTCCTCCCACGAGCAGCGCGGCCAGGGCCACACCCATCAGGATGTAGCTCCGGCTGCGCCACCTGCGCTGCTTGTGATGATTGTTGTCATTGTTGTCATGGTTGAAATGATCCTTGTTGTTATTCATAATTCATGCAGCCCTTTACCGATGTGCGATGTAGACGGTTCTTGGTCTTCACAACTGGCTTCAACACTGCGTTCACCTCCCGTTACTTGATCCCGCTGCTGCCACCACTGATATTCGCTTCATAGACATAACGCTGTCCGAACAGATATACCAACACCATCGGAATGGTCAGGAACAGGGAAGCAATCATAACGAGGTTCCATGGCGGCATCTGTCCGCCACCGACCGTAGTCAGAAGCTGAACACCGAGCGCCAGTGGCATTTTCTCCGGATCATTGATGTAAATGAGCGGCCCCATGAAGTTCCCCCAGTTATAGGAAAACGAGAAAATGGCGATGGCGGCAAGTATCGGATAGGTGAGCGGCATAATGATCTTCCAGTAGATTCCCGGATGTCCCATGCCGTCGATCATGGCAGCTTCATCAAGCGACTTCGGAATACTCATGACGAACTGCCGAATGAGAAATACGTTGAAGGCTCCCGCGAAAAAACTTGGCACAATCAGTGGATAGAATGTATTGATCCAGTCCAGATGACGGAAGATGATAAACTGCGGCACCATTGTCACCTCACCCGGAATCATCATCGTACTAAGCAGTACAATGAACAGGAACCGACTGCCTCTCGCCTTGATCCGAGCGAAGCCGTAAGATACGACCGATGCTGACAACACCGATCCGATAATGGTAATGACAGTAATAATGACTGAATTTTTCAGATAAGTACCCAGATTATTATTCGTGAAGATCGTGTAGAAATTGGACCATTGGAATTCGAGCGGTATGAAGGTAAAGGCTGATTTTACGGTTGTAGCGTCACTCGCCAGTGCGATGGAGATCATGTACAGGAAAGGGGAAGCAAGCAGCACCCCGACCAGAATCAGAAAAATGTAAGATATCGTTTTCTCCACAGTGGATGGATTACTCATTTGCTTTTCCCTCCTCGTAATGCACCCATAGCGCCGACGAACGGAACACAACCAGGGTCAACGCCATGATGATGATGAACAGAACCCAGGCAATGGCCGATGCATATCCCATTTTGTAGAACTGGAACGCATTTTGGAACAGGTAAGGAACAACCATCTGGCTGGCATTATCCGGTCCACCCGCTGTAACGATGAATACCTGTGCGAACGTCTGGAGCGCCCCGATCATCCCGGTGACGAGATTGAAGAAGATGACGGGAGTCAGCATTGGAAATGTAATGTGGAAGAACGATTGCGAGCTCTTCGCCCCATCAATGGCGGCGGCCTCGTACAGCTCCTGAGGAATACCTTTCATACCCGCCAGCAGTAGTACCACGCCACCCCCGACGCCCCATAGCGACATGAGGATCAAGGCTGGTTTAACCCAGTTCGGATCAAGCAGCCAGGCAGGACCTTGAATGCCGAAGATGGCAAGTGCCTGGTTGATCAAGCCTTCCGTTGGAGCTAGCAGATGGATAAAGAGCAGTGAGCTTGCAACTACCGGAACCACAGATGGCAGATAGAACAGGATGCGGAAGAAGGTGATACCTTTGATTTTTTTGTTGAGGTAATACGCAATCCAGAGCGAGATGGACATGCCCAGCGGAATCGATATTAATGCGTAGAAGAAGGTATTGCCTACGGATTTCCAGAAGATCGGGTCATCGGTCAACAGGTTTTTGTAATTGTCTATACCGATGAATTCAGGAGACTGGAACAGATCCCAATTGGTGAAGCTCATGTAGATGGAAAACAGGATCGGACCCAGGGTAAGTCCAAGGAATCCAATCAGCCAAGGCGAGATGAAGATATAAAACCATTTCCCGTCCTTTTTTCTCACGTTAAGCCCTCCCATAACGAAGCGAGCAGACGAAACCCGGATTCATTCATGCCGAATTCCGTCTGTCCCCTGTCGATGCTATTTATGCATGTGAACAACCTCTATTTGTAGATTCTTTCCAGTCCGCTCTGAATTTCAGTCACGGTATCATCCAGTGAGGCTTTATTGTTGAAGTAGACACCCAGCTTGTCGTTAATGAGCTTCATCATTTCATTCCATTGCGGATTGAACGGCTCGGCGTAGATGGTGGACTCGCTGAAAGCAGCCATGTTGATTTTCTTACCGCCATATTCCGCATTCAGGAACTCATCACTGGACAGACCTGCCTTCGTTGCCGGAGCATCCTGACCAGCCTTGATCATCGGTAATTGTGCTTCTGGTGTAGTCAGCGCTTCTATGATTTTGAATGCCTCTTCCTTATGTTTGGACGCGTTCGTAATTGTGAAGCCATTGAAGAAAGCGTTGGTCTCTCCCCATATCGGAGAAATGTCCCAATTGATACCTTCCACCTTGGCAAGTGAACCGATATTCCAGAATCCCGTCGTCTCCATGGCAATCTTGCCTTGGGCAAACAATGGGTCAGCACCGATATTTCCCATGTCGGCAATCTCGGTTGGTGTTGGTCCCACACCATGGGTGAAGGTCAAATCATTCATGAATTGCAATGCTTTACGTACTGGCTCGGTATTAAAAGTAGGTTTGCCGCTCTCATCGAACAGGGAACCACCGTTTTGGTAGATCAACTGCATCCATTGCGGCCACCAGCTGCCTGGGTAGTACCCCCATTGAACCGTTTTGCCGTTCTCCTTCACCGTCAGCTTCTGAGCTGCAGCGAGCAGGTCTTCCTGAGTCCATTCCTTGGTCGGATATTCCACCCCAGCCTTGTCGAACAGATCCTTGTTATAGAAGAGCACCATTGCGCCTGCGCGGTCAGGCATTCCGAACTGTTTACCATCGAATTTCATCAGGTTGGCGATGTCGTCAGAATAACGCTCTGACATGTTCACATTGTTGGCCTGGATCATATCATCCAGCGGAACAATTTGGTTTTTGGAGGCGTACGCCTGATAGTTCTCGGCAATCATCATGATGTCCGGTGCGGTTCCTCCGGCGATCATCGTCTGAACCTTTTGGTCATAGTCTCCGGCAACGACGTTCAGTTTCACATTAATATCAGGATAAGTCTGCTTCACAATGTCGAGTCTCTCCTGATAAATCTTCTTCTCGTCCTCCGAGCCCCAGATCGTCATGCTCAGATCAACCTTGCCGCCAGCTGCACCGCTGTCACCCTTGCTGCAGGCTGTCAGACCCATTACCATGACCAGCATCATTAACGAAATGACCTTTAAACTTTTTCTCATACCGTGCGCCCCCTTGAAATATGAATGGAAGATCAGACAACTGAAACCCGTTTCATGAAATGGGTTTCATAAAGTTTAAAATTAAAACCCGCTCCAGTTTATGAAAGGGGTTTCATTTACGACCTCATTATATTTCACCCTCCGAAGGAATGTCAACGCTTTCTTTTTCAAACATTCCCCATTTATCTTGGTGCGGGTCCAGTACTCTGGCGGATAACAAGCTCTGGTTGCAAAATGGTCTGTTTCTTCGGGTTACCTTGATTAATCAATTCATGCAGCTTGTCCACAGCCAGCTTACCCAGCTGATACGTATTCTGGGACACAGTCGTCAGTTCCGGTATAACGGCACTGGCGAGCGGCGTATCATCAAAACCGACAATGGAAATGTCCTTCGGAATCGATAAGCCATGCTCAATGGTCGCCTTAATCGCACCAATCGCCGTGTAGTCGTTCACACAGATCACCGCAGTTGGAGGATTTCCACGGTCCAGCAGCTTAGACATCTCCCGTTTGCCGTCTTCAATGGAGAAGCTGCCAAGCAGTTGACGCTCTTTCGGAATTTCGAGTCCATGCTCACGCAGTTTTTTCTGAATGGCCTTGACCTTAACCATCGTGGTGGACAACTCCTTCAAACCGCCCACAAAAGCAATATCCCGATGTCCCAGTTCGAGCAAATGTTCAGCAGCCAAAACGGCTCCTGCTCCTTCATCCGTGTACACCCGATGGAATCCGCCTTTGGCAATGTTGCCATTGACCAGCACGATTGGCATACGTTTGCCCATATCAATCAATTCCTGAGCCATATCATCCGGACAGACCTGCATGTTGATTCGTCCACCGAGAAAAATAATGCCATCTACCCGCTTCTCGCGCAAAATGGACAAATACTCGGACTCCCGGCTGTAATCCCCGGCCGTATTGCACAGGAAGAACGTATATCCCAATCCACGTGCCTCGTTCTCAGCCCCCCAGAACACTTCCGGGAAGAACGGATTCGTAATGTCTGGCAGGATGATCGCAATGGTTCCCGTCTCTTTCTTGATCAGACTGCGCGCCTGCGCGTTGGGTTGGAACTGGTGTTTTTCAATGATGGACATGATCTTCTCTCTTGTGCTTGCACGCACAGGTGCCGTATCATTCAGCACTCGGGAGACCGTGGATACGGATACGTTCGCTTCTTTGGCGATGTCATATATGGTAATCGGTGTCATATGTGGAACCATCCTTTTTCTCTAATATTCCTGCTTATCATACCAGATAAGGAATCGGGATGAAATGGGTTTCATTCCGAGGCACCATCACAGCGTCTCCGCGATGATATTCAGGTAATTGAACCGTTCGGTCGGATGGTCCACCAAAGTTATAATTTTCATCGGATTCAGCCTGCTTTCCCTTCTATTTCACACCTTTGTTCCATATATTAGATTGTAAGCGAATTCTTAAGGTGATTAGAGGAGTGTGAACGACGTTATGATCATTCAGGTCAGTCCGCTGGCAGAATCAAGACTTAACGCGATGCTGGGAGATCGGCCGGGCTATTTCAAGCTGTTTTATGACACCGATGGATGCGGATGTGATGGTACTGCTGTGCTTCTGATCGTTAACGAGCCGGACAGTGATGACATTCGGATTGAATCCGATTCGCTTCCTTTCCTTATCAACAAACAGCAGCAGATCTATTTCGAGCCTTGCCTTCGCCTGCAATCAGAGAACAGTTTCCCTTCCTACCGATTGAGCAGTGATTCCATGATCTACGGCAATCATGTCAAGGTCCATGATCTTCGGGATACCGCAGACACTTCGCCGCAGCCGCTCAGTTGGTTCGTACGATAACCTCACTGATCTTGAAACTACACATAGGACAAAAGCCGGCACCCATAAGGGTTGACCGGCTTTTGTTGTGGATTTCTCATTATAATATCTTTCATGGAATTGATATTTGCCCCGCCCAATCCAAGGCATAGGTAGCAGAATCGTAAGCTAAGACTCCTATGGTGTAGTTACCCGTTGCAGTTGGCTTAAAACTGATCGTTTCCTGAGGAAGATCTCCTGCACTACTTTGGATAGCCAAATCTAGTCTTAGTTGACCATTCTGAATAGGCTCAACTCCCGGTTTCCATATAAACAAATCCAAATCTGCACCATTTTCATTATTAATAATCAACGTGTTGGCGAAATAAGCGTCTGTGCTGTTAACCTTAATATTATATAAATTAATGTTGCTCGCTGCTATATTGGTCTGTGCTCTAATATGATTACGATAGTTATCAAAGGAACCTGTTGAAGAACCAGAAGCAGCTTTAATAGTTTGATGTCCTAGGATGAGTCCATTGCCATATACTTTATCATATCCTGACATCCCATAATCTTCTATCTTAAAATCATAATTAAGACTCCCATTACTAGCTTGAAGCATAAGTGCTGCTAATCCGGCAATCATAGGAGACGCCATTGAAGTTCCAGAGTAGGTAATATATTCGCTAGTAGAGTTCGCCTTAGCCGCACGGATAGAAGTTCCAGGTGCTGCAAGTGTAGGACCTACCGATCCTGTTCCCCGGTTGGAGGAAGGATTTAGATACCAGCCTCCTTCGTAAGGGTCAGCCACATTTGCAACGGACAACACGTCTGAACATTTGGCAAAAAGATTAAGTGAGCCATAGTCAGATCCTCCTGATGTATTCCCGGCAGCAACTACTGTAAGTATTCCATTATTTGCTGCACTAGACACCTTATTGCAGAAACTTGCATTAGCCGAGCCTGAACTGCCTATACTCATATTAATGATATCAATTCCATATGTGTCCTTATTAGCAATAACCCAATCCATCGCATTCAGTATGTTCTGGGTAGAACAATTCGTATTACTAGAGCATACCTTGATTCCTACTAGAGCTGCTCCTGGGGCCACTCCGGTTTCTACTCCGGGATCTCCTGCTCCCGTTCCAGCTGCGATACTGGCAACGTGTGTTCCGTGACCCAGATCATCATAAGCTGTAGTTGAGGATGTATTTACAAAGTCCTTCCAACCTAAAATTTTTCCTCCACTCAAATCAATATGACCACCATCAATACCCGTATCAATTACTGCAATAACTGAATCATTTTTGGAATATGACGCCTTTCCATCACGATTACCTGTTACGCCATAGTCACTTCTTCCCTTTTTGATTCCAGTCATCTCGGTCGCACCATTCAAATAGACCTCTGATTGATGTTCATCCGGCTCACCATATACAGAAACTACATCGTCCGGGGTTGAAAGGGATGCTATTTCCTCTAAGTGAACCAGTTGTTCAATTTCGTCTGTTGTTAATGCGGCAAAAAAACTATAACCACCAAAACCATTCAAATCTGTGATATTACCATTGAATATTTCCCATTCTCTTTCTATGAATTCTTCCTTCGTTACAACTGCATCATATTTGAGCATGATACTTACTTCAATTTTTTCTTGTGCATATAATGCTTTAGACTGAAGTCTTTCTTTCAATTTGTCCAGAATTTTTGAAGGAACTGCCAAGGTGTTATATTCCATCCTATTAAGGTTGATAGACAGACTAGTCTCCGTCAGATCGGATTCAGAATCCATTAGATTGACTTGTACTTCAGGAGTGGGCAGAGATTTGATAAAGGGAAAATGATCTGGAGTAATTTGAACCCCATTCGCACTAACAGTTGCAGGCAAAACAAGAAGACAGGATAAGACGCAAAGACTAATACGCTTAACAAATTTCTTTGAATTCATGGACTGGACTCCTCCTTACTAAACATTTTGGAATTCAAGTACTATTTCGAAATAAAAACTAGAAAACCAGGGTTCCCTCCTTTCTTGTAAATGAGTTCAGTAATGATTTCCGTTCGATTAGATGTGTAATTAATTTTTTACAAAACAAGCATACATTAGATTTTTACTTTTAAATCTCACAATTTGTTTAGGTTATCAACAATTCTACATATCCTTCCTAAAATTCGTCAAACAAGGTCTTTCCAATCTAAATTCTATCATCTATAATACACTTATGGAAAATAATGTTTATAGATTATAACGAGGTGAACAATGGATATTTTATCGACCAAGCCCATAATCCTTGATAATCACTGTTATATTGATATCGATCAATCTATTCTCATGAAAAACGGTCTTCCTTTCTCCCTTTCCAGACTAGAACTCCGTCTTCTCCAACGTCTCGCTTATAACCTTGATGAAACAGTCCCCTTGCTTTCGATTTATAAGTTCATGTGGCTCTCAGAGGAAAATATAGATCTTCATCTGCTCTATGTATACATAAACCGAGTTCGTAAAAAAATTGAGGACCATCCAAGAAAACCTCGATTTATTATCTCTGTCAGAGGAACTGGATATATGCTGCGCTCCTATAGTTCTGAAAAATCATAAAAGAAGCCCTTAACTCCGCCAAATCCCCTAGAATCAGCGTAATAAGGGCTTCTCAACCTAATTAATAGATGGACACCGTGTCTGATGGGAGTGAAATGGTAGAGATCGCATCCCATTTACTCACTTCCTCTATTTCGGTGATCGTCAACTTGGCAAAAAAACTGTATCCTCCGAATCCCTCCCTGTCAGTGACAGCGTCCTTGAACGCAGAGAACTTCGTTTTCAAAAATTTTTGTTTGGAGATGTTCAGATCATATCTAAGCATAATACTCACTTCAATCTTTTCTTCTGTTTTATTCAGTTTATATTCGTCTATGAGCGTTTGAAGTGGTTCAAGGATCACTATGTCTTTCACGGTTCTATCTCCATCTTCTTTTTGTTTCTCACTTTTCACCTTATTTGAAGGGCAGTTTTTTTTCACTTTCACCGCTTTGACCACGGGTGCCCTCAGTTGATCTTCTTGAGCTGAAGCTACTGAAGGAATGAATAAGAGACAAGCGATGAAGCCAATGAATACTTTTCTTCGTGTTTGCATCAAGTTCCCACCTTTTCGCTCTAAATTTACAATACTTTCCTATTTAGACGTAGATATAACAGTAAATGTTTCGTTGTTAACCTCACTTTTCCCATAATAATTTTTCCTAATTGATGTCATTGGGTCTCTATTTTATAAAAAAAATAAAACCTCCTCGCCCTTAACTAAACAGGCTTGGAGGTTGAGTTGTATTCTGGTTCAAACTGAACCAAAATCGTTACGCTTTTATTATGCCTTCATGTCAAATGACATCATGCGCTTATTTACTTTGTTTTGAACCGGGAGGATGCTTCAGCAAGCTGTTTGGTCAACCCATCGATGGTCTGTACCATCTCTGCCAGATGCTCGGTCATGCCTGACTGTTCCTCCATCGTCGCGGTTACTTCCTCCACGGATGCGGACACTTCTTCACCCGAAGCAGACAAGTTCTGCGCAGCTCCAATGACGTCATCCTTATCGCGTTCAATGGATTCAATCTCGGAGGCAATGGCCTGAACCTGGTCCATCATTTCATTCATATTTTGGGTAACAAAATTGAACGTTTCCTTGGTCTGGCCTACACTGCTCTTATGCTGTTCAGCAATCGCCTCAATGGCTTGTACACTCCGGTTATTCTGCTCGACATGATCAATCGTCTGCATCACAATCCGCTTGATATCCTCCGATTGGGCTGTAGTCTGCTCCGCCAGTTTGCGGATCTCCGATGCAACGACGGCGAAGCCACGTCCATGCTCACCCGCCCTAGCGGCTTCAATGGAGGCATTGAGTGCAAGCAGTTTCGTCTGATTCGCAATCTCGGTTATCGTACCTGTAATTTGGTGAATGCCGGAGGAACTTTCAGCGAGCTGTACTGTGATTTTGGAAATGTTGGCTACTTCGGTCTCATTCTGTCCGTTTACCGCAATCAACGCATCAATGACCTCATGGTTGCTCCTGAATGCATCCGTGATTTCATCTGCCTTGACCTTCACCGACTGTGACATCTCATTGACGTTCTCAATTTTATTGCCCACATTCATGAACTTATCCACGATCGCTTCCGTATCATTGGCCTGCGACTCCATGGCTCGTGAAATTTCAAACGCCGTTGTCGTGGTTTCGGCAATAGAAGTCGAGGTCTGCTGGGTGGAGTGATCCAGTTCGGTTGTACTTGTTTTCAGCACACTGATGGAATGGTTCATGCTGGAAATCAGTTGTTGGTTGCCCGCCGCCATCGTATTAAAGCTGTCCACCAGTTGTTTGAATTCTCCGCTATATTTGCCCTTAGCCTGCACCGTCAAATCCCCGTCTGCAAGTTGTCTGAACAATGCTGTCAGTCTTGTAATGGGTTTGGTAACTAGCAAAGAGATCAGTATTCCTGCAATGACAGACACCGCTATCGCGCTGAACAGGACGATATACATCTGTTTCGCCATTGCCCCTAACGGCTTCTGCACATCACTTAGTTTATCTTCAACAATGATGGTCCAATCCGATCTTGGAATTTTGGAATAAAAGACGACTTTGTCCTCTGTGCTAACATCGCCTTGCTGCAACTGCTTGTTAGAGGGCAGATCAATCAGGGACTGATATTCATTAGACTCAAGCTTCTGCCCCGCCATCTTCTCATCCGCCGAATTGAACATCACTGTACCTACGCGGTCCAGAATAATGACTTTCCCTTCTTCATTAATGTTGATATTCTGAAGCTGGTCAACGAAAAATGAAGTCGAGGCAGTAGACGCGAGCACGCCTTCCACTTCCTTGTTATCATTGTAGATTGGCATTGCAAAGACCGTTCCCAGCGTCCCCAAAGATTCAGAGACTATACCCTCACTGATGACATTCTGTCCTTGCATTGCCTGTTGAAAATACGCACGGCCGGCGCGTTCTCCACCGACCACTTCGGGATTATTCGCTGCAACAACAACGCCGTTCCGGTCCAAGAGAATTAGAACGCTGTTGCCTTCCATCCCTGCGAGGCTGTCTGCCAATATCCCATTGGCTTTATCCGCGAGTTCACTATTTTCCGAGAAAAAAACATCATCATTCTGTCCTTCGCTATTTCGAATCTCCAGCAGGTCCTGGAATGTGCGATGTTTTGTAATTAGGAATGTGGACTGTTCTTCTAACGTCAATGAGGTGAACAAGCCCGCACCAATCCGGTCAGAAGTTGCTTTAATCTCATCCTTGCTTTTGTCGAGGGTAATCACTGCTGCTACAGTGTAAGATAATACCGCAGTTACCGCCAATACGAGGGTTACCAGTAAACTGATCATTAGCGGCAATTTGACTCTGAACGACATGTTGATCATGCGTTCTCTCGCCTTCGCGAATACCAAATGAATCCACCTTCCATTTCATCCTTGATTATGTCCAATATTGTTTGGGTTAACTTTATATCGGTAGATATCAAATATTCCATCAGCAAGGAAAGCGATTTCAAAAAAATATTATTCATGTAAATGGTAAGGTGTATATGTTATGTTTATATATTGATTCTCTCCCAATTTAGGCAAAGTGAAATTTTAAAAAAAGAGCATCTTATCGTAGCTTTATCGTGAACATGTGAAAAGGATGATGAGTTATGAAGGAACGTTTTCCGATTCAAAAATGTATTCCAGTCTTCATTACTCTGCTTCTCTTCATTACGGGATGTAGTTCAGGAAAAGAAGCCCATGAATATCTTTCAATAACGAACACGGAATATGTTAATGGAACAGATCCCGAAGAGGGTATGATCATGCGTGCATACACATATGACATCCAAACGAAGGCTCTAGCTAAAATGACTGATTTGCCTTATAACTCTCAATATCCCTTAACTGTAGCTTCCTTAGCAGATGACATCATCTATTATTCAGGAGCAGGAAAAGATAAGGGTGACGAGTTGTTTTCCTATGATATTCAGGCACAAGCAACTCAACAATTAAGCTCAAGCTTATTTGCAATTAATTCAATGATTCCGAATACCGTCGATCATACTTTGGTTATGGCTGCTGTTAAAAAGGGGGAACGTCCCGTCAAAGTCATTTTCTTTGATCAGAAAACGCAAGAAATGAACATCTTGAACGATGATGATTCGGATACAACTACATGGGACATATCTTATAACCCAGATACGAATAAAACCTATGCCATCCAATATTCCGAAGAAGAGCAATATATTCATATGGAGCAGTCCAATAAGGCCCAAACACCGATGGTTCCTCCAAACCATACCATCATTGAAATAGATCCTATTTCCATGCAGACGCGTAAGGTCATTGAACTGGATGAGGAACAAATCTTAACTCTGTCCGCGCGTGCAGATCAGATCATGATTGCCACGGCAAAACATATCAATAAATATCCCATTGAATACAGTATGGTGAATATCAGAACAGGGGAAAGAACGAATATTCCCCTTCCTATCAAGGTCAGCAGTGAATTGTACTTGTCCAAAGATGGGCGAGGTTTTTATTTCCTTGGGCAATATGTAGATGCAAACGTCAAACATGAACGAGGAATCTATTACTATGATTTGAAAACGCAAGAAGTCGAAGCTATATTTCTTCAAAAAGAGGGATTCATTAATAATTTTATGCTTCTATCGAAGCCATAACCATTCTGTAATTAGGTTTTTACCAGAAAACACTAGCAAAATAGGGACGTGGGGCGTTCCTGAAAAATACAAGCCCCCCTCGTTGAATAGATTCACCAATAAAGTGAATGTTCCAATTGTAATTGCAGCGAAGCTCGGTAAACTAATCAACTAATAGGCGTGAAGGAGATAACAGATGAGTAAGGAATCTATCACAGTACAACAATTAATAGAACAGACCATTAATCAGTATGTATCCTCGGATGCTCACATCCTAAACATGGAAAGTAACCCTATCCAATTGGGACTCCAGGCCGTGGAATTGCTTCGACATCATATCGAATTCCTAGTAAATGGAGTACAAAAGGACATTTCTCTCATTACGAAGAAGGCTACGTTCATTGAACGCTCTGCATTGTCCAGATTATTTTCACAGGGCGCCAATGTGCCCTTTAGCCTATCAAACGAACCTCCTACTGAAGATCGCAGCTTGATCTGCATTCAGGATGTGGATTACCAAACCGATTATAGCCATCTGGATATGGATCTGCTTCAGAATAAAGAATTACGAGCGCTGGCTTACATACATGGAACGAATATGGGGTTAAAAAAAGAAATGCCCTGGATACCCACTGTGGATCTGAATCATATCATCGACATGATGGAAAACCGTTGGAGACCTTCGTGGAACGCCGCCATAGAAAGCCCAGCGTTCATCGAGGAATTTGGATTACCGATCATATCGGAAATTGAAGCTGTAGCCAGTAGCATCTTAGATGATCTTGAAGTTCTAATCAGAGATGAACATATGCATACGATGATCCATAATGATCTGAATCCAGGAAACGTACTGGTACATAACAATGAGGATGTCTATTTTATTGATTGGGAGGAAGCAAGGTACGGTTCCTTGTTCTTCGATATTCCTCTACGCTGTAGCCATATGAGACAAGTAGACATCTATCGGGAGGCCCTAAGTTCCCACGGATACGATATTCCACAATATAAATTCGAAAACTATTTCTCCCTGGCATCCCGATACCTCGGCATCCGCTATATGAGTTGGAACCTTGGGGTATGGGAACAACACTCATATGCAAAAGATGACTTAAAAAAGTATATGAAGATGGTAACTCAACCTTTGTTTTCCTGATCCCCTCCTCATTCCAGGTTAAGCATAAGATGAATTCACTGTTTTGCTGGACAAAAAAGCTCCTGCCACCAGAAGTGACAGGAGCTTACAGGATAGGGATTCAGCATTAACATTGAACATCTATGTTTCCATGACCTACATGGCATACATTTTTCACAGATAATAATGAACTGATGCTTAACCCAGATTTGCAATTCGCTGTTTAATGCGCGGAAATAAACCAAAAGCATTCTCGTAGAATACCTTCTCATGATGCTGTTCCGGCACAAGTCGGCGGACGAATTCTGCATACAGATCGATCGGCGCAAGCGGCCAGTCGGTTCCGAACAGCATTTTCTCGTAATGATCCGAATACACCAGCGCCCGGCGGAAATGATCCATGAACAAGGGCTCGTTCATAAATCGTTCAAAATGGGGCCGATCACCAACAACAAGGCCTGACAAATCTGCGTAAACGTTAGGATTCTTCGCTACGACTTCAGCGGCATCCATCACCCAAGGATCACCCAAATGACAGATCATAAAATTCACACCGCGCTGTTGAAAGGCTAATTCGTCCACGGTCAGCGGATGTGCATACTTGAGCAATCCATTCATCGAATACGTATCCCCTGTATGAATGACCACCGGCACGTTATACTTGGCTGCGAGTTCATAGACTGGTGTGTAGATTTTGTCATACACGTAGTGATGATAGTACCCCGCATATAGTTTAATTCCGGCTACCTCAGGAGCTTGTAATCGTGCTTCAATCCGGTCCAGTTCGTCCTGAGCGTGTTCACCGCCAAGGTGGTTTGGATTAATGCCGACGCATTCCATGAGGAATGAAGGAACCTTTTCTTCCAAATCAAGTCCCATCGGGTTGGGAGAACTGGAATCCGGGAATGCTCCCTTCGTCTGCTCCGTAACCCCCATACCAATGCCAAGAATCACGTCGTTCTTATCAAACTCCGCCTTGAGGCCAGCAGCAGAGTAATCCACTTTCGATAAATCTATTGCCGTTCGATGAAAGCTGTCGATATCCGACAGATGAATGTGAATATCAATAATCGACATGTTAAGCCTCCTTTTTACCTTTTGAAGTTGCAAAGTCTAGCTGCAGAAGGCCGCGTACATCCTCTGGATTCAGAGGCATTTGCCCCAAGATTAGATAGGTCGGCTCTGTCCAGACTGTTTCCCCGTTCAGCAGTGGCAGATTGTGATACACATTGTGACCAAGCACCACATTGTTCACAAACCCCCCAGCGTTCTGATTAGGGTAACGATTCACTGCATGCAGCATGTCTTTACGCGAAACTGCACCCATTCGCAAGAAACCCTTGGCCTGAAAATATCCGTCTACCTTTCCGAGAGGGTACCGCCCTTGCTCGGGGTGTTCCAGCCAACCATCAGCAAAGACAGGCGAGGGTTTGAAGAAATGTTCCTCGGCTAGCGAGTAATCCAGCGCCAATCCACTTTCGTTCGTAACCGAGTGCAGCTCACAAAGAACAGGAACGCCGGGCAGCATAAGGTAATGCTGCTGTAAGGTGATTCCCCGATTCGCTTCATGCTTCTCGATACGGGTCGTGAGCTGAATTCCTTTCCAGACGTTACCGAATTCATCCTTTCGCTCCGTCCATACCGCGCTTCTTTGTTCCAACTGACGGCTGAAACCGTTCATACCTGGGATACCTACACCAAGTCCGCCGTACCACGGATTCCACCAGGAACGCGGGGCTGCTTCCGGATACGTGCTGTCCAGCCATTCTTGACCCTGGTACTTCAAGGAATGCACGACACTTCCGAAGCCGGGGGCAGCTGCCATCGAAAGAACTCCGTTGCTCACCGTGTACACAGGGCCTGCTGGACCTTCTTCAATCACGCAATCAACGGCTGTTCCTGTCTGAGGATACCAGAGGGCGGTACGTTCATGAATCCGATCCTCTCCTCGATATACGGCCCGAACCTTCCAGCCAAATTCACGTTCTTCTGTCGAATCCTTTTCCTCAGGGGAGAATTCCAATTTAGCGGAGCGCAGGTCCTGCTCTCGATTTAATTCCATATCAGCAGCTACGTGCTCTGGTGTGCCACCATTCTGCACGTACAGTTCCAGGTTTCCAGCGAGCGGAACCATTTTCCGTTCAATCAGTTCTGCTGTCAGCACATCCTGGGCGAACGGATTGCCACCACCCAATGCCAGCTCAAGATGGTTGTCCAGCTTCGGTACAATCGGGCTATGCCGTTTTTGGGCGAAAGATCGGAAATCCTGCCATTTGGCAAAGGTATTCAGAGCAAATACGGTCGCCTTCGTTTGCACAACGGCTCCTGCTGGAATACGGCCTAGCTCATGCTGTAACCCCAGCGTGTGTTCCGGACGAAGCAGCTTCAGGGAAGGGTCCCAATAGATACCGCAAGCACCGTACTCTTCCTTACAGAACAACCAGTTCTCTGTAATTTGGGCGCTGTCCCAGTGGCTCGGATCGCCAGAGTACGCATCGCCCATATCTACATAACGGCCTTGGTAAGGGAGAATAAGCCGATTGCCGAAGAAACCAAAGTTCGTCATCAAGAACATATTCTCTTCCAGTTCCGCACTGCGCTTATTCCCAATTTCATGGTGGAATTCCGCAATTCCGTTGGCAAACAGCTTGACGACGGTCTTGATCTCTATACCAGGGAAGTCTTCCGATTCATACAGTGCTTCGAGAACCTGGTTTTCTCCCTCCGGATAGATGTTGACTTCCTTGGCTTGTTTCTTGGAAAACTCTTCTGCAAATGGCTTACCCAGCTTCGGATAGGTCCACCAGAACGTGTGAACCGAGCCAGGGTATTCAATCCACATGTTGTTCTCTTGCTTGCTCATATGGAGGGAGAATGCACCGTTCACGGCCACCCACTGTTCCCCGTTTTCCCCACCATAACGTCCTTGTGTTCCCTTCATTAGAACAGACAGCTTGGTTGTAAAAGATACCGCTTGTCTATCCGTCGGAACAGCCGTTACCTCTACTTCTCGCGAATAGAGACCATACGAACGCAAGGTAAAGGCTACCGGTACAGAGGCTTTCCCTTTTGCAGGAACCGTGAAGCGCACCGAACGTTCTGCCCACTCCAGGAATTCTTCTTCTGGCAGGTCAAAAGTGAACTCTGCTTCGGCATCAAAATTATTCTCCACGTTCAGGTATAACTCAGCAGGAGTGCCTGTATAGAGCTCTCTTACGGGCAACACCGTGTTGATCTTGGCCGGGAATTTCGGGGCAACCCCCATACGAAACTCGGCTTTTCTGCCACCGATCAGCCATGTGCTTGTGACAACGGGATGGGTCTTATTCTGACTTTGCTCCTCTTGAACAGGATCAAGATGGAATTCGCCCTCCACGATTACCGTTTCTCCCGGAGCAACCGCTCTTGCAGCGTCCAGCGCAAAACGAATATTTTTGTTGTCCTGACCCTTGATCTCGAACTTCAGCTCGGATGCTGAACGGTTCGTGATCCGGTAGCGAACCTTGTATGCGGAACCAAATACGAGATCATGATCGTCGATCTCTGTGGAAATCTCGTAATCCGGTGTTTCGAGAGCTGTCAGCCCGCGACCCGATTTTTCGAATTCGGCTCGCAAGGAGATATCTCCCTTTTGCCAGGAATAATCAAAGAAATCGAAACCACGCTCCCGTCGGCCATCCGGCTCGATGAGGAGTTCGCGGGTGCTGTCTGCGTACCAATCCAGCTCCTCCAAATAAGGAGCAAGCGCTTCCGTCTGCAAAATGGTCGGGATGAAGTTCATCAAATGCACATTATCATCTTTTTTCTCCCAGAAGAACCCGCATTTCTTGTACATCGGTACAGCCTTGGTGTTACCTGCCCAAGTGAACAGATCCAGGCGAGGCCATCCCGCTTCCACGGTCTTGCGAACGGCGTTAAGGATCAGATTGCGTCCGACCTTGTAGCCGTGATAATCGGGGCGCACATTCAATAGCGGTACATACAGGGCATTCTCGTCATAGCGGTAGTGGGCAAAACTGCAGAAGCCAACAACCTCTTTCTCATGAACGGCCAGAAATACATGAAGATTGGACGAAGTCTCCATCTCCCGGCGAACGGTATCCTCCGTTCTCTGGTTGGTGCCACCTCCCCAACTTTCATTGCTGCGGTTCCACATATCAGCAAGTGCGGCAGCGTAGGAGGGATCGTATTCGATAATGCGGATTTGTTCGATAATCGAAGTTATAGTCATATTTGGATCTCCTTATCTTTATCTATAGGATGGTCTTCGTGGTCATTCGATATGGCCTTTGCCCGATAGCCGCAGAGATAATACAGGCCATGTTTGAAGAAGCTGGCGATAGTCTTATCATACTATAAATGGAAAGATTTTCAGAGGATTAAAAATCTTTCTTTCCAACTTATCAGTGCCTTTTGGAAGCTCTTGTTCGAAGCGTCAAGAATGGACGAATCTATTTAGGTATGAAAGAAAAAATCCACGTCTTTTAGTTAGACGTGGATTTAGGAATATGATCAGCTACTAATTTTCAATTATGCCAATATAGAACGGACATTGCGTAGAACTGATTTCATAAATTCAGAGGTTGATTCGGCATGCCCCGCAATTTGGATACGTCGTTGCCGCACATCAAGACTCTTCAACTGATCCGTCAAAACAACACCTGAAAATGGCAGGTCTTCTGGTAGTGTAACTTCAAAAGGATAATCCTTGGCTTGGCTCGTTATGGGACATACAACGGCAAAACCCGTTATTTCATTGAATTCAAGTTCTGATAGAACAATAGCCGGTCGTCTCCCGGCTTGCTCATGACCCGCTTGAGGATCAAAGTCAAGCCATATCAGATCGCCTCGCTTGGGAATAATCAAAGTAACTCGTTCCCTTCAGTGCCAAAGTCTATTTCTTCATGTCTTGTATCCTGTTTCACTTTAGAGAGCAAAGTCTTTAGATGGTTACGTAGTTCCTCATTGGACTCTACAGGCTTGGTTTTTGGACGCAACAACAATTCATTATCTTCTGTCACCAAAATCTCAATTTCCGAGCCTTCTTCCAGATTAAGACGTTTAAGCAATTGGTTAGGAATGCGAATTGCACTGCTATTTCCCCATTTGCTAAGTGTGGCTGTAGTCATGGCAATCCCACGCCTTTCGTTTGATTGATGCTCCAATTATACCTCACCTCCCTACAGTTGTATATCTATATGATATACATAAAACAATAAAAGGATACATTGTATTCAACCATAAAATAATGATTGTACAGCCTATGATTACGAATAGATATACCATTGCTATAAAGCAAAATGAGCATATACAAACCCTCGTTTGGTCGAAACGAGGGTTCCCAGTCAGATCATCCCCAACAATGAAAAACAGCTGTAAGCCTTAGACGAAAAAAATGAAGTCCAGACTGCCCCTGTTTTATGGAGCTATGTCCCTCGGTAGCTTACCCTTGTATAATGTGAATTCAATATAGGGTTAGTCACAGTCAATGTAGTGTGCTCAGGTACGTCAGAAACACCAAAAACGGCTCTTTCCGCCATATCGGACGGAAAGAGCCATTTTGATAATACCGGGGTACTTTGCCATCAGCTCGCCTTCGCGAGTTTCGTGCCGCGAATCGATGCCGTAGCGTATACGACGAGCGCTGTCCAGATGAGCGCAAAGCCAACGAGCAGAACCGGCGAGACCGATTCCTTGAATACGAATATGCTCAGTAACAGCATGATCGTCGGCCCGATGTATTGAACGAAGCCGAGCGTTGAAAGCGACATCCGGGCGGCTGCTCGCGCAAAAAAGAGCAGCGGCAGCGCCGTGACTACACCGGAAAGAAGCAGTTCGATGAAGGTCGGCGCAGGCAGCGTCCATGCCGTCGTTTTCCCCGCAACTGCCAAATAGATCCAGTAGCCGAGCGCGACAGGCAGGACTACAGCCGTCTCCGAGAATAAGCCTATAGAAGCGTCCTGCTTGATCTTCTTCTTCGCCAGGCCGTATAAGCCAAATGACGCAGCCAGCGAGATTGCGACCCACGGAAACCGTCCATAGTCAATCGCGATGATAAGCACCGCTACGCCAGCAATGGCAATCGCGAGCCATTGACCGCGGTTTGGCTTCTCCCGAAGGAAGACGACCGCTAACAAGACGTTCAGCAACGGATTCAAATAATAGCCGAGACTTGTCTCGACGACATGGCCGTTGTTGACCGCCCAGATGAAGATGAGCCAATTGGAAGCGATTAGCAGTCCGCTCGCAGCGAGCGACAGCAAAAGTGAACGGCTAGTCGCAATCTTCTTTATATCACCCCAGCGTCGCTGGGCGGCGACCAGAATACCCATGAAAACGAACGACCACACAACCCGATGCGACAGAATCTCGCCTGCCGGCACTTCGCTAAACAACTTCCAATAGAGCGGGAGAACCCCCCACATGATATACGCAATAATAGCGTTGACCAACCCACTATTCATAACCTAATTTCCCCTCTTCTTGCTCTGATGTCTGAACTCGGATTATACGTCTTGATCCCTCTCAAGTAAAGGGAATATTGATTAGTTTGATTTAATTATTACTTATACTTATTAGTCAAGATTAATAATCTTATCAAAGCAGTATGAATCTTTGTCATACCCATTATGCTCATAGAAAGCATGAGCGTCGGTTCGCTTGAATCCGCTGCACAAAATAATACTAGATATTCCGAGTTCTTTAGCATAATTTTCAGTATGTCTTAATAGTTTTGTGCCTACGCCATGATGCTGAAATTCCTTTTTTACGGCCAGAGCTTGTATATGTAAATAACCAATCGTTACCCCTACAGATAATGCCTGAACTATCGTTACAAAACCAACCACATCATTTTCAAATAATGCAACAAATGTTTTGTAATTCCCGTCCTCAATCATTTTTTCTGTAGTAACTCGAAAGTTTTCATCATTAACATTGCGAATCTCAAGGACATCGTTCCATAAAAAAACAACTTCAGTATAATCATTCGCTACAATTTCTCGTATTTTAATTTCCATGCCTAATCTCCCTTAATAATATTAGTCGACTTTTTTATCGAACTATCGTTTCCCGTTAGCTTAACGACCTCAAATATGAAAATTTCTAAAACGTCCATATAAGTACGAGAACAATTCCAAGAAAGGGTGGTAATAACAAATCATACAGGGTTATTTAAGAAACTAAAACCCACCGTAAGGCTTTCGCCTTGCACGGTAGGTTTTGCCTTTATTATCTGATTTGCGTTCCGTTGGGTAGATCGAAATCCGGCTATGCGGCGCGGTGGAAAATGGACGACGCCTACGATTTGTTTTCCGACAAGGGTATCCACTAAGACTTCCCGATCGCAGACTTAGGATAGAAACTCTTTTCCCCATACTCTTATAGAATCGATGATACTCGACAATTTATTTCCTTGTTCAGTGAGGGAGTATTCTACTTTGGGTGGCACAGTGTCATCTACTATCCTCTTCACAATTCCATCCGCCTCGAGTTCCCTGAGTTGTAAAGTCAACATCCGTTGTGAAATCCCTGGTATTAATTGTTTAAGTTCATTAAATCTGACCGATTTTTCGGATAAAATGTCGACTATGCTCCCTGTTTATTGAACAAAGAAGCCGATCGTTTGATCAGCTGCTTTCTTTGTTTTATAACGCTATTATTTTCCTTTAGTTGAATTAGCTTGAAGCGTAGCGCTCCTGATACTATTTAAGTCTTTTTTGGGTAATCCATATGTGTTAATATCAAAAAATTGTTTTTTCCAATAAAAATGCTCCTTCTCCTTATATTCTCTGTATTATTCATCAACATATTTGTGGTTGAACTTTATATGGACTTTGCGATAGCTTCGCATTTTTGTATAGCCCAAATGTAATGATTTGAAGTGTTTGCTGCAAAATAGCTGTATAAATTACTTGTTTTGGTCCATTTATAGTATTTCTTTGTCATGATTTCTTCATTTGTATGTAATTTAATTAATTCCATCACTCTTTCATGGCTTAATTTCAATTTTTTTATAGCTTGATTCAATGTTACATCTTGATATTTTTCCCATATTTTCATATTAAGTATTTTAATCGCACTCCATTTATAACCAGCTGCCGGCATAAAAGGAATATCACCGTCCATACCTTCTCTATACCACCTCTCAAGCATGGCATGCCATTCATATAGATGCATCAATACATCCCGAAAATTCTTATCTCTCTCCTCAGTTTCAACAGAACTACTCCTTTTGCTTCTGGGTACAGATTCGATTATTGCAAGCATTGATTTAAAATTCATGTCGCTATTTAATAATAAAGTTTCTTTTTCATTTTGAGTCACTGTTACAAATACCTCCTTTTATCCGGTATATTAACATATGAATATTCATTCTGATACGTATCATTTTATAAACTGTTTTTACGCTAACCTGCCCGTTAGTTCAATAAGATAGAGGAGCAGTATCCGGGTCTGAACCAGCTGATCCCCATACTTCCCCCTCAACCCTATAACCGCCACCGCTCCATTGAAGCAAGTAGTCTCCAGTACGCATGCCTTGCGTGAAACCTTCATTAATATTTATCCAATCTAGAGATTCCCCGACAGCAATCGTTCTAGCGAAATACACTGTACTAGTATCTAAGTGCGTTAAACTAACATTGACTTCGTGTCTACTATTGTTCTTCATTAGAAGTTTTATATGTACAAATTCCGGATTTATTGAAAAGGGTTGCTGTACCGTTGCGCCCCCAGAAGCAATATAGTGGGAGGGTTTATCCTCTTCTTCACTTAAAGATAATAATACCAAAATTAAGATCCAACTACTCATGTTTGTCACATCATATCACCTCTCTCATACTACAACGGATTTATATCGAATTTGTTGCTCTATTTCAAGGGTATAAGTCATTCCACTTTCATAGTCTACTTAAAGTCAAATATAAAATAGGCCCCCATGTAAGGTGGCAGCCCTAATTGCTTTCGTTTTCCGTTAGTTTGAATTTTCGATTCCATTTATGTTAATTTTCTCTCCACGTTCATTAAATATAAATCCTCTTATTTCCACCTCTAATGTACTTTTCATCAGCCTCATGCGTGCAGAATTGATCACCGGGCTAGCGATTTGCATTGGCAATATTTACTCATTAAACTGTGTTCTCATCTTTGTTAAAGTGGATAAGCATTATGAACACAAAGACGGGAGCTTTAATAGACATGAATGTTCTTACCAAATCCATCATTGGTCTGCTCTGCGCGACGACATTAGCGGGCACGTATTTCAGTTATACGGAGCATCAGAATAATCGACAATGGGAGCAGCAACAACAGCGCAATACGCAATACTGGTCGCATATGCAATCGATCTACTTGCGCAATTTCGACTATGCGCTTGCGGAGTCCCTTGCGGCACCTAAGTTTGCAGATCGGCAAGTAGCACTTCAATCTGCGATTGAAAATGCCAATCTTATATTGCAATTAGTAAGGAGTGCATCCGCTACAACGAACTTTCAATCTTGGCCAGCGTACGAATCGTTTATCACGAACGGCAGCCGCTACTTGGCCTATCCCGCCAACGAGAAGGAAATTTCGCTCAACCCGGATCAATTAGACCAAATTCAGCGTCTGAGAAAGTTCGTGAGGACCGCCCTACCATATCTTGATCTGATGAGAGAGAAAGGCGATGGTACTTCTTTATCGGATATAGAACGGATCTCGACCGAAATGGAAGAGGCCTTGTCTCAACTCGACTCGGTCTCCACGTACGGCAATAAAGCCTTTAACGAGTTCGTGTACAATCAGAATCCTTACGCACCTCCGAAGCCAGGAACCGTTTTCGCCGGTGAACCCACTTATAAGGCTACGGAGCTTGCGGCCAAAGCGAAAATCTTCATGGGCGAAGCTTGGAATACAGGAGCAGGTAAGCAAATCGTCAACATGGTCTCAGGCGGGAGCAGCCCCCAATTAGGAGAAGTCATGGATTTTAAGTTATCAGACACCGCTGGAAGACCAACCAGCTCCTATATTGCAACACTGAGTAAAAGCGGACACGTGCTCCAAGTGACACGCGACGGCTCGACCTCCGAAGAAGAGGCTGTGGAGCAATCTATGGACTTAAAGCAGGCTATCACGGTTGCAGACACCTGGATGGCGCGTTGGTCTGACGAACGTCTGATAATAGTAGCAAAAGAAATAAAAGGTACCTCAATTCATATCACTTATATACCGGTTCGGGAGCAAGTTTCCATTCCGCAAATGCAAGTCTTATGGGAGTTTGATCGCCGTACTGGTGCGCTAAAGAGCTTTGATGCGTATAATTATTTTTACAATTACAATAAAACCTTTCCACTTCACCCGAAACTGACAGCGAAGCAAGCCTCTGAAAATCTCGGACCAAAAGTAATCGTCTCGGGTAATCCAAAGCTGGAGATCCACAACAGCAAGCTTGTATACGCATTTTCTGTCACTGGAATCGAAGGCGTTTCTCACGTGTACATAAACGCCCTCACAGGCGCTTACGAAGGCATCAATTACCGCTTGTAACCACAACAAAACTAGGCAACCCCACGACCACCTCGCTGCAGGTAGCCTTCTCAATGTACCACTTAATTCAACTATTCTGTCCGTTAGTTGAACAAAAAGCAGCCGATCACGTTGGTCAGCTGCTTTCTTGGTTTTATTAAGCTATCATTACCGTTAGCTCAATGAGTATCCCCCCATTTTAGTGGTTCATAACTCATCGATCAACGAGATACCTTTAGTAATCCTCATTCTACTATCCTGCAAGAAATCGCGGGTCCAATCATCTGGTTTGCTTAAATCCCAGCTCCGATGCATACCGACAACCACAATGATTTCGCGAAGTCTAAGGAAAAGCTTCAACAAATCCTTCCAGTTGTCTGGCATTCTTCGGCCATCCTCTGTATAGCCTAACTCGAAGTGCTTTATGAAAAGTTCATACTGTTCCTTTCGTTCGAACTTCGAATCTTCTCCGAATACATATAGCAAGTAATACAGCTGGATAGCAATATCCTCGACATACCAACTGTACTGGCACTCGTCGAAGTCAAAGAGAGTTAATCCCCCAGCTTCATCGATCGTGAAGTTTCCTACATTAATATCTCCGTGGATCAAACCAAAATTATCCGCATTAACAGGCAGACTCGCCAATTGTCCTTTAAGTTCATCAAGAGCAATAAGGATTGGTCGAAATTCTGACGGCAAATAATCCTCGGCTCGTAAAAGGTATTCATTAAACTCCCAAGTGTGCCTTTTGGCTTTGGTAGGCTTGTAAAGCTTCGCTAATTTATGAAGACGGCCCGTTATACGTCCACACTCTTCATAAAGTATAGAATTACCTAGACATTCTGGATATCCGATTTTACGGCCTGGTGCATATTTAAAGGAGGTTACGTAAAAATCAATTGAATTTCCTTGAATTAATTCGTAATACTCTCCATTAATTGAAGAAATCGGTTCTGACACTGATATACCACTCTCTGAAAGATAACGAATCCAATCTATTTCTGCTACTAGTACTTCCGATGTGCGAAGAGTGCTTGGAGTGAAACGGAGAATATATTTCAATTCATCGCGATTATAGGAATAAATAAAGTTTTGAAAACCTCCAATGAAAGTGAGTTCCTCTTGGCTGACCCCATAACGCGCGGCGCCTTCTGAGGCATGTTCGTCCAAGAACAATAATTTTATTTTGGGGTCCATTAGTTCTCCTTAGTAATAAAGATTAATTTATGGCCTAACTCGCTTAATAAAATGACAATAAAAGTTCAATGCCAATCTCATTCCAAGTAATAGTGAAGATTAGGCCCCGTTAGAGCCTCGCGAACGTGATGTAATCGACTTGGACAGGCTCTATCGATTCGATCCGAAGTGCCCGATTGATCTGTCCCCGGTGATATTGCCCATGTAAGAGGACCTGCAACAGGATGTCCCGGACGGATGTTCGGTATGAAACCCCGCTCTGATTCGCGTAGTCGATTATTTCGTTCAACTCAGATTCCTCAAGCCCTTCGATATAGACGCGATATTGCTCAGCGTTTTCTTTGAACATCGTCCGGATCGCCGTCAGCTCTTCCGCTTCCTCCCACAACGAATACTGCGCACTGCCCTTGCCCTGCAATCGAGACAGCCAGACTCGTTCCGCGACCGCAACGTGCCGAACGAGTTTCAGAAGGTCCATATTCTTCGTCTCACTCTCTTCCAGCGCGTCCAAGATGCGTCCGTCTGCCCAGTAAAGGTGGTCCATCATACACTTGATCGTCTTCATTTCGATTTCCCCCTCTTCGTCTCGTTGATTAATTTAACCTGTTGCCATCTGATAGTTTCATCAATGAAGCTTTTAATTTGTTTCGCATAAGCATAGTGCCGTGAACTAGCCTGCCCGTTAGTTGAATAATTTAGTTAGTTACATCAATGGGAATTGAACCATCATTATAACGATAAGAGAAGAAATACAGCTTAGTATTGCAATCAAAATATGAAGACAACTGAATGAGATTTTTTCTATAAAAATTCTTTCTTTTCTTTGAATGAAGCACGAGTAAATTAACACAGTGATCACAATGGGCAAATATTGATGAAGATTCGGTCCATCCTTACTCGGTAATACTTCATGAATATATCCACCTATAGTTTCATCAATGATCATAAATGTATATATAACTCCGATTAACGCCGAAATAAAAAACTGAGATGCTAACTGAACTAGATTCTTCTTTAAAAGGAAAGGACCCATTTTTCGGTATAGATCATTGACCATTATGTATTGGTTGCCTCCTCATTTTTTCTCGTTTCCCGTTAGTTCAATACACGATCCCTCGTACAACTAAACACTCCTTTGAAGCTTGACATTAAATTCTGTCGTTGACGCAGTGACATACTCCATATAATTCACAGAGCCATTAAAGTTCAAATAAGCTTCATAACGCATGCGGATTCCAGGTAAAGTAATCAAATCCAGAACATGTTCCTTTGGAACCCACCTGCATTCGCTCGTTTCATTAGAAGTAGCTAACGCTCCACCCACAGCTTTACATACGAAATCAAACATGACCTTGGTAGGGACATCAGTCACACCGTCATACCACTTATGGATTGCTGTATTCGAAACAACACTAATTAAATGGCTAACCGTGGCGTCTATTCCACTTTCCTCTTTGATTTCACGAATGACACCATCAATCAGATTTTCTCCAACTTCAGTTATCCCACCAGGATACACCCAACCGTCGTCATGGGCTTTTACTAAAAGGATATTTCCAGTTCCATCTTCTACAATTCCGCCTGCAGATACAATATGTGTCGGGAACCCCATTTTACAACCTCCAAATAAGATAAAGTTGTATATTTATTCCACATGATTCCCGTACTTCCCTGCCTTTGTATCATTCGGAATTAATTCATACAAGGCACGAACATCACAACCGATGGAAGCAGCGATTGATATGGCAATTTTGAGTGGCATTACTCTTTTGTTTTCAATAAAGTCGTAAACTCGTTCCGGTTTAAAAAGTAATTCTTTTGCCAGCCATTCCGCTGACTTTCCGGATTCCTTCAATCGTTCATTCAGTAAGCAACGCCCTAATTCAAATTTCAAGAAACGATGACCTCCCTTATAAGAACATATTTAACCTTAAGCGTAATCCATTGCCAGCGTGAATATACTTCCTTTTTTTACAATGAAAAGTGATTCTCAATCTGGTCTATATCATCTTTTTCTAATTCCCATCCTAAGGCATTTAGATTATCAACAATGTGTTTCTTGTTCGCAGCTTTTGGGATCGTAACTAATCCTTGCTGTCTTAACACCCAGTTTAATGCAACTTGATATGCTGTTTTACCGTACTTGTCCCCTATTGTGTCGAGTATATTTCTTTCTATTGAGCCCACTTCAGGAAAACCTTTCATACCAAATGTATGTAAATGAGGAGCAAATCCAAATGGTGAATATCCCATAATTGTGATCCCATTCTCTTCTGCAAAGGGTAAAATCTGATTCTCTATGCTTCTATCGTTTAAATGGTACGGTACTTGATTACATATCAAAGGCACATTTCTTAAATGGTACTGAGCTTCTTTCATTAATTGAATGCTAAAGTTACTCACCCCGACATATTTGACTAATCCCTTATTAACTAATTCAGCCATGGCCCCCATCGTCTCTGAAACATCATGTTGTTGACTAGGCCAATGCTGTAAATACAAATCAATATGACTTGTTTTTAAACGTTCTAAACTTGCCTCTGCCGCTCTAAGGACACCTTTGTAAGAACAATTTTTTGCAGAGACTTTAGTCACAAGAAAAACATCATCTCTAATACCATGGATGGCTTGACCAACAATTTTCTCTGCTCCACCATTCCCATATTCTTCGGCAGTGTCAATCAGAGTAAGTCCATTCCTAATACCAAAATGCAACGCCTCTACTTCCTCTTTTTCTTTCTGCTTATCTTCACCATATTTCCATGTCCCTTGGCCTATAACAGGAATGCTTACTTCCGTGTTACCTAGCTTACGATATAGCATCTACTAACCTCCTAACAATAATGAAAACTTATTCGCATAATAATATTCTTTGTTCACCGATCACAATGAATGCTTGAGCTGGAAGAGAGCCTGAAGATAAGTTAACCCTCATGCATCCTGAAAAGGAGCATTGAGGGTTAACTTAGTTTTATGACGTTTAAATTAAGCGCTGCTTGGGCAAATGCAAAATAACGTTGAATTGATCGCCATGAATTTCAATTTTGATCTCCCCGCCGTGCAGCTCAACGATACTTTTCACAATGGACAGCCCTAGTCCGGAGCCTTCTGTCTGGCGAGATACGTCTGCTCTTTTGAAACGCTCGAACAATTCTTCCGCAGCAAAATCAATTTCATACGCAGCTGTGTTTTGAATTTTAAATAATACCATATCATCAGACTCGTCCAAATAAATATAAATTCTGGTTCCTGGAAGCGAATATTTCTGCGCGTTGCCAATTAAATTTTCGAAGACACGCCAAATTTTATTGCCGTCCAAATGTGCATGGATCGGGAATTTCGCGATCCTCTCCCGAATCACGAGCGACGCTTGTCCCATACTGGTATTGGACTCGGCAATCGCCTGTGTTAACAAGGTTGCGACATCGACGTACTCCATATCCAGCTCTACTGTACCGCTGGCCATCTTTGAGATTTCGAACAGGTCTTCTATCAACAGCTTCAGCCGTAGCGCCTTCCGGTCCAGGGTTTCAATATAGGCTCGGGTTGTCTCCGTAGACAGATCTTCTTTTTTTAATAAATCGACATAGTTGATAATAGAAGTAAGCGGGGTCTTCAAATCATGCGATACGTTGGTAATCAGTTCAGTTTTTAACCGTTCGCTTTTCATTTGCTTCTCCAGCGCGCTTTGATATCCGGCTTTCATATTGTTAATATAGCCAGCAAGTTCAGATAGGGCGTCTTTCCCGGTATCTTGAATTGCATTTTGAATATTCCCTTCGGCAATTTCTTTGCTCCCGTTGATGATCGCGATAAAGCGTCTAATCTTGGAAAGTATATACGGAACCAGGAAAAGCACATACAGCAATACATAAAGTATGTGCCAGTCACGTTCGTAGTAATATGTGGCTGCCTGCCAAACACAAATACCGGCTATCGCGGTTAGCAGAAGCATAACGATGAGGCCTAACGTTAGTCTCCAGTTCTGCAGACTGGCTCTAAGACCAGTTCTCCAAAAATGAAAGTAATCCATCAGCACACTGCCATGCCAGAAGGAACGCCTACTAAGGGGTGCCTTAAAATAAAGAAACAGTCTGCTCACCAGCAAGCAAAGAATCGTAAAGGCAAGCAGTGCCTGGATGAAACTTGAAGTTGAATAGCTCAGACTCAACCCCACGTATGAATACTCGCTTATGAGTATGAGGCTCCATAAGATCGCGGCAACAATTATGACAATAAGGTCGATTCCAACCTTTCGATCTGCTTTACTTTTTCTCGATTTTGTATCCAATTCCCCATACCACCTTTAAATATTTTGGGTCTTTGGGATTGATCTCAATTTTTTCACGAATATTTCTCACATGTACGGCAACCGTATTCTCTGAAGCGAAGATCGGTTCATTCCACACGCGCTCATAAATCTCTTCAATTGAAAAAACTCTACCCTTGTTCTCCAACAACAGCTCCAAAATTTTGTATTCCTTCGCGGTCAGTCTGACGTCCTCTCCATCCACTTCAACAGTCTTCGAGCTTTTGTTCAGCACGAGTCCTCTTACTTGAATGATCTCTTCCCCGTTTGACTGGAAGGAACCTAAATTCGTAAACCGACGCAGCTGAGATCGGACTCTAGCGATCAGCTCTAGCGGATTGAACGGCTTCGTAATATAGTCATCGGCCCCAACGTTGAGTCCCAAAATCTTGTCGCTATCTTCCGATTTGGCGGAAAGCATAATGATCGGTATATTTTTGTTTTCACGAATTTTAAATGTCGTTTTAATTCCATCGAGCTGTGGCATCATGTTGTCCATGATAATAAGATGAATTGTTTCTTGTTCTAGGATTTCCAGCGCCTCCAATCCGTTAGAGGCCGTTAATACATCCACATCATCGCTTTTCAAGTAAATAACGAGCGCTTCTCGAATTTCCGGTTCATCGTCTACAACAAGAATGTTATTTATATCCATTATTTCTCACCTTCATCACAATATTTCTTATACTTGCCCATCCGGAACTCATGTATCCCGGAAAATCAACATGGCCGGAGGGAACGTCTGCAAGCATCAGCTCTTCCGGTGATTCTTCCTGATCCGTGTAAAATCCATGCACCCCGAATCTGTCCAGAATCTGCATAACCGGTCTGCGATTGACGGTGTGAACATAGCTTTTAACCCCAAACTTATTTAGTGCTGGAACTAGATTGGGGTTGAGATACACACGGTATACGGGCATGGCAACCGCTGTCAAATGTTTGTCCCTTACGAATTCTACAATACTTTCGGCAGAGGCGCCAGTTTTGTAAAGTGAATACATTTTGTTTGGAAAGGGGTAGATTCCCATAACCGTGTCATACATTTCCGGGCTGAAAATTTCAGGTATAATCCGGTTGAGCAGTGCAGGATCCGTACGGTGCGCCTCATTGACTAGATGCGTAAACTGCTGCTGAATTTGCTCTTTACTGCCTGCTTTCGTATCCACGATTAAGTCGAAATCAGGATATTGCTGCATCAGTTGCAGTATGTCCGGCAGTGTAAGAGGGTGGAATCTGCCCATGATAAGCGAGTTTGCAAACTGAAGCGTTGTTACGTTTTGTCCGCGATGAGCGGCCAAATCCGGCTGTAGCCTGTCAGACCAATCATGTCTGGCTACAAGCTCCCTGTCCGTCGTCTGCACAAGATCAACCTCGAACAAACGGTACCCTCTATTGTAATTGGTTATAAATGCCTCATAAGAATTTGTGTAGCTAGCGCCGTTGACTCCACCAAATGCATGCGCAATAAGCCTATTTCCCTGCCAGCCGCTGGTGCCAGCTGTAGAGGCAGGCTGATTCTGACCTGACCAAACAAAGCCCCAGCTGCACCAGATTATTCCAGCCGTAATGACTATGAATAAGCTTAACATAATCGTTTTCTTCATTCGTTCTGCCCCTTTGTTATCCCGATGTAAGTCATACTACAAGACTCAAATGAAGAAGGACTGGTATAAAAACGAATGAATTTATGAAGTTTGTATACATTGAAATCCATATAAAAAAAGAATCCCCGTTTGCCAAAACGAGGATTCCCATACCATCTTGCGCTATTCATATCCATTAGAATGATAACTAAATCAGTTCCTGCTTCCGCTTCAAATACACATACAACACTACGCCAGATACCGCACAGATCACTGCACATAAACCAATGAATCCATATCCCGCCTGAAGTCCGCGCAGCAGCCCTAACTGAGTGGTTGCCCCATACATATGCTTCACACCTTCAATGACCCAGCCAATCACATAGTTACCGATGACACTACCAACTCCCATCAGGGTAACCGTGAAAGTAATCGCGGTGTCACTGCCGTTTGGATATCTGCGTGCGATAAACGCCATAACTGTAGGATAGATCATCGCTATGCCCGCGCCAGATATCGCAAAGAAAATCGCAAGACGCTCTCCCCCTGCAAGCGCCACGAACGTACACACTCCCGAGAAAGCCGAGAACAGAATCAGCGACAATACAAATCCGATCCGGTCCGTCAATGGTCCAAGCAGCAGGCGGCCCAGCGAGAACGTGAGGAAGAACGCAGATAATAACCCGGAGGCTTTGACCGTGTCCCACGTATAGGCTTTCTCCAGGAAGTTAACGAGCCAACCCCCAACCGCCAGCTCCGATACCACGCCAAAAGAAAGAATGAGCACCATCAACCAAAGGGCAGGATCACGTGTTAACGTCTTCAGTGAAGTCCGATCTTCATGAGGAAGATCGTCCCCCGGAAACTTGCTGCGCAGTGCCGCAATGATCGGCAGCAGACAGAGCGACAACATCACCAAATACATGCCGCGCCAATCCAGTACGTGTCCGAACACGTTCAAGGACATTACCCCTGTCGCCAGCAAAGGCGCCACCGTTGAACTCAACCCATAGAAGAAATGGGACAGGTTCATCATCGTACCTGTGTTTTTTACAAAGATCCGAGCACCCAGAATCGCCAGGGCAATCTCCAGCATGCCGTTACCGATGTACATGAAGAAGTACGATGAAGCAAAGAGTGGATAGGTATGAGACACATAAATGAACACACCCGATAGGATCATCGATGCAAACGATATGATGCTAACCGCCTTGATGCCCCATTTGCGAACCAGAATAGCCGTGAAGGAGCAGGCGATCAGGTAACCCAATGCATTCAGGGACAATAACGTCCCGAGCTGTTTCTCATCCAGATTGAAGTCGAATTGAATGCGCGGAATGGCCGGCCCCTTAATATTTTCCGATATACCAAATACGATAAATCCCAGAAAGATCGTTGCCAGTTGCATGGCGTACAGCTTGTTGAACTTTCGTTTGTTGCCTTGTTTACCTGCTTGCTGATTCAAAATAAGTTCCTCCATTGTGTTCAGGAAAATGATTGCACGTTATAACTACGATTGCAGTACCATCTTCCGACCGCTGTTATCCCTGTATTTTTTTGAATCGTTCCTAAAGGTGAAAATACAGTGATAAAGGCGTTCTTCAGATTGGTTCTGCCCTCTCCGTTATCGCATCAATGATTTGTACATTTGAGATAGGTAACATGGTTAATCTTTATTCCTAAAAATAGAATACTCGTAAAAGCTCCTTTTTCCTTTACCACTGCTTCTCAACCACCTGAATGCGGTAGGTCAGGCTCTCTAGCGTTACCGCGACTAGCCCAGTCACATATTCGCGCCGAGTGTCTCTTTGGATGATTAACTCCGGCATATGCTCCTGTGGGATCAGGTGATCCAGACAGCCTTGTAACAGGTCATCCCGCATAGCCGGGTCCATTGTATCGCCCGTAACAACAATCGCTGCCGGGTTAATAATTGCAATGATGGAGATCAGCGTCTTTGTGACGAGTTCCTGCAACCCTTCCGTCGATTTCAACATTCGCAGCTGCTCTTCCCGTGACACGCCAAAAGGTAAGAAGGACACCTCGCCCCCAAATTGCGTATTCCCGGTCAGCGGCCGACCATCAATGATAAATCCTGCACCCGGAAAATGGTTCTCTGGAAACGTCACCACCGCAAAGTTCTTCTCTTCCTCAAATTGCTGCTGGTTATACAGTCCATAGACCGTGAGGTTCATGTCGTTGCCAATGACCACTTCCACGTCTTCATATTGTTCCTTGAGCCTTGGCCCGAGTGGCTGATACATCAGCTCCGGTACATCGCAAATCCCAATAACGCCGTTGTGTGCCACACCAGGTATGCCGATACCAATCGCCTGCACATTGTGGTGTTTTTCAATCAGGTTTGCAATTAGATCCTCTACCACCGGGACATTAATCTCATCCAAAAAGAGTGTCTGTTCGTCCGCCATCTCTCCGTTCAGATTGGCATATGTATGTGTGATTGAGTGAATGCCGCCCTCTGTTCGAATAATCAGGCAAAGTACGCTGGCGTAGTCTGCATTAAACTGATACCTACTCGCCGGTCTTCCACCGCTCGATTCATCTGGACCCAAGTCGATAATCTCACCCGTTTGGAGTAATTCGTTCAGGATCGTGCCGCATGTCGCTACGCTAAGTTTGGTCAGGTTCGCGATGGAAGCCTTCGTGCCTACGCCCATGGATCGGAGCGTGTTCTTGACCAGTTCAACGTTAATGCGCTTCACCTGCTGGGTGTTGTGTGATGTGGGTAACATGGTAAGTTATATGCCTCCTTTCGTTCATTTCGAACCATTCAATGAATGTTTTTAAAAGTGTTTTAATAATTGAAGTGTAGGGGGATTTGGGAGGAAAGTCAATGCTTAATTGGGAGAGGAAAACGTTTGGATGGGAAGGCAAAAGGACAGTAGAAGATCATTGGTTACGATCCTGCGCTGTCCTTTGGTTAAGGTGGTTTTATGTAGACTGGCTTAGTTGATGGGCCAAGATGCTCTTCTCCAGCCGGACTTTAAATAACTTTCGGTTCAGATCCTGTTCCATGGAATGAAGGTGATATGCTGCTTGCTTCACGGTACTCATGTCTAGCACACCTGCCTGCTTTGCGATGATGTCCATGGCGTCCAATATGAGTTTGTTGCATGTGACCAGTTGATCGACGTAATCGTCTTCTTGTTTGATGAGTTGTGCGTACTGCGAATTCAGGTCTTCGCTGTTTGTACTTGTCATGTCACCACTCTCCTTTGTTAAGGAGAGGGTAACATAACTATAGAACAGATGTGGTACGCGTAAACGTACCAGTATATTCCTATTCACATCATTGTTTATTAAAATAATCATCTATTTGACTGAATTTATAGTAATCTTTAAGTTTTGCCTGCTACACATGCGGCTTTATGAAGTATTATTAAAAATCATTAATTAAATTTTTTTATATAAAAATGTTAAACATTTCTATAAGTTCCACCGTCTAATTATTGGAAAGTACATAAATTTAGATTGGAGGTTAGCTTTATGAATAAAAAATTAGTTTTTTCAACAGTCATACTCTCTTTAATGGCAGGTGGAATGATTTACTCAGGTACACTTGATCAAAGGAATTCAGGATCAGTCGTTAATGGGGATGCCCAGACTTCAGGACCTATTAATAATCAAGAAACGGATGAAAAGAAAACCTTCAAAGGTCAACTAGAGGTTTTTCCCTTCGAGGATGGGGTTATACAAGCAGATTTAATTGTCAAAGTAGTATTACGTGAAAACCTTGGTGAACTTACCGAACCCGTGCCTAAAAGTATATTTAATGCTCAAATTCTAAGTAGACAAAAAAGTGACCCTACACTAGTATCAGAAACTATTAGTATCATGCAACAAGGTAATAGTGAAGTCTTGTTTAATGATAATCCGTTATTCCAAGAAAATGAAGAATATATTCTATTCTTGAAAAAAGCTGTTGGTTCTGTGGCAGAAGAATATCCAAACCTTTATTGGATACTGGGTGAAGATACTAATATGTATAAAAATATTAGAAATAACACTGTTGAAAAATTAGGGTATATTGACAAAGAACTTTATGATGTTGAGAACAACCATACTTTAAATCTCAATGAAACGACTAACACTCAAGTGCTCAACGAAGAAGCATTCATTAAGAGAATAGAATCAATAACTAAATAATTATTAACAAAGAGAAAGAAATGGGTTATAGATTATGATAAAATTCCTAGTAAAGTTGTCGATAACTTCTCTTCTTTTATCAACTCTTGTTCCTATAAATGCATATGCACATAAGTCTCCTAATACTTGTCACTCGAATGGAGAATCTTCTGGATACTCTGTTGATTGTAACAATCATCAAGGTTCTTCAAGTTTCACTTATAAAGCTGCTTAATTTTTCTTGTATTCGAGTCCGACAATATAAAAAATATCCACTTAGCTACAACTTAGATAGCATATTTGTTACATTATTGTTGGCATTTCCTCCCCTATTTGACACCCACCTCAAAAAGGTCTATCCTAATAACGAATAATCCATTCACTATTAAGGAGTCGTTCCCGATGGTGCAAGCCAAGAAAGACGAAGTCAGGAAAGAGATTGAATACGCGGCACTCAAAGTCTTTTTTGAAAAGGGCTATGTGGATGCCAAGATGAGCGATATCGCGAATGAAATCAATATTTCCGTGGGCAATATCTATACTTATTTTAAGAACAAGAAAGAACTATTCTACGCCGTCGTGCCGCCGGATCTAGTGGATTATCTGAAAAATGTGCTGGTGGAGACGATTCACTTTGATAATCAGACCTTGTTCGAGGAAACGGATAGCGAGCGAAAGTCGGCGCTGTTGCAGGAACAGGTGGACGTATTACGGAAATACCGGAATCAGATTGTCATCATCTTTGAAAAGAATAAAGGCACCATCTACACCAACGCCAAGAACGAGCTTGTCGAGCTGATGATCGAAACCAAGAAGGCCTATCTCAAGAATCAATATAAACGGTATGAGATTGGCACCGAGGAGAACTTGATCTTGCTGAACATCCTCGCACACAACGTGATCGACATGAACCTGGATCTATTGAAGCGGGATATGAGTGAAGACAGCCGGAAGCAAATTTTCGAAGCTTTGTATGTATACAGACTGTATGGTATGAAGAGTCTCAACGAATAACACTCCATCTCATCACTTATGCCGGATAGACAAAGCGTGCAGATCAGATCAACTTCACTTGGTTTGCACGCAAAAAACTTCATCATAGATCAGCCTATTTTTTTAACCTAAAAATGAATTAATTATTCACTATTGAAAAGAGTATCTTTTTTACCCCAACTACTCACCTCACCCACATTCTAAGGAGGAACACAACATGAACACCGCTTACGCATTAAAAAACGTCAATCTGATTCACGGCGACTCCAGCCGCAATCTGCAAAAAAACATGACCATTCTCGTCAATGAGCAAGGTCTCATTCAGGATATCGGCCGAGATCATGAGTTGCATATCCCAAGTCACTACACAACCATCGACCTCGCTTGTAAATACGTAATGCCTGGACTGATTAATGCTCACGTGCACCTCTTTGCAGATGGTAAACCATTCAGTCTTTCGGTCAGTGAAGGTTTGTTGCAGTTTGCCTATGATCGGATATTGAACACGAAGTTCGGCAGAAACGTTTTGAAAAAACGCATGAAACGCAACGCGCTGACCGCACTCCATGCAGGTGTAACAACGATGCGCAGTGTGGGGGAATTCTTTTACACGGACGTCCAGCTGCGGGATGAGATTAATAACGGCGACTTTGTCGGCCCTAATCTGCTTGTCTCCGGGTTTTTCCTAAGTGTCACAGGCGGACATGGCGCTCCATTCCTGGCTCTGGAGGGCGACTCTCCATGGGAAGCACGAAAAAATGTACGCATCAATGTGAAACACGGCGTGGATCTGATCAAAATCTGTGTGACGGGCGGCGTGACGGATGCGAAAATGGTGGGCGAAGCTGGACGTTTACAGATGACGGTGGAGGAAGTTGCGGCGATCTGCGATGAAGCGCATAAGATTGGCCTGCGGGTGGCAGCCCATGTGGAGAGCACGGAAGGCGTAAGAGTTGCGTTACAAGGTGGCGTCGATACCATCGAGCACGGTTCGGAGATGGATGACGAAATCATTCGTTTGTACAAAAATAATCCCAATGCCCTGAATGGCTATACCGCACTCATCCCCACCCTGCAAGCCGCTTATCCATCCGCCTCACTGGATACCAGCGTAACGAAGGTAAGTGCAACGGTAAAAGAGAATTCCAGACTCGTCTACGATTCCATGCTCCAAGGCGTCAAGCAAGCGATCGAAAACGACATCACCGTTGGTATAGGCACTGATGCCGCCATGCCTTACGTGACTCACTATGATATGTGGAGAGAGATGGACCACTACATGAGACAGGCCAACCTGAACAACAAACAGGTCATCGACATGGTGACCCGAACCAATGCGAAGATCTTAGGCGTTGATGATGTTACAGGGACGGTGGATATCGGGAAACATGCTGATCTGATTATGATGGAGCAAAATCCGCTGGAACATATCGAAGCCTTGTCTGACATCTCTATGGTCATGGTCAAGGGAAATCTAATTCAAACACCATCTGTCACAAGAATCAAAGAAGTCGACGATGTTCTAAACTCAGTTTGGTGAATTCAGAAGTGAAATCATGCTTGGTATACTGATCAATTGTTTTTCCATTATATGCGGGAGTACCCTTTGGGCCATCTCCAAAAACTTCATGAATGACGGTTACAAGTCCAGACTCAATCAAGTGATTGGGATCAGCGCACTCATCATAGGCATTAGTGAGGTCTTTTATGTCCAACCTGAGACTGAGAACAAATTCAATCTGGCGTACGATTGGAATCAATGACGAGTCAAGTAAGATAGAGTTATGAGTTTATGAACAATAATCACTTCAAGACATTGAACCAGAGGAGACATATCCTATGAACAAAATGAAAAAAACAGGTTTGTGGCTTGGCATTACGACTCTAACCCTATCACTCGCAGTTCTTCACTTTCCAACATGGACGCCAAAAATAAAAGGAACAAACCCTATTCATGTATTGGAACAAGTTAAAATCAACGGTACGGGACATGAAATCATGATCAGAGGGCAGGATCTAGACAACCCAGTTATCCTTTATTTACACGGTGGACCCGGTGCATCTGAACTTCCGTACGCCAAAAAGGTCCAAGATTTATTAGAATCTCAATTTACGATTGTGAACTATGATCAGAGAGCAAGCGGCAAATCCTATCATTTTTTCGAGGATTATTCCAATCTCTCAGCTAACTTGCTAGTTGAAGATGCACTGGCCGTCACGGATTATATTACTCAACGTCTGGGGAAGAAAAAGGTGATCCTGATGGGTCATTCGTACGGAACATACATAGGAACTCTTGCTGCGCATCGAGCACCCGATAAATATGAAGCCTACATTGGGATCGGGCAGATGGCAGATACACAACAGAGCGAGATGGATGGATGGAATTACGTTATGGAGCAAGCCCAGTTGGCTGATAATCATGAAGACGTAGACCAGTTGGAGCAGATCTATGAACCGATCAAACAAGGACAGGCATTCACGCCGCGAGATATCGTTAAACGTTATGGGGGCACATCAAGGTTGATGGACAGCCCTGACACCAGCTTTCTGGGAATGACGTTCAGTCATGAATATAATATGCTGGATGCCATTCGTTATAATAAAGGAATCATTTATTCGCAAGAAATACTGATAAGTGAAGCCATGAGCCGTCCTTTGCCTTCCTTGATTACGAAGCTGGACCTTCCCTTTTATTTTGTCATGGGAGATTACGATTTAATGACTTCATCCCATGCCGCCAAGGTGTTTTTTGACCAGATTGAAGGAAATCAAAAGCAATTCATTGCCTATAATAACTCGGCCCATTACCCACATTATGAAGAGAAGCAAAGATTTTTGGATTGGATGGTAGATACCTTTATCAAGTGAACCGAGGTGATCAAAGGACTTTCATTGGGAATCCAGCGTCTTCGAAAATGTAATATCAACGGTGGAGGATTTGATTATCCGTAAAACCACTACTGAAAGGTGTATGTCAGTAGTGGCTCAAGATATTTTTGGCTACTTCCTGCATTCGGAAGCGTAAAGACTCCGGCTCCAAGACCTCGATATCCCCACCCCAGCCAAGTAAATAATGCAATATTTCCTCCGGATAACGGACACGAAAATGAAAAACAACACCTTCCTCCCGCTCCTCAAATGCATCCATATAAAAATGAACTGCCTCCATAACTTTGTCAGCAATTTCAGGTTTAGCCCTGATTAATACTTGTTCGTTACGGTCGTCAGGAGGTCGATAACTATTTAGATCAAAATCCGGCGGCAAAAGGAACTGATCCTCCAGCACGGAAAGTTCAGTCATGCGTGACAAACGAAAATGACGGATGTCTTGTCGCATATCACAACGTGCAATCAACATCCAATTCTCCTGAACAAGTGAGAGTCCATAGGGAGAAACCTCACGCATGTTATATCGATTGCCATCCGTTCCTGGCATTTTTTTCAGGTACATGAAGCTGATTTTACGTTGCTCCAAAATGGCATTACGTATTTGGTTAAGGTATGTTTTCACGCTCGCTCTGGTTAAAGGTTCAGCCGCATGAAGCAGTCGCATCGTTTCACGAACACGTGTTGATTCGTTACGAACGACTTCAGGTAAAATCGCTTCAATCTTTCGTTGAGCGGACTTAGCCTGCATAGCATATTCTGTATCCAATCTCTGTTCGATAAAATCGGATCCCATGAGCAGGGACACAGCTTCTTCTGCCGTGAAGCTTACCGGGGGTAGAAATATCCTTCCATTAGAGAATAACCATGACCCGGAGCTCCCATAATCGGAACACCAGCCTCACTTAATGCCTGGATATCGCGATATATTGTACGTACACTTGTCTCAAATTGAGATGCCAGATCCTCAGCTCTGATCATCTTACTTCTCTGCAATTCAAGCGTAATAGCAAGCTGCCGCTCCGTTTTGTTCATGTTCTAAGCCCCCACCATTCATCATCCAAACCTAACTCATTCTATCACAGTAACTGGTCCTTTAGTTTCGTGAATTCAAGCAATGGAATGTCTTAAATGTCACCCGAAGATGAGAAAGTCTTAATCCCCCAAAAAAACTGATATCCCCAAAAGGATATCAGTTTTTTATCTACTTTATATACGGTTAATTCTCTTCTTCACTTCTAGATCATTGTCGCAGCTTCCGCAGGGGTAGTCATATTCCCTGAACGAACTGTATTGTCCGTATATCCGCTCACAATTTTGGCCTGAACGGCTGTATTCAGTGCATCTTGCTCCCAAGCCGGAGTTTGCGACTCGTCAGTGAAGTTTGGTTTAATGGACGTATTGTCAGACATTCGGCTGCATGGCAGCGGCCATTCCTTTTTACCCAGTCTGGCAGACTACTGACATCCGTGTGTACAGCTCTTAAACTGGGTTTGGACCATTGTAAAATATAGATACAATTCTCTATCTGTATAAAAATAGTAGATTAACAATAATTAGAATCTAACTAATTTATCGATTTTATATACAAAAACACTTTAACTCCGACTTAAAAGAAGGTAATATATTCACATATAGGAACTAGCGTTCCCTTTTTTGGCGAAATTGGTTTCAAATTCTTTAGATATAGTTCCTAGATATTAGGTATCATTACACTGCACATGAAAGGGGGAGAATCCAATGAACGAAGTACAAATTAAAGAAATAATTGATGTCGAACTCCAGCGGATGGCATGGAGACTCCAGTATCACGGTAGGAAAGCAGCGAAGCAATATCCCTTCACTTTTGATTTCACAAGACAAGAATCCTTTGAAGATGAAATTATTGATGAGTTAAACGTCAAAGATATATTAAGCTTGATCGATAAAGAGAGTGGAAGAAAGATAATACATTCACTTTACGTGGAGGACAAAAGTGCTAAGAAAGTCTCGGTTGAAATGAATATTAGTGTTCAGGGGGTGAATAAATGGAAAAGAAAAACACTAGAGGATCTACGAAAGAAGATCTCACCCAACTACTTTTCCAAGCTAGAGCTGGAGAAGAACAGGCGATACTTAAAATATTAGAACTTTATCACCCAGAAATGGAGAAATTAGCAGAAACCATTAGAATGCCAAAAGAAGATACCATACAAAGCTTACGGCTCGAACTAATCGAGTTTATTAAAATTTTTCCAACTCAATAAAATTCAAGAAAACAATACTATGGATATTTTTAGCCATAGCTTCTTTTTTTGTAACTTTTTTAATTATTGGACGTCTACATACTATAGTACATTGAGGAAGGATGAAAAATTTGAAAGCAAAAAAAAAATGGCCCTTCGTCGTAATAAGCAGCTTTGTCGTAATACTTCTGGTAATCGTCTATTTCGTTTTCTTTTCGGATTATATGAAAGGATGGTCTTCACCAGCAAAGGAACAGCAATATTACACTGGCACCATCGTTGAAATAAAAGAGCAAAACAGTAAAGTAGACGGAGACAAGGTACTTTACTCAATCGTACTGGATAATGGAGAATATCTGAATGTAACGAAAAATTCGAGGTTTTATGTTACTTCTAGTGATTTTTATCAAGCAGATGCAAAATTTAGTAAAATGCGAATCGAGGCTGATTTCGATGAAGTTAATGTAGGTGATAAAATTGAAAGTTGGACGAGACAAGTAAATAATCATTTATTTGAAATATATGAGTTAACTATCAAATAAACCATATTCCATACATATCTTCCCGGGCTCGGATCTGTACCATCTGCTTTGATCAGCTCACCATTAGCGTACACTTGCATCTGAACGGAACCATCACCATCCAAGAAAACAGCGTTATTACAACCAAGATCATCTTTAAAGAAATCTCTTAAATTGTACAGGGTTTTCCATACTGTTGATGTCACTAAGTATGCATACACACCATTGCTTTCATTTTTAAAGCCTAGTCCAGCCCGTCTTGTTGCAGCAATACCAGCGTGTACGTTCCACACTTCATCTTCGTGGATGGTCTTAAACTGGTCTTCTGTTCCAGTTAGATGAAGGCTTCCCCCACCAATAATTGTTTTGAACTGTAAATTACCAACTTGTTGCTTCAAATTTGGAATAGTTGTACAGCGGGTAATTCCTGCTTTAGTAACACCATTATCGAGGTAAGTAAAAAACGTACCACGATTCCGTGTCCCCCCAGCATTGCTTCCAGGATCTTGGGTTGCGCCATCATAACTGATTGAGAGACCGCCAGTTGGAGGCGCAGTATATAGATTTGATGCAAAAAACCCCCCATTAATACCATAATTGTTTGTAGAACAAACGGGTTTCTTAATAACTTCTGAGACAATATTACTAACATGAGTCTTGATTACACGATATCCACTACTTTCAAAATAAGTATAGTTAATAGCCATTTTCTTATCCCTCATTCTTAATTTAGTAAAGACGGGGAGCAAGAGGAAACGACCGTCCCAAGCCTTTCTATCCTCTTCGTCTTTCACTAACTAAGGAGTTTTTACTGTGTAATTTGAAACCTATACTCAACTTTTTTTTAATTAATAGACTGTACTAAACGTTGGAATAAACAGAGACCATCCCTCTCAGGATGGCCTTTCATTCATTCTATTGAGATTAAATGTACATTGCGAGCAGCAGCTTATAGATCATTGCCGCGGCTTCCGCACGGGTCGTCATATTCCCTGCACGAACCGTATTGTCCGTATATCCGTTCACAATTTTGGCCTGAACGGCTGTATTCAGTGCATCTTGTGCCCAAGCCGGAGTTTGCGATGCGTCAGTGAAGCTTGGTTTTACAGCATCATTGCTCGTTCCCGACTGTACATCTGTACTTAACTTCAATGTATTTGCCATCATTACAGCCATCTCGGCACGAGTGATTGTTTGATTAGGTTTGAACGTGTTGTCTCCATAGCCCTTCACGATTCCGGCTTGCATGGCTGCGGCAATATCACCTTTCGCCCAGTCTGGCAGACTGCCTTGATCTGCAAACGTCGTATCCGACTGCACGGACTTCAAGGCCAGTGCCTTACTGATCAACGTAACAAACTCTGCTCGTGTAATCTTCTTGGATGGTTGGAATGTATTATCTGTATAGCCCTGGATAACGTCCATGCCAATCAAGCGGTCTGCATAGTCGGATGCCCAGTGTCCGTTCAGATCGGACAGATTTGCTGGTGTGTAACTGGACACAACAAAGGTACCCAGATGATTCACATTTGCCGATACTGTTCCTGCTGCATTCATCTTGCCACCGATGAATACCCAGCTCTGACGGGCTTCATTATAATAGTAGATTGCTGGCTGTGTTCCTTGAGGCAGCTTGGAAGCGTCATATTGCAGGATCAGTGCTACCTGATCGTTCAATGTCCGTCCTCCGCTGCGAGTAATCTGTACGGCTTGACCCAGTACATTCAGCGAAACTGCATTCTGCAATTGGTTCTGGGATACAACAGACAGTTGCAATGTATCTTTTTCTCCAATGGCTCCAGCTGGAGCGTTGAATTGCACGATGTCTTTCAGACCCGTTTGTACTGGCTGATTCGCTTCGACCCCTACCTTCACTTCAGTCGTTGAATCTGATCCCGCATCCGGGTTGGTTGGTGTGGTTGGAACGGTAGGCGTTGTTGGCACGCTTGGTGTGCTTCCACCGGAATTCCCTCCAGCGTTGCCTCCATCACTGCCTGAGCCCCCGCCGCCATTGACCGAACGGGCTTGTACGGTAACCGTACGTGTGACTTCCTGTGCAGCATTGCCGGCAATATCTTTCACGTTATAACGAAGGGTGTAGATCCCCGCTGATTGTGTGTTCACTGTCCCGTCCATCTGCACGGAACCACGGATGCCCACATTATCGGTAGCCTGTGCTCCAGGCTCGTTATACGTATCTCCCACGGTTAATGTCATCTGGCTGCTGCCTTGCAGGGTGATGACAGGAATTTCGCGGTCTATTTTGACCACCAAAGGTAAAGTATACGTTTGTTCCAGATCGTCTGTCGCTCTGAATAAAAGGTTGTGCTCTCCCGGCTCCGTTACCTCCAGAGGTGTATTCTCCGTATATGGTTCGTACGTTTGTCCTCCATCACGGGATAACTCAATCGTCGCCGAAGTGGCTGGCGCGTATACTGCGCCGGTTACACTAACCGTTACGGACTGATTCGTCCATGTATCCGTATGATACGGCTGGCTGTCAGCAGTGGTCATGTTGCCTTTTAACACCAATACCTGATTATTCGTTCCTTCCACAATGACAGTGAACGTTCTGGTATCCGTTTCGCTGCCACGTTGTACCGTTGCCGTCAATTCCAGTCGCTCATTATTCTCAGGCTGTGTAAGAAGTTTCCCCTGTGCATCCATCAATTCCGGGTTGGAGCTGGACCAGCTAATCGTGGCTCCATGTTTCCCTTCCACAGGAAGGGTAAGGTCGGAAGTGACCGTGTTCAGATTACCCAGATCAATTGCTTGAAGCGTATCTTTTACCGCCTGTGCATCACTGTAAGGTGTGGCACTCACGAAGATCGGATTGGAGTAGAACCACAGATCGCCATAGTTCTTGTCATTGATCTCATTGAAGCGAGTCGTTGCATCAGCTGTTGTAATTTTCGGATCAAGCTGTGGTTCACCATTTACGGTTTCACCTGTAACGTTCATACCCAGATTCGTACCGCGCAGACGGAAATACTTATCCTGGTCTGTGGCTTTGATCTTGTACGTAATAACATTGTAACCTTCGGCGTCTGTCGTCCAATCGTTGGACGTGAAGGTAGCCAGCACTTGGGTGGAGTCGTTGGTGTCTTTGTTATATGCGGGTGTGCCCTTCTCAGCCTTGCCCGTCACATCTCCGGCGATGAGATCTACGTGATCCACCACTGGAACTTGTCCAGCAGACGTGCCGCTGTTGATTGGTTTTTCATAATTGTTGCTCGTGGTTGGACTCTTGAAACGGATTTTCAGTTCCACTTCGTCACCTTGGGTCACACCCAGGTCTCCGCCCATTTCAGCCTGATTACCCGCTCCGGAAGCCGTGAAGTCCAGTGCGTTGATCAGATCACCGAATACGGAAAATGATTTCCCCGAACGCAGTCCTTCCAGCACGGCTTGCATTCCTGTACCATCAACCCACGAATAGGTCTTGGCATATTCGCCCGGAAAATAACCGCTGGAATTCGTGTCAATCGTCTTGAAATGGTAATCCGAATTACCATAGTTCCAGAAGTGACGCCCTTCTCCCAACAATGCATCCCACAGACCGCCCACCTTGGCGACCATATAGTCCACACCGCCGTATGTACGATATTTGTATCCATCATCTGCGGTCGGATTGGCTACGTTGTAGCTTGTGTTATACCCGCCACGATCCGGTTCCATCTGGTTGCCCAGCATACCTTCGATACCAAAAACAACTTGTGGAGCCAGATCGTTGAACTCCCGGAAGTCCGCGATGGTATATTTGTTTTTGCCTCGTGAAGGGTGATTGATCATTGCATAACTCGTCGTTGGATACTTGGTTGCCAGCCAATTGATAGCAGCTAGTGCATCCTGATGAGTTGTATAGGCACGTCCACCGGTCTGATCCCAATTCGCTACGTCAGCCGCATCGAATAAACTTGCATCCCGATTGGTAAAACGATACTCAAATTCGTTCGCAGCTTCCAGCGCTTCGGTCGAATTCGGCTCATCCGTGAGAATCCCTACACCAACGTGTTCATGTGTCGGCATGTCCCATTCGAAACCGGAGAAGATCGTTTTGCCTGCGTATTTGCCCGCTTCCTGAAGAGCCTTGATCTGTGGCACCTGATATTCGTTCATCCCTTTGGACATCGGAATCGATCCGCCTGGAATGTCTACTCCGTTGTGATCCCGCTTGGATAACCGCAAATGATCCGTAAGCGCGATCCAGTCCAAACCATACTTCGTCAGTCCCGCGTCAAGTACATTTTCAAGCGAATTCTGCGCATCATCGGACTCAAACGTATGTACGTGCAGATCGCCCGTTTGCCATGAACCTGCTGCCGAGCTGTTGGTTGGTGTTTTATTTCCCGCATCTGCATAGGTTACCGCAGCAGGGAAAGCTCCCATGACAAGGCCCGTAGCCAGTGGTATAAGCGTAAGCATAGCGAGCATTTTCTTTCCTTTAGCATTGAACAAAATCATCCCACCACCGTTCTGAGTTGTTGTGTCGGGAGTAAATATAAGAAACTTTGAGGGCAGGGTCAACGCAATGAAAGCGCCTATTAAAAATTTGACATACATCTGCATTGGTTTACATTTCGTTAACGATTTCTTTTACTTTGTATATGAAGATCATGCTCAGTCTTACTCTATATTAAGGTCTTGAAATGTGCTAGAAAGAAGTTGCAAGAGGGTGAAGAAAAATTCGGATTTTGTTCACCATTCAGGGAATTTCCACCACTGCTAGTGGTCTATTAGGAAGAAAATTAGCATAAGAGGGAATCCCCCTAATTGGATGGGTTACCGTGTTTGTACATTTACATAAAGTCCCAAATAGAAAAATTTCCTTCGTAAGCTTGTTTCAGTATAATTCGCTTTATTATTACCTAGCCGCCTCTGTTTACCTTTCCTCGAAGCAGTTGTTCTATAATGTGTGAAAATTGTCATGTATCATGGGGTTTATTGAGCCGATATGACTCTCATCGATTTTTCCAAGTGCTAACTCACTCTAATTACCCATGCAAAAACACCTCCAAGATGATATCCCTATCCTACTACAAGGGTCATTCACTTGAAGGTGCTTTAATTTGTCTAATGTTATGGGGGCAGTTCACGTAAACCTTTTGTTTTATTAAATGATATCCTGTTTTCTTGTTGAGTCCGGCTCCTCCAAAGTAAAGATATTTGTGCAAGAAAGATAATGATATGAGTTCAAAAAGGGTTTGGTTGGAAAGTTCCATCATTAAAAAGAATGGTAGTTCTAAAGTGGAGAAACGATAACTTCATCAGTTTCTCCTGAGGACTCAATTTCCACACTTACATCAACGTCGACCATTTCGAATTCAAAGTTATGCCTGTCTAATTCACGAATAGTTTCAGTATAGACATCTTTTGTTTTCGTAGGGTCTGTTATAGTGACAGTAAGAACAAAATCCATGGACATATGCCTATCATCCTGCTCTAATTGTTGATAAATAAAGTCTCTGTATTGCCCCTCTAAGAATAAGAACCACTTCCTATCCTTCGTTAGATGCTTTCTTTGAACAGAATCCTTAGCCTCATCAAGGTGCGCAGAGAATTTTTTGACTGGATAATACTTATCACCATACTCTATAAGAGTTCGTTCCTTTAGGAAATCATTGTTTTTTGTAATCTTCCTCGTGCCATAGACATTTTTTTGGAGAATGTTTTTAGAATCACTTCTGCCTATTGGATTTAATATTGTGTTTACATTAGTATCTCGATCTATGAGCTTATCATATGTACCCATTCTCAAGACAATATCGGATTGGCAATACTCTGGTCCCATTTCCTTACTTAAGTAATTCTTATAAACAAGAGTGACTTTAATTTCACCTGTAAAATATTTACCTTTTGTTAAGTTTCTTGGATAAGGGAAGTCCATAATATCTATCCTAGTTTTTTTTCTAAGATTCCCGGTAAGAAGCAAGGTTGCAGAGTGTGGTGAGTCTTGAATAACAATCTCCCTAGAATTTTTTGGTTTCCCGAAGCCCATCCTTTTCAATCTTTCCAGACCTTCTATGTTAGCACCATCCAAATAATTAGCTGAGTGAATAACTAGTGTTTTAAGTAATAAAGGATTGAATGTTTCTGGATTCATATCTAAGGCAAGATATAGTTCGGCAAGAAGCTTTGCAATCTTGGGCGTGGAAAAACTTGTACCCGGTTCTATCTTTTCGGATCCATCAGCTAGGATAGAGCGCTCACCTTTATTTTTGTAATCTATGATTGAAGTTGGGGCTGCCGACAAACTGAAAACATCACCACCATAATGAACCACATCAGGTTTGATGATTGCTGCAGGGCCTCGACCTACTCTCGAATATGGTGCGGGATGATTTTCTTTACTGAATCCAAAATTATCGGCATATCTTGAAATTGATCCGACTGTTAAAGATCGAACAGAATCAGCTCCTATGCTAATTCGTTTTGGCTCATCTCCTATGATATAAGAATCTCCGTCATTACCAGCAGATTTACAGATTAAGACATTATACTCATCCTGAATTCGGTCTAGCTCAATAGCGTAATCTGAGAATTTGTTATCCTCTGAAAGCTCACCTTTCAAGCTTACAGACAAATTCCAAATTTTAACCTCAGGGTTACTGGTGATTGCATCCTCAATGTTTTTAATTAACTGAGGTTCGCTTGTGTATCCCCTCCGTACGACAGGACAATCAACTACTATACATCCATCAACAGAATAGTCGTTAACACCATTCAAGTTGTTGCCGTGCACTAGAAGATGAGCAATAAAAGTGCCATGGTTCGTATTTAATTCTGAATCCATATAATTACATCCGTTACCTCTCCGTACAAACCCCTCTAGTTGGGGCAAAATTGTAACTCCAGAATCCAGTAAACCTACCATAGGATAAATCTTACTGGGCTCAAATTCAATATAATTAATTTCATTTTCATCAAGCGTATTATTGTCTAGAAAGGGACTTTCAACAGATGGCATAGGCTCAATATTCTTTACTGGTAATTCCTTGATAAAGGTTAGCTTATCTAAAGTGACACCAGTTACTTCAAGTACACTATGATTTTTGCTGTACTCTTGCCTTTCGAAACTTATATCTTCATTTTTAAGCTGTTCTTCCACATAACTTAAAACATCTTTATTCAGCTTATCATTATGAAAGTCAATAAGGTTAATCTTATAAACGTCTTCTTTTTCATCTACTATAATATTAGGCTCAAACAGTTTGATTTCAGTTATAGCAGAGATAGAATTCTGATTTTTTTCAAGTTGTTTGAGATTTTTAGCGGCCTTTTTTACAGATTCTTCTTGATCTAACTTAAGAATAAGCTTGTTCTCACTAATCATTCCTAATTGTGTGAAGGAGTTGTCGACGTTAAACATAGAAATTAATTTGTTTTGATGTGATTTAGCTTTAGCATCGTCTAAAATATCTACAGTTAGAATATATGGGAAATCTTTAATAGATGGTCTAGATGCCCTCTCAATGAAATTTAATTGTCCTATTAAAGCTTCGCTGTGTTTTTTTAGATCATCACCCTTTAAAGTCCAAGAATAGATGGTATCCTTTCCTCCGCCTTCAGTACGAAGATTATCTTGATCCCGTTGATTGAATTTAATAAATCGGTATTTATCATCACTCATATCAATGCTCCTTTGGAATATAGTTTCTTACCTTTCTAATTGAAAAACCAGTACTACTTACAATATCTTTTTGAGTCATACCATTCTCGTATAGAAATTTTATGAATTTTTCTTCATTTTGAAGTGAAGGGTTTTCCCTAATATATATTTCGTAAAGAACATCGTAATAAGTTAATTCGAGTTTATCATTTAATACACATTTCTTTATTGCGGTGTTAATGATTGATTTTATTTCTGCTGGGGAGATATTTATAAGTAAATCAGATAACTTAATCAATTTTTTTTCATCTTTTGATATATCGTTTTTCATAGTTGATAGAAATTCTTCTAGTAGCAGTAAACGAATCTTTTGGTCAGGGTAATCAAGCATTAAAATTTTATCAAATCTTCTCCAAATGGCACTGTCTAATAATTGATGGTGGTTGGTGGCAGCTATAAGTATACTATTACCACTGAAGTCATCAATATTCTGAATTAATGAATTAACTACCCTCTTTAACTCACCCGTTTCGTGCTTATCATCTCTCATTTTTGCTATTACATCGAATTCATCCAAGAAAAGAACACAAGGTTTTCGTGAGGCAAAATCGAAAACTTTTCTGATGTTTTTGGCGGTGCTCCCCAACATTGAAGAGATTAAACTGTCTAATCTGACGATAACTAAAGGTAAATCTAACTGTAGACTTATATATTTTGCTACAGATGTTTTTCCTGTTCCAGGAGGACCGTAGAGTAATAAGTTATTATTGATTTCGATTCCCTTAGCTATGAGTAGGTCCTTTTTATAATATGAAAGAATGAAATCTTTAATTTCTTCTTCAATACTGTTACTAAAAATTAAGGAGTCTGCAGTCTCCACAGGTAAAAACACATCAACTGTTTCCAATTTACTGTCATTATCAAATGGTTTTGAGATAAGCGAATCTAGACTAGCAACATTTGTATTATTGGCATCAATTATTTTATTGATTCTCTTAGCAATCTTATCATCACCTGATTCAACTAATTTTTGGGCTAAGAGTTTTGAGAAATTGATTACTTTTTGTTGGTCTTTAGACATTCCGCCTTCAATTATTTTTAATAGTTCTACAAACATTTGTTCAACAACTCCTTTCTCTAAAATATATACTTTAATGTACTCAAAAACAATCATAACGTTATGTATCAAGGAATTTTGTATATTTTACAGATTAAAACGTAAATTAAACAAAAAAATGTGTTCAAATATCCTTGATTCTAATTTTATGACGGATTTCAATATAAAGAAAGATATCTACTAGAAATTAAATAAAAAAAGGCTCATATTCTGATTCGTGTAGAATGAAAGTTACCACCAACATTCTCACAATAAGATTCCGTCCATACTACTCACATCTTACAAATCGAACTCAGCAAGCCAGAAATCCTCCTCACCTAAAATTCAGCCAAACTCAATAACGTATCCGACGAGATCATGTCATTAAAGACATGAACTAAGTAAGGATTGATTCCTAATTAGTGGAGGTTACACCAATGAGAAAAAGACGATGGATTGTGAGCATTGTTATCCTGGTAAGCATATTATTACTAAACGAATTAGTAATGAATTCTAAAGGGAAAGTAGGAATTCTCAACACAACGAAACGAGTCATTGCAGGAGCCCCCCATGTCATTGTTCAAGGACAAACGTTATCTTACCAGGGAAAGATTAATTTTAACGACATCCAAAGTGTCGAGGGATATTCGACAAGCGATGAAGGGACGGCCTTATATAAAGCGATAGGGACCCCCGTCCCGCCACCCTGGATTTATGTAAGAAAAGAAGACACTACCTTTTTCCGATATAAGCTTCCACAGCTTCCTTGGAAACTATGACGATACCTCTGACTAACCATCCAACCCGTTAAACTGCCGAAGCATGGTGGTGAAGCTCTCCAGCTCCTTATCATCCCATCTCGATATGCGTTCATAAAAAGTTGACTCCTTCTCCTTGAGCGCACCCACCGTCGATTGTTGACCAAGCTCCGTCAAAGACAACAAAATGCCGCGCCGATCTTCGGGGTCCGGCTCCTTGCTTACATACCCTGCCTTCTCAAGTTGTTTAATCAGACGGCTTACCGAACTGCGGTCCATAGCCGTCGCTTCTGCCAAAGCTGCTGCGCTTGTAGGACCGTAAGAGTACAACCACCGCACCAGATGAAAAGCGGCAGGCTGCATAGTCGCATCAAAACGCTCGGCAGATCGGACATTAAGCGCATGCGAGGCACTAATTAGTGCATGGATCTGCTCACCAAGTGCCAGTTCCAGAGTTTCTCTATCTTTGGTTTTAACCGGGTTTTCACTCATTATTGTTGTTCCCCTCTCCTCGATACATCAAAACAGGATTTTGAATATATAGTTGACAAATATCAATTAAATTATATAGTTGATTTATGTCCATTATATAATTCGACCCTATTCGTGTCAAAAGGAGACCTCATTATGAAAACAACACAACCCATTATTGTAATTACCGGAGCAACAAGTGGACTAGGGCAGCTTGCCGCCATTGAACTTGCCAAACGCGGTGCACATCTTGTGCTCACAGCCAGAAGCGAAGAACGCGCCGAGACGACCAGAAACAAAATCAGGGAGATCGCACCATCCACCAAGATCCGTGTTTTCTTCGGAGACCTATCCTTACTGAGCGATGTCAAACGTATGGGGCTTGAAATTGCAGCTGCTTATCCGCGTATCGATGTTCTTTTGAATAACGCGGGACTTCATGCTTTTGAACAGAGAGTCACTTCCGAAGGGTTTGCCGAGATGATGACCGTAAACTATTTGGCACCTTGGCTGCTAACACACACATTGCATTCTTCCCTGATTCGGGCAGGCCACGCCCGAGTCGTCAATGTTGCCTCTGAAGCCTCGCGGAATCACGGCAAACTGGTGCTGCCCGATGATTTGACGGATACCGATCCCTTTACTGCACGCGGCTCCTCTGCCATCTATGGCAAAACTAAACTGCTCAATATTATGTTTACTGGCGAACTTGCCCGTAAATGGGAAGGAACAGGAATCCGAGTGAATGCTTTGAATCCAGGTTTTAATGTTACGGGTCTTGGTCGGGAGTTGTGGTTTGCGAGTGTGCTTGAGCGCATTTTAACCTTTTTACACATCGGCGACCCACGGCGGGGTGCGGACATTATGACCCGGTTGGCTGTGGAGCCGAATTTCGGAGAAGTTACGGGAGGGTATTTCAATGTTGGAAGCGGGGCTTCCATTACTCCTGTGTATCCGGGTGGGGATGCTGGAATGGAAAACAAGCTGTGGAAGGTTACGACACAATTACTGGAGCAACGCAGTCTGTTGAAATAATCGAAAATAGAAAAAGCCTTTCAGATCATATCTGAAAGACTTCCACCTCTTGCCGATCCACCCTCAACCAAACCGACCACTGATATAATCCTGCGTACGCGAATCGACGGGCTCGGCAAACATATCTTGGGTCGCAGAGTATTCCACGACCTCTCCATTCAGGAAAAACACCGTCTGCTGGGAGACCCGAGCGGCTTGCTGCATATTGTGTGTGACCATCACAATGGTATAACGTTCCTTCAACTCATGAGCCAACTCTTCGATCTTGAAGGTGGAGACGGGATCAAGCGATGCCGTAGCCTCATCCATCAGCAGAATGTCCGGCTCCACTGCCAGTGCCCGTGCGATGCAGAGGCGCTGCTGTTGTCCTCCGGATAGACTTAACGCGGAACGCTTCAGGTTATCCTTTACTTCATCCCACAGGACAGCAGAACGCAGGCTCTGTTCCACGACTTCATCCAGCTTCTTTTTGCCATGAATGCCATGTTGTCGTGGGCCGAAGGCCACATTATCGTAGATGGATTTCGGAAAGGGATTTGGCTGCTGAAAAACCATACCGATCTTCTTGCGAATGGTCTCCACATGCACTTCGCCGCTGTAGATATCCGTCCCCCATACGGCCACTTTACCATCGATGCGTGTTCCGGGTATCCGGTCATTCATGCGGTTGAGGGTCCGCAGCAGCGTCGATTTCCCACAGCCGGACGGTCCGATAAAAGCAGTAATGGCCCGCTCCGGAATTTCAATGGAAACATCCTTAAGCGCCTGAAACTGACCGTAATATAAATTCAATTGGTTGATCTCAATGATTGGCTGCACAATAGTTCCTCCCGGTGTTGAAATTGATCTTGTTACTGGATCAGTCTGACACATCAGACTTGATTTTTGCGTGCATTCAGCCACAGTGGCACACGGAACAGAACATTAATGAGCAAGGCCACAAAGATCAGTACAGCCGTTGTCTTTTGCGCAATCTCCTCGGCATCTGGAACAATCGCTTCGGATTGGATGTACCACAGATGTACCGCAAGGGTTCCTCCCGGCGATAGCAAATTGAAGTCCCACATTTCCCCGGAAGTAGACACCCCTGCGGTCAGAATAATGACGGCACTCTCACCAAATGCCCGACCTGCTGTGAGGCAAATACCTGTCATGATTCCGTTTATAGCTACCGGCAGCAATACATTACGGATCGTCTGCAAATGGGTAGAGCCAAGGGCAAAGGACGCATTACGAAGTTCAACGGGAACCGCCCGTACTGATTCCTCGGTTACCCTAGTCAGCACAGGCAGATTCAGAAAGGCAAGGCTGACGGCGGCTCCCAGAATGGTAAGACCAATTTCGAAGAACTCCACAAACAAGGCAATACCAAACAATCCAAAGATGAGGGATGGAACAGATGACAGTCCCTCCACGCAAATTCGTACGATCTCCATAAGTTTGTTGTTTGGAGCAAATTCCGCCAGATAAATCCCGGCCGCCATGCCAATGGGAATGGAGATCAGGAGGGATAGGATTAGCACATAGAACGAGTTGAACAGCGCCGGCCCAATCCCTCCTCCTTCTTCAATCTCGCTTGGAACACCATATAGAAAGTCCCAGCTCAGCAAGGGCAGCCCTTTTTCCAGAAGAAGAAATAACAGTCCAACAATGAATAAAATGACGACAATCCCTACACCCCATACCATGCCCGTAAAAATCCGGTCCATCAGCGTGGATGCACCTCTGCGTTTGCCGAACGAATAGGCGGGGACAGCGTTCGCCTGCTTCTTCATACTCATGAGTAGCGTCCCCCTTTCTTCTGAAGCATTCTTACAGCTACAATCATCAAGATGGAAATGGCAAGCAGGATAAAGCCCATCATGTATAGCCCGTGATTCCAGGTGGAATCGAATTCGACACTTGAGATTTGCATAACGATATTACTTGTCAGCACCGCTGTTGGCGTAAACAGACTGTTAGCGAGCTGCGCCGTATTGCCGATGACCATCACCACCGCCATCGTTTCTCCAATGGCACGAGTCATCCCGAGAATGACGGCGTACATGATTCCGCCTCTTGCAGCAGGCAAGACCACACGAGTTATGGTTTGGAATCGGTTTGTACCCAGCGCATAAGCTGCATCCCGGTATTTGTTCGGCACAGCAGATATGGCATCATCACTGATCCGGCTAATGGTAGGCAGCACCATAATCGTCAGAACGATGGACGCTGCGAGCAAACCGTCCGCCAGATCATGTCCACTGATATCCCTAAGCCAGGGGATGAGAATCGTCAGTCCCAAGAAACCGTATACCACAGAAGGAATCCCCACCAATAGATCCAATACGGGTCGCAAAATATGGCGAAGCCATTTTGGCGTCATTTCGGCCAGAAACACGGCAATAATGACGGAGATTGGAATGGCAAACAGCATCGTGAGCCCCGTCAGTACCAGCGTTCCCAGAATAAAGGTCAGCGCACCGTAATGCTCATTTTCCGGGTCCCAGTTGGTAGAGAAAAAGAATTCGCTGAGCGAAACATCCGCAAAGGTCAGAACGCCCGTACGAAGCATAAGGACCAGAATGCATAACAGAACGAGACAAACGAACAATGTACTGCCAATACAGACCATGCGAAACAGTTTATTGGACCATCTTAAACGCGCCTTACGGTCAAACCGGGGTCCCGATCCGGGAGCCTTGCCGATGCTTGAACCAAGCTCACTCGGAGCAGGGCTGTTCGAAGATGGATTCAAATCGATCATGAAGGGCTCTTCCTTTCACATAGAGAAGCCAGCTTGGCGACCGTGCGCAGAAGCTGGCTATCCCTTTCCTTATGAAATGCGAGAATGATAAACGTTCGCAGCTTTCGTTATTTAACGGCAGCAAGCGGAATGAATTTCAGTTTTTTCAGGGAACCGTTCTGGAACTTGCTGCTTTGGATATACTCGATGAACGCTTTGGTTGCTCCCGTAGGCTGACCTTTGGTCATGTAATATCCAATGCCCCATACTTTGTATGTTTTGTTCAGGACGTTTTTCTCTGTTGGTGCCACGCCATTGATGGATACAGCCTTCATTTTGCTAGTCACGTACGGAAGGTCAATATAACCAATTGCATTTGGTGTTGTTTCAATGGTTGTTTTCATATCACCGCTGGAGCCAACCTCTTTGTAGTTGTCCCCTTTGCTCATGAAATCCTTGCCATCCAGAGCTTTTTGTTGGAAGTTAACCCGTGTACCGGAACCAAATTTACGGTTAACCACAACGATGTTGGCATCCGATCCGCCGACTTCCTTCCAGTTGGTCACTTTGCCGGAGAAGATGTCCTGCAGTTGTTTTGTTGTCAGATTGCTTACACCCACATTGGTATTAACGACAGCCGTGAACACTGTTACAGCTACCGGATTGGCTACCAAGCCATCAAATTTTTTGAAGCCAGGTACATCTTTGGATGCATCCCAGTCTACAGCGCCAATGTCCGCGATCCCTTTACGAACGGATTGAGGACCTGTGATGGAACCTGCTGCAGAAGCCGAGATTTTAACTTTTGGATTATCTTTTTTGAATTCGCTGGCAGCTTGAAGTGTCAGCGGAAGCAATGCCGAGGAACCGTTAATGACAATTTTACCTTTCTCTGTGCTCTTGGCAGCTGATGCTGTCGTTGCGCCACCAAGTCCACCAATCAGAGATACAGCCATAAGCATTGCTGTGAAGGGTTTGATCCATTTTTTCATGTTAATTAAACTCCTCTCGAATTAAAAAGCTTGTGATCATATTTGATATCAAATATTACTTTGTAACGGCTCTCCAGCTTCCGCCAGCTTGTACCAGAACACGGCCGTTCTCAACCACAGAGATTTGTGATCCGGCAACCGCGATGGATGATACATCGGAAGATACCGTGTACAGCTTGGTTTGTTTTCCGGTTACCGGGTCGATTGAAAGGATCACGCTGTTGCTGTCATCCTGAGCCGCCAGTACATACAATATGCCACCCGACAGAATAGCTTGTTCTACATCGTACTCGGTGTACACCGGCGTAGACTTTTGGGATGAATCCACAGACAGCAATGATGCTTTACCGTCTTCGGAAGGTACACTCACGTAGTAGGCTTTTTGTCCATCAGCAGACCATACAAATACCTTGTCGTCGGTTGAAGTTGTGAGCTTCACAGCCTCTGGTTTTGAATCTGCTGTGTTATACGAAAATATCTGCTGTTGATTGGATGAGAAATCAATGGAGACATTGTCTTCATCCACATTCGTTGTATCCGAAGTTACGGTACCAAGGGTGGTTACGGTATAGATGAATTTCTTGCCGTCAGCAGAGACATTCAGGTTTTCCTTATAGTCCACCTTGTCTTCGACCACTTTCGTAATCGCGCCATCTGCCAGATTCAGCTTGGCAATCACGGACCCTTTATCCCCTTGCAGGAAGTAGATTGCACTCCCGTCAGCAGACCATACCAATTCAGGCTTGATGCTGTTGTCGCTCGTGATCAGTTTGGAAGCCTTGGTCTTCAGATCAATAACATAAACGGCTCCTTCGGCATTCGTGTAAGCCGCTTGATCACCACTTGGCGAAATAACGAGATCCGATCCACCGTCTGTCGTTAACAACAACTCATATTTGCCGCTTGTTGTATTCACGAGATAATCGTTTCTGCCATTGTTGTCACTCTTGGAGACAATCAGCTTATCCGCTCCGGCAAAACGAGGATTCTCGACTTCATCGATCAAGGATACCGTACTGATCTCAAGCAGTCCGTTTCGCTTGACAATCGTACCGCCAACGCCCGACACCAGTGGACGAAGAGCGATGTAACTTGTACCACCGATGATGGTGACCGGTTGATTCAAATTCACTTTGACGTCATCTACAACGATTTGTTTGCTATTGTTTTGGAGCGTCACGCTGTGATCATTCAGCTTGATCACCGTCGTTCCGCTATGTACTTCGGCTTGTGCACCGATGGCTTTGATCACATCACGAAGGGAAACGAGTGTCTCGCCATTTTTAACGATGGAACGAACGACGACGCTGTTACCGTTTATTGTAAGCGTGGAATTTTGCACCTGAGCGGCATTAGCCGCAGGTTTCACTGCAGGAGCAGCCGATACTGCACTAACTACAGAAGTACCTAACACTGTTGCTACCATGGACACCACTAACACTTTTCTCATTGACATTGGCTCTTGTCACCCTTCTCTATTCCATTTAATTTGCCTTGTTATGTCATGCCCTGCTGTCTGGTATTCTGCATGTATCGTCTTTATGAGAGCTTGTCCGGCTCATCCCCCCAAACTTCCACGTTCATAGTAAAAATGACCTATCACGATTGTAATTATAGGAGAGATTTGTAAACGGGAAATCCTGGAATTGTTAACGAATTGTCAATGTTTTCATAACACACAAAAAAGAGTCGATGGAATATGACCCACGACTCGTTTTTTGTCTTATTTTCCTAGATAAAAAGTTTCATCAACGCATTAAAAATCGGATTCACAATATAACCTGTTGGATGGATCGAATACCTCTTACCCGAGTTTAGGCGATTGATCTTCTCCATTTCCTCAGCCGACAGCTCAAAATCAAAGATTTCACTATTCTCTCTGATCCGCTTTGCATTGGATGATTTGGGAATCAGGATGACGCCCCGTTCCAGATGCCAACGCAAAATCACTTGAGCCACCGTCTTATGGTGATGATCAGCGATTTCCTTCAATATCGGATGCTGCAATAACACTTTATTCCCCTGTCCCAATGGACCCCACGCCTCATGCAAAATCTGATGTTGGTCCATATAGGCACGTAGTTCGTTCTGCGGAAATTCCGGGTGCGTCTCGATCTGGTTGATCATCGGCAAGATCTTCGCATGCTTCCTTAATTCTTCCAGATGCTGAATCTCGAAGTTCGCGACCCCAATGACCTTGATTTTGCCTTCCTCGTATAATTCCTCCATCGCTTTCCACGTTTCGATATACTTTGGCGAAGCAAAATGGATTAAATACATATCGAGATAATCGACACCCAACTTGTTTATCGTTTTCTGGAAAGCTTTCTTGGTTGCTTCATAGCCATGATCTGTATTCCAGACTTTCGACGTGATGAAGAATTGCTCGCGGGGGGTCTGACTATGCCGGATTTCTGCTCCCAGCGCTTTCTCATTCCCATAAATTCGGGCAGTATCAAAATGTCGGTACCCGACCTGAATGGCCTCGCGAGTCGCTATTGTAAATTCTGCTTCTTTCGTTATTTTGTAAACGCCAAATCCCAATTGGGGAATGGGAACCCCGTTTCTGGCTTCAATCACTTTTGTATGCAAATTCATTTTGACTGCTCCTCTCAAAATAAACGAAATATACTAAATATATATTATATCTAGTTAAATCCAAAAAAAGAGGTTAACCCTTTCTTTCTTCATGAAACAGATCGGTTAACCGTATGTCTTTTAAATAATTCTGCATGGCGATCTCCGCGCCTTCAAGATGATGAATGACCTTTTGTTTCACGTCATCCACTTCCTGTCCCTGGAATGTTACATCGGTATGAATTTTAAACAAGTCTTTGCCGGGTTCAACCGCCAGGAATACATCCAGCATCGTGATCTCCGATAAAGGCTGAGCAAGCAAGATGCCGCCCTTTGCCCCTTCTTTGGCCATCGTCAGTTTGGCGTTATTCAGGTTGCGAATGACTTTACCGTCGTAGGAACCGGAATATTTAATTGCTCCGAAATCAATTTGGTGAAAAAATTGAGAAATATGAATAAAATATGGAAACATTTTGCTTATTCGAACCGTCTATATAGTGAAAGTTAAATTAAAATATCTTACCAAAAGAGGAAAATCATTGAGAAATTTAAAAAGGACAAAAAAATTAATCCTCACATCAATGACAGTTGCTTTATCTTTAATGGCAGCAACGGCAAGCGCTGATACTGGAACCGCGCACATTAAAATAGGTTCTATATCAGGTGGGGCAAGTAGTATTACCTATTGGGTTGATTCATCTGTTGCATCATACGGTCAAAATGGTGGTGTAGATAACGCGATAAGTAAGTGGGATGCAGCATCATCCGGAATTTCTTTTAGTTCCGCAAGTTCCTCAACTGCAAAATTAAAAGTTTATGCAGGAGAATACTCGCTTCCTGCTAATGTTTACGGCGAAACCTCTTACTGGTATTTTAACGGACAGCAAATTGGTGCTGGAGCTATAACAAATGGGCAAAACTATGAGGTAGCTCGCGTTGTAATAGATGCCGGTTGGACAAGTGGCTGGGAGCAGTCGGAACGATACATGAATGCTGGACATGAAATCGGTCATGTACTCGGCTTAAATCATTTTGAGAATGCACCGGCACACTCTGGCGACCATTGGATGAAATCAGGTAAATATAAACTGACTTCACCTACTGCTACTGATTTGGCTCATGTAAGAACAAAATGGGGGTGGTAAGCATGAAGAAAATTATAGTATTGACAACCGTTGCTTCATTAGCAATTGGGCTAGGGGTATTTTCATATTCTAATAGCTCTACTGTAGAGAACAAAAACGATAGTGCTGCAATAAGTAAAAATATTGATTCAATTGCTAAGAAATCTGCTCCATCTGTAGTGCGTACAGATAAAATCGAAGCCAACCATGCAATTTTCACAAACGCAGATGATGCAGAATCTCAATCAGACGCTGTGGTTAGAGTCATTGCAACTGGTGAAAGCAAAAATGTCATTGAAAATTTCGAGTGGGGGCCTTCAGGCAGAACAGAAACTAAGGTGAAAGTAACCCAAGTATATAAGGATTCTGCAAAACAGGAGATCGGTTCAGAGCTTGTAACATTTGAACCTTCCTATGTGATCGAAGATAAAGAGGGTAGCATTAGAATGAATTATGAAGATTACACACTAATGCAAGAAGGTAATGAATATATTTTATTTCTAGTGTGGAATCCAAAACTTGGCGGATATTGGGTTAATTCTCTGGAACAAGGTAAGTTTGAGGTATCTGGAACTGATATAGAGGAAAAAACAATGCAAGCTACTAATGATCAATATAATGAGTTGAAGAAAAGTGTTTTAGAAAAATATACACAATGACTATAACGGGTTAACCAAAAGTAGTGCCTAGATTTCAGGCACTACTTTTTTTGATAGATGCACCGATTAGAAGCCTGAGTAATCCGGATTTCCCTGAACATACATAAAAAGGACGGGGACACATTGCCCTATCTATTATGAGATGAGGTATAGTAACAAATTACAAAATGGTATTTATCATTGCTGTTATATGGACGTATGGGCTTTATTGAAATTTACTTAGTTCACTCTACCCTCGACTTCATCGCTGCATATTTACTGGGAGTGATACCTACAGCAGCCTTGAAAGATCGACTGAACAGATGAATACTCGAAAAGCCAACCTCCTCGGCAATCCGGGTTAAATTATGTGTTCCTTCAATAATTCTTTTCTGGGCCTGCTCTATTCGGATATGTGTCACATATTTGTGAAGGGTAATGCCCAGCTTGCTTTTGAACAAATGTGATAAATGGTTCGTCGATACACCGACATATCTACTGATGGCAACATTATTTAATTGAGGATCGGCGTAGCATTCATGAATATAACGAATCGACTTTTCAATGAATGCCCATCCCTTGGTCATGTTCCCCTCTTGGTCCTGATCAGCGGATTGATTTTTGAAAAACAGATGCAGCAACTCCAAACATATGGATTTCGTGATTAAAGAAGATCCTCCCCGCTTTTCCTGAAACTCCTTATGCATGAGCGCAAATCTCTTTTTCCATTCGATTCGATCGGCTAACTGCAAATGAGATATTGGGCGTATGGAAGCCAGCATCATTTCCCTATCCGCCAGATCGGGACTTTCACGATGAGCTGCACTCGTATTCTTCAATAAACTACGCTCTTCCTCATAGTACAGATCAAAATGAAAAATATACTGAATCAATGGCTGCTTGGAGGTGGACCGAATGATATGAGACATGAATGGATGCATCAGCACAATGTCGCCTTCCTTGACCAGGTATTTCACTCCACTCAAGAAGAACTCCGCTTCCCCTTGTTCAATGTATGTATATACATGATCGTGGTCTATCCATTCCCCTGCCAAAGAAAATGATTCCGTCATTCTTGCCGCTCTTACAAATGGCGAAATGCTATTCATCCATGACTCATACACAGGTATTCCTCCCAACTGCCTTCTCGCTGATCCGGTTATATTGTCGCAAACACTTTATCGAAGCCTGCTTTGGACTTGGCAAACAATTCACTTGAATCAAGGGTTGGTGTTGGTGCCAGCACCTCTTGAGATACAACGCCAGTATATCCAATCGCTTTTAAATTCTTCAAGAAACCTTGCAGATCGATTACTCCCTCTCCAGGATATAAACGCTCATGATCCAGCAATTCTTCAATGGGCAGATCATAAGCATCATTGATATGAACATGGACAATCTGTTCCTTCTTAAGATCCAACACCTCTTCGATCTTTAATCCATTCGTATGCCAATGATAGGAATCCACCAATAAACCTACATTGGGAGCATGAATTGTTTCGATCCAGTCAAGCGTATCCTCCACACTCCAAATAAATGGATTCTTCCATTGAGTGCGCAGATGATGGCAACCCACAAACTCCAGGCCCAGTCGAATTCCATAGGCGTCCAGAATATCTGCACACAATCTCAATCGTTTGGTAGCTGCCGCCATAAATGATGCTGCTGGCTGATCTGTGGAAGGTAAAATATAGGTACAACAGCTGTAACAGTTCAATGCAGCAGAGGCTTCTGCCATTTGAACCAGCGATTGAAGTCCTTCACGAAACTGTTCATCTGTGGTTCTCCAGTCTACGGTCAGATCGGATGAACCGATGATCACCTGATTGCTTTTGAGCAGATGTTTGGCCTGTTCCTTGCCAACCTCTTCAATCAATGAGAGCGGATTCAAATCTACAGATTGAAATCCGTATTTTGCAGCATTCGTAATATATTGTTCATTGGACTCGATGTTCCCTAAGCCTGCTCTTGTTAACCCTCTAATCATCCCAATCTCCTCCTAGGACCAGTCAAACAGTACACCGTTATACTGGTCTTTATTCATTCTCAGGCCCTCGTATGCTTCTTGCGCTTGATCCGGCTTCATCACATGACTGATCAATGGTTCGATATGCAGCTTGTTCTTTAACATCAGTTCAAATACAATGTTCGAATTTCTCACCAGGGAATGCTTAACGAATTCGTTCGGCTCAACCGGGAAGCGCCATTCATGTGCCCCCTTAAACGTAATGCAGCCTCGTCCATAAAGGTGGCAGTAATTCAATATATCGGTGACATCCGTGTTATATTCGCCTCGTGGACTGCCCAGGAAAATAATCTCTCCCAGCTTCCCGATCCACTCCAGACTCTGAACACCTACACTGGGTACACCCGTCGCCTCAATATGAGTGGATACCCCTGCTCCATTCGTTAGGGCATGTATCTTTTCTTTTATTTTATCTTCTCCGCCATGAAGCGTATAGTCAACCCCACATGTCTGGGCAGTTCGGATTCGTTCCGGTGACAGGTCCACGCCAATCACAGTTGCACCTTGAAGGCGTGCCAATTGAGCAGCCAAATTCCCTACCAATCCAAGCCCCGTCACGCCAACAACATCCCCAAGTTCAATATTGGATACACGAACGGAGGTGAATGCCACGGTTGCCATACGGGTGAAGGGAACCCACTTCAAATCCAAGTGCTCAGGTACCTTGATGAAAACATGATCTGTGGATACCACTTGATATTCAGCATGTTGACCATAATGGAACACAGCGTCCCCGGGCTGAACATGGTGTACACCCTGTCCCACCTCGATTACTTCACTTACACTTGCATACCCCGGACATACGGGAAGCTTGGCCCACTCCTCTTTTCCCGATAACATGGCCAGCTCCGTCCCTGGACTGATGAGGGAATAGATCAATTTAACCAATACTTCCTTCTCCCCTAGAGCTGGCAAAATAAAATCCTCTTCTACCGTTTCCACTTGCAGCGGACGAGCAAACATGATCTTTCTATTCTTCATCACCTTCACTCCTTTCTTATCTTTTCAACTACAATATAAGACTTTTCATTACCATTGTCTTTGATTGCAAAACCGATTTTTTATCTAAAACAACGATTTTAAAACCTTTGTAAGCGAATCCAGCATAAACGTAAAAAGACTCACAAGATCCAATGATCTGTGAGCCTCATATTCAATCCTATTCAGTCGTAGTCTGATACAATGCGGTCCCCCCATTAGAAGACGGGATATTTCAGGGATATCCAGCCGTCATTGAAACCGGATTGGCCACATGATTCCTTTTTTGCTAATTTCACAGCTACACTTGTCACTTCTCAACCGCCAACTACGGCTGCAACCCATGAACCTCAAACTCATAGATTCGGGCTGCCGTATCGCCGCCCTGCGTCGGTTTCAGCACATTCACCTTCACATAACGAGCCTTGACCAGCGCAATTGCATCCGAGGTTTCGGCTGCGGTATTCCCCTGTACATGAACTACATCAGACCAATTCACGCCATCAGCGCTGACCTGGATCGAATAGTCGCTCGTATTAAAACCAGACCACTCCCCACCACTCTCCGCATGTTTGATGACAAAACCACTGATCTGATGTTCTTCGCCAAGATCCACTTGCAGCCAATGCTGCTGGTTCCCCAGTGCGCACCACTTGCTGTTGCCCGTCACCTTGCCGTCAATGGCCTTTCCCGCATCTTCAGCAGGTCCGCAGGCATGGTCGGCAGTGGCCGTTTTGCCAAGTGCGACATTTTTGATTCCCGAAGCGCCCTTGCTGACGGTGATCAAAGCTTGCTTCGTTACCGTATCCTGCCCCGAACTGTTGGTAGCTGTAAGCGTCACATTGTACGTGCCTTCCTTGTCATACGTTACCACTGGATTTTGCTCCGTGCTGACAGCCGGACTGCCATTCTCAAAAGTCCAAGACCAGCCTTCCGTCACCTCGGAAGAGAGATCAGTGAAATGCACCTGCTGACCCGGTGTGATCAGGGTTACATCGGCCTTGAATCCTGCTTCCGGCTTAGGATACGCCGGCCATTGGATGGTCACGCTGGCAGCCTGGCCGCGCTCATATTTTGCATTCACTGCCACGACTTTCAGTACAGTTGCCTGTTCCGCGTTGATTCTCTTCATCTCAGGCACATAGAAGACGTTATTGGTGGTCGCACCCACCCAAGTCTCTTTGCCGTCGGGCAGAACACGGTAAATCTCATATTGTTGAACTTCCTTGTCGTTGTCCAACGCGTTCCATTTCAACCTTGCATCACCGTATATACCGCCGCGGAAATCGGATTGGATGACATTCAATGCTTGAACTGCTTCAAGTGGCTTCACTGGATTAGCATTCTTCTGAATGGATATCTGACCAATATGGATGTCATAATCCGATATGATTTCCTTGCTGTCAAAATACAAAGACAATGCCACAATCCGCTTTCCTTTATAAGGCGTCAGATTCAAGATGTCCGTCGTCCAACCCGATGCCTTTTTGTCTTTTACATCCAAAAAGACGAACTGATCAGGACGGTCTGCAAAAGCCAGACCAACCTTCATGCTCGGCTTGTTCTGCGTTTTGTACGTGATCGACAGCTTGGTAGCTGGCTCAATCTTCAGATCGGTTTGATACAGCTTCAGATGGGTAGCATTTGCCGAACTTAGCGTACCCGATACCTTAAGGGAACTGCCCCCATAGTAGGCATCCGACCAATCGAGGGACGGCGTAAGTGCGTTACCCTTACTTTCTGTCAGCCAGCGCCATGTCGGAAGCACATCCTGTAAACTGCGGTTATTCCAACCACTATCCCGTACCTGCTGGCCATGAACATAGAATTTCTTACCACTGCCCGTGTTGAAGTTGGTCGTGAATGGCAGTTGGTCCACCGGCGATGATTCAACCACATTGTTCGCAATCCCTTTCCAGGCCTGGCTTGTCGCCGTATTGGCCGGGTTGCCGTTCTGCCCTACCCAGAATTTATTTTCACGGGCAAAGAAATCGGTCATGCTGTCCGCGCTGTTGTACGACCAATCCGGCCGATAAATGCCAAGGGAAGTCACAGCCGGTTTTCCCTCAGGAAACAGCAAATTCCATTTCAGACTGGTATCGTATCCTTTCGCTTCCACATCGATACCTGCGAACAGTTCAAATGGTGATCTGCCCAGGCTTTTGGCTTTGGCAGCAGAACTGCCAAGATCATTCCACCAGAAATTCAGGAACATGCTGTCTGATACCTTGTTCCCGTTATCCTGAAGGAACATTGCATTCCGGTCCGTCAGCGCATTTTGCCATGAAATATTGCCTTCCTTCGTCATGGAATCATACCAGATGATCTCCATACCCGCAGGCTTATGATCCTGAAGATAACGGAGGAATGTCTTCATTAACTGTGCGTCAGTGGCTGTTCCACCTTCAGTCTCCTGATTGATAAACCAGCCGTCAAAACCGTAGTACTCCGCTACCTCAATTAATTTATCCGCGGCCGGGAAGGAACCATCGCTGTTCTGCTGAAGCATTTGCTTCACCCACTCATATTTGCCACCGTATACGGATGGCGGGAAGAACACTGTGCCCATGATTGGCACTCCGTTCCGGTGTGCCGCATCAATCGTGTCGGCGCTTGGTGGCACAATAATACCTTCTCCCGCCGAGCCACCCCAATATACGAGCTTGTCGACATACTGCCAGTAAGAGAACGTATTTGCAGAGAATGTATCCGAGCCCTGTGACGGAACGCCACTGGTTCCCTGATTCAACGCAGACAAGGCCATCACTTTAGGATCTTTTGTTGCGTTCGGGTTAACTGCCTCTCCTGTGAATCGGCTCTGGAGCGGAATGGTGCTCCGGTTAAATGCCGCATCCGGGTCGGAAGCTGGATTCCAGTGAAGCAATTGTTCAGGCAGCCAATAGGATGAATAAGGTTGCTTCGCCAAGGCCGCTGAGGAAAGAACAGCGCATACCAATATTACAAATAGGAGACTCGCACCAAGTTTTTTCATACCGTACCCTCCAATCCAGTTTTGGCAAACTAATCAGGGTGAAAAAAGAAACGTCCGTCAAACCAGGACAGACGTTTCCATGTCTACTTTATAATTCAGGTTATTTTTGATTTGCAGCTTTCCATTCGTCGTACTGCTTTTGTGCTTCTGCAATCACTTTATCCAGACCTGCCGCTTTCAACTTCTCGATCGCTTTCGGCAGATGCTCATCCGGGTCAACAGCTCCCGTCATGATGGATGGGTAGAATTCTTTCACGATGGCGGAGATGGAAGCCACTTCCGTCTTCACCGGATCAGGATTGAAGTTGAAGCCAAAGCTTGGAGCAACTTTCGCGGAATTATTGAATTCCTTGAACGCTTCCCACTTATCAGCTGGATCTTCCTTGTGCATGTAAGTCAGGAACAAGTTACCCAGGGCAAAACCAGGCATCTGGAATCCGTCCTTCATCGCTGGCAGATCCTCAATGACATTATCTGAAATCTTATTGTAATGTGTTCCTTCAATGCCGTAGTTGATCAGGTTACGCAGATATGGATCGGTATTCAGCAAGTTCAGGAACATCATGGCCCGTTCCGGGTTCTTGGAGTTCGCCGAGATTGCATGCATAGCGCCTGTTGCCGAGCCAGTGAAAATAACCGGATCCTGCATCGGTGTAGTCACGATATCATAGCCCGCACTTCTGGACCATCCCAGTTCGGCGTACGGCTGCGTCTGTTCACGGTCAACAAACCATTTGCCTGTTTTGATGTTGTCGATGCCTTCCAACGTTGCTACATCCTTGCGCAGATAACCAGCCTGATAGTATTTACGGATGGTTTTTAACGAGCTTTTCAGCTCTTCGGATTCCAGCACATTAACGTATTTACCGGTGTCACCATTCATGTTGATACCCACCGGGAATTCGTCACCGAGCAGGAAGTCGAACGCCAGATAAGGCTTAAAGCCCTTCGGAACAGCCAGCGGAGTAATGTCGGCTGGTTCATTGTCCTTAATTTGCTTCAGGTAAGGCTCCAGATCCTCTAATGTGCGAATCTTGGTGATGTCCATGTTGTATTTATCAACGTACTGCTTGTTGAAGCGCCATACCCATTGCGAAGCCAACTCTTTGTTCACTGGCACAGCATAGTTTTGGCCATCGATCTGCGATCCTGTGAGGAATCGTGGATCAAGCTGCTCTTTAATGCCCTGACCATACTTATCCAACAAATCATTGATTGGCAGGAATGCTCCTCTGGTGGCATTTGGCAGATAGTCATAAGCCCAGGAAGAGGTGAAAGCGATATCATAATTTTCGCCCGAAGCGGTAATGACTGGCATACGTTTGGAATAATCACCCCAGTCAATCATCGTGATGTCGACAGTTGTATTTATTTTCTCCATTAAGTATTTGTTCATTTCTTCCTGCACCATTGGCAGATCGCGCTGTGGACCACCAATCAGATATACCTTGAGCTTCACTGTGTCCTTATCGCCGGATTCTCCCCCGGATGCCGCATTCCCGCTTGTATCATTGGTATTACTGCCACCGCAACCTGCTAGAACAGTAGAAAAAGCAAGCAGTAAAGTAACCATGAGCAGAGCGATTTTTCTTGTCTTCATGTGTATCCCCCTTATCAATGTTATTGTTACTGCCCTTTGAGGGCAGGCACAACCAGACTTATTCTTTGACCGAACCAATGGTCAGGCCTTGTATAAAATACTTTTGGAAAAACGGATACGCCAGCGCAACCGGCAGTGTAGCCAAGACAACCATCGCCATGCGGACGGTCTCCGTTGGCAGTGTCGAGGCAATGTCGTAGGACACGACCCGGCTGCTGTTTTGCACAACAAAATCCATATTGTTCTGTATTCGAATTAGCAATGTCTGGAGTGGAATCAAATTCGCATTGTCGATGTAGAGTAGCGCATTGAACCAGTCATTCCAGAATCCTAACGTACTGAACAATCCAATAGTCGCGATGCCCGGCAACGAAATCGGCAGTACGATGCGCGTATAGATACCGAATTCAGTAGCTCCGTCGATTTTGGCCGACTCAATAACCGCATCCGGCACGGTAGTCGTGAAAAATGTACGCATAACGATAATGTAAAAAGCGTTCATGATTGACGGCAGGATCAGCGCCCAGATCGAATCCCGCAAGTGCAGCACCTGCGTAACCACGATGTAACTGGGAACGAGACCGCCGGAAAATAGCATGGTGAAGAAGGCCAAAAAGCTGAAAAACCGACGCTGCGCAAAATTTTTGCGCGAGATGGCATACGCATACGTGGTGACCAAATACAGTGTTAGCGCGGTTCCGACAACCGTCACCGTTAAGGTAACCCCAAACGATTGGGCCATCTGCTGCCCGGACTCCATAAGGAATCGGTAGGCATCCAGCGTCCAGACTTCAGGGAATAACTTAAAGCCATTGATCGCCAGCGTCCTCTCATCGGTAAATGAGATGATCACGATGAACAGAAACGGAAAGATACAAGATAAGGCAAACAGACCGATAGCTATATTAAAAATCACATTGGATAATGGCGAAATGGCATTCAGATCTCTCGATTTCTTTCTGGTCCTCTTCGCATGGGCAGATGCCCGCTTTACCGGTTCGCTTAAATTACTCATGGACAGCACCCCCTTGCCGCAAGCCTAGAATACGGCATAATCCTTTTCAATTTTACGCACAGCATAGTTTGCCAGTAGGACAAGAATCAAACCGACAACCGATTGATACAATCCTGTAGCTGTACTCATTCCTGTATCACCCATAATGGTCAAGCCGCGGTATACAAACGTGTCGATGACATTGGTGACCGGATACAGCGCACCAGAGTCCCGCGGAACCTGATAGAACAGTCCAAAGTCGGAACGGAAGATCCCGCCGATCGCCAGAATGGTGAGGATGATCATTAGCGGTCTGAGCAGTGGCAGCGTTATGTACCGGATCTGTTTCCACTTCGTAGCACCGTCGATCATCGCTGCCTCATAATAAGAACGATCGATACCTGCGATTGCCGCCAGATATACTACACTGCCATAACCTGCACCTTTCCACAGGCCGAGCAGAATGAGAAAATACGGCCAATACCCTGTCTCACTGTACCAACTAACCGGATCTCCACCAAAATAGGTAATGATCTGGTTGAACACACCCTTTTCCACACTCAGAAACGAGAAGACGAAATAACTGATAATAACCCAAGACAGGAAATAAGGCATAAACATCGCGGTCTGGTAAATCTTCGCCAGCCGTTTGTTCAACAGTTCGTTCATGATGATCGCAAGCGTCACCGCGAGTACCAGCCCGAGAAAGATCAGACCCAGGTTATACAGAATGGTATTACGTGTGATGATATAGGCGTCACTGGTGGAGAACAGAAACTCAAAGTTCTTGAACCCGACCCATTCGCTTTTTAGAACGCTTTCAAGAAATCCGCCCGGATGAATCCGGAAGTCCTTAAAAGCAATAATCGTTCCGAACATTGGCAAATAGGCAAAAATGATAAACCAAGCTGCTCCCGGCAGTACCAGCAGAAGAAACGCCTTGTTCTTCATCAGACTTTTGAAGATGCCCTGCACGGCTGTCCCTCCTTATAATCTCGTTCATTATTGCTTTAGCTGCATCCAGCATTAATCCCCTATAATCAACACTGGATCTAAGCTCTTTTGTTGCTTTGGATTTCCTCGTTCACTCCTACTTCCATTATGCAAGCGCTACCAATTTTGAGATAGTTGAAAAACCCAATAAATTGATGGATTAATTAAAGATCGTACATTCATTCCATAACAAAAAAGACACCCCCACATGGGGAGTATCTTCATTCAGCCGGAGCCCCGGCTTACTTTTTCAAGTAGATTGAGCGCAGCTCCGTAGGAGAAACGCCAGCATATTTCTTAAACTGTCTGTAGAAATAAGTAGAGTCCCAATAACCCACCTCGCCCGCTATTTCTGCCGTCTTTTTGTCCGAATATAACAGCAAATGAGTGGCACGCTCGATTCGGTACTGGTTCACATAATCAGAAAAGGTGGTACCGACCTCTTGCTGGAACAATTGGCCGAGGTAGTTCGGATGAAGCTCCAGCCTCTGACTGAGCGTCTTAAGTGACAGCTCATCCTGATAGTGATTTTTCACCACCTCCAGCACAGACATGATATGCGGGCTGTACGTTTTCTCGGCGGTATGATATGTATCCAGCGTGCGATGAACAACCTTTCTGACCAATTGTTTCAGTTTGCTGAGCGTATGAATTCTGGACAGGGGCCCGAAGATGTCCCCATAGTCAGGCGTTTTCTCCAGTTCCTTGGCGGCCAGCATAAGCTGGATCGCAGAATTGAAGAACGGTGTTCTCGGTAGACAGGGTTCCTTACCCTCAGCAATGAAGAATTCGTCGATGAACCGGTCCACCTCAGTACCTTCACCATCCCGCAGCAGCTTGTGAAACTGCTCCATCGCAGGCCCTGGCTTCTCTTGATACTCATTGGCAGCTTCTTCGTTCTCCACTTGCATAATGAAGGTATTACAATCCATAAACAAATGATTCTGAAGCCATAGCTTTACGGACTTGCAGCTCTTCGGAAAACCCAGATAGGTCGACTCGGATTGACCGATGATCCCCCATACACGTGCACCTGTATCCTCGGCGACCGCCTGCTTCATCCTGTTAAGTGCCTGAAGCTGCCACTCAGCACTGCCTTCCGTACCGGCTGAAACGAACAGCAGCATGATGTCTCCCTCCTGATCGGGAAAGCAGATAACACCGCAGCCATCCGGGAGGCCTTTGTTTCCGATCTGCTCACACTGCTCAGCAATTCCCGGCAGATACATCTGGGGATCATCCCCCTTGTCATCGCCTACAATTCGAAGAGAAGCCGCACAATATGTTGACTTGTTCATGGGAATCTCAAGCATCTGCGCACGCTCACGGAATTCTTTAGCGTCAATGGTCTCGTTCGCCCACCGCTGCAAAATATTGTTGCGCAGAATCCTCCAGCTCTGATCCATTTGAATCTGGCGCATCTCTTCGTGCTCCCAATCCCGCTGCATATGCTTGATGGTCGCTTCCAGTTCATCCATATTGACTGGCTTGAGCAGGTAGTTCTCGACGCCCAGCGAGATGCCCTCCCGCACATATTTGAATTCTTCGTAACCGCTCAAAATAATGAATTTGGTATATGGATTGCGCGCTTTAGTCTCCCGGATCAATTCAAGTCCGGTCATTTGTGGCATCATGATATCCGTAATAATCAGATCGACAGGAACCTCGTCCATCATTGCTAGCGCTTCCAACCCATTGCATGCCGTTCCGGCAATCTGCATGTTATTCTGATCCCAATCAATGATGGCTTGCATTCCTTTCACAATAAGCGGCTCATCATCGACCAACATTACACTTCTCATCCCATTTCCTCCCTTGTAACTGGAATGCTGATGGTCACCTCACATCCTTCGCCCTCCACACTGTTCAGGTGCAGTCCATAATCACTGCCATAATTCAGACGTATGCGGTCGTGCACGTTCTTAAGACCCAAAGATCGGTCAGATGTCTCAGCAGCTTCATCACCCTTATGCAACCCATGCTGCAGTTCAAGCAATCTCTCTGCGGACATCCCCTTTCCGTTATCCTTCACACGGATGTGAATCACGCCGTTCTCTTCTTCGGCTGTGATGGAGATCCGGTTATCCTCATCATTCGTACGAAAACCATGCACAATGTAATTCTCAATAATCGGCTGGACAAGCAACTTGACGACCATGCTTCCCGCCGCTGCATTCTCGATATGGGTCTCCACGTGCAGCTTGTCCTCATACCGATATTGGACCAAAGCCAGGTACATGCCGCACAGCTCTATTTCCTCCGCCAAAGTTACATGGGTCTGCTTTTTGATCAAATGACGGAACATCGTGGCGAGAATATAAATCATCTGCCCAACATCCCTGGCTCCCATACTGATGGCTTTCATGCGGATGCTTTCCAGCGTATTGTACAGAAAATGGGGATTGATCTGGGCTTGCAAAGCGACAAGCTGCGCGTTCTTTTGCTTGATCTCTGACACATATACCGTTTCTATGTAAGACTCCAGCCGATCACACATATGATTAAATCTCTGCGAAATCTGCTGCAGCTCATCTTCCCCCTCCATCTCGATACGTTTACTTAGATCCCCCTCCTGCCAGCGACGCATGTAAAGCACGAGTCTGTGAATTTTTTTGGAATAACGGCGGATGATGGTGAACGTCACCGCGATGCTAATCATGATGCACAGAATCACAATCCCAATGAGGCTGAAACGAATCGCCTGAAGGCTCTGTTTGATGTGCGACTCCGGAATAATAGAAGCCACGACCATGCCCGTATTCCCGATATTCAGCAGCTGCACCTTGGAGCGCTCCTCCAGATCCACCCAATCCTCCGGCAAATTCATCTTCCCCCAGTATGGGTAGACGGTGTTGTCATACTTGCCCTGCGAATCGAAAATCACCTCACCTTCCCCGGTCATCAGCATGATCCGACTGTTCTTGCCGCCCGGTCTGTCTCGAAGAAGCCCTTTGATACGGTCTGTATTCAGCTCAAACATAATTGCTCCGTACTGCTTCAATGTCACGGAGTCCTTGAGCACATTCGCGTAGCTATATGGAGTAGGCTCATCATCCATTTTCCCTTCGAAAAGCGGTTCGCTGCCCATGTACTGCCAAGGTGCACTCCTCAGCCGCTGGAACCAGTCCTGATGCCCTGCAGACAGCTTGGGATGATAGTAAAAGTGCTGGGTCTCCCGATTAAGAACATAGAAGAAATCCTGATCCGTGCTGTATAAGACGACATTTGCAATCGAAGCCTCATCCTTTAACAGCAGACGTAATTGATAATCGAAGTTCCCTCGCTCCGTGCGGTAGCTGTAAGCATATTGATTCAGACGCCAATTGAGAAAATCCTCGTATTCATGAGTCAAAAAATACTTCAGATCATCGCCGATCATGGCGTCGGTATAAATCTGCTGCACGGCACTATACAGCCGTTCGTACTGCTGATTCAGGTTGATGCTGACAATATCCAGCTCCTGCAAACTCGCATCCATTTGTTCCTGTACCACTCGCTGTTCATAGTAGCGGTAGGCCAATACCGCGATGCTGATGAACAACAGGACCATCACCATGGAATAAAACAGCAGAATTTTGTTGAACATTTTTTTCTTCAAGTAGTTCTTATACATGGTTCGTATCCTGGACATTCGCGCCTGAACACCTCCTCCAGACCCATTTCCAACTCAGTGTATCACCGTTTGGTTAAATTCGACAATCACCAGCGCATAGAACCAGTAATCCATATTATGATTTGTCAAAATTGAATGGAAGCGCTATAATGGGCGCATTCCCCTATAAAAGTTATGTAATACATACTCGCTTTGGATGCTCTCTATATATGAATCACTCCCCGATAAAATGAACTGGGGGTTTTTATGATGTTTCTTACTGAAAACAAACTACAAGCACGTATTCATGAATTATCCGAGCTCCGTTACCGGGATCGTCTGCCTTTAAATCATTTTCTCGCCTGCGAAGACCGCAGAGAAGAGATCAACCCGGTCCTGCCTGGAGACGATAGCCATTGGAAGCCTATGCATACAGGAGAAAGTTGGTCCGGTCGAGATCTCTATTTGTGGCTGCGTACAAAAGTCGAGTTCCCTGCCTCCTGGGAAGATAAACGGATTGTCGGACTGTTTGATTTTGGCGATACCGGGGGTGGTAACAATTCCGGCTTTGAATCACTGTTCTACTGGGATGGCAAGCCATTTCAAGGCGTAGATTCCAACCACAAGGAAGTGTTCTTTCCAGCCTCTGCCGCAGGCAGCACCAACGAGTTGGTCTTCCGCTTATGGTCCGGTCTGGAAGGTGGCGGTCAGCCCCGCAACCAGACGCATACGTTCAGACAAGCAGAACTGTGCTGGCTGGATGAAGCTGTTGATGATCTTGTATTTACAGGGTCAGCAATTCTGGAAACGGTCAACATTCTGGATGCCCATGCACCGGAACGCACAAAGCTGCTTCATGCACTCCAGCAGTCTTTCCGCCTGATCGATTGGTCGCAGCCTAAGTCCGATGTCTTCTATACTTCTGTGCATGACGCAAGGGATGACCTAAGCTCCCGATTGAATGCGATGGACAAGGCCTCTGATGTGACCGTTACTTGTATCGGCCATACTCATATTGACGTTGCCTGGCTGTGGCGGTTGAAGCACACGCGCGAGAAATGCGCCCGCTCCTTCTCTACGGTCATGCGTCTGATGGAGATGTTCCCGGAGTATGTTTTCCTTCAGACACAGCCGCAATTGTACGAATATGTGAAAGAGGACTACCCGGAACTGTACGAATCCATCAAGGAACGTGTCGCTGAAGGTCGCTGGGAAGCGGGCGGTGGCATGTGGCTGGAGGCTGACTGCAACCTGACCTCGGGTGAATCGCTGGTCCGACAATTGCTGATTGGCACTCGTTTTCTCAAAGAAGAATTCGGGACGGATTGCCGATATCTATGGTTGCCCGATGTTTTCGGCTACAGCTGGTCCTTGCCGCAAATTCTGAAAAAATCCGGCATTCATACGTTCATGACAACCAAAATCAGCTGGAACCAATACAACCGCATGCCATTCGATACATTCCACTGGCGCGGCATTGACGGCTCAGAGGTGCTGACCCACTTCATTACTACACCCGAGCCTTGGTCCGAGCCGGGTTCATGGTTCTATACCTATAACGGGAAAATCATTCCGAAGACGGTCAAGGGCATCTGGGATGCCTACCGTGATAAGGAGATGAACCAGAATCTGCTGCTGTCGTACGGATACGGAGACGGCGGAGGCGGAGTTAACCGCGAAATGCTGGAGATGAGACGTCGGCTGGATCAACTGCCCGGATTGCCCAAGGTCAAGACAGGACGCGCAGATGATTATTTTGAAAAACTGCAGGAGACGGTCGAGAAAACCGATTCGTACATCCATACTTGGGATGGTGAACTGTATCTGGAGTATCATCGCGGAACGTATACCAGTCAGGCGTACAACAAACGGATGAACCGCAAGCTTGAGCTGGCTTACCGCGAAGCGGAATGGCTGAATGCATTGCAAAGTATTGTGCATAATGACTGGAATCTGTATCAAGCGAAGTCTCTGACTGCGGGTTGGAAAATCATTTTGCGCAACCAGTTCCATGACATCATTCCCGGTTCCTCCATCACAGAGGTGTATGAGGATAGCAGAATTGAATATGCAGAAGCTGAGCAGATTGGCAGTCACGTGGACACGCAGGCTCGGATGGCTATCGCTTGCAGCGGAGAATCTCCGCATACGTACACCATTTGGAACTCTTCCCCATGGGTCGTTACAGAAATCGTGAGCATTCCTGCGGCATCAGGCGAATTGGAAACGGGAACTTGGCTGAGCGATTCCGGAGAGATCCTGAACGCTCAATACCAGGATGCACGTTGGTCCGTCGAGGTGAATAATATTCCTTCGCTGGGGTATACCACCATTCACTTCCAGAGCAGTACGGTAAACGCTATCCCTGAGCATTCGCCATTCATCCACTCAGCCAATGGAATTGAGACACCGTTCTATCTGCTTGAGTGGAATGAGAATGGGCAGTTGACACGCCTTTACGATAAAGAGTCACACCGTGAGGTGCTTGCCAAAGGCGCTAGAGGCAATGTGCTTCAGGTGTTCGAGGACAAACCACTTGCCCACGAGGCCTGGGATATTGATATCTTCTATCAGGAAGATATGCGAGAGATTACGAAATGCACCAGCATTGAAGTCGTAGAGACGGGGCCACTTCAGTCCGTGATCCGCTTCGCTTGGGAATACCTCGGCTCCACGATTACGCAGAACATGACTGTATATACCGGGCATCGACGAATCGATTACGCCACTGAGGTGGATTGGCATGAACAGCAGCAACTGCTGAAAGTTGCCTTCCCAGTCGGCATCCGCTCTACGGAAGCCACCTACGATATTCAGTTCGGTAACGTTAAACGGCCCACGCACTGGAACACAAGTTGGGATTGGGCGCGTTTCGAATCCGTTGGCCATCAATGGGCTGATCTGTCCGACAGAGGTTATGGCGTCAGTTTGCTGAATGATTCCAAGTACGGTTATGACATTAAAGACAACGTCATGCGGCTGACCCTGATCAAGAGCGCGACGCACCCTGATCCATATGCGGATCAGGGACTGCACAGCTTCACCTATGCTCTTCTTCCGCATCAGGGAGATTGGCTCGTTGGCGGAACCGTGCAGCAAGCCTGGCTTCTGAATGCTCCAGCTCGATATACACAGGGACAATCAGAGCAGCCAAGTCGCTCCATGTTCACCTTGTCCGGCAGCACAGCCATGATCTCGGCAGTTAAGAAGGCGGAGGATTCCAATCGTGTCATCGTACGCGTTCATGATTATTCCGGCAGCATGAATATGCTTGAACTGACAAGCGATCTACGGATTTACGCGTGGAGAGAATGCAATCTTATGGAAGTGCCGGAGGGCGAACTCCTGTATAATGCACCGATAACTTTTGCTCTTGAACCTTATGAAATCAAGACGTTTGAGATTGATCTGAGAGTATAATCCTATAACTGCAGCAGCTTAACCAAAGAAACCAGCAAGTCCCCAGATGATGGGCGACTTGCTGGTTTCTTCGTGTCGATCGTTAGGATAGGAGCTTTCTGGAGCGCTTATAAAGCATTCTGAACTGGAAGCAAGTTCGATGTACCATAATTGATGTTTATTTTACCGTCTCTAATGTATATCGATTGCGTGGAATCTCAAGACCCAGATTACCGCGCAATGTCTCATGCTCATACTCGGTACGGAACAGGCCGCGCTCTTGTAAGACAGGTACGACCAGATCCACGAAGTCCGCGAGTCCGTTCGGCACAACGGTACGAATGTTGAAACCGTCCGCAGCTCCGCCTTCGAACCACTCCTGAATCTGATCAGCGATCTGTTCCGGTGTACCGATGAAGGATGTGCGGGGCGTTGATGCAAGCAATGCCACTTGGCGGAGGGTCAGTCCCTGTTCTCGGGCCTGCTGCTTGATCTTGTCTGTTGTACTGCGGAAGCTGTTACTGCCCAAATCACCAATTTCCGGGAAAGGCTCATCTAACGGGAATTGGGAGAAGTCATAATGATCGAAGTAACGTCCCAAATAATTCAGTGCATGGTCAATATCGACCAACTCCGCGATTTCCTGATACTTGCGCTCCGCTTCTTCCTCCGTTCTGCCCACAATGGGACCGATGCCAGGGAAGATCAGGATATCTTCCGCCTTACGACCATAAGCCACCGCTCTTGCCTTCACATCCGAATAGAACTCCTGGGCTTCCTCCAACGTCTCGTGCCCCGTGTATATAGCATCGGCCGATCGGGCCGCCAGCTCCTTGCCGGATTCCGAAGAACCTGCCTGGAAAACGACAGGATGTCCCTGCTTCGAGCGTGCCACATTGAGTGGACCTTGGACAGAAAAGTGATCTCCCTTGTGGTTCAGCGTATGCAGTTTGGATGGGTCGAAGAAAACACCGTTCTCTTTATCCCCGATAAACGCGTCATCCTCCCAGGAATCCCACAGCCCTTTAACCACATTCAGATGTTCTTCTGCAATTTCGTAGCGCAGCGCGTGGTTCGGATGTTCACCTTTGCCAAAGTTCAGCGCCGAGCCTTCCAGAGGTGAAGTAACCACATTCCATCCGGCTCTCCCTCCGCTTAATTGATCCAACGAGGCAAATTGTCTTGCCACTGTGAATGGTTCACTATAGGAAGTAGACAATGTAGCAACCAACCCAATGTGGGAAGTTGCCCCAGCGAGTGCGGATAGAAGCGTCAGAGGTTCGAAGCGATTGAGAAAATGAGGATTGGACTTCTCGTTGATAAAGAGACCATCTGCAATAAAGAGCAGATCGAATTTCCCTTCCTCCGCCTTAATCGCCTGCTTCTTGTAGAAATCCAGATTTACGCTGGCATTGATCGGAATATCCGGGTGTCGCCAAAAAGAAATGCTATTTCCGACTCCATTCAAGTTTGCTCCCAATCTCAATCGTCGTTGTGACATATGAATTCCTCCCTATGGTGTGGTGATGAACAATTAATTCAGTCCGAGTACCTTTTTTCTCTGAGAGCCGTTTCTTCATTCCTCATTTCGTTATGCTTTTTGCGCCTGCATCTGCTGCTGCCATACCCAATCCCGGTTTATTCGCCTGGTTCCTTTCGCTTGCCCGGACTGTCCAGGCTGCTCCCAGAAGGACAATGCCTGTCAGGAGAAAAACAAAAGGAATCCCCGTCCATCCGCCGAGAAAACCGCCGAGTAACGGGCCGAGTACAATACCGAATTGATTCGCAGTCTGACTCAGACTGACAGCCCTCCCCCGGAAATCCCGGTCAGCATATTGGATGATTAACGCATTCAAGGCCGGATACACGGCAGCAAAGAACAGGCCATAGACAAATCGCAGACTTCCAAAATAAATGAGGTTAACCGCCGTTAGTTGCAGTAAACTGCCAATGCCACCGCCCAGCAGGCCGATAAACAGCGTTTTCTCGTATCCAATTTTTCCGCCAATTCTTCCCCAGCGCGGCCCCATGATTACCGTTGCCACGCCGATGGCCGAGAAAACGATTCCTGCACTAAGTGTTGCAGTATTGACATCTCCACCAATCTGGACCACATAAAGCGTCAGTACAGGTTCAATAATGAGCACGGAAGTTGAAACGAGCAAAATCAAACCATAGATCCGCATTAATCCCGGAGTGGAGGCTGCTTTTTTTAGATCACCCAGAATACTTGTGCGAACCACAGTGCGGGGACCGCGGGCTTCTTTTACCCATATCACCATCACAGCCGAGAGCAGCGTAATGATTCCCGAGGCGATAAAGCATCCGCGCAGCCCGATCCAATGGCTTAGTACTCCACCCACAAGTGGTCCCAGAATTCCTCCGGCAGCCGTGGATGTGGAGATGACACCAAGCGCATAACCTACATGCTTTTCCGGAGTATTGGTGCCAACCAACGTAATGGATGCAGGATTGAAGCCGGCCATGAGTCCCTGAAATATCCGCACAGCGATAAACGTGTAAGGATCATAAACGAAATAGTTAGCCAGGTGAGCAATGGCGAGACCAACGCCTGAACGAATCAGCATCAGTTTGCTGCCGTATCTGTCAGCCAGCGATCCCCAGAAGGGAGCACATAGTCCGCTAATCAGAAAGCTAATCGAGATCGAAATGCCGGACCAGACTTCCAATCCACTCTGAATACCGAGATCATTTTGCAGAAACAGCGGAAAGAACGGCACAGACAAGGTGTAAGCCATATGATTGAAAAATAGGCCAAACCACAGAATATATAGATTTCGCTTCCAATGCGGCATCTTGGCATTCTCCATACTATATAATTCCTATATAAAAAGTAGGTTATTATCCATATTAGGATACCGTAACTGGAAAGTATAATAGAAAAGTTCAATAGACCCATTCAAGAATTAAATGAATGGATCTGTTATATGCTGCTTTTTTGACAGTAACGATTACTGCACTTGAACGGACATGAATACATCCACCTCATCTTCACTGTCCAAAACAAACCCAAAGCGTTCATACAATCGCCGAGCCGGACTGCCCTGCAACACATTTAAAATAACACGTTTGCCCCGGACGTCATCCCGTTTCAACAGCATATCCAGCACTTGGGTCCCTATTTTCTGACCTTGATAATCGGGATGTATGTAGAAATGTTCCAGCAGCATCTCCTCCAACTTGGGCTTCAACGCTACACACCCCACCCGTGCACCGTCGACTTCGATCATCCACGTGTGGACTGGGTCGAATGTATGACGGAAACGTTCACGTACCTTCACCTCGTCGTACCTTCCCAACCTGTGTAGATCATCATATAGAACCAGGGCACGCAGCTCTGCAAGGTGCTCCTGATCTGCCTGCTTGGCTTGACGCATGGTTATTTGGATCATTGTAAAGGCTCCTTTTATGCATTAATTTATTCTGAACTCGTGCTCCTACGTTCTATCTTCCTCATCCTTTTCTTCTATACATTTCTGAATAAATTCAAATAATCCCTTAGCCTCAACCGAACGATGTCCCCAATCATGCCAAAAGTACAACACCTGTCCTACCGTTCCCGCACTGGATGGGTCAGTGTCCAGACATAGATAATCCCCACCACCATTTTCCGCGATCGGAATCCATTTGCTACTCCACAGTACTGGCTTAATGGCATCATCCTCAATCTCGGGCTCCATCTCGTCCGGGTCGAATTCTTCCTGCAAAAAGGCCCAGTTCTCCTTCACCTGATCCAGAGGTGACAACGTCAGGTTACGAACAAAGGAATCTACGCCAACATTCCAGGCTTGTCCGTTATGCACACGATAGAGAGCCTTCATCTCCTCAGGCAAGGTCACACCAAGTTCGTTTTCTACGGATCGAAAATCTTCATCGCTCACACCAGGTTGAAGATTGAGCGCTGCTTCAACGTCTGCATTTGCACCCGTCCCTTTTTCAATAATACGTTGCCACAGCAGCTCTGCTTGCTTGATCATTCTACATCCTCCTTCTTGTGCGCTTTATAGTCGCCTCATCCGTTCATACAGAAAGTCTATACTTCACGCTTCTCCCCAGATATAGATGATGCGCTGATAATCATGATAATCCTTATCTTTCAACAGTACGATAAGAGGTCTGAAAAATACAAGGGAGCTTATGCCCATCTTGCCAAATAGCCTTGTCCACCAAAGAAAAAAAAGCACTGCCCAACGGATCACTCCGTCTTGGACAATGCTCAATATAGTTGTGCTTTGAAAGGAAACATCCTTCTCGATTACGGATTACATCTCTTTCAGAATACCTTTGACCAGCCCAATGAAGGTTGTTTTCACTTTTGCCGCGACTTCAATGACTTCATCATGACTTAACGGCTGATCCAGTATGCCGCAAGCCATATTGGTCAGACAGGAAATGCCCAGCACCTTCATGCCGCCATGAATGGCTACAATCGCTTCAGGTACCGTCGACATCCCCACAGCATCTGCACCCATTGTACGAATCATACGAATCTCGGCTGGAGTCTCATACGCCGGACCACTCCACCATGCATACACCCCTTGCTGCAAACCAACATTCTGCTCCTCCGCTACCTTCAGGGCGATACTGCGAAGTTCGCGATTATATACCTGTGATACGTCCGGGAAACGCACACCCAGCTCAGCATTATTCGGCCCCATCAGCGGATTATTGCCTACCAGATTGATATGATCGGTAATCAACATAAGCTGTCCGGGTTCAAAGCTGGTATTAATTGCTCCACAAGCATTGGTGATGATCAACTGCTCGACACCCAGTGCTTTCATAATCCGGACAGGGAACGTGACTTCATCCAGCGTAAACCCTTCATAATAATGAAGACGTCCTTTCATCGCTACGACAGTCTTGCCCATCAGCTCTCCGATGACCAATTCGTTGGCATGACCAATCGCCTCGGATTGAGCAAAATAAGGAATGTCCGTATATGGAATGACGGTAGCATTCTCGATCTCGTCCGCGAGCGCTCCCAGCCCTGATCCGAGAATCATGCCCACGACAGGTTTGTCATTAATACGGTTTAATATGTAATCTCTGGCTTCCTGAATATGTGCGGATTGATGCATAAATATATTCCCCCTGAATATCTGAGTTTGGATTAAATAAGTACTATAAACCAAGTGTAATGAACAATAGCGATCATGTAAATGGGAGCCGGATAAAGAGATATTCGTTTCGGATCACGAAAAGCTCCCCCACCTTCTGACTCAATCAATATTCAAGCTATTCATGCTTCAACTGTACACAAAAAACCGATCCTCTGTCGAGAATCGGTTCTACTATTAAAATACGGATAAGGTATTCCGAATGACATGTAATGATATGCTGGCTTACTGCTGCTCCAGCGAATGCTGATTTTTGCTTTTCATGAAATCCATTCCCATGCTCAGCAGCAGCATCAGTGAAGCAAACATCACGGATTTACCAATAGTTCTTTCTGGAAAGATTATATAGGCAGCTAGAAAATTGCCTGCGAAGACAAACAGGTAATTGCGGATGCGATCCATCTTCTCATCTCATTTCGGAATCAAATTTAGAATTCACTATATCTGCTGCTTTACTCTATCACATTATTCCATATTAATCCATAACACCACTTATCTTTCTCGCTCAATCCCCTCATAGACAGCCTCGCAAAGTTCCGTTGTGAACCTGCCCGACATGCCCTCCAGAGCTGTATTGGTAAACGCGACAACGCTCAGTTCTTCTGTTGGATCAACAAACCACGAGTGACCATAGGTTCCTCCCATACGCCACGTTCCAGCAGACTCCGGTGTACCTGCTTCTACCGGATCTTTCAGCACCGTGAATCCCAGACCAAATCCTCTGCCTGGCCAATAAGGCATATCCAGATCGCCAATCTGATTAGTCATCATTTCGGTGACCAGCGCTTTAGGAAGCAGCGAACCTCCACCTTGACGCAGCGTTTCGAGCAATACCAGAAAGTCTCCCGCACTTCCTATCATGCCCGCACCACCCGAAAGGTAGGCCGATGGATCAAGGTATCTATCTGGAGCGAGTTGGAAGCCCGCCGTTCCTTCAATAAAAGGAACCTGGTCTTCATCACGCAAGCGACGAGGTTGCCCCGAACTGTCGGAACTGTCCGCATAGGCAGCCGTCATTCTCATCGAATCCACAGCGACAAAATCCGTATCCTTCATGCCTAGTGGATGAGTCACGAGCAGTTGTACTGCCTCTCGCAGTGTCAGCCCGGTCACTTTCTCAATAACTGCACCGAGTACATCAGTTGCAATCGAATATCTCCACATCTTCCCGGGCTCATACAGCAGTGGAGCAGAAGCAATCCTCTGCAAATTCTCTTCCAGCGTAATGCCAGCGATATCCATTCCATCTGATACTCTGGCAAGTTCGTATGTTCCCCCGTTCTCCTGAAAAAAACGATACGTTAACCCCGCCGTATGTGTCATCAGATGATGAACCGTCATAGAGGCAACTTCCCCATTTGGCTGTTTGGGACGGAATTCTGGCAGCCATTTCATAACCGGGTCATCCAGCTTTAATTTACCCTGAGATATCAATACCATGGCGGCGGTGGATACAATCGGCTTGGTTACAGAAGCATACCTGAACAGTGCATTTTCTTGCATGCGTCTGTTCTGTTCCCGATCGGCGAGCCCATCTGCGCTGGTATAGACCACCTCCCCTTTCCACGCAATCTGAACAACGGAACCTACAATTCTTTTTTCTGCCAACGTACGGTGAATCACTTCTTCCACAAATGCAGGGTTAAACCTCATATCTTTGTCTCTCATTTCACTCTTCTCCTCCATATGTCACGTGCTTGATTATTTAAAGTAAGTGTGCTTATTATATAAATGATCTCATCTGTATTACATAAGACAACCAAGTTATCCGCTTTAATCTGCGATGAATATAAAGGCATTTACAAAACATTTCCTATAATTTAAAAGGAGGCCATCTTATGGACCAAACCGATACTAATATCCTCTTTCATTTGCAAAATCAGGCAAGGCTGTCCATGACGGAACTGGGTAAGCTGGTCGGTTTATCTCAACCCGCCGTAACGGAACGCGTGAAGCGCTTGGAAGAAAGCGGCGTAATCGAGGAGTACCGTACCATCATTTCCCCGCAGAAAATAGGGAGATCGAGCACTTCCTATGTTCTTTTTCGCACACGGGATTGTCATGCCTTTCTTGATTTCTGCCGTTCGTCACCCGAAGTGGTCGAATGCCATCGCGTCAGTGGAGAACATAATTACCTGTTGAAAATCATGACGGATTCGATTGCTGGTCTTGAAGCATTTGGGGACCGATGCGATCAATACGGTACTTACACCACCCTCGTCGCGATGTCCTCACCTATTGCAACCAAAAATCTCATCGAAGGAACGAATCCGGTGTAAATGTTTCATCGATCATCGGTCCTTAACCTGCCTTGGGAAACCATGTTTACTGGCGGACCAGGCGACGAGTAAGGCCATAACGATCAACAGGATCAGGGAAATCGGCAGGAAACGAGCGCCTGTCTGGTTCAGAAGGATGGCTCCGACGATCCCTCCCCCTCCGATCCCCAGGTTCCATGCTGTCACCAGCATGGATTGGGCAACATCGGCACTTTGGCCGCCCGCCTGCGCAATTGCAGTCTGTAATAACGTAGCCGCCCCTCCAAATGTAAGCCCCCAGGCCACTACTCCCAGAATGATCATCATCGGTTGATGGATAAAGATCCCCATCGCCAGCGAGGCCAGCGCAAATAGAACAAGGCTAACCAGAATCAATAATCTCATGTAACGATCAATCAACAGCCCAATAATCCAAATACCAATTACCGAAGTCACTCCAAAGATCATCAGAACCAGATCTACCCGTTCGGACAGCATCGTCTCGCCCAGATAAGGTGAGATATACGTGTACAGAATGTTATGGGCCAGTACCCAGGTCAGAACAACAAACAATATGGGACGAACCCCTGGTATAACAAAAATCCGATGAAGCGCAATCTGATGACGTGCAGGCTCTCCCTCATAGTCAGGTACTTTCCAGAGCACCCACAATACAAGCACTACCGTCAATAATGAGACTGTTCCAAAAATAAGACGCCATCCTGCGTAATTGCCCAAAAAGGTACCCAAGGGAACGCCCAATGCAAGCGCGAGCGGTGTGCCTACCATAGCGACAGCCATCGCTTTTCCCTTTAACGAGTCTGAAACCATCCGGCGCGCATAACCCGCAGTCATTCCCCACAACACTCCAGCAGATACGCCCGCCATGAAGCGTGCAGCAAGGGTCAAACCATATACCGAGGATACGGCCGTAATCGTGTTGAAAATTAGAAAACCGAAGATGCATAATAGCAGCAGCGGCCTGCGTCTCCATCCACGAGTTGCTGTCGTCAGGGGAATTGCCGCCAGAAGAGATCCCACCGCATATAAAGTGACGAGCTGTCCAGCCAAACCTTCCCCGATCTCCAGATCTTGTGCTATCTGCGGCAGCAGCCCCGCCGGCAGGCTTTCTGTAAGAATGCATATAAATCCCGCCATGGCCAAAGCGAGCAGAGCTGACCAGGGGAGGCGTTCTTTTGCCAATGTGTTCTGGTTCACGAAGACTCTCCTTTATCCTTTAATTTGGTATAGTCCAAAAGGGTGTGGCCTACAAAATAAGCTTATAAAATCGGACCCACATTTGGCATACATAATCAACGGCAGATCAATCGTTATAGGAGGATAATCCATTTAATTTCGGTGTTTCACTTCGAATTTCAATGTAAACGCTATTAAACAGTTATCATCGCATGCTGGATCATGAAAGAGGATGGAAGAATAACGAAGGGAACATCGAAGATGATTGATAGCATTTCTGTTACTCGCTAGAATGATAAGATAATACATAGGCTTTGACTCCAATGCCTTTAAACACACACTCCAATCGGCTACATAGAGAGGGATATGCCAATGTACAATCTTACATCCATTGAGCACCACACCAGGCTGCCCTCTAACGGCAACCCGTTCACTCATACCGAAGGACAACTATTGTTGCTGCTGGAGGATGGAGAGATCTGTCTGACTGTGAATCGTCAGCATCGCGATCTTAAGGCAGGATATTTTATTTTTCTCCAGGATGGCAGGCAGCTGCAGATGCGGCAGACTTCCGCAGATCCATTACGCATTATCGCGTTGGAGATCGAGGGGCAAATCTCGCATGTAGAGGAGGCCGAAGAGACTCTTGTTCTGCCTCCCCTTTTTGAGCATAACCGTGTGGGTATTCTCCAATCCCATGAACGCGAGTTAATAAAAGAGCTGCATATTCTCTGGCAGGACCATAATCATTGGCAGCGGATTCGTATCCAAGGACAATTTCTGCAATGGGTCGCAGATGTAGGAGAGCGGCTTGAAGCCACCTCCGATTATGACTCGGCCAGTCTTGTACTGGACGCGCTGCGTTACATGGAGCAGAACTATCCGACGCAGATTACTCGCCAACAGCTTGCTGAACGGGCAGGTTTCTCCGAGGGGTACTACTCCCGTTTTTTCAAGAAAAACGTGGGTAAAAGTCCGCAGGAATATCTGACCGACATTCGAATGCATCACGCCAAACGGCTACTCACAAGGCAACAAAGCTCCATACAGGATGTAGCCGCCCAAGTGGGTTATAACAACCCGTTATACTTCAGTCGCATATTCAAAAAAACCGTGGGCCTCTCGCCCACCGTCTATATTCATTCGAATCCACGTCAGTTCAGGGTGGCCGCTCTGAATAATCAATATACAGGGCATCTGCTGGCACTGGGACTTGAGCCTTGCGCCGCAACGGGTCCTTCTTTCAAAGCGGTAACCTCATTGCTGGATGATACCCTTTTTATGAAGGCCTATGAAGGTGAAGCGCCCGATTCAACTACACTGTTCCGGGCTGAACCGGATCTGATTCTGACCAGTGAATATACACACGATACACATGTTCAGCAGCTGCACCAGATAGCGCCTACACGGACGATTGCTTTTCAATCCCAGGACTGGCGCAGTCAGTTTCTTGAGATTGCCGAGGCTACCGGACAAAATCAACAAGCTTACAGCTGGCTGGATGAATATGATGAGAAATCCCATCAGGCTGCAGCCCATCTTCGTCAGCAGATCGGTTCTGCTTCCATCGTGTCATTACTCGTTCGAAGTCAGGATTGTTTTGTGGCCGGCTACCGCCATATGGGTGCGGTCCTGTATCAGGATCTGCAATTGTGCACTCCCTCCCTGATCCATGAACAGCAGAGCCATTATATTGCTGAGGATTGGAAGATGGACGATCTGGACGCCGATTACATCATGCTGGTGTTCCACCCTTCGGTCAGTGAGGCCGAGCGGCAGAGATGGTTGAACTCACCCTGGTGGAAAGGGCGAGAAGCGGTGAAGAGGGGGCGGGTTTATTTGGATCAGATGAATTATGTACTCGGCAGCTATAATGCCTTCTCGCATGATCTGTTATTACGGGAAATTCCCGCGCGCCTTCGGTCACAATCATGCATGTGAATGGTTCCTTTTGTGCCTCGACGCACGGAATCTTCTCTCCTATACTAGTAATTGAGAATGATAATCAGTAAAGGGGAACATGCACATAATGAATACAGATCGAAGTAACCAACGAGGATTTAAACCCCATTTGAAGGCAGGCATCCTACTAATGCTGCTGCTTATTCTGGTCGCCGGGTGCGCCAAGGCCGAACAGACCTCTACGGGAGAATCCACTTCCGCAGCCAGTGAGTCTACAGAGAGCAGCAGTAGTACTCCATCGTCGGATAGTGAAGCAACCAGTACGGTGACACGCACCGTTGAAGGTATTAAAGGTCCTGTTGATATTCCTGCTGAACCCAAGCGGATCGCTGGCTTGACCTATGCGTATGCCGATCACCTCGTGGCATTGGGCATGAAACCATATGCCATGGTGACCCAAGTCGGTCAGGAGATGCCTGCCTATCTGAAGGACAAGCTCGAAGGCGTCGTACCGCTTGGTTCTGTCAATGAATTCAACAAGGAAGCACTTCTGGACACAGAGCCGGATCTCATTCTGTCCAATGAGGTACTTGTTGATGAATACGACGCGATCAGTGCCATTGGACCGGTCTATATGAGCAGTTACTTCAGCAATTCGCTTGAATGGTTCAAGGACACAGCCAAAGTATTAGGCAAAGAAAAAGAGGCAGACGAAATCGTGAGTCAGCTGTATCAAAAGGCGAAGGATCTGGGCACCAAGGTTGCTGCCAGCGATGCCGCAGATGATACCATTCTGATTTTTCGTTTGACTGATAAGCAGATTCAGGTATTTGCCCCAAGTGACAAATCACCCGATGCCTTCTATTCTCCGAACCTGCTGTACGATATCGCCGGACTCCATGCACCTGATCTTGCCAAAGCAGGCATCGTAATGAATGAAGTTATTGAAAATGTGTCGCTCGAATTGCTGCCCGAACTGAATCCGGATCGTATTTTCATGATCATCTCCGGCAGTGAAGCAGATAACGAACAAGCGCTCACCAAGCTGCGTGACAATGCGGTCTGGAAAGGCTTGAAGGCTGTGAAGAGAAACCAGGTTTACCTGGTGGACAACACGGTCTGGGTAGCTGGATTTGGACCGATTGCCTACGGTCAGGTTCTGGATGAAGTAGAACAAGCTTTGCTTGGAAACTAATTTTATTTTACTTTTAAGTACGATAGGTCTGTCGGAGATAACAAGCCAGCTGCAAATGGAGCATATGCTCCTGGTTATTCAGGGACATGCCTAGAATCTCTTCGATTTTATGAATCCGCTGATATAGTGTATTGATGTGAATATGAAGGGCGGTTGCAGCCTGAACTGCCGATCCTCCGCAAGCCATGTACGTCATCAGTGTTTCCTCAAGTCCGCCGGCCTGCCCTTTGGCAGGCCTCAGCGGCTCAAATACCTCCGCGATAAAAGCACTCAGATCCTCAGCAGATTGCCGAATAAACAGACGATTTACGCCGATGTCTGTATAACGGATCATACCCTTTTCTCCCCTGGTCTTCTGATACGCAAGTGCCTTATCCGCTTCCTGATAGCCCGTATTAATTGCATCCACTCCAGACCTTACAGAACTTAATCCTCCAAACAGTTTTACGTGGTTTCGACTCTCCCAACCAGGTAAAAAAGAGCTCAGCTGTTGTTCCAGCATGCCCGGCTTGTTCGATTCATTTATCATAAGCAGCACGGTAACCCTTCTCTCGTTGCCAAAGGCAATAGGCAGCGTTCCCGTGGGCATTTTCTCCCTCAAGTACGAAATCAGTTGAACAGATAACACACTAAGCGTCGAAGGATTGACCTGATCCGCGAACTCCATCAAACCCACGACAATGGATGTTGAAGGACCTATCCCGATCTCTCCAGATTTATTCCAATAATCCTCTGAAGCCTGACTAAGTCTCAAGTCGTTGAACAACTGCTGGGTTTTCTTGAAATAAAACTCGGCTAACGACTGCTTGCGCATCAATTCAAGTGCCAGTATGGAGCTCCCCTGTTCCAGTGCGACGAGTTGCAAAGGTTCCAGTAAAGTATTCATCTGAATGATGAGATAACCGAGACATTGATTGGCCGAAGCGATTGGATATAAATATTGATGGGCCTGCTCGTCCTCACCCTTGATCCATGTTAGATAGTCCGGGTGCTGCAACGATTCGTACAAGCTGCGCAGCTTTTCAACACTCCAGCCATGGATAACCTTGCCCCGTTTCGGGGTCCATTCATTGTCAATAAAATCCACAAAGGTAAGCGCCACGCCAATGACACGAGTCAATTCACTTACGATGGAGACGGCTCCCTTATTTTGCAGTGACAGGCGCATGAGTGAGGAATGGATTTCGTCCCGCTTGATAAGTGTCTCATTTTGTCTGCTCAGGCTCTCGTACAGCTTGGCATTCGTAATCGCGATCGAAACCTGATCGGCAAAGCTTTGCAGGAGCCTTACATCCGACTCGGTGAATATAGGTACTTTCCCTTTTTGATATACGATGAGAACACAATCCGGCTGACCTTCCACCTTGATGGGGACTGAGATGATCGAACCTATATTTTGAAAATCGTACGCTGAATTCAGATGATATTTATTCTCCAATGTCATGTTACCAAAGTCGTCTTCCACGTTGGAAAGACTGTTGTAGAGCTTGGGTGTACCTCGTTTGAACGTGCTCCCGATAATCCCTTCACCCGGCTTCAGCTTCATTCTCAGCATACCCTCGCCCATCTCCCCTGCTCTGGCCTTGACCGTTAACGCATCGATCGCAGGATCATATCTCCATAGAACACCAATGCATTCATAAGGAATAACCGATAGAGCACTTACAAGAATCCGGCCCAGCAACTCATTCAAATCGAGCAGTTGAGTCACATCCCGAATGCTGTTCATAATTTCATTCAATGCTCGTTCATGCTTGCTCGCCACAGCCTCCGAATAGTACGGGTATAACAGAGACGACAGTGTAACTAAATCTTCCGCAGAATATTCCCAACTCTTAAACAAGCGAATAGCCACACATATATTGTTGTTATATGGAAGAAAAACTAACATACCGTCTTTTGATTCTTGATCTACCTTAGGATGTTGAAGTGGCAGGATTTCAGTGAATCTTGGCGGTGTACTTTCCCTGCTACCCACTACCTCAATCAGAACCCAATCCGCCCAATTACTGCTGCTCCATACCTCATAATCGCAGTCTCCCAAACGTTCTCGCAAAATTTCATGTAAGATTCCATTCAACATTGCCGCCCCCAAGTCAATGTAGGTTTTCACATCATCATACGGATAATTATACAGAGATATACATTGTGTTGAAACCCTTCATCCTGTAACTTTAAACCAACAAAGAATTTTATATGACAATCAATGAGAAAGAAGGTAACACAATGTCCAAAATCATGCAAAGCAAACACTTCAAGTACATTGTTCTCGTTCTCTTGTTTCTTGGCTGGTGCCTCGGCAATCTGGATCGTTTCGTGATTAACTATGCCATCGTTGGTATTACGCAAGACCTGGGGCTGAGCGCTTCTGCACAAGGGGTCATCCTTAGTAGCTTTTTTCTCGGGTATGCCATCATGCAAATTCCAGGCGGAGCACTTGCTGACCGTTTTGGCTATCGGAAAGTCATTCTCGTCTCCCTGTTCTCCTGGTCTGTGTTCACCATTCTGACCGGCTCCGCCTGGTCCTTGTTCTCTCTCATCTTTGTACGTTTTCTCTTTGGTATTGGCGAAGGCAGCTTCTTTCCATCCGGCTCCAAAGCCATCGCGACCAACTTTCCCGTCAATCAAAGGAGTGGAGCCATGTCCATCATGCTGGCATCCGGAGCCATTATGGGCGTAGTCACTCCACTTGTTACCGGGCCCGCGCTTGTCTCTATTGGCTGGCGAAACTTGTTCTATATCATTGGTGCTGTGGGCATTTTCATTACAGCTCTGATGTTCTTCCTGTTAAAAGAGCCTGCTGTCAAATCCAAGCTTGCGGATGGAACCTCAGGCCAACAACCTAAAATGTCGCTAAAAGCCGTCCTAAAAACGCCCATGATCTGGAATCTGTTCATCAGCTATTTCAGTATCTATGCGGTGAACTGGGGACTTCAATCCTGGATGCCGACCTATATGGTCAATGTCAGAGGCCTGGATATGACGCAGATGGGCGTGCTCGCCGCCATTCCGGCTTTGGTCAGCATTTTCACCATGCTCCTCAGTGGATACGTGCTTGACCGAATTCCGGCAGGCAAAGATCGCATCATTGCTTCCGTATTCGGTGTACTGGTTGCGGTGTTCCTTTATCTCATGAGTCATTCCGGTACGATTACAACCTTCATTACGTACATGACCATCGTCACAGTTATGGCTGGATTCATCTCCACACTGATCATTTCGAAGTCGCTCAAAACGATGCCCGAATCCGTGGTCGCTACCGCCAATGGATTCATTAACACAGGTGCTCAGCTTGCAGGTTTTCTGACCCCCATGTTGATCGGATTTCTGGTTCAGGCTTCCGGAGGATCTTATGCTACAGCCTTCATCATGCTGATTGGCTTTGCCTTGATCTGTTCCATCACCCTGATGTTCTCCCGTCGTACTAATTCGGATCAAGATACCACGCCAGAGGTGCAGGCCACAGCCGTTTAGAGATACGGGTATAGCGCTATAATGTCGCTTCGTCAATCGTCTGTCGCTTATATCAACAACACAACAACTATACAAAAAAGAGGTGCCCATTCTTATGACTACAACCCTAAATTTAACCCAATATATATCCAATGTTATTGAAGGAAAAAGTGCACTGTTTACCGATGCCAGTGATCGTATCTGGGAATTCGCAGAGACACGTTTCGATGAGTTTCAATCGGCAGAACTGCTTATGGAGCTATTGGAATCCGAAGGTTTCACGATTGAGCGTGGGGTAGCCGGTCTAGAGACTGGATTTATCGCCTCCTATGGTACAGGCCTGCCTGTTATTGCTCTATTAGGTGAATATGATGCACTGGCCGACCTTAGCCAGGAAGCTGGAATCAGTACCTATCATCCGGTTCAGCCCCGCGGAAATGGTCATGGCTGCGGGCACAATCTGCTCGGGATTGGTGCTTTGGCTGCGGCGGTGGCGGTCAAGGATTATCTGGTTGAGCACCCGGAGACACAAGGAACGATTCGTTTTTACGGTTGTCCTGCAGAGGAAAGCGGATATGGCAAAACGTATCTGGCTCGCGAAGGTTATTTCAAAGATGTGGATGCAGCACTCTCGTGGCACCCTCATTCCTTGAATGCAGTGATGCACGGAAGCTCCAATGCCGTCATTCACGGAACGTTCACCTTCAAAGGCATTAGTGCTCATGCCGCCGCGGCTCCTCATCTGGGACGAAGTGCTCTTGATGCTGTGGAACTGATGAACATTGGTTCAAATTATATGCGGGAGCACATGATTGATCAGGCGAGAATCCATTACGCGATTACCAATTCAGGCGGTTTTGCCCCTAATGTCGTTCAGGCTGAAGCGGAGGTCACCTATCTTGTTCGTGCTCCCAAAACTGCACAGGTCCGCAGTTTGTTTGAACGTCTGGTGAAAGTGGCCGAAGGGGCCGCCCTGATGACAGAAACAGCAATGGACTTTAAATATGAAGGGGCATGCGCCAATCTGATTCCGAATAGTACGCTTGAGAAAGTAATGCATCGGCATCTCGTTGCCTGCGGCGCACCCGAATATGAAGAGAAAGAATACAGCTATGCCAAAGCCATCTATGACACGCTGCCCCTGCAAAATCAGCAGGAAGCCGGAGCAATGGTGGGACCTGAGCTTGCCCCTCTTCTGGCTGAGCGGCCACTGCCTAACTTTATCGCTCCCTATTCAGATGAAAAGGAGACATTCATGGGTGGCTCAACAGATGTAGCGGATGTAAGCTGGAATGTACCGACTGCGCAGTGCATCACGTCCACGATGGCCTTTGGCACGCCGCTACACGCCTGGCAGACCGTAGCTCAAGGTAAGAGCACTTATGCACATAAAGGTATGCTTCTAGCGGCGAAAGCAATGGCAGCTACGGCCATCGAATCCATTCTTCACCCGGAGATCGTGAAAGAGGCGAAACAGGAGTTGCAGGACAGACTCGGTGGTGAAGTCTACGACTGTCTTGTTCCGACAGATGTACATCCTCCGCAGCGAGGAGAATGAGCAGGTGAGGTTCAAAGACGTTTTTTCCATTATCGGTCCAGCCATGGTTGGACCTTCAAGCTCCCACACCGCAGGAGCAGCTCGCATCGGACGCACGGCGCGACAATTATTCGGAGAATGTCCCTCCCATGCGGAGATTATCATGTTCGGTTCCTTTGCCGCTACCTATAAAGGACATGGAACAGACACCGCGATTGTTGGCGGCCTTCTCGATATGGACACCGATGATCCCGGATTGCCTGAAGCATTCGCTCACGCAGAAACCGCTGGGATGGAAATCATCATTCGTCCGGGTAAAGGTCTGTATCCACATCCGAACACAGCCGAGCTTGTTCTGACTAATGCCGCAGGAGAACGCACATTGGATATCGTGGGTACCTCCATTGGTGGAGGAAATATTGAGATTGTGCGCATCAACGGGTACAACCTGAAGCTGACTGCCCTCTATCCCACACTCATCATTCGTCACAGCGACGAGCCGGGTGTAATTGCAGTCGTCACAAGATTACTGGTGGACAATCACATCAATATTGGTCATATGTCGGTTGATCGAAAAAACCGGCGCGGCGAAGCGATGATGGTAATGGAGTGTGATGGCAGAATAGATCCTGCCGTGATCAAGGGGATTGAGTCCATCCCTGAAGTACAGGAGGTTAACCTGCTCTGTCTGTAGCTTCAGTTACAGATAACCAAGTACGAATTCGTCTGTACTGAATTTTAATAAAAGGAGCACACATCGATGAACTTCCGAACGTTAAAACAACTTGCCGAATTGGCAGAGAGCCGCGAGCTTTCCCTCGGCCAGCTTATGCTGGAGGAACAGTGTCAGGAGTCGGGCGAAGATATGGGCGTCGTGTTCGAGCAGATGCAGGAATACTATACTATTATGAAAAGCGCCGTCCATCAGGGGCTGCACACCGATACGACATCCAAAAGCGGACTCACCGGAGGCGATGCCCGGAAGTTAATGACATACCGTTCGGATGGACAGTCCTTGCTTGGTGATCATGCCAGCCTATCCATGAGTTACGCGCTGGCAGTGTCGGAGGTAAATGCTTCGATGGGGCGGATCATAGCTACGCCGACAGCAGGCTCCTGCGGTATTATCCCCGGCGTATTCATCAGCAGTCAGGAACGTTTTGGCTGGACAGATGAGCAGATGGTCTATGGTTTGTTTGCATCCGGAGCGATCGGTTATGTCATAGCCAACAATTCATTTATCTCCGGTGCGGAAGGGGGGTGTCAGGCCGAAGTGGGATCTGCGATCGGCATGGCAGCCGGTGCGCTGGTAGATATTCGGGGTGGCTCCCCTTCCCAGGCGATTCATGCCGTGGGGTTAGCCCTGAAAAATACGCTTGGCCTGATCTGTGACCCGGTAGCAGGATTGGTTGAGATTCCATGTATCGTTCGCAACGGCTTCGGCGCAATTACCGCTCTGGGAGCAGCAGATATGGCTCTTGCGGGAGTCCGCAGTATTATTCCTTCGGATGAAGTCGTTCAAGTCATGCTGGAAGTTGGATCGGCGATGCCGGAATCCTTACGAGAAACGGCAGGTGGCGGTCTCGCCCAGACCCCGACAGGACGCAAAATTACTAGAGATTTGCAGCATAAATAAAAAACAGGCATGTGGTTTACATGGAGGTAGAAGGAAGGCCCTCAAGGTAAATGCATGCCTGTTTATGTTTATAATTTCTCATTTTAATGTATAGCCCCCGAGATAGGTTTCCATCAGTTCATTAGAGAGCTGAATAGCTTCGGAACGATTCGTTGCGGGCATGGAGAGCATAAGCCCATCTTCGGAGCTCCAGCTTCTACTGCGCTGCTCTCCGCTTGAATCCTCCTCCGAAATGGCGATGGTGAGTTTGGTGAATGCACGATCTACGAATAGTGTTCCGTACACGAAGATATCCGTTTTCTCATTTTCATCAATGATGTATTCCATCAATCCGTATCCTTTATGAAAACGAATTTCGAGCCCCTTTTGATCTTCGGGTACAGGGAAAGACTCACCTTCAATATCAATAGTTCCTCTGAATATGTAATCACCCGAGGTCGTTAGATAACGCTTGCCATCCATGTTGATATGAACCTTTTGCTCCGGTTCCCTGTTGTCTTCTCCCAGCCGATATTTTACAGCCACACCATCAAGATGGATCGTTCTGGGCAGAAACAAAAGAACCACACTGATCACAATCATCAATACCCAGATGGCAAGCACGATCGAAATGATTTTTTTCTTCATGGCCCATCTCCTCAATTTATCGGTCTACAACTCTTGAAGATATACAGTCTCTTCCTGAACTTCATTCCATTGAATATGGACAGGGATGGGAAAGTCTTCATTTTCTCCCCTCCCTATCAAAGATGGCACATGAATTAATTACAAATTATAACATATAAACTACTCGCATAACTTTTTCAAAGTATTCCGTTTGTTCTTTATTCCGGCACTGAATCAGGCCTATGCTTACAGATGTTTCAAAACTCTCGACTGGAATTTGTACTACATATTGCCTAACAAAAAAAACCGGCCACCTCGTGACCGATTCAATTCGCTCCTGGGGGAGCGTTGGATATATGTGCGAATGAAAGAAATTATGATTGCTACTCCTTAATGATAGTCCAGAAGGCTCCTTCGGCTGTAACTGCTGATCGAACACAAAAAGCCAGCTTTTGCTTCATGTACCTATGAAATTGTCCGGTTACAACTTGTCCACCTGTAATAATGTTACTGGCTTCACCGTACAAGCTGGACTAATCTGCTCCTCAGTCAGTATGTTCAGTTTGATCAGGCTTTTCAGCTTATGACTGTCCACCTTGGATAGCAGTCGCCAGATGTCTGGATCAGGAAGAGATGCGTACAGCTTCTGATCATCATATTCCTTGCGGTGCTGAAGCACCGTTTTCACGGCGTATCCACCAACTTGCGTCTCATAGACGCCCTGCTCCTCACAATACCCGACAATCTCATCTCGTAACACAGATAGACGCTGTTCAATTTCTTTTTGCTGCTTTTTTAATTCAAAATAGGTTTGCACCTTCTGTTCCATACCCATCACGCTCCTCTATACATAGGTATGCAACGAAGGAGAGTTTAGGACAACTACAGCAGTTCATCATTTAAATATGAATTATTGCCAATAATCTTTTTGATCCGCTGCATCACACCCGGGCCCATAGGAACATTAGACACTCGCTTTAATAGAATCCAGCGCAAACAAGCCATCGCTTCAAAAATCTCCGCATCGTCTGGTGTGTATTCTGTCAGACTCTTGAATAGAGCACTGTACATCTTACCGTTTCGTTCCCCTGTATAAACAGTCATCAAAAAAATGGACCACGCCATATCGTACCTCGGATCACCGCGCTGCCCATTTGTCCAATCGATGATCGTATATTGATCACCTGCCTCCAGAACATTTCCCAGGTTATAATCACCATGGATCAAATGATCTTGCCTCAACTCAGTCCGTTGAAGAAGGGTCGTCAGAATCTGATGCATATCCTCATGCAGTTCAATGGAGGGAAAAAAATATCCAACGAAATCATATTGTGGTATGTAATTTGCAGCCGCGTTACCTGTATCCTTTACATCATAACCATGGACCTGAATTAACTTTTGAGCCAATTGCTCCAGCTTGATTTTGCTTAACTTGGCTATAGGCTCCCCGTCATAACTTGTCAACAGGACTTGATTAGAATTCACATCCACGCCCCAACCGTAGGGTTGGGAGACTTGTATTCCACTCTCGTATAGTTGAGATAATAGTTCATACTGGTTGCAAATATTGGGTTTGGAGTCCTTGTTCCATATCTTTAACACATAAGAGTGATCAACGCATTCTATCTTCACAACGTCCGCTTCCAAGCCTGGTGAGAGGGGAAGCATCTTGTATGGTTTTTCAAGCAGGCAGCGAATTTCTTCGCTCAACTCGACCCAGCGGATACTTTCCAGCGTTAACCTCATTTTGCCCAACCCTTCTCTGTGAAATTAGAATTTGGATCTTTCTGTCTCCTTTTCACTCTAGTTGTCAGGTGTAATAAGTCCTTTACCAATGAAATTCGCAGACACGGGCTTCTTGTCCAGTTCTCTGGACCATACCGATAATTGCCCCATATGGTGAATCTCATGAGCAATCACGTGACGCATCACTTCTCCCCACGATTCCTCGGCGACGGAGCTATCCAATTCGGGATCGATGTAAGGTCTCTTTTCCATGCTAGGATCCCAGGATAGAACAAATGCTTCCACATCAGGTCGCATCTTGCGATCGAATTGTCGTACGGCTTCCAGTGTTTTATAGTTATCAAAATCCTCCATACCATCCGGTTTGCCCTGCAATACTTGGAGCCAGCTCCACTCTACATCAATGATATGAAAAAACGTTTGCAATATATTGCCTACTCCACCTGTTCGAGGCCGAAGCAGCTCTTCCAGCGGTACATCCTCACACCACTGAAACCATTGCTCACGCACGATCCAGTTATAACGAAAGAAAGATTCCATTTAACCATTCTCCTTTTCTATATAAATTGAACTAAAGATATTTACACTTGCCACTCCGTTGACAGAACAACCTTCCAATCGCTGTTATCCCCAGATTTTTTGAAATTCCTTTTTCAAAGGGTAAAATCCGGGGATAAAGGCGAACGCTCCGCTTTTTCAGGTTATTTCTGTCCTCTACGTTCTCGTGTAAATGTTTAGTTCAATTTATACATCATGCTTTTTAAATGTTTTGATCAGTCCCATTTTGGCAAAAGTATTGTCCGAATGTTCACGGTCTCCGTAAATTCCGCTAATCTGATCAAATCCCGATTTGGTCCAAAATCGTAATGCAGGCCAATTTTTGAGCGCCACATTGATTCTGATTTCCTTATAACCAAGCTCGGAAAACAATCGGTTTAACGCTTGCATCATTTCTTGTCCATAACCCTGCTTCTGGATTTCACTATGGATATACAAAAATTCGAGATAAACCGAATCCTCCATGGGGTAGCCATGGTACAGGCTCAACACACCTATACTTTTGTTTTCCTCATTCGTACGAATAGTCTGAATTCGGTAGTTCTCCAGCTTTCCCCCAGGAGGCAGATTGCCTTCTTCAAAGCACGTTCTCACATAATCCGGCTCATGATCTCGTCCGTCCCATTCCTGTACATAGTTACTCGTATCAACAATGGATTGGATATCGAAAATCTCAGCTTCTTTCAAATCGGAAATGAAAAGTCGCTCTGAATTCCATGCCGTTGGAATCTGTTTCATATTATCATCCCCAATCTCTTCGTGCCTTCTATCATAACCCATGATATGGTAAAAATAAAAGAGCCGCGATTGTCGCAGCTCCCTACTCTTTTGGCTTCGTCATCCTCTTCTTTACATAGAGTAAAACGTGAATTCCAGCGTATATAAACAGGACATTAAACAGATAAAGAAGAGCATTCACATTTATAGTGGAAAGAAACCAGATTGTATCATCCGGTTTCTTATAATGATAATCAGTAAAGAACCGCAAAGGAAAACCATACTCTGTTCGTAAAGTCCCCTCCGTATAGGCTGTTCCTGGAATACAGATCACAGCTAACACGGCAATCCAAGCCGAAAGATTAAATATTCTTTTATTAAACGTCAATTCATCTCATCCATTCAGTATATTTTCGGTATCCACCACATTCGCAAACATGCTCAGAACCGAATTGTGATGTTCTATAATCTGTTCAGCCTGAAGAATGTTGGAATTCCATGTGCTGTGAGCATCACGAACCAAGGTTAGTGCATAGCCAAGGCTACTTGCTCTACGACAAGTCGTATCCACGCATATCTCCGTCTGCATGCCAGTCAGAATAAGATCCGTCACTCCGTTTTCTTGCAATTTCAGATTAAGATCTGTTTCGTGAAACGAATCCGGTGTTTGCTTTTCAATAACAAGGTCACCCGTGATTGGCGCAATGGACGGATGAATCGCCCAACCTGCCGTTCCACGCTCAAGGGGACTGCCTGCTCCTTCACTATGCTGAATGTAGATAACGGAGTGACCTTTTCCCCGAGCCTTGGAAATGACGTGTTGTATTTTCTGAAGCAATACGTCCCCCTGATATACGGGATCTGATTCATCGAACATGGCTACCTGAACATCGATAACAAGAATTGCACAGTGGGTTGGCATCTTATATTCCTCCTGAAAAATAATATTAAATCAGCAATTGTATGACTACGTCTTGCGTTTTCGCACCGTTAACAAACCTTCCAATCCCAGATCGATCAACACAAATAGTATAGCAGCTAGAACGCCAAATAAGGTCAATACTATCGACTCTTTAAAATTTATAATTTCTTCTCCCGCGCCCATGAGCAAATAATAGATATACATACCTAAGACTCCAGCACATGCGTAACCCAGTATTCTCAAACTTAGATAAATGACATAATTTCCGAAACGAGATCTGCTCAACAGATAATCCACCAATAAGGATAACGGTAGCCCGATCAATGTGATCAGGGGAGTCGCATATACAAGATAAACAAGAATATAAAAATCAAAGCTGTAAGATTGATTCATGGATATTATACTTGCAATTAAAGTAAAACTAATGATGGTTAGAACGGTCGTCAGCAGCTTTCTTCCAATGTTCATCTCACCACTCCCGTAAGGTTATCCATATACAATGAATGTTCCTATGCGTCAGATTCTCCCGGTTGCCACCCGATTTCTTGGGACCATAGATGAGCTTTCTCTAATATGCTCCACACCATCGGTCCTTTGCCTTCCACGTATTTTGGCCGCTGGTCCTTGTATAATGCCATAAGCCTGTGCTTCTCTTCCGCATATTTCAATCGATCCGCTGGATGTTCCCTCAAATAATCTCTAAAAAGCAAGTTCATCTGCTCAGAGAAACTCCCAGCTTTCCTTACGTGTATATGTGTTCTCCTGCTTCCGGGTACTTCACGAAAATATCGCTTGGTTTTATCCGAATTTTCTTCTCTGAATATGAAACCGACCGCTTCAATTTCGTTTTTGTAGTTAAGCAAACCATCATAATCAGATACGGAAATTTGTATATCTATGATTGGCTTGGCATCCATGCCGAAGACGGAAGTTGATCCAACATGGTCAATCCGCACAACCTTTTCACCCAACGCCTCTCTTAATTTTATCCCGGTATCAAGGAACATGTGCCTCCAAGAAGGATCATACGTTGCAATTCTCCATTGATCTTCCATGCAGTCCTCCCTTAATTATCTAATCCAGCTATATAAGGAACAACAAGTCTTTCAATACTTTTGTCGCAATTTAAATTATTAAATCCACTAGACTACACCTGTCATCCGAAAACTAAAAATCATCATCATATATTTCTAGTTTTATTTGTTTCTTTAACTCAGTAATGTATTCGTATACATCATCAATATTTACTATACCTTTGACATTCCTCCTTAATAGATCATTGATAAAATTACTATCATTCTCTCTCAACCTTATATCTTTTAAGTAGTTATCATTATAGTCATTAATAAAATCTAATTTGTTCTTATAAAATCGAAATCGTTCCAAAACATAAATTTCCTTGAGATTAATGAATACAGCTAAAAAATCCTTGAGATTTCTGGCTACTAAAGTTACTTGATTACCCGATGCCATTGGCTGAATAAAAATAATAGGAGCTTTTTCCAGATCGCTAATTGATCCGTTAAACGTTAAAAAAGCAAAGTGATCACCATCTACCCCTGTTTTTCCAAATACGATGGCATCATCTGGGGTACAGTAGTACCTATCATCATCATTATTAAAACAAATATAAAAACCCACATAATCCTGTAAGGTTCTATCATGTCGTTCACGTAGTTCCTTATCTATTCGGACGATGTCTACTAATGATTCAGGCATTTCATATTTTATTATCACGTTTAAACACCTCTTCCTGATATCATAACGATGTGCGAGTCTATCGAAGATTCTTTGATTATATTTAGGCAAGACCCACATCGCTATCATTACGCTTCTCTTTTTACAACTAATACCTTTCCTATTCTATATATTAACGCAAGTAAAAAAAGAGAAGGAACAAAAGTCCCTCCCCTTACCTTTTCAAAGATAATCACACTTAAATTTAGAAAACTCAGCCACAGAACCTTCGCCACTCGCGTATAGACCAATTAGCACCCCTGTAAATCCCCCGGCAACTTCTGAGGAAAGGTATTTCGTCTGCGCTGTCCCTAGGAGGTTGTCCTTGCCATCCGCATGAATCAGGAAGCTGTAGCGCTCATGGCTTGCCTGTATCATTAATGTGGCCTGGTGATCATTTCCCAATTCCACTTCATTTTCGACTGATTTGATATCCCCAATATTCAGACGCTCAATTACCTTATACACGCCCTGTTCTTTGCGAATGGCCAAGTCATAATGGTGCTGTTCATCCATGTAGATGGTGATGCCTGCCTCGCCATTCGTAAGCCTAACGTCAACAGAGATAGTCGCGTCAAAGTCTTTTTGACGTAGCCCAATGAATGTCGGGGATGCTGGAACATCCAATGTCACTTCGGTTCCTTTTAACTTTATGTTGCCTTGCTCTAACAAATAATTTTCTGTATTGGGATGACGAAGAAAACACCAGTCCAGATTCCAATCCGTGTTCTCAAACGTATAGCTTTTCTTCTCTTGTTGAATGACTATGTCGGAAATACGATCAGTGTCAAAACTCATAAGCGTTGTACCTTTATGTCCTGCCGTAAACCAGCCTTCCTCGTCAAAGGTAACTGGCGTAAGGAATACTTCCCGGCCCAGATGATGATAGGTTAGCCACTGTCCACTCTGACGGAATCCCAAATGGAAAATCCACCAGTTGCCTGCCTCGTCCTGAATCAGGTCGCCATGGCCAACCCCCTGCAGTTCATAACCACCTAGATTACGGTTGGTCAGAACAGGATTCTTGGCATAAGGCTCGAAAGGACCGGAAGGAGAATCTCCCCTCGCATATGTGACCATATGACCGTATTCGGTTCCGCCTTCAGATGCCATGAGGTAATAGTAACCATTCATTTTATACAAATGTGGGCTTTCCAGATAACGTCCGCCTGATCCTTGCCATACTGAGCGACTTGGGGTCTTTTTGTGACCTGTTTCAATGTCAATTTCACACTGAATGATTCCCCCAATTCCTTCATCGTCGGTTCCGTTGCTCATAAAGAAGGCCTTACCGTCTTCAAAATACAAATCCGGATCGATTCCCCCTTGATCCACCATAATCGGTTCTGACCACTCCCCGTATATATCATCAGTCCATATATAGAAATTCTGACGCGTCGTGTCGTTCGTCGTGGTCATATAGAATCGCCCGTTATTGTATCGAATTGTAGGGGCGAAGACTCCACCGGAGCTGCTTACCGTCTCCAAATCAATCTGGCTTTTTCGGGTTAAACAATGGCCAATTTGCGTCCAGTTCAATAAATCTTTGCTTTCAAAAAGCGGAACCCCCGGAAAGTATTGAAAGGAACTGCACACCAGATAATAAGTGTCATCCACCTTGCAGATGCTTGGATCTGGATAAAACCCTTTAATGACCGGATTATTGTATTTCATTTGAGGCACCTCTTTTTCTCTAATTCACATATTTAAGAATCCAACTTCATAAGCAGATAAGAAAATTAAACACTATCGCAATCATTCTTTCAATGCGTTAGAGTTGAAGGGTCAAGTTAATTTCGTTAAATTAATATATATATGATTTCAATAGATCGGGTTAGGAGATGGTTAAGGATGATCAAAGCGAACGGAGATCCAAAATTCATACCGTTATACGAAGCGCTGGCAAGCGAGGTTAGATGGAGAATCATGGATATGATTGCAGATAGCGAAATGAATGTGAAGGATATTGCGGCTGCGTTAGAACTTAGCCCCTCCATCGTCACGATGCACATACGAAAGCTTGAGCAAGCTGGACTGATCGATAGCCGTAGGATACGCCTGAATGGAGGCACGCACAAATTATGTTTCCTCAAACAAAATAACATCGAGATCGAACTGCCCTCCGCCAGTCGGACAGCAAGAATTAGAGAACAGACCATTTCAGTGGGGCACTATACTGCATTTGAAGTTCATCCTACCTGTGGTCTTGGGACGCACGAGAAAGAAATTGGAGTCTGGGACGACCCACGCTACTTTCTTGATCCTGAGCGGGTTCACGCTGCCATCCTCTGGTTCGGAAGAGGTTATGTCGAATACAAAACGCCTAACTATATGCTTCCTGATGAGACTGCTAGCGCCATTGAGATTTCAGTGGAACTGGCTTCTGAAGCCCCGGGTTTAAGAGATCATTGGCCATCCGATATCCGATTTACGTTTAACGGTATTTCGCTAGGAACGTGGACAAGCCCAGCTGACTTCGGAAGAGCTGCTCGAGGCAAATATACGCCAACATGGTGGCATCGTAATGTGAATCAATATGGATTATTAAAGACAATTCGTGTTGATAGCTCGGGTACGTATATGGATGGAGAGTGGATGTCAGACGTGAAGATTGAGGATACCCAACTGGAGCAACCCTGCTGGACACTTCGTTTCACGGTTGACGAGGAGGGGACTAACGTCGGGGGATTAACACTCTATGGTTCCGGGTTCGGCAATCATGACCAAGATATTGTCATACGCGTACAACGCTAATCTTTCTTTATGTAGTAACGATTAATCCCGTTCTTCTCTTCAAACGCATTCCCTTGAATGAACGGGATACTGCTGTACGCAGTTAAAGAAGCTTTCTATATTCAACACCATGAACATGAATCAACACGTTCTGGGCTGCCAACCTTTCAAAAAAATCCAACATATCCCCAAAGGGATTTTCGAAATAGGCAATCAGGTGTTCATAATTTGCAGTGGATTTCAAATAGTTATAAAAAAAATAAGGGTCCATGTTACCCACATCATCTATACTGCCGAGGGAAACCTCCAACGTTTGCCCTGTTTCTGCATTCTCGAACATGCAATGCTCTCCATGAACATCGAAATGCCATTTTCCACTCAAATATTCTTCACCGTTTACTACTTCTTCATTGGATAGCAAGTAGTACGCTCCATTGATGATCTCTTCCTTTTCAGCCTGGCTGGTTTCCGAGATCAATTTGTCGATCAGTTCTTGTGCAATTCTTTTGTACGTGTCCATCGCTTCCAATAATGTATCTGTTATTTCTTTGGTTAAAGCGTGCATCTCTTGCCTCCTGCCTTCTTCTCACCCTTACTTGGTTCTTATATGCCTTACCATAGACCCATTTTCCAGTTCTTTTTCCAATAACAAATCCAGCAATCCATCAGGTACCAGCTTTACATCATCCATTGTTGTTGAAAAATAAGTGATCGGTTTCCAACATGCCTTATAGCGAATAGAACCTTCTAATCCAACAAATTCTTCCTGATTATATTGAGATTTATCTATAAATGATGCTTCATAGATAAAATCAATTTCATGACCTAATTCATCTTCTATTCCAAAAATATTTTCAATAACGGAAATTAATCGAGGCTCTTCGATCTCTTGATCCAACTCTTCTTTGAGCTCCCTGATCAGAGTTTTCTTACTGTTCTCACCGAACTCTATCGTTCCACCAATAGGCCTGTAGAAAGTAGTTGAAATATCCGGGAAGTTAATTTCCTGAACCAAAATGCGGTCTTCTTTCCTCAAAATAGCTAGTGAGACAGAACGAATATTCATTTTTTTCTCCTTAACCTATGTTTGTTTTTATTCCTTCGTACTAAATGTCTGAATATACTTTCTGGCATCGTCTCTGAATGTTTCCGTATAATGATCATTTGTATAATCTTTTAACACCTTTTGCCAGAACGCTATTGCAGGAGTATTACTCTCCATCTGAGCAAGTGCCCAATTGGCTTTGTATAACTCAAATATCTGCATCGCAGCAGCATATCCAACCCCACTTCTTCTAAACTTCTTCAGGATCATAAAGTCATAGATTACATGTGTAGGATCTGGATCGGTATCTAAATTTTCAAGTAGTACAATCACAAAGCCGGCTATAGTGCCAGAAATCATAATGAAATATGGCCTCCACCTTTTATCCCCTTCCCAAATGAAGTCAATATTCACATCGTATTTACCTTCTTGATTGATATCCTCGCTTGTATATTCGCTGAAATCATAATGGTACAGTTGATACAGATTCGATAACATACTTTTCTCTGCCAATGTTACTGGAGTGAGGTCTACTATCATACTGCCTCCCTATAGTTCTCTTTTAAATTCTGACTGCTTAGCATTGGTGCTCCAACAAATAGAGCTATTGACGGCTCGAACGCATCGCCTTTACATGTTTTAAACTACTATCGTTTAAGAACTCTTTATATGCTTCGGATTCAACGGCGTAGATCGCCACTTTTCCTTGTGAATTATGATGAATGCCCCAACCGTAACGTTTACCCAACGAAGAAGTGCGAAGACAGGGTTGTCCCTTAGAGAAAAACTTGGTTCTCTCTATGGATCTTTGTTCATCTGGAATATCATTGCGCTGCGCGAATACTTCAAACATGACATCCTCTTGCGTATATTGATAAGGATGGTTTGTTATCATTTCATACTGTATAACTGGAACGGTTTTGCCGCCGTTTTTGGCTTTGGGGATCTCTGCCACTTTAACAGGACAATCTTCTGCTACTGCAATAAAAGTTTCATAATAGTTCATGTCTTTCATCTATATATCCTCCCATCAATTCAGAAAATTAAAGGATACGAATATACGATCAAGCTTGAGCTGTTTTATAAATATTTCTTAAAAGCCTTGCTGGATTCCCCATCATATCCTAACTTCGTGTAAAAGCCATGTGCCTCGTATCTGGATGAACCGCTGGTTAGAAACACTTTTATACAATTTTTCTGTATGCATACATCCTCTATATACTTCATAAGTTCAGATCCATATCCCTTGCTCTGCACATGCCCCGTAATGATAACTCGCTCCACCACGCCAAACGGTCTATTTTCCACCAAGGCATCCAGACAAATATGTAAATGCGCAGTCCCAATAACCTGATCACCGACTTCGTAAACAAATAAGAAACTGTTGGGATTATTCCTTACTTCTTCTATCCGCTCTGCCAGTACCTTCGTATTCAGGTTGTTCGGTAATAATTCTTTGTACAACCTTTCAATAACCTCGACATCCCTTGCTTCGGCCTCTCTGATCATCAGGTTCCACTCCTCAACTTATATAATAACTTAATATGATGTCACCATTTTCCTCGAATTCACCCGTCTCCTGAAACCCGGATTTCTTATATAAAGCGTTTGCCACCTTGTTGTGCGGCACATGAGATACCCTGATTTGCTTGCAATCGGTTCTCTCTTTTAACTTATGAATGACTTCCTTGATCGCCAGTTTGGCGTATCCTTTCCCCTGGTATTTCTCATCAATCATGAATCGAAGTATCCAATAATATCCATCATTATATATCTCATTATCAAATAAAATAAAGCCTACCATACGGTCCTCTGCAAAAATTCCATATGGCTTCGAGGTGATCTCCTTCGTCGCATGTATTAAGGAATCTGCATTGCTTGCTACCAAATTTAGTTGGTCTTCGCGCGGTTGAAGCTGAATGCACGCTAATTTGTTTTCCTTGGTTATACGTTGTAGTGTTACTTGCTTTTCATTCATATTCACATATTTCCCCTTGAATTAAATCACTAGATTTTTTTGATCAAAATAATCTCCAAAGGCTGCGTTTCCAGCAATAGAGAGCCTGCATCAACATACCCCAATTTTCTATAAAAGTGTTGTGCATGTTCATCTGACTGTGTAGAAGTCATTACCGTATCAAACCCTTTTTGCTTCATCAGGTGCTCCCAGTGCTGTACGACGGCTCTGCCAATCCCTCCACTCCGATAGGGCTCGTCGATCCAGATCATATTCATGAAAGGAATGTTATCCCAAAAATACCCGTACCTCATCCATCCAATTCTTGATTCTTGCTCCCATATCATCAGGATTTCGTTCTCTTTGATCTTTGTCTCCACAAGCGAAGGATGGATATGTCGATCTCGTTCAAGAATATAACTGTAATCGGTTTCATCAGCATGTATAATTTTCATTGTCATTGCTCCTCCCATTAAACTACGTCCATCATAACCCAAAATGTGGAATACGCAACACAAAAAACCACGAATATTCGTGGTTTCATATGTCGGTACCATTTCCCTATGACCTACAAAGATCCGCTCACCAACTGCCCTCTGTACCATACCGCCTGTCGTGCAGATCTTCTGGCAACAGCTTCCGCAGAACAACTTGCGTGAACTAATATAAAGCTAGCCGTGTCCCCTACCTTCGGCCACACCTGTTGTCCCTTAGAATCTAACGTTGTCATCCCACCTGTGACAAATGCAAGCGACTGAGACAAGGACAGCTCATCGTTAAACCCGTACAGTTCGGCGAAACGTCCCGCTTTCTCCAGTTGATCTCCATTGCCAAACGGAGACCAATGATCCGTCAAGCTATCTGTCGCCAGCTTCACGTTCACCCCATGTCGATGGAGCATCGGAAGGGGCATCATCATTTTACCGATAGGCACGGTCGAAGCAACGCTCATACCAAGGGAGGCCATTCGTTTGGCCATATCTTCCGTTTCCTGCTGTTCCGCGCGGGCGAACCAGAACGCATGGCTTACGGTAACTTTGCCCTGAAGTCCCGCTTCTTCAGTCAAATCAGCCAACCGCAGCAATGTTTGTTTACCCGGTTCTCCGGATTCATGCAAATGAATATCGATGCCTGCCTGATACTGAACAGCCAGTTCGACCATTGCATTTAGCGATTTCTCGATATGCTCGTCCACAGTGTGAGGATCAAGTCCACCTACATGAGTGGCCCCTTCCGCCATGGCTTGACGCATGAGTTCAACCGATTTAGAGCGGAGAAGTCCATGCTGCGGGAAAGCGACGATTTCAGCGGATATTTTGCCCGAAAATGTCTCCAATGCCTGCTTCGTCGCTTCCAGCCGTTTCAACCCGCTAACCGGTTCAATATTGCAATGACTGCGCACATGAGTCGACCCATACCCTTGAATCAGGCTCAGAATGCTCTCCGCCTGACGTTTGGCATGGGGTAACAGCTTGGGCAGCAATACTTCCTCTTCTTCGATCCGTTCGAAAATGCTGGAGATGCGTCGCACCGCTTTCCATGGTCCGTCGTAATACGTTTTATCCAAATGAATATGTCCTTCCTCGAACGAAGGCAACAGCAGCAGTCCTTTACCATCAACCTGTGGCAACTCGCTTGTTAATTCCATATCCCCATCCACAATAGCTGCAATGACTCCATCTTCAATCCGCAGATGACCAAGGCTTGTCCGGGTGCCCGTTACCTGCCCGTCTTCCATTACATAACTTTGCTCCAATAATACGTTGGTTAACCAGTATTCCTGCTTCAACATGGTCACTCCCTCTTTCCACTCGGTCTATCGTGCATCGAGTACCGATTCATCTGTGGTCAATGGTACCATAGGACTTCATTCAGCAAAAATAGTTAAAACGTTGGTGTTCCATACGATTATCGTTTAGATATTATTGGACCTCCCCGTTAGTATACGAAGTGTGATATATCCCAAAGCTTGAATCACAAATACCAAAGCCACAAACTCAACCAGAATGCTGTTGCCTGCACTTAAATCATTCATGATATCCTTCAAAATGAGTCCAGGCTGCTTCAAGACATCCCAACTATTCCACCGATTAAATCTCCCGATGTATACTCCTAGACTGCTCAGGAGTAAAATAACGCCTACAACTACCATGCTGCTAAATGGGTTTAATCGTTTAGTTAACAATCTGTGGATTTGATGTATCGAGCAAATGGACAGAACTAAACCCAGTATAGCTACGACAAACGTTAGGCTGAGGCTATACCAAAAATCAATATTAACCCAGAATTTAGTTTCCTCTTGAGAATCAAAGTATCTGAATGCATGCAGAATTTCTGTGAAAAGATATGCCGAATTCGGTAGCAAGAACAACCAGCCTGCACACATCACCCCGACCAATGCGATACTCGTTTTTGAAAGTTTCTTATTGCTTACATAACTAATCGTTGATGAAATGATGAATGGAACCCATGCCAAGAACATATCCCACGTCAAAAATTGATACATGTTTGTGTTTGATTTGGTACGCAAGTAGACAGCAACCAGCAGACAGCCTATAGTAGCAACGATTAAAACACTACTCAATTTTAAATAAAATGTATTTTTATGATTGTTCATTTCTTCGCTTCCATTTTCCTTTCCTTGGTGGTATGCGTGTGTAATCCCGATCACCTGATCATCGATTCATAAACGAATCGTGACTACGTCTCCTAGTAATCCACGTCCATCATAACCCAAAATGTGGTATATACGAAAATCTTAGGATCGTTTAAGCCATTTACAGTGACAGCTCTCAGACAATCATTATTATTTTAACGAATCCAGAACACCCTATTTAGCGAAATTCCACGGATCAATCATCGTAATGAACCATAGACAGCTTATTCCCTTGCTTTGTGAGTCTTACCACATCAATATGCTGGTTTTTAATGGAATAAGGCGCCTGACGTTCGTTAGCTTTTGCATATCACGCTATTGCTCACAATAAGGTGTAGGAGATTCGGTAGCGTCGTGACTCAGGTTGTGACCCAGAAGGAAAAGAAAACTTCCGCGATAGTTCCGTTCAGCATCCTTTCTTCTAACCGTTAACCGTAGAGAATGCAAAAAAACAGGCACTAGGGAGTGCCTGTACATATGAGAACCGAGCGAAGCACTTAGCGATAGTTCACTGCTTCTTTTTTATATGAAAATATGATGATCAGAAATTAAACCGCGCATGCCCGCCATTGGTCACGCCTTCGATCTGTTCAATGTCCAGCAGTCTTCGCTTCATCTCCAGTCCTCCGCGAAAACCGGTCAGCTTGCGGTTGGCACCGATTATGCGATGACACGGCAGCAGTACCGGAACGGGGTTGGCTCCATTGGCTGCCCCAACAGCTCGCACCGCTGAAGGTCTTCCCACCGCAGCCGCAATGTCGCCATAGGTTCTTGTCTCACCATAAGGAACATTCCCCAACTCTGTCCATACCTGCTGTTGGAATGCCGTTCCAATCAGATCGAGCGGGATTGTATCTGTAAAAGCCACTTTGTCTCCGGCAAAATAGGATTGCAGCCAATCCATCATGCCTGTCTGCTTCAACGCTGATTCGTTCTCTTCGAGCTCCACTCCAGGAGCAATTCGTCCAATCCAGCTGCTCCAATCTTCCAGCGTTTCATTGGGCATAATGACCCGGCATAACCCTTTTTCGGTGGCAAGCAATACCCACGGACGACCGTCTAATTCCATTTTGGTCCACATGATGCTCTTTCTCATACGTTTATCGTCCTTTCCCCTGCAGGTTTTTATCTGGTTTCTTTTTTTCGTTATGCACACATACTACACACGAACCGTTTTTTTCACTTTTCGTTTCATGCTGCGGATGATCTGCTTCGTCTCCGGATCAACACGATAGGACTCCGTTATTTTCTGAAGAGCCTTATTATACGTAAAATCGTCCAATGTGTTGTCCTGCAAATAACGCATCGTGGCTGCTGGCTGTTTCACATAAGCGATGGAAATTGCCCAGGCCACTGCCATTTTCACATAGTACCCTTCGTGATGAATGGTATCTAATGAAGCAAGCACTCTGCTGATATATTTTTCTTCCATATAAAAGTTCAACAGCATCACAACCCCGAAGCGAATGTCATACTCCTGGTTGGATACCAGATAGGGCTGCAAGAAATGCCATACCTCATCCAGATGTGTCTTTGTATATTTCAAACCACCGCAGAAGCTGTCACATACCGACCAGTTATCTATTTTGGGAACAAACCAGGCAATATGCTGCAGAAGTTCCTCAATATCCGCTTGGGCATGACCGATAACCATCGCTTGCAACATCACTTCTTCAAAATAATCATCATCAGCTGTTTTCAGATAGGCACGCCAGTCCTCTTTGACGATTTGTTTCGCCATCTTGCGTATTTCAGGCAGTCTCACACCTAGCAGATTCGTGATATTCGGAATGAGCGCAGCCGAGAATTTCTGATATTCCGGTTCGACCAGAGATAACAATTGTGTTCTTACAACCGATTCCACATGTCTCCTCCTCATCGGGTTTTCTAGATCAAGTATATCCCGGCAGCATCCATTTGTAAGCCCATATCGAATGTTTTAGCAAGATTACAATATCCTTTTCCGGTGGTCACTGTTTAACTTTCATTCCATTTCGTTTAAGAATACGGAGTTGAACCCATTTGAAATATGTTCAACCAAACATTTACACAATAACGGAGAGGACAGAAATAACCTGAAGAAGCGAAGCGTTCGCCTTTATCCCCGGATTTTCCCTTTTCAGAAAGGAATCAAAGAAATCTGGGGATAACAGCGATCGGAAGGTTGTTCTGTCATCGGAGTGCCAGTGTAAATATTCATTTGTTGAACCCATCTAGAAAGGAGACTACATATGAATCGATCCCATCCCAAAAAAGATTTTTCGGTTGAAGAGATTACGGAGCTCCTTGTGCAATTCGTGCAAACCCAAAACTTGACCGAGTTTTACAAATGGGCCAAAGAACTGCATCCCTACGACCTTTCTCTCGTATATAAAAAGTTCCCTGAACAAGAGACAAAACGATTCTTACTCTTATTCAAACCGGACGTTCTCGCCGACATGGCAGAAGCGCTCACGCTTCACGAACAGGTACATCTATTCGAACAGTTAGGCCCGGAACGCACCCTTGAAGTCATGCAGCAAATGGACAAAAGTGATCTGATTCGCTTCATGCATGATCTGCCTCTCAAACGCAGAGAAGAACTGCTATCTACGATGAATCTGGATCACTCTTCAATTATCCGCTCCGTGCTGAACTATCCACCGGAGACGGCAGGACGAATTATGACCGATCGCTATCGTACCCTGTTATCGCATGAAACTGCAAAGGAAGCGCTGAGAGAACCACAGGCTACGCTGATTCCTGCAACCAGTTATCTGTATGTCACCGACGATGAAGGTAAACTGGTTGGAGTCGTGAGCTATCAAACCCTTGCCCAGGCAGATGATAAGACCAAAGTAGAAGAGCTGATGACCCGGCGTGTCATCCATGCAACAGTTGATATGGACCAGGAAGAAGCTGCACAGCTGCTGCAGCGTTATGAGTTTATGGCTCTACCTGTCGTGGATGAGAACCGTAGACTATGCGGTGTTATCCAAATGGATGATGTCATTGATATTATTATGGACGAAGCCAGTGAAGACATCGCCAAGATGGGTGGCGGCAGTAAAGACATTGATTTTGATACCAAACCGTTAGTTGCCGTCAGACGTCGCCTTCCATGGCTGATTTTATTGTTATTTATCGGACTGATCTCGGGCAGTATCGTGGATTTTTTCGAGGACACGCTGAATCAGGTTGTGGCACTGGCGTTCTTCATGCCCATGATAGCCGGTATGACGGGGAATACGGGTACACAATCCCTTGCAGTGGTTGTACGTGGCTTGATTGGACGCAAGCTGGACAAGGCCACAGTGCTCGCGCTTATTGGCCGGGAGATTAAAGTAGGCACAATGATTGGACTTGTATGCGGTTTGCTGATCACGGTCATCGCCTATTTCTGGCAAGGTGACTGGCTGCTCGGAGCGATTATTGGAGTATCACTATTCTTCACCCTAGTTATTGGAACACTGACCGGTACTTGTATTCCTCTTCTGCTCAGTCGTTTCAAAGTAGACCCTGCGGTTGCCTCCGGCCCATTAATCACAACGTTGAATGATATTTTATCGTTGTTTATCTATTTCGGTATCGCAACTCGTTTTCTGGATGCCTTAATGTAAATATTCTGTTTCATACACGAAGAAGTGCACAGAGAAAACAGACCACGATCCAGCGGATCACGGTCTGTTTCTGTATTTCGATATACCTTTCCATCTATCCTAGAGGCTAGAGGCGTCCGCTTCAAAACTGCATTTCAACACAGAACTACGCAGATCGTTTGTTTTTATTATAAATATCGAAGGCTACCGCCAGCAACAGTACCAAACCCTTGATGCCCTGCTGCCAGTCAATACCCAACCCGATCAGGGACATCCCGTTGTTCAGAACCCCCATGACCAAACCACCGATGATGGCACCGAATACGGTCCCTATTCCTCCGGAAGCGGAAGCTCCGCCGATAAAGCAGGCTGCAATGGCATCCAGCTCAAAGTTGGTACCGGCTCTTGGCGTAGCCGCATTCAGCCGCGCCGCGAAGATCAGGCCGGAAATGGCGGCCATTACACCCATGTTGACAAATACCCAGAAGGTCACTTTTTTCGTTTTGACCCCGGACAGACCGGCAGCCTTTTCATTGCCTCCCAGTGCATATACATGGCGCCCCATCACGGTGCGGTTCATGATGAAGGAGTAGACAACAATTAATACAAACAGCAGAATCAGAATATTCGGAATGCCTGCATAGCTCGCAAGCATGAAAGTGAACAAATTCGTCACTACAGCCACGACCAGCAGCTTGAGCAGGAAGAGCCCCTGAGATACAACCTGGAAACCGTATTTTCGCTGGGAACGGCGCTCCCGCAGTTCATTTACGATATACCAGACCGTGAGAACAAGACCAACAATGATCGACACCAGACCGAGGCCAGATATTTGAATATCAGGCAGGAAGCCGGAGCTTATTTTCTGAAACCCTCCTGGAAAAGGAGAGATTGACTGGCCCTCCAGCACAATCATTGTCAAACCACGGAAGAGCAGCATGCCGGCCAGGGTAACGATAAATGCCGGAATCCGTACATATGCAATCCAGAAGCCCTGCCACGCTCCAATTAATGCACCGACCACCAAAGCAGCAATGACCGCCAGCCAGGCCGGAAGCTGCCAATCGACCATCATAATGGCGGCAACCGCCCCTACAAAAGCAGCAATCGAACCTACCGAGAGATCAATATGTCCGGTAATGATGACAAGCACCATACCGATGGCAAGTACAAGAATGTAACTGTTTTGCAAGATCAGATTCGTAATGTTGATCGGCTTGAGCAGCAGCCCCCCGGTCAGTACCTCAAACAGCAGCATAATGACAACCAGCGCGATAATCATGCCGTATTGCCGTATATTGTTTTTGAACAGTCTAGTTAACATTTCCATGCTTCCCGCCTCCTGACTTGGTCATATATCTCATCAACGTTTCCTGCGATGCTTCTTCCCGGCTGACTTCTCCCGTGATTCGTCCGGCATTCATCACATAGATTCGGTCACACAGGCCCAGTACCTCCGGAAGCTCGGATGAGATCACCAGCACACCCTTGCCCTCAGCGGCCAGCCGATGAATAATGGTATAGATTTCGAATTTGGCTCCGACATCGATGCCGCGTGTCGGTTCATCCAGAATGAGAATATCCGGTCCGGCAAAAATCCATTTGCTCAGCACCACCTTCTGCTGGTTCCCGCCGCTCAGATTGCCGGTTTTCTGCAAAATGCTAGGTGCCTTGATATTCATGCTTTTTTTCATATCCTCGGCTACCAGCACTTCCTCCCGTTCATTCACCACCGCATTTTTGGTCAGCTTGCCAAGACCCGTCAGGGAAATGTTCCGCTTGATATCGTCCATCAGAATCAGACCATATTCCTTGCGGTCCTCTGTCACGTAAGCGAAGCCGTTCTGAATCGCCTCCGTGACGCTGTTGTTCTGAATGGGCTTGCCCTCTTTGATGAGCTGGCCCGATATGCTGCGACCATAGGATTTGCCAAATATGCTCATCGCAAGCTCCGTGCGCCCTGCTCCCATCAAACCGGCAATGCCTACAATCTCGCCTCGTCTGATGTTCATATTGATCTGATCCAGCACCTTCCGGTCGGCATGATGCTCGTGATATACGGTCCAATCCTTCACTTCCAGGATGACTTCACCGATGCTCGCATGACGCTCTGGATAACGGCTGGTCAGATCACGCCCTACCATCCCGCTAATAATCCGGTCTTCAGTCACTTTGTCCTTTTTCATATCCAGTGTCTCGATTGTCTTGCCGTCCCGCAGTATGGTCACCGAATCCGACACCTTCGACACCTCGTTCAGCTTGTGCGAAATGAGAATACAGGCGATGCCCTGCTTCTTGAATTCCAGCATCAGCTGAAGCAGATTTTCACTGTCATCCTCGTTCAACGCCGCGGTAGGCTCATCCAGAATGAGCAGTCGCACCTTTTTGGAGAGCGCTTTCCCAATTTCAACCAGCTGCTGCTTACCCACACCGATGCTGGAAACCAGGGTGTTCGGATTTTCATTCAGGCCCACCTTGCCGAGTAATTCCCTTGTGCCTACAAACGTTTCTTTCCAGTTGATAATGCCTTTGCTAGTACGCTCATTGCCCAGATAGATATTTTCCGCAATTGAAAGGTAGGGAATCAGCGCCAGCTCCTGATGGATGATGACAATTCCCAGATCCTCGCTTTGCTTGATGTCCTTGAACTCACACGTTTTGCCCTGAAATAAAATATCCCCTTCATACGTTCCGTGCGGGTATACACCGCTAAGCACCTTCATCAGCGTGGATTTGCCTGCGCCATTCTCACCGCATAACGCATGAATCTCGCCTTCTCTGACCTTGAAATTGACATTTTCCAGCGCTTTTACACCGGGAAATGTTTTGGTGATGCCCTTCATTTCCAGAATTATTCCGGTCATGGGATGTGCTCCTTTCACTTTTTATTTCAGTCCGATTTCTTCTTTCGTGTAATATTGACTGCCCACAATATCCTTCTCCACGTTGGTGCGATCCACAGAAATGGGGTCAAGCAAAAAGGCAGGAATCACCTTTATCCCGTTGTTATATGATTTTTCATCATTCACTTCCGCCGTTTTTCCCTGTAATATGCTGTTGGCCATCTCTACCGTCTTCTCCGCCAGCTTGCGGGTGTCCTTGAATATGGTCTGAGTCTGTTCCCCGGCCACAATGGACTTGATCGAAGCCAGTTCGGCATCCTGACCGGTAATCACCGGCAGAGGCTTGTTCGCTTTCCCGTAGCCAACCCCTTTTAACGATGAAATGATCCCGATACTGATCCCGTCATACGGGGATAACACCGCATCCAGGTTATCTGCCGAATAATAGGCACTGAGCAAATTATCCATTCGCGATTGGGCCAAGGCGCCATCCCAGCGCAGCGTCGCAATCTGGGCCATCGTGGTCTGCTTGCTTCGTACAATCAGCTTGCCGGAATCCATGTATGGCTTCAGGACCGACATCGCGCCGTCGAAAAAGAAGTAGGCGTTGTTGTCATCTGGAGAACCGCCAAACAGCTCAATGTTATAAGGACCTTTGCCCTCTTTAAGCCCCAGCTTTTGTTCAATGTAGGATGCCTGGAGCACGCCAACTTTGAAATTGTCAAAGGTCGCGTAATACGTCAAATAGGGAGTGTTGCGTATCAGGCGGTCATACGAAATGACCTGTATGCCCTGGTCATGCGCCTTCTTGATGACATCCGTCAGCGTATTGCCGTCAACAGACGCAATCACCATCACGTCCACACCCTTGGTGATCATGTTCTCAATCTGTGAGATTTGATTCTCCACCACGTCCTCTGCGTACTGCAAATCGGTTTTATACCCCTGCTCCTGGAAAAGACGAACCATGTTCTCCCCGTCGCCAACCCAGCGTTCGGAAGATTTCGTTGGCATCGAGATGCCGACATACCCTTTTTCCTTGCTGCCAGTTTCACTCTCAGCCAGGTTGCAGGCAGAGAGCATCAAGGTCATCACCAGCAGCCAGATGATCAGTGCTCCTTTTTTCATATGAACTTCCCCTTTCCTCAAATCATACGGACTTGAATGAATGATAAGATAACGCTTACAATGCATCCGATACATACAAGCTGTTGTTCCTGTCTGAGACCCATCTTATCATCACGGAACAGGAAGGTCTTTGCTGCATTTGAACCTTTTTTATAAATTTTTAACTTTTGTAACCAACGGGTTCAAGGATCAGGTGAAGAACAGGCCTGTTGTACGGAATAAATCATTTAGACTTCAGCTAACAACAAAAAAGGACCCGCTCCGCTTGGTACAAGCAGAACAAATCCCTTGATGAGAAACCCTTTTGAAACCAGCCTATTCACACTCCGATGAGACGCCCTCTCTTGTACCACCGCCTTTGCGATACTGTACAGGCGAGATGCCCATCGTTTTTTTGAACGCGGTACTAAAATAATGCTGCGTATCGTACCCTACATGCTCTGCAATCCGGTGGACAGGCAATGACGTAGAGTCCAGCAGCTGCACAGCCTTACGGATGCGGGCATGCGTGACAAGTGTCACGAAGGAGTCGTTCAGCTCTTTCTTGAGCACCCGGCTCAAATACACAGCAGATACTTGCAGGCGGGAAGCGAGCGACTCCAGCGTCAGATTCCGATCCGTATAGTCCTCTTGAATAAGCTGGCGTGCCCGGCGAACCAGCGGGGACAAACGGGCTTGTCCATATATAACTTCACGACACTCGCGATAGGTAGCCGGCGCTTCCTCCAACGTACCCATGTGCGTCTCCATATGGACGTGAACGGCAATATTCAGACAGGAGCTGACGGACTGTTCAATTGTGGACTCCATATCTGCAGAGGCCGCCTGCCACAGACATATACCAATTAACCCGTTCGGTTCCCTGAACAGTACATACGACAGGTCCCTCAGCAGTTCACTGATAATATTTTCCACAGCAAAAAGGAACAATTGACGATCATTTTCCCGCATAATGGTCTGTCTCGCTTCTGCCGCAGGCCAACGCACGATTCCGATCTGCACTGGCGGCGCAGAGGGCAGACGCAAAAACGAGAGCTGCTCGATCAGCTTCTTTTCCTCCGCTTGTCCTTCCAGCCACTCCAGACAAAAGCGTTGGCGCAGCAGTGGGATATTGCGTTCAATCTGATCCGCAGCCTGTCTCACATACGCCGTACGCTTCCGTTCTTCATCCAACCGCTGACGCAGACGTGCAAGCGCCGAATATAGCTGTTCTGCCTGTACAGGCTTCAAAATATAATCCTCTACCCCTAGCCGAACCGCCTCCTGGGCATAAGCGAATTCATCATGCCCGGACACGATCACACAGCGGCAGTTCGGACAGTCGACCTGAAGACGGCGAATCAGATCGATCCCGTTCAGAAAGGGCATGTTCATATCAACCAAGATGATATCCACACCCAGAGCTGTAGCCAGTTCCAGCGCTTCCTCGCCATCCTCTGCTTCTCCGGCAACCTCCATGCCCAGTGCTGTCCAGTCGGTTGAATCCCGAATGCCCTCCCGAATAATGGGCTCGTCATCGGCAATCAGCACCCGGTAACGCTTCTCCAAATTCCCTGTCTCTGTCGCAGCCAAAGCTGTCATCTCATCCGCTGACGTCCATGTTGTCTGTGGATTGAACTTTTTCATTCGCTCTCCTCCCCTCTTCCCTGTCCAGTGAACCCGCTGGCGGAAGCTGCCGCAGCAGCGGGTGAATGATCGTCACACTGGTGCCTTCTCCTTCTCTGCTGCCCAGCATAATGCCATATTCTTCACCAAAGGAAAGCCGCAGACGGGCCTGTACGTTCAACATGCCATAGCTCTTGCCAGCCTTCCCGGACGACGACGCGGTTTCCATACTTTCCAAAGGCGCTGCTAGCAGCTGCTCCATCTCCGCAAGCCGTTCACCGGACATGCCCGCTCCATCGTCCTGAACCAATAGCACCAGTTTTCCGTTTTCTGTTTTGGCCTCCACCCGGATTTTGCCTGGCCCTCGTCTGCCTTTGATTCCATGATAGATGGCATTTTCCACGAGGGGTTGGAGCAGCAGCTTGAGCACAAACAACTCACGCATATCCTCCGGTACGATCAATTCGTACTGTAGACGATCACGGTATCGGGTCTGTTGAATTTGCAAGTAACTGGTTATATGCTCAAGCTCGGCATGCAAAGGGATGAAGTCATTGCCTTTGCTAAGGCCGATGCGAAACAGTCTGGAGAGAGCGCCAACCATCTCGGATACATCGTCCGCGCCTTCTTTGCGAGCCATCCAATGGATCGTATCCAATGTATTGTATAAAAAATGAGGTTTGATATGCTCCTGCAGGCTGCGCATTTCGGCCTCCCTTTTCTGCCGTTCCTTCAGTTCATTCAGGGATATAAGCTGCCGGATCTGAACCAGCATTCGGTTAAAGCTTCTGCCCAGCATACCGATCTCATCGGCGCGGTCGCTCCAGCGGCCCGCCATGAGATTGCCCGTCTCCGCTCTGCGCATATAAGACATAAGCCGGAAAATGGGCTGCGCAATGGAACGCGAGAACCACAAGGAGGCGCTCAGACCGAATAAACACACCACAAACACAAAGCTGACCACATAAAACTGAATCTGACGCACCTCCGTGGTCGATTCCCGTGCAGGAAATACGCCTACCGTTCTCCACCCCGTAAACGCGGAGGACTGATAGAGGAATAACAGCTCCCTCCCATCCGCTTCAGCATTAAACGTCCCGCTGTCACCGGATGGAAACCATTCTGCGGGAATCTGTTCCACCAACGGATGCTCCGGCATATAGACGCTCCGTCCTTCTGCATCCGTCACCATCACATAACCGGATTTCCCCAAAGTGACATTCCTTGCAGCCTGAGAGACGGTTCTCAGCTTGAGGTCAATCATAATGACGCCCAGTACACGTCCCGAGGCTTCATCCGTTATGGAACGGGCAACGGATACGATCTCATTATCCTTATACTGTACGTGTGTTGTAATATTGCGATCCAGCGGCTGACCCAGCACTGTAAAAATGCCCGGATTCGCCGCAGCCCTCCTGTACCAGTCCTCCCGGGTCAGGCTTTGCCTCCCACGGGGGTACATCTCATTACTGATATAGTCACCGCGTCCATTAGCAAGAACGATTCCGGCAATCTCAGGATACAACGTCGTGAAGCCCTGCAAGGTTTGCTTAATTCCATACAGCTGATCCTGATCAGACACATTTCGTTCCTTCTTGGAAGCAATTGTGCCGGTGCCGGTGCCGGTGCCGGTACCTGGATCGTTATCCGATGTTGTTTTTCCTTGCATAAAAGCGATAATATCCGGATCAAAGGCAATCAGATACGTCATGTTTTGCAGGTTCTCCATCTTGCTGTCGAGTGCTTCATTCACTTTGCCAATGAGCTGCATTGTATGACCCTCCACCTGTCGCTCAACAATCCGTTCCACCGTCCAGTTCACTAACAATCCCAGACCTACGGAAGGTACGATGGCAAATAACAAAAAGAGCAGCATCAGCTGATAACGCAGCTGCATATTGCGTAAGCGCAAACGGTACAGGCTCCTCTTCATCCAGAGGCGAATGGGTGCCCGTATCAAGGAACTATTCTGTTGATTCTGTTTATTTGGCATAATAATCATCCACATTCACGCTTGTCACCACGGAAATTCCGGTGTCCACCGTCACTGGCAGCGGTGCATTCTCACCGGAGGAGGATGGCGCAGGTACGGTTAGCTGATGATGCAGATGGAACAAATATTGAAGCGACCAGTATCCCATGTTCCAGGTTCCCTGCGCAATTGTAGCCGAAATTGTGCCGCTCTTAATCATATCCAGCGTGGCCTTGTTGGTATCAAAGGATATAATTTTGAGCGAACGACCTTCGCTTGAATTTTGGACAGCTTCACCTGCACCTGCCCCTCCGGTCGCCTCGGTCACAAAAATCCCTGCCAGCTTCGGATGAGCCTTCATCATTCTAAGCGTCTCGTCTCTCGATACGATCGTATCTCCGTGTCCATCCGCGACTTCAACCACCTTCATTGAGGGATACCGCTGCTCAATCGTATCGCGGAACCCCTTGGTCCGTTCCTCATGATTCTGCTGCCCCGGCAGGGTCAGCACGGCGACTTCACCTTCACGGGCCATCAGCTCGGCCATTTTATCAGCAGCCGTCACACCCGCCCTGTAATTGTCCGTTCCGAGAAAAGAATACGCCCGGCTTCCCGGTGCATCGGCATCAAACAGCACCACCGGTATATCCGCGTCCAGTGCTTTAGTAATGGCCGGGATCAGCGATTGCGGGTCGATGGCAGATATGGCGATTCCCGCGGGCTTGCGTGCAATGGCCTGCTCAATCACCGTTGTCTGCTCCTTCGCATCATACCGGGTCGCTCCACGGTATTCTACGGTTACGCCAAGCGCATCCCCGGCATCCTCGAAACCTTTCAAGGGACTCTTCCAATATTCCAGGCCGGACTGGAATGTAATCATGATGTACGTTTCGCCGATATCCCCGCGCAGCCCCCGGTCTTCCCAGGAGCCATTCACCTGACTGGAATATTCGAACCGAAGTACATACAATACAAACGCCGAGATTAGCAAAATATAAACCAGCAGCATTTTTTTCATTCCATTCACTTCCTCAAGTGGTGTCGCAGTCAACATTCTGCTTAAATTGTAAACGCAATCATGTAAAAAGGAAACAGCCCTTCATATTCGGAATTCATCTTTCTTTTCCTGCTCATGTGCACTCTGCTGCAATAATGTACTATAAGCCAATGCCTCCCCGCAGTATGATCATGTAACTACAACTCGGGGAGGCCCTATGAATCTTACAGCTTTTTTCATCTATTGTATTGTCGTTACGTTTACACCTGGCCCCAGCAATATTGTGATTCTCACTTCCGTCGGGCAGGTGGGTCCTCGGAAAACGATGGAGTATGTGTGGGGAGCCACCGTTGCATTTGGCATGTTACTTGCTGCTTCTGCTCTTCTCAATCACCTTCTCGCTGAGATATTGCCTGGCATTCTCCAAGTGATGCAGATCGTGGGTAGTGTTTATATGATATATCTGGCTTATCAAGTCTATAAAATGGGTTCCACCGAGACGGCATCAAAGCAAGTTACGGGTTTTCTGAACGGTTTAATCATGCAGTTTGTGAATCCAAAAGTAGTTCTGTTCACGTTCACAGTTATTCCCAGCTATGTGCTGCCGTACTACGACAGCACCATGTCAACGTTTCTGTTCGTAATCATCATTACCATCATCGGCTTCTTCGCCTATTCCAGTTGGGTCGTGTTTGGCTCCGTCTTCAGAACGTTACTCAATCGTCATCAAAAAGCAGTGAGTATCCTTATGGCTCTTTTTTTGATATACTCAGCCATTATGGTCTCGGGAATCATCTAACGCGCGGGAGGTGTGTACAGCATGGAATTGTTTAACTATAAGAAATCACAGGACGTCTTGGCTCTATCCGCCAGCTTTACGGATTTCACCTATAAAAAACATTGTCACGAGGAATATGCGGTTGGAGTAACGCTTCGCGGTATTCAGCAATACCATCTGGACGGACACTATCAGGCCTCCCACAAAAACGGCGTGATGTTATTCAACCGGGAACAGTCCCATGATGGAAGCTCCTATGACAAGGCTGGCATAGACTATGTCATGCTTTATCTGAAGCCCGATTTGGTCGAAGAGGTTCTAGGGAAAAAGGAATTGCGTTTTAATAGCCCGATTGTCTATGACCCTGTGCTTGCACGAAGCATCCTGATGCTGAATGATGCCGTTCAAAACGGACAGGATGAAGCCAAGTGCAGTGAACTGCTCTTTGACCTGTTGCAACTGCTGTCCCAGTCGGAAATGGACACCAAGCTATGGCGGCCTCAGGACAATCTGGTGCGAAAAGCGAAAGAAATGATGTTTTGCAGTATAGAAGATGTGCTGAAGCTGGACGACCTGTGTTCAGAATTCAACATGTCCAAGTTTCAATTTATCCGCGAGTTCAAGTCCCATGCCGGCATTTCGCCTTACCAGTTTTTTCTGAATTGCAAAGTGGAGCGTGCCAGACAGTCCATTGAAACGCACAAGGATGTTTACTCCGCTGTAGCCGAATGTGGTTTTGTTGATCTGACTCATCTGAACAGACACTTTAAACGAGTATTCGGGATCACGGCTTATGAATATATGCTGCAGTTAAACTAATTGAATCGGTACGATTATCCGACCAAATGTATAAAATCCCCGCATGGAACGCGAGCTTATCTCAAACGTTCCACACGGGGATTTATTTTTTCGTTCGTTCCCGTTATACCATTTCCCCTTGAATCAGATCTTAACTTCAGGCGCGCTTCTTCCTTCTCCAGATCCAGCCACTTACCAATATAAGCATTAGAATAACCCCACCATATATTATGAAATAAAATGACCAACTTCTTCCATAATCGGCTTCTCCAAAATCATCCTGACTCACTGCTTTTCCTGCTCCCAGCAGCTTCAACGCATCTCCAGCTTGATTTACGGAAATATTGCCACTGCAAAGATTCGTATGCAGTTTATTGTCCATTTTATTCTGATAAGCAAAGATCAGATAGGACTGGTCTTTCTCCAATTGAATCCCACAAGATTCCGAACCGGCATCATTTCCCATAACGGTCATTCGTTTAGATGAAACTCCCTTCCAAGCGGTATCCACGTCAAAGGTATATGCTCTCAACCGGTCAGGGCTGAATATTTGTGTACCGCCCTTCTTTACCACTTTACCTGTAAAAACCGCCGTGGACGTCTTCAGTTTCTCTTGGGCATTCGCTTCTACACAGCTGCAGGCATAAGCTCGGCCATCCGGTACCAACGCCAATCCGGCTGTAATAAACAGCAGAACGAACGCTACGATCATTATACGCTTCATTACTTTTCCCCTTCTGGTTTTGAATTGAACGTCACTCGCTATCATTATGGAATAGTATAACACACCAAAAAATCCCCTTTATGGGGATTTTTCCGATCTATCACTTGGTTGGTGATCCACCAGCCTTTTCATTATTTAAGAAATGACTGAGAAATCTGTTTTGCCGTTTCTGTCATAACCGAGTCACCGGACATCACGGTTAAAATACTCGCTCGCGTATTTACATTCATCTTCTTCAGAATATCTATCGTTTTGACGGCATCGGTCTGAAATAATTTTTGGATCAGCTTGGCGGCTCGTGGGGAAGGCATTTTTGAGAAGGTATGTACTAGTTCCTGGACTGATTGACTGGCGATGTCGCTGTTTTGCTTATTGATTTTACGCTGAATGAGCGCGAGCTCATGATCCGTAACCACCGAACGAGGTTTCATTTGCACCGAAAGGATGCCAACTCGATCCGGGTCCATTTTACTCCATATTTTCGCTCGCTGTTCTGTGGACATCTCGGTCATGGCATACACAATCTCCAGATCGGTCAATGGTGCAAGTGCCGCTGCAGCCTTGCTTGGAGGCATATCGGCATAAGTTCTGGCGATGTCCTTAGCTGCCGCAATATGATCTGTTGAAGGTACAGTTGGCAGCGTCGAGGTTATGGAAGCTGTAGCCTGTGACTGAACGGATTGCTGTGCTTTCGACGAAGCTCCGGGTAGCGTTTTCTGAGCTTGACTGACTGGTTTGGCAGATACAGCAGGCAATGTGGCATGGACTCCAGCTGCATTCTCTACGGTATGCAGCACAGTGTCCTTGACCGAAGGAATCAGGAAAAATGCCGCTGCTCCTGCAGCGCCAATGCAGATCAGGGCAATAAGCCACCCCATCCCGGATGATTTTTTCTTTCTTGAAGTTTTGGATGCACTCTTAGCTTGTTCAGGCTTGATATTGGACTGGCTCATTATGACCACTTCTCTCTCGTACTGGGGTTAAGTCCAGTCTAGACATTTTTCATTAAAATTTGATAAGAAAACTACATTACTTTTTTTAATGTTTTCCAATTTGAATGTTGTACACTGGACTTGGTAAGCTTAACCTGTAAGCTCGATCTGATGCTTCCAAATTTAAGGAAGGACCGATTCTGATGAGAAATATATTGCTGATTGAAGATGAGAAAAATCTGGCTCGTTTTATAGAACTGGAATTGCAACATGAAGCCTACACGGTCAGTGTAGCCTACGATGGAAGAAGCGGACTTGAACTGGCACTGGAACAGGAGTGGGATCTGATCCTGCTCGATCTGATGCTGCCCGGCCTTAACGGCGTAGAGGTGTGCAGAAGAATACGCAATATCAAACAAACACCCATTATTATGATTACGGCTCGGGATGGTGTCATGGATCGGGTCATGGGACTCGACAGCGGAGCCGATGATTATATTCCTAAGCCCTTTGCCATTGAAGAGCTTCTGGCACGGATGAGGTCCTTGTTTCGCCGTTCCAACAGCGGCAGCGAGCATTCCGTACTGATTCATCATGGATTGCAGCTGGACCTGGAGGCGCGCATGTTCAAGAAAGACGGAGAGGCTGTTGAATTAACCCGGCGTGAATTCGACCTGCTCGTCATCCTCATGCAAAATATAGGCCGAGTCATGACCCGGGAGATGCTTCTGGATCTGGTGTGGGGATACGATGCTGACGTGGAGACCAATGTGGTTGATGTCTATATCAGTTATTTGCGCAGTAAAATCGATGGTGTGGGCTCCAACAGCTTTGTGCAAACGATACGAGGCTTGGGTTATGGAATTCAGAAATGATGCGCTGGATTCGAACATTCCTTCCCCGCTCCCATTGGTCTATCCGCTGGAAATTGACGATCTGGATTTCACTGCTGCTGATCACGCTGTTTATTGTGTATAACATCGTTCAATACTTTGTAATTAATAAATGGCTCATTGATCAGGAACAGAAAAGTATGGAAAAAAGCATGAATGAGATGGAAATCTACCTGCTAGAAAAAGATGTGTCAGCAGCAGAAATTGCAGATTACCGTTCTTTTATGACAAAGTTCAATCAGGAGAATCAGATGATCCGCATTCTGGATCAGGAAGGAACGGTGCTTCTTAAAGTAACCGATCGTCTTCCTGAACAGTGGGTGGAGCCGCAAGCAGTGCAAAAACGCGTTCTGATTAATGCCTGGCATTACGAAGATCATCTGCTCATTATGAGATCACCACTCATCACCACGAATTTTAGCGGAACGATTGAGATGGTAACCAATCTGGAAAATACCGATAAACTAAGCGATATGCTGCTGCTGGTCATGTTTGGCGGGGGAATTGCTGCTGTCGGTTTAAGCATTCTGGGCGCAAGTGTCCTTTCACGACAGTTCGTGAAGCCTATTACGACCATGAATGCAACGATGATCCAGATTCAGCAGAAGGGACTTCATAAACGCGTGGATGTGCCGGATCAGCATGATGAGTTGACCAACCTCGCTCGAATGTTTAACCGCCTAATGGATGAGCTGGAGCTTTCGTTTCAGCAACAAAAGCAGTTTGTGGAAGATGCCTCGCACGAGTTGCGTACACCAGTGGCCATCATTGAAGGACATATTAACCTGTTGAAACGTTGGGGCAAGCATGACCCGGATATTTTGAATGAATCCCTGGATGTTTCGGCTCAGGAGCTTACCCGGTTAAAAACGATAGTGAATGAACTGTTATTACTTAGTCAGGCCGAGTCTGGACACATTGCAATGGAAGCTGCTGTCGATCTTCGCCAGACGGTACAGCATGCGCTTGCCAATGTTGTGCAGCTGCACCCGGATGCTGCCTTTGACATTCATATGGAATTCATATCCGGTATTGAAGTGAAGATACTTCCTCAGCACATGGAGCAGATTCTAAGGATTTTGGTTGATAATGCCGTTAAATATTCACCGGTTACCAAAGAGATTCGGGTTCAAGGAATACGACGTGACAACGATGTATGTATTCAGGTTACTGATAAAGGCATGGGCATTCCGGCAGAGGATTTGCCGTATGTTTTTGACCGCTTCTACCGTGTTGATAAGGCACGTATTCGCGAACAAGGGGGGACCGGCTTGGGACTCGCCATTGCAGAACGCCTCGTTAAACGATACAACGGGCTAATATTCATCGATAGCCGTGTGGATGAAGGAACGACCGTAACTGTCCTGCTTCCCACATCTGCATTCTGAAAGTCGGACACCAACACCAGACAATAATAAAGAGGGTAGCACTACAGCCCTCTTTATTCACCAGTGTGGCGTCCTTACTTCCGGCAGAATAGCGGATTCACAGCTTCGGGTGAACAACCGCTCACTTGCTGTCTTCAGAATGAAGTGTTCTGGCCTGATGAGGGATGAACAGGGCTGGAAGTTTCATACGGATGAAAATACGCCCGATTCCCCAGGCGCTTGCCATACCAATGAGAGCCCCGGCAGCTACATCGGAGGGATAGTGTACGCCAGACCATACACGGCCAATCATAATGAAGGTGGCGATGAGAACCCAACCCCACCGATACCTGACGCGACCCAGCCAAAATGCAGCGGCACATGCAAAGGCAACCGTCGCATGGTCACTTGGAAAGGATGCATCAGCGCTATGGCTGATTAATTGAATCACCGAATGGGTCACAAAGGGCCGGTCTCTGTGCAGCAAGTGACCTATAACAAAGCTGATAGCAGTCCCCGCACATGCTGCCAATATGGCTTGCAGCACAATCATGCGTTTTTTTTGACTCTTCGATATCCAATACACAAACATTCCCGCAGGATACATAAAAAGGGCATATTTCGCAAAAAATATCATGATGCCATCCAAATACGAGAGGTGCATCGCCTGTTGATTAATCCAATGAAAAAGCTGGTAATCCAATCGTATAAAAGACATAAGTAATCCCCTTTTCCCAATTTAATGAACCTAGATCTAATCATAGCCCATTATTCTGGGAGCAGCTTTAAGGGTAAATTAGAAAACGATAAGAAAAAAGACACCCTGGAGGAACATAACCATTGAAGCAAAATTTGAAAAAAAATATTTCCATTCCGCTGCTCACCGCAGCGCTAAGCCTTGCTATATTTGCAATCATCGCTCTGTCCATCAGTGATAATCAGATTCACCGATTTGACGACACCCTAATAACCTGGATTCAGGGCATGGAATCCCCTAGCATGACCCGGTGGATGGAGCTGTTCACCTGGATTGGCAGCGGCTTGCCCGTCGTCGCTATTACCCTTATTTCGATGATCGTTTTGTATGTCTTTTTAGGACACCGACGGGAGCTTCTTTTTTTTGGCTGTGTCATCGCAGGCTCTGCAATACTAAACACCCTGCTGAAGCTCGTGTTTCAGCGTGCGCGCCCCACCATACACCGGATCATTGAAGCGACCGGGTACAGCTTCCCCAGCGGACACTCCATGGCAGCGTTCAGCCTGTACGGCGGACTGGCCTTCCTGATCTGGAAGCATGTACCTACAACAGTCGGACGAATAGCGATAATAGTTGTAAGCGCAGCCTTCATCCTTACCATTGGCATGAGCCGCATCTATCTGGGCGTGCATTATCCCAGTGATGTAGTTGGAGGTTACTTTTTGAGCGGATGCTGGCTGGCAACATGCATATGGTTCTACCAACGCTATCTGGAGCGAATCTCCCTTCTACAGTCTAAACCTCTGACTTGAGCAAGCTGTAAGATTTACCAGAATGTGCATTCACAACTTCACATCATGTGCATAGCACATTGCGATGACCAGCCGTACGAACAAGCCTGCTTAGTCCTGCCGGAGCCATCGCTGAATACATGAAAGAACCTCACGTGCGCCATCCTGCGCCAGTGAGGTTCTTTTACGTCATTAGGAATCTATTTTACAGTGGAAACTTAGAGATCTTCACCATTGGATTCAATGACTTTTTTGTACCAGTGGAAGCTCTTCTTCGGTGTTCTGCTCAGATCACCATTGCCATCATTGTCCTTGTTCACATGAATGAAGCCATAACGTTTCTTCATCTCGCCCGTGGATGCGCTGACCAAGTCGATACATCCCCACATCGTGTAAGCGATAAGATCTACACCGTCGGCGACGGCTTCTTTCATTTGTTCAATGTGACCTCTCAAATAATCAATCCGATAGTCATCCTGAATGGAGCCATCTTCCTCCACAACATCCACTGCACCCAATCCGTTCTCCACAACCATCAATGGAATCTGGTAACGATCATACAGGTGGTTCAGGGTGTAACGCAATCCTTTCGGATCGATCTGCCAGCCCCAGTCGGAAGCTTCCAGATACGGATTTTTGATGCCGCCCAGCAGATTTCCCTCTGCTCTATCCAACGACTCATCCGCACTCTCGACCAAGGACATGTAATAGCTGAAGGAATAGAAGTCTACGCAGCCTTCACGCAAAGTCTGTGCATCTTCCGGCTGCATCTCGATCTGGATGCCTTCTTCGGCGAAGAAACGTTTGGCGAATCCAGGGTATGCTCCACGTACCTGTACGTCTCCACAGATCATGTTGGACAGCTGGTCCTTCTTCTGCGCGAGCAGAATATCGTCCGGGTTGCATGTATTCGGATATGTTGTCATGAATGCGACCATACAGCCGATTTGGAAATCAGGATTGATTTCATGTCCCAGCTTCACCGCTTTTGCGCTTGCAACAAATTGGTGATGCAGCGCCTGGAAGCGGGTCTGTGGATCATCAACGCCATCGATCAGTGTCTCTTTACCTTCAAACAGGATACCTGCAGCCATATAAGCCCCCATTGGCATCGTCAAACAGTTAATCTCATTGAAGGTCAGCCAGTATTTCACCTGATCTTTGTATCGGGTAAAGAGGGTTGTACAATATCGGATATAACAATCAATCACTTCGCGGGAAGCCCAGCCGTTATATTTCTGGGTCAGACCAAATGGCGTCTCGTAGTGAGAAATGGTCACGAGCGGTTCAATGTTGTACTTTTTCAACTCGGCAAAGACGTTGTCATAGAACTGCAATCCCTCTTCGTTTGGCTCCAGATCATACCCGTTCGGGTAGATTCGGGACCAGTTGATGGACATGCGGAACATTTTGAAGCCCATTTCGGCCATCAGGGCAATATCCTCTTTGTAATGACCATAAAAATCAACCGCTTCATGGCTCGGATAATACGTGCCCTCTTCCAGTACAGGCGTAATCCGCCGCGGTGTCGTGTGCGTTCCACCTGTCATCATATCGGAAGTACTTGGGCCTTTCCCTCCCTTGTCCCATCCACCTTCAAACTGATTGGCAGCCGTTGCGCCACCCCAGAAAAATCCTTCTTTCATCGCCATCATTAATTCCTCCTTCATGCTCTTCGTAACACTGTACATCCAGTGTACCACCCATACCCTGACACCTATTGTCATGGTATAATACAGGCATGGAAAATAACCGATTATTCAGAATGCTATTGCTGTTATTGGAGAAAAAGAAAGCTACCGCCCCCGAGCTTGCGCGTTTGTTCGAGATATCCGTACGCACCGTGTATCGTGATATCGACAGACTGAGTGCGGCAGGTATTCCTGTGTACACGACAACCGGAAAGCATGGCGGAATCCATCTCATGGACAACTTTGTCATGGACAAATCCCTGTTGTCCGAAGATGATCAGAATGAAATTTTGCTTGGATTATATAGCGTCAGCGCCATCCCTCACCTTAACACTGCCCATATGCTCAAACGTTTAACCGCTCTGTTTGATCATAAGCTGGATTGGATCGAGTTCGACTTTTCACCATGGGGCAGCATTCCACAGCAGGAGAGGGAACTGTTCAACCAGGTCAAACAAGCGATCTTCACCAATCAATGGATTACGTTTCACTATGTCAATTCGGATGGTGAGAAGAGTGTGCCGACGGTTGAGCCGCTCAAACTTTTGTTTAAGAACAGTACCTGGTATTTCAAAGGATACATCCACGACGAGCCCGACCGAAACGAATTTCAGACGTTCAAAATGAAACGAATTACCCAGTTGAAATTTCTGCCCAAGGTTTCCATGAACAACATACACATCGAATCACCGGAAAATGAAAATCACGTCACCATCAACCAAATCGCTCTGGAATTGTCGTTCTCCAACTCTATAGCGTATAGGGTATATGATTTTTTTGAACCTTCCCGCATCGAAAAAGAGCCCGATGGCAGGCTGCGCGTTGCCCTAGAACTGAATGAGGGAGAATGGCTGTACTCCTTCCTGATGTCGTTTGGATCTGACCTGACCGTAATCAAACCTCCACACATCGGACAGGAACTGCTCAGACGACATATTAAAGCGGTAGAGCATTTGCAACAGGTCGTTAACAATAGGTTGAAGAATGAATGATATAATTGAGCTCTGATCATCTCTTGATTCTTTTGCTTGGCTATCGATCCATTTCCTGAAGGAGGTTTATCCATGCAAGACATTAGACGTAACAATGTGGAACGATTCAAGGGTTTCGGTACGTTATATGACCAGAACCGGCCTGCTGCGCCCACCGAGGTCGTAGATATTCTGACGAATTATTTGGGCAGCAAACCTCGCATGGTCGCGGATGTTGGCTGCGGTACCGGCTTATCCTCATGGATTTGGCTAAATGAGGCAGAACGTGTTATTGGCTTCGAGCCAAGCGATGATATGAGAGCTGTCGCAGAGTCCAAATGGGAAGCGGCAGGCAAACCGGACCATCTTCGCTTTGTCTCCGGCCTGTCCCACGAACTGGGACTGCCTGATGGCAGTGTAGATGTTGTGACCTGCTCACAGTCGTTCCACTGGATGGAGCCCCAGTCCACACTGCGCGAATTTGCGCGTGTACTGCGTCCAGGCGGCATATTTGCTGCCTACGACTGTGACTGGCCACCCGTGGTCGATTGGCAGCTGGAACAAGCCTATATGCAGTTGAATACGGAGGCAGATCATCGAGCTGCCAGCCTGGCTCCCCAGGAAAATCAGGCACATAAATGGAATAAAGACAGTCATTTGCAGCAGATTCAGCAGTCAGGCTTGTTCCGTTATTCGCGTGAAATTGTGTTTCACCACCGGGAAACATTCGATGCGGACCGATATGTCAATCTGGCACTGAGCCAAGGCGGCCTGCAAACGGCAGTGAAACTCGGTGCCACTGATCTGCTTGAGGTAGCTGACGAATTCAGACAGCTGGCTGCTCGCATTTTTGCCGGAAAATCGAGACAAGTTCTATTCTCATATCGGATGCGCCTGGGTATCGTCTGATCTTAAGCTAAGCTCATCCAGATTTCCCCTAAAATAAAATACACAAAAGAAACCTGCCCATCACTTGAATCGTGATGGTACAGGTTTTTTGTTCAAACAGCATCAGGATGAGAACAAATTGCTTAGTTGTTCTTCCTGTACACTCAGTGCCAGCATCAACTTTGACGGGTCCTGCTTCGAATAGATCACGTTAATAATATGACCTTGCTGAACCTGAGGTAGGACAGATGGATAAATTTCCTTCGGTAGTGTCACCTTAAACGTCTCTCCATTTGACTTCGTTACACTAAGCGTTAGCTGAAGTTTGATTTTGCCATTACCTCCGCTTCCAAGTGGAGTAACATCCAAAATTTTGGCCATCGCTTTCTCGCCCGTTCGTGCAATATCCATCATCTCAGGTGCCACGCCATGCTGCACCATCTTCTCATCCAGCAATTGCTGTATATCTTCCTGCGATAGCCTCCCCTTCAGATCAAGCCCTACCTTGTGTTCATCCTTCACAGAGACCACTAAGGGAATTAAGCTGCCCGGCTGGAATTGAGACATTGAAGTCAACGGTATGATCGTTCTCAACTCGGTATCGTATTTCTCACGTCCTTTACGCGAGACGGTCAGGCCCAGTCGAACTTCCGGCTGCTCATTAATATACGTACCCGTCTGCTGGATGCTTTTAATGACACCAACCGCTGGTAATCCTGACTTCACTCTCCCAACACCGAAGATATTAGCCAAAATGGAGGGAATAAAGATCAACCCAAATCCGGCAAAAATCGCTGGTGTATACCACCATGCCTGCATCATGATAAAAGGATCATTCCACAGCTGCTGTGCCAGAAATGGGGAGAATCCCACCCCAAATACAGTCAACACACCGACCAATCTCAGGAAACCTACCATCTGCCCCACCCTCTCTATATCTCTATTATTCGTTGTTAGTTGTATTCAATACATAATAACCTGCCCTTTTGCAGTTCGAACACCTTCTAGACGGACAACAGCCCCATGTAGATCAACTCTGTCGGATTCGCTGGATTTTGCCCCAGACCCACTCGATCTCCTACTCGTGGAATCTGCATCTTGGACACCAGTGTTTCCAATGTTCGCTGATACTGATTGCCATTCGTCTCTGTTACATCCAGCACAAGCACAACAATTGGATCAAAATTGATCAGCTTGCCCGTATCGGTGATCGTGATTACCGTGGCTGTTGCGGTTAAGGGAAGGGAACCACTTGCCGCCAGTTGTGCCTGCTTCGCTGAATCCAGACTCTGGTTGATGGCTTCCCGATGCTCCTTTGATACAAAACCTTTCATCATCATGCCGGTAAGTCCTTTATTCATCATTTTATCTGCCTTCGCAATCACATCTTCCTGCTTGTTCTTTTTACCAAACCATCCCATAATGAACACCTCGTTTTTTTTGTTTTTGGTTATAGTTAAAGTATAAACAGGACGGCTTGTCCTTGAATACCCTTCTGGCCGTATACAAAAGAAACGAAACTTCCGGCAATTGAACCACTGGATTTTCGTTTCTTTAACATGCTTTTTGGTTGATTTCGCAAAAAAAGAGCCGTAAAACGACTCTTAAATGAAAGGTTGTGAGGCATATTTTGTGCCTATCGCACTGATATTGAACAAAATCTTGCAAAAAAACGGCGGTTCCACGCCGATTTTCGATCTATTTTTTGCGTAACAGGTAGACCAGCTTCCGATAATACATGGCGGCTTCCTTATATTTTCGCTGATCCTCGGACACCACGGCCATTCCCTCATATAGAGGTTCAAGACGCATGACATGCTGCACGGACTCAAAATAAGGCAGACACGCGAGCGCACGCTCCATGAACACTTCACGATCTCCATGTGCAAGGGCCAGATGGCTTTGGTAGAAGGTTGCACTCATCTGCTGATCCTGAGTCGTTGCACTATTCAACAGTTGATCCACACTCTGCGCGAGTACCCCCCAGTTCTTTCGTGCCAGTGCCACTTCACAGCGATACACACTCACTAATGGCTTCATGGCCTGCTGGGTTTCTTCCGGTTCCTGCTGCAACAGGGATTCGAATCGCTCGATCTCCGACTGCGCCTGATCCAGTTCACCCGTCATGGTTAACATGACAATCCGATTATTCGCAATTGCGGTGACCAGATCGCCCTGATTACCGGCATACACCAGATTCGCCTCTGCCATGGTCAATGCCGAGAGCGCCTCCTGTACCAGTCCCATCGCAAAGCAATATCCGCTATACGCCACATATAAACCGGACAACCGATGAAACAGCCGCTGATCATAGACATGCCGCATCGTAAGCTCAAACACCTGCTTGGCCTCTTCGTACTGTTTGACCTGAATGTAGGCTTCCATCTTGATATTCTGCACAGACAGCCAGAATTCACTGCCAGGAAGGGCCAATTCACTTAGCCTGGTTGCGTGCGTTAACACATCCACATAAGCAAGCTTGGAACGATAGTACTGCACTTTGTAAAATAATAATGCCTTCGCTAACGGACGTGGCAGATCTACATCGTCAGGACGGCCGTATTTCTCCAGATAAAAATTCAGATAGGACATATGTATATATTCATGAGCCGATGCATCATTTAATTGTTGGTAATAGACCGCCTTCATCAAGGCCGTGGTCAGCTCAACTGTCAGCGCATCATCCCGATCTTCAAGTGCATGGACCGTTTCTTCGGAGATGGCGGAAGCTGGAACTGACATTTGTTCAAAAACAGCCTCTGCCCGCGCCAGGGTTTCTTTGTCCTGTGCAGCAGCATTTAACAGATAGGAAGTCGTAACGCCAAGACGTGACGCAATAGCCTCTGCCAGATCTTCAGGGAGTGGATACCGATCGGCCAGAATATTGGCAAAGTGAGCCTGCGTAACCAGACCTTCCACGAGGTCTTTGCGAGAAATTTGCTTTCTTTTGCTCAGAAATTCAATCCGTTCCTTCAGCATGACTAGTCTTCCTTTCGTTTGGATCCTGTGAATCTACTATATAATATCATCCAGGGTACGAAGCCGGATACCGTCTTTTAGCCAAATCCATCGAAACGGTTTCCGTTTCGGAGGCAATTGTTTTACAATAAGGTGGTATGTACAAGAGCATTATCCAACAATGAAGAACAAGAGTTGAATATGAAAGGATGCAAATGAATGATTATTAAACCAAGAACACGTGGTTTTATTTGTACAACTTCCCATCCTGTAGGCTGTGCTGCACAAGTGCAGGAGCAAATTGATTATGTAAAATCCCAACCGCAATTGAACGGACCGCGGAACGTACTCGTTATCGGAGCTTCCACTGGATATGGACTTGCATCGCGCGTCGTATCCGCATTCGGTGCCGGAGCCAACACCATCGGCATTTACCGCCCAAGCAGCGCCACTGATAAACGTACGGCTTCAGCTGGCTGGTACAACTCCGCTGCATTTGAAAAAGCTGCGGAAGAAGCAGGACTGAAATCATACAGCATCACAGGCGATGCCTTTGCCAACGAAACAAGAGAAAAGACCGTTGAACTGATTCGCAGTGAACTCGGTCAGGTTGATCTGGTGGTCTACAGCGTAGCGTCGGCACGCCGTACCGATCCGAATACTGGTGAAGTATTCAACTCCGTGCTCAAACCGATTGGACAATCGTACACCAACAAAACCGTCAATTTCCATACGGGTGAAGTGACTTCCGTTACGATTGATCCGGCATCCGATGAAGAAATCCGTCAGACGGTAGCCGTGATGGGCGGAGATGATTGGGAACTGTGGATGGATGCCTTGCAACAGGGTGGCGTACTCGCAGACAACGCAACAACCATTGCCTTTTCTTACATCGGTCCTGAACTTACGCATGCGATCTATCGTGATGGTTCCATCGGTCAGGCCAAAAACCATCTGGAAGCGACAGCCCATAAGTTGAATGATCGTCTGAGTGCAAAGGGCGGACGTGCTTACCTGACCGTAGCCAAAGCGCTGGTCACCCAATCAAGCTCCGCAATTCCAGTGGTGCCGTTGTATATCTCCGCATTGTACAAAGTCATGAAGGAAAAAGGCTTGCATGAAGGCTGCATCGAGCAATTGCAACGTTTGTTCGCTGATCGCCTGTATGCGGGAGGAGAAGTTCCGACCGATGAAGCAGGGCGTATTCGTATTGATGATTGGGAGATGAGAGCAGACGTTCAGGAAGAAGTGGCGAAGCTCTGGAACGAGCTGACCACTGAAAACATCTACGATCTGTCCGATTTGGCAGGATACCGTCAGGAGTTCTTCCAACTGTTTGGTTTCGAAACCGACGGCGTGGATTATGAAGCAGATGTTGATCCAAATGTTGAAGTCCCACATCTGCGTTAATTGAAAACTAAATTTGCTGTGAGACTGGAGTAACAAGCTTATTACAGGTCCAGATTCAGCCTTAGGGGAGCGAGCTTTCGCTCCCTTTATTGACGTCTACCGATTCTATAAAATCGACTTAAGCTGTTTTTTCAACCCCTTTGGTACGGTCTTCTCTACCGTGATGGATCGCGCTCCATGCATCGTTGCAAAGAAACGAAGTCCCTCCCGAAAATCCGCGATCCATTCCTCCACAGGCGGAGCAGTCTCTTCCATCGATAACAACCGAACCGTTAGTACGCCCGTTTTGCGATCGAGTCGCGGGTCCATGCGTCCAATCAGCCGATCGCCGTGGAGAATGGGCATGGCGTAATAGCCGTAAGTTCGTTTCACCTCTGGTGTGTATATCTCCCACTTATAATGGAAATCAAATAAATCTACAATCCGTTCACGTCTCCACAGCAGGTTGTCCAGCGGGGGCAAGAATCGTACCGGACCTGATGGATCATAATGCGGCTCTTCCCTTTCCAACTCACGCAACAAACCCTCATCTTCTGCACGGATGTAATAAGGCGTCGCTACGTCCTCAACCTCCAGCGGGATCATGCGACCATCTGCGACTCGTGCTGCCATCTCATTCCGACGTTCAGCAGCGGTGGATTTCATCCAGCCCAATCGTGGATCTCGCACGTCCACGACCCGATAAGCATATATGTACTTGTCCATGAGAGCCTGCCTTTGAGTCAAAAGATCGATCTCCGCTGTCATGGATTGGCCCTGCTCCAGCAGTCCGGATTCCGTAATATGAAAATAACGCTCATTGCCCTGCCTTGCCACGACACGAATGGCAGCCGAATCCAGCAGCAAGTTCAACGCTAACGAGGTGTCCTTCGTTTTAGGCACATCTGCACTGTCCCAATATCCACTCACCCGTTCCACCGCACGAAAAGCTCTTGACGGGAGTGGTCCCTCTTCTTCCAAACGCTTCAGCACATGCTGCACCGTATTCTCCAGCCCTTGCAGGGAAGGAGCCAGACGCTCCCGTAATCGGGCACGTACAGGTTCGAACAGAGCATAATCCTCCATCGGAATGACACAGGCGGCATTGGCAAAATATTCGAACACTCTATGATCACTTAGCAAGGTATGTAAATATTCGGAAGTATAGCCCGGATCACGAGCGCCCAGCACCAAATGCTGATTTCCGGTTACAGCAGCAACAGGATCAATCTGTACGCAGCCAAGGGTGCGAATCAGCTGCATCACCTGTTCAGGACCCGAAGGCAAGGTAGCTGCGGGCCAACGTCCCAACAAAGATTGTGTTTGCAGCAAAAAACGCCGAACGATTTTCTTATTCATGCGAAGCGCTGTTGTCATATGTACAATTCTTCCCTTCATCGAAGATAGGAGGATGTATAGCTATAATGATCCAATTCAAAAGAGATATATTGATTTTAACAATCCAAGGGATGTCATTCCAATCGAAGGAAGAGCTTTTTATAAAAATGTTGATGCCTCACACAGCTCTCCGCACACCATAGACAAAATAAAAAGAAGCACCACCATCCTGGGTCCGCTTCTTGTGTTTGACCTTTTGCAATTTTTCCTGTTTGGTAGGCATGAGCCGAACATGCTGGGATAACGCTCCATAATCTCCGTTTACTCTCCGACTTTGCTCCGGACACCATTGTCCTGACCGCTCTGCTTTGCGCAATGCTTTTTGCGTTTGTGTACGTGCCATGATAATTGAACACACTCCCTTGATTGGTATGCACTCAATATATCATGTGCAGGCAGACAAGTGAAGGTGATTAACGTGGAACTCTTTTCCGCCGTGATTGCCAAGTTTCCACAGGCTCCTGATCATCCTCCTCAATCAATTCCAGTGCCTCTTCCATTCTTCTGGATTTAAACAGCGTGATCAGGTCCAATAGATCTTCCCGGTCCAGCAGCTTCACCCCGTTGACCGCGGCCAGCGTCCGGCATGCTTCCGTATATCTGGCTGAGGTGAGCACGATGGATCGATCTGCTTCATAATATCGCATGGACGTGTAAATCTCCTGCACCGCGCTGAGCCCAACCGGATGATTCGCTCCGTAACGTTTGGCCTGAATGACATTACGTCTGCCTGCTCTATCCACAAATACAAGGTCCGCACCAAAATCTCGGCTGCTTGTCGTCTTATGTACTTCGGCATAACCGAGTTGTTGGAATAAATGATACAGGTACAATTCAAATTCCGACCCATCCTGCATTTTATCGATATCCTTAATCGTAATCTTACGCGGATTGGCCTCACTTCGTATGCGCTGCCCTCGCCGAATTACACGACGAATGATCCAGGCAATGAGCAGTAAAAGGACAATAATGCCTATACCCACAGTGGTCATATTTTCATTCCAATTCATGTCTGTTCTCCTTGTCGTTCCTCTAATCTGGCAGGCTTGTACCCCTATTAGCCCTCGTCACCCGACTAAATATAGCAGACTTCTCTCGTAACAGAAAGAAGATGAATTCCCTGTAACCCTCGAACTTCTCCAAACAACAATAATATTATACCTCTATCATAAAAGGTTACAGACACTCAGGTTGAATTTCATAGGTATGAAATGGTAGAATTCAACAATCGGTTCTATTTTGAATCGAAGAAAGGTGGTTTATAACTTGCATACATCCAACAAACGAAAGTCCAAAACATGGGCTGCGCTTCTTCTCAGTGGCACGCTCCTCTTCGGCCTGCATACACCAAGCTACGCGGCCGCAGAACAAAATGCACCATTGCCTAAGCCTTCATGGACCTCATCTTCTCTGTCACTCACACAAGTGAATACGGAGAAAGACGTTATCGTCAACGAAGTGAACGCAGTACCTGCGAAAAATCTGGTGTATGTGCATTCTTCCCAGCCCGTGACAAAAACAAGCAGCAATACGAAGCTGGATTGGCAGCTGGATTCGCTTCAGGCGCTGGATGCCACAACCGGACAATTGAAATGGAACGTTATTTTCCATGAGAAAAGTGGGCCTTATACAACCTACTCCAATTCACTATATACCAGCAACGGCACAGCTTATGTATATATGGAATATTCGGATGGAACCAAAAAGGTATACTCGTTCAACACTTCCGGCAAAACCAACTGGGTCAAAAACGTGAGTAATTCATCTTCCATGTACCTTCTGGACGACGATACGTTATTGATCGCTTCGAGCCCTGGTGTTCAATCGAACGGTTCCGTCCGTTCAGCCATCTCGCTGTATGACAAAAAGGGAAAACTGATTACAGAAAAAACAATCAACGGTTCTGTGCTCAAAGCAGGCAGTGATCGAATTGTAGTCGATGCCAGCAAACAAACTAAAGTCGGCAGCTTCTGGCAGCCGGCCGCTAATCCCAAAGTCGAGATTTACGATCGTACGATGAATCGTCTTTCCTTCTACCAGTTCCCGAGCAATGCCAACACTCTGGGAGACGGCGGCGGTGAATCGCTGGCCATTCTGGAAGATGGCTCCGTGATTATGCGCGCCAATTTTGCGAACACGGGCAACAAGCTGATGGGCTTTGGCACCGACGGCAAACTCGCCTGGGGCCGTGCTATTGCCGGTGATGCCTATGTTCAGACCGCAGGCAACAGTTACACTCTGTTTACAGGCCAAAAGCTGGAGCTGTACACCATGAAAGGCCAAGTGACTGAACGTACATTTAAGGAAGAGCAGCCTATTCTCATGCAGGTTGATCGTACACAGGACGGACAGTACAAACTTGATTTCGCCAAAAAAGGTTATATTCTTGATCCGCAAACATTGGATACGGTACATGAATATGAGTTCGCATCCTCTCCTGGATTGCTCGATGGATATTCAACGTACAATAATCATATTATTTATCAGATCAATGACGATGCCTTATCCAAGTATGTATTGAAGACAGCCTCAGCAAAATAATAAATCGAGCGCTCTGGTTGACCGACTGACGGTTAACAGGGCGCTCTGTTATTTCACACAACGATGAGAATACCCTCCCTTTTATCCTCTCTGCGCAAACTGGTATAATAGTACCGTTCACTTTTTCACCCTACTCTTGATTGGCAAGGAGCGTAGCCCTCCCATGATTATTCAATTCATTCGATACAGATAACTTAGGGCATAACATAAACCTCTTTTTTCAAAAGGTTCGATAGAGGTTTATTTGTTATGCCCTTTTCTTCAGTTATCCAGATCTGAATGAATGGGGTGCTATTCCATGTCAATCCAACGCAGAGAATGTAGTGCTGCGCTTATTTATCCATACATCCATATGCTTAAATGTCCCATCTGTCATCACACAATGACAACGATTAGTCGGGACAATATTCAATGTAGTTCCAGACATACCTTTGATTTGGCACGACAAGGCTATATCAATTTCATGACACGTTTTTTCAAAGGCAGCTATGACAAACGTTTATTTACGGCCAAAAGGAATATTTTATCTCAAACTGCAATCTATACACCTCTGATCGATATCATTCGCTATTGTATTGAAGATTACTCCAGTGGCAGCAGTCAGCCCTTGCATATTCTAGATGCAGGTGCAGGAGAAGGATCTCTTTTGCAGCAGATTACACAGAATACTCCAGCTGTGGGCTGGGGGATCGACATCGCCAAAGAGGGTATTGCCATGGCTTCTTCTACCTACGACCAGCAAATCTGGTTTGTTGGTGATCTTGCTTATAGTCCCTTTGCAGAGGGGCAGCTAGACGTGATCCTGAATATCCTTTCCCCTTCGAATTATGAAGAGTTCGGGCGAGTGATGAAAAAGGATGGCTGGATCATCAAAGTGATTCCCCGTGACCGATATCTAATGGAAATGAGAGAGCTTTTGTTTCCGGACCAATCTCATCAACTAGACGGCAGAGAGTATGTATTGGACCGATTTACCAAGCATCATCATCTCATAGAGAGCATTCCGGTGACATACACTCTGCCCGTTACGGAAGTCAGGAAAAATTCACTCATTCATATGACACCACTCTCCTGGCATGGGACAGAATCAGCTATAGCCAGAGTTCAAGAATCCTTATCCCAGATTACGATTGATTTAGAAATACTGGTGGGAAAACGGAGATAAGTTATGTAGCCATTGAGATAACATCCTCTTGATCATTGAACAATCAAAAAAAGCCGGTGAAGTTCCTGTTGGAACTCTCCCGGCTTTTTCAATAAGTTCTGATACAAATTGGTCTAATATAAATGGAATTAATTATTCCAGTTTTCTTCAATAAATTCATCCCGTCCGGATATCGCACGGTCTTCTTTATAATGTTTCTCATTTTTCTTGTGGTAATCCTGATGGTAATCTTCTGCTGGATAGAACACAACTGCATCCCGAATCTCCGTCACAATCGGTTGATTGAATCGCCCGCTTGCTGCAAGCTCCTGCTTGGACTGTTCTGCGAGCTCACGCTGACGCTCATTATGGACAAAGATCGCTGTCCGGTACTGACTTCCACGATCCTGAAATTGCCCTCCGTCATCGGTTGGGTCCGTCTGGGGCCAATACAGCTCCAGCAGACGTTCATACGGAAATACCTCTGGATCAAATGTAATTTCAACGACCTCAACATGACCGGTTTCCCCGGTTTTGACCTGCTCATATGTTGGATTATCGACGTGACCGCCGGTATAGCCAGATACAATACCATGAATACCTGGTTGCTCTTCAAATGGTGTAACCATACACCAGAAGCATCCGCCGGCAAATGTAGCCTTTTCCATGCGCACTCATCCCTTTCTGTTGTACCTATATCTTAAAACAAAAAGAGGTTGATGGAAAGCCACCGCAGTGGACTTCCATCAACCTCTTCAGAAGCATCTGTTATATCAACAGTTATTCAAACTGCTTGTTGCCAACTCGCTGTAATTCAAGAGATCTTGAATTCGTTACCCGCGGCTGCGACCCATAGAACGGAAGATCAAGCTCACGATCGCTACAAGTACAATGGCACCTATTAATGCCGGTACGATATAGAATCCGCCCATTTCTGGACCCATGTCTCCCAGGATTACTCCACCTAACCATCCGCCGATAAAACCGGCAATGATGTTACCGATAACGCCGCCGGGAATGTCACGACCAACAATCAGACCTGCCAACCATCCAATGATACCACCGATAATTAATGACCATAACCAACCCATATCATTCACCTCTAATTAAAGTTTTTGTTGTTGTCTGTCTACTATTAACCGCTACAGAAGCATTTAAACAACTGGCATGAAAATTGTTGTATATTACCTTTTGTTCATATGCTCTTTTCTCTGTTTAGCATCATCTAACACGGCTTTTTGAACATATCGACTTACTGTCCGGCATTTTACACAGTTCAGGACTGTGTTATGTACCTCCCGAAAGTCATTGTATGTTGGTTCAGACAGCCTTAGTATAACCAATTGAGGTAAGAATATTTTTGGTCTATTTTAAAAAGTTAGCGTACAGATTAGCAGCCGTTCCGGTTACGAATCGTTCTTCCGATCGCTGTTATCCCCGGATTTTTTGCATTCCCTTTATAGAAGGGAAGATCCGTTGATAAAGGCAAGATCATGCTTACGAAGTAGCTTTCTTGCAGAAATCTTTTAGCTTCGCTTCTTCAGAAGATTTCGTAACCTCCACTACATCGTCCTCATCTGTACAAGAATTTTTAAGATCTCCAAAATATTTAGATATTAATAAAATCCTGCGCGGCCTTTACCTGGCTGGGTTAGCCAGTTATGCTTATGACTCTTGTCCAGCTCTCCTCGCATCGACTGAATGATCTGCACAATGTCCGTCCGGCCGTTCTGGTGCCATTCCAGCGCTGCGCTGACATACAGCTCTCCAAGCTGGGCAAGAGAAAAGGTATCCGTCAATCGTGCAGCTTCCAGCGTACCTTCTTCCCCTGCAAAGACCGCAAAGCCACGTTGATTCAAATATTGCAGGCGCAGCCCTTCGTCCGGTAGTGGTATTTCATATGCCCGATCGAACCGTCCGGCACGGTTCATGAGCCCCGGGTCTATTTTCTCCGGGTAATTCGTGGTACCAATCAGAAAGATACCCTCTTTGGACGTTGCCCCATCCAGTGTATTCAGGAAAAAGGAACGAACTTCATCCGGCATGGAATCGATATCTTCAATAATTAATACCATGGGTGCCAAACGTTTGGCTGCTTCGAAGACTTCACGTACCGATTCACTGTTTGTGTATTCGGTAATTTGCCAGTATGCCGCAGGCCCCGGAATGCTACCTGCAATGGATTTGACGAGAGTCGTCTTGCCGTTTCCAGGATGACCATACAGCAGGATGCCGCGTTTGTACGGAATATCATAGTCTCTATAAAAAGAGCGATCCGCCTCGAAAAACTGGTCCAGCGAACGGAAAATATCCTGTTTAATTTGCGGAGAAAGCACGACCTCATCTCTCCCCACAGCGCGGGTAATGGATTCCACATGACGGTCACTGCCATTGCGGGCATCTGTGTACACCGTGACCTTTTTCATATTTTGCTGCCGTTCCCGTTCCCTTACACTGCCCAGAAATTGCTTCAATTCCTCTTCTCCTGTAGCAAAAACAAAATCCTCATTGTATATCCCATTCTCCCGGAAGAAAGGAATGCGGACGAGAGCTACGCCCCACTGAGGATAGGCAAATACATTGTTGCGAATCGAATCATGCACCCCATAAGTTGGTGCATCTCCATCATCCTCATAATGCAGAGTACGTAGCTCCAGATCTTCGAAAATCCGGGCAACCAATTCCACTTCCGTGCTGTTGCTTTGCAGATCTTCTTTTAGCAAATCCCAGTATTCACTGTTTGGATCATCGCTGGCATAGAGTTCATAACGAACGCCGTATCGATTGCCAAGCGCTTCAATGATGCCGCGAATCAAGCGAGCATATATGGCATAACCTTCGTTTCGGATTTGACTGTCTTGTTGCTCTTCATAGGAATAAATAACTGTATTATGATTCAATTGTTCTTTCTCTATCGTCATTACTTAGCTCCCTTCACAGCGGCAAGTGGTTTACATTTGGCTACAACTTGAGCCAGACCTGCGCCGGTAACACTATCTATAATTTCATCGACATTTTTATACGCTTGCGGTGATTCATCAATAATGGATTCAAGTGAACGCTGATTCACCACAATCTCATCTTCAGTTCCCACGCCCAGCGCCGAGGCAAAATCCTCCACGGTAACCAGGCGCTTCGTTGCTGTACGCGAACGTATGCGACCTGCCCCATGACAAATCGAATAATAGTTATTCTTCCCCTCGGGTTGACCTACCATGATATACGAAGCAGTCCCCATTGAACCGGGTATAAGCGCGGGATGACCTGTTGCCAGATATGGCTTCGGATTATCCGGATGACCGGCAGGTAATGCACGTGTAGCTCCTTTGCGGTGTACAAAAACGGAACCTTGATCCGAGTGCGATTCCTCCCATGCATAGTTGTGCATCAGATCATAGAGGGTACGGAACTCGCATTTTGGACCAAATACATCCCGAAAAGCTTCGCGAATAGCATAAGCAATCAGATGGCGATTCACAACGGCATAATTCAGCGCAGAATACATCATATTGACATAATGGCGCCCTTCCGCATGTTCAAGCGGAGCAAAAACCAGTCTTGGATCGGATGTTCCCAAACCATTCCGCTGCATCACTTTCGCAATCGCCGACGAACTGGTTTGGCTTACATACCCGCCCCAGGCACGGGAGCCGGAATGAATCATAACAACAATTTGTCCATCGTACAGACCCCAGGCTTCCGCAATCTCCCGATTTTCCTCGGCAATCTCAATCGCTTGAATCTCGGCAAAATGATTGCCTCCACCCAAAGTTCCCAACTGGCGATGAGCCCGATGCCAGGTCATATCCGGTACCAGATTCAACACGTCCTCATTAAAGGCAAATTTGCTGCTCTCCACATGAGTAATCGATGTTGATTTTTTCGGTGTATAGCTGTCCGGGATATATTTTTTGGGTAAGCCATGCAGACCCTTGCGCACAATATGTTCCAAACGAATGTCCGAGTAATGACCGCGCTGATTTGCCTCCATCGGCAGCACTTTCTCAATGGCCTTCACGAGTTTACGGCGCAGCTTTACATCTTTGAGATCGTCCTTATGCAAATTGGTCATATGCACCCGCATGCCACAACCGATATCACTGCCTACAATGGATGGAGATACATAACCACTCTTGGCATCCCATACCGCCGTTGTGCCGATGCAGGTACCTACACCGACATGTACGTCAGGCGTATAGCTCATATAGGAAATACCCGGGATTTGAAGATTGTTGTTCGCCATCTCGAAAACCTTATAGTCCAATGACGAGAATAGTTGTTGTGCCGCATATACCGTTAAGTCCCCGGCTGGCAATTTGACTTCATGTCGGTAGCCACCTGTGAGTTCATTTTGACTTGTAAATAAATGAGGTTGTGTATTCATAAATGTTTATTATTCCTTCCTGTACGTTCCGTTAATTCGGTTCATTTCAAAAATTGAACCTAATGTTATTCCGAATTCATATCCATATCCATATTCAGTACAACAAAAAAAGAAGCCACGGACAGTTCGCCCGTGACTTCTTTATGACAATAACAGATAACAAAAGCAGCATGAACATGCCGCATCTGTTCTCCATTGCAATATACGCCGAGAGTAGCATATCGATTAATAACGTTCCCAGGATAAACGATATGCATCTTCCCCTATGTCGCCCGTATGAGGCCAAAGAGACGATGAACTGGATATACAATTGTGTCTGTGCTTCGTAGTGTCTTCGTGAATTTCAAATCATAACCAACCATCATCTCTCTCGGCCTCCTTTCATCAATAATATGTTTATATTAAGCGGACTCGTTTCAATGTGTCAACCCTTTTCTTGGAAAATCCCCTATTTTGCATATGCATTAGCTGTAACTTTGTGCGAATAATTCACATAAAAAAAAGCAGGGTCTGTAAGGAACAGACCTTGCTTACTCAAGCATATCATGAGATTAGATATCGATTATTGCTGGTACATGTTTTGACAGATTCGACTTTGACTCTTATCATTTCCCAGCTTGTTTTTCCAGTTCTTCCACAGGATTTTCATCTTCTTTTTCAGGAACTTTGGAAGAAAGGAACCAGCCGCATACGGCAATCGTAATCAGGACAATGTAGAATCCAAATTTCCAAATTTTATTTTCCGGGAAATGTTCATCCAAAACCCCTAGTGAAGGGTGAGCAAGTGTTATAACAGCCAACTTAACCCCTACCCAACCAACGATAACGAAGGCTGCAACTTCAAGCCCTGGACGCGAATGAAGCAGCTTAACGAAGAAGGAAGCCGCAAATCTCATGATGACAAGACCAATAAATCCGCCGAGGAAGATAACGATAAACTGTCCACCGTCAAGTCCACCGATCGGAGGCAGACCACTTGGCGGCAAGGCAACAGCCAGCGCCACAGCTGCGAGAATGGAATCGACCGCGAACGCAATATCCGCCACTTCTACCTTGAATACAGTCATCCAGAAACCAGATTGTTTTTTTGGTTTTTTGGGAGTGGAGTCTGCCGCTTCATCTGTTTTGTTTCGGCTACCCATAACCTTCTTGATAATGTGGTTAATCGAGATGTACAAGAGGTACAGGGCACCAATCGCTTGAACCTGCCACACGTCCACCAGGAATGAGATCAGGAACAATGAACCCAATCGGAAAATGAACGCTCCCATTAAACCATAAAACAACGCCTTTTTGCGTTTATCATCAGGTAAATGCTTAACCATAATGGCAAGAACCAATGCATTATCCGCTGCAAGTAATCCCTCCAGGACTACTAATACGACGAGAACCCACCCATACTCCAATAATAATGACAAATCCAAAATTGACTCCTCCTTAGTATCCTTATGATGTACAAAAAAAAGGACCTTTACCATTGCTGGTAAGGTCCTTTTTATTCACAAAAAGAGACCTTTACCCAGTATGAAAACTTGGTAAAGGTCTCGCTAACAACAAAATTGCTGCCAATAAAGCCGGGGATATGATCCCGAACTGACGACTTTACTGTGAAAGCTACTCCCCTTTAACATCAGGAATATTTAGTTTTAAGTTGAAACAGGTTCAATAATCTGTTCTCATCATATTCATAACGATAAGCAAAGTCAAGCTTTATTTGACTGACTGCGGTCCAGCTTGCGAAACACCAGCAAATCATAGATGAAATTGCCCAGCGGGATAAACGAGACAAAAAATAAAGCAATTGGACGACGCAAACGCCATTTTTGCGTGGTATAAAGACTCACCATAAATAATAAATACATCAGAAATAAAAAGCCATAGATGTTGCCAAACCACGTGACTGCCTGAGGCATAATCCCCGATTCCCGCAATGGAAAAGCAACAAATAACAACAGCACATAAGAAAGCCCCTGCAACCACAATAGCAGTCGAAAGCGGCTGAGTGTTGAATGTAACATTTTTTTCCTCCTGCTTCTAAATACGCGCAACGAATTCATTGCATCCTGTTCAGTATATCACAAAAACGAAATTTCCCCTCACGCACAGTTCCACAGGAGCCAAATCCATCCAATGCACATAGGATATATGACCAAGATAGATTGTTGTGAATATGGACAAGGAGGAGCCTGTTGATGAAAATAGCCCTGATCGCACCGGAAAAATTGCCAGTCCCAGGTAACGGATCAGTCGAAATCTGCATCCTCGGCATTGCTCGCGAACTTGCTCTCCGTCACCAGGTGACGATCATAAGCCGTCAGATGCCCGGTCTTGCCATCACAGAGCAAATAGATGGCATTACGATCCGTCGTGTGCCAGCAGCCAGTCCCAGCGAGTACACAAGGGCAGTAATCCGTTTTCTAAAAATTCAACCCTTCGATCTGATCCAGGTAGACAACAGACCACATAGTATGGCAGCAATTAAACGTGCCTTCCCTTCGTTGCCTGTGGTGCTCTATCTTCACTCATTAACCTTTGCACAACCAGGGCCCGCAAGATTAGCGCTGTTAAAAAAAGCGAACTGGATTGCCGTCAACAGTCAATCCCTCAGACAAAGGCTCGGTCGTCGATTCCCATCCTTGAAACGACGGATGGGTGTTGTGCCACTTGGTGTGGACCTAAGCCGTTTTTTGCCTGCAACTAAAGGAGAACAGCAGCTTCTTCGGAAGCAGTTCGGTATTTCAGGGCCATTCTCCATTCTGTATGTAGGCCGACTGATCCCCGGCAAAGGTGTGGATGTGCTAATTCGTGCCGTATCTCTTATTCAGCAGCAGGTATCGGTGCAACTGATCATTGCAGGTAAAGGACCTCCTGTTTACGTCCGCAAGCTGCGACAGCTTGCCCGAAAATTAAAGGTTGATGCTGCCTTCCGAGGTCAAATCCCCCATGAACGCATTGACCTTTTGTACAGGGCTGTAGACTGCCTGGTATGCCCTTCCCAACAGCATGAGGCCTTCGGGCTGGTTAATGTTGAAGCTATGGCTTCAGGACTACCCGTCATTGCTTCAGACAATGGAGGCATTCGTGAAATCATTGTATCGGGGAGTAGCGGCTACCTTGTGAGACAATATCAGAACCCCCGAAGTTTCGCTGCTTGCCTGTATAAACTGGCAGACAATCCTTCTCTCGCTCGTTCGCTTGGAGAAGCTGGTCGTGCCAGTGCAGTTGAAAAGTTCAGTTGGGCCCGAACAGCCATGCATCTTGAAGCAGCCTATACAAGACTCATCCGTGGATAAATCTTATCCCAACCTAGCTTTCGTCAGGCTTTTTCACGTGACTGCCAGTCTGCAATAAAGCGATCCATATACGGAACAGGAACATACATCATTTCAATTAACTCCACAATAATCATATCCTTCATGGCAAATCTCACCTTAGCACAGGTCTGTTGGCGGAAAGCATCATAAATTCCCGAGCCTGTCCAGCAGCCGTGAGGAGCGAGCAGCGGATTATTAACAATATATCCAACCGTCCCAATGGGGGGAACCACTACCTTAATGGCTCGGGGGTCCACCCGATTGTCAGGGTCTTTGACCAGAAACAGGATATCACCTACGTTTAAAGCTTCTACACCATGATAATGTTCCATTCCATACATGGCTGCAAATAATTTGGTACTCATCGAAAAAGCTCCTTTTACATTTTTTTAAATTTAGATGGGTTGAATTATTGATCTTCCTCATAATGCTTCATCCACTCTATGAGTTGTTTACGAATTTCTTTACGATATTCGCGGGGTTCAAGGACCTCCGCTTCGGGGCCAAATTGATATAACCATTTCAGGAATTCACGACTACTGTTCAGCGTTACTTCAAATAACAATCCGCCATCAGGCAAATCCGTCATTCGTGGGCGAACAAACATCTCTTCTTCTTTTATGTAGGGGGCCACTTTCTCAGTGAATCTTACTTTGAAATGGATAAGTTGATCCCCACGATCAATGGACCATGTGTTTTTCATGAATTGCGTTATGTTGAAATCACCCATAACAAAACGGGTATTGGTCTGTATAACGTCCAGAAAGCGACTGATCCGAAACAAACGGACTTTCTTCAGCAAGTGACAATAACCAATCAAGTAGAAACGCTGATCGCGCGGAATGAGGTAATAGGGGTCAATGTCCCGAACCGTTATTTCATTTTTCGTAAGCGTGTGATATTGAGTTCTAATCGTTTGTTGATCCAGAATGGCTTCAATCACTGGAATAAGCAAATTGGGATACTTCCCTTCTTCCCGGTATGCAGGTGTGCCCATACGAATAATACCTGCGATATTTTCTACAATGTCACTGTTTCTCGATTTCATTTTGGTATGGGCTGTCATTACCTTGTCAAAGGCTGAATCGAATTCAGCCGGGAGCTGCGAAGTATCCACCACGGATGGAAGCATGGAGAACACCATCGCTTCCTGTTCGGTAAAATCCAGAGGATACATGGCAAATTCACCAATGAATCGATACCCTTTGCCATAACCTTCATTCATGATAGGGGCAACCCTGTCCAAAATTCGGAGATCGCGATAAATCGTGCGCACAGTTGTACCGCATTTCAACGCCAATTCTTTGGCGGAAATTCCGGGATTCGCTTGTATAGCCTGAAGTATACGCAGAAGACGAATTAATTTCTCTGTCATGTAGTTTCTCCCCTTCGATATTTTATCGGCAAGGAAAACTAGTTCCTTTAGTCCGGTACTAAATCTTTAGTCCCAAACTTTTTTTCGCAATTTCACCTTATGTATATAGTTCAATCGCACTTATTCAGCTTATTAAATATACATTCTCTTACTTGCTTGCGTAAAATATTAACCTCAAGTCCTTATACCTACGCCTGATAGCCTATTAGGAATTCAAAAAAAAATAAAAAAGTCTTGCCTCTTTGACCAGAGACAAGACTTTTTCGCTTGTTTATTTGTGCAATTGCAATAATTTAGTCAGCACATTGACCATATGGTCGCACAGATCAGGGATATCTCCCATCTGATCTTCATTCACAGTGCGGTCAAAATGTACTTCAGCGGTGGCAGCGTAAGTTGCTGGCTGATCTTCAAATATATAATGAATATGCTGCAACTTTCGTTGTTCTGGCCAGCTCTGTTGTAATATGGTGCTAATCGCCGGACATTGAGTCTCAGGCTCCTTAATAACCATCCTGAAACGCAATCGCAAACGGCAACCTGATGGACTACCTGGCGTCTCCAGAATCTCAGCCGCGAGATCCTCAAGCGATGTACTCAGTACCACTTCACCTGTTACTTCAGGGCAAGCTCTCAGACAGAATTGCAGCACGAACTCTCTGGACATACGTGCCATCTCAAGCTGATCCTTCCGATCTGTTATGGAAATAAGTTCATCCAAATTATCGAGATCATACAGGTGATTTTCGAAGCCTACTTTCAAATTGTCATAAATCGTCGGATCAAACATGTTGCGAAACCTGCTTTCTTGTGCAAATTATTCCGTTTGCTTCGCTTTTCCATGGCAAATCATGCTGCCATTTCTGCCGAAGAGAATTGTTGCTGCTCCGAATCATAGTATACTGTAATGCTGTTTCACGCAAACAGATGCCCGCCATCATACCGAATAACGAGACTATACGGCAATCTACACCAGTCTGGACGGCATTCGATACAACGCCTCTTCCGAAACTCCACTTGGGTCCTTCCCAACATAAAAAAACCCGGTCATTACGACCGGGCTTGGTTGAGGTACAGAATAATACATATTCTGCCTGCTTATTCTTCTTTAGCTGGTTCTTCCGATGCTGCCGGTGCTGCTTCATCAGCAGAAGCCGTAGGCTCTTCCTCAGCCGCTTGTGGCGGCATCACGGAAGCGATGATGGAATCACCTGACGTCACCAGAGTCAGACCTTTATCAAGCTTAACATCTGCAGCTGTCAAACGATCGCCAATTTCCAGTCCGCTGACATCCACCTCAATAGAGGTTGGCAGATCAGCCGGAAGTCCTTCGACCTCCAGTTGAGTTTCCTGTGTCTGGAACACACCGCCTGCCTTGGAGCCGGCTGCGGTACCTTGGAAGTCGATGGAAACACTAACGCTGATCGGCTTGTTCTTCGAAATTTGCAGGAAGTCCACGTGCAGCAGACGCCCGTTGCGCTCCTGCTGATCCTTGATCAGCACTGGAACCGTTTTGCCACCCTCAAGATTGAGGTTGAACATTTCGGAGCGACCTGTACGTGCTACTTTCAGCATTTCTTTTTCATCTACATGTATCGCGGCACCTTCTAATCCCGGACCATAAACGACAGCCGGAACACGTCCGCCTTGTCTTAACAGGCGCAATGCTGCACCTTTCTTTTCAGTTCTTGGTGTTGCCGTAAGTTGAGCCATTTTTCCGTTGGATTTCATGATTGAACATCCTCCTTCAAGGGATCCTTACTTCATATTTGTTAGGAAGCCATAAAGCTTCTCTCTTAGACCAGAATGGCCTTTTCAAGCGTGGCCGAATCTGGGGCCATATCTATATTTACCCCAATGAAAGACCATCTCAAACACTGACATGTACCTTTTTTTTATTTTTCGGGTGAAAATGGTTCTTTCTGATGAACAAAAAAGCAGCCGGAATCCCTTCCGACCGCTTGTTAAGCCTACATATTTTATGAAGTTATAACCTGGCCAGCTATGCGCTGTTAAGATCATCCTCGTCATCACTTTCACGGATAACCTGCATCTGATCCGTCCCACTGTGAACGATAATGTGCACATCTCCGTCTTCAGGACCGATATCAACATAACGATCTCCGCAGGTATCTTTCGCTTCCCATTCATTCAGCCGAATGATGAAACCCAGATGATGCAGTCCTGCAGCCACCCGAAAACGGGCTTCAGCTGCATTGCCCACTCGCTCAAAGGGGACAGCTCCATCCTCCATGCCTGTGCCCCATACCCAGACATCCCATCCCTCATAATGCTGATCTTCCCGTTCATATCGGAGAGTCACAGTTCGCGAAATAGGTTTGTGGATTTTGATATTCAGCGATGCCTGAATCCCTCCAGCCTCCGCGATAATCTGGGTGGACCCTGGCGCCAGAGCACGTACGATTCCTGCTGTACTGACCGCTGCATGCTCCAGATGAGACGAGCTCCACCGTATATTCATACCTTGCAAAGGCTGGCCGAATTGATCCAGAACCAAGGCGCGGAATCGACTGACACGTGTCGTGTACATCACGGCTTCCCCGATAATCTCAATTCGTTCCGGATGGAGGTAATCAACCTGCAGCGTACACTCTGTGGTAATCGTGCCACATTGGACGCTGATCGTTGCTTCTCCGGTCTGCCCCGTATGAATTGTTCCATCGGATTGAATGGCAATAATATGTGGGTTCGAAGAGCTCCAGGTCACAGATGCATTCTCCACCACATTACCAAAACGGTCTCTGACCGATGCTCGCAAACTGGCAACCTCTCCGGCACTGTACACAAGACGCGGCGAATGAATCTCAATCACAGCCGGTTCAGCACCGCCAGCATACTCTGTGTCGTACAGTACCATCAATGACCATCGTTCTACCACTGCGGTTCCGCTCACCGTCTCAATGACATCTGTACCTGCCTGGTGATCATTCACAACAATATGCCAGTCACCCTCCGGCAGACCCACTTGCTGCTGCTGACTCGTTCCGTTGTAGATCACCACGATCTGATTCCAGGTATCCTGATTTGCTCCGTGATCCAGTGTAAATGCAACCACATTGCCTTCTGCACGCATCATGCGAAGATGATTCCGTACCTGCTCGGCGTTAATCATGCGAAAGGCCGGATGTGTGCGGCGCATATGAATCAGGCCGCGATAATAATCAAACACAGGTCTGAATCGAGCTTTGTTAGCCCAAGTGATCGTATTCACGGCGTCCCCGCTGCGATAACTATTGTGATCTCCTGCTTTGGATCTCAGCATCTCATCCCCTGCATGGAGAAATGGAATTCCCTGTGAGGTAAGCAAAATTCCTGTTGAGAGCAAGGAACGACGAACCATCTCATGATCAAGTACATCATCCGCATCGACATACCGATAAGGGTCCGCCGCTTTAACCGCTGACTCCGCACTGCCTCCTTCCACAGGCTGTCCGTCCCTCCATACCGCGTAACCGAGATCATGCCTGAGGTACATCGTTGTTGCGATTTTGTCCCACAGGTTGAGATTATCATGTGCCGTCACATAATTGACGGATTCCACAGGTGAAGATGTGAAATCATCCAGCGCTCCGGCTACACCCATGGCAATTTCGTACTCCCTACCGTCTGCTCCGGTAACAAAACCTTTCCCGATGCCATCACTATCCCCTTTGATGGCACTGCGGAAATGATCGTTGAATACGGCAAATCCCTGACCACGTTGTGTCCCTTTTAACGTTTTCCGCTCCAGAGGTGATTCTCCACCTGTCCACGGCTCCCCGTAGATCAGAAAAGCCGGATCAATCTGTTCTCTTAGCTCGCGAGTCACTTCGTTCATCGTGTCCGTATCAATCAGACCCATGAGGTCGAAGCGAAATCCGTCCACATGATATTCCTCTGCCCAGTACAGGAGAGAGTCCAAAATATATTTCCGCACCATCGGGCGTTCTGTAGCCAGTTCATTGCCCACACCCGAGCCATTGCTTAATGTGCCGTCTTCACGGTAACGATAATAGTAACCCGGTACAATCCGTTCAAAAGGTCCATCATCCACGCTATACGTATGGTTATACACCACATCAAGCACGACACGAATGCCTTGTCGGTGCAAGGAATGAACGAGAGCCTTGAACTCCCGGATTCGAACCGCAGGATCACGTGGATTGGTGGCATAGGAACCTTCCGGCACGTTATAGTGCTGCGGATCATATCCCCAGTTGTATGGCAGTTTGGCATTTGAGCCAACGTCCGTTGTCACTGCCAATTCATCCACCGTCTGATAATCCGCTACAGGCAGAAGGTGCACATGCGTGATGCCAAGTTCGACAAGATGATCTACTCCGATAGAATTGCCACCTCTGTCCGTCAACCCGGAAGCTGTAAATGCCAAATATTTGCCCTTATACGGAATATCGGCATGGGGGTCAGAGGAGAAGTCGCGCACATGTAATTCGTATAGAACTGCATCTGCCGGACGCAAAAATACGGGCTTCACATCCTCTTCCCAATCCACTGGATTGGTTGTATCCAGGTCAATAATGGCTGTTCGCTGTCCATTCACCGATACAGCACGAGCGTAAGGATCGGGTGCCACCGCAATATGCTGATCATCATGCGTAATGTGATACATATAATAATGTCCGGCCCAATCCCCTTCAAGCTGTATACTCCATATTCCATCCGGGTCACGGGTCATCGACCGTTTCTGTCCGTCATCATGTTCGGTTACTCTACCATTTGCATCGTAATGTCCCTCATTATCAAAAATGAGTAGGGAAACCTGCTGTGCTGTAGGTGCCCACAGCTTGAATGTGCTTGCTGTATGCGTATATGTTAAGCCAAGATCGTTGCCTTCATAACGAAAAGATGTCCATTCCGGCATCGTTCCCACCGCCTTTATATCCATTGATTTCGTGTTGTCCCGATGTTACGGAGCGAGACGTCATTTGTCAACCCGGGGTTGTCTGTACTCAACATATCGGTTGAGCAGAGGCTTTCAATTAGCATATTGAATGTGATGCAAATCTACACAGCAATCGCTTTCAAGATACAGCATATGTAAACAAGCGCCATAGATTGACAGCATTTGTACCTGTCCTGATGAAAAAAAGATGGAGAAAAGCAAAACACCCTCACTCCAGAATGGAGAAGGGTGCAACATTACTGTTTTTAAACAACTAATTTGGGTTAGGTCGGCAAGGTACCTTGATGCCTGTTGAGGTTTAGCAAGTGGTGTGAACGTCATTCACCTGAATACATCACCGTCATGGATATAGCGGGAACGCTGACCTGACCGTCTTTGGCTGTACGCAGCGTCTCGGTGCCAGCCTGCCCCTGCTCTACAACCACATTCCATGTACCTGAAGGAACGGAGGTTGTACGGGGTTCTTTGGAAGCATTGTAGATAATGATCATCCGTCCCCATGAATCTCCCACAGCCGTTCCTGACAGTTCATAGGCCAACAGCCCTTTTCCTTTTTCAAGCAATCGAACATACTTCTCAATCTCTTCCCGGGTGCGAAGACGAAAAGCAGGATGCTCGCGCCGAAGACGGATCAGGCCACGATAATAATCATAAACCGGCTTAAACTGCTGCTTTTGCTCCCACCGAATGGCATTAACCGAATCTCCACTCTCATGACTGTTGGCATCACCATATTTACTTCGCAGAAATTCATCCCCAGCCGCAAGCAAGGGAACCCCCTGGGAAGTCAACACGATACCATTAGCAAGCAGACAGCGCCGGACCGTTTCGTTCTCCAGTATGCGATTCGGGTCAACGAGCAAATAGGGCTTCGCCTGCTGTACAGCCTCTTCCACGTTGGCGCTGCCTTTCACACGACCATCCTCGCTATAGGTGATAAATCCCAGTGTATCGTGCAATCCTTGTGTCTGGGCGACTTTGTCCCACAGGTTGAGATTATCATGTACAGTTACATAATTAATCGTTTCAGATGGGCCAGCGGTAAAATCGGTAATGGCTCCCCGTACACCTGTCCAAATATCGTCTTCTTTTTCCTCCGCTCCTGTAGCAAATCCGGTTCCCGTTCCATCACTATCGCCTTTAATCGTTCCACGGAGGTTATCGTTAAATACAGCAAATCCGGCTTCACGTTGTGCTCCCTTAAGGGTCATTTGATCCCCAAGTGGTGATTCCAGCGCTCCCCAGGGTTCACCGTATAAGAGGATGGACGAAGAAACTTTGTCATGCAGTTCTGCTGCGAGTTCTTTCATCGTTGCCGTGTCAATCAGCCCCATCAGGTCAAATCGAAACCCGTCCATATGGTATTCCTCTGCCCAGTACCGTACGGAGTCGATAATGAACTTGCGCACCATCGGGCGCTCCGTAGCCACTTCATTGCCTGTACCTGAGCCATTGCTGTACGTGCCATCCGGATTCTGACGGTAGTAATATCCTGGAACAAGCTTTTCAAATGAACTGGCTGCCGTGTCAAACGTATGATTGTACACCACATCCATAATGACTCCGATTCCCTTCTTATGAAGAGCGAGTACCATAGATTTGAACTCACGAATTCTTGTCTCCGGCTCATCTGCACGGGATGCATAGGAACCTTCTGGAACGTTGTAGTGGAGCGGATCATAACCCCAGTTATAACGTGAGCAATCGGAGGTCCCGTCATCTGTCTTCGATTCGTCCACTGTCGCAAAATCAAAAACCGGTAGCAGATGTACATGAGTGATTCCCAGCTCAGTCAAATGATCGATTCCCAGTGTATTCCCGTTTGAATCACGCAGACCTGTCTCGGTAAAAGCCAGATACTTTCCTTTGTGCCTCATGCCGGATGACTCATGGATCGAGAAATCGCGCACATGCAGCTCATATAAGACCGCATCTACGGGGCTCGTCAGTTCTGGACGAATATCCTCATTCCAGCCATTCGGGTGGGTCTGTTCCAGCCTGACGATGACTCCCATTTCTCCATTCATGGTCACAGCATGTGCATAGGGATCAACCGCAATCTCCTGTCGTCCGTCCTCAAAGGTGGCTCTGTACATATAACGATAACCGTTCCACTCGCCTTCGAGCTTCAGGGACCAGATGCCCTGGTCCTGTTGGTTCATAGGTATTTCTTTCTGTACATCCTGATTCTTCTGTTCATTGGGACTTCCCCCTGTTGAAGGCGGGTATAACAGCACATCCACCTGCGTTGCAGCAGGCGCCCACACTTTGAAACTACAGGCTTGTGGTTCCATCGTGACACCCAGATCTCTTCCTTGGTATGTATCCACTACATTCAATACGTCCAGCTTGTGATGGTCATCAATCATGCTGTATATTCCCCTCTCGATGAGCAATAAAATGGATGTGAACAAATGCTCCTTACCTTTTATACCCCTTCTGTCACCTAACCATAATCTCGGGAATGAAAAAGACCATAAAAAACAAGCCATGCTTCACGTCATTTCACGTAAAACATAGCTTGTTCTTCAAATTACTTTCCGTTTAGCTGGGCATAAGACGCTTCAAATTCGGAAATGAGCTGGTCGCCACCGGATTTTCTCCAGTTCGCCACTTCCTGCTCCCATCCAGCATCATCGATTTTGCCCATAATATATTTGGTCTGTGCATCCCAGATCATCTGGTCCAGCTCCTGGCCACGCTCAGTATAAATGGCAGAAGACAAGGTCAGCGCCGGATTTGGAATGGCATACTGCTCATTCTCACGTGCCATCTTCGTGCCCTTCATACCGATTGGTACATCGACAAGCTCAGGCACATTATAACCTTCAACGCTTAGCAGATTGTCACGATAAGGCTTCACTTCACGCTGGTATCCATCGAAGTCCTTGAACTCGGTTTTGCCATCCGCAGTCTTCGTATAGTGCACATCTTCCAGACCACGCAGCTGAAGCGTACTCAGTGGTTCGTCCATCAGTTGATCCAGGAACGTCAGCACCTGTTTTAACTGTTCTTCGTCCGGTACGGAAGCTTTAGGAATAACAAGCATGCCGTAGTTTCCCGGTTCCCCGGCAATTCGAATGCCATCCGGTCCTTGGAACGGGGCCACATCAATCTCGCCATCAGGCACATTTGGTGTCAGCCGCTGCTGGAACGACTTTCCGTTCTGAGCAACACCGTTCAGCTTCATGGCTACGAGACCAGAGTCGATTTTTTTGTCCGCATCGGAAGGGTCCAGCGCTGGGAAGTCACTGTTGATCAATCCCTCACTGAACAGACGCTTGAACAGCTTCATCGTATCCACATATTCTGTGGTCAGGAATTCAGGGGTAAGTTTACCCGCATCGTTCACACCCCACTTGTTCACCCCACCAATACTTACGGCGATTCGTGTCAGCGGAGAGGATACGCCTTCATTGTACTTTTTGAACAGTACCGTTCCATACGTATCTTCCTTACCGTTACCATCAGGATCATCCTTGCGAATGGAGCGCATCACTTCGTACCAGTCATCCAGCGTTTTTGGTACATCCAGCTTCAGCTTGTCGAACCAGTCCTTGCGGTACACGATGGCTGTACGCCCGATATCGCGAAAGTTGGGTACCCCGTAGACCTTTCCTTCGATCTTGATGTTGTCAAAATAAGCCTCGGATTGAGCAGACAGGTTTTTATAATCCTTCAGGTAGGGTCCAATTTCCCAGAACAGCCCTGTTTTGGCTGCGTTGAATGTTGTGGGTACATAATTCACGCGCATAATGGTCGGCATCTCGCCCGAAGCAACCATGACATTCACTTTATCATCAAAAGCAGACTGCGGAATCCACTGTACGCTGACATCCGTATTCGTATATTCCTCAATCTTTTGTTCAATTCCGTTCTCCTTGGCTGGCACATCACCTACCTGCATCAAAGAGATCGAAATAGGAAGCTTGCCTTCCCCTGCCGCAGGTGCTTTCTCTCCCCCACAGCCTGCAAGCAGTCCGGCGGACATTGCACCAACCACGACCAATCCGCCTAACCGAGACATCCGACCTTTTGGACTCATGAACCATCTCTCCTTTGGATAAAGGTTATGTACATAAGCACTCCGATGACAGAACAACCTTCTGATCGCTGTTATCCCCAGATTTTTTTGATTCCCTTCTTCAGAAGGGAAAATCCGGTGATAAGCGTATGCTTCCGATGCAGCTTTCTTTCAGAAAGCTTTTAGGCGAACGCTTCGCTTCCTCAGGTTATTTCTGTCCTCTCCGTTCTCATGTACATGTTAGTTGGGCTTGTAAAGTTCCATCTCCACTCCTGCCAAAATAAATGGAGCTACCGATTTCGGATCATTAATCCGAATGGATTCCGTCACATAATACTCGTATGACCCGTCACGATACGGGGTACCGCCCAACCCTGCCCCGCCGTTACACTGCGTCAGGGACAATACACCTTCACGGTCCGTTTGCAGCAGATGCAGCAGCAAACCCTGATAACCCTTTTCTGCGATCGCTTTGAACTTGCCACTCAGATACCCCTTACGTACGCCCTTCGCCAGTGCATACACAAACATTGACGTTCCCGAAGCCTCCAAATAATTACGCTCACGCCCTGGCTGATCGAGCAAATGAGGCCATAACCCGGACTGTTGGTCCTGTACATGTACAAGCGCATTCGCTACACGTTCGAAAATCCCTACGATCTGACCCCGCTGCTCATGATCTACAGGCAGATGATCCAGTGTATCCACTACTGCCATCACATACCAGCCCATCGCCCGGCTCCATACATGCGGAGAACACCCGGTTTCTCCCGAGCTCCAGCGCTGTTCCTTGCTCTCATCCCAGGCATGGTACAGCAGACCGCTGCGTGAATCACGTGTACGTTTCTCCACCAGCAGCAGCTGTAATGCCGCCTTGTCAAACCACTTCTCCTCGCCAGTAAACGCACCATACTGCGTTAGAAACGGCGTGGCCATATACAGCCCATCCAGCCACATCTGGAACGGATAGATTTTCTTGTGCCAGAATCCGCCTTCACTCGTCCGGGGCTGTCCCTTAAGCTGTACCATGAGCAAATCCGCGGCTTTACGGTATTTCTCTTCACCCGTTTTGTCCAGCAACAGGAACAGCGATTTCCCCTGGTTAATCTGGTCCAGGTTATATTCCTCGACCGCATACAAGCGAATCGAGCCATCTTCCTGAATGAAGTTATCCATCAGTTCACGGATGTAGTCGAAATATTTCTGTTCTCCAGTATGGATGTACAGCTCTTCCAGCGCTTTCAGCAGACAACCATTTTCATAATGCCAGGTCGGATACAACTCATGATTGCGATAACTTTCCATGAACTGTTCGGCCATCCGTACCGGTGTGAATTGCAGTGTTTCTTTCATGATGTTCCTCCGCTTCCGGCTTTTTATTCAGCCTGTTTTTTGTAGTCTTCGGCATATTCCTCACGAATTTTGGTACCGCCCGCATTGCCCCAATTCTCGATCTCCTGTTTCCAGCCATTTTCATCGATCTTGCCCATAATATATTTGGTCTGCGCATCTGCAATCATCTGATCCAGATCTGCCCCACGATCGCCATAAGTAGGCGAATACAAAGTTAATGCAGGGTTTGGCACAGCATGTTCCGCCAATTCTTTGGCAAGTTCCGTCCCCTTCTCACCCAGTTCGGTATCTTTCAATTTCGGCACATTGTATCCTTCCACGTAAGGCAAGTTATCGCGATATGGCTTCACTTCCCGCTGGAATGCATCGAAGTCGCTCATCTCTACCTGTTCTTCGCCAGCCTTCTTGTAATGTTTGTCTTCAATACCACGCATTAGCAGCGTCGCCATCTCCGGGTCCATCAATTTATCCAGGAAAGACAATAGGTTTTTCAACTCTTCTTCCGATTTCACCGTCGCTTTCGGAAAGGCCAGTATACCGGAGTTACCCGTCTGCCCCGCCACACGGTCACCACTCACGCCAAGCAAACCGGCAATGTCTACTACGCCATCCGGGTCATTCTTGGACAAACGCTCTTGCTGGCTCTTTCCGTTCTGGGCGACACCGATACGCATACCGACAACCCCAGTATCATATTTCTTCTCCGCTTCTGTGGAGTCAAATACAGCAAAGTCCTGATTCAGCAGTTTCTCGCTATACAAACGTTTCAGTAAATCCAGCACCTGCATATATTCCGGTGTCATGAATTCCGGCGTAAAACTGCCGTCATCTTCTACCTTCCACTTGTTTGGTGCACCAAAACTTACGCCAAGGCGTGTAGTGAAGGAATATTGATCCTCGTTATACTTTTTGAAAAGCATTAGTCCAAACGTATTATCCTGACCGTCTCCATCCGGATCGGAGGTCGCCAGCGTTTTGATCGTTTCATACCATTCATCCGGTGTCGTTGGTACTTTGAGATTCAGCTTATCAAACCAGTCTTTACGGTAAATCACCGTTGCACGAGCAATATCAGAGAATACGGGTACCCCGTAGATTTTGCCTTCCACCTTGATATTGTCAAAGAAACGCTCGTTCTGTGCAGACAGATTTTTATAATCCTTCAGCAAAGGTCCAACTTCCCAGAATACATCGTTACGCATCGCACTGGTTACGGTCGGGTTATACTGCACTTTCACAATTTTGGGCATATCGCTGGATGCAATCATGACATTAATTTTGTCATTGTAAGCCGAAGCCGGAATCCACTGAATGTCCAGCTTGGTGTTCGTATACGCCTCGATCTTTTGCTGGACCTCATTGCCTTTGCTCGGTACGTCGCCCACCTGTGCTATTGCAATGGACACATTCTGCACGCCGCCCTCGGCAGCCTGACCTTCATCCGATCCGCATCCTGCCAGCAGGCCTGTTACCAATGCCAGTGTGCTCAAGACAGCTACGGCTTTCTTTTTTGTTGCTTTCATTAAACGAAAACCTCCCCTTTTTATACAGTCGATAACCCGTTCTGATGTTCAACCTGGTGCAATTTCAACCTTTTACCGATCCCAGCATCACTCCTTTGGCAAAGTGCTTTTGCAGGAACGGATACACCAGCATGATTGGAATCGTGGAGAACACAATAACGGCCATGCGAATAGTGAGCGGCTGAATCTCAGTCTCTTCGATACTGGTGTCCCCGATGCGGCTCTGAGCCAGGATGACAATTTCCCGCAACCATACCTGTACGGGCCACTTTTCACTATCGTTGATATAAATGACAGCGTTGAAGAAGCTGTTCCAATGAGCCACCGCGTAAAAGAGAGAGAATGTAGCCATTGCTGGCATCGACAAAGGCAGAACAATACGGAACAATACGCCCACATCGTTACATCCATCGATTTTGGCAGCATCCTCCAGTTCGTCCGGAATGGCTTGGAAGAAGTTCTTAAGTACGATCAGGTTGAACGCACTAATGGCGGTAGGCAGCATCAAAGACCATAATGTATCCGTCAGGTGCAATGATTTTACGACAAAGTAGGTTGGGATCATCCCGCCGCTGAACAACATGGTGAACAGTACACCCAGCAAGATCGGCTGACGTCCACGCAAGTATCTTCTGGAGAGCGGATACGCCATCAGCGACGTGAACAACAGGTTAAGCAGTGTTCCTATTACGGTGATATAAATGGATACACCCAGACTGCGAATCAATGTGTCTGTAGAGAAGATGTAACGGTAAGCAGCGAGGGAGAATTCTTTTGGGAAAAGAATGAATCCTCCCTTGGCCACTTCATGAGGACTAGTAAACGAGACGGCCAAAATATAAATGAACGGGATAACGGTCACGATTCCGATCAATAACAGCAAGCCATGATTGAGGATATCAAAGATCCGATTGCCCCACGTTTTATCCTGTTGCATCTTAATGTTCACTCCTGTCTGGTGAAGAACGTCTGCTGTCAAGTGTTAGTAGACGCCTTCCTCCCCGAATTTTTTGGCCATCGTGTTGGCACCCAATACAAGCGCCAGTCCGACCACCGACTTGAACAAACCGACAGCAGCACTATAACTGTACTGTGCTTGTGTGAGACCTTTGGTGTAGACGTAGGTATCGAATACCTCACCCACATCCCGGTTCGTCGGCGTGAGCATCAGGAAGATCTGTTCAAAGCCTGTATCCAGGAAGTTACCTAGACGCAGAATGAGCAAAATAATGATTGTACTGCGTATGGCAGGCAGCGTAATATGCCATGTCTGACGCCAGCGATTGGCACCATCCATCCGTGCAGCTTCATAGAGCTGTGTATCTACACCGGAGAGTGCCGCCAGGAAAATAATCGTGCCCCAGCCTACCTCTTTCCAGATGGATTGTCCAACAATCATGGTTCGAAACCAGCCGGGCTCAAGCAGAAAAGCTACTTTTTGTCCCGTCAGGTTATAAAGTAATTCGTTAATAGCTCCACCCTCGGTTGTGAAGAGCATGTAGAACACACCAACCACAACAACCCAGGAAACAAAGTGCGGAACATATACCAGCGTCTGAACAAAGCGTTTGAACCTTTCACGGCGAACTTCATTCATCATGAGTGCCAATACAATTGGCAGCGGGAAGAAGAACACCATATTATAAATCGCTAACAAAAACGTATTCCGGAATAAAGTCCAGAACTGCGGTTCCCCGAAGAAACGCTGGAAGTGCTTGAACCCTACCCAGTCGCTGCCCAGAATGCCCTTGTAAGGCGTGTAATCCTGAAAAGCCATCGTAATGCCGTACATGGGTATGTATTTGAAAATAACAAAGTAAAGCACGCCCGGTATCAACATAATATAGAGCCACCGGTTTTTGATGATGTCCCTCCACAGCAGGTTTTTGTCACTGCGGGTAGCGGGTCGTGTCCGAGCCGCCGTTTCGGCTTTCATAGTGTCTTCCTCCCCACATTGGAAACGATTACAAAATATCACTTCCTGAATTCATGTCTTCATTGTGGAGGATAAACGGGTAACTGGCTATCGTCTCGTTTTAGCTTCTTGTTTTCCCTTATGCAGCAAGGGTTTAAGGCATTTGTAATTCTGGGCTGCTCCCCTGAATGAACCACTTTTAACCTCCGATATTCCTGTCTTAACTCTGCTTCAAACGCAGAATAAAGGCTGACCCTGAAACAAAGAAAAACCTGCCTGCCATGGCAGGCAGAGCAGGTTTCTTTTATCGCTGCTGCTCCCGGTATTTTCCGGGGGTGGTTCCCGTAATTTTACGAAATGTACGGATAAAAGCGGTAGGGTTGGTGTAATTGAGTTTCTCGGCAATTTCCGATATTTTCAGATTGGTCGTCTGCAGCCAGGTTTTGGCTTTTTCCATCCGGTATTCGGCAAGGTATTCCGTAAAGTTCACACCAGCCTCCTTCTTGAACACACGGCTCAAATAAACCGGATGAAAATTCAGTTCTTCTGCGCAAGCTTCCAGCGACAATTCGCGATCATATCGCTCTTCGATCAGCCGAATCATGCGCCGGGCAATATTCAAATATTGAGACTCTTCCTGTTCGCGCCAGAATCGAATGACGGGTTGAAATAAACATTTGCGGAACCAGTTCGTCATTTCATCCAATGTGGACAACTTCAGCAGTCGAGCCATAGAGGCCTTTTCGCCCAACACTTCCGCAACATTCCCACCCTGCTCCTGAACAAGCTGATACACACGGGACAACAGCTGAACCATGATAACGGGGTATTCGCTGAAGTGCAGCTTCTTGTCTGCGAGCAGACCGAGGTATTGCTTAAAGTACGCATCGGTTTTCTCCTCGTCCCCTTGCTTGAGTGCAGAAGCCAACTGGTCTTCAATCATCCTGAGCTGTGTATATAACGCTGCCTCCGTCTGACCGCGCGGCTGAATATCCTCATAATGCAAAATAATACGGCTGCCCAGACTTACCCTGCCTTGCAGCGCCTCACGACTCTCCTGGTAAGCCCTTGGTGAATCACCTATTGCAGAATAGTAGCGACTAATACCGATACTTACAGGCAGATTCAGATAGGTCACGACCCGCTCACGAATCAATTCCGCTTGAGTGTGCATCCACTCTTTTAGTTGTACTTCATCATCCAACACGGATGCCAATACCGTAACCTGGGCGTCATCAATCATGACAGGTGCGAAACGAATCTCAGAGGGCAGCAGCTCACCGACCATATTGTTTAACGCGAACAGCAGCAGATCCCGGTCCTGCTCTTCATATCTTGTCCCTTCAAGAGTATCAATCTGAAGTGTAAGTACCCCAAGTCTAGACCATGAGGTTGGAAAATCGTATAACTGACCCTGATATCTGAAGTCATCTTCCGATATTTTGCCTGTAAGCAGTTTGGTCATAAAAAATTCCTGCAAATGAACATGTTGGCCCTTCATCTGCTCACGCATCGTTTTCTCCGAGCTGAACAAGGTCGATAATCGCTCTTCAATGTATATAAATTCATCCTGGCGGCGTCCCGACGGAGCCATAGGAGAATCCAGTCCTTTCGTAAACTGCAGAAGTCTGGAAATGGGAGAGTACATCTTGCGACTGCCATAAAAGGCTACTAGTCCCGTTAAACATAACATGACCAGCGTAGCCACACCTGTAACCAATGCAATTTTCTGCGACTGGGCGGTTATCTGACTCAGCGATACAACAGATACATACAACCAGCCATTAAGTGGGGACTGCCTGTAGCTAACCGCCACCTGGCTTCCTTCCACCTCTGCGCTGAAGAAACCCTCCGACTGTCCCGTCGTTTGTACCTTTTCGTGGATTTCCTGATTCAGCGTGTCGTATTTCCCATCTTGTTCTGTATCGTTGAGAAAATATTTCTGCTCCCGATCAAGGACGTACATATCCCCTGAATTCGGATTTCGGCTTAGAAATGTACTTAGCTCTGTATCGGCTATGTCTATAACCAGAAATCCCTTGGGTTTCACATTCGTTGGTATCATCGGAATCTTGAATACCATGCTGACCACGTTGTCGGATGAAATAAGGGTAGGCGAGTGTTCTGGTGTCGCTTCACCAACTTCCGCCGATCCCGCCACACTTTCTTTGGTTGAACTCACATTTTGCGTTACCCAGAACAGGCTGTTTGTATATTTCAAATAAGAGCCTATCCGGTCCCGAATACTGAAATCATCCAATTTTCCAAAGGATCGCATCGAAACAACCCAGTCTTCATCCAGATTCACAAGGTAGGCCTGATCGATATTTGTAACCGATTGCAGATTATTAAATCCGGAAGTCAGATCACGAATTTCCTGAAATTCGCTGCTGTCCAGCGGTTTTTTCATCGCTTGTAATACCAAGGGAGAATTCACATATTGGATGGACGATAATTGCAGGCTGCGCAACACTTGTTCTACCCGCATTTGGGTCTGATGCAGAATCTGCAAATTACTCTCCCGCACCTTCTGCTCAATGTCACGTGAAGCAATCGAATAGGAGACTGAACCAATAACAATGACCGGAAGGGCTCCGAGAATCATCGTAAAACAGAGCAAACGCAGCAGGTATTTAGGCAAATAGAGCATCCTCCTTTGTGCATTTTGCGTGATTTGAACGAGAACGATTTCGAAATCACTTCCCGATCGAATGCAAAACGTATGTATAATATCGCTTTCATTGGATTAATTTACTATTGTTATTTTAAAACCCATTGTTATTCAAGTCCACTATTTATTCTTGAAGGTTGACTTCAAGGCAATTTCCAGTTTATATTGAATGCATATTCCTCAATCAAAGGAGAGATTTTGATGTCGGTGAGCGTTCTTAACTAACAAGTTTCATATTCAGGAGTTTGGCCTTCGATTCACTTGTGCCTTGTGGCATACGTGTGTTTCATGATGCGCCATTACCCTGTACTTAGTTAAGAACAGCGGATATCATAAATCGCCTCCGGGATTGTACTTGTCCGGGTCTATTTCCGCGCTGTGTTCAGCGTGGATTTTTTTGTATAGACCTATAACGGGCCCTACTTTCCCGTACGTTAAGGGCGGAGAATGACGTTTGTTCATTCTCCGCCCTTTTTGCGTTTTCCAGGAATATGTTCCATCGCTTTAACCGAAATTCCATTTTATATCCAAGGAGAGATCAAGCATGAATGAAAAAACGTTAACCAGTCTGGGTTATCCCCAAATTCAAAAAAACGTTGCCGCCTGTGCCCTATCCTATTTAGGCAAACGTTACGCAAGAGACATGAAGCCAATGGTGGACGCTCCTCTGATTCAAATGCGTCTGGAAGAGACCGCTGAAGCGGCTGCTTTGATTCGTAACGGCGCCAGTGTGCCCATTCCATCACTGGATGGCATGGAGACCATTATGGATCTGCTAGGTACCGGTTATTTATTTACGGAACGTGATTTCAGCCATCTTGCCCAGTTTCTGCGCAGCTGTGCACAGCTGATGAAATACATGGAAGGCAAATCCGAAGTGGCACCCACAGTAAGTCGCTACGCTTCATCCATGATATGGATGGAATCCCTGCTGAGCGAGATTGAACGCTGTATCCATAGTGGACGCATTCAGGATCAGGCGAGCAAGGAGCTGATACGTATTCGTAAAAAAATGACGGTGAACGAGGAACGAATGAAGCGCAAGCTGGATTCGCTAATAAGCAAACACCGCTCCATCATGCAGGAAAATGTGATTAGTCAGCGTGGTGGAAGAACAGTGCTGCCCATTAAGAAAGAATTCCGCAAACACGTTAAAGGCAGTGTGCTGGATGAATCGGGAAGTGGCCAAACCGTATATATTGAACCTGCTGAATTAGTAGGTCTGCAAATGGAGCTGGCTTCACTGCAAGCCGAGGAATCACGGGAGGAGATGAAAATACTCGGTGACTTAACCTCTCTTGCAGAGTCTTATAATCGAGAAATCTCACTAAACACGGAAACGGTAGGAATTCTGGATTTCCTGTTCGCCAAAGCGAAATATGCGGCGACCATGGACGGACGGACTGTACGTGTCAATGCCAATGGACGGGTTCGGCTTCATCATGCCCGCCATCCGTTTATGGGCGCATCCATGGTTCCGCTTGATTTTGCAATTGGTCAGACGTATTCCTCACTAATCATTACAGGGCCGAATACGGGTGGCAAAACGGTTGCACTCAAAACATTGGGTCTGCTGACATTGATGATGCAATCCGGTCTGCTTGTGCCTGTCGCTGAAGATGGCGAGATGGCCGTGTATCATGAAATTGCTGTGGATATCGGTGATGGACAGAGCCTGGAGCAAGCACTTAGTACCTTTTCTGCACATATTCGCAACATGATTGGCATCCTGGAGCAAGCCGATTCATCGACGCTTGTGCTTATTGACGAGATGGCCTCCGGTACCGATCCCGGTGAGGGAGTGGGACTCTCGATCGCCATGCTGGAGGAGCTGCACAGCCGTGGAGCTACCGTTATCGCTACAACCCATTTTGGGGAAATCAAACATTTTGCTGCAGCCACGCCTGGATTTGAGAATGCAAGAATGGAATTCGATACGGTCTCTCTTCAACCTCTTTATCGATTGCGGATCGGAGAAGCCGGGGACAGCTATGCCTACTCCATTGCACTGAAATTGGGTATGCCACAGCGCATTATTGAGCGATCCAAGCTCATCTCAGATCAGGGTGTCCCGCAAAGTGTCTCTTCCATCTCCTCTCCATCCGTGCCTAATGTAAGTTCAACGTCATCACAAACAAACAGCACGGTTGAACAAGAACGATTGAATGAAACAAGGAACATGATGAAACCTGTCAGTCCGCCCGTACAGACTGGAACAAAAAAGAAATTTGCTGATCGGCCTGAAACATTAGAACCCACCGCCCCTGTTAAAGCATTCCGAAAAGGGGATCGCGTCTATGCAGCTTATCTGAACCAGTCAGGCATCGTCTGTGATGTGGAGGACAGTCGCGGAAATATCGGAGTCATGCTGCGTGGACGTAAAGTCAAAATTCACAAGAAACGCCTGACTTTGCATATTTCTGCACAGGAACTTTATCCGGGCGACGACTATGACCTCGACATCGTGCTGGAGACCAAAGAGAACCGCAAAAAACGCAAACTGATGAGTCGCAAGCATGTGGAAGGATTGAAGATTGAATTGCCCCCTGAAGAATAACCACAGGATTGATATAATGGATTGAGTTGCTATACTTGAATAAACCTGTCGATCGTTCGTGGTTAGAAATTTATCGGGGAAGGAAGACTCGTATGTCTGTTGAGCAGGATACAAAGAAAGTCACTCCAGAAGTTCTTGTATGTCCTTTATGCGGTGAGGCCAATGGTTGCTCCTATGCCGCTGGTCGTCCTCATTCAGAATGCTGGTGTAACCGGGCTGTGTTCCCAGAAGGGGTATTTGACCCCATTCCGGCAGAACAGCGCAGGAAGTCCTGCATCTGCGAGGCATGTCTGGATACGTATAAAAAGAAGAAAGAGCAAAATAAAGAGCCCCACAGTTAACCCTGTGAGGCTCTTCTTCTATCGATATGATTTTGTATTGAAATACAGACCGTTACTTCTGCATTTGTTGATAATGCGCTACAGCCTGCTTCAGTACAGGATGACTCTCATCCATGGACGTATACTGGCTGAGTGCTGCTTCAATCCCTTTTTGCTGGATCGTAGTCTGGAGTTCCACTGCTTCTGGGTCTTCGGAAATGTCAAACTTGCAAGCAGCCGCCATACCCATTGCCAAATGTGTTGTCTCCGTTCCATACTCGTAAGCCTGGAGAGCCGGGCGAACCAGACGATCATTCGGGGACAGTTTCCGCAGCGGCGAACGTCCTACACGAGTTACTTCGTCCGTCAGATGCGGGTTAACGAACCGTTCCAATATTTTGGCAATGTACAACTGATGATCGTCGGCATTGAATCCAAAACGCTTCACCAAAACAGCTCCGGTTTCCTGCAAGGCACCATATACGATGGATTTGACTTTTTCATCGGCAATAGCCTTCTGAATCGTATCATACCCGTTCACATATCCAATATAGGCAGCAATACAGTGTCCGGTGTTTACGGTAAACAGCTTCCGTTCGATATAAGGCTCCAGATCATCCACATACATTACACCCTCAACCGGTTTGAATGCAGGGGCCATTTGTGAACGGTCAACAACCCATTCATAGAAAGGCTCTACCTGTACATGCAATGGATCTTCATGATGCTGAATCGGCACAATCCGATCCACGGCAGAGTCCGGGAAATACACGTACTGATCCGCAAGCTGGCGAGTACGCTCATCAAGTAGACCATATACATGTTCTTTCAACTGCGTGCTGGCTCCAATTGCATTTTCACAGGCAATAATGTGAAGCGGCTGGAAGACATCACCCGTTCCCAGTCTGGACGTAAGTCCTTTTGCAATACCCGGAGCAATATGTTTCAGAATGTTCACACCCACAGCGGTTGTGATCAGTTCAGCTTCTGCAACGTTCTGAGCAACGGTATCCAGATTGGTTCCATCGATTGCACTCACACCGGTAACTGTCTCCAGATCCTTGGCCTCGTTAGCCAGTTCAACCGTATACTCTCCACGCTGCTCTAGAGCCTTAACCAGCTCCTGGTTAACGTCCGAGAAAACGACATTGTAGCCTGCACGGGACAGAATCAACCCGATAAAGCCACGTCCAATATTACCTGCTCCAAAGTGAAGGGCCTTCATAGTTCCATTTCGCTTTCCAAAATAGTGATGACTTCTTCAGCGGTTTGAGCATGACGCAAAGCTTCCATGTTCTCTTCCTCGGCACAGATGACTGCGATGCTGGTCAGGATCTCCATATGTTCTCCACCTTGAGCGGCGATACCAATGACCATATACGCTTTCTCTTCCCCAAAATCAACACCTTGCGGGAACTGAATCACCGATATACCTGTGGACAAAATGAATGATTTGGATTCCTTCGTGCCATGTGGAATTGCAAGTCCGTTGCCGACATACGTGGAGACAATCTCTTCACGCTCCAGCATTTTGTCAATGTATTCAGCGGTGATATGTCCCGCATCTTTCAAAATTTGACCTGCCATACGAATCGCTTCGTATTTGTCCTGAGCCGTTGCATTCATGATGACTTTATCTTTAGTTAACACACTCATGTTTGAATACCTCCAATTTCGGTTTTGCTGCGGTAAAATCCCGCAAGTTCTTGGGACAAGTAATGAATAAGATCATCCCGGTTGCCTTTTTCAAGTAAAGTGATCATTTCTTCCTGCAACAATAGTGCACTGATCTCACTCAGTACCTCCAAGCTTTCCTTCGATAACTGTCTGGGTCCTAGCATCAAGAGCACATGGCTGACACCTGTCGGGTCTTCCGTCGTGCGTAGAAGCGGCTCTGTCAGTTGGAACAGTGTAATGGATGGACTGTGAATGCCATCACTGCGTGTATGAAACAAAGCGAGGGAAGTCCCAGGAATTTTCTGGCTTCCAATCGCTTCACGCTCCTCCAGCAGCCTGGCAATCTCTTCTGGATTATTTAACACACCGGATTGATGTAAAACACTGCACATCGCGTAGGCCGTGTCAAAAAATCCGATCTCCTGATTATCCAACGGGAACACCTGAAACTTGCCGATAATCTGTACGATTTCAATCAGGGTTGCTTCCAGTCCAACTGGATCGGCAATTCGTCCTATTGTCCTTAACTCAGCTTCAGGTGGGGGGCTATGTTCCCGCTGAAGCGTCGTTGTCCTGATGAAGTGCCTTAAACGTTCACTTTCTTCTGCCGTCAGCAGTGGACTCACCTTGTAGTATTGATGTTTATCCATCGGCAGATCCACAGTAGAGAGAACCAGATCATATTCCGTCTTCGGTATACGTGCGGCTTCATACCAGGACACACTGTCCACAATCCGAATCTCGGGAATTTCCTTGGACAGACGGCTCGATAACATCCGTGAAGATCCGATCCCACTCGTACAGACGACGACTGCTCTGATCTCACGTTTCAGCACACGCAGCCGTTCAATGGAAGCACCGAAGTGCATCACCAAAAATCCGATCTCCTCGTCCGGCACATCCGTATGGGGCCAAGCCTCTCGCACCGCTAACTTTACATCCTCAAACAGTGATTCATAATCCTTGCGGATCTGTTGAAGCAGCGGATTACGGATGAGCTGCCGCCCATCCATTCGTTCCAGCACCGGCTCCATATGGGCAATCAGACCTTCACGGAGCATACGATCCTCATGGAACGAATAATGAGTTTTCTGCTGCATCCGATCTGTGAGGGAACGAACCATGTCAAGTAAGACCAGATCGTCTACGGGCAGCAGACGCGAGGAATGAATCGATTGCGCGATTTCAATCAGCAGCCTGTGAAAATAAGCCTGCTCCTCGCTCACAAACTCCAGCCCAAGTTGGGCAGATAGAACACCGCACAGTCTGGAAGCTAAATATTCCGGCACCTTCTGCTCACCATGTAGAGGCATTCCAACGTCTTTTTTGTCCTGTTGAGTACCCCGACCTATGCCAAAGCCTTTGCGAATCCGCACAACCGCTACAGACAATTGGATCAGCAGCTTCATGTATTGACGCTCCGGTATATTTTCCAACCACTCAATATCCGGCTGCCATAATGCATTTTCGACCGTAAGTACATCCTCATGCCCTATCATTTCCAGAAGCTTGCTGTTTACTTTGGAAACTCCATGCTCCGCTTGTCTACCGAACAAATCGGATTCATCCAGATATTCAAGAGCAAGCGCGGAAATAGCCATGCGATGAGCCAGCTCGCTTCCATTGATTTTGACCCCGTATCCACGCCTGCGAACCAACTTCAAGCCAGCCAGCTGAATGCGCGGCTCCAGATCGTCCAGATCATTGCTTGCCGTCGACACGGTTACCTTCAGATCTGAGGCCAGCGCAAGCAGCTTCACAGGCTCGGCTTCATCCAGCAAAATACAAAGCATGAAGAGTTTACGCTCTTCGGGCGTAAACTCCACATATTCGTTAAGCTCAAGTTGTTGACGCAATACGGCCAAATCATCGGAACCGGGATCAATTCGAACCCCGGTTCCCGATTTTTTTTCCAATCTCATACCAAGGGGCTCAAGCCATTGTTCAATCATCTGCAACTCCCGATGTACGGTACGAGTGCTTACTTTGACCGCAACAGCTATATCGCCAGCAGTTACCTCATGCGGATGCTCCAGCAGGAACTCCACGATTTCACGCTGTCTCCTTGTAATATTACTCATCAGGAGTCGGATTTGAGGCGCTCCACCAGTGCCTCATATTCAGGACTCTTCAGGAAGTTATCGATGGAAATATGCTCTGCATTTGGAGCCACGGATTTGGCCCGGTCAGTCAATGTTTTCTGTGTGATGACGATGTCGGCATCTTGTGGAATCTCACTGATCGCCGTATTGGTTACAGCAACATCCACACCGGCTGCCTTCATTTTCTTGCGCAGAATGGAGGCCCCCATGGCACTCGAACCCATCCCTGCATCACAGGAGAATACAATTTTATTGATATCCGTTTTTACTGCCGAAGAAGCAATATCGGCTGCACGGTCAGCTTCCCGATTGTCTTTATCAACAGTGAGGTTGCCTGTTTTGCCCTGATTTTTCATATCCTTCATGCGGTTGGACGCACTGTCCAGATCTTCGTCGTCCTTCTGTTTACCTGTTTTGAGCAGTATAGATGCTACGAGGAACGAGATGATTGCAGCTACGGCTACCCCTGCAAACATGCCAAGATATCCACCCTTAGGTGTTAACAACGAGTATGCAATGATGCTTCCCGGTGACGGTGCTGACACCAAACCAGCTCCAGTCAGCATGAAGGTCAATGTACCCGCTACACCACCAGCCATTGCAGCCAGAATCAGTATCGGTCTCATCAGAATGTAAGGGAAATAAATCTCGTGAATCCCGCCAAAGAAATGGATGATTACAGCACCTGGAGCGGAAGATTTGGCTGATCCGCGACCGAAGAAGCAGTATGCCAGCAAAATGCCGAGTCCAGGTCCTGGATTGGATTCAAGCATGAATAATACGGATTGACCCAGTTCTCTTGCTTGATCCGTACCAATTGGCGTCAAAATCCCATGGTTGATCGCATTGTTCAGGAATAATACTTTTCCTGGCTCAATGATCAAATTGACCAGCGGGAGAAGTCCAGCATTCATCAAAGCTTCTACCCCGGCCGATAACACCTTGCTAATTGCTTCAACAAAAGGCCCGATGCCTTTAAGGGCTAGAAGGGCCAAAATCCCACCAATAATACCAGCGGAGAAGTTGTTAACCAGCATCTCAAACCCTGATTTGATTTTGCCATCAACAGCCTTGTCAAATTTTTTAATGACCCAGGCTCCCAATGGTCCGGCTATCATGGCTCCAAGGAACATTGGAATGTCACTGCCGACAATAACCCCGATGGTCATAATTGCACCGACTACACCACCACGTTGGCCGTGTACCATGGTACCGCCTGTGTAACCGATAAGCAAAGGCAGCAAATATTTGATCATTGGATCAACCAGCAATGCAAAATCTGCGTTAGGGAACCATCCTTTTGGAATGAACAATGCCGTAATTAGACCCCAGGCGATAAATGCACCCATGTTTGGCATAACCATACCACTCAGGAAACGTCCAAACTTCTGAACGCCGACCCGTATTCCTCCGCTTTTCTCGGACTTTGCGTCCACTGAACTCATACTGAAAACCTCCTCAACATATTAAACCTTAATTCCACTGAATTTTGACAACGATGATCCAGACGAACAAAGGTACAAATCTGCAATAAATCTTAATTTACAACCATATCGTAAATGAAAACGGTATCTTCTACAACGAAATGAAAACCTACTTCCGTCATGAACGTTGATGACAAGATTTAAATTTAAAGGATTTTCTAACGTTTGACCTTGTATATGGAATGGAACCTGTTATTCCCTTTCATGTATCATACCCACGAATTAGCCCATTTTAATGACAAATAAAATGGTAAATATATTCTATTTAAACGAGCCATTTCTATTTAATTTAGAAATGATATTGGATCACATTAGAGTGATAAACATTCCATCCCATTCATCATTTAACAACGGCAAAAAAGCGCAATCACCTCACCCTCTCCCAGGTGAAGCCATTGCGCCCAAGTATTCTCCGAATAAGCAGTATCACCATCCGGATCTATAAACAATCATTTCATTTTTTTCACGCTAAACGGACTTTTACATCAAGCTATAGCTCTCGATCCAACCGGTGAATTATACCTTCATATTACTCCGTATGTTTACGATACGCATCCGCATTCATCAATGTGGATAGTGCTGCTGTCAGGTCGCCCTCAACACGAATCTCGATCATCCAGCCTTCCTCATAAGGAGAGTTGTTAACCAGCTCCGGGGAATCCTGCAATGCATCATTCACAGCAATAATCGTTCCACTGACAGGAGAAAACAAATCTGAAACGGTTTTGACGGATTCAATCGTTCCAATACTGTCTTCCGCTTTTACATCCGATTCCAGGTCAGGCAATTCTACAAACACAATGTCACCCAGCTGATGCTGCGCGAACTCGGTAATGCCAATACGTACGGTATCCTCCCCAACGGTCTGCACCCATTCGTGCTCTTCACTGTACAGGAAATCACTTTTCAATTCGCTCATCGATATCCGCCTCGCTTTTCATTAATGAGTGCATGCGTTTCTTTGACCTTAACCTTTTTCCCAGAACATAGCGTATGATATTTTCGATTCAAATGTCAAGATACCTCACAATTTATTTGATTTTCTTCCTTATATACCTGTAACTCAAATGGGCCCTCCCTACATATAATGGTGAATATTAGAAAAGTAAGCGCGATCTTTATAAATAGACGAACATTAAGAAATAAAATAAAAATATCATTCGGTTTTTTTATTCATTTCTATGATATCGTTCTTGACATCAATAGACGATTCAGGCTTTAATGAGAGTAGTCAATGTGTTTAATTGGTCTATGCAATACCCGCGGATGAATGTAAAGGGAGAGATTACCCTTGACACCCGAATCAGGGTGTACATGCGGTAACGCCGAAGGAGTAAACCACCGACAAGCGGAGGTGAATCTCTCAGGCAAAAGGACTTTTACGGGACGCAACTCTGGAGAGCATCTATTCGCCCTGTGCGGGCGTTATGATCACCCAAGGGGAAACCTGCTGCATCAGGCGGCGGGGTAACTCTCAGGTACCAAGGACAGAGCCTAAGAATACAGCGTGCTTCTGGCATGCCGGTTCTTTGGCCTGTCCTTTTCCTTTTTCCCAAAAAAACGAAAACAGGTTATAGAGCGGCGCTGCCTATAGCGTCCTTGCCTTACTTTTATAATAAAATGTGATGCCAGATTCATTGATCCACGGTTATACACTCGGCCGGTTGACGGCCCATGACGAGGTGATTGGATGTCCGATTTGCTTAGAACCCCACTCTTTCCACTCTATCAGCAATATGAAGGCGTACGATGCATTGATTTTGGCGGTTGGGAGCTCCCGGTACAATTCAGTGGAATTCAGAAAGAGCATGAAGCGGTGCGAGAACGTGCCGGATTATTTGATGTATCCCACATGGGCGAATTCACCGTCCAAGGTGAACACGCGGAAGCTTTTTTACAGCACATGACCACCAATGATGTAACAACACTCGTTCCCGGTCAGGTCCAATACACGTTAATGTGTTATCCGGATGGCGGCGTGGTCGATGATCTGCTGATCTATAAACTGAAAGACCAGCATTATATGCTGGTCGTTAACGCCTCCAACATCGACAAGGACTGGGCTTGGCTGCAACAGCACATGACGCCAGGCGTAACGATGACCAATGATTCGGATCAAACGGCGCTGCTTGCTCTGCAAGGTCCGCTGGCAGTGGATATTCTCAGAACGGTGACAGACACCGATGTGTCATCGATTGAGCCTTTCCGCTTTGTGGCAAATGCGAAGGTATGTGGCGTTACATTGCTGTTATCCCGCACCGGATACACGGGTGAAGATGGCTTTGAGCTATACGTTCCTGCAGAACAAGCCGCTGAGGTCTGGAACGGATTGATGCAAGCCGGAGAAGGTCACGGACTCGTTCCGACTGGACTAGGAGCTCGGGATACGCTGCGCTTTGAAGCCAAGCTTCCTCTGTATGGACAGGAATTGTCTGCAACCATCTCACCGCTGGAGGCTGGCGTTGGCATGTTTGTGAAGCTAAATGCAGGCCCGTTTATCGGACATGAAGCCTTGTTGCAGCAAAAAAATGATGGGCCTGCCCGCAAGCTGGTCGGCATCGAAGTACTGGAGCGCGGCATCCCTCGCCCTCATTATCCCATTTACGCCGAAGGCGTGCAGATTGGTGAAGTGACCACAGGCACCCAGTCGCCTACGTTGAAACGTAATCTGGGGCTGGCCTTGATTGACAGCAAATATGCTGCATTGGGTACCCCGCTGGAGATTGAGATTCGTGGCAAGAAACTAAAAGCCGAGGTCGTGAAGACCCCTTTTCATAAACGGACACGTGAATCAAAGACACCTACTCAAGGAGCTGATCAAGCATGAGCAAGCATCGCTACATTCCCATGACCGAGCAGGATCAGAGTGCCATGTTGGCAACCATCGGTGTGGAAACGATTGAGGATCTGTTCCATGACATTCCACAGGAGATTCGCTATCAGGGTGAACTGCCCGTTTCCTCCAAACTGGATGAATATGCACTGACACGTCATATGTCGAAGCAGGCGGGAGCCAATGCCAACTTCGAGACACACGCCAGCTTCCTGGGCGCAGGCATTTACGATCACCACGTTCCCTCTGTCATTAATCATGTCATCTCCCGTTCCGAGTTCTACACTGCCTATACACCCTATCAACCCGAGATCAGCCAAGGAGAATTGCAGGCGATTTTCGAGTTTCAATCTTACATTTGTGAGTTAACAGGCATGGCCGTAGCCAATGCCAGCATGTACGATGGTGCAACTGCATTTGCGGAAGCAGGCAATCTGGCCGCAGCAGCAACCCGCCGCAAACAGCTGATTGTGTCACGTACCGTGCACCCTGAGTCCCGTCAGGTATTGCAAGCTTACGCACACGGCCTCAATCTGGAGATTGTTGAGATTGGATATCAAAATGGAGTAACAGACTGGGATGCCCTGCAAGCCGCCGTTTCCGATGACACCGCAGCCGTCATGATCCAGAGCCCGAACTTCTTCGGCGCCGTGGAAAATGTAAAACAGGCCGCAGACCTTGCGCATGCGCACAAGAGCCTGCTCGTGGTCAGCGCCAACCCGCTATCGCTGGGTCTGCTGGAAGCCCCAGGCAAGCTGGGTGCTGACATCGTTGTTGGCGATGCACAGCCCCTTGGTATCGCCGCTTCACTCGGCGGCCCAACATGCGGATACTTCGCCGTATCCCAGGCTCATATGCGTCGGATTCCTGGCCGAATTGTAGGCCAGACAACGGACCGCAACGGCAAGCGTGGTTTTGTACTCACGCTGCAAGCACGGGAACAGCATATCCGCCGGGAAAAGGCGACGTCCAACATCTGTTCCAACCAGGCGTTACTCGCGCTGAGCGCCTCTGTCTATATGTCTATTATGGGTAAACAAGGCATGATCGACGTCGCTGATCTGAATTTGCAAAAGAGCCATTATGCCCTTAACACGCTTACCGCAATTCCAGGCGTCTCTCTTACATTTACCGCCCCTACATTCAATGAGTTTGTGATCCAACTGCCTCAAGGAACAAACGTGGAACCACTGCAACTGAAATTGCTCGATGCAGGTTTCATTGGCGGGTATGAACTTGGACGTGATTATCCAGAGCTCGCCGGACATATGCTGATTGCGGTTACGGAACGACGCAGTAAGGAAGAGATCGATGAATTCGCACGTGTATTGGAGGGATCGCTGTGACTCAGGAAACGACAACAAAGACAACGACAACATCGGCACAAGGACAATCTGAAACGGTAACCTCTATCTCCACTTCGGGCCAACCTGAAACTATCACAACAGTCACTAATCAGACTGCCTCTCCAGCACCGGAGCAATCGTTGATTTTCGAACTCAGCAGTCCGGGTCGGGTCGCTTATTCCTTGCCTGAATGCGACGTTCCCCGTCAAGCTGTGGATTCCCTGATTCCCCGGGAATTGCTCCGGTCTGAAGCAGCAGCATTGCCTGAGGTTTTTGAAGTTGACGTCATTCGCCACTACACTGCCCTGTCTCGTCGTAATTTCGGGGTAGATAACGGATTCTATCCACTGGGTTCTTGTACGATGAAATATAATCCGAAGATTAATGAGGATGTGGCCCGTTACAACGGGTTCGCCAAAATTCACCCCTATCAGCACGAATCCAGCATTCAAGGTGCACTTGAGCTGCTCTACACGTTGCAAAATGACCTTGCCGGACTAACCGGTATGGACGCCGTTACGCTGCAACCTGCCGCTGGTGCACATGGCGAATGGACCGGGCTCATGATGATCCGCGCCTACCACGAAGGCCGTGGTGAACAGCGTACAAAAGTTATCGTACCGGACTCTTCTCACGGGACCAACCCGGCAAGTGCAACCGTAGCAGGTTTCGAAACGGTAACGATCCCTTCCCGCGCAGACGGGCTGGTGGATCTGGACGCACTTCGCGCAGCTGTTGGTTCGGACACCGCAGCGCTCATGCTGACTAACCCGAACACACTCGGCCTTTTTGAAAAAGACATTCAGGAGATTGCCTCCATTGTGCACCAGGCAGGTGGCCTGCTGTACTACGATGGAGCCAACTCCAATGCCATTATGGGCATCACTCGGCCTGGCGATATGGGCTTCGATGTGGTGCATCTGAATTTGCACAAAACAATGAGTACTCCGCACGGCGGAGGTGGACCTGGTGCCGGCCCGGTTGGCGTGAAGAGCCGCTTGATTCCATTTCTGCCGAAACCGATGGTCATCAAAAATGATGAGGGTATATATGCATTGGATCGTGAAGGTGATCAATCCATTGGCCGGGTCAAAGCGTACTATGGTAACTTCGGTATTCTGGTCCGCGCCTATGCCTACATTCGTACTTATGGACCTGAAGGCTTACGTCGGGTATCTGAATGTGCGGTGCTCAATGCCAACTACATGATGGCTCGTCTCGCACCTTACTACGAGATTCCGTATCCAGGCGTATGCAAACATGAATTTGTTATGTCTGGCCGGGGGTTGAAGCAGTACGGTGTACGTACACTGGATGTTGCCAAACGATTGCTTGATTTTGGGTATCACCCGCCAACCGTGTACTTCCCACTGAACGTGGAGGAGTGCATCATGATTGAACCAACGGAAACCGAGAGCAAAGAAACCCTTGATGGGTTCATCGATACGATGATTCGTATTGCCAAGGAAGCAGAAGAGACACCTGAACTGGTACTCAATGCCCCTTATAGCACACCGGTTACCCGTCTGGATGAAACAACAGCAGCCCGTAAACCTGTATTGAACTGCGCTTGCAGTTAAAACAGTCTGACAAAAAAACGCAATTCCGATATCGGCACATATAGACACAGTAACAGCCTAGCTCTAAGCCGCTGTTGCTGTGTCTTCTTTTATTGATTCCGTCTGCTTAAGACAAACCTTACAATAGAAATACCGGCTCAGAACAAAAAAAGCCGGTATCTGCTATAACAACAGATACCGGCAAAATCGCTGCACGACTGCAGCTTTTTTATCGGAAAAAGAAACCCTTAAAATCGGGTGGAAACCCCGTAAAATTACATTACGCTTGAATGCTTTGAACCAATTCAACGACTTGTTCAGCCGTTTGCATATCCAGTGCTTTGGCAGCAAGTTCTTGCATGTCTGCACGGGACAGCTTGGTGATCTGACTGCGAGCTGGCAGAATGGATGTTGCGCTCATGCTGAACTCATCCAGTCCGAGACCGAGCAGCAATGGAATTGCTGTTTCGTCTCCGGCCATCTCTCCACACATGCCAACCCATTTGCCTTCACGGTGCGCTGCATCAATTACCATTTTAACCAAACGCAAGATAGCAGGGTTGTATGGTTGATACAGATACGACACACGCTCGTTCATACGGTCAGCAGCCATGGTGTATTGAATCAGATCGTTCGTTCCGATACTGAAGAAATCCACTTCTTTGGCAAATTGATCTGCCAGAACCGCAGTCGAAGGAATTTCGACCATGATTCCCAGTTGGATGCTGTCTGAAACAGCAATACCTTCAGCAACCAGCTTTTCCTTCTCTTCGAGCAGGACAGCTTTGGCTTCACGGAATTCACCCAGTGTTGCGATCATTGGGAACATAACACGCAGATTACCATGTACACTTGCACGCAGCAATGCACGCAATTGAGTACGGAAAATGTCCAAACGGTCCAGACACAGACGAACTGCGCGGAAACCGAGGAATGGATTCATTTCTTTTGGCAGATCCAGATATGGAAGCTCTTTGTCTCCACCGATGTCGAGTGTACGAACAACAACAGGTTTGCCTTCCATTTTTTCCAGTACAGCCTTATAAGCATTATACTGAATGTCCTCAGAAGGAAGCTTGTCTCTGCCCATGTACAGGAACTCGGTACGGTACAGGCCTACAGCCTCGCCGCCATTCTCCAGAACACCGGCAACATCATTCGGTGTACCAATGTTGGCTGCCAGTTCCACATGAACGTTGTCCACCGTTACCGTTGGCTCGTCACGCAGTTTTCTCCACTCGGCACGTTGTGCATCGTACTGTTCCTGTTTGGAGCGATACTCAGCAATCACATCATCCGTTGGATTAACCAGTACGTGACCGTCCAAACCGTCAACGATAATCATATCACCTTGTTTCGCTTGAGCCAGAATGTCCTTGGTTCCAACGACAGCCGGAATTTCAAGTGAACGAGCCATGATCGCGGAGTGAGAAGTACGTCCACCAATATTGGTTGCGAAACCTTTAACATATTGACGGTTCAGTTGAGCCGTGTCGGAAGGCGTAAGATCCTCCGCAAGCACGATCACTTCTTCACTGATCTCCGCCGGACTCATGAATTCGATACCAAGCAAGTGATTTAGCACACGTTTGGTTACATCACGCATATCCGCAGCACGTTCCTGCAGGTAAGCACTCTTCATGTTTTCGAACATTTCGATAAATTGCGTTGCTGTTTCGTTCAATGCGAATTCTGCATTAACCTTATCATCTGCAATTTTCGCTTTAACCGGATCAATCAGTTCCGGGTCATTCAGAATGAGCAAATGCGAAGCAAAAATCTCAGCTTTTTTCTCGCCAAGCTCTTGTAAAGTACGCTCTTTGATCGCCTCAAGCTCAGCCTGGGACTTGCCCAGTGCTGAGTCGAGTTTCGCGATCTCTGCGTCAACGTCGTTGATTTCGCGTTTTTCTACAGAGTAATTGGGATGCTCCAAGATAAACGCCTTGGCGATAGCAATACCCGCCGAAGCCGCGATCCCAGAAACATTAAGCATTAATTTCGCCCAGCCCTTCGTTAACCATAACGTCTGTCAGAGCTTGAAGAGCTTCAGCTTCTCCTTCGCCTTCAACGATGATGCTGATAGTGTCGCCTTGTTCCAGACCAAGGGAAAGTACGCCCAGGATGGATTTCAACGTTACTTTTTTACCGTTAGCTTCTGCAAAGGATTCTGCACCTTTGAATTTGTTTGCTGTATTAACCAGGGCTGTCGCCGGACGTGCGTGGATACCATCTTCATCTGTAATTCTGAATGTTTGTTGCATTACAATCATCTCACTTTCAATAATTTAGTTTTAGGCATTGCATATATTTACACTTGCTTGCCATTGTTGTAACACTTCTTATTTTATCTCAATAATCGGCTGATCGCCAATTTTCAGTAACCCACTTTTCGTTAGCGTTACTGTCGAGCCTTCTGGCAGGTTGGTGAAAATGATCGGAGAGATGATTGACGGAGCATTAGCTTTCACATACTCCAGATCCACTTCCATAATCGGCTGTCCTGCAGATACCAGGTCGCCTTCCTGCACGAGCACGTTGAAGCCCTGTCCTTTCAGCTTCACCGTGTTGACACCTATATGAACAAGCACTTCCTTGCCTCCGTCAGACATAATGCCCACGGCATGTTTGCTTGGAAATACGTTAAACACCTTACCATATACAGGAGAAGTGATCTTGCCATCATGAGGCAGAACAGCAAAGCCATCACCTGTCATTTTCTCAGCAAAGACCGGATCAGGAACGTTTGTGATATCCATCAATTCGCCGTTAACTGGCATAACGATGTCTTCCGCAATAATACGTTCGCCTTCTTCACCTTGCGCCTTTTCCTGTTCAGGAGCTGGCTTAGCCACAGCTGCTGGTGCCGGTGTCCGTCCTGCAATGATATCCTGCATTTGGGATTTAATCGTATCTGAACGTGTACCGAAGATGGCCTGTACATTATTACCCACTTCAAGTACGCCAGATGCACCCAATTGTTTCAAACGATCTTTATTTACACTGGATTTCTCATTTACTTCAATCCGCAAACGAGTAATGCAGGCATCCAGATGTTTGATATTCTCTTGTCCGCCGAATGCAGCAAGAATGTTGTGAGGCAGATCATCTGTTGAACCTGAGCCTCCACCGCCCGAAGTTGTTTCAGGTGTCGCCTCTTCACGACCTGGTGTTTTGAGGTTGAATTTGCGAATGATCAAGCGGAATCCGAAATAGTAGATCACTGCAAGAATCAAACCTACGATGATAACATCCCACCAAGGCGTGCGGTTCGGGATAATCCCGAAGATCAGGAAGTCAATGAATCCACCGGAGAATGTCATCCCGATTTTGACTCCAAGAATTTGCATTGTCATGAAAGACAAACCTGCAAAGATACAGTGTACTGCAAACAGGATTGGCGCTACAAACAGGAATGAGAACTCAAGCGGTTCTGTAATCCCTGTGAGGAACGAAGTCAGCGCAGCTGATCCCATGATCCCTGCAACATACTTTTTGTGCTCCGGTCTTGCTTCATGGTACATCGCAAGCGCCGCAGCTGGCAAACCGAACATCATGAACGGGAATTTACCAACTTGGAACGTTCCCGCTGTAAGGTTCACGCCATCACGCAGTTGATTGAAGAAGATTTGCTGGTCACCACGAATGACATCTCCAGCTTTGTTCACATATTCACCGAATTCAAACCAGAATGGTGAATAGAAAATGTGATGCAGTCCGAACGGAATAAGTGACCGTTCTACCACTCCAAATATGAATGCCGATAATGTCGGACTTGTATCTACCATGAAGTGAGATACAGCATTCAGCCCATTTTGAATTGGAGGCCAGATGATCACCAGAAGCAACCCGATTAAGAGGGAAACGACTGAAGTGACAATGGGAACAAATCGTTTACCTGCAAAGAAACCGAGGTAAGACGGCAGTTCGATTTTGAAAAATCGATTGTAACATAGCGCGGCGGTAATACCAATGATGATACCCCCGAACACGCCTGTACTCAATGTAGGAATACCCAAGATGCTCGCATAACCTGGTACTTCACCGATCATGGCTGGTGTAACACCAACAGCCGTACCTAGAGTCACGTTCATGACCAAGTAACCGATGATGGCCGCAAGACCTGCGACACCTTCGCCTCCGGCCAGCCCGACGGCTACACCGACAGCGAACAGCAATGCCAGATTATCAAATACGATCTGACCCGCATTCATCATAATGGTCGCGATTGAGCTTACCCATGGGGTATCTAGCACTGTTGCATACTGCAAGAAATCCGGATTCACAAGCATGTTACCGATCCCTAACAATAAACCTGCCGCTGGCAAGATCGCTACAGGAAGCATAAGAGCTTTACCTACTCTTTGCAATACACCAAAAAGCTTTTTAAACATTGCGTCGTATCCACCTTTCTCTTAAATTTTTATGTTGTGATGCAAGCAAGGGAAAACAAAAAAGGCACGAGTTAACAAAGCTAAATTGGTCCAACCTTCGGGTATAGCATACCCGGTATAAGGTAAGAACAATCACGCTCTAGATAACTCATGCCTGATCGAATCAGTAACACGTCGTTTGTGTTTATTCAGTTGCTTGATTACGGAGACCATTGTAGCATCACTTCAAAAACGATGCAAGCCTTTACAAGAAATTTCTCAAACTGCAATTCCACTTGTGGAAAAAATTCACTGGTTGTCTTCTTCTTTCCTTTGATTCAGTCGCTGCAAATGGATGGTCAGATACCCTACTTCAGCAGGATACACTGGAAGATTCAACCTTTTTTCCATCACCTTCGTCAGCTTCCATGCAAGCGAGTACATTTCAGGATATTCTAACTTCAATAGGGAATCCAATTTGTGGATTTCTTCCACTTTATCTCCCCGACGGACTCGTTCCAAGGCAAACCGAAGATGAGTCAGTAACCGGGAGTAATCCAGTGACTGCGTCTCAAACGAATAATCCAGTTGGGTGGACACCAGACTCACCAAATCGGTAATCAGTTGGGAATGCTCGCGAACTTGAGAAATATTTTGGTTGGTCATCGCACTGTAGATGTGGAGCGCAATAAAACCGATTTCATCCATTCCCAGATCTACGCCCAGTTTTTCTTTAATCAAACGAACTGCATATTCGCCCATGCGATATTCGTCAGGATAGATTTCACGGGTCTCATATAGAAAAGGATTCTGAATGACAATCCCTTGTTCTTTTCGTTTTAATGCAAAAGAAATATGGTCGGTCAATGCGATATGAATATGTTCATTTAAAGGAACGTCTGTATGTTCTGCAATATACGTAATGACTTCGTTAATAATTTCGATCAATGCTTCATCAACTTGTGGAAGAAGCTGTTTATACTGCTCCTGCTCCTGCTGGTTTCTCAAAATGAACATCTTCTCCACAGCCATCAGTGGAATAATGTCTTTCGTCTTCCGATTGAAGCCGATGCCTTTACCAATCACGACAACTTCTCCATGCTCAGGATGCTGTGCAATAATTACATTATTATTTAGCGCTTTGGCTACTTGCAGGCTACTCAATGTTTGCACCTCTTTTTTCACACCATCTTAGGTGTGATTCAGTCACACCCTATTAAGTAAGAAAAGACATCCGGAAGCGGGCAAACCGCGCCGGACGTCTCGCTTAAAAAGTAACAAAAATTTGCCTTAAGGTCAATAGAGCATGAGTGCGTTATGATTCGTTGTCTTAATCTTCAACTCCAGCTTTTTCCACAATCTTATCGATTATCGATGGGGTTGTAACAGGTTCACTCTGTTGAATAGCAACCGGTGCTGTTGTTTTAGGTTTGGTGAGACCTTTAATTAACTGCTCCACATCAATGCCGGAGACACTTTTGAGCATCTCAGGAGCCGTCGCCATGAGCTCAGTTACATAATTACTTACACGAGTGGCGCCTTCACCTTTACCTGTGTCCACAACAGTCAGCTTATCAATCGAGGAGATCGGCTCCGCAATTTTACCAGCAAGTTCAGGCAGCATTTTGACGATGATATCGAGCACGGCAGCTTCACCGAACTTTTGGAACGCCTCGGCCAGTTTTTCCTTCGCTTCTGCTTCCGCCAGACCCCGGAGGCGAATAACCTCTGCATCTGCTGTACCTTTAGCGCGTTCAGCATCTGCCATCGCCTGACCTTCGAGACGCTTCTGCTCGGCAGTAGCTTTTGCATGCGTTTCAATGGAGTACTGTACCGCATCGGCTTCACGCATTCTTTTGGCTTTATCCGCTTCGGCAGCCTGCTCCACCGCATAACGGTCTGCTTCTGCCTTTTTCTTCACTTCAGCATCATATTGCTTCTCACGTACGATAATTTCTTTCTCTTGCAGATCGATCTCACGTTCTTTACGAACGAGCTCAACCTTCATCTCTTCTTCCACCACGGTTTGTCTCGCACGTGCTTCGTGGATATGGTACGCCTGATCCGCTTCGGCTTTAGCTGTATCCTGATCCCGCTTAAATGTCGCTACTTTCAGTTCCTTCTCTTTTGCAGCTTCAGCGATATTCGTATCACGCAGCAACTCGGCTTTTTGCCCCTGCTCTTCCGCATTAGCCTTCTGAATACGTGCATCCCGCATCGCTTCCGCTTCCGCAATTTCAGCATCCCGCTTGACGGCTGCTATCCTCGGTTTACCGAGGGCATCCAGATAACCTTGTTTGTCACGAACATCTTTGATGGTAAAAGAGACAATTTGCAGTCCCATTTTTTTCAGATCCCTGGCAGCTACACCTTGAACCTCTTGCGCGAAGCGATCGCGGTTACGGTATACTTCTTCCACCGTCATCGTTCCGAGGATGGCCCGCAAATGCCCTTCCAGAACTTCCTGCGCTTCACCTCTTAACGATTCTACCGGCTTACCGATAAATTGCTCGGCTGCAGTAGCCACGTCTTCTACAGAGCTTCCGACCTTGATAATGGCGACACCATCGGCAATGACCGGTACCCCTTGTTCCGTGTATACTTCCGGCGTGGAAACGTCCAGCTTGTGGGACAACAGCGAGATAAACTCTGACTGCTGGAACACTGGCAAGATAAATGCGCCGCCTCCACGAACAATTTTAATTTTTCGTCCGGAGTCATCGTCGGATATATTTTTACTTCCCAGGAATGAACCCGTAACGATCATGGCTTCATCCGGCCCAACCGTTTTGTACCTCGCCCAGAACGCCAAACCAAGAATCAGAATAACACCTACCACAACTGCAGGAATCAACAATACATCCCAATCCAAATTCAAATCCATTCCACATCTCTCCCCTTATTCATACATGACTTCTTACACTGCTAACGGTTAAACTACCTTAAACATTTTTAAGTACATCTTCATCCCATTCCGATACTCGCAGGACACCTTCGGTTACATCCACAACTACAACACGCGCTCCCGCCGCAATGGGACGATGTTCAAAGCTGGATGCCGTGTGCACCGTATTACCGGCAGCAATTTTGATCATGACTTCACCAAAACCTTTTTCCGGTACCGGAATGGTAATTTCTCCAATTTTCCCGGATAGCTCTTTCATGGAAAACGCAATGGAAACGTCACTGTTACGCATCGGCTTGATATATGCAAAGAATACCAGCATGGCTGCAGCAATACCTATAAGCAGGGATAGTATCAATGCCGAAATTGCACTTAACGAGCTATAACGTGTCAGCATAATACCGGCTCCGCCAAAGGTTGTTATGGAACCGGCCAGCACAACAGGTTTGAAAAAATCAAGGCCTGGCAATTCAAAGGCCCCGTCCAGCAAGCCATCAATCAAGTCACCTAGTACAAGGCTGACAACTGCAAATATGGCTCCTCCAATTAGACACCCCCAATAGATTGACTCCATTCCCCGTTCCTCCTCTCTTCTGCCGCAATTCCATCCAACTGGGCATTCCTCATGTAAATAAATACGTAGCAAGGTGCCGTTATGTTTCAAAATCTTTCCTCATTTGGTTTCCAGACCCGATAATGGTTATTCTCCTCGCAATATGGCCCCGTTGCTGGAACAATCTCCGATTGGCTCTTATTCACAACAAAAAACCGCAAATCTCCGTTAAAGGAGACGTGCGGTTCCAGAACACATTGCTGTGCCTTTTGCGTTTTGTTTTTACAGAGAAGCCTTGTAGATGGATACAACATCTTCACGTTGCAATTTTTTGAAGTTACCAAATGGGCCGAAGAGCATGGCTTTATCAGCCATAACTTCGATTTGGCTGTCATCGATATCATAATCAGCCAGACGGTTAGGCGCACCAATGGATGTCCAGAATTTGCTCAACGCTTCAATTCCTTCTTCAGCAATCTGTTTGTCCGATTTACCTTCAGGGTTAACTTCAAACACATTGATCGCGAGACGTTTGAACCGATCCACATTGACGTCCACATTATGCTTCATCCAGTGCGGGAACAGAATCGCGAGCCCTCCGCCATGCGGAATGTCATACACTGCGGATACCGCGTGTTCGATATTGTGAGTAGCCCAGTCACCCGCGAGACCCATGTTCAGTACGCCGTTCAATGCCATCGTTCCGCAGTACAGAATCGTTTCACGCAGTTCATAGTTCTCCAGGTCTTCAACCAGACGAGGGGCTGCATCCATAACTGTGCGCAGAATCGTCTCACAGAATCCGAGCTGAACCGGTGTGTTGGCATCCAGATGGAAGTAATGCTCCAGTACGTGGGACATCATATCAACCATGCCATAAACCGTTTGGTCCAAAGGAACGGTATATGTATTTACCGGATCAAGGATCGAGAACGCAGGGAACGAATACGCGCTGCCCCAGCCCAACTTCTCCTGTGTATCCTGATTGGTGATAACCGATCCAGAGTTCATTTCCGAGCCCGTTGCAGCCATTGTCAGCACGGTTCCGAGCGGAAGAGCATCCTGTGCAACGGCTTTACGCTGAGCAAAATCCCACATATCGCCATCATACTTGGCACCTACGGCAATCGCTTTGGCACAATCCAGTACACTGCCGCCGCCTACAGCGAGGACCAGGTCAATGTTGTTCGTTTTGCAGAGGTCTACGCCTTTGTGAACAGTCGAAAGACGCGGGTTCGGTTCTACACCAGCCAGCTCTGTAACCTCAGCTCCAACTTCCTTCAGCAGTCCGATCACCTGCTCGTACAAACCGCTGCGTTTGATACTGCCGCCACCATATACAAGCAGAACCCGTTTACCGTATTTCGGTACTTCGGTTTTCAGTGCTTCCAGCTGACCTTTACCGAAAATCAATCGGGTTGGATTATAAAATTGAAAAGATCTCATATCTATGTCGCCTCCAATGGAGTTTAGAATTTTTAGTGCAACTCCAATTATAGTACCCCGATTATACAAAAACAAATCGATAGCCACTCACTTTATAGCAATCCATTAATTTGCAAGTGTGCACGGAACATTTCACTGGTTGAAGGCAGACTTTCCTTATCCACCCATGTCTCAGAAGACCATATTCCCGCCTGTTTAAACGCTCTTGGACAATGAATGAAACATTCTTCCACATCCACAATGACAGCAGCCCCGATGGTTTTGCCGCTCCACCCCATGCTCGCGATAAATTCCTCATCCTTCGTAATTGAGGCCCTCCCATTGATCCGCAGCACTTCATTCATACCCGGAATTAGAAAAATCATGCCAACTCCAGGGTTGGACAGGATGTTCAGCAACGAATCGATACGGCGATTACCCGGACGTTCGGGATAGACAAGCCGATATTGATCCAACACTTTCACAAAGCCTGCCTCATCGCCGCGAGGGGATACATCCCTTTTACTTAAACTGTCTGAAGTGGACAGGAAGAATAATGGCGACATGGACAGAAAGTGCTGTACATGTGTGTCCACAAAGGAAATCACCTTGTTGAGTACTTGTTCGCTTGGTTCTCCTACCATGGTCTGCAATTCCTCTGCATCGGTAACTAATGGTAAATTCAAAACCTTTTTTTCCATTTTCGTATCCCCTTTTCTTCAAATGATAAGGAGTGTCCATGACTTTTCTTCTAAGATTATGCATGTGTGCATAGAAAAGAAGTACCAAAAACACCAGCCCTTATATGGGCTGGTGTTCCTCGTTATCATGTTTATTCGGTGTATCCCATGCTGCTTACAAAACGACGGAATGCTTGACGTCCTGCCTCATCATATTTGTAAACACCCGCATGCTCCAGAATCTCGGCGAATTTCAAGCCGACTTCCTGTTGCACAAGCGCAACAGCTTGCTCCTTGTTCAGGTTGGGACCGAAACGTTCGATCAATTCTTCTGCCCAGCCCAGATGTTTATTCAACACATGTTCGGAGGCTTTGGCCGCCTCAGCAAGTTGGGTATCCCCAGCAAGAATATCCGCGATGCTGTCCAGCTCTTCTTTCAAACGACCTGGCAGAATTGCAAGCCCCATCACTTCGATGAGTCCAATGTTCTCTTTTTTCAGATGATGCATTTCGCGATGCGGGTGGAAAATCCCTTCAGGATGTTCATCATTCGTGCGATTGTTCCGCAGAACGAGGTCCATCTCATATCCTCCGTCCGCACTGCGACGAACGATTGGAGTCACTGTATTGTGTGGAATCCGCTCTCCATCAACCTCACTGAATGCTTCGATCTCCACCGTAGAATCACTGTATACCTTCCACGCTTCATAAACGGCATTCCCCGCTTCCAGCAACTCAGCCGGATCCTGTGAGGCCAGCCGCAGTACGGACATTGGCCATTTTACAAGACTGAGCGTAAGTCCCGGTGAACCAGCGTGGCGGAATACCGCCTCTGGCTTCGCATTTTGAATGGCAAAGGTATGACGTCCACCCTGGAAATGGTCATGCGTCAGGATGGAGCCGCCAACGATGGGCAGATCGGCATTGGAACCGATAAAGTAATGCGGATACTCTCCCACGAAGGCCAGCAGCCTGCGCAGCGTATCTTTGGTCAATTTCATCGGCACATGATCGTGATGGAAAATAATGCAGTGCTCGTTGTAGTACACATATGGCGAGTATTGGAAAAACCAAGGTTCGCCGTTCAATTCCAATGGAATGACACGCAGGTTTTGACGTGCCGGGTGGTTGACCCGACCGGCATAGCCCACATTTTCACGACAGAGTTGGCATTTCGGATATACCGGAGGCGGAAGCAGCTTGGCCATCGCGATTTCCTTCGGACTTTTCTCCGGCTTGGAGAGGTTGATCGTAATCTCCATATCTCCATAAGCTGTATGCTGTGTCCAATACACATTCTTGGAAATGCGGTCCATCCGAATGTAGTTGGAATGAATCGAAAGCTCATAGAATTGCGAGGTAGCCGCTTCGATGCCTTCGGTCTGCTCGGTATAACGGAATGCGCGCACCACCTCGGATGGACGGGCCATCAATTGACCCATAATTTTCGCATCGAGCAAATCACGGTACGTGTCGGTATTTTCAGGTATAAGTCCAATTTCGAATCCATAATCAATCAGCGTGTCCAGCAATGGTTGGGGTCCATCCAACACCGTCTCGTTCAATACTCCAGCATACGGCTCGGAGAACCCGAACTGTTCCAGCAGAAGATTACGGCTGTAATCCCGATCCGCTTCTTCAATCAATTTGTTCTGCAAGGCAAATGCTACCAGACGTTCAATGGCATGCAGTGCTTCCTGCTGCTCCGGTGTCCGCTCTGTGGCGCCTGCTGCAATATGAGTCTGTGACATATCGATGTTCGCCTCCTAGTTTTTTCCGTAGCCGTCAGGGTGAGACTGATGCCAGCTCCATGCGCTTTGAATAACATCTTCGAGATTCGTCCATTTCGGATTCCAGCCCAGTACGGATCTTGCTTTGGCAGATGAAGCCACCAGTACAGCCGGATCACCCGCACGACGTGGTTCCTGTACAACTGGAATGTCCAGTCCGGTTACTTTCTTAGCCGTCTCAATAACCTGTTTAACAGAGAAGCCTTGACCGTTGCCCAGGTTGAACACGTTGCTGTTCTCCCCTTTACGAAGATAATCTACGGCCCGCAGATGCGCATCCGCCAGATCACTTACGTGGATGTAATCACGTACACAGGTTCCATCTTCTGTTGCGTAGTCGTCACCGAACACGGCGATGTGCGGACGTTGTTTCAGTGCGGTTTGCAGTACGAGTGGAATGAGATGGCTCTCAGGCTGGTGATCTTCACCGATTTTGCCGCTCTCATGGGCTCCGGCTGCGTTAAAGTAACGAAGGGAGACGTATTTGATTTCCTGTACTTTATCGAACCAGGACATCATGCGTTCCATCATCAGCTTGGTTTCACCATATACATTCGTAGGCTCTGTGCGGTCGCTCTCTTCAATCGGCACTTTCTCCGGCTCGCCGTAAGTCGCAGCTGTGGAGGAGAAGACGATGCGACGTACATTCGCTGCATTCATCGCTTCCAACAGACAGAGTGTGCCAAATACGTTGTTGTCATAGTATTTAACAGGATCTTTCATGCTCTCGCCAACCAGTGAGTTAGCTGCAAAGTGGATGACTGCATCAATGGAGTTCTCAGCGAACAGCTTCGCCAGAAGTTCCTTGTCACGCAGATCACCTTCATACAATTTTCCGCCCAGCAGAGCTTCACGATGCCCTGTCTGCAAGTTATCCAGTACAACGACCTCTTCGCCTCGCTCCAACAAAGCCGCTACCGTATGAGAACCAATATATCCTGCTCCACCTGTCACCAAAATCGCCATCTTACTTCGCCTCCTTCAATTCTTTAACGCCGTCGCCTACTCCGCATACATAGAACTCGCCTTTGAGACTGGTACGTGCTTCATATGCCGCTCCAACTTCACTTACAAAACGCTCTACATCGTCTTCATGCACAAGAGATACCGTACATCCACCAAATCCCGCACCAGTCATCCGAGCACCCAGAGTGCCTGGAATACGTTGAGCCTCTTCAACCATCACGTCCAGTTCTTCGCAGCTCACTTCATATAGATAACGAAGGGATTCATGAGAAGCATTCATCAGCTTGCCGAAAGTTTCCAGATCGTTATCACGCAGTGCATCCACTGATGCAAGCACACGTGCATTTTCTTCCACGACGTGCTGGGCACGCTGTCTTACCTTCTCATCCTTGATGTGATCCTGCAGTGTAACGAATTGTTCAGGTGTAAGTTGCGCCAGATAGTTCAGTGCAGGCAGTTGTTCTTTCAAAATGGCAAGTGCCTGCTCACATTGGGAGCGACGTTCATTGTAAGCCGAGTCCACCAACCCTCGACGTTTGTTCGTGTTACCAATGACCAGCTTGTAGGCGCCGGTACGGAAAGGCACTTTTTCATATTCAAGAGTGTCACACATCAGCAGGATCGCATGATCCTCTGCTCCATTGGCTACAGCGAACTGATCCATGATGCCACAGTTGACGCCGACGAATTCGTTCTCTGCCTTTTGGGACAGCAGCGCCAGTTGAACCGTGTCAATATCCTTCACACCTTCAAGCGACTGGATGGCATACCCAGTAAGTACCTCCAGCGATGCGGAAGAGGAAAGTCCTGCGCCATTTGGAATTTCTCCATGATAGAGGAAATCATAACCTTTGGTTACTTTTACGCCTTTGCCTTGCAGTTCAACCATGACGCCAACCGGGTAATCCGTCCATTCCCCTGTTTTCTCTTTGCCAATCGAAGACGTATCCAGCGTTCCTTCATAGGACATATTTGTGGAAGCCAACTGCAACTTGTTGTCCTCACGCTCACGGATAATCAAAGTGGTACCGAATTCAAGCGCTGCCGGAAGCACATATCCCCCGTTATAGTCAATGTGCTCACCGATCAGATTCACACGCCCAGGGGCATGGAACACACGGATGTCCGCTCCACTCTCTCCGTACTTGTCAATAAACTTTTGTTTCAATTCATTTATGTTCATTGCTGCTGCACCCCATCTCAATGTTGTTGGTTTTCTTAATGTTATTATACAAGAAGGCGGTTCCCCTTGAAATGCAACCATGTGTGTTCCATATGGATAAATGTGACCTTTCGACGTATAATGAATGGAACATCCAGGAAGGAAAGGAATGTCATCATGACTGAACAACGTAAGGAAGGTCCAATGGGGGCTTCGGTAGATCCGATAAAACATATTCCGGAAACCTCTGGCAAAAGTGGAGCACTCAGCTACTCGGTTGCCTCCAATCCTGTTTATTATGAAAAAGGGGCATTGCATGTCCTCTTTGCAGGCGCAAGCCAGACCCTTCCCGGTCACGCCCTTGGACCGAAGCTATACGATTATTATCTATTGCACTATGTAGAAAAAGGAGCCGGTACATTCCGTACTGAACTACATACCTACGAACTATCCGCAGGAGATTGTTTCCTTATTCAACCAGGGCAGCTTGTAAGCTACCAATCCCATACCCGGAATCCCTGGCAATACCGCTGGATGGCCTTTACCGGCAGCCAGGCTGCAAAGCATATAGAGGAAGCAGGCTTCCGTCCGGAGAAATCCGTCTTTCATGCCGGTCCTTCGTGCGGTATTTCCGACTGGTTATCCGTGATGCAGACGGCTTTTGCCGAGCGGAAAGAAAGCTCTCATTTTACATCATTGGGTACGTTATATATGATTCTAGCCGAGGCACAAAATCACCTTTCTCAGGGGCAAACCTTAATACCAGGTGAATCTTCAATACGACGAACTGTGAAACAGATGATTCAATACATGTCTACCCAATATGCCTACCCTGTCTCAATTGAGCAAATGTCAGCCAGTCTTGGCTATAACCGCGCGTACCTGTCCCGCATTTTCAAACAGGAAACCGGGCTATCCCCAGTTACCTACCTGCTGAAACTAAGGATCGACAAATCGCGCCAACTGCTGCGTGAACGTCCGGATCTGTCCATTGAACAGGTATCGGCCTCCGTGGGGTTGCCAGATGCGCTGTATTTCTCCAAACAGTTCAAGCGATTCCATGGGGAAGCTCCTAGTCTGTACCGGGAGAACATTCTTAACAGGGCCATGCATCAAACGACACGCCAAGTACCACCGAACCAGCGATAACCTGTAATCAAAAGCAGGATCTTCTATCCCGTAGATCAGCTTAAATAATAAGAGACAAAAAAGGTGCATCCAGCCATTATGGCTAAGATGCACCTTTTGAACTTTATTTATGATCCGGTTCCGGACGGAGAATCGATTCAATACGCTCCAATTCCTCTGAGGAGAATTCCAACTGGCTGAGAGCAGCCACATTCTCTTCAATCTGCGAAGGGCGACTTGCACCAATTAGTGCAGAAGTTACCTTGCCATCACGCAATACCCAGGCGAGCGCAAATTGGGCCAGACTCTGACCACGCGATGCTGCAATCTGGTTCAAAGCACGTACTTTGCGTAATGTCTCTGGTGAGATGTTGTTTTCATTCAAGAATACAGACGGGCCCTTGGCACGTGAATCTTCTGGAATACCATTCAGATATTTGTTGGTGAGCACGCCTTGTGCCAATGGACAAAAGGCAATGCTGCCTGTTCCATACTCATCAAGTACATCCTGCAACCCACCTTCAATCCAGCGATCCAGCATGGAATATTTGGGTTGATGAATCAACAGAGGTGTACCCAGCCCTTTGAGAATCTCGGCCGCCTGCTTCGTCTGTTCAGCAGGATAGTTGGAGATGCCGACGTACAATGCTTTGCCGGAACGAACAGTATGGTCCAGCGCCATCATCGTTTCTTCCAGAGGTGTTTCGGGATCATAACGATGAGAATAAAAGATGTCTACGTAATCGAGACCCATGCGCTTCAAGCTCTGATTGAGACTGGAAACCAGGTTTTTACGAGAACCCCACTCACCGTAAGGTCCAGGCCACATATAGTACCCGGCTTTGGTGGAGATGACAAGTTCATCTCGATATGGCTTCAGATCCTGCGCCAATACCTGACCGAATAACTGCTCAGCAGAACCTGCTGGCGGACCATAATTGTTGGCAAGGTCAAAATGCGTAATGCCCAGATCAAACGAACGGGTGATCATATTTCGGCCGTTCTCCGCATTATTAATGCCACCAAAATTATGCCATAACCCAAGTGAAATCGCTGGCAGTTTCAATCCTGAACGTCCAACGCGGTTGTATTTCATTGTTTCGTAGCGTGCATCGCTGGCTACGTAGACCATCATGAATCCCTTCTTTCCCCAGGTTCCGCCTCTAGTACCCGGTCCGTATGCCGGAGAATGCGGTTATTCGGACAATGTTGACTTACATTTAACCAAGAAGCTGGTCCATCTTATTCATTACCTCACCAATAGGGTCTGTAATCAGCAAATCAGCCTGCCTGTCGTAAGCCGTAGGTGTAGCATTCAGCAAGACCGTGTGTTTCCCTTGAAAATACGTAATCAATTGAGCGGCAGGATACACCGTTAATGAAGTTCCACCTACCAGCAGCAAATCCGCCGAGGACAGTGCATCAACCGAACGATATAAAATCGTCTGGTCCAGCTCCTCTTCATACAGTACGACATCCGGCTTGATCACGCCACCACACGCAGTGCAGCGAGGAACCGTATCTTTTGCCGTAATAATGTCATCCAACCCGTAAAACCTCTTGCAATCCATACAGGCGTTTCGATGGATCGAACCATGAAGCTCCAGGACATTGCTGCTGCCAGCCTTCTGGTGCAACCCGTCGATATTTTGTGTGATAACCGCCTGAAGTTTTCCTTCCTGCTCCAATCTGGCGAGCAGTCGATGGCAGCCGTTGGGCATCGCATCGGGATGAAGCATTTTGCCTCGATAAAAATCATAAAAAATATCAGCATGCTGGTCAAAAAAATGTCGGCTCAGCAGCTCTTCGGGTGGATAAGGTGAATGCTGCTCTGTCTGGTATAAGCCAGCGGCAGAGCGGAAGTCGGGAATCCCGCTTTCCGTTGAAGTTCCGGCCCCTCCGAAAAAAACAATATTTGAACTTTCCTTAATCCAGGCAGCCAGTTGTTCTGTTGCGTTCATCCTCTCTCCTCCTTTACGAGATCACCCCTGTGAGGAACGTTCAGAGATGATTTTTAACTCATCATAATTTTGGATAATGGCATCGGCGTCATATAAATAGTGGCTTCCCTCGACTTCTGGACAGAAACCAATCCTATAGGACACCCCTGCGTTGCGTCCCATCTGCATATCCCCATTGCTGTCACCGATCACAACAGCCTCCTCAGGAAGAATATGTAATTCCCGGCAAGCCAGAACCGCAGCCTCTCCATCCGGTTTGCCCCGAGTCACCCGGTCACTGCCAACAATCGATGTAAAATACGACCGGATTCCCATCCACTCCATATGCTCCTCGGCAGCAGCTGTGTTGTCCGAAGTGACGACTGCCATGGGAATCGATGCTTCCTTGCAGCTCTGCAAGAATGCATTTAGTCCAGGCAGCGATTCTGCCATTTTTCTCTGCCTTACCTCACCCATGGCGACACTGGAAAAATGGCGGATCGTAGTGATTGCTTCATTCCAAGGCATGCCTGCTGCATACAACTGCCCAGCAAGCAAACCATTGCTCTCGTCCACCGTGGCAATAGCCAATGGCCCTTGAAGATCATATCCGATCAGATGACCTTCGCGATTGCGGACCGTACCGAGAACTTGCTCACGCTCCACCGTGAACGAGGCCCCAAGCTCTGACAGTTGTGACTCCAGCTGATTCAGCAAAGACTCCGCCCACGGCCCCCATAGCTGTAAGAAATCCAGCAGCGTACCATCCTTATCAAATAGAATGCCTCGGCACGTAACTTGCTTACCACGGATTTGAAGCATGGACATACGTATCACCTCCACTTCCCGTCTGCTATGGATTGGTGACATTCACCAATGAACTTGCAGCTTACTTAATGGTATCCAGCCAACCTACAGTCGTTTTAACCGTTTGGGACAGCTGCTCCTCTTCACTGACCCCAGCTTCGCCGTCACCGCTCTGGTGGCCATAGTCACCGAACTGCGAATGGTTACCACCTTCGATGGTGTAATACACCGTATCTTCTGGCAAATATGCCCGACCATTCTGATACTTCGTGGCATTCACAACTTCATCATTAGTCCCCAGGATGGATAACGCGGGTATTCCCAGTGACTTCACACTGCCTTTTTCATCCGGATAGGATGCGAGGAAAAAGATGCCCTGAAGTGCATCTGGATGGGAAGCCGCATAACGTGCCGCCATCGATCCACCAAGAGAATGCCCTCCCATAACAAATGGTTCATCCGGATAGGCTTTAATAATGTCATCTGCGAGATTCTGCTTGAGTACCGCCAGATTTACCGGCATTTTCGCAATAATGGTATGATGTCCTGCTGCCGCAAGTTCATGGGCAAGAGGTGCATAACTTTCCGGTTTAACCAATCCGCCTGGATAAAAAATAACACTCACCCCAGCAGATTTGTCCGGCACAAAATCAATCCAGCTGTCTTTTTCAGTTACTGTCACCTGATTTGCAGTTTCCATAGCTGTCTGAGCCATCTCCTGTGGTCCATAAGGCGTAAACAGCTTCCAGGCCACAAACCCACACCCAATGACAATGAGCGCCAGAAGAACGAGCAGGAATTTCCCTATGCCCCTCTTCTTGCGCCCTGTATTATATCGGTTTCTCAACGTTCATCACCTTTCTGCACTTCCGCAGGTTCCGCGGCTTGCAGAACGGGAGCCTTCATTCCTGAGGCTCCCCTTCTCCATCATTCATTGCTATTCGGCCTTGGCCTTGCGGTAAGCATCCATATATTGTTCTGCTTTGCGGCGAACATGACTCAAGTCCCCCGTCTTCACTGCTTCCGTTGTAAGGTCAGAACCGATACCTACAGCAACGGCGCCTCCCTTGATCCAGTCACCCAGATTGGACAAGGAAACCCCACCAGTCGGCATGAAATTCGCTTGTGGCATAGGTCCCTTCATCGTTTTGATTATGGACGGATCGTAGAGATTACCCGGGAACAACTTCACAATATCCACGCCAAGTTCCAGTGCACGTTGTACATCCGCAATGGTCATCACACCTGGGAGAATCGGAATCCGGTATAGGTTGCAAATTTTCACAGTGTCCGGGTTCAGGGAAGGACCCACAACAAACTCCGCCCCTGACATAATTGCGGCACGCGCTGTCTGGGGTTCGAGCACTGTTCCAGCTCCAATAATGGCAAATTTCTCTGGATCTTGTGTGTTCCAATGGTATACACGGCTTAATTTCTCGATAGCTTTGAGGGCACTAGGCACCGTCATCGTAATCTCGATAATCTTGATGCCACCCGCGATGGCTTGCTCGGCCATGGCGATAACCTGATCAGCAGAATCTGCACGCAGAACCGCTACAACCCCACTGTCCGTTATTTTTTGCAGCAGCTGAAGCTTCTTCATTTCATTCTCTCCCTTGTCAATGTGGTTGTGTATTACAAGCCTTACATTAATGAACGAAGATGAGACATTATGATATCAGCAGCGACTAGCGCTCAACATGAGCTACATTGTTCAGCTTGGCCTCGACCTGCTCCCACGTCGGAAGCGCCTCCCAATCGCCAACAGCCTGTATAACCATGGAACCGGTCAAATTCCCCAGGCGGGTCGCCTCCTGCGGGGAATATCCTTTAAGAAGGCCGGACAGAAAGCCCGCACAGAATCCATCTCCTGCCCCAACCGTATCCAGGACATGATCTGCCTTGAAGTACGGAACTTCCGTTAGGGTACCATTCACCAATACGTAGGTCAAATCAGGGCCGCCCTTCACGATACAGACTGCATTCATGGCGGACAAACGCTCAAGTACTTTTTGATCATCTTCTTCGTTATACAGAAGTTTCATCTCGTCCAGACCCGGCAAGAAATAATCGGCTTGCTCAGCCAGACGAAGCAGAACAGGACGCGCTTCTTCAGCCGACCACAGCTTAAGACGCAGATTCGGATCAAAACTCACTTTCACACCAGCCTGCTTGGCTATATGTATAGCAGCTTCAACAGTAGCAAGTCCCGACGCGCTTATTGCTGCGGTGATGCCTGTAACGTGAAGGATCTGCGCACCCGCGATATAATCTGTATCCAGATCCTCAGGAGTAATCGCACTTGCAGCGGACAGCTTCCTATAATAATGCACCGAGGCTTTCCCGGAAGCGTTCTCACGAATCATCAAACCGGTAGGTTCTTTGTCGCTCATCCTTGCTCTGGATACATCTACACCTTCACCACGAATAGCCTTCAAGATCATGTTACCGATCGGATCATTACCCAGACGGCCAAACCAGCCGCTGGTATGTCCAAGCCGGGATACACCAATCGCCAGATTACTCTCTGCGCCACCAAATGATTTGTCTAATGTCGCGGCATATTCGAGACCTCTTGTATCCTTTGCTGTCAGCAAACCCATGCTTTCGCCAAACGTAACAATTTCAGGGCTTCGGCGGGTATTCGTCGACATGAATTCTCCCCTCCTTATATTTACAATTTCTCATCTTCTTTCCCCATTGTCAGCCTCTATGCAACCGTTGTCAATCCCGGAGCGTTCATTTTGTTGTCACAGCTTTGAGAAAGGATAGCGCTTTCTATTGTGAAATATATCACAATGAATGATACACATCCATATTACCCTTATTACAGAACCAGATTGCAATCGCCAAGGGTTATCAGGGGGGCTACAACATGACCAAACCGGCCATCATTCACGAAGATCAGGATTCCTTTTTTTACAACTTGCGCTTTATGCTCATTGTCTGTGTACTCGCGGGCAATGCTCTCGAACCAATCATTACACGTTTTGCAGGAGCAGAGGCTCTGTTTCTGTGGATATATACGTTTCACATGCCGCTGTTTGTATGGGTAACCGGCTACTTTGCCAGACATACACTCAAAGGTGCATCTGGCCGTAATGTGCTTATACAGATTGCACTACAGTACCTTCTGTTTCAGTCTTTGTATGCAATAATGGATTTCACCGTATTCCACACACCGCATATGCGTTTGTCTTTCTTTGCACCTTATTTATTGCTCTGGTTTCTGGCAAGTCATTTCTGCTGGCGGCTGCTGCTTCGTCTTACCCTCTCTTGGAAACCGCTATACAGACTACTCGTTGCCGTGATGCTGGGAGTATGTGCAGGATATTTACCTATGGATGGTTTCTGGCTGAGCTTCAGTCGAACATTTGTATTTCTACCTTTCTTTGTTATCGGGTATGACTACGGAGCATCTATCCGCTCCCGTTTACGATCCGGATGGGGCCGTAGAATTGCTGCTACGTTGTCTGCTGCTCTTCTTGGTTGGATTGGACTCGGAGCGTTCAACATTTCACCAGGCTGGTTACTGGGGAGCATGACTTACGCAGAGCTTGGACACCATGAGTGGTTTGCAGGAATATACAGACTCGGCATCTATGCGCTTGAAATCGGATCGGGAGCTTTATTTCTCGCCTGGGTCCCTTCATTAACATCCAGATTGACCGATCTGGGAAGACGTACTCTTTATGTATTCCTTTTACATGGATTTCTCGTTCGCCTGGCGGTCTGGTCCGGGGTTTACAATTATATAGAGACCAGCTTGTACATTCCGGTGATTGTTTCCATTGCATTACTGTTCGCTATAACGCTGGCCCACCCAGCCGTCCGTCATGCCTTTCGGCCGCTCATTGAGCCCGACATTTCCCGCGTTCACTTCAATCGTCAGGGGGGATTAAAACGTCCAGCCTCCTGGTTCAGATGAACTGAAATCCTGCTCCTTTCCATTAGAATTGCCTTGTTTCAGGCTGGAAATGTTGTGGTAAGTAGCATTACGCGCTACAACAATCTACTTATGATATAAGGAGTGATTTGTAATGGCACGTCCACAGACGTCTGAACACAAAATGAGTCGCGAGGAAGCGGGTAGATTAGGTGGCAAGGCCACATCCAAAAAGCATGATCGGAGCTTCTACCAAATGATAGGTAAAAAAGGTGGAGAAGCGACTTCAGATGCGCACGATTCTCAGTTCTATAAGGAAATTGGCCGCAAGGGTGGAGAAGCAACTTCCGAAACTCATAATAAAGAATTCTATCGGGAGATTGGCCGCAAAGGCGGGAGCAGTTAGCCTATCCCCATAGCAATGGTGAAAGATAGACTGATATTGTGCAGCAAATTAAGAAAGCTTCATTCCACTAATGGATTGAAGCTTCTTTCTATTGAATTGTAGAAATATGATGACGGTTGTGATAGACTCTATAGAAAAACCGGGTTGTTCACGGGTTTAAAGCAGCAAAGACTTTCACAAACTACGGGAAGCTCGAAACCAGTATCACTGGTCAATTTTTTTAGAGTACGGATGAAATTAAACGACAGATGCACTGCCATTTATATTTCCATTCATGTTGCTCAATATTATAAATTTGGGGGGAAATACACCATGTCAGCCAAGAAGATGCGTTCCGATATGATCAAAAAGGGTTTTGACCGTGCACCGCACCGCAGTTTGCTCCGCGCAGCGGGCGTTAAAGAAGAGGACTTTGGCAAACCATTTATTGCCGTATGTAACTCATACATTGATATCGTGCCCGGACATGTTCACCTGCAGGAATTCGGTAAAATTGTTAAGGAAGCTATTCGTGAAGCCGGTGGCGTTCCATTCGAATTCAACACCATCGGAGTTGACGACGGAATTGCCATGGGACACATTGGTATGCGTTACTCGCTGCCAAGCCGTGACATTATCGCGGATTCCGTGGAAACCGTTGTATCTGCACACTGGTTCGACGGCATGGTATGTATCCCGAACTGTGATAAAATTACACCCGGCATGATGATGGGTGCACTCCGCTGTAATATCCCTACTGTGTTTGTCAGCGGCGGTCCAATGAAGGCAGGTCGTGACAGCAATGGTAAAGCTCTGTCCCTGACTTCCGTATTTGAAGGCGTAGGTGCTTATCAAGCTGGTAAAATCGATGACAAGAGCTTGCTTGAACTTGAACAGTTCGGCTGTCCAACATGTGGATCATGCTCCGGTATGTTCACTGCGAACTCCATGAACTGTCTGGCTGAAGCGATGGGACTGGCTATGCCAGGTAACGGAACCATCCTGGCTGTTGCTCCTGAGCGTCGTGAGTTTGTTAAACAATCCGCTAAACAACTGATGGAACTCATCAAAATGGATCTGAAACCACGCGATATCGTTACTGTAGAAGCCATCGACAACGCTTTTGCACTGGATATGGCTATGGGTGGTTCCACGAATACGGTACTTCATACACTGGCACTGGCTCATGAAGCAGGCATCGAGTATCCAATCGAGCGAATCAATGAAGTTGCTAACCGCGTTCCTCACTTGGCAAAATTGGCACCTGCTTCCGATCTTCACATCGAAGACGTGCACAATGCAGGTGGCGTAAGTGCTGTTCTGAACGAATTGCTCAAGAAACCAGGTGCAATTCATGGCGACTGTATCACGGTAACAGGTAAAACGATCCGTGAGAACGTTGAAGGTCAGGAAATCCAAGATACAAATGTCATCCACCACCTGGATAACCCGCATTCCGAAAAAGGCGGCTTGGCTGTATTGTTTGGTAACCTTGCACCACAAGGCGCCATCATCAAGGTTGGTGCTGTTGACGCTTCGGTTGGTGGATATCACAAAGGTCCTGCTATTTGCTTCGATTCCCAGGAACAAGCGCTCGAAGGTATTGCGAACGGCAAAGTAAAAGAAGGACATGTTGTTGTTATCCGTTATGAAGGACCAAAAGGCGGACCAGGTATGCCTGAAATGCTCGCTCCTACTTCCCAGATCGTAGGTATGGGCCTTGGTGCCAAAGTAGGTCTGATCACCGACGGACGCTTCTCTGGCGCATCCCGCGGAATCAGTATCGGACATATCTCTCCGGAAGCCGCTGAAGGCGGTCCAATCGCTTTTGTTGAAGAAGGAGACATCATTGAACTTGATCTGAACAACCGCATCATCGAATTGCATATCAGTGACGAAGAATTCGAACGTCGTCGCGCAGGTTGGAAAGGCTTTGAACCGAAAGTAAAAACCGGTTACCTCGCTCGTTATTCCAAACTTGTAACGAATGCAAGCAACGGTGGCGTACTGAGTATCTAATTCATGTACAAGATATCCGATGAATTTCTTTTATCGGAAACATAAATAAAGGGTTGCTCTTCTGCCAAATGCGGCGGAGGGCAACCCTTTTCTTTATTCATTTCGTGATTAGTTTCGTTCAGGTACAAGATCCTGTTCGGAAACCAACAAATGCTCAGAGGAATGTTCCGCCGTCGCTGCTACCAGTGCGTGCTGACCATATCGATCCAACAGCACGTCAAGCGGCATAGCAATCATTTTTGGAACCAATTGTTCGGATCGTTGCTTCAGACGTTTCGTTCCTGCCGGATGAATGACGCTTAGCAGAAGTTTCAAATACACTTTGGATGCAGAACTGAACGGACCAGGAGCCAGTTCCCGAACCGTAAACCCGAATTTCTCCGGTCCCCGGTTAATCATGCTCACACCGTATAGAGCCTTAGCCGAACGGAGTTCAGGTTGAAGGGCGACCTGCCGAGCCAAATCAGGAAGTTGCTGTTCCATGGCCCGAATCATGCGAATGGCCAGATGCATACTTGAGCGTGAAGTCATACCTAGATCGAAAAGCTTTTTATTATCAAAATGAAGTTCAATAACTGGATCCCCGTTACGAATCACATGACCATCATCCATTTCGACCAATGCTCCATGATATACGCGGGAGCGGTAATGCAGCAATGGGTCCTCCGGTGACGCTGTATGCAAATGGTATACCCAATGAAACAACTTCTCCCAACCTAGCCATAACGCAACAACCATCCGTTTCCAGGGTGATAAATGTGTTTGTGGTTGACTTGTAGTTTTAGATTCGCTCACCGTAACGCCTCCCATCAACGTATCGATGCGTACACTGTGCAACTGCTGCCTGTTTGCTTCCTGCAATACGACTTCGAGCGCCTGGAGCATCTGCTCCGGCGCGTGTGCATCAGCGCCGAGGGTAGTCCCTCGATCATGCAGCAACATGACCTCTCCGCCCCTTAGCTCCTTCAACATTCGTTCCGTCAATTTTTCAACGCCCACACTGCTTCTCCAGTCCTCAAACATGGACGACCACAGGATAATCCGGCGATCTTTTTTACTGAAAAAATCAAACAGATTCATAATGCCCCATGGTGGACGATAATAACAAGTTCTTACCCCCGTAACCTCCTGAATAATCTGACCTGTTCGTTGAATCTGATCTCGAACCGTACGAGGCCGCATCAACCAATTGGTTTTATGAATATAATTATGAATTCCGAGAAGGTGACCTTCCTCATGTATGCGCTGGATGAGCTCAGGATGACGGGCTGCATGCTCCCCGACTACAAAAAACGTTGCCTTTGCTTCATACTGACGCAGTAAATCAAGCAATCTGGGTGTGTATTTCGGGTCCGGCCCATCATCAAAAGTTAAAGAAAACTCCGTCTCACTTCTCCCGCGCCTGAACACACGAAAACCGAAAAGTCTGCTAACTAAACTCGGAATAAAGGCGTAAAACGATGAAATGTACAATAACCACAGTAATATGCTCTGAAGTAAATTTGTCATGCTACAAACTCCCCGCTTCTCATGCTGAATTACCGTGCCATAATATAGCACTAACTAAAATAAACCGCCTTTAATTTTATCATAATTCAGCCTTTTCTTAAATCCTCTTTTCCCAAAAAGATAGCTATCGTGTACAATTAATGCATCCTAATTTTTACCTTAATGACGTACAAAGGAGCCCTGCCCATGCTGCCGCTTTACAAAAAATACGGGCGCACCGTCTTTGACATTGCGCTGCTCGTTTTAACCGTGTACTTTATCATGTACGGATTCAGCCGATTATATCAATTGGCTGCGCCAGTTTTTCTTTCATTTATAGTGTATTGGATGATCGAACCTCTGGCAAGATTTCTACATCGCAAAGGGTTGCCCAAAACCCTGGGCGCCGCCATTTCGGTGTTATTGTTTCTTGGGGTTATTGTCGCTGCCTTTTTTGGATTGGGATTAATTATCGTATCCCAAATTTCTAATTTGCAGGATAATTTTCCTTATTATATTGAGATGATTCAGCGTGAATTCACCAATCTGGTTTATTTCATTCAGGACAAGTCGGATGCTTTACCTGACGGAATAACCGAGAAGGTTAATGACTATTTTGCTACACTGACCGGATTCCTGTCCAAATGGGTGACCAGCGGTGCACAAATCGTCATCGGTTTTCTCAGTTCGTTTTCTTCCTTTATTACCAATTTTGGCATTGCCATTATTCTCGCATTCTTTCTCAGTATCGAGATTGAATCCTGGCGGAAATTTGCCCGGGCCAAAACACCAAAAACGTTGAAGCTGGCTCTTGAATTTATGCGTAATCATGTGTTCAAGACGATCCGTTCGTATTTGAAGGCCCAGATGATTATGATGCTGATCACTTTTGTATTGATTTATGCAGGCTTGTTGATTCTTGGAACTGCTAATGCCTTCACTATCGCAGCCATCTGCACCGTTTTTGACCTTGTGCCTTTGCTGGGAGTTCCAGTTATATTCATTCCGTGGATTGTGTATCTGTTCATAGTGGGCAATAGCAGCCTTGCGATTGGCTTAATTGTAGTCCTTGCTGTAACCATGCTGACACGCCAACTGCTGGAGCCGAAAATATCGGGTAATTCAATCGGGGTCTCTTCCGCTTACTTGATGCTTTCTTTTATGCTGATCTCGCTCTCCGTCTTTGGCCTGGCTGGTGTGGTATTGTCTCCGGTGCTGCTAATTCTGCTCAAAGAACTGCTGCAACAAGGATATCTCCAGCAATGGATTCACTTGCCGAAGGATGAATTTGAATCTTCACCATTCGTGATGGACACACCGGGTGGAGCCGCACCTGGTATGAATGCTGAGCCTTCGGTGCAAGAACCTGCTCCTCATGGGAATCATGAGGATTCGGCCAAATAGTCCATCACTTTTCTGAACATCGCCGTTGCTTGGTGACGGCTGCTTGGAGCAACGTTTTGGACAAGGACAGCTACGGCATATTTGGGTTGGTCCGTAGGTCCGTACCCAATGAACCATTGATGGTTACGCTTCTCTCCGTGCTGCTGTACCTGTGCTGTACCTGATTTCCCTGCCACTTGCCACCGTGCATGTTGCAGGGATTTTCCCGTTCCGTCCCTAACAACCTTCTTCATCCAGGATAACAGCTGATGCGCCGTAGCTGGGGAGATTCGTCCTGCTGAAGATGGTGAATCATGCATCGGCATATCCAGCATCGTATCGCCATCGGCATATCGGATACGTTGAACGAGGCGTGGAGCACTTACCTTGCCATCATGCAAGAGCGTGACGATCAGATTGGCCGCTTGTAACGGGGTCACCAGAACGTCCCGTTGACCGATAGCCGTCTGTACCTTTGCTCCTTCATCCTGTGGCGAGACAGATGGCAGTCTCACTCTTCCTGCATCCTCATGATCAAAATGCTGCAGTACCGGCATACCTGCAACCTGCTTTCCCTCCCACCCAATTGCACGTGCCAATCCCAAAGCATCCGCCGTACGTTCCATCTGCTCTATACTGAGCCGACGGGCAGTTTCAGCAAATACAATATTGCAGGACTCGGCAAACCCTTGCTCCAGATTCAATGTCCCATGCCCATGCTCCTTCCAGCAGGACAGACCATATTTTCCCCATTCGCCACCACAATGGAAAGTCTCCCCTTTGGATACAGCGTGATATTCCAACGCGGCGGCGGCTGTAACGATTTTGAATATGGAACCAGGCACAGCCCCCTGCACGGCACGATTTGCCCAAGCCGTTTGTTTGGGGTCCACATGCTGGGGATTATAGAACGGAGCCGAAACCATCGCACGTACGTCTGCATTCGCCGCATCCAGCACAACGATAGCCCCTTCCTTCATACCGGACTTCCTCACCATCTGCTCTATCCCTTGCTGCAAATCGATATTTATCGTCGTCTCCGCACGCAATGGATAGTGTGTATTCGCGGGTGCAATCACGCGTGGCTGGATATCCGGAATAACCTCTCCTGAACCTGTAACCATGCGTGTTAACAGGGTAGGTCCAATGCCCATCAATAAAGGTTCCATTGTTCTTTCCAGCCCAGCTGCTCCAGATTTCATGGCAAAAGGCTGCTTCACCTCATTTTTATGACGCGACTGTGCGTTCGGGAATTCAGGCTGTTCAGCAAGATAACCCAACCATTGCATGCCTGTAGCGGCTTGTCCATAACGTGTCATAAGAGGATACACACTCGCTCCGTCTGTCTTCAATTCACGTAGTCGGGCAACCTGAGACTCAGTCAATGGGTTCGGCTGGTTGGCACCTGCAGTCCAGAAGTGGGGTGCGTTCCCTTGATTCCATTCCTTTTGTAACGAATTCACATCAGTATGTAAGAGAGCCGCCAATTCCTTAACTTCCGATTTTGTGGATGGGTATGAATGACTTGTTTGATCTGGATGCGGAAAAAGGACCAACCCCCATTCCAGCTTACCTGTTAGGGGCCGCCCTTTGTAATCGATAAACTGTCCTCGTCCCGTATCCAATACCACTCCACGCTCTCGCTGCAATACGGACATCTCACGAACGGTACGTTGAAATCCTGGCATCGTGCGATTGATTTGAACGACTTGAACCCAAGCCAAACGAATCATCAGCAAAGAAAATAAACCCGTAAAAAGAATACATGCAATATAAATGCGCCGCTTCAGTTGTACTTGCATCAGACCACCCCGTTCAGCGTTTTGGCATAGTATTCTTCATTCGGAATGGAATTATCCGGTAACAACAAGAAAACCTGTCCCTTATTAGGGACAGGCTTCTCAAATGAAGCAAACAGGTTCGAATTAGACTGTAAAGCGAGACAATGTATCTTTCAATTCTGTTGATACATTCTCCAGTTTTGCTGACAAATTCACCAGTTGGTTGCTGATATTTTGTTGTTCACTGCTCAAGGAGGCAACTTCCTGGGATGTTGCAGATGATTGTTCAGCTACTGCGCTGACATTACTCATCGCTTCGGACAACGTTCCTTGAGATTGATTCAAATCTCCGATTGAGCCAGTGACCATGCTCAGACTCTCAACAAACGCACCCATTTGTTGCTGCACTGAAGCAAATATTACATTAGTATCTTTTACGGCATCCATCTGTTCCTTGAATAACGGATACGCTGCAGACAATTGATCCACTGTCTCATTCATTTCGGTCATAATCTTGTCGGTAATGTCGCCGACCATATCAATGGACTGTCTGGATTGTTCAGCCAACTGGCGAACCTCATTCGCGACCACCATGAATCCACGTCCAGCTGTACCGGCACGAGCGGCTTCAATGGTTGCATTCAAGGAAAGAATGTTCGTTTGCTTGGTAATATTTTGCATGACGTCAAGCACCTTCAGAACAGAGGACGTACTGTCTTTCAAGGAATCCACCTTGTTTACCAACGCACCGATCATTTCTTCTGTCTTCTGCGTTTTGGTCATCAACTGATTCAGATGCTGTGTACCTGTCTGACTAGATTTCTCTACATGACGGGCTGAATCACCCATTTGTTCATTCGCGGCAACCACACTCTCCATCTGACGGGAGATATTGTCGGTCAATTCATTTCCACGCTCTGCTTCTGTTGCCAGACTACTTGCTCCACCTGCAATTTCTTCAGTGGCTACGGCAATCTCGGAAGCAGAGACTGCTGTTTTCTTGGACGCACTGCTCAGCTCAGAAGCCGTATCCAATACTTCCTGTGCAGAACGGTTGGTTTGCTCCACGAGTTTCGTAATTTGCTCCATCATCAGATTGAATGCAGCCGATAATTGACCAATTTCATCCTGGGAGCTATAAGGTGTACGCACCTTGAGGTTCCCTTTTGCCCCTTCTTGCATCAGATCTTTCAATTTACCCATTGGACGGGCAATCATACGAACCATCCAAATACCGATCAGAATCGCAATAGCCGCATCAACCAATGCCATCCACAGGGTCAACGTCAGAATACCCTTAGCATCTTTCACCAGAATAGATGTTGGAACCATCCCGATCAGTTTCCAATCGGATGAATCCATGGTGCTATATGAAGCCAGCATATTGGTTGAATTTCCATCCACCGTATACTCCGTATTCGTGCTGCCGGATTTTTCTTTCAACTCTTTAACAAAAGTCAAATCCGTATCTTTCCCTGTACGATCAGCAATCGTTGAAGCTACAACCTTGTTGTCCGGAGCAATGAGTTGAAGAACTGAGCCTTCACCCAAGTCAAGAGATTTCAATTGCTGCTCCAGAACCTCCAATTTCAATTCAATGATTAACACATAGGACTGGGTAGTCCCTTGCAGGTTTTTCATCGAACGGGCAATGCGGAACGTGGGTGTGCTGCCATCCTCTTTGGCTTCTGTTGGCAGCCAGCGATATCCACCCGCCTGAACCAATTCATCATACCAACCTTCTTTACGGATGTCGCCCATGGCAGAGCTGTTGCTTCCTGTACCCATTATCGATTTTGTTTCGTCTGTCGGCACAAGATAAATCGCTTCCATAGATTTATTCGTAAAAGCAATATTCGACAATTGTTTGTTGATGGAGCTTGAATTCACAAACGTATCATATGCCGACAAATTCTTATCAGACATTTTCTGAAGCAAGGACTGCATTTCCGGATCGAAGAAAATTTGAGTGGATGTATCTACAAACCGCTCCAGAATAATGTCCATTTTTTGCTTGGTTTGTTCAATCGTTTCCTGATTTGATCGGGATGCATTCTTCTCAATCGTATCCTTGGCTTTCGCATAGGATAATAGACCCAAACTAACGACAAAGATCATGATGCCCGCAAAAAAGATCAAAAACAGCTTAACGCCTACCGATTTAACGGGATTAGCCTTCTTAATCTGTGTAAACGTTGTTCCCCCAATATTTTTCCAGTCCTGCTTTTTCAATTGGGTTTTCGTTTTGTTCCATCCCGACTTCAGCTTACTCCCGTCCAATTTAAAGGGCTTTTGGCCTGGAGTATCCCCTGTCTTACTCTTAACACCTTTTTCTTTCTTCACTTTCTGAACCTTCTCGGGCTTAACCTTCTCGGGTTTTGTCAATTCTTCCCCACTGTCATTCTGCTTCTTTTGAACCAATCCCATTCACCTGCCAGTAATTTACTTGTTGGATTTTTCTTTCTCTCCCCTATAAATATGTAGTATTCGACAGCTTTCTCCTTTCCCCTCTCATTTTTTCGAAATTTATTACAACTTTTTTCCTATTTTTCTATAAAAAAAAGACCCCCATATACCGATATACGGAGGTCGAATTTGTAAATTTTATAACACTATATTGTTAAATCATAGCATTATTTTGTTGAAAACTAGGCATTTGAACCTATTTCTTTTTTCTCATCATATCAAAGTAGGAAACAGGTTGATTCACCTTCATTTTTACACGCTGTAACGGGTGACGGGCTGCATCGATCACGTTGCCGTCTTCATCCTGCAATTCCCCAACTACCTGTTTGAAAAAGTGGCCGCCCGGACCGAAAAATTCGATTTCCTGTCCTGGCTTGAAATGATTGCGCTGTTGAATGGTCGCCATTCCTGTAGTCGCATCATAGTCCATAACCAATCCGGCAAAGTCGAAAGGTACCGCTTTTTCTTCCGGTTCATAGATGTGATCCTCATGATCCGGTGTATCATAGAAAAATCCGGTATTCAGTGGACGATTCGCTGCCTTGTTCATTTCCTCTACCCACTCAGGCTTCAATACATAGTTCTCCGGGTCAGCCATATAAGAATCGATGGCTTGACGATATACGTTAACCACGGTAGCCACATAGTGAATGGACTTCATGCGTCCCTCGATTTTGAAACTATCCACACCGACATCAATCAGCTCAGGAATATGCCCAATCATGCACAGATCCTTCGAACCCATGGAAAAAGAATTGTCCTGTTCCTGGAATAGGGGCAGCTGGTTCTCTCCCAATTTGAATGGTGCAGGTGCCTGCATTTGCATTTCTTCTTCGCTGACCCACACGGTATCTTCGCGGGCATCTTCAAACAGATCATACTTCCAGCGGCAGGATTGGCAGCAGCCACCCCGGTTGGAGTCCCGATCCGTAAAATGGTTGGACAACACACAACGTCCGGAATATGACGAGCACATCGCTCCATGAATAAAAGCTTCGATCTCGATATCCACATTGGCCTTGATTTCTTCAATTTCTTCAAAGCTGGTCTCACGTCCGAGAACGACGCGTGGGAGCCCTTCATCCTTCCAGAACTTCACAGCTTGCCAGTTCAGAGTGGATTGTTGTGTGCTCAAATGCACTTCCAGCCCCGGTACGGCACGCTGAGCCACTTCAATAATTGCGGGATCTGCTACGATAATCGCTGCAATTCCTGCATCATACAAGTTTTGCAAATATGCTTGAATGCCTTCGATATCCTCATTATGCGCATAAATATTGGTTGCCACGAAAACCTTGGCTCCATATTTTTTGGCAAATTCCACACCTTCACGCATTTCCTCAAAGCTAAAGTTATCCGCGTTGGAACGCAATCCGTATGCCTGTCCACCGATATACACAGCATCTGCACCATAATGGATAGCAAATTTAAGCTTTTCCAGATTGCCCGCCGGAGCAAGTAGCTCCGGTTTGTCCAGACGGTTACGTTTACCCGAGAACTTCCGCTGTACCGCCACTGTTTCCATGTTGTTCACCTCGTCTATTAATACACCTGTTCTTTATAGAAAAATCCAAACGACAATTCCCGCTCAGGGTCCTGCAATTGACGAACCTCGTCCAGCCATTCTTCACAAAATGCATAAGCATCGGCATCAGCTGCATAACTGTCCAGAGCTATACGGTATGCACGTACAACAGCTTCGTTATACGCAAGCGGTTTTAATATGCCTTCGATTTTGAAGCTGTGTACACCAGCCTCCATCAACAGATGAAGATCCTCAAGAATACAGATATCCTCCGAGCTCATGATGTGAGTTCCGTTCACATCTTCATAGATCGGGAATTTCTCATCCCGCCGTTCGGCCTCAATCAGAAATAAACCACGCTCTTTACCCAAATGCCCTTCTACTGGGCGCCCCTGATGGGACATATAACTTTGCACCAGACTCCGTTTGGAATGATAAATGTTCGTCATGCCATGTACCTGCACCTGAGCTTCCACCTTCAGAAATGGAACCATCTCTGTCAGCTCGTCCATATTCAGCTCCCGAGCAAGCACAACTCGACTCGCGCCTTTGGTTCCCCAGTAGTTGGCTGTTGCATAGTTGGTCGATGTCATCTCAGCGTTCCAGTGCAGCTGGATATGGGGAGCAAACTCCTTAATAGCGGCGAGCACAGATGGGTCGTTGAACTCCACCCCATGCACACCGATTTTACCCAATGCTTGAACATATTCAGGTAATTCCTTTAGCAGCTCGTTGGACATCAGATTGTTCATGGACACGTATACACGAGCCTGATGTTTCGCTGCAATGGCAGCGACCTCTGCTGTTTCATCTAAACTGAAGCTTCCGGGAAGACGCATGCCGAAGCGATCATCCCCAATTAACAAAGCATCTGCTCCTGCTCGGAGCAGCACCTCTGCTTCTTTCACATTTGCCGCCGTAACGAGCAGTTCATGTTTCGTACTCATATACATCCCCTCCGCTTATTGCGCAGCCTTACTTTTGGCTATATTTTGCTGATGTTCCTTATACGTTTTGGCAAACAGATGTCCAAAAGTACCGTCCTTCTTGGTCACATAGAACAGGTAATCCGAAGCTTCCGGTTCCAACGCTGCCTCAATGGATGCCAGACTTGGACTAGCAATCGGTCCTGGTGGCAGCCCTTTGTTCAGATACGTATTATAGGGGCTCTGTACCTTCAGATCCTTGAAAAGCAATCTGGCCTTCGGCTTATCCAATAAATACTGTACTGTCGCGTCGATCTCCAGTTTCATATTCTGCTTGATCCGATTATAGATCACACCTGCAACAAGCGCCCGTTCCTGATCTACCACGACTTCTCTCTCGACAAGCGATGCGATCGTTAATACTTCATGCAAAGACAGGTTTCTCTCCTTGAGTTTGGACGCCAAATCAGGGATAGAATCAACCTTGGTCTGGAATTCCTCAAGCATTCGCTGCATGACCTCTTGAGTAGAACTTCCCTCTTTGAGCTCATACGTCTCCGGGAACAGGTACCCCTCCAGCACATATCGCAGTTCTTCATCCACTGGAATGTCCTTGATAATGTCGATATCAAAAGCAGATGGATCATTCGCAAGCTTGATAAATTCCTCACGATCTACAATTCCTTCAGCAGATAGTTTGTCTGCCATTTGTAATACTGTATATCCCTCAGGAATCGTAAACTTGACCATGGATTCAGGCACAACTTCACCGTTACTCAGCTTAGTAATAATCTCATCGTATGACACACCTGGATTTAAGGAATATGTACCTGCCATAAAATTCGATCCCTGTTTCTTCCATTTCAGGTATCCCTTAAAAGCTAAACCACTCCGAATCAGACCTTCCTGCTCCAACTGGTCCGCAATTTTGGAAGTCCCTGACCCGCTCTTGATCTCGAAAACGATCGGTTCTGTGGATGCTTGTACCGGACGCATCATGTTCCAGACATATACGCCTGCGCCTCCGGCAACCACCACGATGATAAGCAGAAAGATTAGTATCGCTTTTCCTTTCAAAAAAGACACAACTCCTTTACACAACCAAAAAGAGCGGACTTCTCCGCCCTTCCGGTTTCTTCAATTTGAAGCTGATTCATCAATCTTCGTCAATGGGGAGTGTACACTCATCATACAATTCTGAGATGTTCTCCCACTCATCATCATCGTCAATCGTAACTAATTCCGGCATGATCTGGCCTTCACTTCCCGGTAAAACCCGCAAAAGTTCAACTTCGTCATAAGGACGTAATGAACTGCGGAGCACCGCATACTGCTGGCCCTTCACTTCAAACTCAGCCAGCAGGTCATACGGATGCGATTTACCGTTCTCTTCTTCCAGCTCAACGTGAGCACCAAAAGCCAGACGCAGCGAATCTGTCCATTTCAAGTCTTCGCGGCTGTATTCTGTCATTTAGTTCGCTTCCTCTTCATCTTCTGCAAGAAATGTATTAAACGTCTCCTCGACGATATCCCATTCGGCATCATCTTGGATGACGAAAAGTTTAATATCGTCGCCCTCTTCTTCATAACGGAATGCATAGACATCCGTCTCTCCATCTTCGGGTTCAACCGGAGCAACCATCATGTACTTGGCCTCCGAACCGTCCACTTCGAATTTCATGATGACTTCGAATTCCTCTTCATTACCCTCGTCATCCGCAATGTAAATAATCTCCGATTCTTCTTCCATACCCAGTTGATCTTCAGCCATTGTTGATCCCCCTCACCTTTTACTATTGGCATCCAAATAATTTTGCAAAATCAAGCTTGCGGCCATTTTGTCCACAACCTGCTTGCGTTTTTTGCGACTGACATCCGCTTCAAGCAACGTTCGTTCTGCTGCCATGGTTGTCAGTCGTTCATCCCAAAGGTGAACAGGTAAATTCAGTTCGCCCCGCAGGCGTTCGGCAAAAGCGATGCATATTTCACCACGCGGCCCTACGGTGCCGTTCATGTTTTTGGGAAGTCCGACAACAATCTCGCCGATCTCATGCTCACGCACAAGCTCCGCAATCCGAGCGAACTCACCTTCATCCCGGCGGCGTTCAAGTACTTCCAATCCCTGGGCAGTCCAACCGAAGGCGTCACTAGCGGCAACTCCGATTCTTCGGTCCCCATAATCCAAACCTAATATTTTCATCCATGCTCTCCCATCCTCAAGCCTGCTCAGGTCGAACCATATTCGCCTTCTCAAGCTTCAGGCTGTCTTCTGTCGGTTCATTTCCCGCTGCCTGCATAGCTGCATCACAGCGGAAGCGATGTACATTACCGGTGATTGGCCAGATAAGAACGAACAAGCTCTTCAATCAGCTCATCGCGCTCTTTTTTACGGACCAGACTGCGTGCATTGTTGTGACGAGGGATGTATGCGGGGTCTCCAGAAATCAGATACCCGACAATCTGGTTAATAGGATTATACTCCTTATCCACCAGTGCATCATATACCGTGAGAAGAATCTCTTTGGAGGATGCTTCCTGCTCGTCGGCTTTCACATTAAATTTAACCGTCTTATCCATGGAGTCCATTGATGACACCTCGCTCCTGCATGAACATGGGGACCATGTCCTGCCGAATTGATTTCTGCTTATATAATAACATATTCTGACTGCCACAAGTAAACAAAGGATAAGCCAATTGTGTTTTTTGCTTGTCCTTTACTGGCTTCAGCATATTGCATCATTCAGTTCCACTCGCTCTCGGGTACAAAAGTTGGACGGGAAGAAGCCTCCCGATCCAACCTCCATATAAACGAACAGAACCATTTCGAACTATATTTTGGCGTTTGAAAGCCACTCGTTCGATTTATGCAGTATGCCCGCTAACCAATGAAACCGCCAGTTTCAACGCTTCATCCAGCTTGCTTGCGTCCTTGCCTCCGGCTTGCGCCATATCAGGACGTCCGCCACCTCCGCCGCCGCATACTGCCGCAACTTCCTTGACGATTTTACCTGCATGCAGCCCTTGTTTTACTTGTTCAGCAGGTACAGCTACAACGAAATTCACTTTGCCGTCCGCTGGAGCACCCAATACGAGTACCGCGTTAGGCAATTTTACTTTCAACTCATCTGCCACTGTACGCAGTGCATCCATGTTCGGAGCATCTACGCGCGCTGCCAGCAATTGTGTATTTCCTGCTTGTACTACTTGATCAGTCAATTGACCAGCTTCCATGGCACTCAGCTTACTTTGTAAGGATTCAGTCTCTCTGGCCGCTTCTTTCAGTTGCAGGTTCAGACCTTCAATCCGTTTAGGTACATCAGCCACATTTGCTTTGAGCAGTGCTGCTGATTGCTTGAGCAGTTCCAACTGGCTTTCCACATAAAGATACGCGCCACGGCCAGTCACAGCTTCGATCCGACGTACGCCGGAGCCGATTCCGCTCTCGCTCACCAGCTTGAAGATACCGATCTCTGATGTATTGTTTACGTGACAGCCGCCACAAAGTTCCAAACTATAGTCTCCGACTTGTACTACACGTACGATATCCCCGTATTTTTCACCGAACAGTGCCATTGCGCCCATTTCTTTGGCTTCATCAATAGCTTTCAGTTCAATGTTTACGTTCAGACGATTCCAGATCTGTTCGTTCACCTGACGCTCGATCTCCGTTAATTCTTCCGGCGTAATGCTGCCGAAGTGCGAGAAGTCAAAGCGCAGACGTTGAGGCTCTACGAGTGATCCTGCCTGATTGACATGCGTTCCGAGCACATCTTTGAGCGCTTTGTGCAGCAAATGGGTTGCGGTATGGTTTTTGATAATATCGCCACGTTTGGATGCATCCACTTCAGCTTTAATCACATCACCTACACGCAGTTCACCGGACTCTACCGTCACCAGATGTACATGCTGTCCCAGCGGAGCTTTGAACAGGCCCTGCACTTTCGCCGTTACACTGGCTCCGCGCAGCAAGCCCTGATCACTCACTTGTCCGCCACTTTCTGCATAGAACGGAGTCTTGTCAAGGATGACCTGGCATGTCTGTCCTTCGCTTACGGAGTCTACCAATGCGTCACCAGCAACGATGGCTACCACTTTTGCTTCCGTCAACAGGTCATTATAACCAACAAACTCGCTTTTAACCTCCAGATCAGCAAGTGGTCCACCTTGAACTTTCATGCTCTCGTTCTCTTGACGCCCTGCACGTCCTAGCTCACGCTGCTTCTGCATGGAAGCATCAAAACCTTCGCGATCTACCGTCAGACCATGCTCTGCTGCATAATCTTCTGTCAGGTCAAACGGGAAACCGTACGTATCATACAGTTTGAACGCTTCAGGCCCGCTAATAACCGTACGTCCTTCGGACTTGGCTGTGCCGCTGATATCCGCAAGAATAGCCAGACCATCTGTGAGTGTTTCGTGGAAACGTTCTTCCTCGGTTTTGATCACTTTGGCGATAAACTCCTGTTTGTCCACGACTTCCGGGTAGTACATCCCCATCACTTCACCAACAGTCGTTGTCAGTTCATACAGGAATGGACGGTCAAGTCCCAGTACTTTTCCGTAACGTACGGCACGACGGAGCAAACGGCGAATGACATATCCGCGTCCTTCATTGCTTGGCAGAACGCCATCACCTACAGCAAAAGCAACGGTACGGATATGATCGGCAATGACTTTCAGTGCAACGTCAATCTCTACGCTGTCGTTATATTTCACACCCGCAAGAGCGGCTGTTCTCTGAATCATTGGTTGAAACAGGTCTGTGTCGAAGTTGGAATCCACATTTTGCAGAATGGAAGCAAAACGCTCCAAACCTGCACCTGTATCAATATTTTTATTAGGAAGCGGTGTGTAGCTACCGTCCTTGTTATGGTTGAACTGGGAGAATACCAGATTCCATACTTCCAGATAACGTTCGTTTTCCCCACCTGGATACATTTCAGGATCACTCATGTCGTTTCCATAAGCTTCGCCGCGGTCATAGAAGATCTCGGTACAAGGTCCACACGGGCCTTCGCCGATATCCCAGAAGTTTTCATCCAATTTAATGATACGCTCAGCAGGTAGTCCCACTTTTTCGTTCCACAGTTTGAATGCTTCCTCATCTTCCGGATATACCGTAACGGACAGGCGCTCCGGATCGAATCCGATCCACTCTTTGCTGGTCAAGAATTCCCACGCCCATGTTACGGTCTCTTCCTTGAAGTAATCTCCAATAGAGAAGTTGCCGAGCATTTCGAAGAACGTATGGTGACGACGCGTTTTACCGACATTTTCAATATCATTTGTACGAATACATTTTTGGGAGTTGGCGAGACGCGGGTTCTCCGGTTTCTCCCGACCGTCAAAATACGGTTTCAACGGCGCCATACCTGCATTGATCCAAAGAAGGGATGGATCATTATGAGGTACAAGCGATGCGCTTGGCTCGATTTTGTGACCTTTACTTGCAAAAAACTCTATCCACTTGGACCGGATTTCACTGGCTTTCATACTGGATGCCCCCATTAAATTATAATAGTCCGTTGCGTATTCGCTCCGGTTGGTCAACATTGTTTTTGTAAAAAGAAACACAAAAAACGCCCCTGAATAATCAGGGACGATGTTATCGCGGTACCACCCTGGTTATTGCTGTTCATCCGCAGATAAACAAACAATCTCCTCGTTGATGCGAAATAACGGTCGCTCCCGGCAGGGTTGTCCTGCACTCCGAAATCAGCTTTCCGCCGCTTCAACTTTCAAGACTCTTCCAGCCATCGGGCTCAGATTACATCTGATCCGAAGAAGTCTATTCTCTGAGGAAAGGAACCCTCGGCGTACTTCATTTCATCATCGATTTCTTGTTCTAAACATACCCCTCCATTATATCGATATGCCTATATGGTGTCAACGCACCCTTTTGGATCAGACTGTTGCTGTGATCAGTCCGTTCTTCGTTTGATGTAATAGGCAAAAAAGTGCTGCACAATGACTTTCAGAACAGCAAAAACCGGCACCGCAAGAATAAGACCTACTATGCCCGCCAGTTCGCCTCCCACTAGGAGCGCGAAGATAATCGACAACGGATGCAAATGCAGCGTCCGCCCTACCACCTGAGGGGAGATGACGTTGCTCTCCAGGACCTGGCACAGTGTGTTCACAATGACAACGATGAGCACCATTTTGAACGATACCGTAGAAGCCATCACCACCGCAGGAGCTGCTCCCAGAAACGGGCCAAGATAAGGCACGATGTTAAATACAGCGACAATGCTGGCGAGCAGCAGTGCATAAGGCATATCAATGACGATGTAACCGATATACGCAAAGATGCCCACAATCACACAGACGATAAATTGTCCGCGAATATAGTTTCCCAAGGCCGTATCTATCTCTTTCATCACCGAAACAATGGCCTTACGCCGTGAGCGGGGCAGGTACGCCACAATCGTACGCTCGAATACCTCAAAATCTTTTAACATATAGAAAATGAGAAATGGCACGATAAACACGTTGAACAATACATTAATGGTTGTCCCGATATTATCCATCAGCTTCGTGATGCCTTGGGTCAGCCGATCCTCCATCTGGAAAAACCAGCTGTTCATACCTGTGCGCACACTTGGCGGCATTAATTTGTGATCCATATTGTTCATCAGACTCTGGGCACGCATCGACAGCTCAGGCATATGCTCGTTGAGTTCCTCCAACTGTTCAATCAACACCGGAATGACATTCATCAGGATGACTGCGATGCAGGTGAGGAAAAAAGCATAGATTAACAGCACGGCAATGGTTCGAGGGACTTTGCGCCCTCCCAGCATGCTTACAATCGGATTGAGCACATAGGATATGATGAGGGCCACGATAAATGGTGCCAGCACTGTTTTCAAAAATCCATATATATGAAGCAGCAATGGCCGCAGCAGCCAGATAAAGTACAGAATAATCAATCCGAGTAGCAGCCAGATGGCATAACGGAACAGCTTGTTTTTGGTTAATTGCTCCACTTGCATCTCTCCCTTTTGGACTGGCTCTGAAAGTCAGTATATGTAAGGAAGGGAATATTTATTAACGTACAAAAAAAGCGCCCCCTTCATGATGAAGGAGACGCATCTTGTGATCCGGGTTAGCATATATTCATACAAGTTCCCTTGAACCACTATGTAACCGCAGCTATATACAACTGTCATCATTTTATGACAGCATTCAATGACAGTCTTTGTCATGAAACCGCATATAGAAGAAGTTATGCTGCTTATTAAGAAGAAGCATGAAGATGAGGGAAGTCTTGCGGCAGCTCTTCCCCGAAGAACAGATCATCGAGGGAACTGAGCGTGCCGTCTTCTTCCACTTGGTATACAGACATTTTCTCACCGTTCACTGTTAATTCGATAAAGCATCCCCAGCAATAAAACTGGTGGGAACCAATTTTCCCAATATCTTTGGAACTACAGTTTGGACATTTCATATTCATTCACCTATCCATTAACAGAATGAATGGCATTTTCCAAGCGCTGTTCACTCAGCGGCGGCACCATAATGGCACTTTCCCCAATAGACATATCGCTTGTACATGGCAGCCATTTGCGGCCCTCAATCAAATCGGACACAAAACCGTCCGTAATTTCAATCCCTATTATTGTATTTCCCAACTCCTGGTCAAAATAAACATCAGAGACACGTCCAAGCAGCAAACCTTCTTCGGTGAGCACGGACATCTCCTTCAATTTAGACTGGCCGAGGAGGTACGTGTGTTTTATGTCGTCGGCTCCCGTTTTGCGGACAGCCTGTTGATTACGGATCATGACGGCATCTTCGCCGTAGGCAACGATATCTTGCCACTGCACGATTTTGACATGACTGGTAAACAGGCCTTTGTTTTCAAGTTCAATGCCTTCAATTTTCCAATCGTCATTCACAATGAAATCCTGGATTTTACCGACCTGCTTCCCATCCTCAACGTCAAAAACGGCAAGTCCGATCATTTCCTGAAGCTTCATCGCAGGGTCCCCCTCATCTTCTTATCATTAAATAGTCGCGGCGCTATTGCTAGGTATGCCCAAAGTTGATGAGTGGCAATCAGACGCCGACCATCAAAACCGCTTCTATCCAACCGATGAAATGGAACTTCTTCCCTCCTTCTGTTCCATGTGCAAAGAGCCCCTTAGGCTCTATTACGCAGTCGCCCCAGAATGGTTCCAATTTTTTCGGCGGTTATCATGATTTCTTCCGTAGTATTACCCAACCCCCAGCTAAAACGAATCGCGGAATCCAAAAATGTCTCGGACAGCTTCATCGCTTTGAGCACATGGGATACTTCGAGGGAACCGGAAGTACAGGCCGAACCACTCGCAACTGCGATGCCTTCCATATCCAGATTCATGAGCATCGTCTCTGTGGATACTTCCGGAAAGCTGATGTTCAAGATATTAGGCAACGTAAATTCCGGATGTCCGTTGACGTGAAAATGCTCCGACCCTACATGCTGCTCCAGTTGTTCCAGAAGTAATGATCGCAATGCCAGGTCATGTTCACGGCGCGCCTCCGCCTGTTCTCCTGATATTTTCAACGCCTCCGCAAAGCCAGTGATCCCCGCAATATTCTCGGTACCTGCACGTCTTTGCCGTTCCTGAAGGCCACCATGAGATCTCGCTTCCAACACAATTCCGCGCCGTACGTAGAGTGCACCCACGCCTTGAGGACCATTAATTTTATGAGCAGAGAAGCTGATCATATCCACAGGCAGTTCCTTGCAGGAAATTTCCTGAGTGCCAAGAGCCTGAACTGCATCGGTATGGAACAAAATATCATGTTGACGAGCCAACTCACCAATTTCGCGGATGGGCTGAATCGTGCCAACTTCATTATTAGCGTACATCATGGTGATCAGCACTGTATCTGGCCGGATAGCATCTTTCAGCTCTTCCAGACGTATTCTTCCGTATTCATCTACAGGCAAATAGGTCACGTCATAGCCTTGCCGCTCCAGTTCCTGACAAGTATGCAGTACCGCATGATGTTCAACAGATGTTGTAATGATGTGCCGTCCCCGTTCTTTTCTCGCTGAAACTGCGCCAAATATCGCCAGATTGTCACTTTCCGTGCCGCCTCCGGTAAAGACGAGTTCATCTGGGAAGCAATCCAAAGACGCCGCAATGACATCCCTTGCTCCACTGACGGTACGTTTGGCTTCACGCCCAAAGGCATGAATACTTGATGCATTGCCGTATTGCCCTGTCATCACTTTCATCATCGCTTCCGCGACTTGTGGGTGCATAGGTGTCGATGCGGCGTGATCCAAATATATTCTTTTCATTGATTTCACCCCGTTATATGTTGGACTTCCATCTTTTCATGTTGTGTAATTGAAAATTTAAACCAATGCTATTGTGTCGCATCTTCGTGTATAATGTTTAATATCCATTCAAAAAGGAGAGATCGGCATGAGTGACCAGGTTCTCAGTCAAATTCTGAATCAGCTTCAACAAATGGACAAGCGTTTTGACAACATCGATGGACGGCTTGAAAAGATTGAAGACAGGCTTGATACCGTGGATGGCAGACTTGATACCATGGATGGCAGGCTGGATACCATGGATGGCAGGCTGGATACCATGGATGGCAGGCTGGATACCATGGATGGCAGGCTGGATACCATGGATAGCAGGCTTGGTACCATGGATCGCAGGCTGGATACCATAGATGGCAGACTTGACGCCATCGAGGAACAAACCAAAACCATTCCTCTGCTCCAGCAGACCGTTCTGGAGACACTGGAAGTTACCAAACGTCTTGAAGCTTCACAGATCACGTTTGAACGTAAAGTAAATGCCGAATTGAACACCCATCAGCACAGCATTGATATTTTGAACCGTCGTCAATTGCGTATGGAAGCAGATATAGAAGCACTCAAGCGTCGCTAGATTCTCGAATTTCTGACTACATTATTCCGGAAGGGAAACCTCCAAAACGGTTTCTTCTTCAGCACATGATTACATAAATCCTGTTCATCACAGGCTATTCTAGAATTAGAAGAATCACAATGTAGCTTGTTGCACGGCTAAAGCCCCCAATATGGGGGCTTTAGTGTGTCATCTGAGATGTTCATCATCAACTATGTTAGATATAGAACATATAGCTGTCTTTTTGTTCCTGATCCTGGAATGTAATCAGATCCTTCAGCGTTGTTGAATCCAGTACTTCTGCAATGCTATCACGGATGCGCAACCACAAGTCGCGCTTCGCCGGATCATCTTCCTCCGTGAAATCTACTGGGGAGATTGGACCTTCCAGTACACGAATCACATCCCCTGCCGTTACGGTAGCAGGATCGCCTGCCAGAATGTAACCGCCGTAGGCGCCACGGATACTTTTGACCAGTCCTGCATTACGCAGGGGAGCGATCAATTGCTCCAGATAATGCTCCGAGAGCTGGTTGCGCTCGGCAATACTTTTCAAAGATGTCGGGCCTTCGCCTGTTCTGGCTGCCAGCTCCATCATGATTGTGAGCCCATAACGGCCCTTTGTCGATATTTTCAAAGGAGTCACCTCTTTCCATTTTCGAAAAAACAAGTTGTGAAACATAAAATAACAGGATGTGGTCCAAGACCATCTTTCCAGGATCCGCCACAGCGGGATATGAAAAATACAGGCCTAGTCCTGCTAATCCTCCGTATTCCGATCATAACCCTCAGCTAATGTTAACATATCTGCATGCTTTATGGAAAAGAAAGATTGACGAAATTCCAAAATGTGCGCCTGTGGTGGACACTATCCAAAATTGGCCGGGTGTATCGTAACTTGAGTCCGGTTATGCTAGAATAGAAACGAAACACATTTATATAGAGAAATGGTGATAACGATGTCCAAAACAATTGAAAATACACGGGTCGTCGTTGGCATGTCCGGGGGTGTCGATTCTTCCGTCACCGCACTGCTGCTAAAGGAGCAGGGTTACGATGTCATCGGCATTTTCATGAAAAACTGGGATGACACGGACGAGTTCGGCCACTGTACCGCTGAAGAAGATTCAGAGGACGTACGCCGGGTTTGCGAACAGATCGGCATTCCTTACTACACTGTCAACTTCGAGAAAGAATACTTTGATAAAGTATTTTCCTATTTCCTTGATGAATATAAGTCGGGTCGAACTCCGAATCCGGATGTCATGTGTAATCGTGAGATCAAATTCGGCGAATTCCTGAACAAAGCACTGGATCTCGGCGCTGACTATGTGGCTACAGGCCACTATGCTCGCCTCATTGAAGAAGATGGAACGTTCAAACTGCTGCGCGGTGTGGACAGTAACAAAGACCAAACATACTTCCTCAATGCACTGAATCAGAACCAGCTGTCCAAAGCCATGTTCCCGATTGGTCATCTGCCTAAACCGGAAGTGCGCAAGATTGCAGAAGCGGCTGGCCTGTACACCGCGAAGAAAAAAGATAGCACAGGTGTGTGCTTCATCGGCGAGCGCAACTTCAAAGAGTTCCTGAGCAACTATCTCCCTGCCAAAGGCGGAGACATGGTTGATATTGCAACCGGAGAAGTGAAGGGCCGTCATGATGGTCTGATGTACTATACGCTTGGACAGCGTCAGGGTCTCGGCATTGGCGGTTCCGGTAATGGTGAACCCTGGTTCGTGGCAGACAAGGATCTGGAGAAAAATCAACTGCTTGTCGTTCAAGGCGATGCACATGCAAGCCTGTATTCAACCGGTCTGACTGCAACAGGTGTAAACTGGATCGCAGGTGCAGCACACATGCCTAACGTACCATTCCGTTGTACCGCCAAATTCCGCTATCGTCAGCCGGATCAGGGTGTAACCTTGACATGGCAGGAAGATGGCAGCGTGGATGTACAGTTTGACCAACAGCAAAAAGCGATCACGCCTGGTCAAGCCGTTGTGTTTTATGATGGAGATGTGTGTCTCGGCGGGGGCACGATTGATCAGGTTCAAAAAGTGCCTGTACCGGCGCTGTAATAGATTCAATGACAGAAATGAATCCATCCCCATATGGATTTTGCACAATACCCTGTATTCCTATAACAAAAGCCATCTTTCATGTATACCATGACGGATGGCTTTTTTCCTTCTTTTTCCTGCAAAAAAAATAATTATCTTCACTTATGCAGCCAGCCACACTCCTGCAAAAGAGGCCGCAACCCCCAGCAGTACCGAACTGGTGACGTATATAACTGCTCTTGAGTAACGTTCCTGCCCAAGCAGACCAAGGGTTTCATATCCAAACGTAGAGAATGTGGTATACGCTCCGCAAAATCCAGTACCCACTATCACCCAGACTGCGTCCGGGATTGAAGCTGACTGATGCCAGCCATAGAGCAGTCCAAGTAACAGAGAACCACTGATATTAATGACCCATGTCCCCCATGGGAAGGCCGTTCCGAGTGAACCGGATATGCATCGACCCAAACTGTAGCGAAGCACCGCACCCAGCATTCCTGCAAGACCAATCCAGATGATCAAGGTGCAACACCGTCCTGCGTCGGTTTACCCAGCATTCGCTGACCAACCTTAATCCCCAATACACACAGTAATAACCCTGCGAGTATACTCACAACGAGGTATATAACAGCCTTCCCCCACATTCCTCCTTCAGATAAACGGACCACATCGAGAGTAAAGGTGGAGAAGGTGGTGAAGGCCCCGGTAAACCCCGTTCCAATCGCAAGACGAAGTTGAGGCGTTATTTTACCTGGAACAGCTATGGTGAAAAACCAACCCAAAAACAGGCTCCCGATGGCGTTGATCAGCAGCACTGCCCAAGGAAAGCCTTCATTGGCTGCTGGCATCCATAACTGTATCCCATATCGGCATAATGTACCCAAAATTCCGCCGATTCCAATATAGAATATTTCTTTCATTGTTCAAGCATCTCCCGGGTTATCGATCTTAAAGCACTCTGTGCCGCTGCTGGTTTAGACGAATCTTGGATTCATTGCCTTGTTCCGTTGCTTCATAGAAAATGCGGATTGTAATATGAAGTGCGACACCTACTGGAAATAAATAAAAAAGGGCCCATAGCCGGATCGTGTAGAATGAGGTTCCTACACCACATTCACACAAGGAGAATCCACCATGAGCTACACACATCTTAGCATAATTGAGCGCAGCAAGCTAGAAATCCTCCGTCGACAATGTCAAATTTCAAGAGCCATCGCAAAAGAATTAGGAAGGCATCCTTCGACGATTTGTCGTGAATTGGATCCTGCTACTTCATCGAAACCCTATCATGCAGAGCAGGCTAAAAGCGCTTATGAGGAGCGTCGTAAAGCTTCGATCTCACTTGGTAAATGGTCCGAAGCCATACGACATGATTGATGACGCCGTCGTGATTCGTATCGGAGAAAACCAAGTCTCCCTTCTGCAACTGATCATTGGACACCAGCGTACCTACCTGCGATTTCTGTCTTGATGAGCGGGGCAGATCGAAGCCGTTTTGCTTGAAGACATACTGCGTGAATGAGGAACAATCGAATTCGTCCGTTCTTCCGGAAGGTGCACCAAACTGGTAGCGAACGCCTAAAAATTGTTTCCCTGTCGAGATGACCCGATCCGCCACGGAGCTGCCGGGTACGGAAGCCGCGTGAACCGGATGGGTCGGCAGCATCATGCTTCTGGAAAAAGCAATGGAGAGACACAAGCCGATCTGGGTCATTTTCACAGAAAATTCTCATTTTTAGCTGTTACACTCATGAACAAAACCGAATCAACATGGACAGTATGAGCAGTTGATGCCGGTGGTTTCTATGACGGTAAAGGAGGATGGGCAAATGGAACAGTATACGTATAATTAGGAGGGCTTGATCCAGCCGCTCATGAGCCCGGGAAGATGGATGTTAAACAAAGTCCTGCAAGTCACCATTTTTTTGGACCATTAAAATCTTGGCAACGACCGTTGGGGATACGGCAGCGGACCTGCTGAACCAATGTGGGAGAAACAACGAAGACTTCCTTAAACTTGGATCTGGATGAATATTTTATTTAGAGAGAATGAAATATAACAAAGTTGTGGGAAACCACTTTAAAGAAAGGAAATTATATATGCAAGAAAACCAAAATAAAATGATAATTTTACTTAACAAAGTGCCCCAAGTGACAATTTTCTTTTGGATCATCAAAATTTTATGTACTACTGTTGGTGAAACATTTGCTGACTTCATCAATTTCAACATTGGACTTGGTTTAACTCTTACTACCATTACTATGGGAGTTGCATTCTTTATTGCATTGTTTTTTCAACTTAAAGCAAACAAGTATGTTCCAGCCATTTACTGGGTAACCGTTGTTCTTATAAGTGTATTTGGAACACTGGTAACGGATAATTTGACAGATAATATAAGCATACCACTTGAGGTTAGTACAACTGTTTTCTCGGTGCTACTAGGACTGACTTTTCTATTTTGGTATCTTAGTGAAAAAACACTATCGATCCACTCGATTTTCACTAAAAAAAGAGAAGTTTTCTACTGGCTTACGATCCTTTTCACCTTTGCACTTGGAACTGCAGTCGGCGACTTATATTCAGAACAACTTGGTTTTGGTTATCTTAACACAGGAATAGGCGTTGTTATTATTATTGCTCTTGTGTTCTTAGCTTATAAATTTTTGAAACTTGACGGGGTATTAGCTTTCTGGATTGCATATATTTTAACTCGTCCGCTTGGAGCGTCACTTGGAGATTACCTATCTCAACCAAAAGTAAATGGCGGATTAGGACTCGGGACAACCGTTACGAGTGTCATTTTTCTTATCGCTATTTTAGCGATCATCGTTTTCCTTGCCGTTTCAAAAATTGATACAAATGCTAAAAGTGATAAAGCGGGAACAAATCAAAGTAATGCAAATAAGAAACATGTGCTAACACAAACGATTGTTGTACTCGTAATTTTCTTAGTTGTTGGTATAGGTGGTTATAACTGGCGCAGTAATTATATTGCATCACAAGGTGCTGCTGAGCAAGCTTCGTTAGGAGGTGAATTAAACGATTTTGTTAATAATGAAAATGATATGCTAAACGCTATAAATAAAAACGACTTTGCTACAGCAAAAAAAGGCGCTGATAATTTGGAACATCAATGGGATACACAAGAACCTAAGCTTCGAAAAATGGATAGCACTACATGGACGAAAATTGATGGAACAATAGATGTTGTATTAGCAGCAGTTCGTTCATCAAATCCTGATGTAAACAAGTGTAAAACAGCACTTAACAATTCACTTAGTACCATAAACGCAGCAAATAAATAATAATCTTAGGAATCGCCAACCGCGATTCCTTTTAATATGGAACTTTTATTAAACTAAATTCAGTTAAGAATATCCCTTCACAACATCGATAAATTAACATACTTCATTTGCTAAAATATTAAAAAATGCGTTTTGAAAAAGGGTTATGGAAACGTAATGGGCATCTTTAAGATGATCAGGCACATCGCCGGTGATCCCCTTGCGGACGTCTCCCCAAGCCCTGTCCAAAGCTGTATATGCCGTGTTTGATTTAGGACCGGGTATCGATCTTACAGTTCTCTGCGCCGCTGCTGGTTTAGACGAATCTTGGATTCATTGCCTTGTTCCGTTGCTTCATAGAAAATGCGGCGTGAGAGCTGTTTCGGTAAATATTCCTGTTTCACATAATGGCCCGGATAATTATGCGGGTATTGGTAGCCTTCATGTCCGAGCTTCACTGCACCGGAATAATGGGTATCCCGCAGATGAAGAGGGACCTCGGCCGATTTCACCTCATCAATGGCATTCATCGCTTTTGAGATCGCAGTGTACACCGCATTGGACTTCGGACTTTCAACAGCAAACAGGATCGCTTGGGCAATGTTCAGCTTGGCTTCAGGCCAGCCATTATTGCGATAAGCATCCAATGCCCCAATGGCCTGGGTCATCGCTTGCGGATTCGCAAGTCCAATATCTTCACTGCTCGCTGCAATTAGACGACGTATAAACGTCATCGGGTCCATGCCCAGCTTCTCTACCGCATACAAAAACCAGAACAATGCCGCATCACTGGAACCCCGAATGCTTTTATGAAATGCTGACAATACATCATATTGTGTCGATTCATCTGCCTTCACAATCGGACGACGTATAGATTCTTCCGCTACATCGAGCGTAATGTGAATCGAACCATCCTTCTCTGGCGGTGTAGTCAGTGCACCAAGTTCCAAGGCGTTCAGCGCACGCCGAATATCGCCATTTGCCATCGTTGCAATATGCTCCAATGCCTCATCATCTGCCTGCAGGTCCATGAATCCCAAACCTTTATCCGCATCCGCCAGCGCTCGGCGCATCGCAATCAGAGAATGTTCTTTGTTCAAAGACTCCAGCTGAAACAGCGTCGAACGGCTCATCAAGGCCCCATTCACATAATGAAAGGGATTCTCTGTCGTTGCGCCAATAAAAATGATCGTGCCCTTCTCTACTGCGGGCAGCAGTGCATCCTGACGTGAACTATTAAAACGGTGTACTTCATCGAGGAACAAAATGGTTTTTGTTCCATACAACTGCTTGTTCGTTTGCGCCTGCTCGATGACTTCACGTACATCTTTGACGGAAGCATCCACCGCATTCAGACGAACGAACTGTCCTTGGGTATGCTGGGAAATAATATGTGCCAGTGTCGTCTTGCCACATCCCGGAGGACCGTAAAGCAAGATGGACGAGATCTGATCCGCTTCAATCGCGCGCCGAAGCAATTTTCCAGGTCCAATAATATGCTCTTGCCCAATATATTCATCAAGCCGCTCTGGCCGCAGACGGTCAGCGAGCAGTCTTGCTTGAGGTACTGAATCCTGCTGAAACGAAAATAAATCCATTGCTCATCACTTCCTTAACGGATTGCCTTTACTTGTTCCTGATAAATTTCTGATTAATCGCTATTCTCTATCATATCATACTCCCGCGGCAGCATACCCATAAATGCGCCAAGCGCACTGCTGACAAAGGCATCCTTGCGCGTAATAAAATGAGTCATCATCCGATTCATGCCTACCGGGAGTGTGTGCTTTCGCAGTAATCCATTTTCAATCTGGTTCCGAATGACGATCTCGGGTAACAATGAAATGCCCATGCCGGATGTGACCCCGCTAATAATCGCTTCAAGAGTTCCAAATTCCATAATGACCGGACGGGTTACACCGCTAACCGATAACCATTCCTCCAAAATCTGACGATACGAACATCCCATGCTGTAGACCAGAATCGGTTTACTGGTGAGTTCCTCGTCTTCCGGTCCCATACCGGAGGAGACAACGAATAGTTCTTCGTCGAATACAGGAGTAGCAGCAATGTCGGGGTGGTCACATGAACAACCGATAAATGCCCCTTCCAATTCATACCCAATAACCTGATCCATAAGCACTTGGGAGTTACCTGTAGTCAAAGATAAGGAGACAGCCGGATGCTGTTTATAATATTTCGCAAAAAGCTCAGGTAAACGTACCGCTGCGGCAGTTTGCGTGGAGCCTATGCGCAGTGGTCCAGAAGGTTCATTTGTAGAACTCAACGCCTTACCCGCCTCATCGAGCAGGCCTACAATTTTATCCGCATACGTCAGCAGCATCTCCCCTGCTGGAGATAATGTCATCCCCCGATTATGACGGATAAACAACAGTGTCCCTACTTCGGATTCCAGATGTCGTATCCTTGCTGTCACATTGGACTGCACGTAACCAAGGCGCTCCGCAGCTCGGGTCAGATTCCCTTCTTGTGCGACACATTGAAATATCCTTAAATCCCCGCTCTCCATTGTAAACCTCCCAACTATGCTATATCCATCCAGGCATCATTTAAAATGATATCCAATCTATTAACAATCATTATACAGTATAGCTGCTTCGAGCTACAATCGGGGTAGATCAGAACACAGCAACTCCCTGTTCGCTGAGTTCAATTAAGGAGTGTTCACGATGATGAACTGGACCAACACTGTAGCTTTGGTAACCGGAGGCGGTACGGGTATAGGCCGAGCTACCAGTATACTGCTCGCTAGTCGTAGAGCAACCGTTGCCGTCAATTACTCCCGTTCCCAGGATGAGGCCGAAGAGACTGTACAACAAATTTTGAATGCGGGAGGTCATGCTTTTGCAGTTCAGGCCAATGTTGCTTCCGATGTCGAGGTTCGTCAAATGATAGCCTCTATCACTGATCAAGTTGGCCCTGTGACAGCACTCGTAAACAACGCCAGCATTACGCATCATATCCCAATGAAGGATCTGGAAGCCGTAACGGATGACATATGGAATGAACTATATGATGTCAATGTTAAAGGCATGTTTTACTGCGCACGAGCTGTAGCGAAAGGAATGCAGCAGGCAGGTCAAGGCGCAATCGTTAACCTCGGCAGCATAGCTGGCAGCACAGGATCCGGGTCCTCCCTTCCTTACGCAGTATCCAAAGCAGCAGTACACGGTTTGACGAAGTCTTTGGCACATGCTTTATCCCCTGATATTCGGGTTAACGCCATCATTCCGGGTGCAGTCGCGACCCGTTGGTGGGCAGGAAAGGAATAACAGATGCATCGTCTAGGTGGTGAATTATTGTTGCAGCGAATAGCGGCAAGCGAAGACATTGCACATATGATATGCGCCGCGTTGGAGCAACCATCCATGACCGGGCAACTGATTACAGTAGATAGCGGTCAGATGTTATGAGCATGGGAAGCGAAAAGGAGGAATTCTGATGAAGCCTTTAAAATATACACTCCTGATCCTTGTTACAACTCTTATCATGGGAACCTCGTTTCCCGTAGGCAAAATCGGCATGATGTATGCTCCTCCCTTTTTGTTAATGGGACTTCGCTATATATTGGCAGGAGCATTACTAGCGTGGATCATTAGAAAACGTCCCATGCCTGTGGGGTGGAAACAGTGGATGCAAGTCGCCGTAATCGGTCTGTTCCAGTCGGCAGGAGTGATGGGCTGTGCCTACTACAGCATGAACTGGATCAGTTCGGGAGAGTCTGCTATTATCACCTTTACGAATCCGTTGCTTGTCATCATCCTGAGTGCTGCTCTATATGGAGTGTCCTATCGTTTTAGCCAGTGGACCGGTGTGGTGCTCGGATTGGTCGGAGTGGCGTTAACCTTTGGATTCCATCTGAGTATGAGTCCTGGAACGTGGATTGGCTTCGGCGGCGCTGTCTCTTTTGCTGTATCTACGTTGCTCATTAAACGTTGGGGAGCTGCTCATGATACATTTGTACTTACCGCTTACCAAATGCTCGCTGGAGGGGCAGTACTGCTTCTACTAAGTGTGTTTACAGAGCAGCCTCATTTTATCGTAAATACAACATCCATCGTTGTCCTGGTATGGCTGACCACTTTCTGTTCCATCATTCAATTCACCCTCTGGTTTTATTTGCTGCAGAACACCGATCCGGCCAAAACCAGTTCCTTTCTTTTTCTGGCGCCGCTGTTTGGACTACTGTCGAGCTTCGTCTTGTTGGAAGAGCATGTCGGCTGGATTGTGGGTGCAGGCGGGGTAATGATCTGTCTGGGCATTTTCCTGGTTAACCGCCATCCCGCCAGTCATAAGTCAGTTTTGGATAAACCGGGGTCGCCCCAACACACACCTGCAAGTTGACCAGTAGAAGAACAACAGCGAAACTTGAGGTGAGCCACTCGAAAATAAAACTCATATGAGAACGCAGAAAGAGCATGGCGTTTTAACAGCGCCATGCCCTTTCTATATTAATGCTATGTTCAACAACAAGGATTCACTCTGCCTCGCTGTCAGGCCAACCCTGAATGGCAACAGACTCGCCTTCCGGATTGTGGGTTGCAGCAGCATAGTCTGGCAATGGGCCGTCGTGGAATAACCACAGTTCGTGCAGCGCCCTTGTACAGCCAACGTATAACAGCTTCGCATCACCCGCATTGGGCAAATAGTGTTTCTCATCCGCGTCCGCTACGATCACTGCATCAAACTCCAACCCTTTCGACAAATAGACAGGTAAAACGGAGTGACCGCCTGTGTACTGTTTTTTGCCGCCGTCAATCAAGTTCAGATCCCAGCCTGCTGCCTGAAGTTCACGGTGAAGCTCCTTTGCTTCATGCAGTGTACGGGTCAGAATGGAGACTGTGCGATAATCTTTGACTGTTAACAGCTTCAGGGCCTGTTCGAGGCTTGCTGTGCGGCCTTTACCACCGTAAGCTAACGTCCGTACAGGATCACCACTCCGGAATACAGGAATCGCCGTAATGCCGCTCTTGACACCCCGCTCCAGAATCGTATTGGCATAATCGATAATTTCCATCGTTGAGCGATAACTTCGCGTCAATGCAAAGTATGCATTCTGTTCCTCAGGAAACAGCGAACTCATCTCTTCCCACGTATGAACACCACGGTACTCATGAATACCTTGGGACAGATCCCCGAGTATGGTGAAGGAATGCCCTTTGACAAACTGATCCAATAACGCCACATGAAAAGGAGAAAAGTCCTGCGCTTCATCAATGACGACGTGATCGAAGCGCTCGGAGCCTTCAATATCGTGAACCAAGGTATGAACGTACACCAATGCAGGCAAATCCTCTTCACGGATGATATCCTGCTTCAGATCTGCTGCCGTTTGTTTCATCACCAATTTGGGAATTAACCCACTGAGCGAGGCAGGAACCGAACCGCCTTTAACAACCTTGAACAGCTGTTTGTACAGCGTAAGTGGTTCATATTGAGGCCATTTTTTGGCGTAAGCCTTCTCACGGGTTGCCGCTTTCTTTTTACGCTCTTTGCGAACGGCTTCCGGGCAAGGTTTCTTGAGTTCCATCTCAATCCAGCGGTGAATACGCGCCATCACCCGCTCTTTGCGTTTTGCCAGCGGATAATGTTTGTACTCTTCCCCAAACCAGTTCTCAATCTCCGCTTTGCTGAGCACTGCACCATCCCATGGACTAAAGTCCATATCAGGTACGGATTCTTCTTCCATTCCGGATAACCACTCCCGGATCAGTTCCATGAAGCGGATCGAGCCTTTGTAGCGCCCTGGTACATCATCATTAAGTTCAGGACGTGCATCCGGCGTTTCAAACCAGGTGTACAATGTCTCCGACGTGTCTGCCAAAGGTAGGTCCAGCCCCAGCAGGTTCATCGCCCAATCCGGGAATGTACGCTGCTGAATATCCCCTACACCGAGCTCCGGGAGTACATCCGATATGTAATCCAGGAACATATGGTTGGGTGCGAAAATAACCATTTTCTCCGCAGATACCTGCTCCTTATACTGATAGAGTAAAAAGGCGAGGCGATGCAGCGCGACGGTTGTTTTACCCGAACCGGCCACACCCTGAATGATCAATGCGGTGTTTCTCGCCGCACGAATGATCTGATCCTGCTCCGCCTGAATGGTAGATACGATATCACGGAGTTTGTTGTCTTTGTTCTCACCCAATCGATACACGAGGAATTCATCCGATACGGCTGGCTGGTCACTGTCCCGATTGTACGTATCTGCCACACGTTCCAATATACGCTGCCGAATGACAACGTTTCGTTTCAGATAAACCAGGCCCTCAATGAGTCCTTCCGGGGCTTCATACGTTGCGGAGGCTTCCCCTCCGGTAAATGAGTAAAACAGGCTTGCGACAGGAGCACGCCAATCGATGACGAGCGGATGCTCTCCCACCTCTTCGCGGTCTACGCCGATTTTGCCAATATACAGCGGTTTCCGTGCACCACTGCCCTGTTCTTCGAAATCCAAGCGTCCGAAATAGGGTTGCTGCGCGCTCTTGGACAAGGCGGTGCGGCGCTCTTCACGTCCGGCCTCCAGCACTTGCTCTGTGAAGTCGTGGCCGGTATACACCGGAATATTCCGCAGCCGTTCCAGCTGACTGTCCACTTCCTTCATCGTTCGCTCTAACCTGTACTCTTCTTCTTGATAGGCACTTTGAAAGCTGTCTGACATGTTTCAGTTACCTCCTAAGAATATGTTTTTCTGCATAGTCAACACTGACGACACAAAAGGATACCCACTATATCATATTGATGTACAAAAAGCTACAGTAACCTGGATAGCCAAATGAAAGAAACCGCTGTTCCTGTTCGCAAAGAACAGATGAACAACGGTTTTCCTTTTACATCATTCCGGTTCCGAATCCGGCTTTCCATCCTGTGCCACAAACTGTTTCTGTGCCAGTTCACGGTATACCGGGTGGTTGCTAATTAGCTCCGCATGTGTTCCCGTTCCCGTCACATGTCCCTGTTCCAGAACAACAATCTGATCAGAGTCGACGACGGTGGACAATCGGTGTGCAATAACAACCGTTGTTCGTCCTTCCATCAGATTGGACAGGGCTTGCTGCACTTCATGTTCGGAGGTGCTGTCCAGACTGGACGTCGCTTCATCCAGCAACAGAATATCCGGGCTGCGCAGCAGGGCACGAGCAATGGCAATCCGTTGGCGTTGACCACCGGAGAGCTTGATCCCGCGTTCTCCCACTTCCGTGTCGTAGCCCTGAGGCAGTTTATCAATAAAAGCGGAGGAATACGCCATTTCTGCCGCCTGTCTAATTTCATCCATACTCGCCTCACGGCCCAGCCCGTATGTCATGTTTTCCTTAATTGTGCCCGCCATCAGAGGGCTCTCCTGTGATACATATCCAATCTTGCTTCGCCAAGAGGCTAATGAATAATCGGTTATGGCTTGTCCACCATATGATATACTGCCCGACTCTGGAAGATAGAACTGCTCCAAGAGGGAGAACAGCGTTGATTTCCCGCTGCCGCTTGGCCCCACAATGGCGGTCACTTTACGGGCAGGAACGGTCAGATTAATTCCATGCAGTACCTCTTCCCCTGTTACATATGAGAAATGGAGATTGTTAAATGTAATCGTCTCATTGCCCTTGGGAGCAATTGCTGTGCTATGGCGCGGTTCTTCTTCATGTGCCAGAATAGCCTGAATGCGTTCTGTCGCACCGACAACCTTTTGCAGACGTGAATACAGTGTCGTAAATTGTCCCATCGGCATAATCACCTGGAACAACAACAGAATGAAGGCAACCAGTTCACCCGGAGACAGCAATCCAGAAGCTACCCGCATGCCGCCAACACCCAGTATAACAACCAGCACAGCCGTCATGACAAACGTAAAGAGTGGACCGATCAACGCCAAAATCCGAGCTTCCTGTAATCCAAAAGCAAACATCTTCCCAATACGGGAATCGCCTGCTTCCGCCTCCTGTTTCTCCGTTCCATAAGCTTTCACCAAACGAATCTCGCCAATGACTTGGCTGAGCACCGAAGTAAGACCTGCCATTTCGTCCTGCTGCTTTTTGGAGATTTTGTACATTTTACGACCAACAGGCAGCAGGATCAGCAGCGTTAGCGGCACTAGGCTCAAAATGATGAGTGACATAACCCAATCCAGATAGAAAAGCAACGCTACCCCGCCCACAACCGCAACGATATTGGACACAAAAGAGACGAGATAATCCGCAATTAGCGTCATAATCTGACTTGTATCATTCGTAATTCGACTCATCGTATCCCCTGTACGATTCCGGTCGAAATATGGCATCGGTAGGGATAATACCTTGTTCCACAGCTTCGTTCGCAATGTCGCAACCACCCGTTGACCTGTATAGTTCAACATATAGATGCTGATGCCTGAAGCGATGGCCTGAATAACAAATGCCCCCAGCAGCAGGAAAATAACGGACTTGTTCAGCGCAGACATTGTAAGCCCATCAATCAGGCCTTTGGTCATCAATGGCACAATCAGTCCGGCTGTCGTCTGAATAAGTGTCAGGATCAACGCAATGATCAGAATTAGCTTTGGTGGATTTGTCGCAGCAATCAGCTTCACAAAATCCTTGAATCCTTTTTTTCCTATTTTCGATTCAGCTTGACCTGCCTGTTGTTGCTCTTCCATTACCGTTCCCCCGTTCTCCCCTTGTTCACCAGAGATCATACGTATGAACTTACACTACGTTTCCTGTCTTTTACAATATCCCATGCAGCACAAAATTGGCCAAAAACAGGATGGCAATGCCATACATGACTTTAGGCACCTGTTTGCCCTGGCCCGCCGCCAGCTTCGCCACCGGATACGCAATGAATCCAAATGCCATCCCGTCCACGATGCTGTACGTAAATGGAATCATGACCATGATCAGAAAAGCCGGAAAAGCTTCCGTGAAATCACTGAAATCCATGTCCTTCACACTTTGTACCATCAAGCCGCCAATAATGATCAAAATCGGTGCAATAGCACTGTCCGGAATATAACCCAATAGTGGAATAAAGAAGAACGTTGCACCAAACAGCACTGCGGTAACTAGTGGAGTCAAGCCTGTACGTCCACCTGCTGCTATGCCCGCTGTTGTCTCGGCCGCAGCTACAGTAGGACTGCTGCCAAAAATTCCGGCAAAAATATTCGAGATCGACAGCGCCCGCAAACTGCCCTTAAATCTTTGGGGGCGACCAATCAGATGGGTTTGGGCTGTGATCAGGCCGATGTTTTCAAATACAACGATCAGCAACAACAAAAATACAGCAATCCAGAACGATAGATCCACCAGATTTGCGAAGGACAGCTGGGCAAACAAACCGCCGTATTGATGCAATGCTGCTGTGGCAGACACCGGATCACCCGGTTTTACCGCACCAAGCACATAAGCTAGTCCTGTTCCCGCCAGAATACTAATCAGGAGCCCGCCTTGTACATTGCGTATAAATAAAATCAAGGCGATCACAAGAGTAACACAGGCAGTGATCACTCCAGGATCATTAAAATGTCCGATCGCTACAAACGTGGTCTGGTGTGCGATGACGATTCCGCTTTTTTGCAAACCGATAAACGTCAGAAACAAACCAATCCCCACCGTAATGCCATGCTGCAGGTTTTTCGGAATGGCCTCACTAATTATTTTATATAACGATGTAAAGGCTACGACCGCAAACAGCACACCGGTGACGGATACAACCGCCAAGGCTTCCTGCCAGCTCAATTTCATCGAATGTACGAGTGTATACGTGAAAAATGCATTGATGCCCATGCCAGGTACAACGATAATCGGCGACTTACCGCCAAATGCCATCAGCAAACACCCTGCAATGGACGTCAGCAGTGTACCCACCATAGCCGCCTGCAGCGGCATTCCGGCATCGGCCAGAATTGTTGCATTGACCATTATGATATAGACCACGGCAAAATAAGAAATGGCCCCCGCCACAATTTCTTTCTTCCACTGGTCCCCCGGCTCCAGGCCAAGACGTCTGGTCATCCATCCTTGTTTCATTCGTTCCGTTCCCCTCTCTCTATGTAAGCCGAACAAATGTATTTACACTCTACCACTGCGCGGACAGAACAACCTTCCGATGTAGCTTTCTTTCAGAAAGCTTTTAGGCGCACGCTTCGCTTCTCCAGGTTTTTTCTGTCCTCTTCGTTCTTGTGTAAATCTTATATAGCTGCGATTTCTCTATGTATTTACCATCATTTCGCGCAGCACCACATATCATACACGGTTTTGGGATTGAAGTACATCACGTAACCCTGACATTTGTTAAGGTTTCGCGCATGCAAAAAAGCGCAGGTACCTAGTCGGTACCTACGCTTTTCCATTCACAGCAGATTACTGCTGCTTGTTCTCTGCAATTTCGATCAGTTCCTTGACGGCCACACTGACCATGATCAGTCCGGCTACCGGAGGAACAAAGGCGTTACTCGCTGGTGGCTGTTTCGCCTTGCGAATTTCCGGCGCATTCTCAGGAACGATTTTTTGCGTCACATCTGCGCGAGGTTTCAATGGTTCTTCGGTGGAGAAGACCACTTTCACACCTTTTTTGATGCCTTCTTTCCGCAGTTTTGTGCGGACAACTCGGGCAATCGGGTCCATGGTCGTTTTCGAAATATCCGCAACCTGGAATTTCGTAGGGTCCATTTTGTTTGCCGCACCCATGCTGGAAATGACCGGAATCTTCCGTTTCAAACATTCCTTAATGAGATGGATTTTGTAAATGATCGTGTCGGAAGCATCCAGCACATAATCCAGCTCATATTTGAACAATTCCTCATACGTTTCTTCCGTGTAAAACATATTCAGTGCAATCGCGTCGCACTCCGGATTGATGAGCTTCACCCGCTCTACCATCAGATCTGCTTTTTTCTGACCAACGGTCGTAGTCAAAGCATGAATCTGACGATTGATGTTGGTGATGTCCACCACGTCTTTATCAATCAGAATGATACGCCCAACACCACTACGGGCGAGAGCTTCCACTGCAATACCGCCCACGCCGCCGATGCCGAGCACAGCTACTGTACTATTTTTCAAAGCGTTCAGACCTTCAGGTCCGATTGCCAGTTCTGTTCTTGAAAATTGATGGAGCATTGAGAATCGATGCCTCCTTTATTTCTTTTCCGCCACCGGTTTACGGGCTACGCGGATGTGAAGTTGTTCCAATTGGGAGTTATCCACTTCAGAAGGTGCATTCATGAGCAGATCCGTTGCACTTGCCGTTTTCGGGAAGGCAATCGTTTCACGCAGATTCGTGCGGCCTGCCAGCAGCATTACTAGACGGTCGAGACCAAAGGCGATTCCGCCGTGTGGTGGCGTTCCGTATTCGAACGCTTCGAGCAGATATCCGAATTTCTCGTTGGCTACTTCTGGAGAGAGTCCCAGAGCAGCGAACATTTTTTCCTGAACATCACGTTTGTAAATACGCATCGAACCGCCGCCTACTTCATAACCATTCAGAACAAGGTCATAGGCTTGAGCGCGAATGGCACCCGGATCTGTATCAAAAAGATGTACATCTTCATCTTTAGGACGTGTGAACGGATGGTGTTCTGCGACATAACGTTTCGCATCTTCATCGTACCCGAGCAATGGGAAGTCCACAACCCATGCAAATTTGAATTTGCTGTCATCGATCAAGCCCAGTTGACGACCGATTTTCAGACGCAATGCGCCCAGTACATCTGCAACCACTTTTTTGGTGTCAGCAGAGAAGAGCAACAAGTCGCCTTCTTCAGCGCCAGTACGTTCTTTGACTGCTTCGATCTCTTCCGGCGTAAAGAACTTCACGATTGGCCCTTTGAACTCGCCATCTTTTACTTGAATCCACGCCAATCCTTTTGCACCGTAACGTGCAGCAAATGGTCCGAGGTCATCGATTTCTTTACGGCTCCATGTACCACAGCCTTTGGCGTTCAGCACTTTCACTTCTCCACCTTTTTCGATGACAGAAGCAAATACTTTCACACCACTGTTTGCTACGATATCGTTCATTTCAACCAGTTCCATGCCAAAACGCAGATCCGGTTTGTCTGAACCGTATTTACCCATTGCATCTGCATACGTAATCCGTTGGAAAGGCAGTTCCAGCTCAATGCCTTTCGTTTCACGCAGCAATTTGGCCATCAGTTCTTCCATCATTGGCAGCAGGTCATCCTGTTGCAGGAAGGAAGTCTCGATGTCGACTTGGGTGAATTCCGGTTGACGGTCCGCACGCAAATCTTCATCACGGAAACAACGAGCGATCTGATAGTAACGCTCAAGTCCGCCGACCATCAGCAATTGTTTGTAAATTTGCGGGGATTGCGGCAGGGCGAAGAATTCACCTTCATGCACACGGCTTGGTACGAGATAATCACGCGCACCTTCCGGGGAGCTCTTGGTCAGGATTGGTGTTTCTACTTCAACGAATTCTTCTCCATCCAGATAATCACGGAACACTTTGGATGCTTTGGAACGCAATTTCAAGGTTTCAAACATTTCCGGACGACGCAGGTCCAGGTAACGATATTTCAAGCGAAGCGACTCGTCGACTTCCACACCATCTTCGATGAAGAATGGAGGAGTTTTGGCCGCGTTCAGTACTTCAATCTCGGTAATTTGCACTTCGATTTCGCCTGTAGGCAGGTTTTTGTTTACAGTCTCTTCGTCACGTTTAACGACTTTACCTGTTACCGCGATAACATACTCGCTCCGCACTCTGTCAGCGATTTGCAATGCTTCGCCAGAGTAAGCCGGGTTGAAAACAACTTGTACAATTCCGCTGCGGTCACGCAGATCGATAAACAGTACGCCCCCCAGGTCACGGCGGGTCTGTACCCAGCCGTTCAATGTTACGGTCTCACCGATGTGTGCGGGTGTTAATGCGCCGCAATGATGACTTCTTTTCATAACCAAACTCCTCTTATGTGAATTTCCGTTCTGTATGGGCGGGCAGAGCCCGCTTTTCAACAGTGCGGTTGCGTGAAGACGATTTTATTTCGAAAAGGCATGTTACCTCTGACTCGTCAACTTCCGATTAATCGGAAACATTGGTGAACCTCAGTAATCTTGCCGGATCCATTGTTGCTATTTTACAGTTTCAGACTCGTGCTTATTTACTTCCGCGTACAGCTGACACCAGATCATCGAGCTTCACGGTTTGTTGTTCACCTGTATCCATGGACTTCAGGGCAATTTCCCCGCGCTCCAGTTCATCATCACCCAGAATGGCAGTGTAACGGGCTTTGAATCGGTCAGCAGATTTCATCTGGGCTTTCATCTTGCGACCGAGATAATCGCGTTCACCGGACAGGCCGGATTGACGGAGTTTGAACAACAGTCGGTTCACTTCACGATCAGCAGCATCTCCCAAAGCAACAAAGTACACATCCAATGGAGCCAGTGTAGTAACCTCAATATTTTGGTGCTCCAGAATCAGTTGAATACGCTCCAGACCGATACCGAAACCAATACCAGGCTGATCCGGTCCACCGATATCTCCAACGAGGCCGTTGTATCTGCCGCCACCGCCGACTGTATCAATTGCGCCAATACCTTGGGCTTTCAGTTCAAAAGCAGTCAATGTGTAGTAATCCAAGCCGCGTACCAGACGATTGTTCACCGCGTAATCTACGCCAAAATCATCCAGATACTCTTTCAGCTTGGCAAAGTGGTTCAATGATTCTTCATCCAGACTATCCAGTATGGACGGTGCCCCTACGAATTTGTCCTGATCGACTTTGCAGTCGAGCACACGCAGCGGATTACGTTCCATCCGGGATTGGCAGTCCTTGCACAGGCTGTCCTTCATCGGTCTTAGGAATCCAAGCAATTTTTCGCGATATTCTGCACGGCTGGTTGGGTTACCTACCGAGTTGATCTCGACTTTGACATCTTTCAGTCCCAGTTCTACGCACAGCTGATACCCAAGTGCAATGACTTCAGCATCGATGGCTGGATCAAGGGCTCCGATAGCTTCTACGCCGAACTGGTGGAACTGCCGCTGGCGACCTGCTTGCGGACGTTCGTACCGGAACATCGGACCGATGTAATAGAGCTTGCTCACATCTGGTTCGCCATAGATTTTATTTTCCACATAAGCGCGGACAACACCCGCTGTACCCTCCGGACGAAGGGTCATGCTGCGGTCCCCTTTATCATTGAAGGTGTACATTTCTTTTTCAACAATATCGGTTGTTTCCCCAACGCCTCGTACAAATAAAGAAGTCTGTTCGAAGATCGGTGTGCGAATCTCGCGGTAATTAAAACGGCGGCACAGATCACGCGCTTTTTCCTCTACGAACTGCCACTTTTCCACAACACCAGGCAGCAAGTCCTGCGTTCCAGTCGGTTTTTGAAAAGCCATCTTTCATCCCTCCAGCATCTATTTTTCTCTGTATAACAAAAAAATCCCTCGCCCTGTCGCTGTATACACAGCAAACAAAGGGACGAGGGATTGTGTTTACACATTCACCCGTGGTACCACCCACATTCCGGAATCCCTGACACTTTCGCCGTTCAGGTGATGATCTAAGATTGCTCCAGGCAATCCGATCAAACAGATCATTCCGCTCTACGTATAACGCACGCCCTGCGCAGGCCAGCTAATGACCATCAGATGTAAATCTAATGTGTTCGCTGTCTGTTCTCGGGGAAGTCATTCGTCCGCTCATCAAGAGAATCCTTACAGCCAGGGGATTCCTCTCTGTTCATGTGGGCACGGAGTACTTGGTCCCGTCATCAAATCATCAAGTTATATGATTACATGTTATTATATAACGTTTAAAGTTAATTTATTTTCTGATTGTAATGAACCGCAGTGCTAAAGTCAAGGGTTAACACAAAAAGATAGCATTAGAAAAAAAAATTCACACGCCGTACGGGAGGCGGAGTCCATAGAAATCAAAGCTAATAGAAGCTGGATTCATCAATGAATTCCAACTTCTATTGCTTTCTTATCTCTCTATTGTTTCAGCATCCACTTCAGCAGATCCGGCACATTCGCCCATAGACGGGAGTGTATAATGACATATTCAACCGCTTCGTCGGAATTGCCCATTCCGACAAAATCAGGGAGGTTATGTGGCAGCCGCTTCAAACCCAGCAGATAATCAGGCACATGTTTGTTCACACCCTGGGCCACACGGTACAGCCTTTTGAGCTGGGAGGTGATTCCGTTCCTCTTATACTCCAGAATGATCTTGTCATAGGCAAAGGCGGCTGTGGCGTCACCTTTCCCATACTTCTCCATCAGTTGCTCTGCCTGCTCCAATTGGTTGCTGTACAAATACACAGCAGCGAGCAGGTAACGCGCTCCGGTATTGTCTTCCGTATTAAGCTCCAAAATATGCTCCAGGATTTGTGCCGCTTCTTTGGTATCTCCACCAAACCAGCAGGATTCGGCGTAGCTTTTGCATATCCGGATATATGGACGAGTCTCATGAAGCCCCCAGAAGTCCCCTTTGTTCTTCTCAAAAAACAGTTCGCCCAGTTCGCGTTTGCCAGCAGCGATTCCGGCCTTGAGGTAAGATCGTGCATCAAGCTCATTGTCCGACTCCTCAGCCAGAATACGATATGCATCAGAGCTGTCAGAATACATCTCCAGTGCCATTTTCGCCAGCTGTATTCTGCGTTTGGAAGAACTGGCTTCCATCGCCTTATGTAGCAGAGCCTGCGCTTTGTCCTTCGATGTACCTGGGCTGTTCAGAATCATCAGCTCGTCCGTTTCGCCACCCATGCCGTATTCTTCGATGTACTCGAACATCTCCTTAACTTTTCGGGAAATCGTTGATGTCGTTACCTCATATTTACCTGACAGCTCAGCCTTCGAAACATTGAAGCCGTATTCCTCAGACAGCAAATACTCGATGGCGGCACAGAACGAGCCTGTCTTCTTCACAGTAGGGCGGGTCTGACGAGAATAGCCATTCCATAGCACCAGAGCTTCCAATATCAGCTCCCGCTCGTAATGGTCCCTCATGTTCTCAATAAGCTGCAGGGCCAGCTGTTCGTGAGCCTGATGCTCCCATTTCAGTTCGCGCTCCACCATCTTTTTCAGTTTGGTCAAGGTCAGTTTGCTCTCAGGCTGAATCGAGGCTTCCTGGGCATGCTGCCCCGTTGATATCAGCCCCAGTATGGATTCTACCGCAGAAGGCTCCTTGCCCAGACAGCATTTCTTATATTTTTTCCCGCTTCCGCACGGGCATAAATCATTTCTTCCAACCTTACTCAAAACTAATTCCCCCTTAAATCTGTCACTAGCCATTTGCATGAGAACACTGTTGCTTTAGCATTATAGGTGTCATTTCTCCTACAAGGCATTCTATATAATTTACAATTTCCAGCATCAAGCAGAAACGGTTGCCCCGCTCTTATATAAGGGCGGGGTCGTTCAGCGAGTATATGTTCATCTGGAATATGACGATCACTCTGGCTATGAATTCCTCACACTCTTTATCATAGGATTGGATTCGCCTGAGTCCAATCACTGGAAGCTTGATTTACCGTCCAATGTAGCCCAACTATGAAAACAATTCGCTTTAAAATATTCAAGTCCATTTCTCTATTCTAGCAAAAATTTAAATACGGGGTAAGTTTCGCCCAAAAGATATACATTCTCATCTCAAAAAAAAAAACCTGCACACGGTGTGCAGGCTCAAAGGATATATAAAAAAAGGGGGTCATGTGTGTTATTATAAACGGGCTATGTTAAAGGCTTATGTAACTAATATTACAGTAATATTACAAAAATGATAGCGCTTTATAATTTATTATTTTCTACATCACAAAAGCCCCTGCAGACGTTCCTGACATGAAAGTCAGGCACTGCAAGGGCTTGATTCTACATATTAATTCAATTCTTCCACATAAGCTTGGTTGGAACGAAGTTTATGAACGATTTCCTCATAATCCTCATCCCTTACTTTGGCAGACAAAACATAACGCAGATCGTCATAGTCAGCCGAGGACACATCCGCAGCATCCAGTAGATCGCCATCCTCATTGACATTATCTCGTGAACCTCGCTCGGTATCGCGATCCACATTGCTGACGACCGGGATTACATTTTCACTGGCAGGAACCCCAGGGGCAGCACCCACACCCATGGCTCCATTGGTTCCTACGCCACCTGCTGTGTTATAAGGCACCAGAGGCACCATAATCCGTTTGTCTCTGCCAACCGCACTGTCCAGTTGTCCTACTTCCAAATGCTCTGTACGGAACGTCTGAAGTGAGGTTCTTGCTCCCTCCGCCTCGTCCTCGGTCCGAAAATACGCCTGAATATGTTTTGTCATGTCAAACCCTCCTTTATCGGAATAAATGCTTGGTAATGAAAACTTAGAAGCTTTGAGCTTCGACTTTCGAACTTCAACCTAATCTCATTAACACGTACGGCCCGTCCCAAGTCATTAAATGACTTTTAACAACTCGCGGACAAATGCCGGTTCATCGGCAGGCGTACGGGATGTAATATAATTTCCATCTACTACAGCTTCATGATCCTTGAATTCTGCCCCTGCGTTCACCATATCATCCTTGAGCGGTGGATAGGATGTAATCGTACGGCCTTTCAACAAATTCGCACTTGCCAGAATTTGCGGGCCGTGACAGATCGCAGCGATTGGTTTCTTCGCACTATTGATCTCCGTTACGAATTTCAGGATATGTGCGTCTGTACGCAAATTTTCAGGAGAAGATCCACCTGGAATGACAACTGCGTCGTAATCTGAAGCCGAAACCTCAGCGATCGCTTTGTCCGAAGTATAGGAGGCTTTACCACCTTTACCTTTCAGCGTCTCTCCTGCTTTCAAGCCGATAATTTCCACGTCGTGTCCGGCTTTTTTCACCTCATCATATGGAACCTGCATTTCCGAATCTTCAAAATCATTCGCCAATAAAAAAGCAACTTTACTCATAACGTATGTTCTCCTTTCCGTGTTCGAAATTTCTTGAAATCGGGTATTCGCAGAAATTGTTGGTGTACATTTCTTGTTCATTGCCCGTAATAAATACTGAACCTGGCACGCCATCGTGCCTCGTTCTGTTATTACCCTAACCAGAGCCGTTTATAACATGACGAGTCTGTATTATTTTGACTTTGATCAGACGATCCGATTCAGCACCAGATAAGCTCCATAACAAAAAAGTCTTGATTCGATGATCGAATCAAGACTTTTCATTCATTCCAAATGGTCAGCACTCAGTCACGCGGAAGACGGCTCTGCTCCCTTTTGTCCAAATCCTGAAGGGCCCAAATCGTTGTTGCACACTCGGCAGCAGCGCGGGCAAGCTTCAGGGACTCATACAGGTTTCCAGGCAGAAGCAGAGGTTCTAGTCGGGAACGTGTTTCCTTGACGGATTGGCGCATAATGGGTGGGATACTCCTTTGATCATCTTATGTTAATGAGCCGAATTATCCCTCATTATGGCCTATTCCCCAACCAATTATGCATGCGTTTCTTGACGAATAGGGCTTTCGAGCATTAAAGTCACCGGTCCCCAATTCGTGAAAGTCACATCCATCATCGCTCCGAAACGTCCGGTTTCCACCAGAATCCCTTTATCACGTAACAGCTGATTAAACGTTTCGTACAACAATTCTGCCGCTTCAGGTCTGGCTGCAGCTGCAAAGCTTGGGCGTTTTCCTTTACGACAATCTCCGTACAATGTAAATTGTGAGACAGATAATACAGCCCCGCCCACATCCATCAAACTGAGATTCATCTTTTCCTGCTCATCCTCAAAGATTCGAAGTCCAGCGATTTTGTCTGCCAAATAGATGGCATCCTTCTCCGTGTCCTCATGTGTAATTCCCACGAGCAACATCAAACCGGATTCAATTCTCCCAGTCAGCTCGTCTCCAACGGTCACCTGAGCCTCTTTACAGCGTTGTACAAGCACCCTCATCTTACAGGCTCCTTACTGCATAATCCGATGCACAGAATAGACATCTTTCACCCGTTTGATCCGTTCCACAACCGAATGCAGATGCTCCGTATTGCGAATCAGAATTGTGACGTGCACCAATGCTAATTTATTTTTATCTGTACGTCCGGTGACGGCAGATATATTGGTTTTACTTTCCGAAACAGCCTGAAGCACTTCATTGAGCAAGCCATTGCGATCATGGCCCGTAATCTCAATATCCACGCTGTAGTTGGCTTCAATATTCTCTTCCCACTCGACTTCAATGACGCGAGCTGCTTCTTCCCCATCCGTACTGGACGGAATATTCGGACAGTCACTGCGATGCACCGAAACCCCGCGTCCACGTGTAACATACCCGATAATAGCATCCCCTGGTACAGGGTTACAGCAGCGTGCAAAACGAACAAGCAAATTGTCTATACCTTTGACACGAATGCCATTGGTTGGGCGGTTTTTGCGTTCAGGTGCTGGCTTCAGCTCACGCATCTCGGAGTTCAGTTCAAGCAAGCTGGATTCTTCCTGCTCCTTGCGAAGTTTCTCCGTTGCTTTGGTCACGATCTGTGCAGCCGTAATGCCCCCGAATCCAACAGCTGCGAGCATATCCTCAATATCATTGAAGGCATACTTTTTGGCTGCTTCCTGCAACTTGTCGTCCGTCATCCAGGCAGATGGATCAAGTCCCATACGCTTGAGCTCACGTTCACAACTGTCGCGTCCTTTTTCAACGTTTTCTTCGCGCCGTTCCTTCTTGAACCATTGCTTGATCTTCGCTCTTGCGTGAGAGGATTTAGCAATTTTAAGCCAGTCCTGGCTCGGTCCGTAAGAATGTTTGGACGTCAAAATTTCGATGATATCGCCCGTCTTGAGATGATAATCGAGCGGAACGATACGACCATTCACTTTGGCACCAATCGTCCGATTACCCACCTCTGTATGGATTCTATATGCAAAATCCAATGGAACAGATCCAGTCGGCAATTCGATAACTTCACCTTTTGGCGTAAATACAAACACCAGATCCGAGAAGAAATCCATTTTAAGCGATTCTACAAACTCAGACGCATCCTGCGCTTCATTTTGAAGTTCAAGGATCTCGCGGAAGAACGTAATTTTATCTTCAAAATTATTTCCGTTCGCAGCGCCTTCCTTGTAGGCCCAGTGGGCAGCAATCCCGAATTCAGCAGTGCGGTGCATATCCCACGTCCGGATTTGGACTTCGGTCGGTTCACCATTCGGACCTACGACCGTGGTATGCAGCGATTGATACATGTTCGCCTTCGGCATCGCGATATAGTCCTTGAAACGTCCAGGCATCGGTTTCCATAACGTGTGTATAATGCCGAGGGTAGCATAACAATCCTTGATGTTATCCACAATAATACGAATCGCAAGCAGATCATAAATCTCGTTAAACTGTTTGTTTTTCGTTGTCATTTTTTTGAACACGCTGTAGATGTGCTTAGGACGTCCTGACAGATCTGCCTGAATTCCCATCTCATCCAGCTTGCTGGTAATACCGTCCATAACCGTATCAATATATTGCTCACGTTCTGCACGCTTTTTGTGCATCAAGTTTGCAATTCGGTAATATTGCTGCGGATTCAAATAACGGAGGGCGATGTCCTCCATTTCCCATTTGATTGCAGAGATACCCAAACGGTTTGCAATCGGACAGAAAATCTCCAACGTTTCGTATGAAATCCGGCGTTGGCTTTCTTCCGACTGAAACTTGAGTGTCCGCATATTATGCAGACGGTCAGCCAATTTGATCACGATGACACGGATGTCCTGCGCCATGGCGATGAACATTTTGCGGTAGTTCTCGTTCTGCTGTTCTTCCTTGGAGCGGAACTGAATACGTTCCAGCTTCGTCAAGCCGTCAACAAGCATGGCACACGTATTGCCGAAATGATTGCGGATTTCTTCAAGTGAAACCGTAGTATCTTCTACTACATCATGAAGAAGCGCTGCAATTATGGAGATGGTGTCCATCTGCATGTTTACAACAATATCGGCAACCGCAAGCGGATGCAGAATATACGGTTCTCCCGATTTTCGCGTCTGTCCATGGTGGGCCTGATCAGCAAATTCGTAAGCTTCACGTATGCGCACCAGATCGGGTTCTTTGATATATGCCCCGGCCTTCTCGAGTAATTGCTCTATGCCCATTCTGATCTGTTCCGTGTCCTTTCTATACAAAATGGAACCCGTGACATGATATCAACACAGGTTCCCCGTAAAAGTAATTTCCTATAATTATGACGCTTCGCCCGTTTCCCGTCAACTACTGACGAATAAGAGCACATATCCAATTTTTTTATACGTAATGTGTCTTTCCTCAAAGATGTTGCCCGATATTCAACAGTAGGTGGAATTCATCCTCATTTATTATGTATTATTACCGTTATTTGCCGAAATAGAAGTATCAATTCGCGAAATAAAAATGGATTCGTCATGCTTAAAGGAAAAATGTTATTGCTAAATGAAGAGAAACTCTGTACTATATTGAAGATTTGTGTTTCGGAAAAAGGAGATGAACATTCATTGCAACGTGAAATTCAGGTTAATCAAAAAATGCCGCTTGGCTCAGGCTCGCTGCTGAGTCTCCAGCATTTGTTCGCCATGTTTGGCAGCACGGTACTTGTGCCAAACCTGTTCGGTGTCGATCCAAGTATGATCCTGCTTATGAACGGTATTGGAACATTGTTGTACATACTTATGTGTAAAGGAAAGATTCCGGCCTATCTTGGGTCAAGCTTTGCTTTTATCGCACCTGTTTCTTCGGTGTTACTCGCACACCCTGATAACGGATACTCCATGGCACTTGGAGCGTTCATCGTAACGGGAGCTGTTTTCTGTATTGTAGCTCTTATCATCAAGTATGCGGGGACAGGCTGGATTAACGTTGTTTTCCCGCCAGCGGTTATGGGTGCTATTGTTGCCCTAATCGGTCTCGAGCTTGTACCAGTAGCAGCCGGAATGGCTGGTCTAATCAATTCGACCCCTGCTGAGAACCCCAACTGGGTTCCTCAGGCCAAACCAATTATTTTATCCATGGTTACACTTGGTATCACTGTTATTGGTGCAGTAACCTTCCGTGGGTTCCCCAAGATCATTCATATTCTGATCGGGATTGTATCCGGTTACGTGCTTGGATACTTTATGGGTGAGGTAAAAACCGAGAATATAGCGAACGCTGACTTTATCTCGCTGCCTACCGTAACAACACCGACATTTGACTGGTCTGTCATCTTCACCATTTTGCCTGTCGCACTTGTTGTCATTGTTGAGCACATCGGACATCTGCTTGTAACGAGCAGCATTGTGGGCAAAGATCTGTCCAAGGACCCAGGTCTACATCGCTCCCTGCTTGGGAACGGCGTTTCAACCATTCTTTCCGGTTTTGTAGGTTCCACACCGAATACAACTTATGGTGAGAATATTGGTGTCATGGCTCTGACCCGGGTTTACTCGACGTATGTTATTGGCGGCGCTGCCGTTATCGCGATCATGCTTTCGTTCTCAGGTACGTTCTCGGCACTTATAGCTAACATTCCCGTTCCGGTTATGGGTGGTGTATCTTTGCTTCTGTTCGGAGTAATTGCGGCATCCGGTTTGCGTATTCTGGTCGAACAGAAAGTGGATTTTGCCAAACCGACCAACTTGCTGCTAACGACCCTTGTACTCGTCATCGGACTCAGTGGTACGGAGATCACGTTTTATGGTATTCATCTCAAGGGAATGGCTCTGGCAACCATCGTCGGAATTCTGCTGAGCTTGTTGTTTAAGTTATTTGAAGTACTGGGTTGGTCGAATGATCAAACGGAGAAACAGCCTTTAACGGAGAAAACTCCGGATTGATTTTTTGCGACTATTTCGAACGAACAATGTTTATTCATTCTTCATCTTATACATCGTACAATGCAAAAAGCCTGCTCTCCAACCTTAACGGGTTGAGGGACAGGCTTTTTTTGCAAATAGTTAATGCTGTATATTATTTCCCGGGAAACGGGAGATCCAGTTCACGTGATTTAACAGCAATAAATGCCGGAATTCTAGTAGTTCATCAATGTAAATACATCAATTCCCGGCAATTTTGCACGTCCATTCAAATCAGACAGCTCAATCAGGAATGCTGCACCTACAATCTTGCCACCCAATTGTTCAATCAGGTTAATGGAGGTAGCAATAGTTCCGCCTGTCGCCAGCAGATCATCCGCAATCAGAACATTTTGTCCTTTTTCGATCGCATCTGTATGCATAGCAAGCGTATCCTTGCCATATTCAAGATCATAACCGACTTCGATCGTCTCTCCAGGCAATTTTCCGCTTTTACGGATCGGAGCAAAACCGACACCCAGAGCGTACGCCAGAGGAGCGCCCACAACGAATCCACGTGCTTCAGGTCCGGCAATAACGTCAATTTTGAGATCTGAAACCATTACTTTCAGCTCATTGATCGCCTTGCGGTACATTTCTCCATCCTTCAACAATGTCGTAATGTCTTTGAAGCTGATTCCCGGTTGTGGAAAGTCAGGAATGACACGAATATAATCTTTAAAATCCAAAATAATCTCCTCCTAAAATAAATAGCACAACTTCTATCTAAGATACGCCCTTCATCCGGGATATCATCCATTGTGTCAGTTGAGGGGTCGATGCATCCAGCATCACCTGCTCTGTCTCGGCCATGCTCTCCAACGCCTGATAATGACGCGAAGCGGTTAGCTCACGCTTGGGTGGGTTATCCACAAACACAATCTTTCCATCTTCTCGGGTAATGAACGATAACTCCTCAAAAACATCCAACATCATGGTAATCATGCGCGGCGAGCAGCCACACTGACGACTGAGCACAGGAGTGATCTCTTGTTCCTCCACGGGTTCAGCTCTCCATTTGGACACCAGCATATAAATACGCTTGAAGAGTTCTCTGGAGGGCATCTGAAGGCGATCTCGGCGGTTGCCTGATCCGTGCAGAAGGATGATATTCTCGGCTCCGCTGAATAAAGCCAGCATTGCATCAAGTTGTTCCGGGGTTTCCGGCGTATCAAACACAAATAACGTCCGGACCTGTTCCTGCCCATAATGCTGCGCAGCAGCATTACACGGAAATAACCCGACCTTTCTATCATATACCCAAAGGCACGGTTCATACAATGAATTTCCCTCGGAAACATTCGTTTCTTTCCGAACGATGGCACCAATAGAGCCTGACTTGTATCGTAAATGTATTTCAAGCGAACTCAGGAACTGCTTCATCGCGTTCAGAGGCTCCGTACTGCCTCGCAAATCAAACACTTGCGCATGTGGGACCTGAATGTCCTGCAGCATCAATTGTGGTTTCCTCATCCCGTTCCACTCATTAACAGACAACTCGCCCATAACATCAATGATAGAGCCTGGAGGAAGAAACTCCGCCAATGCTCCTTTGCCAAAAGCGACCGTTTCCAGTTGCTGGCCATCCTGCTCCAACACCAATTTCAGATGACGTTTTTCACGTCCCATCGTCCGTGTTTCTTTTACAGTCACATTGCGCAGCACAAAACGAGGAGAAGGATTGCTCATGCCAAATGGCTGGAGTCTGTCGATCTCTTGAATGACCTGCAGGGGCACATCACTGATTCTACACTCATCATCCGCAAGACGATGGGGAACAAAGTCCTCCTCCGTCAGCACGGATGCCGCAAACTCATTCAATCCGGCTTCCAGCTCTTTTAGCTGATCACGATGCAGGCTCATGCCTGCTGCAGCCGGGTGACCACCATAATGGTCCATCGTGTGTTTGCAAGCCGTTAATGCCTCATAGATGTCCAGCCCCTCTATGGAGCGTGCTGAGCCTTTACAAGCGCCGCTCTCCGGGTCAATGCCCAGGATAAGCGTTGGCCGATAATACCGTTCAAGTAACTTGGAAGCCACGATACCTACAACTCCAACATTCCAGCCTTCTCCCGCTAAAACGATGACGTCCGGCACTGCTCCGGAATTAAGCTGGATTTTCTGCTCCAATTGGGCTGTCGCTTCCAGAAGTATACCCTCAACAACCTGTTGCCTTTCACGATTCAGCAAATCCAGTTGACCTGCCAGAGTATGTGCCTCATCCAGATCCTCGGTTGTAAGCAGCGATACGGCTCTGCCGGCATGATCCAGACGTCCGCTTGCATTAATACGGGGAGCCATGGCAAAGGCAATATTGATTGAAGTGACCTGACTTTGATCCACACCACTAATTTCAAGTAGAGCACTTACACCGGGCAGACGTGTACCACGCATGGACTCAACACCATAACTGACGATAACCCGGTTCTCGCCTTCCAAAGGCATCAAATCGGCAACCGTACCAATAGCGGCAATTTCCATCCATTCTCCAGGCACTTCTCCGATCAATGCCTGGGCCAGCTTCAACGCTACACCCGCACCAGCTAACCCTTTAAAAGGGTATGGACAGTCCGGAAGCTTAGGATTGATGAGCGTATAGGCCTCAGGCAAAACTTCAGGTGGCTCATGGTGATCCGTCACAATGACTTCCATTCCCAGTGTTGCAGCATAAGCAATCTGCTCTACCGCACTGATTCCGGTATCTACCGTAATCACCAGCGTGACTCCTTGTTGATGAGCCCAATCCAAGGCATGATTGTGTAATCCGTAGCCTTCATTGGAACGATGAGGAATATAGATATCGTAGGAAGCCCCGAGATAACGCATCAGATGGATCATCAGGGATGTACTGGATACGCCGTCCGCGTCGTAGTCCCCATATATTAAAATATGTTCTTCACGCTCAATGGCCTGCTGGATTCGGGGCACAGCTTCTTTCATACCTAGAAGCAGATAAGGATCATGCATCTGATTCAGATCAGGATGCAGAAATTGTTCTGCCTCTGTTTCATTATGAACCCCCCGACTAACCAGCAAACGTCCAACAAGTGATGAAACGGAAAGCGCCTGCGAGAGTCCCGCAGCCGCCTCCAGATCGATATTCGGTGTGTTCCACCGGTATTGCGAATAAAGCAATGATAACGCTCCTTTCCTGATCTACTGGACCAAGCTTCATTACTGAATTAATGTCGCTTCAGGATCTGGCAGTTCATGATTGGATTTATAAGGATACCCAGGATCATAAGGTACAGCCTGGATCTGTACTTCTTTCACATGACTGAAACGAGTTAAGAGAAGTGTCTTCGCCCGATTCGCAATCTCCTGTGCCTCGAGCACAGAAATTCTAGGGTTTACACTTATGACCAGTTCAATCGTAACATCATGTTCCTGTTCACGTGCTACCAGATGTTCGATCGTAATAATGCCATATACACGCTGTACCGTTTCTTTGAAGTCAATTGCTTCTTCCTGTTCCAATTCCTGAACAAGTGAACCATATACGGTATCCACAATCATTCTGTACCCTTTGTGCAGCACAAAACAGGAAGCTATCAATGCAGCTGCGGGGTCCATATATCGAAGAATACTCCACCCCATCGTTTCTCCTGTCATGGAACCTACAATGCCGACCAAAACGATAAGTGAACAGTAGAGTGCCCGACGATGTTGCTGTGCATAAGCCAGAGCCTGCGATTGATTTCGTTTACGAAAATACCGGTATTGATATTGAAAGATCGCTTCCTTCACAGCCAGTGCTGCAAAAGCTACTACAAGTGCATGGGTATACTTTTCTAACGATTCTGGTTCCTCTCCAGACAAACTACCCAAAGCGGAGATGGCAATCTGCAAACCTCCCATAAGGATGAGCACAGATAATAATACCGAAATTCCAGGTCTAGCGATACGTGAATGTTCCTTTGACTGCTCCCTACGAGCCTTTGTTTTTGTTTGTACAGACTTCGAGGGAAAGAGGCCGGACAATGAAGAAGCAGCTTCTGAAGCAGAGTGCAGGCCGTCTGCAAGCAACGATTTGCTGTTTGCCATATAACCGAACCCAGCCTTAATTACTGCAAGTGTCAAATTCCCGGCGATCCCGCTCCACGTGGCAGCGTGAACAGAAGGGAAACGTTCTCTGGTCATGGCGATGCCCCCCTTAATACTGTACCTAAAGTTGCAAAACCGCGCCTGGCAGACGCGGCTTGACAATACAATGTTTAGTTGGATGCTTTGACAGCTGCTTTAGGTTTCTCTGTTTGTTTACCTTTGAGCGCCAGCCACAATGGAGCGGCGATGTAGATCGAAGAATATGCACCGAACAATGTTCCGATGACCATAGCAAGTGAGAACATGCGAATGGATTCTCCACCAAAAATAAACAAGCAGAGCGAAGCGACAAACACGGTGAATGTTGTATTCAGGGAACGTGTCATCGTTTGTGCCAAACTGCGGTTGACTACTTCACGCAAATCGGCTTTGGTAGTCTTTTTAGCAAAACGCATATTCTCACGAATCCGGTCGAAGATAACGATGGTATCATTGATCGAGAATCCGACAATGGTCAGTACCGCCGTAATGAAGGTCAAATTCACTTCCAGTCGGAAAATCGAGAACACACTAATCACTACAAATGCATCATGGAAGAGCGCAATGACAGCAGCCAAGCCAAACCGCCATTCAAATCGGATCGCTACATAGATCATAATCCCGATACTAGCGATGAGAACCGCGTATATGGCATTGCGTTCAAGTTCTTTAGCCATCTCCGGGTCCACCGTATTGACTTCATAAGAAGCGGTTGAATCCAGCTTGGTGAACTCTTGCTTAAACTTGCTTTCCTGATTTTCATCCAGTACGTTCGAGAAACGAACGTTAACCCGATCAGCACCAGGTGTAATATGAACATCTTTTGTGTCAACACCAAGGTCACTAACGATGGGCTTAATTTGTTCTGTTGTGATTGCTTTAGACACCGTAATATCCACATTTGAACCTGAACGGAAATCAACCGCATAATTCAATCCCAGAGCCAAAATGCTGATGATACCTGCAATCGTCAAAATGATGGAAAAGGCATAGGCAATTTTACTGCCTTTAACATAATCAAAATTCCAATTAAAGCGCACGAATTTCACTCTCCTTCACTCCGAAGTACTTAGGCTTCTTCAATACGTTAGCCCGCACAAGCAGGGTCAACAGGAAGCGGGAGAAGAAAATATTCGTAATAATGCTGGTCACGATATCAAAAATCAGTACCAGTGCGAAACCTTTAACCGCACCTGTACCCATGAAGAACATAACGGCGGCAGCAATGATGGTTGTGATGTTAGAGTCAATAATCGTACGGAATGAACTTTTACCACCAGCTCTTACCGAAGACAATATCGACTTACCACTGCGCATTTCTTCCTTGATCCGCTCATACGTGATGATGTTGGCATCCACGGCCATCCCTATACCCAGGATAAATGCCGCGATCCCCGGAAGGGTAAGTACGAATTCTCCCATATAGAAGATTGCAAGTACAAGCCACGTATGTGTAATCAGGGCAAAGCTCGCAATAATCCCCGGAATACGGTACAGGCCAATCATGAACACCAGAATAATTACGGAACCAATTAATCCCGCTTTAATCGTCTGGTCCAGAGATAGTTTACCAAGCGTTGCACCAACACTTTGAGAGTACTTCTCTGTCAGTTTCAGCGGCAACGCACCCAAATTAATGGTATCGCGAAGCTGATTGGCTTCCTCACGTGAGTAGTTACCCGTGATTTGCGCAGAGCCGTCACTCAGCTGCTGCTGCACGGTTGGAGCGGATAACAGTTGATCATCCAGATAGATAGCCAAAGGTTGTCCAATCAAACGTTTGGTGATTTCAGCAAACTTCGCTTTGTCTTTAACCTGGATATCGATCATCGGTGCGTTCAACTGGTTAAATACCACTTTGGCACCATTCTCCACGAACTCATTTCCCCGAAGCTCGATTTTGGTATATTCGCCTTCTTTGTCATTCTCAGCTTTACTGCGGAAGGTCATGACAGCAGGTTCTTTCATTTTGGCTCTGACTTCAGCCTCGTCGGTAACCCCGGCCAGCTTCAAACGGATCCGGTTCGTTCCTTCAGTTGTTACTTCCGGCTCGCTTGTTCCGAGCGCATTGGCACGGCTCTCCAGACTTTTTGCTGTTTGCACCAAAGATGCTTTGGTGACTTGTTGTCCTTGTTCCAGCGGCTCTGCTTCATATAAGATCTCGTAGCCTCCTTTTAAATCGAGGCCCAAGCGTATATTTTTGAGCAGCCCTGGACTTGTGCCCAACATTACTCCTGCGGTCACAAGCACGACCAAAATGAAACTGACGATTCTTTTCATGCCGTTCCTAGATCCCCTTTCGTTCTCAATATTCCTATTATAGCGATGCCGTAAAAAGCAGTCAATTTCCAACAAAAAAGATCCCTTTCGCTAGAAAGAGGACCCCCGGTATGCAGACACGGTCATAAAGTTCATAAAGCTTGTTGCTTTCAGTGACAATATGTCGTTCACCAGTTGGTGAAGCGGTGGAATGCCCTGCTTTTCATATTTATGACTGATGCAATTCCAGACATCTTTGCTGGTGACATATTCGTAACCGACAAGCCTTAGTTCCTCTGCTTTGCTACGGCAGAGCATCTCTATAGACTGTTCCAACTCCACATCATTCATTTCTTCCAACGGGGAGCCTCCCTTCATACATCCAAGCCTTTATGCGGCATCAATATTACATCATTCGACTTTACCCGATCATATTCCTTCTTGCTGTTGATGGATCTTTTTGTTAATCGTGTCCAAGTTGTCATGAGAAGATATTGGACTGGCATAGGATGAAGAACGACGGCATTGTCCCGTTTATGAATATCTGTACTCCAACCGGGAAAGAGGGGTAGTCTTGAAGAAACAGACATTTATCCAGGGAGCCATGATCCTGCTCGCCGCAGGCATCATTAATCGGATTCTCGGGTTCATCCCGCGCATTGCGCTGCCACGGGTTATCGGTGCAGAAGGTGTTGGCATCTACCAACTGAGCTATCCCTTTTTCATCGTACTCGTCACCTTAATCACTGGCGGTATTCCATTGGCTGTAGCCAAACTCGTAGCCGAGGCGGATACAGGTGCCAACCGTTACTCACCCCAACGGATTCTGCAAATCAGCCTGAGCTTCACATTGACCCTTGGCGTTGTGTTTATGTTTCTGTGCATAATCTTCGCTCCATGGGTCACCCGTTATGTTCTGACCGATGAGAGGGTCTATCACACGTTTGTCAGCATGAGCCCTATGATTGCCATTATCGCCGTATCTGCAGTCTACAGAGGTTATTTCCAGGGAAAGCAAAACATGATGCCTACGGCTGTTTCATCAATCGTAGAAACGGTCATTCGTATTATATGTGTAATCTGGTTTTCCTGGCTCCTCTTGCCCCGAGGAATTGCACAAGCTGCAGCAGGGGCCATGCTGGGGGCGCTTGTCGGTGAATTCGTCGGCATGCTTGTATTACTGTGGAACTATGCTAGACAGAAGAAATATATCGATCAACATCAGCCCATACTCGAATCTTCAATCGAAACCAAACCTGCTGTTTTAAAAAACTCAACCGGATCAGAGCCTGGACTCCTTCGTCGTTTACTTGCGATTTCCGTACCCGTAACTGCCGGACGATTAGTTGGCTCCCTATCCTATCTTGCTGAGACCATTGTAACCGCACAGAGCCTGGCAATTGCAGGCATCTCCAAAGGGCTCGCCACGGCCCAGTATGGAGCACTACAAGGCATGATTATCCCGCTACTTCTTCTGCCCGGAGCATTAACGTCCTCATTAGCAACGTCCCTTGTCCCTTCATTGTCTGAGGCCTCGGCTCAAGGTGATCGTGCGCTCATACATAAACGGATGCATCAGGCTTTGCGGTTAGCACTCGTAACAGGAGCCCCATTTTCTGTATTTATGTATGTGCTTGCCGAACCGATGTGTCTTGTCCTGTATAATGATGCATCGATTGGAAGCATGCTTAAGCTTATGGCTCCTTTTGCTTTGTTTATCTACATTCAAGCTCCTCTTCAAGCTGCTCTTCAAGCACTTGATCGTCCGGGAAAAGCACTGCTCAATACATTTATTGGTGCTGTCATCAAAATTACATTGATTTTGGTACTCGCCTCCCGACCGGAATACGGCATATTTGGTGCGGTGATTGCCATATGTGTGAATTCAACGGTCGTTACCCTTCTACATGCAAGAAGTGTGCGCAACCTTTTGCAGTTCCGTTTCAAGCTGATGGATTGGGTCAAAACAGGTACGGGTATGGTCATCATGGGCGCCGCTACTCTGGTCATTTATGAGCAGACCGCATCTTTGCTTCCGTTTTGGATCAGAATGCTTCTTGCTCCCCTTGTTGGTCTAATTGTTTATTTCATGGTTATGGGCTGGACCAAAATGATCGATTTTCACGATCTTTCCCGTGCCCCCATTATTGGTTCCTGGTTTAAACGCCGTTCTTAGACGTCAGTTATCTTTATTATCTTTGGAACTTACATAAACTTTCTCGTTATGATCAATGGAACAGATAAACACATCTTTGAAGTCCATAATCCCTTTCTGCTGAATCTGATTTTTAAGCCAAAATCTGGTTTTCTGAATCAGTTCAAGGTTCTGATCCTGAACTTTGCCATCCATGATCAATGGCAATGGTAGGCCTTCATATTTGATGTTTTCAAATCCATCTATTTTATTTTTCCGTCTATTTTGTTTGGAATTAAATCCTGTCGAACCAGAACCTGATGAACCGCTGTTACCGCCTGAAGAACTCTGAACTTTTGGAAAAACAGTCAGCTTGCCTGTAGTCTCCAATATGGCGAAGTCAACTTCACCAATGCTGTCTATATTCTGTTCACGAAGTTGCTGTAGCAAATCGTCGAGATTATAACGCTGCTTGCGCATCTCATCTCGATGCAATTTACCTTTGGAAATTAACACGGTCGGCTTGCCATCAATCATCAGCCGCAGCTTCCGGCTCTTGAGACTGAGAAAAGCTATGGCAATCTGCACGACCAGGACCGTTAGCATCGGTACAATACCATGGAATAACGGCTTATTGATATCTTCAATGACAAATGCCGCAATTTCTGCAAGCATGATGGATACGACCAGATCAAACATGGACAGCTTCCCAATCTCACGTTTGCCCATAATCCGGATAGAAGCATAAACAATAAAATACATGAGTATGGTTCGAAAAATATGTGCTCCGACATCTGAGAAATTCACAACAGGGTTCCTCCTTCGGATCTGAATTTTATACAGGTACCTGAAGCGTAATCCCTATTTTGACCTGAAGCTTACATGCTCATGCAAATATAAACTGTTCATTTAATGGAAAATTCAGTTCATAAGTCCGAAGGCTTGACCATACACTGTATTAATTTCAAACTTGTACAAGGGGGTTGCTTCATGCAGTTGATTCGCCGAATGGTTTCATTTCGAATGTCTAACCCGGTTCTTTCGGGCCTCTGTCATGCTTTTGTATGGATGATGTTAGGCGCACTGATTCTATCCTTCTTTCTCTGGATGACCGGAATGCGGGAACAGGATCTTTCCCTGTATACGTACGTTGTCCATGGCTTGTCTTTGCTGGTTGGTGGATTTGTATCTGGCAAGAGGTCAGGTGAGCGAGGCTGGTACCACGGAGGTATTACCGGAATCGTTTACGGATTAATCGTATTGCTCATCGGATTTCTGGCACTCGATGCCTCATTCAATTGGAAAGACAGTCTGCAGCTTGCAAGTGCATTCCTGATTTCTGCACTAGGCGGTATATTTGGAGTCAATACACGAAGATCATAGAAGATTGGGGAGTAACGGTTATTTGAGCAAAAAAGAAAAAGAGAACCGGGTCTCCAGGGAGATCCAGTTCTCTGATAATGAAGAATACGCTGCAAACGTACTCATAGCCTTACAGGCTTTTTGAATTTTTATAATTTATTCAGCCGTTTCACGAGCAACTGCACTGCTAATCGCATTACGATCGAATGTCAGTTTAGTAACATCGTTTACACGCAATACAACTACATCATCCGTGATTTCAGCAATTGTTCCGTGAAGACCACCGATTGTAACAATTTTATCGCCTTTTTTCAATTGACTTAGCATAGAATTACGTTGCTTTTGTTTTTTGTTCTGTGGACGAATCATCAAGAAGTAAAAAATTGCAACCATGAGTACCAAAGGTACAATCAAAGATACAATTCCTCCACCCGCATTAGCGGATGCAGCTGGTAATGCTTGGAACATTTAAACTCCCCCTTATCGACTATACATACAGATAATGCTTGTTACCTCGGTTCCGCAAAAACCTGATCAGAAACCTTTGTCATTGTCATGAAGACCATATTGATCGAAAAATTCATCCCGGAAATCAAGCAAACGATCTTCCATTATGGCTTTACGCACATTGCGCATCAAATTCTGCAAGAAATGAAGATTGTGGATGGTCGTCAAACGTAAGCCAAACGTTTCATCCGCTTTGATTAAATGACGCAAATAGGCTCTTGAATAGTTACGACAAGTGTAGCAATCACATTCAGGGTCTAGTGGCCCAAAATCGGTTGCAAACTTGGCATTACGAACTACCAGACGTCCTTGGCTGGTCATCGTTGTTCCGTTACGGGCAATTCGGGTAGGCAGAACACAATCGAACATGTCCACTCCGCGAATCGATCCCTCAATCAATGCATCGGGTGAACCTACACCCATTAAATAGCGTGGTTTATTGGATGGCAACAAAGGAACCGTGTAATCCAATACCCCATACATCAAATGTTTCGGTTCTCCAACACTCAGTCCACCAATAGCATAACCCGGGAAATCCATGGAAGTCAAATCTGCCGCGCTCTGGCGACGAAGATCTTCATGCATGCCTCCCTGTACGATGGCAAACAGTCCTTGATCATTTGGACGAGCATGACTTTCCAGACAACGTTCTGCCCAGCGGCTCGTTCTTTCAAGTGATTTTTTCACATATTCATATTCAGCCGGATACGGCGGGCATTCATCAAATGCCATCATAATATCGGAGCCCAGTGCATTCTGGATTTCCATTGCCACTTCAGGGGAAAGGAATTTTTTATCTCCATTTAGATGGGAGCGGAAGTTAACGCCTTCCTCCGTAATTTTGCGCATCTCACTAAGAGAAAACACCTGGAAGCCTCCGCTATCCGTCAAAATCGGACGATCCCAGTTCATGAATTTGTGCAGGCCGCCTGCCTGACGAATAATTTCATGCCCGGGTCTAAGGAACAGATGATACGTATTGCTCAGAATAATCTGTGCATCCATCTCTTTCAGCTCTTCGGGACTCATCGTCTTCACTGTGGCCTGTGTTCCTACAGGCATGAAGGTTGGTGTCTCAATAATACCGTGAGGTGTATGTACACGTCCCAAACGGGCTCCGGATTGTTTACAGGTTTTGATATGTTCGTACGTAATTGCTGCCATTGGTTTTAATCATCCTCTAAAAATTAATCGTAATACCTTCATATCTTAATAAATCAACATGGCATCGCCAAAGCTGAAGAAACGGTATCGTTCTTTAATCGCTTCCTCATACGCATGCATGATTTGTTCTCTTCCCGCAAGCGCACTGACCAGCATGACCAATGTGGATTTGGGGAGATGGAAATTCGTAAGCATCCCGTCGATCACTTTGAACGTATATCCCGGATAGATAAAGATCTTGGTCCAGCCGCTGCTCTCTTGCAACTGCCCGTCTTCAAACTTGCTGCCTACCGTTTCAAGTGTTCGACAACTCGTCGTTCCTACTGCAAATATACGGTTGCCACGTTTTTTCGTTTCATTAATTAGATCCGCCGTCTCTTGAGACAAGGAGTAGTATTCCTCATGCATGACATGTTCTTCAACATTGTCAACCGACATCGGCCGAAATGTTCCAAGTCCCACGTGAAGCGTGATGAAAGCAACATTAACCCCTTTATCCCGAATCCGATTCAACAGTTCTTCTGTAAAATGTAATCCTGCTGTCGGTGCAGCGGCCGATCCTTCGTGTTTTGCATACACCGTTTGATACCTTTCCCGGTCATCCAGTGTTTCTCTAATATACGGAGGCAAAGGCATTTCACCCAAACGATCCAGAATCTCCTGAAAGATTCCATCATAGGAGAATGTAAGCAAACGCGCACCCATTTCGCCTTCCTCGTCAATGACGGCCCTGAGCTCGTCACTAAAAACGATAACTGACCCTGCTTTCAGCTTCTTGCCTGGTTTGACCAGAGCTTCCCAGCGATCGCCCTCCACGTTTTTGAGCAGGAGCACTTCCGCCTTTGCTCCAGTGTCCTCTTTGGTTCCAAACAAACGGGCTGGAAGAACACGTGTATCATTCAATACCAGTGTATCCCCAGGCTGAAGAAAGTCGATAATATCAGGGAACGTGTGATGGTTAACTTCACCGCTCTCCTTGTTTAAGGTAAGCAACCGGGATGCCGTGCGGTCAAGCAGTGGCGTCTGTGCAATCAATTGCTCCGGCAATTCAAAATCATATAAGTTCACATTCATATTCAAATCATTCCTTAACAATAGTCGCATTTTGATAATAGTGTTTCAATATTGTCTGGTAATCATACCCTTCATCTGCCATGCCTTTGGCACCCCATTGGGATAAACCCAATCCGTGCCCGTTACCCTGACCGATGAACATGAAGCTTTGGCTCTGAGTTACAGCTCGGGCTTGACCATCACCACTCATAACCACAAGAGCATTACTGGATGAAGTCCCTGTGCCCGAGGCAGATAGAACAGCAGCCCCCTGTGAGCCGGTTTTGCTTGCTGTTTTGCCGTCAGCGCCTAATACAGTATAACTTCCGGTCCCTGCAATATCAAATAAAGTACTTGGTAATCCACCTAGAGCAGAGCGGTATGTATCTGCATATTTTACCGTCATGGGCTGGCCGTTGGCTGTAACTTCAAGTGCTCTTCCTGATGGCCCGCGCTTGGTCACTTCGAGCGTTGAGATTGAGGATGGAACAGCAGAAGTCGTTTTACCCTGTAGGGTTTTAACCAACTGGGCTGACGTGAATGGTCCTCTTACCCAGGCATAATCATTGGACTGCGGCACTTTGGCCAGGACAACAGCTTCGTTGCCTGGATTCATTTTCGCTACCGGATCAACATTGGATTGAATTAACGGAACGGGACGCACATTGGTATTTTGGGCAGTAACCGTTACTTTGGCTAAACCCGCATCCGTTTTGGTTGTTAATTCTTTTACATTATCCTCGCGGAGATAGCCGCTGACTCCTGTACTCAACAGCACATGATACCAGGTTTGCAATCCAGCTTGAGCCGATGTATCTCCATGGCTATCCACATTACTGAACACATCCCCGCCTCCGTTCCATACTTCGGATGGATGTGCAGTCTGTCCCCCCGCATTGGATGAGAATACAGCTTCTACGATTTTACCACCGCTCTTGATAACTTCTCCAGAGGTGGCATCAACCGCGCTGGAGACTTTATCATTCTCTGAACCCATTCCGTTGTATGCCTGACTAAGGGTGGTATCCACGACATTGGCAATTTTGAAACGGTCTCCCTGTTGAAGCGCATAAGAGCGTGCAGCGACAGCCTGTACTTTCAGCGCTTCTGCTGGCCAGGATGAATACACTTCTGCACCGACAACAGAGTATAAATATTGCTCCAGTGGAACTACATTAACCAAAGCCAAATCGCCGCTTACAATGCTAATTTCCATGTCACCGCGATATGTCCGCCCGGAACGTTCCACGACTTTGATTCCACTGCCGTCTCCTTGTACAAAGGCTTTGGCTTCACTGCCGGCAATGGTGTAATGCGGGGCTGTTTTAAGTGCATCAGTGCTTAACCCGGCATCCTGCCGGATAATAAGCGCAGCACTATTACTGTTTACCGGAGACAGGTTTACTCCTGGAACACTGGCTTCCACACTCTTTTTGAATGCAGACAGATCAGCATCTGATGAGGCTTCACCCACCCATACGGTATACCCTTGACTCCCTCCATCCAGTTGAAGAACGGTATAAGAACTAACTCCTGCCGATGAAAGAGATGCTTGTACCGCTTCTGCCTCTTGGAGCGAACTGTAGACTCCTGTAGATAAACGCTTGCTGCCCGTCACCACTGGTTGTTGTCCACCCAACTGGGCTGCAGCCACTTTTTGTACACGTGCAACCGCTTGTCCAGCCAACGCCTCTGTTGCATAGTTTCCGGTGTATAGTTGATAGGTCGCTTTACCATTCAGAGAAGTTGTAAACAACAACGGCTTATCACTAGTGGCCTGCAACAATTTTGCGGCGGCGGCTGCCGTTTTGAAATCCCCTGTTTCCAACACTTTGACGCGGAATCCATCCGCACTGAAACGGATTTGTCCTGCTGGAAGAGTTATACTTGCCCCGCTTTCCGAACCGATATTCCATTTTCCACTCGACTCAAGCGTAATCAGAGGGGTAGTCGATTTATACGTACTTCCCAGGTTCGCAAACATGGCTACCCGGATCATCTGCCCATCACTTTCAGCGGCATAAACCGGCACTTGCAGGCATCCTACCGTCAACAGAGCTGCGGCCAATACCTTCAAACGCCGACTCCACTTCTTTGTTTGTATTACTTTCCCCACGATCAGTCTCCTCTCTCTGTTTGTCCCAAGTTGTATATTAAGATGAATCTCATTGATATATGATCACAAATTATTTGGCGTCTCTCGGTGGAACTGGCAAACCCAGATGATGATAGGCCAGGTCTGTTACAATTCTGCCCCTCGGTGTACGTTGAAGCATACCAATCTGCAATAAATAAGGCTCGTAGACATCCTCAATGGTCTGACTCTCCTCACCAATCGTAGCGGCAATCGTATCCAGACCCACCGGGCCTCCCCGGAAACTGTTAATCATTGATTTGAGCATCTTGTGATCGATTTCGTCCAGACCGCGCGGATCAATCTGAAGACGTTGCAGCGCTTCTTCCGCCAGAGCCTGTGTGATGATACCATCCCCCCGTACCTGGGCAAAGTCACGCACTCTTTTCAACAGACGGTTGGCAATCCTCGGTGTCCCACGGGAGCGCAATGCTATCTCTTCTGCGGCATTACCAACAATCTCCACTCCTAGAATCTCTGAGGCCCGTGAGACGATGTAGGCCAGCTCATCCACCGTGTAGAACTCCAGCCGACTGATAACACCAAACCGGTCTCTGAGAGGCGCAGACAGCAAGCCTGCACGGGTTGTAGCACCAATCAGCGTAAAAGATGGCAGATCAAGACGTACGGAGCGGGCACTTGGCCCTTTTCCAATCATGATATCCAGCGCAAAGTCTTCCATGGCGGGATACATCACTTCTTCTACCGTACGATGAAGGCGATGAATCTCGTCAATAAACAGGACATCCCCTTCTTGCAGGTTTGTGAGCAACGCAGCCAGATCACCTGGGCGTTCAATCGCGGGTCCCGATGTTGTGCGCAAGTTAACACCCAATTCATTGGCAATGATATTGGCAAGTGTTGTTTTACCAAGTCCAGGCGGGCCATATAACAACACATGATCTAGCGCCTCATTGCGCATCTTGGCCGCTTCAATGTATATTTTCAAATTCTCCTTGACCTGGTTCTGCCCGATATATTCATTCAAATACCGGGGACGAAGACTGAGCTCGACAGCTTGATCCTCCATCATCAGGTTCGCGGAAATAATCCGGTCATCCATGTTCATCCCTACCTTTTTTATGCGGCTTACTGCTCTATTATAGAGGCAAAATTAATTATCCCGTAAACAGCATTTGCAGTGCCCGTTTCATCAACACATCAACAGAATCGGCCGAAGTAACATCTTTCTTCAGTTTGAGCCAGACTTTATCCAGTTCACTGTCGGTATACCCCAGCGCTTTAAGCCCTTCACGAGCCTCATCCCAGGCAGAGCCGCTTCCTGCTTCTTCCGAAGGAGGGGCAAACAAACCTGTTGCATACGTGGCAGCACCGAAACCATCCAATTTGTCCTTAAGGTCCAGTATCATGCGCTGCGCTGTTTTCTTGCCAATCCCCGGCAGTTTGGTCAGGAACGTCAGATTCTCTTGATAAATTGCAGTCACGACATGGTCCGGCGTACCGCCAGCGAGTATACCCAGAGCAACTTTAGGTCCAATACCTGATACCTCGATCAGCTTGCGAAATAACTTCTGTTCCTCACGAGTAGCAAAGCCAAACAGCAACATCGCATCTTCACGTACATGGTGATGGGTATACACCATAATTTGGCCTTCTTGCTTCGCAAATGCAAAAGGATTCGGACAGAATACACGATAACCAACGCCATGAACATCAAGCACAATATATTCATTCTCCAGATGTACGAACTGTCCTCTTAGGAAATCAATCATTTTCGCAATACCTCATTCAACTTGGAATTTAATGTATATGAGTGTGCATGACACACTGCTACAGCCAAAGCATCAGCTACGTCATCCGGCTTCGGAATCACCTGTAAACGCAAAAACATTTTGACCATCTCCTGCACTTGCCGCTTCTCTGCTTTTCCGTATCCCACAATCGCCTGCTTAATCTGCATCGGCGTATATTCGGCAATAGGCAGTCCCTTCTGGGCAGCAGCCAGTACCATGACACCTCTAGCCTGACTTACAGACATCGCTGTTGTGACGTTACGATTGAAAAAAAGTTTCTCCAGCGCTACCGCGTCCGGTTTATATTTATCAATCAGCTGTACCATGCCCTCATAAACATGAAGCAGCCGTTCCTCTTCAGGGGTATGAGCTTCTGTCTGAATACAGCCGTATTGTACAGGTGTCACCTTACTGCCGATTTTATCCACAAAACCAAAACCGACAATCGCAATCCCCGGGTCAATTCCCAAAAAACGCAAATCCATCTCTCCCTTACAAAAGCGAACATATGTATCGTTCATTTCATTATAACAAAAGATAGACCCTACGGCAGGAAAAACTTTGTCCTTCCATATACTCGCCTCAATTCGTGAATAACCTAAGTCGTTATCTCCCATATTCCGTTGTATCTGTCATGGAACGACAAAAAGGACATCTTTCGATGTCCTTCGGTTCACTTCGTATGTTGTATAGACTCTGAATGTCCTTCGACAAGGCACTTCTCTTCTACGCGATGTTAAGAATACATTTAATGCAGATCAGCCTGTCTGTTATCCGCCATTACGGATTTCTTTATTGGCCTCATCCACTGCATAATCGCTGAACGTAGAGATTACGCTGTCGTACTCATCCTTGTCCTGGATACGGATACCCTGCTGCAACTGCTCCAACACACCTTCAGGCAATGATGTCTCCAACGTGCCTACGTCCATTTGAAAAAAAGTACGAATGACTTTCTCTTCTGTAGGCCGTCCTTCGTAAAGATTGAGATTACCCACAGCATCTATGCTAATATATGCCTGCTCTTTACATAATGGAGAAAGATCATCCACATGTTGCTTAATGCGTAACACTTCTGCCGATTCAACCTGAGCATCCCAATCCGGATGTTGTACGAGCAGCATCTTCAATTGAGGAATCGCCATCTTACCCAATTGTTCCGTTTCTACCCCACAAATATATTGCGTCTCCAATACAACACTCGTTAAATGGTCCGGATCAGAATTGAGTTGTTCCATCAAAGTCTGAATTTCTTGCTCAGACCTTTGCTCACTCGTAGCAGGTCCCATTACAGATACAGCCTCACTAAAATTGGTTGTTAATAAACGCTCGATCGCAGAAGAAATCGGCAAACCACTGTAAGCCAGTATGGCTACGGCAATCAATGATGCAGTCATCCACACTGTTCGTTTCCACCGACGCCAGCGTCTCTTGAATTGTTTTTTGAAGTTAAACGTGTTCACATGAACCCCTTCTATCACTTTTTAAACCTATTGTGACCGAAAGGACTGGGGTTTATGCAAAATTAACCTAAAGCAACCACAATGCGCTGAGTCTGAGCACTAATAAGATGAAGCTATTATTATTCCTTATTAAGAGGTTGTGATGCTTAGAATACAATTACTTTTAAACAAAATAAAAATACGGACTATCTATGAATAGATAGTCCGTATTTTTTGAGATCGGGATGACACGATTTGAACATGCGACCCCCTGGTCCCAAACCAGGTGCTCTACCAAGCTGAGCTACATCCCGTTATCTATACCGGCGAGAGGACTCGAACCTCCACGGTTTCCCACTCGATTTTGAGTCGAGCGCGTCTGCCATTCCGCCACGCCGGCGTATGAAGTTATAATGGCGCGCCCTGAGAGATTCGAACTCCCGGCCTTTTGATTCGTAGTCAAACGCTCTATCCAGCTGAGCTAAGGGCGCAAATAATATTGGAGCGGACGACGGGAATCGAACCCGCGACCCTCGCCTTGGCAAGGCGATGCTCTACCGCTGAGCCACGTCCGCAAGCGGTAATTAAGATAAAAATGGCGGAACCGACGGGATTCGAACCCGCGATCTCCTGCGTGACAGGCAGGCATGTTAGGCCAACTACACCACGGTTCCAGATCACTTTCTTCAAAGAAAGATTAATTGCGGGGGCAGGATTTGAACCTGCGGCCTTCGGGTTATGAGCCCGACGAGCTACCGGGCTGCTCCACCCCGCGTCGTTATTCAGAAAACTATATGGTGGAGGCTGAGGGGATCGAACCCCCGACCCTCTGCTTGTAAGGCAGATGCTCTCCCAGCTGAGCTAAGCCTCCATAATATATGACCCGTAGGGGATTCGAACCCCTGTTACCTCCGTGAAAGGGAGGTGTCTTAACCCCTTGACCAACGGGCCTTAATGGCTCCCCGAACAGGGCTCGAACCTGTGACAACTCGATTAACAGTCGAGTGCTCTACCAACTGAGCTATCAGGGAATACTAAGCATCTGCAGTGCAAATGCAATTCATCATACAACGCTAACATGCAGAGCCTGTTTTCTATGTAAGATGAAAGAGTTCGCTTGGCGGCGTCCTACTCTCCCAGGACCCTGCGGTCCAAGTACCATCGGCGCTAGAGGGCTTAACGGTCGTGTTCGGGATGGGTACGTGTG
>NZ_FOCH01000005.1:0-324942 GCF_900110055.1 Paenibacillus sp. OK076
TGTATTAGGCATGCCGCCAGCGTTCGTCCTGAGCCAGGATCAAACTCTCCAATAAAGTATTGAAAAGAGCGATAAGCTCATTTTGAAACTGACGAGATTAAAAATCTCATTGTTGCTTCGAAATCATACAGCCCGAAGGCTTGTACCGATTTCTCAGCGTCGATCTTGCAAGCAAGATCGTTACTCACTCGTTGTTCAGTTTTCAAAGATCAAACTCGATTTGTGTTACTCTTTTTTGCGTCAGCGCTGTGTTTCAGCGGCGACTTAAATAATATATCATACTGACGAAACCAATGCAATAGCTTTTTCTAAAAAAGATTTTAATAGATTCTAAGTCTCCAATGACCCACTAAAACTGTAGCGAATTTGAGGCCCTCCAACTATGCGTCCACATTCATAGGCTTTCTTAATATCTGCTAAAGAGCCCTACAAGCGTGACACTTCCATACTCCAGTAGGATTACCCTCTTCTCCATACAAAACTCAAAAGGCCGCCTCTTCCCAGAGTCGACCTTTTGAAACTTTAACGCTATTCGGTTACAGTACAGTGTTATTGCTGTATCCATGGATTTCTACGCTTTTTGCTGTCAGAACTACGTTTAGTGGTTATCCCCGTGCGTTCTCTTGCTTGTTTCCCGGATACAGATACTTTAGATTTAGCTTTGGCAGCGGGTTTGGCTGTTCTGCGTTTCGCAGTTCCTGTTTTGGCTGCTTGTTTAGGCTTTGCTTCCAGATTGAACTCAGCCTCACTCTCTGTAGAGGACTGGCTTAAGTTAGCCTCGTCACGTCCGCCCTTTTTGCCTTCCCCCTTGCCTTGTGGAGGGTAGAGTTCACCGAATGCACCTAGCGGAGACGGCGGCACCATGTTCTGAGTAGGGTATGGGTTTTGATAGGCATATTCCAATGGCTGATGAGGCATCATGGATGTGGTCATTTCGGGTTGCATCCCGTAAGGATTGTATGTGCCCCACGCTGGGTTCTGGTAGTTATGTGAGGGATATGCGTATTGATGGTTAGGCATATGATGGTTGCCACATCCGCATGGCGGGTACGGTAGCATAGAGTAAGGAGAAATATGAGGCGGTTGGTGGTTCATATGCTCATTGGCCGCAAATGGAGGGTATGGGCTGTTCACTTGACCTGCTGGTGCAATCGGATACGAGTTATTCTGCATCTCTGCAGATACGTTCGGCATAACGTTGTTATGGTTATACTCTGAACCAGTCCAAGGCATGTTAGATGTATTACCTATGTCGTAAGGACTCACTTCAGTTATACCCGGGAATGTAGCATTGTCATTCGCCCCAGCTGTATACATGTTTTGTGGAGCAGTGTATACCTCTTGTGCAGGTACAGGAACCTGGGCATATGGATGCTCGACAGGAGCATGAAGCATTTTACTGCCACAACCACACGGAGCTTTGGTCGCAGGCGCCACCTCTGTAGGCCATTTCGTATTGTTAGGTATTACAGGTAAAGGCAGAACTTCAGGTGAGATATTAGGCATCGTATACGTTGGCGCTTCAGTTATCGGTTTTAATTGCACTTCGGATTTGGTGTTTTCCTTATTCTGAGCTTCCATCTGCGGCTTCTCTTCAGAAATTTCAGGCAACTGTGGTAACACTTCCACTTCTGGGTTGATATTAGGTACGACCGGATTTGCAGGTACAGGAGCAGGAACTACATTGGAGACTTCTGGTACAGGTGTTGGTTCAGGTACGGGGACTACTGGAGCCGTTTCTTCTTTAACTCCTGTGTATTCCTTCCCTTCAGGCGACAACTTCTCATGAGCAACATTGGATGATGCACCATTCTCTGAATTCGCATTTCCAGGTGCATTCGCTGATGGAATGTACACAGTCTCCCCTACAAGAAGAGCATTCGGATTTTTCAATTGTGGGTTCGCATTGATCATATCTTTCAACGGAACTCCCCAAGCCTGTGACAACTTCCACAATGAATCGCCTTGCTGAACTTTATGACTGTGTAACATGCCTTCCGGCTTTGGTGTTACAGGCTCCGCAGGAATTTTGACCTTCATGCCGATCTCCAACTTGTCGGGATCTGCAATTTGCGGATTAGCTGCGATAATTTTGTCCAACGCTACATTATATTTTTGGGACAGCAGATATAATGTGTCGCCTTTTTTCACCATGTGTATTTTCACTTGGAACTAACCTCCTAGACGTGATACTTGGGCAGTACATTCGCCCATACCGTTACTACATCCTATGCAGAAATTGGGCCAATGACATCAACTAAGCAAAAAAAATCCTTCCCGCCCCAAAAACCGCATACTCCAGGTATGCTGAATTTCTGAGACAAGAAGGATTTTTGCTTCCCTATTCCGATCGTTCCATTTAATCTTCCCAAACTTTATAACCGTCTTTGTCGACAATTTGACGGAACGCTTCCAGCAGTCTCAAGGTTACAGGACCTGCGACGCCCGTTCCAATCGTTCTGCCGTCCACCTCATAAGCAGCAATAACTTCCGCAGCTGTTCCAGTGAAAAAGACTTCGTCGGCAATATACACATCATGTAGCGTAAATGGCACTTCTTTTAATTCAAGATTCAGGACACCGCACAGATCGATAATGGCCTGACGTGTAATTCCTTCCAGTGCACCAAGATAGCAAGGTGGCGTATACACTACACCCTTTTTAATGATAAAAATGTTATCACTGGAACCTTCAGTAACATATCCTTGCGAGTTCAGCATAATCGCTTCACCAACACCCGCATAGTTGGATTGAATTTTAACAAGGATGTTATTCAGATAATTCAATGATTTAATTTTTGGATTAAGTGCATCCGGGATGTTGCGGCGCTGGGAGACAGACACGGCTTTCAACCCAGTAAGATATGCTTCCTCCGGATAGATTGCCAGTTGCTCTACAATGATGATAACAGATGCTTTAGGACAGCGCAGCGGATCAAGGCCCAAGTTACCAGGTCCACGTGAAACGATCAGACGAATATAACCGTTACGCATATCATTGCGACGGACCGTTTCAGCCATCACTTCTAGCATCTCATCATAAGACAGCGGAATGTTCAGACTGATGGATTTAGCCGAATCGTACAAACGATCCAAATGCGCTTTGCATCTGAAAATGTTACCGTTATAAATTCGAATACCTTCGAAAATACCGTCTCCGTACAAAAATCCGTGATCATATACCGAAACGGTTGCATTCTCCTTGGTCACATATTGACCATCCAAATAAATCCATTGATCTGGCACCGATGACTGCACCTCCATAAAATTTCCATCCCTGATTCCGGAACTAATTTTATCTCGTTCATTGTACAACAAATGACAAGCTATTATTGCTCACATTACCCAGTTTTATGACAGCCTTCAATAATGTACGTCCTGATTCAGGTCGTTTTCAACGAAGGATATGTATAACACGGATAGCTGCCAAGAATACGTACCTGACAATTCAAAGCCTCAATCTCAGCCATGGCTGCGGTAAGCAATACCGAATCTGCACTTTCCTCAACATCAATGTAAAAATAATAACTCCCCAACCTTTTCTTCGTTGGACGAGATTCCAGTCGCGTCAAGTTCAGCTTCCGCCAGGCAAAAGCAGACAGCACCTGATGCAATGCACCCGGTGCATCTTCAGGCAATGTAACCAGCAAACTGGTTTTCACATGATCAGGCTCTCGTGGTATCTGAACAGGCTCATGGCCTATCAGCACAAAACGAGTATAGTTGTTGTCATGGTCGGTAACCCGTTCAGCCATAATATCCAAACCATGCTTCTGTGCAGCCAGCCTTGTGCCAATCGCAACCCAGCCTTTGCCAGGATTTTTTTTCACAATTTCTACAGCTTCCGCTGTACTATTTACGCCCTCAAGGTCTGCTCCAGGTGAATGCAGGCGAATAAAATTCTGGCACTGCGGAATCGCTACAGGATGGGACATGATCTTCGTAATTTTCCCGAAATCATATTCACCACTCTCTGTCCTGAACTCGGACCCATGTCCAATGACATTCTGGATGGATGGGTAAACCCATTCTGCCTGCATCGGAATATCCACTTCGTTAACCAGCCAGTCCATATGCAAACTAACGGAGCCTTCAATGGTATTCTCAATGGGTATGACACTGTACTGGGATTTCCCACTATCCGTAGCCCGGAAAACATCAGAAATCAGCTTGGAATGAAGCAATTCCAAAGGTTCCCCATTAAACAGAAAATCTACTGCTTCATGAGAGACTGAACCTTCAGGTAATACTGCAATTCGTTTCATGCGTTAACTTCCCCTTTAACTCTGTCCATAAACGGACTTTCATCTTGATCAGGCAGTACGGTAACACCATCCAGATCCGGATCCAACCATAATGCAGATGCAGCGATGCCTTCACGGCTCATCGTGTCTATCAAATATTGCTCTAGTTCGAGCTTACGAGTATCATGACGATCTACCAACGTCAAAACAGTGGGTCCAGCTCCACTCAATGCAGCCCCCAGAGCTCCATGACTGACCGCATGTTCCAGGATCTCAGCCATGCCGGGTACCAAAGATGCCCTGTAAGGTTGATGAATCCGATCAGACATCGCCTTTTGAATCATGTCCAATCTTCCACTTGCCAAAGCCGCAACAAGTAAGGATGATCTGCTTATGTTGTGAATGACATCAGACTTGTCAAATTGCTGTGGAATTACATTTCTTGCTTTCGAAGTGGATAACTCGAAGTCCGGTACAATGACCAAAGTTTGCAAATCCTGATGCGGCTCAATACGAATATGGTCTACCCGACTGCCATCCCACGCTGCTGCAATGATACCTCCATATAGTGAAGCACCTACATTATCCGGATGTTTCTCCAACGACGTAGCCATATCCAGAAGCTTGGCATCAGATAACGGAGTGCCAATTAATGCATTAGCAGCAGCCAATGCACCGACGATGGCGGATGCACTGCTTCCCAGTCCCCGAGTAAGCGGAATCTCGGAATACATGGAAATCTCCAACTCCGGCACAGAAACCCCTGCTTCGTTGAATACCATCTGTGCAACTTCATATATCAAATTAGATTTATCTGTTGGCAGACCCGTCAGATGATCTCCATGTAAATGGAATGTTGTCTGCTCTGCCGGTTTCATCTCAAGCCATGCATACAGAGACAACGCCATGCCCAGGGTATCAAACCCTGGACCCAGATTGGCTGTACTTGCAGGCACTTTAACAATTACCCTTTGCTGCAGACTCATACGGATTGTTGCTCCAGTTGTGCAATTGCCGCCATAACCGCTTCTTCGGAATCTTCGACAACAAGCGGCTCGGTCGCTACCGTTTTGATTGCAATATTAGGATCTTTGAGTCCATGTCCTGTCAGTACGCAAACCACAGTCTCTCCGCCTTTAAAGTACCCTTCACTCTTCAGTTTGTATACACCAGCAACGGAAGCAGCAGATGCAGGTTCAGCAAAGATCCCTTCACGAGCGGCGATCGTACGATAGGCAGTCAGAATTTCTTCGTCAGTTACATAATTAATCTGTCCGCCAGACTCTTCAGCTGCAGCTACAGCGGTTTTCCAACTTGCCGGATTACCAATTCGAATAGCTGTTGCTACGGTTTCAGGCTCAAGAATCGGTTCACCTTTGACAATTGCCATCGCGCCTTCCGCTTCAAAACCGACCATACGAGGCAGGGAGTTCGATTTACCTGCTTCTTTATACTCTTTGAACCCTTTCCAGTAAGCCGAGATGTTACCTGCGTTACCCACTGGAATTGCGAGTACATCAGGTGCTTGACCAAGCTGTTCAATGACTTCAAACGCAGCTGTTTTCTGTCCTTCAATCCGGAACGGATTCACGGAGTTCACGAGCGTAATGGGATGTTTGGCTGTAATCTCACGCACAATTTCCAATGCACGGTCAAAGTTGCCATTAATCGCAATAACTTTTGCTCCATAGATCATGGCTTGAGCCAGTTTACCCAGCGCAATGTTGTTATTCGGGATCAAAACGATACAATTCAGACCAGCACGAGCCGCATAGGCTGCTGCTGCCGCTGAAGTATTACCTGTTGATGCACACATAATCGTGCGGCTGCCTTCTTCCACTGCTTTAGCAACAGCCATAACCATTCCGCGGTCTTTAAATGAACCTGTCGGATTCAAACCTTCGTATTTGAAATATAAATTCAATCCGAGTTCCTCGGACAGATTCTCCGCATGAACCAGGGGTGTGTTTCCTTCGTGAAGCGTAAGCAGGGGCGTGTTTTCATTAACCGGAAGGTGCTCTTTATACGTTTGCAGTAATCCTTGATATCTCATTGTGGGTAAACTCCTTTGTCATTAATAATCCGAATATGATTGCATACATCTATATGGTTAAACGTGTATCTTAAACCTGGACTTAAAAAATTCAAACCGGAATTTGGGGACGATTTATCCTTCTACCCGATACACACTCTTAATGCGACGAATAACCGCAAGGGATTCAAAGTGTTTCAATACTTTATCCATGCTCGCCTTACTAGCGTTATGCGTAACGATGATGATCTCAGCATCCGGGTTGTGCTCGTTCGGCTGTTGCACAACTGAAGCCAAGCTGACTTCGTATTCAGCGAAGATTTGTGTAATTTGCGCCAGTACCCCTGCCTTATCATCCACATGCAGCAAAATAAAGTTTTTCGACATAATGTGCTCGTCACTTTGCAGACGTTTCTGTTTATAAGGCACAATCGCTTTGAGACCATTCACACCCAGCTTCAGGTTTTTGATCACTGCCACGATATCCGCTACTACAGAAGTTGCCGTCGGAAGCTCGCCTGCACCCGCACCGTAGAACATCGTCTCACCTACAGCCTCGCCATGTACATACACAGCGTTGAACACCCCATTGACGGATGCAATCGGATGATTCTGTCTTACCATTGTCGGCTGAACACTAATGGTGATCTCATCATCCCGACGATCTGCGATACCCAGCAGCTTCATCTCGTAACCTAGTCTTTTGGCATAGGTAATATCTTCACGAGTGACGGATGTAATCCCTCTAACGGTAACGTCTTTCAGTTCCACATTAGTACGGAAGCCCAAAGTACTCAAAATCGCCATTTTGCGAGCTGCATCGAGTCCTTCGACATCCGAAGTTGGATCAGTTTCTGCATATCCGAGTGCTTGAGCTTCTGCGAGAACCTCTTCATAAGAGGCACCTTCCTGGCTCATTTTGGTCAAAATAAAGTTCGTTGTTCCGTTCACTATCCCCATAATGCGGGTAATCCGGTCGGAAGAGAAACCTTCAATCAGCGTGCGGATGATCGGAATGCCCCCAGCCACACTCGCTTCATAGAATACATCACATTGCTTTTCCTGTGCCTTGGCCAAGATCTCGGAACCATGCAAAGCCATTAGATCCTTGTTTGCAGTTACGATATGTTTGCCCCGCTCCAGTGCTTCAAGAATGTATTCTTTGGTCTGATCAATGCCGCCCATAACTTCCACGATAACATCAATATCCGGGTGACGGATGACTTCCCAAGGATCTTCAGTGAGCTTCGCACGGTCTACAGCAATGACACGATCCTTCTCTGTATTCTTTACTGCAATCTTCTCAATAACGATAGGTGATCCAACCTGACTGCTCAGATCCTCCTGATTTCCTTCCACGATGCGAACGACCCCAGTACCCACCGTACCCAGGCCCAACAATCCTACTTTTACCGGTTTCACTAACGACCTACCCCCAATGTCTTTTTCTCCTTCACCCCTGTACGATTTTAACCATACAACTTATTCCTAAACGTTTTACGATAACGTCTAATTAACCTTGGCCTACAATGCGCGTGCGTCGAACCCCGGGCATATCCTGCATCCGATCGAGCATTTCTCCGATTTCTCCATGAAGATGTGACGTCTCCACTGAAATGACAACGTTGGCTCTTCCCTGGAGCGGGATACTTTGGTTAATGGTTAACACATTGGCTCCATAACCAGCTACATGTCCGAGCACACGAGACAATATTCCTGATTGATGCTCCAAATCAATGGAGATCGTTACAATTCGCTCCCGTTCAAGCTGATTGATCAAATGGATGCCATCCTTGTACTTATAAAAAGCACTTCGGCTTAATCCAACCTGTTCAACCGCCTCATGAACTGTTTTGACATCACCGGAAGCCAGCAGTTCTTTTACCTGCATGGTCTTTACCACAGCCTCTGGCAAAATGTCTTCCCGTACTAAGTAATAGCGTTCATTCACAGAACGTCCTCTCCTCAAAGACTCATGTATTCATATAGTGGACATTATATAGGATCTATCCCGAAAGGGCAATACCTCACATGTCTATTTTTTGAAAAACTATTCCTAACAGTATACAAGTTTCTTCCACGCGCAGGTAAGGAAAATTAAAAAAACGCAGAGCAGCGGGTAAACTCCCACTTCTCTGCGTTTATGTTTTAACCAGTATCGGTACTGTGGCCGGCTATCTTAATAGTAGCTGCTGCCTTCCACAAATTCGAACTCGAAATCGCCAATGCGCACAATGGTGCCTTCTTCAGCTCCGCGTTTACGCAGTTCCGCATCCACACCCATATGACGCAATGTACGCGCCAGTTTGAGAATAGCTTCATGCGAATTCAGCTGCATCCGTTTCATCATACGTTCAATCTTGGCACTTTCGACCACGAAGATTTCATTCTCCCGTACAATACGGAAACCATCGTCCTCTTTTTTGTCCAAGCTGTACACTTTGCGTTCGGATAAGTCAGCAACTTCTTCGACCATGGGCTCGTCCGGAATTTGATCCAGAAGATCAGCCGCACGATACAGGAGCTCCTGAATCCCTTTCCGTGTCAGCGACGAAATAGGCATTACTTCAATATCCGGTTGAACTTCACGAGCCTTCTGCAAAAATTGTTCCAGATTGGCTTCAGAATCCGGCATGTCCATTTTATTGGCTGCTACAACCTGTGGTCTTTCAGCGAGGACAGGATTGTACAATTTCAGTTCCTCGTTGATTTTCTGCCAGTCTTCGAACGGATCACGTCCTTCGGAACCAGACATGTCAACGACATGGACGATAATACGTGTACGTTCTACGTGACGCAAGAACTCATGTCCAAGTCCAATACCTTCGTGAGCACCTTCAATCAGACCCGGCAAGTCGGCCATAACAAAGCTGCGACCTTCACCCACACCAACTACACCGAGGTTAGGTGTAATGGTTGTAAAATGATAGGCTCCAATCTTAGGCTTGGCTGCCGAAACAACAGACAACAGCGTGGATTTTCCAACACTCGGAAAACCAACCAGACCGACATCTGCCATGACCTTAAGCTCAAGTACGATGTAACGTTCTTGGCCCTCTTCACCATTTTCGGCCAGTTCTGGTGCTGGATTGTTAGGCGTGGCAAAACGAATGTTTCCCCGTCCGCCTCGTCCGCCACGAGCAACAACAACCTGTTGACCATGACGTGTCAAATCAGCCAGTACTTCTCCACTGTCTTCATCCAAAATGACGGTTCCAGGTGGAATACGTACAATCATGTTCTCAGCGTTCGCGCCATGCTGACTTTTATTACGTCCCTTCTCACCACGAGGGGCCTTGAAGTGACGCTGGTAACGGAAATCCATCAACGTACGCAGACCTTCATCCACACGGAAAATGATGTCAGCTCCTCTGCCTCCATCACCCCCGGCAGGTCCGCCGTTCGGTACATACTTCTCACGACGAAACGAAATAATTCCGTCCCCTCCGTCTCCGGCTTTCACATAAATCTTCGCTTTATCTACAAACATTGGTTAACCCCTTCTTCCTATATTCCACAAGGCATTCTGAATTGTATAAACGTATCCTCAGACGGAAGCTGCTCCGTTCTGACTTTTTTTCCTTTGAGTACGGCATTAAGCTGCCGCAATGTTTCCGGATCGGGTGTTTGATCCCCATCCAGCCGGACAACCACATCTCCGTGATCCTGTCCGAAGTTCAAGGTCAGTTTGCGAACCTCTCCCCAAGACGACCGGCCGCCGCCATATTGATAGGCTCGAATCGCATCGGCAATCGCCCCCGTAAGCGACTCGCCATCCTCGGGAGAGACCAGAGCACTAAGCTGCAACTCTTCCTCTACGACCACATGCAATTCCAGAGCGACTCCACTGGTCCGGAAAGATTGAAGATAAAATACGAGTGAAGGAATACCCAATCTGGAGATTCGGCTTTCTTCGTTAACCCGCTCTACTATTCTTTCCACACATTGCACTGATTTATCAAGTTTGCCCAGTCTAAGATATCCATACAACACCTGAAGATCGTTCATCCAATCATGCCTATGATGATTTAATGATGCAATTGCTGTTTTTTCCATAGATTGTATGATGGTTCTGCGTTCCGCCTCTGCCTGTCTCTTCATCACGTTCACAGAAACAAAAAGCACCGCGACGGACCACAATGCGTATACAGCAATTAAAATAACCACTGGATACAGCATAACGAAAACCAAAGGAATCAGAAGTGAACATGCCGCAATCCAGGGCACTCTTTTCCAAGATTTCATGGCTTCTCCCCGTTCTACAAAACTCGGTTGGTTTAATCCCCACCGTAACCAAGTATAACATGTCTTTTCTGCCAGTTCATTATCGAATAACCTATAAATACAAAAAGCCTTCGGCAAAAATGCCGAAGGCTCCTTAGGCGGAATGCCGATATTATGCTTCTACTGCAGCTGCTACTGGAGCAACATTCACAGGGTAGATGCTTACTTTTTTACGATCGCGTCCCCAACGTTCGAATTTCACAACGCCGTCAACTTTCGCAAACAAAGTGTCATCTTTACCGATACCCACGTTAGTACCTGGGTGAATTTTCGTTCCGCGTTGGCGAACGAGAATGCTACCACCAGTTACTGTTTGACCGTCAGCACGTTTAACGCCAAGGCGTTGTGCGTTACTGTCACGACCATTCTTCGTGGAACCTACACCTTTTTTCGATGCGAATAACTGAAGATTTAATTTCAACATGATTGGTTGTCCTCCTTCTTTAATTATTTGACTTGCTCTATCTGAATATACTTTCCGTATGACTCTGCAATATCAGTGAGCATAAGTACCATGGATTCGAGTAGCAATTGCACCTGGGACCAGGTTCCGTCTTTCTCCAACACAGGTAAAGAAGCGCTTAAAAAGCCATTCTTCATCTTGGCGTCCATTTCGACACCAGTCAATGTTTCGATCGAGTTCACCGTACCCACTGTAACAGCGGATACCCCGGCACATACGATGTCTTCTCCTCGCTTGGCAAAATTAGCATGCCCTTTGATGGAGAAACGATCGATACTCCCGTCATCATTACGAAAGACTTGAACGATAATCACTTATCGCACCTTCTTACGCTTTGATTGCTTCGATAGTTACTTTTGTATACGGTTGACGGTGACCTTGCTTCACATGGTAGTTCTTTTTAGGTTTGTATTTGTATACAACAACCTTTTGTCCTTTGCCATGTTTCTCCACTTTAGCCGTTACAGTTGCTCCGGAAACCAATGGTGTACCTGCTGTCAAACCTTGATCGTTAGATACAGCCAGGACACGGTCGAACGTTACGCTTTCGCCATCGTTCGCAGTCAATTTCTCGATGAACAGAACATCGCCCTCTTGGACTTTGTACTGTTTGCCACCTGTTTCAATAATTGCGTACATTTGCCTTGCACCTCCTCATGTCTCAGACTCGCCCGGTCTCAGGTGACAGTGTCCTTGCGGAACTGTTCTTGTACCCGGCCAGTGCGGTTACAGCATGTGCAAGACCAATAGGCTAAACACATACCTGATGATTATACCACCAACTATACTAAAAATCAATGCAACGGCGAAATATATCTTTTGCCTGTCCCATGACAGGAAGAACAAGGTTCTACATAAGGGAGCGTGCTTTCTTCCCGTACCTTCTTACGGGTAAGTTCGAGCAACCCCAGCTTGGTCCACCCTATTACAAAAGCCTTGGTTCGATCCTTCTTGAGTTCATTTTCCAGTGTTGCCGCAACTTCATGCCGATTCATCGCTTCCTCCATATCAATGAAGTCCACAATAATCATGCCGCCGATATCCCGAAGACGCATTAAACGGGCAATCTCAACCGCTGCCTGCATGTTCGTCTCCGTCACAGTCTCTTCCAGACTGTCACCGCCTGCTCCGGTGTACTTGCCTGTATTGACATCGACTACAGTGAGCGCCTCGGTATGATCAATGACAATATATCCGCCTCCAGGCAGCCATACCTTGCGGGCAAAATCCTTGTTCAACTGCTCCTGTACACGATAAGCAGAAAAGATTGATTCTTCTCCCCTGTATACCTGTACTTTAGGTTGATGGCCCGGACAGATTTCCTCCAGCAAAGCACTCAACTCACGGGCTTGTACTTCATTGTCCGTAATTACCTCATCGCTGCCAGGCGTATACACATCACGAATGATCCGCTGAACCATACTGTGATCCCGATGCAGCAGGCTTGGTGAAGGCAAACTATCCGCTTTTTCACGAATCAGACGCCACTGCTCACGTAATGTTTCCAGATCGGCCTGAATGGCTTCCCTCTGTTCCTCTGCGGATACGGTTCGTATGATAAGCCCCTCTTCGTCCCGTCTCAATTGTTCCCCCAACGTTTTGAGGCGGGATCGATCCCCCTCACGGGCAATTTTCTTGGAGACGGCTACATAGTCCGCTAAAGGCATGTAGACAAGCCAGCGGCCCGGCAGCGAATAATGAGTCGTCACCCGGGCTCCTTTGCTTCCTACTGGCTCCTTCAAGACCTGGACGATTACCTCCTGACCTGGACGAAGCAGCTCCGAAATGGAAGGCTTCACTTTGGGCTGTTTCTCCAGATTGGGATGCAATACATCGTCCACATACAGAAAAGCATTCTTTTTCTGACCTATATCCACAAAAGCAGCTTGCATACCTGGTAACACGTTCACTACCCGTCCTTTGAAATACGAACCCAGCAGTCCACGCTCGCGTGTACGCTCTGCCATGAATTCTACAGCTTTGCCTTCTTCCAGAAGCGCCATTTGCATGAGGTTATGTTCATTATGTACAATCATTTGTTTCATGGCTTCACCTCTAGAAGACAATTCAATTCATCCACATCCATTCTGTATCTTCGCCATACTCATTGTACATGTATTAACCAAATTAAGGACAGATCCACCAAGATGCTATAACTTATCCTTGTCTTGTTTGAAATAAGAACCGATGATTCGCTGCTCAGGCAAAACGGCCATGATTCTTCCCTGTCTATTCATCACATATATCATATGGTATCTTTCTCTCTTTAATAGACGCAAAATAGTCTCCAAAGGTTTCGCCGGAAATGAGATTATCGGCTGTGCCAAACTGCCTGTAGCTGCATGACGGGTGAATGCACTTTCACGATTCATCAGAAATCGGATAAACCGGTAGGGAATATTTCGGTAATCGGTCACATTGGAATAGAACAGAAAAATTCCGATCAACAGAATATTTAACGGCAGCCCGGAATCACCGGTAAACCATCGACCGATGGCAACCAAGATAACTCCTGCGCTACACACAATGCTGATTCTGTAAGTCCACATCAATGTCGTATAGTAGGGAGCAGCAAGACTAACGAGTGCCTGTACAATTTTACCGCCATCCAAGGGCAACACGGGTAACAGGTTAAATAGGGCAATCAGCAGATTCCCCTGTATAATATAATCTAAAAAAATCGGGTCTCCCAAATTTCCATACTTTAGCAACAAAACGACTCCAACCATGAGCATATTTTGAAACGGGCCTGCCAAAGCGATAATGATCTCCCGACGTGCTGTAATATTTCCGGCATCTTCAATAACGGCGACGCCGCCAAAAGGAAGCATCTGTATCGAAAGGACACGGCAGCCCAGAAGGGCTGCCGCTGCAGCATGTCCACATTCATGAATAAAAACGATGGCAAACAGCGTGATGAGTTCAATAAAATTCCCAGTCAACAGGGAAGCCATCATGATAATCACAAAAAAAGGATGAAACGAGATACGTACACCCCACAACCTAATCAAGGGCAACCACTTCCGCAGGGTCTACGTACTGCTCGCCCTCTTTTACAGCGAAATACAATGTGGCAGGTTGATCATTTCCAGTCTCCTTTAGGCTACCGACTGCGTCACCCGCTTCTACCCAATCATTTACCTGGACTTCACTTTCGTTCAAGCGTCCGTATATGGCTGTGACTTGACCAGTGTGCTGGATTACAACCGTTGTCCCATTTTCCGGATCATCCAATACTTGAAGTACGCGTCCGGCATCTGAACTGACTACTTGAACAAGTCCTGTACCGCCAGCTTCGGGAACAATCTCAATTCCTTTCATGCTCAGTGCAAAAGGCTGAACGACCGTTCCCGAGATCGGTTTACCCAGGAGGTGTCGGATACCCGATCCGTTCACAGGATCAGTGGTATGCCCAAGAACAGGCAGGAATGATGGCGTTCCGCCAAAATGCCTTTCGTACCAGGCAGCGGCATAGGCAAAATCCATATCCCGATGCAGCACATCGGCGATCACGGTTTTGGCAGGTGTCGTCCATGAACTGTTCAACTGGAACAACCCCCAGACGCCACCGAATAATAGAATACTAACCACCGTTCGTCCTACCAATGACTTCATTAGATTGAAACGTGGATGGCCGCCAGGACCATAATGCCCGTTCTCTTTTTTCCACAGCCATTCCGGATCTCTTTCCTGTTCTGTCAGCGAAGATCTTGCCGTTCGCAGATTATCTTGTATATCTATAGACGAGAACGGATTACGTTGCGCAGATGTACGCTTATCGGAAACCGAGCCCGATTCTCGCTGCTGCATAATTTCTTCCGTAGCACCATCCATTAACCGCCGAATGCGCTCTTCTCTTCTCTGCTTGATTCTGAGTTTCGTATTCATGGAATGTCCTCCCGCCGAGGCTTGTTTACTACATCCTATGAGGGGCTCGTTCATAATATGAACAAGCTTCGGCGGGAAGCAAAAATAACCCCACAACGTGGAGTCCTATTGTGATGCACATGCCCTGTTCTATACCAAAGCTCCTTTAATCAAAGGCTCCATTATAATCAAAAAGCCGGGCTTTAGGGCCACGGCTGTCATACATAAATATGATAAGGAAGAGCCAGTTAACCCATTCCAAAAAACTTCTTAAAGCGTGTGAAAGCACCCTTTTTTTGCTCCAATTGCATCAGGGGAACGGTATCTCCCAGAATACGACGGGCAATATTACGATAGGCAATGGCCGCAAGTGAATCCGGATTCATCACTGTAGGCTCTCCCGAGTTGGCGGCCTTGATGACAAGCTCATCATCAGGAACAATCCCAATCAGATCAATATTAAGTACTTGTAAAATGCCGTCAATGTCGAGCATGTCGCCTGATTTGACCATATTGTTGCGTATACGGTTCACAACCAATTTTGGTGATTGAATGTGTGAACTCTCCAGCAGACCAATGACACGATCCGCATCACGGACAGCCGCATTTTCTGGTGTAGTGACCACAATCGCCTGGTCAGCTCCTGCAACCGCATTTTTGAACCCCTGCTCAATTCCGGCTGGACAATCAATAATGACGTATTCAAAATCTTTTTTCAATTCGAGGATAATGTCCTTCACCTGTTCTGGTGACACAGAGTTCTTATCTCTCGTTTGTGCTGCAGGAAGCATATATAATTCTTCAAAACGTTTATCTTTGACCAAAGCCTGATTCAGTCGGCAGCGGCCGTCTGCAACGTCGCACAGATCATAAATGATCCGGTTTTCGAGTCCCATCACGACATCCAGATTGCGAAGGCCGATATCGGTATCTACCAGACAAACCTTTTTGCCGAGCAGCGCCAGCGCTGTCCCGATGTTTGCCGAGGTGGTTGTTTTACCCACGCCGCCTTTACCCGAAGTGATCACGATCGCCTCTCCCATGAGCTACACTCCTTTAAACACATTAAAATCTCGGCGCAACCGAACGATATTGCTCATCTTGTCGATCTGCATCTGATTGTCCTGTAAATAAGCAAATTCCATTCCGGTCTCTCGGCTCTCCCACTCATCGGGAGGACGGCTGATGATGTCAGCGATCCGCAGCTGCGTTGGTGCAAACACCGAAGCTGCAATGATCGAGTCTTCGTCCCCACCAATTCCAGCGTGAGCCATGCCTCTGAGTGAACCCAAAACATATATATCTCCGGTACACGTTACTGTGCCCCCCGGATTGATATCACCAAGAAACAGTAGATTCCCTTCATGATGAAGTACCTGACCCGAACGTACCATACCACACATGGTTATAATCGGCGGCGGCCCTTTAACCTCTGGTTTAAGGGCCGGTGAGTCTATGGAACGAATGAGCAAATTCCCTTTTTGTTTCAATATATCAAGAATTGCTTCTTTCTGGTCCTCCGTTACTTCCCGGTTGCCCAGTTTGATATCCACATGAACTATCGGTCCGGTCAAAATATTTTGATGGCTGTGTTCCAGCTTATAGCGGAGCTCGTAGAGCAATTCCTCGAATTCACATTGATCGTCCAACAGGAAAACCAGGCCGTCTCGGATGCCTTTAATCGTTACGTGATTCGATTTTACCGTCATAAGCCTGTCCCTCCCATCTCATTACATTTCGTGCCCGGGTCCCCAAGTTCCTGCTTCTCCCTCCATAAATGTATCAAGAAGCTTCTTGTGCTTTGCTCTTTCTCTTACCAATCCGCTCCAGTTGTTTCCGAAGAGGAACATAAATGATAAGCGCAAACACAAAATGAATGAACAAATTGGGAATCATGTATTCAAGCAACGCCCAGTCAAATGTCACATGATTGAGTTGGAAGAGCTTGTACAGAAAGAATAACATGGTGTCATTCAGCAGACTTCCCAAAAGGACGACGGAAACCATAACCGGCAGTGGTGCGCGCGGCGCTTGAAAAATAAGTCCCATCATATATGCCGATAATCCCATCGAAAATCCGTATGGTCCAATCATTTCGCCGTAGAACACGACATCGTGCAATAGTCCAAAACATATGCCAAGCACCAACGCCGTGTGCCGATGATGATATACAGCAATAAACAAAATCACGATGTAGACCAGGTTGGCAGAAATACGCGTTTGCCAGGCTGAAGGAATGAGCAGCGGAAGAATCGTTCCTTCAACAATGAACAAAACGAACAGTAACAGGAATAAGACTTGCTTGCGCGTTATCATTATTCTTTTACCTCAGGTGGGATAATGACAATCAGCTCTTTCCAGTCAAGGAAGCTTGCATAAGGCTTAATAATCGCAGTCCGTGTCAAACCATATTCCCCAACTTCAACCTTTTGCACTTCTCCGATGCGCATGTACTTTGGAAAATTGTTGATAATCCCGGAGGAGATGATTTCATCACCCTTTTTAATATCTGAATCTTCCGAGATCTTGGTCATTTTGAGCATGCCGGATTTTGGATCATAACTCTCAATCATGCCAAACACTTTTTCTTTGCCCACGGCTGTAGCTGCGATGGCATTGGATGTTGGGTCATTGGCGTCCATAGACGTTAACAGATTAACCGTTGACGTATACGAGCTGACATGACTGACAACCCCAACCAGACCATCCAGCGAGGTCACCGCCATGCCTGGTTTGATTCCGGCATTTTCGCCAATATCAATATTGATCGATCTGCTGTTGGGGTCGGAATTGGCGCTGATGACTTGAGCAATTCGTGTATCATAATTGTATCGGTTCCGTTGCTCCTCGGTGAATTTGAGATTTTCTTCCAGCTGCGCAATTTTTTTGTCCATCTCATTGTATTTCAGTCGATCCCGGGTATAGTGCCCCATCGCAATGCGAAGCTCTTCATTTTCTTGATATACCGTACGCATGTTCGCTACATCTTTGAAAAAGCCCGCTACAGAAGAAGCGGGCTTGTAAAATACGTATTGTACAAATCCGACTGAATCCTTCAGGAATTTCTCCGGCCAGGATAGAGCGGTTCGCGGACCGAGCGTAAAGCCCATTAACGCGATAAATGTAACAAGGCCCACCAGCAAAACAAAAAGTCTTTTGTTACCCAGCAGTTTAAACAGTTCGACCACCCTCTAACATCCATTATTCTCTTCCGAGCCATGCCCGGCGGGGAGACTGTCAGACTTATAGTCCCGTCGAGAATATCAGCCGATTCTCCCCGGGTATGCGGGTAATAGCTCTCCCGGGGTTAACCGGGTCCTCTTCATTGATATCATGCCGCTTGGTCGATAAGCGAGCCAAACATGGCATATATCAATTAACGTTTGGAACGAACTGCCGAACTGCTTCTGCTCTTGAACAAATGAATATTCTCAAGCGCTTTACCTGTTCCGATTGCAACGCAATCGAGCGGGTTCTCTGCTACGATAACAGGCATTCCTGTCTCACCAGCAAGCAGCTTGTCCAGATTACGAAGCAATGCGCCGCCACCTGTGAGAACAATACCACGGTCCATAATATCCGCTGCCAACTCAGGAGGACATTTCTCCAAGGTTACTTTTACAGCTTCAACAATGGCATTCACCGTATCCGCCAAAGCTTCGCTGATTTCATCCGATGTAATCGTAATCGTCTTCGGCAGACCTGTTACGAGGTCGCGTCCACGAATTTCCATCGTTTCTACTTGCTCAAGCGGCATAGCTGATCCGATATCCATCTTCAACTGCTCGGATGTACGTTCACCGATCATCAGATTATACTGGCGTTTAATGTATTGAATCACGGATTCATCCATCTCGTCACCAGCGACACGAACCGAACGGCTTGTTACAATCCCGCCAAGGGAAATAACTGCCACTTCGGTCGTACCACCACCGATATCTACAACCATGCTTCCCGTTGGTTCCCACACTGGAAGATCTGCACCGATTGCAGCTGCAAAAGGCTCTTCAATCGTGTAGGCTTCACGAGCACCAGCTTGTTTTGTTGCATCTTCAACCGCACGTTGTTCTACCGCTGTAATCCCGGATGGTACACATACCATCACGTTAGGATGACGCTGGAACATGGAACGTTGCTTCTGCGCCTGACGAATAAAGTACTTGATCATTGTTGCTGTTGTATCGAAATCGGCAATAACGCCGTCTTTCATTGGACGAATGGCACGAATGTTACCAGGTGTACGTCCAATCATTTTTTTGGCAGATTCCCCTACTGCCTCAATAGTTTTGGTATCAGTCCGAATAGCAACTACGGAAGGTTCCCGTACCACAATTCCTTTTCCACGTACATAAACGAGTGTATTCGCTGTCCCCAAGTCAATCCCCAAATCTTTGTTAAAACCACCAAACATAATGTAATCTCCTTTTCTGCCTCATATAGCCGCTCTAGTGAATCAAGAGCGTTTCATTTTCATTCCCACCAAAATGGTGGAGCTACTATTCGCATTTGTTTTGTGTTGCATTGTTTTGCATGTGTAAAGTGAACCTATCTTCTACGGACAACGCCGTCAACATTCATAGGAAAACATCAACGCCAACCATTATATTATACTAAGCCCTTCTCCTTCAAACTTACGTACGTTCCATCTCCGATAATAATGTGATCCAGCACGTCTATGCCAACAATTGAGCCGGCCTCGATCAGTCTTTTGGTTATTTGGATGTCCTCTGGACTAGGCGTAGGATCACCACTGGGATGGTTGTGTGCGCACACTATAGAGGCGCTGCTGCATTTGATGGCAGCCCGGAACACTTCACGCGGATGTACAATCGAAGCGTTAAGGCTACCCATGGAGAGTGTTTCCTGGGCAATAATGTGGTTTTTGCTATTCAGGAAAAGACACACAAAGTGTTCTTTCTGCAAGTAACGTAATTGTTCGGTAAGAATATCGGCCGCATCACGAGGGGTACGGATTGAAGTTGACTGTGTAAGTCTGCTCTTCGCAATCCGATGACCAAGCTCAATGCTGGCTTTCAGCTGTACAGCCTTGGCCATGCCGATTCCCTTCATTGCAGTCAGTTCTTCCAGGCTCAAATCCATCAACGAGCGAATTCCACCCGCTTCGGTCAGAATCCGCTGTGCCATATGCACTGCGGACTCCTGTCTTGTGCCTGTTCGAAGTAAGATCGCCAGCAATTCAGCATGGCTTAAGGCGCCCGCCCCGTATTCCATCATGCGTTCTCTCGGGCGTTCTTCCTGGGGGATGTCGCGCATCATATATTGAGGCGACTCCATATGTTCCCTCTTTTCAGATCGTCAATTGCGGAACTTCATGTTCGTGGCAGTACATGTACGCCGAATCCATCCAGCATATCGCTAAGCAAGGACAACGGTAGTCCCACCACATTGAAATAACATCCTTCAACACGTTCTATCAGTGAAGCACCAATGCCCTGAATGGCATATGATCCTGCCTTGTCCGAAGGCTCTCCAGTCTGAACATACGCACGAATCGTAGCGTCAGACAGTTCCTTCATCGTTACATCCGTCTGCCGATACTGAACCATGGATTGTCCATTTCCTGCATCGATACAAGCTACTCCCGTGAAAACACGGTGTACACGACCCTGTAGACGAGATAACATACGTACAGCGTCCGCTTCGTCTACGGGTTTACCGAGAATATCACCGTCCAGAACGACAACAGTGTCACTACCAACAATAACTGCGTCCTGTTCACGGCCTTCCAGTCCGCGATAAACGGCAAGTGCCTTACGCATCGCAAGTTCCTGTACGGTCTGTTCAGGAGTCCATTCCGGCGGTGTATCTTCATCGGCGTGACTTGGTATTACTTCAAAAGCTAGATGAAGTGATGCGATCAGTTCTTTACGCCGTGGCGATGTCGAAGCCAGAATAATGCGACGCTGTTGTGTTTTATCCAAAATAACCGGCCCCTTATGCTACGGCGACATCCTGTCGGATCACGCTAGTAGATATCATTTTTTTTAGTTTCTTCGTCAAAATTCGTCATTCTCCTATAACCTGCGATACAGCCATACAGCAGCAATAATACCAATCAAGCTCAGGAGGCTCATTTGAAATTGAAATGAAATATCATAACTGATAATATCCAGATCAGCCTGCGGCGACCAACGAATGGTCGTGGCTTTCGTTAGAAAGGCAACGGCCTTTACAGGCTGCAGTGCCTTGGCGATCCACGCACCGGCCAGCCAGCCGAGCAGCAGAAACAGCAATAACATGCCGAAGTTTTTTTTCATTGGTGATCTTCCCTCGCCATTTTTTGACACCCACATTATTATACGGGGTTTTGTACGTCAATACAAACACAAATCCGGCAAGGGGAACTATTTCCAGTTCCTTGCCGGATAGGTATTTCAAGGCTGTGTTATGGGAAAGCGTTGATTACTGTTTTATCGCTTCAAGCCATTTTTTTTGCTGTAATACATATTCCATTAGATCGGACTGTACAGACCACATATACACATTAGCCGGATTTTTGTTGTATTCGGCAATTGCCGTTACCGCACTGTTCATCGATTTTTCCATCGCGGATACATAGGGTTGTACGTCTGCACTCAGACCCGGTGCAATACTATTCAAACCGGTCAGCCAGAGCTGATGCTGGTTCTGTAAAGAGGTCATCGTTTCGGTTGAAACGGCTTCAGGAACAGACTGACCAAGTTGCTGGATGGAGAGGGTAGACAGTTGTTCAACCAAAGCCGACCCACTTGCGAAGAATTGCTTCACATCCTCTGCTTTTCCGCCGAAAACTGCCGGATTCACTTCAGGGTTGACGATTTCCTTAACGTACAGCTCCACACCTTCGGCCTTAAGCCTTGAGCTGAGCAGCTTGGCTTCCTCACGGTCAGCCGAAATGCCTGCATATACCCGATTACCGTCCTCCGGATCGGAGCCTGCCGCAATGCCTGCCTGGGACAGCTCCACCTTCGCCTGTTCAGCGCGTTCAGGAGAACTGAATACACCATATTGCAGTGCATAATAGCTGCCGCCTGTAGTCGTTGCCTGGAGCTGCTGTTCCGAACCTGCCACTCCCTGCTGACCTGTCACGGCCGATACCTCCTGATTGGCGGGCATCTTGCTCCCAGGATCTACAGCCCCTTCCCGATTAAAAAAAGAAAGAATAACCATGCCGAAGAGGGCCCCGGTTACAAGCGCACCCGTTACTGAACCAATCATTTTCCAGCCCCTCGGGGGGCGATTTCGCTTATACGAGTAGTTTTCACTATCTGCAAGCCAATCATGGCCTCCATAATTCTCGTCCGATCTGTTCTCGTCCTCCTCTCCCGGATACGCAGTTAGATGCTTATAACTGTATCCGGGCTCATCGAGTTTAGAATCCTTATCCGTTCTTGGGTAAGGTTCAGGTACAGTGGAGCCTGTCAGCATCGTCTCTCCCCAGTCACCGGGTATCTCCTCTGGTGTCCATGAAGGTGTTGTGTTCAACTGCGTTGGTGTTGGCGTCGGACTGTGCGGAATTTCTTCACTCAAAGCTGCAAATGTGCTGGATGTGGGTATCCCCTTATTTTCAGGCTTGTCCGACTCGTTATCCCCAAAGCGAAACGTCATTCTAGCATTGCTCACCCCGTACCCTCTCCTTTGTCCCATTTATAACAGCTATATGTGGAGAGAGTCAGAAACATTCCATTTCATGCAAAAAACCGCCTGCTTCGAAATGAAGTCAGACGGTTTTACAATTGTATTTATTTCAACCCTTTGGCAAGTGTATCGCCAACTTTCCAGATATCACCTGCACCCATCGTGAGCACAAGATCGCCTGGCTGAAGACGGTTCTGCAAATCTGCAACAACTTCTTCCTTTGTCGGAAGATAACGTGCAGAAGCATTACTGTTTTGAACGATGAGTTCAACCAGCCTAGCCGAGTGAACACCTTCAATCTGTTTTTCACCCGCAGGGGAATAGATGTCGGTAATGAGAACCTCATCCGCTTCTGCAAAGGCACGACTGAACGCATCAAGCAGGAAGAACGTACGTGTGTAACGCTGTGGCTGGAATACCGCAATGATACGTTTCCCCGTTGCTTTGGCCGCACTGATTGTAGCCTCAATCTCGGTCGGGTGATGCGCATAGTCATCAATAATCAGCATATCACGCGCCTCGCCCAGCACCTGGAATCTGCGTTTTGCTCCATGGAACTGGATAATGGCAGCCGTAATTTTCTCAAATGGAATACCTGCTTCCAGACAGGTGATGACCGTAGCCATCGCATTATAAACGTTATGTTTACCTGGAACTGACAACTCCACCGTACCCAACACATTGCCCTGATGGCTCATCGTGAAGGAAATTCGGCGGTCGCCAAGCACGATATCTGTTGCCGTATAATCAGCAGCATAATCAATGCCGTATGTGGTTACCCGTGATTTCAGCTCTGGCAAAATGGCTTGAACATTCTCGTCGTCAGCACACACAATAGCCGTGCCTTCTGGACGAATCTGACTCAGGAACTGCACATAAGCCTTTTTGAGTTCCTCAAAATCACTGTTGTAGTTCTCAAGGTGATCCGCTTCAATATTCGTCACAATACCGAGCCAAGGGTGATACTGCAAAAATGAACCGTCGCTCTCGTCCGCCTCGGCAACGACCCAGTCGCCTTGCCCTGCCTTGGCATTGGTCCCCACGTTCATGATTTCCCCGCCAATGATGTATGTCGGGTCTGTATCACATTTATCCATAACAAGTGCAATCATGGATGACGTGGTTGTTTTGCCATGAGCCCCGGCTACAGCCACACCTTTGCGCTCATTCAGCAATCGTGCGAGCATCTGGGCGCGATGCAGAATCGGGATGTTCAGCTTTTCAGCTGCCACCCGCTCCACATTATCAGCCGGAGCAGCCGTAGAGTAGACAACCAGGTCTGCCCCATTTACGTGCTCTGCTGTATGTCCGATATATATTTTCGCTCCCTTGGCTGCCAGCTTCTCGGTCAACTCCTGTGAAGCGACATCCGATCCGGTAACGGTGTATCCCATCTCAAGCATAACTCTCGCGATGGCACTCATGCCATATCCGCCAATTCCTATAAAATGAACGTGTTCCGATGTATTTAACAAAACTTTCACCAACCTTTTTCAGAATCGGTTTGATGCAAAAGGGCTGCCCGCACATCTGCAATGAGGTACAATGTGCCGGACACCACCCCCAGATCTTCCGCTTCCGTCCGTGACTTCAATAGATCAAGTGCCTTTGCCCATTCGGGCTCGACGATGATTTCCAGCTCCGGTTTCGCAATGGCGGGACGTACCCGTTCGACGATCTGCAGCAAATCGGCTGCATCCATTTTGCGTCGGAAATCTGGCTCGGTCAGGATCAGCGTATCCACTAGTGGCAGTATATGCTGCAAATACGCTTCGTGATGCTTATTCGCCAGCATGCCCATCATCAAAATTAACTTGTTGTGAGGATATACGTCGATAATGCTCTTGGCCAGTGATTCGGCACCCTCCGGATTATGTGCTCCATCCAGAACAATGCGGGGCTGATCAACCACTTTCTCGAACCGTCCTGCCCAGAAGGCATGTTCCAGTCCAAGTGCAATATCTTCATCATCCAGCATAAATGCCATGTATTGGCGAAGCAACTCCAGTACCATAAGTGCGCCCGCAGCATTATCGCATTGATGTACGCCCTGCATGCGAATACGAACGTCCAGATCACGGAACGGTCCTGTAAAATGAAAAGATTGTCCGTTCTCATCACTGTCCAGCCTATGATAGGAGAAACGATCTCCCGCCAGATACACGGTTGAACGCAGCCGCTCTGCCGTTTCCTGAATCACCTTCACAGCCTCTGGCTGCGTGGCACAGGTAACAACGGGTACCCCCGCCTTAATAATGCCTGCCTTCTCTCCAGCAATCGCCTCAATCGTATCTCCCAGTACATCCGTATGGTCCATACCGATATTGGTAATGACCGATACCACGGGTGTAACAATATTCGTTACGTCCATCCTTCCCCCGAGCCCTGTCTCCCATACCACAATGTCCGGGTAGCACTCTTCCGCATAATACAGAAGGGCGAGTGCTGTGGATACCTCAAACATCGTGGGTGATCCAAGGGGAGTTGAAGCCATCTCTTGAACCAACGGATACAGACGGTTCGAGAGTTTGAGCAACGTTTCTTCCGGGATGTCCTCACCGTTGTACTGAAAACGGTTTGTGAATTTGGTGATATACGGGGATGTGAACGTTCCAACATCATATCCCGCCTGAAGAAGCACTGACGTCAAAAAAGCGCAAGTCGAACCTTTGCCGTTCGTTCCCGCGACATGAATAAATTTGAGACGCTGGTGAGGATTGCCCAGCAATGACATCAATCCCTCGATTCGTTCCAATCCAGGTCGGATGCCAAAAGGAATAAGGCCATTGATCCAGTTCACGGCCTCGTCATAGGTAAGTAAAGGAGATGCTATTTCTGTCCCGTTAAGTTCCGTCATATGATTCACCTTCGGTTTGAGTTTGGTTGAAAAAAGCGGCCGGATGGCGCATAAGCACTCCATCCGACCCGAATATATTAACCTTTCAGTTCCTTGATTCGTGCAATCACCTTATCCCGTTTATCGGAATAATCCGCTTGCTTGGCGCGCTCTTCCTCGATAACCTTGGCAGGAGCCTTGGCAACAAAGCCTTCGTTCGCCAGCTTTTTCTCCACACGGAGTACTTCGCCCTCAAGGTTCTGCAACTCTTTCTCCAGACGAGCCACTTCCTGATCAATATCAATAAGACCCGCCAGCGGCAGGTACAGCTCAGCCCCAGTAATGACAGCAGTCATTGCTTTATCCGGTGAGCTCAGATCCAGGCCGCTGTCGAACTCGGACGTATTACAGAAACGTTTGATGTAATGGCTGTTGCGTTCAATGATGCTGGATGTCTCTGCGTTGTTCGCTTTCACCATCAATTCAATTTTCTTGCTCATTGGTACGTTTACTTCTGCACGGATGTTTCGTACTGCACGAATGGTATCCATAAGCAGGTTCATCTCGGCAACTGCTTCTGGGTTCTCCAACGCAGGGTCATACACCGGCCAGGAAGCCAACGTAATCGTCTCGCCTTCATGCGGCAGATGCTGCCAAATCTCTTCCGAAATGTACGGCATGAACGGATGAATCAGGCGCATAGTCTGATCCAACACATAAGCAAGTACCGATTGTGTTTTCTTCTTGGCAACCGGATCTTCACCATAGAAGGACAACTTCGCAAATTCAATATACCAGTCACACAAGTCATCCCAAATAAAGTTATACAGCAAACGGCCTGTTTCTCCAAATTCATATGCTTCGATTAGACGCGTAATATCACGAGAAGTTTCGTTCAGGCGGTGCAAAATCCAATAATCCGCTGTTCCAAGGTCTCCACTAATATCACGATCTTCATAGGTGAACCCTTCCAGATTCATCAAAGCGAAGCGCGATGCATTCCAGATTTTATTGGCAAAGTTACGAGCCTGTTCAACCCGCTCCCAGCGGAAACGGAGATCCTGACCCGGAGTGCTGCTTGTAGAGATCATGTAACGCATTGCATCCGCACCATATTTCTCAATCACATCCAACGGATCAACACCATTGCCGAGCGATTTGGACATCTTGCGTCCGTCTGCATCACGAACAAGACCGTGCATCAGCACATCCTTGAACGGAACCTCTTCCGTGAACTCCAGAGCGGTAAAGATCATGCGCGCCACCCAGAAATAAATAATGTCATACCCTGTTACGAGTACACTTGTCGGGTAATAACGTTTCAGATCTTCCGTGTCTTCCGGCCAGCCTAATGTAGAGAATGGCCATAATGCGGAGCTGAACCATGTATCCAGAACGTCTTCATCCTGTCTCAGCTTGCGTCCAGCGTATTCTGGCAATGTTGTCGGATCTTCAGCAGATACAATAACTTCTCCAGTCTCCTCGTCATACCAGGCAGGAATACGATGACCCCACCACAATTGACGAGAGATACACCAGTCACGAACATTCTCGATCCAGTTCAGATACGTTTTCTCAAAACGATCCGGAACAAAATGAACCCCTTCACCGCTTTGTTGCTTCTCAATCGCTTTTTCTGCGAGTGGCTTCATCTCAACAAACCACTGTGTCGACAAATATGGCTCAACGACAGCTCCTGTACGTTCACTGTGTCCAACCTGATGCGTATGATCCTCGATGTTGATCAATACGCCCTGTTCTTGCAGGTCGGCAACAATCTGCTTACGGCAGTCGCTGCGATCAAGTCCCTGATATTTGCCTGCTTCGGCATTCATCGTACCCGTCTCATCCATCACCGTAATCTGCGGCAGATCATGACGGAGGCCCACTTCGAAGTCATTCGGATCATGAGCAGGCGTAATTTTCACGGCGCCGCTTCCGAAATCTTTATCTACATACTCATCTGCAATAACCGGAATTTCGCGTCCGATAATAGGCAGAACGAGCACCTTGCCAATCATGTCTGCGTAACGCTCATCCTTCGGATGAACAGCAACTGCCGTATCTCCCAGCATCGTTTCCGGGCGAGTAGTCGCTACTGTGACATAACCACTTCCGTCTTTGAGCGGATAACGCAGGTGGTACAAGTGACCCTGAACTTCTTTATATTCAACCTCAATGTCGGACAGTGCAGTCCGGTTCACCGGGTCCCAGTTAATGATTCGTTTGCCACGATAAATGAGGCCTTTTTCATACAGTTGAACAAACACTTTACGTACAGCCTGGGATAGACCTTCGTCCAGTGTAAAACGTTCACGCGAGTAATCGAGAGACAAGCCCATTTTGCCCCATTGCTGACGAATGGTTGTTGCGTATTGCTCCTTCCAGTCCCATACCTTCTCCAAGAACTTTTCGCGTCCCAGATCATAACGAGTCTGACCTTCTTCACGCAATTTCTGCTCTACTTTGGTTTGAGTAGCAATACCTGCATGGTCAGAACCCGGCAGCCACAGTGCATCATAGCCCTGCATCCGCTTGGTACGAATCAGAATATCCTGCAGTGTAAAATCGAGCGCATGCCCGATATGGAGCATTCCGGTTACGTTCGGGGGTGGAATTACAATCGTATAAGGTTCAGCGTCTTTGCGCTGGCCTGCCTTGAAATATCCATTTTCCATCCAAGTGGAATACCATTTTTGTTCCGCAGCTTTCGGATCATATGTGGTTGGCATTTCTGTTGCAGCTGAATTTTTTTGTTCAGACATGTGTCATTCCTCCGTTACTTATTCATCATCGCCAAAAAACAAAAAAAACCTTTCATCCATCAAAGGACGAAAGGTTAGCTTTCGCGGTACCACCTTTGTTTCACGCAGATAGAAGATAGACTACCCCTTCTATACTTACGTGACACTTCAAGCAGATAACGGCTGCGACCGGCCCATCCTACCTTAGGAATGAATGATACTAAAGTTACTCATCCCTTGTATTCAAACAGGCAACTCCCGGGCGACTTCGATCAGTTGGTTCCTACGGAATTTCCCAGCGCTACAATCCCGCTCTCTGAAAGGTCATACTGTCTACTACTCCCGATCCACGTTGTTCTTCAAAAAACCTAAACACATCATACCCTGCCCGTGCCCGATAGTCAACCTGACAACAGCGGAAAAAGCGTGCTGCAATGCAGGTTGAGGGCAGATAAAGCAAAAACCCGCCATCCTCAAGGGATCACGGGTCGAAATGGTCATTAAACCTGCCTACAGGTTAAGGGATATATAGAATCTGTCCTTCTTCCACAACCTGTTCGGAAAGACGATTATACAACTGGAGCTCTCGGGTACTTAACTGATATCGGTCTGCTATAGTATCGAGTGTCTCTTCACGCTGTACAATGCATAATTTCACCTTACGGAACGGAGTCTGATCGACAATGGTGCCGAGAAACAGGTTCTTCCACTCTACATCATCAGGCTGGTATGCTTCTTCCTGCAGGACTCCAGCGAGTGCCTCTTGCTCCCGTTCTGCTTCCGCTTCACGTGTCACTCTGCCAGAGGATAACAAGGAGGAGATGCCCACGCCTTCTTCCTGTTTGGGCGCAGTCTCTCTCTTGCTGCCAAAAGCAACCTTGAGCTCCGGCTTGTCTTCCGTCTCAGCCACAGGTTCAGGAATAAATGCTTCTTTTTCAACGGACTCATTCGTGTCCAACGCTTCAAGAGGAGGTCTGTCTTCCTCTGAAATTTCCGGTTCAGACGCTGCAAAGACATCCTGCCAGTTCTCTGACTGCGAACCTGCCGGGACATCTGCAACCGCCTTCTCCTCTTGCTTTGGTTCGGATCGGGCAGATTCAAAATGCCATACGTCCGGTGCTGCAGGTTCATCGGAAGGCTGCGCGTCCCGCTTGGAATCGGCCTGTTCCGAATTCCTCAAGTTCGTATGTAAGGTCTCGACGGAAGGCTCGGACCAGACAGACGACTCTTCAGCCAGAGGAAGCAAAGGCTCGGATTCAGGGTAAGAAGCCAACCTGTCGGCTGTCTCCGCCAAAAAAGACGAAACGGGAGAAGGCGTATCGGACAACACTTCCGCTTGCGTTTCATCCTCCTTGTCCCTCAAGGATGAGGACTCTTCGTTTTCAGCTCCTATTTTGCTTTGCTCCGCGTTCCCATCCCCTTGCTGCCAAGACTGAAACGGTTCGGGAGTAGCTTGAAATAGATGTTCCCGCTGCAGCTCCTCTTCGCTCCGTTGAAGCAAATACTCCTGAGCAAATACATTGGGAGAGCTGCCTGTCTGCTCTGTGTCAGCTGAACGGTCGCCCTGTCTAGGATCGGGCGAATGTATAACGGTAAATTCATCTGCTGACCAGACCTGCGGTTCCTCCACCGGAAAGCCCTCGATGCCGCGTAGCGACAATACGCCAGTAATGTTCAGACTTCGGTCGGATAACAAATCGACATCAAAATTTTCGATCTCAATGGAAATATCCTCAAGCGATCTTACCCGGTTCAAGGGTACCGTGATCTCCACCGGGATAAAATGTTTGAGTTCCTCCGAGATCTCATTCTCTCCCCGATACGCACCTGTTAGCAAAAGATGACCTCGTAATGTTGCATGATCATCCTGACCGATCACCTGAATACGGGGATATAACTCAATTTCCTCCAGTTCCTCAATCGCAGGGACTCCCTCTGACAAATGAACGCGCTCATAAATATCGAACCGCAAACCATAAGGTTGATTCAACAAAGGTGGCGTCCTCCTTTCGGCATATGTTCACCATGATCCTTCTCATGGGACTGATCCATGGTCCAAATCCTTCGTTACCCCATCTATATGCCTTGAATGAGATGAGCATGCCACCTTTTATGCAAACCTTCCCAGTTTATTGGTCCTTGTCTTCCCGCCCTGCCAGTTGTTCGAAATCCTGCGGCCAAGGATCAGCCACTTCAATTCGTGCCCCTGTGAGCGGATGACTAAAACTCAGCGTCTCACCATGAAGCGCCTGCCGACCAATAGAATCCCTTCTGCCTCCATATAACTCATCTCCGACGAGGGGATGCCCCGCATAACTTAAATGCACCCGAATCTGGTGTGTACGCCCTGTATCCAGTGTCAGCCGGACAAGGGTAGCCCTGTCCCACACCTCCACGATCTCCACATGAGTTACAGCGTCCTGTCCACCTTCAGAGACACGTCTGCGTTGCTTGTGATGCCTGTCCTTCCCAATCGGAGCATCAATCGTAATCAGCTCCGTGGATATCTGACCGCCTGCAATGGCAACATAATGCCGCCCAATGTCTTTACGCCGCATGGCTTCATCCAGTTTGGCGAGAGCAAAAGCATTTTTGGCATATAAAACAGGCCCAGTTGTGTCCTCGTCCAGACGATGAACATGGCGTACATTCGCCTGAATTCCATTCATTTCGTAATAGGAGGCCACCGCGTGATCCAGCGTAATCGCTTGATCCGCCCGGCTCCCATCGGGATGAAGCTTCATTCCGGCCGGTTTGTGCACAACCAGACAGAAGTCATCCTCATACAAAACATCGATATCCGTCCAACGCGGTTCAACATCGATCGGCTGAGACGCAAAAAGGGCCAGCCGAAGCCGGTCCCCTGCCAGTTGTATGCCCTGGTTCGTCTTTAGCTGACGCAACATTTTCTCTGGTAACTGAAGCTCGGACAAGAGCCATTGCTCTGCAGCCGTTTGCCTGTCTGAACTTCCCGTCACCGCTTTGCCTGGCATTAGCTCAAGCCATTCCCCGCGGCGTTTCCAACTTTTGATGGTCATAGCGATTGAAGAGCCTTACGGTTCGCCTCAATCGTATCGTCAATATCCTGCTCCGTATGCACGCCAGAGACAAACATGCCTTCGTATTGGGAAGGTGCAACACTCACACCCTGATCAATCATGGCCGCGAAGTAACGACGGAATTGATCCAGATTGCTTTCTTTGGCGAAATCATAATTCGTAACCGGAACAACACTGAAAAATGGACATACCATCGAACCCACACGGTTAATGGTTATGGGTACACCCGTCTCTGCTGCATTCTTTTCAAACCCAGCCTGCAAGCGTGCGGACAGTGTCTCCAGACGATCATAGACCTCCGGTGTCAACAATTTGAGCGTCGTATAACCTGCTGCCATAGCCAGCGGATTACCACTCAGCGTCCCTGCCTGATAGATCGGTCCGGTCGGAGCAATCTGTTCCATCAGATCACGTCTGCCGCCATAAGCACCCACCGGAAGCCCGCCACCGATGACTTTACCCAGACAAGTCAGGTCAGGTGTTACGCCATATCGTCCCTGTGCACAGTTCAACCCTACACGGAATCCGGTCATAACTTCATCAAAAATGAGCAAACTGCCGTATTGAGACGTCAAACTACGCAAGCCTTCAAGGAAACCTGGAACTGGTGGCACAACTCCCATATTACCTGCAACAGGTTCCACAATGACGGCTGCCAGTTCTTCACCATAACGTTCAAAAGCAAGCTTCACTGACTCCAGGTCATTGTATGGAACCGTAATCGTATTGATGGCCACACCTTCAGGAACACCAGGGCTGTCAGGCAGACCCAGTGTTGCTACACCAGATCCTGCTTTGATCAGCAAGCTGTCGGCATGTCCGTGATATGATCCTTCAAATTTCAAAATTTTACTGCGTCCGGTTACACCACGTGCCAGCCGAATTGCACTCATGGTTGCTTCCGTACCGGAATTCACCATTCGTACAATATCGATCGAAGGCACACGCTCACAGACGAGTTTAGCCATCTCGGTCTCCAGGAGTGTTGGCGCACCAAAGCTTGTTCCTTTAAGGGCTGTCTCACGCAAAGCTTCCACAACGTCAGGATGTGCATGTCCCATAATAAGCGGACCCCAGGATCCCACATAATCAATAAAAACATTGCCATCGATATCATAGATTTTGGAGCCTTCTCCGCGCTCTGCATAGATCGGGGTAAGCCCCACCGATTTGAACGCCCGAACGGGACTGTTCACACCCCCAGGTATGTACTGCTTGGCTTCTTCAAATGCGCTGCGTGAGCGCTCATCATTACGACGAGTTCCTTGTTGTGCAGTCATGAACATCCTCCTTAATATAAATTTATTTCTCGGCCAGCCAGCGTGACGCGTCTTTTCCGTAGTACGTAATAATCATATCTGCCCCCGCACGTTTCATACTCAGCAGAATTTCCATGGCCACTTTCTTCTCATCAATCCAGCCTTGAATTGCTGCTGCCTTCACCATGGCATACTCTCCACTTACGTTGTAAGCAACCAGTGGAAGATCAAAATTGTCCTTGATCGTACGCATGACATCCAGATAGGACAGGGAAGGTTTCACCATCAGCATGTCAGCTCCTTCGAGCACATCGGTTTCGGCTTCACGTAATGCTTCACGAGCGTTCGCCGGGTCCATCTGATATGACTTGCGATCTCCGAATTGCGGCGTGGAATCGGCAGCTTCGCGGAATGGACCATAGAATGCCGACGCATATTTTACGGAGTAGGACATAATCGGAATATGACTAAAACCATTCTCATCCAGTCCGGCACGGATCGCTTGGACAAATCCATCCATCATGTTGGATGGTGCAATAATGTCCGCTCCAGCTTTGGCCTGGGATACCGCTGTTTTCACGAGCAGCTCCAGTGATTCGTCATTAAGGACATCTCCGCAAATGTGACCGTCCACTTCAACCGTGTGCACCATGCCACAATGACCGTGATCGGTGAATTCGCACAAACAGGTGTCCGCAACAACCAGCAGCTCAGGATACCAGGACTTAATCAGCTTCGTTGCTTCCTGTACAATACCATCTTCTGCGAATCCAGACGAACCAACACTGTCTTTGGTTTCGGGAATACCGAATAAGAGCACAGCCGGAATACCCAGTTCGGCAATCTCCTTCACTTCTTCCTGCAGACGATCCAGCGAGAAGCGGAATACGCCTGGCATAGATTTGATCTCAGATTTTACATTTTCACCATAAGTAACATAGATGGGTTGGATAAAGTCATCCACAGTCAAATGGGTCTCTCTCACCATATTGCGAATACCTGTGGATTGACGTAAACGGCGATGCCGCACAATTGGAAAACTCATACGTGTGAAACCTCCTTGAATAGTGATATGGAGCAAAAAGCGAAGCGCGCCGGTATCGTAACGAATTCAGCACGCTTCATCTATCGATTGCGGTTCAATTTATATGGTTAGCAGGAAATACAGCTTCTGTAGCAGGCTTTCGTTTCCAATCAGACAACACAGAAATCAGACTCTCAATGGTTGCTTCTTCAGCCATCATGGTGACCTTCAAGCCTGCTGCTTCTGCCGTCTTCGCTGTAACAGGCCCGATACATGCGACCTCTACATTTTTCAATAAAGGCAAAGGGTCCTGCAATCCCATCCGTTTCAAAATACTCATGAAATTGGTGACGGTGGAAGAACTCGTGAAGGTCATCGCATGAATGCCGCCCTCTTCAAGCAGCTTCAGCAATTCATCGTCATCCTCGCCAGCCAGAATGGTGTCATAGATAATTGCCTCGGTGACCAGAAGTCCCCGCTCCCTCAACTGTTCAGGCAACCAGGAACGTGCAAGATCTCCATGTGGTAAAAGCACCCTCTGGCCTTGCTTCAATTCATTTTCAAATGCTTCAAGCATACCTTCAGCCTGAAATGGCCCCTGAATGACCTCCGCTACAATGCCATACTTACGCAAAGCTTCCCCAGTGGAAGGTCCTACCGCAGCAACTCTCGCTTGATGAATGGAGCGAATATCTTTACCTTGCTGCTGCAAATGACGGAAAAAGAATTCCACTCCGTTTACACTCGTAAAAAATACCCAGTCAAATGTACTTAACGCACCAAAGGCCTGTTTGACACTTTCCAGTGCCGACTCCCCTGATGGCATCACGGTCTCAATTACCGGAAATTCGTAAGGTTCGCCGCCAAGTTCCTCGATCCGGTTCACCAATTCACTAGCCTGACTGCGAGCTCTCGTCACCAAAATGCGTTTGCCAAACAACGGCAGTGCTTCTGCCCATTTCAACTGTTCACGCTGGTTCACCACCTCACCAACAACAATGACAGCGGGTGGTTGAAAATTCGCAGCGATCACTTTTGCTTCGATATCTTCAAGCGTGCCTGTAATCGTATCCTGCTCTGCTCTTGTGCCCCAGCGAATCAATGCCACCGGTGTTTGCGCCGGGCGTCCGTGACGAATCAACTGTTCGCTGATATATCCAATTTTGGAGACACCCATCATAAATACCAGTGTGCCTGTAGCATTCGTCACTTTATCCCAATGAATACTGCGGTCAAGCTTGTCCGGACTCTCATGCCCCGTAATGATGGAAATAGAGGAAGCATAGTCGCGGTGGGTCACAGGTATTCCAGCATAAGCAGGTACACTTATTGCTGAGGTTACACCAGGTACGATTTCAAAAGGAATGTTGTTTTTGCGCAGCAGATCAGCCTCTTCACCTACGCGTCCGAATATCGTCGGGTCTCCCCCTTTAAGCCGGACCACAACCTTGCCTTCCAGTGCGAGATCAACCAACAGCTGGTTGATCTCTTCCTGCTTCATCGTATGTCGATCCGGCCGTTTGCCCACATAGATCTTAACCGCGCCGGGCTTCATTTGTTTAAGTAATCTCGGACTAGCCAACCGATCGTAAACGACAGCATCCGCTCGACCGATCGATTCCCAGCCCTTTACCGTAATCAGCTTGGCGTCCCCTGGACCTGCACCAACCAAAAAGACCTTCCCCACCATGTCTTCATCCCCTAACTTCTGCCAGTATCTGCTCTGCTCCCCGTTCAATCAATCTCCAAGCCACTTCTTCTCCAAGACGAACCGGATCTTTGCCCGTCATCGCTTCTTTAAGAATCAATCCGCCGTCCGGCGTACCGACCATACCTGTTAATTGTAACGTGTTTTGTCCATTCGGGGAATCTGCTTCTTGCTGTGGCAGCCATACGGCATGAGCTCCAATCGGAACCTGACAGCCCCCATTCAATACACTAAGGAAGCGACGTTCAGCCAACACAGGAAATGCGGTTTCCGGATCATTATACAATTGCAACAGATGAAGCAGCTCCGCATCATCTTCACGGCATTCAATGCCGAGCGCACCCTGCCCTACTGCGGGAAGACAAGCTTCTTCTGACAGATATTCCGTAATCCGATCCTGCCAGCCCATTCGATACAAACCAGCAGCAGCCAAAATAATGGCGTCCAAACCTTCTGTCTCCAGCTTGCGCAGACGGGAATCAATATTGCCACGAAGCGATTCGAGTTTCAAATCCGGACGGTATGATTTCAATTGACTGGACCGACGCAGACTGCTCGTCCCCACTCTTGCACCTTCCGGCAATTGATCCAATGTGAGTCCACCATTCGAAATCAGTGCGTCACGAGGGTCTGCACGGCGCGGAACAGCTCCGTTCGTCAACCCTTCAGGCAACTCGGAAGGCATATCCTTCATGCTATGAACAGCCATATCAATCGTGCGATCTATCATCGCCTGTTCAATCTCTTTGACAAACAGTCCTTTGCCTCCGACTTTGGACAGAGTTACATCCAGAATCAAATCTCCTTTTGTAACGATTTTATGTACTTCAAAATCAAAAGCTAATCCTTCCCGCTCACAAATATCACGTAAATCTTGAATTACATGGCCTGTCTGGGTCAAAGCAAGTGCGCTTTGTCTGCTTCCCACTTTAATTGTCCGCATGTCTACACGTCCTCCTGATTATGGGATATCCAGTCCCCAATTTGTTCTTCGGTCCACCACTGAAACTGACCTGTACGGATCTTTTCCAGCACATTCATTTCGGTTAAACGACGGAGTAATTTAGCTCTGACACCTGAAGAAGATACACGTGCCTTTACTTCCATCCTCATCTGATACAAAAATTCAATATATGTCTCGTACTCATCTCCGAATTGCTGTTCCAAGGTATCACGAATTTCTGCTGCGGCTACAGGCCCTGCTCCAGCGGTCGATATTGCAATGCTTAGCCTTCCGCGCCTGACCACACTTGGTGTAATAAAAGTGCTTCGCTCAGAAGATATGGCGTCGTTAACCAGTATACCCGCATCTTCAGCTTCTTGGACAACCGCTGTGTTCACTTCACTATGGTCCGTTGCTGCATATACGAGAAAGGCCCCCCGCAAATCTCCATTGCGGTAGGACCGGGCCAGCCATTGAATTCGGGAATCATGATGCAATTGTTGTAACGTTGGCGTAACTTCCGGACTAATGACCTTGATCTGCGCTTCTGCATGAAGCAAACCTTTTATTTTACGTTCAGCGACACGTCCGCCTCCAACCACGCAGCAGGATTTTCCTGATATATCCACAAATATTGGCGTGTACCGTTCCATCCCCTTCACTCTCCCGTCCAACGATGAAACGCTGAATACGCATTGGATAAAAAACTGATAATGACAAAGGCATATCCGATCAACGTCCATCTCGCCATAATCACTGTGGAGAACTGTTTCCTTCTCTTGAATACGAAGTACCCCACATAGATTGCTATGGCAAGTCCCGTTGCAATAACCTTGAGATCCAAGAGCAGGCTCCAGCGCGTTTCGGCTACAATGGATAATACAGCAAGCATGATAGAAACACCAAGAAGAGGTGTGCCAATCAGTGTAGCACCATCCATATATTTGCTGATCACTTCGAGACTCGGTAGACGACGTACGGTATCATTCCATTTCTTGTTCTTCAGCTTGCGGTGCAAAAACAGATATAACATGGCAAATACAGCACCTACTGTGAGAGCCGCGAAACCTAGATTGGCCAAGGTGATATGCATAATAAGCAATCCGTGCACAGTCTGCCAGTTATGCAGAGATATCTCACCTGCTGTAAACCACAACCGGTTCAACACCGTAACGGAGAAACCAACCACATTCAGCAATAAAATGACAAATTCGGAACGCTGAATCCGAGTCATCACCAGAGACATCAGCACAATACTAAATGAAAAGATAAACAAAAAATCAAACGTGGTGTAGATTGGAAAATGCCCTTCAGTTAACATACGCAAAATGACATGGAACACCTGAAGCGCCCACACAACAACAAGAAACCCTGTGCCTGTCCGCTTCGCCCCCGCATTGCGTCGAATGCAGTCCGAGAAATAGAACAGTAGGCTCAGGGCATACATATAAATTAAAGCTTCATAGATTTGTTCAGCTAGGGTCAAGCTGCCCACCCGCCTTATACGCCTGCCGGAGCATAAGCCGGCACGGGGTCTTGCCGGGAATCGTTAAGATGAACGGCATCCGGTTTGCGCAGAGCCGTGGCATCACTCTGATTTACTTTCTCAGCGGCCACCTCTACAGCATCCTCCAAAGCAAAGATCTGAGTAAACATGCGCAGTGCTTCATCGCCGTGCTTGGTACCAGCCATTTCCTTAATCCGGTTAATCGGATCTGTCGTCATTTGATTCACGATGCTTTTCGTCAGACGACGGATAACTTTACGCTGATGTTCATCCAGTTCAGGCAATTTATTAAACAGACTATCCATCGTTTCTTCATGAATGGAAGCGCCTTTCTCCTGCAATGCCCGAATGACAGGGCGAACGCCCAACGTTTTGAGCCATTGATAATAGTCTTCCATCTCAAGCTCAATCATTTTCTCGATCTTGGCAGCTTCCACCTTACGCATCTCCAGATTGCTCTCCACGATTCCTTCCAAATCATCAATATCATAAAGGAATACATTGGATAACTCGCCGATCGCCGGATCAATATCCCGTGGAACAGCAATATCAATCAGGAACAGCGGACGCGATTGACGACGCTTCATGCTCTCTCGAACAACAGTGGCATCCAGTACATATCTTTCCGCCCCCGTCGAACTGATGACAATATCAACCTCGTTCAGTCGCTCTAGCGCCTGTTCCATTGTACATGGTGTCCCTCGAAACTTCGCTGCCAATTCCTCAGCTCGTGCAAGTGTTCGATTCGCCACAATAACTTCAGAGGCTCCGTTGCTATACAGATGTTTTACTGTAAGTTCACTCATTTTGCCGGCACCTAGAATCAGCACCTTCTTATCCGTGAACATACCAAAGATACGCTTGCCTAGTTCTACAGCAGCATAACTTACAGATACCGCACTCTCACCGATTGAAGTCTCTGAATGTGCGCGTTTGCCTAATGTAACAGCCTGTTTGAACAGCATGTTAAACCAGGTGCCCGTAGCTTTTTCTTCCTGTGCTTTGAAAAAAGCCTGTTTCACCTGTCCAAGAATCTGAGTCTCGCCAATAACCATCGAGTCCAGCCCGCAAATCACACGGAACAAATGGCGCATGGCTTGATCATCTTCATATATATATAAGTGTTGCGTAAATTCTTCTCGCGGAACATTAAACCATTGTTCCATGAACGTCCGAATAAAATAACCACACATGTGAAGACGGTCTACCACAACATACAACTCGGTACGGTTACATGTGGCTACGATTACACCTTCCAATACACTCTTGGTCAGCTTGAGCTGCTGCAGCGCTTCAGACAAGTCCTTTTCTGCAAATGTGAATCGTTCCCTAACCTCTACAGGCGCCGTGCGATAATTCAAACCAACGACAACGATGTGCATTGCAAGTTCACCTGCCTAATAAATTTCCAATCAAAGTGTTTTCTACATATGTTCATCCATTTATGATTGACATGGTTAATTATATCACACATCCATAGTATGACTGGGCCATTTTTATGAAATGTTTATGAAATCCCCATGTAGATCATCTTATGCATTGTCATTTATTGTAGTGTCTCACCAATCTTCACCGTTATGCGTTAAATACTTGTTTTAATGATAAAGATTTAGGGAAATCCCATATAAAACAAATAGCCATGGAAGGCTCCATGACTATTCAGGTTTGGGATCATCTTCGTTCCACCCCGATATGTGAACATTATTCATGCTGTCGTTATTAAATCATATATACCAGTTCATTTGTATTCATTTCCGGTGTCTCCACTTGCAATTCGCCCAATCCACGTACCAGTTTCTTTGCGTACGTTTTTTCCGGTTTTAATACGGATACCAGGTAATCAATGGCCATTTGCGGGTCTACCGTCTCCCCACAAGTGTAGCAATCAATGGCTGCAAACCCTCTCTCAGGATACGTATGAATCGAGAGATGACTCTCAGACAGCAGTACAAGCACTGTTGCTCCTTGTGGTTCAAACTGCTTGGATTGTACGGACATTACTGTCGCGCCACATGCCTCCGCTGCTTCAACCAATTGAGCTTGCAAATACTCCGCACTGTTTAGTAGATCAAAGTCTACACCCCAAGCATCCACAGCAACGTGTCTTCCGAAAGTTGAATATTCCATCCTTCGGCGCCCCCTTCCTAGGAATAAAATGTTTAAACAAATTTCATCCGCTAGGACCTACGTCATTCACTTCCCGAGGGAAAAATCTCTCGCAACATATAATGTCCTGAGTGAATCCTGGTTCCTATATTCTTTTCATTTCAACGAGATTAAAAATAACATCTAATCAAAGGGAATGCAACCCCTTTTAGGAAGATGAAAAAATAAAAGATTAAGTCCCAATCCGCTTTCAAAATCAAGAAATCCCCTTTCGCTTCTGCCTGGAATGTGCCAGATCAGAGCATTAGGGGATGGTCAGTTAAATACTTGTATAATTCACTCTTTTAGGTCAATAGGCTTCAAGCTCAAACAGCCGTTTCTGGTGGCGCGCAAGCTTTTCATCAATCTGCTGGAGTTGTTCAGAAGTAGAAGCATCCATTCTTGTATCGAGTAACGAATCAACCTCGGCGTATACCCGGTTTATCTCGCGCTCAATATCCCGAGCCTGGAACACACGCTGCAATTCAAGCAACGTATTTTTGTATTCGTAGATGACACGGATATTCTCACCCGTCTGCTCCACAATTTTACGGACAACGCCCTGAGTATAAACATACGTCATGGTGAACTCTTCATAAATCCGATGAACAACGCCATCACCCTTAAAGGTCATAAAGAGCTTCCGGACTACGTTCGTCAGATGATGGTTTACCAGGCGGCAAGATAACTCACAGATGTAAAACCCTTCCCTACGGTCAAAAGGGAAATGAACTTCTTCTCCACTCACATCTACGAGCACAATTTCCTGGCAGCCATTCTCCATCACCTTCACACGTTGATGAATCCGGCCATCCTCTGTCATGCGCAAAAACTGATGCATCTGGGGTTCTGACAATTTCAAAGTGGCTTTAACATACTCTGTGGCTAATCGCTGAGCCATAAAAATCTCCTCAATTCTTTCCCGATTGTTTTGTCTTCCTGCACAGCGGCAGTGATCTCAAAATTCTTCAGGTCGGTAAGGCCGCTACTTTGGTACCGTTGGCACAATGCACCTATACTCATTATACACTACCGTATAGCTATTTCGCTCCAAAATAAAACAATGAATTTCCACGAAAATCCATAAAAAATGGATTAATCCTTGATCGCATCAAAGATCCACCCCAGTTGCTCGCTTTCCTGCATCAAAATGGCGTAATCCCCGGTTATCCTTTAATTTCGTAGTCTTCGTGATTTTCCTCAGCCTGTGGCTCTTCTTCCGCTGAAGCTTGACCGATTCCGGCAAAGCGGGTAATGATCTCCCATAATTCTTCTTTACCTAAACCTTCTTCCGATGAAAACGGTACAAACAGATCACCAGGACGAAGATCCAAAGCTTCCTTGATGACTTTAATATGTTTGGCTCTACGCGTTTTTGGAATCTTGTCCATCTTCGTCGCAACCACTACCAGAGGCAATCCATGATGGCGGAGCCACTCATTCATCATCTTGTCATCCTTGGATGGCTCATGTCTCATATCCACCATCTGCATGACCAGTTTCAATTCCTCGCGTCCCAGCAAGTATTTCTCCATCATTTTGCCCCAGGCAAAGCGTTGCTCTTTGGAAACTTTAGCGTAGCCATATCCCGGGAAATCGACGAAGTAGAGATCCTGATTGATCTTATAATAGTTCAGTTGCTGTGTCTTACCAGGGGTAGAACTCGTCCGTGCTAAGTTTTTGCGATTAATCAAACGGTTGATCAAAGATGATTTCCCTACATTGGATCGTCCCGCCAAGGCAATCTCGGGCAGGCCGTCCTCGGGGTATTGTTCAGGCCGAACGGCACTGATAATAAATTCGGATTGATTTACTTTCATAATGTATCTGTCCTCTCTTTAACTCCTGTGCTCTTACTTAGAGCTGCTGTTGGTATTATGCCATGGATTGTTCTATCATACCAAAAAAACCGTTCCAGCGGACGCCAAAGCTTCCGCAGAACGGTTTACTCTTCATACGATCCCTCGTTTAACGGGCTACAGGTGTATTCCTGCCTGTTCCACAAGCGCATGTTGCAGCACCTGATCCATATGGGCTACAGGAACAAATTCCACATCTTCCTTGATGCTGTCCGGAATATCCCGCAGGTCCCGTTCGTTATCCTTGGGCAATAATATTTTTTTGTAACCGGCGCGGTGAGCCGCCAGTGATTTTTCCTTAAGTCCGCCGATTGGCAACACACGACCACGCAGCGTTATTTCGCCAGTCATGGCAATGTCTTTGGAGACATGTTTGTTCGTTAGAGCAGAGATCAAGGCCGTCGCCATTGTAATTCCGGCGGATGGTCCATCCTTTGGAATGGCTCCTTCCGGAACGTGGATATGGATGTCGTTCTTCTCGTGGAAGTCGGACGGAATGCCAAGCTGTGCAGCTTTGGAGCGGGTGTAGCTGAATGCCGCCTGAGCCGATTCCTTCATGACATCGCCCAGTTTACCTGTCAGCGTCAGCTTGCCTGTTCCAGGTACAACGGTAACCTCGATCACGAGGGTATCTCCACCCACTTCAGTCCACGCCAGTCCCGTCACCGTACCAATCTGATCTTCCAGTTCGGCCATACCGTAGCGGAATTTACCCGGACCAAGATAATCCTTCACTTCATCCGGTGTAATATTAATCTGACCTTCCGCACCAGAGACGATGTTTTTGGCCGCTTTCCGGCATAACGATGCCATCTGCTGTTCCAAATTCCGCACGCCAGACTCTCGTGTATATTCACGAATGACACGCAGCAAGCTGTCATCCCCGATATTCAGCTGATCTTCTTCCAGGCCATGGTCCTGTTTCTGTTTCGGCAGCAAATAGTTTTTGGCGATTTGCAGCTTCTCCAGCTCGGTATACCCCGGAATATTGAGCATCTCCATCCGGTCCAGAAGTGGACGTGGAATGTTATGCACTGTGTTGGCGGTTGTAATAAACATAACGTTAGATAAGTCAAACGGCAACTCCACAAAGTGGTCACTAAACGTATTGTTCTGTTCGGGATCAAGTACTTCAAGCAACGCTGCGGAAGGGTCTCCACGGAAGTCCGAAGCCATTTTATCAATCTCGTCCAACAGGAACACCGGATTGAGTGACCCCGCCGTCTTCATGCCCTGAATGATGCGGCCTGGCATTGCACCAACATAAGTACGGCGATGACCGCGAATTTCTGCTTCATCTCTCACGCCACCCAGCGATATTCTGACGAATTCGCGTCCAAGCGATCTGGCGATAGAGCGGGCAAGCGACGTTTTCCCGACCCCTGGAGGTCCAACCAGACAGAGGATCGGTCCTTTAAGCTTTTTCACCAGCTTCTGGACAGCCAGATATTCAAGCACACGTTCTTTCGGTTTTTCCAAACCGTAGTGATCTGCATTTAGCACATCTTCAGCCTTCTGAATATCCAGATCATCGGCTGTCATCTGCGTCCAAGGCAGTCCCAGCAGCCAATCTACATAGTTGCGGATAACGCCGCCTTCGGCAGAACTTGATGGCATTTTCTCCAGTCGATCAATTTCTTTCTCGACCTTTTCCTTTACCTTGTCCGGCAAGCCAAGAGCCTCCATCTGATTTCGAAGTTCCTCAACTTCGCCGGCACGGCCTTCTTTCTCACCCAGTTCTTTCTGAATCGCCTTCATCTGCTCGCGCAGATAATATTCTTTCTGGGTTTTCTCCATCTGTTTCTTCACGCGCTGGCTGATTTTGCGTTCAAGCTCCAGTACTTCCCGCTCGTTGTTCAGGATGTCCAGCAGCTTCTCCAGCCGTTCACGAACGTCGATGGTTTCCAAAATCTCCTGTTTGTCCTTGATCTTCAAGGACAGGTGACTGGTAATTACATCAGCCAAGCGACCCGGTTCTTCAATATCGGACACAGCCGCAAGTGTCTCAGGTGTAACCTTTTTGGACAGATTAATATAATTTTCGAACTGGTTCAGAACTGTACGCATCAGCGCATCTGTTTCCGGATGACTGTTCTCCTCTTCAGGAAGCTCTTGAGCCAGAACCTCATAATATTCCTCGTTGTCCGTATATTCAATGATTTCAGCCCGTTCCAAGCCTTCCACAAGTACACGAATCGTCCCGTTTGGAAGCTTCAGCATCTGTCTGACCTTGGCAACGGTTCCGATTCTGAAAATGTCCTCTTGTGTTGGTTCTTCAATATTTACCTCGGCTTGGGAACATAGGAGAATCAAATGTTCTTCTACCATCGCTTTTTCTAAAGCCTTGACCGATTTCTCCCGGCCCACATCGAGATGCAGTACCATACTCGGGTAGACGAGAAGTCCTCTTAAAGGCAGTAAAGGAAAACGACGACCTTTCGCTTTGCTCGGTCCCATCGCTTTCGCACCTCCAATGGCTCTCAGGTTGTAGTCATTCATTATTCTATCAAATGTTCACATAAAAAACCAATGAAGGGAAGCGCTTAGCAGCTTCCCGAATCTGTAACCTGTCCTGGACGAGGCAAGTCAGCACGTAAATAGGATGCGGATGCCGGTGGGAAAATCTCCGGTGCAGGTGTCCCTGCCTCCTCCGCAAGGTTGATTTGTTTCGCTTGCTCCTCATTAGGCACCCAGTCAAATACTTCTCGGAATACATCTTCAACAGTATCGACCGGGATAACACGTAAGCCATCCAGATTTTCAAAGATGGACTGCCAGTTCTCTGCCGGAATAATGACTGTCTTAGCACCGGCCTGGAATGCAGCCTCTACTTTGGCGAGTACACCACCGATCGGTTTTACCCGGCCATGAATACTGATCTCGCCAGTCATCGCTGTCTCATGGTCAATCGGACGCCCCTGAATAGCTGATGTAATGGCTGTCGCCATAGCAATCCCGGCAGATGGACCATCAATTGGCGTTCCACCTGGGAAGTTGACGTGTAAATCATAGTCGTTAGGACGAATACCCATGGCCTTTAATACGGTTAACACATTTTCAACCGAGCCTTTAGCCATGCTTTTTCGCCGGAGTGTGCGTGAACCGCCTCCAATCTCTTCCTCATCCACAACTCCCGTGATGTTAATCCGTCCCTGATCTCGAAGAGCCGGAACAGCGGATACTTCGATCTCCAGAATGGTGCCCATGTTCGGTCCATATACGGCCAAGCCATTCACAAAACCGATCTGTGGTCGCAAAGGCACCTTGCGATCTGGCCGGGGCTGAATCTGGCTGCTGCCAGCGACCCATTCCACATCCGACGCCTGCAGCGTTTCACGTTTTTCAGTCAAAGCCAGCCCAGCAGCGAGCTGAATAATATTGACCGCTTCACGGCCATTGGTTGCATAGCGCTTAACCACATCAACTGCTTCTGGACATGGACTGAATCCGATTTTCTGAATGGCATCTTCCGCAATTTGCCCAATCTCTTCGGGCAGCAATGGACGGAAATAGACCTCCATGCACCGCGAGCGCAAGGCTGGAGGCAGTTCATGGGGCGAACGAGTTGTCGCTCCGACTAGACGAAAATCGGCTGGCAGACCATTTTGAAAAATATCGTGGATATAAGCAGGAGTATGCGTGTCTTCCGAGTTATAGTACGCACTTTCCAAAAAGACCTTGCGGTCCTCCAATACTTTCAGCAGTTTATTCATCTGAATAGAATGCAGTTCTCCGATCTCATCAATAAAAAGCATCCCCCCATGCGCTTTTGTAACCGCACCGGGTTTTGGCTGTGGAATGCCTGCTACGCCCATCGCTCCTGCTCCTTGATAGATCGGATCATGCACTGAACCAATCAAAGGGTCAGCAATACCCCGTTCATCAAAACGCGCCGTCGTGGCATCGAGTTCCGTGAATTTGGCATCGGCCTTGAAAGGAGAGGACGGATTCTTTTTGGCTTCTTCCAATACCACCCTTGCCGCAGCTGTTTTCCCGACCCCTGGTGGGCCATATATAATGACATGCTGTGGATTAGCACTGCATAGCGCGGCTTTAAGGGCGCGGAGTCCGTCTTTTTGCCCTACAATATCATTAATGGTTGCCGGACGTGTCTTCTCTGCCAGAGGCTTGGTGAGTGAAATGGAGCGCAGCTTGCGCAGCTTCTCCAGTTCCTTGCGGGATTCACGCTCCACCGCGCTGCGATTTGTTTTCTGGCCACGAAGCAAATTCCAGAAATACAAACCGATCACCACACCAAAAAATAACTGAATCATCATTATGACCATACCAAATTCCATGTCTCAACATCCTCCTGTTCTATCCCTATTCTCATATGAGATCATGCTAATACTTGGTAGTATAGCCTTTTCACCGAGACGTAAACGGGTAATCAGGAAATTGTATGTTTGAGAAAAAAAACAGCCCGTCATTGCTGACGGACTGTTGCAAAACGTTATATAAATCAATCAGTGCGAGCGGCCAGGAATAACTCCTGTCGTTTCATAGGACTCCACGATTTTGTCGATCTCTTTTTTCAATTCCTCAACCATGATCTCTTCCGGCACTTTACGGATCATTTTACCATGACGGAACAACAAGCCTTCTCCGCGTGCACCGGCAATACCGATATCCGCTTCCTTGGCTTCACCCGGGCCGTTAACGGCACAACCCAGCACGGATACTTTGATCGGCACCTTGAGCTTGGAGATATACTCTTCCACTTCATTTGCAATAGAGAACAGATCGATATCCAAACGTCCACAGGTAGGGCATGAAATCAGCGTAGCTGCATTGGAAATCAGACCAAAGGTTTTGAGCAAGTCACGCGCAACCTTGATCTCTTCAACCGGGTCCGCACTAAGCGATATCCGCATCGTTGAGCCAATACCCATGGATAACAAAGCACCCATACCGGCCGAGCTTTTGATTGTACCAGAGAACAACGTCCCCGCCTCAGTAATGCCCAGATGCAAAGGATATTTGATGATTTGAGCCGCTTTGGTATACGCTTCAATCGCCATCGGTACATCCGAAGCTTTGAGGGATACAATGATATCATGGAAGTCAAGCTCTTCCAGAATACCAATGTGATACAATGCACTTTCTACCATAGCATCAGCCGTTGGATACCCATATTTCTCAAGCAAATGGTTTTCAAGCGAACCCGCATTTACCCCGATGCGAATCGGAATACCTTTCTCTTTACAAGCCTTGACCACTTCTTCCACTTTGGATCGTTTACCGATATTGCCGGGATTAATCCGTACTTTATCGATGCCGTTCTCAATCGCAAGGAGCGCCAGTTTATAATTAAAATGGATATCCGCTACGAGCGGAATATGAATCCGTTTCTTGATTTCCTTGATGGCTGCGGCAGCTTCCTCATTGTTCACCGTTACACGCACTACTTGGCAGCCTGCTTCTTCCAAACGCAAAATCTCTGCCACGGTTGCCTCAACGTCTGCCGTTTTCGTTGTACACATGCTCTGGATGATGACCTCGTTGCTGCCACCAATCGTTAAGTTTCCCACTTTTACGGGTCGTGTATCTTGTCTTAAAAACATGAGTGATTTCTCTCCCCACAACGTCAAAGCTCCACCCTGACAGAGACATGAATTCGCCTTCTGCCAGGAGTGGAGAACTGACAAGTCTATATTTCAGTGTTGAAACGGAATATTACCCTTTAGTTAGGCACTTTCTTCCTGCTTGTCGTCCTTGGATTGGCTCAGTTCAGGCACGACTCTCTTCTCAACGACCTCTTCGGTAATGACACAGTTCGTAACATCATCACGGGAAGGTACTTCATACATAATCTCAAGCATAATGCCCTCGATAATTGCACGCAGTCCACGTGCACCCGTGTTACGTTTAATGGCTTCCTTCGCAATCGCAAGCAATGCTCCTGGTTCGAACACCAGATTTACATTATCCAGCTCAAGCAGTTTTTGGTATTGTTTCGTAAGCGCATTTTTTGGCTCGGAAAGAATCCGTACCAATGTGTCTTCGTCCAGCGGCTCCAAAGTGGAGATAACTGGCAAACGGCCTACAAATTCCGGAATCAGACCGAATTTCAGCAAGTCTTCCGGCAATACCATACCCAGATATTCACCTGGTTTAAGATCTTTTTGTTCCGCAACGGTGTTAAAGCCAATGACTTTTTTACCGATCCGGCGTTTGATCATTTGCTCCAGACCATCGAAGGCACCGCCGCAAATGAAGAGTATGTTCGTAGTATCGATCTGGATGAATTCCTGATGTGGATGCTTACGACCACCTTGTGGTGGTACAGAAGCAACAGTTCCTTCCAGAATTTTCAGGAGCGCCTGTTGAACACCTTCACCCGATACATCACGTGTAATGGATGGGTTCTCGGATTTACGCGCTACTTTATCAATTTCATCGATATAAATAATGCCGCGCTCTGCTTTTTCCACATCATAATCAGCAGCTTGAATCAGCTTGAGCAGAATGTTCTCTACATCTTCGCCGACATAACCTGCTTCCGTCAATGAAGTTGCATCAGCAATAGCAAAAGGAACATTAAGGATTTTGGCCATCGTTTGCGCAAGCAACGTTTTACCAGAACCCGTAGGCCCTAACAGCAAAATGTTACTTTTTTGCAATTCAACGTCCTCAATCTTGCTTTGCGTGTTGATCCGTTTATAGTGATTGTAAACCGCTACAGACAAAGACTTCTTAGCCTGATCCTGTCCAATAACGTACTGGTCAAGAATATCGCGGATTTCTTTCGGTTTTGGAATATCTTTGAGGTCCAGTTCTTCGTCATGACCGAGCTCTTCCTCTACGATTTCAGTGCACAGTTCGATACATTCATCACAAATGTAAACGCCCGGTCCAGCGACCAGCTTGCGCACCTGTTCCTGAGATTTACCGCAAAAAGAGCATTTCAATTGCCCTTTCTCATCGTTAAATTTAAACATGAAACCACCCCTTTAGGAATTGATCGGTCTGCTGAGCACCTGGTCAATAATGCCGTACGTTTTGGCTTCTTCAGCACTCATGAAAAAGTCACGGTCTGTGTCCCGCTCGATTTTCTCAAGGGGTTGACCTGTACGATCGACGTATATTTGATTCAGTTTCTGACGTGTTTTAATAATCCATTCTGCGTGAATTTTGATATCCGCAGCCTGTCCTTGAACGCCGCCAAGCGGCTGATGAATCATCACTTCGCTGTTTGTCAGCGCATATCGTTTGCCAGGAGCACCGGCTGTCAGCAATAACGAGCCCATGCTTGCTGCCATACCTACGCAAATGGTCGATACATCCGGCTTGATATATTGCATCGTATCGTATATACCCATCCCTGCGGTGACAGAACCACCAGGTGAATTAATGTACAAGCTGATATCCTTCTCAGGATCGTCGGCTGCCAAAAACAAAAGCTGAGCTATGACAAGATTGGCTACATCGTCATCAATCGCACTGGTTAGAAAAATAATGCGATCCTTCAGCAAACGCGAATATATATCGTAAGAACGCTCGCCTCGATTGGTTTGTTCTACAACCATTGGCACCAGACTCATGAGACCAACCTCTTTTCTACATGTAATTAGACATAGGCTACCTGTAAAGCAAACCCAAATTCATTCTAACACGTTCCTGTGACAATGTCATTTTTCACAAGTGGTGTCAAGACGGGGTGAGTTTACTTTTTAGCCTGATCATATTTAACCATGTTTTCTATGTATGTGCAAATCGGAGCAATCCTATGCCGTTTCACCTTTTTTTTATTTGCAGGAGAACCATAGCACGTTGGATATGCATAACCAATACCGCAGCAATCCCCATCCATATTATTACTGAATCCTCTATAAAATGGATGCCATAATTTAAAAATAAGGCACGCAATGATTCACGTGCCTTATCGTTTATTCAGCTGTTCATTACATAACAGCTTGTCTTATTTTTCGTCAGCTTCTGCAGCAACTTCTTCAGCTGGAGCTTCAACAGCTTCAACGACTTTGCTGTTCTCAACGAGAACATCGATCGTTTTACGCAGTTTCACTTCATCACGAAGGCTGTCCAGGGAACCATTACCCTCGAGAATGCCACGAATCTCTTCAGCAGGACGCTTGTAAGACTCAGCCATTTTTTCGAGTTCTTGGTTAACTTCTTCGTCAGACACTTCGATGTTCTCCGCTTTACCAACTGCTTCAAGAACCAAGTTGTTACGAACACGTTTGGAAGCATCTTCCTGCATTTGTCCTCTCAGGTCAGCTTGTGTTTGACCAGAGAAGCTCAGGAACATTTCCAGGTTCATACCTTGGTTGCGCAGACGGTTGTCGAAATCACGCATCATGTTTTGTACTTCGCTCTCAACCATTGCAGAAGGAATGTCCACTTCAGCATTTTCAGCCACTTTTTCTACAACAGCATTTTCTTGAGCTGCTTTGGCTTCGTCTGCTTTACGGGATTCCAATTGTTTTTTCAGATCAGCTTTGTACTCTTCAAGCGTATCGAATTCACTAACATCTTTAGCAAATTCATCATCCAGCTCAGGAAGCTGTTTACGTTTGATTTCATGTACTTTCACTTTGAATACCGCTTGTTTGCCAGCCAGTTCAGCTGCATGGTAGCTCTCTGGGAAAGTCACTTCAACGTCTTTGAAGTCGCCTGTGGATAGACCCACAACCTGCTCTTCAAATCCTGGGATGAACGTGTTGGAACCAAGTTCCAGGGAATAACGTTCAGCTTGTCCGCCTTCGAACGGTACACCATCAACGGAACCGTCAAAGTCGATTACAGCAACGTCGCCGTTTTGTGCAGCACCTTCGTCGATAACAACGAGTTCTGCGTGACGTTGTTGAAGACGCTCGAGCTCTTCAGTCACTTCAACATCAGTTACTTCATGTTTGGCTACAGCAACTTCAACGCCTTTGTAGTCACCCAGTGTAACTTCAGGTTTAACGGTTACTTTCGCTTTGAACTTGAAAACTTGTCCTTTAGCGAATTGTTCGATATCTACATCAGGACGATCAACCGGGAAGATGTCCGTTTGGTCGATTGCTTCTGTGTAAGCTTCAGGAAGCAAAATGTCGATTGCTTCTTGATACAAGCTTTCCACACCAAAACGAGCTTCGAAAATTGGACGTGGAACTTTACCTTTACGGAATCCAGGTACGTTTGCTTGTTTAACTACTTTATTAAAAGCTTTGTCGAGTGCTGCAGTTACACGATCTGCACCCACTTCAACCTCAAGAACCCCAAGGTTCTTCTCTATCTTTTCCCAAGTTGCTTTCATTGTATACTTTCCCCTCCAAAATTCACATGTTCACGTAGGCAATCACGTACAAAATAACCATTTTAGTATAAACAAGATTAGATTCTTTTTCAAGGGGAATCCCTTGATACGGTTTGAGGAAAACGTTTCCGGCTCCTATTGACCGTCCAAACCGGCAGAAACAAACTGCTTCATCGATCGATATGCTTGCTCCAGACGAAAGCGCATCGCCCCTGTCACAGCATACATTGAGCGAGTATCTTCCTCGTCATGCGAACCGCCCAGACTGTCTGCTACGGTCATATGTAGAGCGGCTGCCCAGATATCTGTCATGGAATCATTTTCTTCCAGCATGGACATGTAATCACGGGTTCCGTACACGGCCATGACATATTGAATCCACAGTTCTTGTGCAAAATAAAAGAGCGTAGGTTCATGAACCTCCGTCTGATCTGCCACTCTTTCAAGAATCTGAACGATCTGAATCGGGAAATCCTCAGGTCTAAGCGGAACGGTATCAATTTCCACTTCAACCGGCTCTTCCCCTCGAGTAAACGCAATATTGCCTTGGACACCTCGGCGACGTAATGTTTGAAGCACACGGAACTGAAGCAATGGATGCAGTGTCTTGTCTTTGAGCCAACCGGTAAGCGAATCATCAATTTCTGGTCGTTCGAGATACGCAAGCTGCTCCAGCGCCAGCATCGTTTGTTCAGATAAAGGTTCCTCCATCACGGTACGAAGCAGTTTATCCGCATAGCCGTCATCCTGCTCGAGCTTGGACCGGGCATGTTGGCGTGCCATGTCCTCTTCACTAATGTCCTCTTCCTCACGCTCTTCACGAATCTCGGGCAAATCTTCCCCATAATGAGGGAAAGCAGCTTCAAGCCATTCGAGCAAGGCTCGCCATTCGTCGTAATGTCTTTCTTCCTGCCCTTGGCATTGCAGCAAAAAGCGAAGCAGGTCCATCGCTTCACCATATCGTTCATTTTCTAGCATAACCGTCAATTGAATCTGGTAATAGTCCAGCGTCTTAGGAAACAGCACGATATTGTTACTGTGCTCGGTTTCCGGGGTCGTGGATTCCTTAATAGGAGCACCTCCTCTGTATCCTGAATCTCCAGTCGCAATCAACCATAAATAGATGTATATTAAACGAAAGTCGATCTATTTTTTGAGTTCTTCTGATATTCTAACATAACCTTAATTATAATGAAAAAAACGTTACCGCCGCCAAATATCATATACGAAAAATAGTTTAAAATAAAATGTTTGATATTCATCATTATTTATGATAAAATCAATTTTGCTTGAAAAATTTCATGTCTCAGTAGCTCAGCTGGATAGAGCAACGCCCTTCTAAGGCGTCGGTCGGGGGTTCGAATCCCTCCTGGGACGTATTAAAAAAAGCTTCCTTCGGGAAGCTTTTTTGCGTTCTAGGGATGAGAACCCCAATGGTTCGTCGGAGCATAAGCTTCGGGAGCACTACTTCGCAGTCTCGACGGCAAGGAGAGTATCCCTCCTGGGACGTATTAAAAAAAGCTTCCTTCGGGAAGCTTTTTTGTGTTCTAGGGATGAGAACCCCAATGGTTCGTCGGAGCATAAGCTTCGGAGGAAGCACTACTTCGCAGTCTCGACGGCAAGGAGAGTATCCCTCCTGGGACGTATTAAAAAAAGCTTCCTTCGGGAAGCTTTTTTTGCGTTCTGGGGATGAGAACCCCATTGGTTCGTCGGAGCATAAGCTTCGGGAGCACTACCTCGCAGTCTCGACGGCAAGGAGAGTATCCCTCCTGGGACGTAAGAAAAAAAGCTTCCTTCGGGAAGCTTTTTTTTGCGTTCTAGGGATGGTTGAATACGTTAATCGCCTGATGTTGACACGGGATGTTATGCTTGTTTATGTATAGGTATGTATCAATGCATACATATTAGACAAATAAACTATAGGAGATTTACCATGCCATCATCTTTACATCAAAACTCACCTGACCGCTCTGCAATCGATAATTCATCGTCAGCATCCATGAAACTTGGGCTTTTGCTGGCAGGCATTATCGTTATCGCAGCAACAATGCGTTCACCTATTACGGCAACAGGTCCAATTGTGGAACTGATCCGTACAGATACAGGAATAAGTCATACAATGGCAGGCTTGCTTACTTCTCTTCCTTTGCTTGCCTTCGCGGCAATTTCTCCGTTCGCTCCACAATTGGCGCGAAGATTCGGACTAGAAACCGCTCTGTTAACCGCCATAATTCTCGTGACCATAGGTGTATCCCTAAGGTTTATGCCCTCTGTTCCCGTTCTCTTTGCAGGAACAGCGATTCTTGGATGTGGCATTGCCCTAAGCAATGTATTGCTGCCAAGTCTAATTAAACGGGATTTCCCATTGCGAGTGGGACTTGTTACCGGTCTCTATTCCGTATCCATGAATATATGGGGCGCCATCGCTTCAGGAATCAGTGTTCCTGCTGCAGGTTTAACTTCCATGGGATGGCACGCTTCACTGGGCATGTGGGCTATACTGTCCATTCTAGCCCTGATTCTCTGGCTGCCTCACGTCCGTTCTGGACGTCGCGGCGAAGTTTATGTGGCTTCGAGAACAGAAGCGAAGCCGGTTCGTCTTATTTCCTCTTCCTTAGCCTGGCATGTTACGTTGTTCATGGGACTGCAATCTTTAATTTTTTACACGACAATTACCTGGCTGCCCGAGGTTCTATCTGATCAGGGTTTCAGTTCCTCTTCAGCGGGCTGGATGTTATCCCTGATGCAAATGGTTAGCGTTCCGGTAACGTTCATCGTTCCCATTCTCGCTGGACGAATGAAGGACCAACGTAAGCTGACAGCAATTACTGGCTCATGTCTGATTCTGGGATATGCATTCCTTTTAAGCGGCATTCCCTCTCTCGTAACCGTCGGTGTTGCTTTGGCCGGCGTTGGAGCCGGGGCTTCGTTCGGGCTTGTAACCATGTTTTTTGTACTGCGTACGTCCGATGCAAGACAGGCTGCTGGTCTCTCAGGTATGGCTCAATCCTTAGGATACATGCTGGCGGCGGTCGGACCTTTGCTGTTCGGCGTGCTTCATGATTGGACACAAGGATGGACCCTTCCCCTGCTGGTACAGGTTATCCTTGCGGTTGTTTTGCTGATCGCAGGTATCAAGGCCAGCAAGAATCGAGTGATCGGTTAGTTTCAATAAAAGGATAACTTCTGATCATATACGAGACTTTTAACTTACGCTCTCCTTATGGTGGTGACAGGCTAACAAAACCTGTCCTCCTCCTAAGGGGAGCGTTTTATTTATGACGCACTTTCATACGAACTATGTTCAATTACAAATTAACAGGACCACGAGCAGTCATCCATCACAAGACAGAAAAACAAAATAAAACGGCCTCCATCCCGTGAGTTCAGGATGAAGACCGCATATACGAAAAACAATTCCTTCAATAAATTAGTGCCGAAGAACTTACTTCACTTTTACCGTGATCTTGTCCGTGCTGGTGACACCAGCTGCGTTGAACAACTCAGCCCGGTACGTATACGTACCCGAAGCGCGCCCAGTCAGCGAAGTAACAGCACTTTGCGCATTAGGCGTAACCGCCTTGAGTGCTTGGGTGTCGATCAACTTATCATTTTCGTAGAGCCGGTATTCCGTGGCATTGGTTCCCCACCACAAGTTCATAGTAACCTTATAATTGCCGTCGCCATCCCAGTTATCTTGAGAGAGAACTGCTTTGCCTGGCGATGCGTTGGTAACCTTGACTGTCAGTGTCTGACTCCGCGTGGTCCCTTTGTCGTTCGTTAGCTCGGCTACGTACGTATAGGTGCCGTTGGCTTTGCCTGTGATCTTCGTTTGGGCAAACTGTGCCAGAGGCGCATTGTAGGTCAACTTCTGCGTATCGATCAAAACCCCGTCCTCATAAAGTTTGTAGCTGGTGGCGTTCTCGCCCCACCACAGGTTCATGGTAACGATATATGAGCCTTCGCTCAGGCCATTACCAACCCAATTATTATGAGACAACACAGGTGTTCCAGGCGCTTTGACAGCTGGAGTTTCCGGCTCAGTCTCCTTGGATTTCAAACTCAGGGCCGTAGTGGCTTTACCAGAAAGCCCTTGTTGGTCTTTTACCGTAAGTTCAACAGCATATTCACCTGCTTGGATGCCTTCTAAAGGAAGTGTGAAGCTACCATCAGGTTTTACTTCAAATACACCCTCCTTGTAAATCGAACCATCCTCTTTTTTCAGGACGTACGTTGCTTTCAAGGCAGCCGCTGGATCAAACTCAATGTTCCAGTTCTCTTTAAGTGAAGGAGCAACACGGAAGTACAAATCATCCACGCTGCCATCAATAACAACAGATTCATCTTGCATGAATTCCAACTTATCCGGTGCTGTTACAACCGGCGCTGCTTTTTTCACCAAGAATGGAGAAGTATCTTCGATATACGTTTTGCCATCCACACCGATTGTAGTGATGTCAACCGTATAAAGACCATCTGGAATTGTCGTTACCTCGTCGGTAGTGTAGTCAGCATACTGTCCATCCCAAGCCAGAGTATATCTTGTGTTGGCAGCGAAATTGTAGTAGTTCCCAAAAATAGATCCAATATATCCATCACCATAATAGCCCCCCTCAGGGTTAAGGCCATCAAAGATCTCAATAAGGGCAAAATTCATCGGATTGTAGAATTCCATAGCTACATTAAGTGTATCCAGGGTACCATCCGACTTCAATGGATAATGGAATGGGTTCTTCTCTGTACCTTTGACAGTCTCAATGTATTTAACGCCTGCAAGGGTAAGGTTGAAATGTGCGACATACGGAACCGTAAATGTGTCCGTTCCATTAGACAACTGAAGGTATCCTTGCGCTTCTGTTACCGCAGTAACACCTTTTGGAACTGTAATGGTAACCTGCAACTCTTCCTCACCATTCAGTGTAAAAGAGCTCTTGTCCACCGCAACGGATACACCAGGTACCGTACGTGTTGGATTCACGCTTACAGTGTAGTTTCCACCACTGCCATTCTGCGACTCCACTTTGATTGTTTTGCTGACTGTTTTTTCGTCCGTGCTCAGGAAGTTGCCGAAATTGACACTACCTGTAACATTAGGCTTCTCAACAGCCACACCATTCTCTGTGTACTTCGTTACGTCCAATACTTTAACAAATGCAGCAGGATCAATCGTTTTTACTGCTTGAATACGTCCTGCACCTTGATCAAACACATCATATTTTGTTGTGTCGAGCACTTTACTATTGTTCATGAGTGCAACTTTAATATCAAATGGTGTCCAGTCACTGTGCTTCTCAATCAACAGGGCAACCAGTCCGGCAACATGAGGTGTAGCCATACTTGTACCTGATTTACGATCATAAGCCTGTGAATAATCTGCTCCAGGCTCGTCCTTGCCATAGGCAGGAACTGTAGACAGAATGCTGGTCCCCGGTGCAACTACATCCGGTTTGATATCCAGAGTCACCTTGGCTGGTCCGCGGGAGCTGGATGCATTCATTTCATCGCCAGCCGTTTGACCTTTAATGAAGTCACTGAAGCTTACTTCAACACGTTGACCGGCATCCAGTTCAGCCTTGATACTTTCTCCATCTTCCTTCGACATGCTCAAGGTTGGAATAAGTTCAAAATTATCTCCCAAACTTACGCCGATCGGGCCTGGAATATTGTTATATACGATAATAGCAACTGCACCAGCAGCTTTGGCATTAGCTACTTTCTCCACAAATGCCAACTCACCGCGCTGCACAAAAGCCACTTTTCCTGTAAAATCCTTGCCTTCAAAGTCGGTCGGTTTACCCAACCCTGCAAATAAAAGATCATATTGATCCGTCAAAACCGATTCGGGATCAGCTGAAAGACTCCAGCCCATTACATCAAGTCGGTACACCGACTCAGTAACAGCCAATGGATTTTGCTCCGTTTCAGTTGGAGCAATCGCAGGCTCTTCTTTCACAGGTGCAACCTCTGGAGAGGTTTCGACTGGTGCCGAAGGCGATGCTGGCTGAACACTCTCTTCTGACTGGCTGGCTTCCACATCTAAATCTGTAGCATCGTCAGATGCTGATTCAGACAATGCAGCTTCGTTTGTTGATGAAGCTTCTTCGCTTGTCGCGTCTTCCGATGTGGTTGATGGTTCGCCTTGAGTCGGAACTTCAGACGTATCCGTACCCGGTGCTGTACCCAGTTCAGGAGACGGCTCAACCTCAGGGACAGGTTGTTCTTCAGGTAGCGTACCTTCACCTTCCTCACCAATCCAGAAATGAGTGTTGGCTGTTATACTCTGGCTAGGCCCTGTGGAGTTACCTACAGTGATGGCCATAGCAGATGCTCCTGGAGAACCTAATGTATAACGATTTGGACCATCATTTCCGCTTGCCACAACTGCAGTCACGCCAGACAGCATGGCATTATTAAGTGCAACTGAAGTGATATAACTTGGATCATTGGCAGCGTTACCCAACGAGAGATTGATCACGTCCATACCATCGGCAACGGAACGGTCAATTCCACCAAGCACCCATGAAGTTTGACCACTTCCGTAGGGCCCAAGCACACGATAGGCATAGATGTCAGCTTCGGGTGCAACGCCGACAATGCCGTAGTCCCCTGCTTCACGAGCAGCAATGGTACCGGCTACATGAGTACCGTGGGATGTGTAATAGGCGCTTCCATTGGCATTAAATTCAGGTGCGCCAGATACTTTCCATTCTTCACGTGTTGTCTCATAAGGATCATTGTCATTTGCAACGAAATCCCAACCACCTTTGTAGGCGTCTTGCAAATTAGGATGTTCATAATCGATTCCTGTATCAATAACACCAACTTTGACGCCTTTTCCTTTGTAACCCAGATTCCATACTTCAGGGGCGCCAATAAATGGTGCAGTATCTTTCATATAAGGGTTCACTTCATCTGTTTCCGGGGCTACGGTAATTTCAAGGTCAGGGTATACACTGACTACGCCCGGAATGCGAAGCAACTGTCCCAATTGGTTGCCCTTAAGTTCGATGGCTACACCATTCAGGGCATATGTGTAATTTTCCAATACTTCGTGTTTGATTTTATTCTGAGTGAGGCTATGTACAAATGACTGTTGTTGTTGCTCGACTTGAGTCACAGCCTTTGTTTCCATAGAGGAGGTAAAAGATTTTCCAGAGAGGGTAGATTCGCCTTGAGCAACTGCAACTGGTTTATTGGAGAGCTCAACAATTACTCTTGTTTTCTCTCCCCCAAGACCTTCCAGGCTCTTGTCCAAAAATGGATCTGCTGCAAGCTTTCCTTCCCGCTGGGCAAGAATCTCTCTCCATTGTGTGGCTTCGCCCTTGCTTAACGAGTTCTCAAGCTGAACACCTACAGGAGCGGCTCCGGCCGCTGGCATGATGATAGAAAAAGTCATAAGGATACTTAACAATATGGATATCAATCGTTTATTCAAGGCTATGCCCCTCCTTCTCAATATGAAAGTACCTCACCAATCGCTTGGGTCCTGCTATGACAAGTACTGCAATACCTGTGACAACTCACCGCCCTATCTGCAAGAAGATTGACCCTTGGTAAATTATTCTACTAAAATAGCACATTTCCCTTCTAAATAATTACAATTATGATATAAAAATTACTTATATGGTTCTTGAGTAAGAGAACCGTGTGAAATTGTATTTATTTGTCGATTGAATAATTCAATTTCTAAATACAACATAGGAAAAAAGACCAAGAACCTCTTCATTTCGAAAGAGATCCCCAGCCTATATGTGATCAATGGATTTCATGAAAAATATGCTATTGATTCATTTAACAAAGATACATCTCTTGATTATTTAACTTCCCGGCTTCACTGCTTCAATTCGAAGACGCTTATAATCGGCATAGATTGCATCTTCTTCCCAAAGTTTCGGCACAACGATTTGGCTAGTTTCACGACAGATTTCCTGAATTTGCTCCTGACTCAAACCATCAAAATAGTCCCCTCCGAAATGGGCCAACCAGCCCTCTATACCCTGTTCACCATCCGTCAGTCTGGTAGGACGGTCATAGTGGTAGGCCTGCCGCACCAAAAATCCACATTGTTCCAAAATGTTGCTATATTGTCCGATCGTCGGGAAATACCAAGGGTTGCGTTCCGATCCAGGAATGCCAGTGTGTCGTTCAAACACTTCTTCTAATGCATTTACAATGATCTGCACATTTCCTTTGCCACCGAACTCCGCCACAAAACGTCCCCCAGGCTTCAAAGACTTCCATATACTATCCACTACAAGTCGTGGACTTCGCATCCAGTGCAGAGCTGCATTGGAAAAGACGGCATCATAAAGCTTGTTCGTCGCAAACTGATGGCCGTCCCCCTCCATGAACAAAATATCGGGAAACTTCTCTCTTGCACGACGAATCATGTCCGGTGATGCATCCATGCCAACTACCTCAGCCTGTGATATAGAAATTTCGTACGTCAAATCCCCCGTCCCGCAGCCCAAGTCAAGGATGTATTCCCCTTTTTGAGGTTGAAGCCATGAGATTAAACTTTTACCGTAACCCGATACAAAAGCCAGTTTGTTGTCATACTCATCCGCTTGCCATTGATTAATCGATTGCATGGATACCACCATCGCTTTCATGATTGATATCTTCATTGTGTCATAAGATGGTTTATTAATTAAATATATAAATTCTATTCACTTGATAGTTTATACCTATAAACGCTCGTCTCTTTTCCATAAACACAAATCATTTAACTCAAAGGCCTCCCTCTACTGCCCCTCGGGGAGCTTTTTTTGATGCCTGGAGGAAATTCCACTCTCCTTGCCGTCGAGACTGCGAAGTATTCCTACCGAAGCCTATGCTCCGACGAACCTTTGAGGTTCTCTTCCCCTGTACGCAAAAAAGCTTCCCATAAGGAAGCTTTTTCTAACGTCCCAGGAGGGATTCGAACCCCCGACCGACGGCTTAGAAGGCCGTTGCTCTATCCTGCTGAGCTACTGAGACAAATATGTATAATAAAAATACCGCGCGATTCCTATTATACTCTCATTTCTATATTTTTCAATAGTTTTATAAAAAAATTAATAATTGCATCGTTCCTCATGACTTGAACGTATTATTTTCATACTCAGGACAGCTACAGAATATGAATGCTTTAAGCAGGCAATATTGAGAATATTAAGCTCAGGGCGTTTAGAACATGGGCAGATATATTCAGGATGAGACCTGCTGGGTAATCATTTGGATACATATATTCTACTGAACCAAATAAAGGAGAGAAACCGATATGAGACAACTTTTATCAGCATTATCCTATTTTAGTATTTTCTTTGCCCCGTTCCTGTTCCCCATCATTATTTGGATTGTGGCCAAGGACAACTATATTGAGGGACATGCGAAACGAGCCTTATTCTCGCATATATTCCCGTTTCTTGCGGCAATCCCGCTGCTGTATTTCTTCGTTACCGCACACAGTCTGGGTTCCGCTGTCGGATTTGTAATTTTGTTCTTTGTCATTTATGCATTAAGTTTTGTGTACAATATTGTCAAAGGTATTCAAGTACTGCGTGAATATGCCTGAGCACAAGCTTCACAATCACGTTCAATGAAACATTCAAAAACCCGCCTTTCGAAAGAAGGGCGGGTTTCTGCATTCCGGTTACTTGTTTCCCTTAAGCCACGGATTTTTCTGGGCAGGACGCTTGCTGTTAATGGCGAGCACTTCCTCGGCAAACTCGGTATGATGTGCATAAAGGTTCCCTTTGTTTTTCTTGAACTTGGAAGCCATTGCTATCACCTCCCCGGAACTTGCATATAGTATGGCTCCGGGTAATTCCGCTTATCCTTTGCCGCTATCGGCATTTGTTGGAACGCCTAGCTTAACCTTGACCCACCAAATAGCGTTGAAGCGTCGGCCCCAGTAATCCAAAAGCAAGTAACTCACTCTGAAACCGGGCTTTATCTTCTCCGGCTGTAATGCCTTCACTGTTCTCAAACGCCGTTTCCGTAGCATCTTCAAACGCTGTGTGCATATTGTTATTGTACCAATCCAGAACTGCATCTGAATGATTGCGTACAATTCGAACGACTTCAAGCGAATTCCCAGGCTGGGTAGCCGCAACGTATACAAGCAAAGACGGATCACCTGTATTTCCTGGCTGTACCTCAACTTCTGCACAAGACAATCCATCCACTTCGGTTAATCTGCGTATTTTGGCATCCTGAATGGCATACATTTTTTATCGCACTCCTTTGTCCATTTCATATACTTTGTTCGATCTGGTATCGGGTCTCTGGTGTTCCCAAGCGATAAATTTCCCGATACACCTGCTGTAATACAGCTTCATATGCGCGGTTTACAGACTCCTCCGGCGTATCCGGCCAAGGGAATACCATTCCTGGAAAGGCCTCTTCCTCTTTTTCCTGCATCAGATTAAGCAATCCCAGTAATTGTTCCGCCTCCTGAGGCGTTGCCTGGATCACCCATTCATACGACGTTACGTGCGGGTCAGGTATAACAGAGCGCCCCATGACAGATACATAATAGGTCATACTGTCCATTTGCAAGTTCTCTCCTTCACAGGCATGTTGAGGCCGTTGTCCCTAGATATAGTTTCCGAAGAGGACAGACATTTTATGCCTGCTTTCGGCATATATTTGTTACGACTTCTGACGAAAAAGACAACATTTGCTGGCTGTTAGCAACTCAAGCAGCCATACGGATGAATGACTCGACTAAGAAAGGATGAACAAACCATGTGCGGTATAACCGGCTTCATACAGTGGAATCGGGATTTGACCCAGGAATCAGAGCTGCTGGTCCAGATGACGGACAGCTTGTCGAACCGGGGGCCCGACGCTTCAGGTACATGGATCTCCAATCCTTGTGCGTTCGGACATCGGCGTCTCAGCGTTATGGACCCGGAGAATGGGGCACAGCCCATGCATGCGTTACAGGGAGACACCTCCTATACCGTCGTGTATAACGGAGAACTATACAATGCACCCGAGTTGAAAAAGGAATTGCTCCAACGCGGACACCATTTCCGCACACAATGTGATACGGAAGTGCTGCTCGCCTCTTATATTGAGTGGGGACCGGCCTGCGTTGACCGGTTTAACGGCATTTTTGCTTTTGCTATATGGGATGGCGGACGCGAACAGGTTTTTATCGCCCGTGATCGGCTGGGCGTCAAACCCCTCTTCTACAGTCATGCAAAGGATGCACTCGTATTTGGCTCAGAACCCAAAGCACTGCTCATCCATCCGGATGTTGAGGCTGCTGTAGGACCTGAAGGTTTGGCAGAAGTATTTATTGTCGGTCCTGCCCGGACACCTGGACACGGCGTATACTCCTCCCTTAATGAGCTCAAACCTGCGCATGCGCTTATCTACAACCGAAACGGCATTAAAACCTATGCTTACTGGAAGCTGGAAAGTCAGAATCACGAACATAATTTGGAAGAGACAGCTGCCGAAGTACGCAGACTGTTGCAGGATACATTAGAACGCCAATTGGCTTCGGACGTTCCGGTCTGCTCCCTTTTGTCGGGGGGATTGGATTCAAGTGCTCTATCTGCATTAGCTGTGGATTATTACAACCGTACAGGTCAAGGCCAGGTCAGCACATATTCTGTCGACTATGTGGATAATGCAAAGCATTTTCAGGCGCATTCCTTCCAGCCCGGTGCAGATGGACCCTGGATTCAGCGAATGGTGGATGAACTGAAGACAGATCATCACTGGATTGAGATTGAAAACGGAGAACTGGTTCATGCGTTGACTCAGGCGATGGTCGTAAGGGATTTACCGGGTATGGCGGACGTGGATTCCTCTCTTTATCTGTTCTGTAAAGAAATCAAAAAAGGAGCCACCGTTGCCATCTCAGGCGAAGCAGCAGATGAAGTATTTGGCGGTTATCCCTGGTTCCATCGGGAAGAGATGCTGAACTCCGGTACATTCCCATGGTCTGTAGCACCTGATATGCGAGCAGGATTGTTATCCCCGGACATTCGGGAATGGATCAGGCCACTCGACTATCTCGCAGATCGTTACTCGGATGCTGTAGCAGAAGTGCCTTTACTCGATGGGGAGACCGGTAAGGCTGCCCAGATGAGAGTTATGTCCTATCTGAACATCACCCGGTTCATGCCTACACTACTGGATCGGAAAGATCGGATGAGTATGGGAGCTGGGCTTGAGGTTCGGGTACCTTACTGTGATCACCGTTTGATTCAATATGTGTTTAACGTGCCTTGGGACATGAAAATGACAGGCGGACGGGAAAAAGGCATTCTGCGTAAAGCGCTGGAAGGTGTGCTGCCTGACGATGTGTTGTACCGGAAAAAGAGTCCGTATCCGAAAACACATAACCCGCAGTATCTCGCTTCCGTTAAACAGCAGGTGCTTGATATTCTGGATGACGCAAGTTCACCGATCTTGCCATTAATCGACAAAGCTCAAATTCGCAAATTGGCCTCCTCCCCGGATGCTTCATCGAACCTGCCCTGGTTTGGACAGTTAATGTCGGGTCCACAGCTATTTGCTTATCTGACACAGATTAACTCGTGGTTGCGTACGTACAAAGTGGCCATTCGATAAACAAAGCTATCTTTTCTTTCTTAAAAGGGGTGCCGGTGAGCAGCATATCAGCTGTTCATCAGGCACCCCCTTTGTCATACTCGATTTAATTATGTCTACACATCATCCCACTTTAAAATGACCCAGAGACTGCTGTAATTCTTCCGCCATGGACGAAAGTTCATTGGCAGCAGAAGATATCTCCTGCATAGCAGACAATTGCTCCTCAGACGTCGCGCTGACCTCTTCTGTGCCTGCTGCTGCATTCTGTGTAACATCCATGATTGTTTTCATGGATACGTTGATCTGTTCCACCCCGGCCGCCATCTGCTCAATAGAAGCGGATACTTCCTGGGTCTGTCCTGCTACCTTGCTGACAGCTGCACGAATTTCTTCAAAACTGTCTCCTGCTCTATGCACAAGGCTGATCCCTGCCTGAACCTCGGCAGTCACTTCTCCCATGGATTGGGCGGCATCACTCATGCCTTTATGAATAGAGGCTACCAATGTGCCTATTTGTTCTGCTGACCTTGCCGATTGCTCCGAGAGCTTCCGCACCTCGGTAGCAACCACCTCAAACCCGCGTCCATGTTCTCCAGCCCTTGCCGCTTCAATGGCTGCGTTAAGCGAAAGCAGATTCGTTTGCGCCGATATTTCGGAAATGGTTTCCACCATCGAACCAATAGATTGTGAGTGGTTACCCAGCTCTTCAATAACCGTTGCAAGACCCTGTACGGTCTGATGGATGGAATTCATTTGTTCCACAGCCGATTGCACCGAGTCATTGCCAGCTAAGGTTTTAGCCGATGCGTTCGTAGCTTCATCAGACATCGTTTGCGTATTCTCTGTAATTTGCTGAAAACCTGTGGATAGTTCATTAATCGTATGGAACCCATCGCTAACCATGCTCACTTGTGTATCCATACCGGTAGCAATCTCTTCCATTGTAATGGCCACTTGTTCTGTCGCCGCCACAGTCTGTTCCGTACTAGCCGTTAGCTCTTCAGATGAGGCGGCTACCCGATCCGCATTATTACCCACCTGATGAATCAACTCGCGTAAATGAACCGACATCGTATTAAAGGATTGGGCCAACTCGCCAATTTCATCCTTATTTCGTACAATGATCGCCTCGCCAGTCAAATCACCTTCAGCTATTTGTCTTGCTGCTCTGGCAACAGAAGCCACCGGTTTAGAGATCAATCTACCCATAAGTAAAGCAATGGCAGCTCCCACAATGATCGAAACAATACCGATGATTACAATTGATCGGATTACCTTTTGAATCAGCTGATTGGCATTCACGACCCCTGTGTCCAATAAATCTTGCTGAACCTGCTCCATCGATGCCATGGTTTCTTCAAATTCAGATACGATTGCAGGTCCTGTGTTGAGCAGCAACGTTGTAATTTCACTATTTCGATCCTGTTTCTTTAATGCAATAACATTCTGCCCAAAGGCTAAGTAATCTTTCACACGCTGGTCGGAACGGTCCAGAAGGTCAATCATGGTTTGTGTTTTAAGACCTGATCTTAATTCTTCACTTATTTTACGGTAATCTTCATAAGACGATTGAAACAGCTGCTCATTAGCATCACTGGCTTCGGTCACATAGTTTCGCAATGCAACCTGCTGAGATTTCACATCAATAATCATGTTTTTAATCGTAAGCAGTTTATACGTACGTTCCTTGATGAGATCTGTATATGTTTTCTCTACGGAGATAAATTGAGTATACGAGATGACGACAACTGCCACCAATAAAATCAATACAGCTACAAAACCTAACAGTAATTTGCGACTAATGGATACTCTCTTCATGTGAATTCCCCCATATGTTCAGATGTTTTGCAATTATGTAGTTTTACTCCCGTGCCCTCCATTCTTCTAAAATTAAACTAGGACTTTTGTCGTTTTTTCTCCCGAAATTATGATTCCCAATGCCCCCAAACGACAATTTCTCCTAAGCCTATTAACCTATATGCCAGTAGCATGAATCTCCTATTTTTAAATAAAAAAAAAGACCTTACACCAGCACATTTTCTGGTGTAAAGTCTGTCAGTTGGATGACCGACATCTATTGATTGATCAGTGCCGGATTACGTTCAAGCAATCCACGGCCAAAGATATCCCTGAACGGAGAATCCTCCATATGAATATAACCGATATAACAGCCGCACTTCTTCATGCCACAAGGCCGATCTGCGGCCAAAGCCTGCAAACCATCTCGGTAGAGATGCCCAATAATTCGACGATCCTTGTAACACCTTTTTACATGCCCTGACCCTTGAACATAAAATACCTCCGAACCAGCGGAACAACGCTTGCCCAGACTCTCATAATCCCGCAGGTTCCCTTCAAACAGCGGATCAACGGATCGTAAAAATTCGACCTCTTCCATACTGTAATATTGGGGTCGATCTTTAAATGCATTGATCCACATATACACGTCATCAGGTAAAGCCTGCCTCATCGATTCAATAGCAGGAAATGCACTGCGCAATCCAACCGTCCCCACACTGAAAGCAAGCCCCATCTCTCGTAAAGTCAAACATTGTTTGACGAAGGAAGACTCCTTCGTCTCGCGCGGGTGATAGGTCGCCCAGAATGCCGCTTTATCCCGATTTAATTCACGGGCCCAGTCCAGTTTGACAGACAGGTTGGTTTGAACTGCAATTTTGTCCACATGTGGCATATGAGATAGCTCAATCATCGCTTCACGATACCAGCGTCGTACCAGAGCTTCTCCATACGGGTTAAAGAAAATCGAAAATTGATGTCCAGCACTCTCCTGATCCCTCACCCAATTCACAAATTGACGCAGTTGCAGTTCATCCACTTCCAACGTCTCCTTGGAATCTACCGTTTTGCTAAACGGACAATATGGACAGTCGTAATTACAGGACGACAGCTTCCCCCGATAATACAAGGTTGCTCTCATGAGAACACAAACCCTTCCATTTGTTCACGAACCTCAGCGGAGATGAGCCAATCTCCAATAGCATCCGAGTAGCCCAATCCCTCTTCTGTCAGACGCAGCACCTGGTTTCCTTTATCGTCCTGCTTCAGCTCAGCCATGCCCTCAGACAACAGTTCACTCAACCAACCGTAGTCTGACAGGACTCCCGTTCCGAATCGCTCATCATAATCCGATAGCGCCAAGCCTTCCCGATGCAGCAGAGCTTTCAGAATAAAGCGGCGCTTCTGCTCCTCCCGGCTGAGTATAATGCCGTAATCGGCCACATCATAACGCTCGGTTGCCACATAATCGGCGATGATGCTTTGTGTAGCCTTATAACTAACACCATACTTGGAAGCATAGTGTACTTCACTGGTATAAGAGCGTGCACCGCATCCCAGACCAACCATGCCTTCTTCCTGACAGCTGTAGGGTAGAAGCTCTTTGCTTCCCGAAGAAGATTGTTCTTTGGCAAATCTGCGCATGGAATACTGGACATAACCCCGGCTTTTCAAAGTTTCACGCGCAGCCTTATACAGCTCCATCCGAATATCCGGTCCCTGACGCTGAATATCATCCGGTTTCACAATGGTATTCTCGCGGGTGTAGAGTGGGTAAATGAATATCTCACCCGGTTCATATGAAAGGACACGTTCCAGCGAATACAGCCATGATTCCACCGTTTGTCCCGGCAGACCATAGATCAGATCCAGATTCAACAAAGGGAATTCATACTGTGTAAGCTTCTCAAGCGCTCGTTCCACTTCCTGTGGTTTCTGCGGACGGTAGATGGCTGAGGCTTCGGCTTCGATAAAACTTTGGATGCCCATGCTTACCCGGTCCACGCTCCGCTCTTTCATGATGGCCAATTTGGCTTCTGTCACAGTATCCGGTGACGTTTCTACCGAGATCGAAGCTTGCGTCGGATCGAGCCCCATCACCTGTTCCGCGATATCGAACAAGCGGTTCAACTGAATTTCATTTAATAATGTGGGGGTCCCACCACCGATGGCAAACCTCGAATAGGGTCTGCGTGATGTGAGCGGTGCCCACTGCTTGGCTTGCCGTTCCAGCGCATCCACATAACGCACATGGGTGTCATCACGACGATCCGGCAACGTAAACAGGTTACAGAATCCGCAACGAGCGGCACAAAACGGAATGTGCATGTATAAAAAATACGTTTCTGTATCCTCACGTTCCCACAATGGACCGAGTGGTAAAGGTGGGTTCAACTCCCGATATGCGGTCTTGTGGGGATACGAATATAAATAAGAGCGATAGGGGGAAGTAAGCACTTCTCTGAGACCAGTAGTTGTATTGGGTCCGGACTCTGCGGAATGACCTACTGTCGTATGTTGAGATTGATCGTCCATCGGTTTCCTCCCTGTATCCGGTTTGTAGTTGTTGATGATATGAATCAATTGTTCTATAAAATAAATTCACGGTAAGGCACATTCCAGACAACATCATGCGCCAGCCTGTGCCCCTGATAACCATCCTCACCATACGCCGTGCCATGATCGGAAAAAGCTAAACAAAACGTAGGCCGTGAACGCTGCCTCATTGCATCAAACAATGGCCCAAGAGCCTGATCCACATACCGAAGGGCTGCTCGCTGTGTTTCTACGGAGTCTTCTCTTGCACCCTCCACAAAATAGCGATTGGGCCCATGGATGGCAGACACATTCAGGAACAAAAACAGCTTTTCATCCGGTGTGATTTGCTCCAGCAGCTTCAAGGCATGCTGAACCTGATGCTCGGTCGATTTGGGGTTGGTTACGCCAAAATTCATCCGCCAGTAGCTTTGCTGAAAATAACCCGGCAGCACTTTGGCGAGTGGATTTTTCTTGGTGAAGAAAATGACCCCGCCAATACAAATCGTACGGTATCCTTCCGCTGCTAACCCGGATACGATATCCGGAGTGTCGAACAGCCAGGTATGCGGATGTGTCTTTAATCCGGTATTCCGGGAATGAAAAAGTCGTACGTGGGAGGCTTTGTCCGTATTGGCAGGTGTAGGCATGAAGCCACCAAAAAAAGCATGATGTGCCGCATAGGTAAAACTTCCCGGAGTATGACGCTTCTCCCAAGGACCCGTACCGCACAGGTTGGGGCAATTCTGTTCCTCCAGCTTGGCCACGTCATACCTTAACGTGTCCAGCGTAATCATTAATAGATCATGGGAGCCTACGATGGTGTTCATATCAGTCATGGTTGTAAGGGCTCCTTTCGCAAAAGTTCCATTTGCCATTCATAGGTTCCAAGTCCGTTATGCTGTACTCTGTACAACAAATCTCCGAACGGATTCACATCCAGAATATAAGCACGCGGTTCAGTTCCACCACTGAGCATCACATCAATCCCGGCAGACCATGAGTTGGGAAAGGCAGCCATTGCTGCTTTCGCTGACGTCTGAACCCCATCCATCTGCTGTTCATCCAGCCCCGCTTCTGCGGGCAGCAACCGCTCATTGCGCAAATGCAGATTGGTGATCGGTGTCTGACTAACCCGTACGATGGCATGACCTGCTTGTCCACCTGCCACAAGCTGGCGAATATCAAATACGCTTGAACCAAGGGATGCTTTTGCCATCCAACGTTCAATCTGGGCACCTTCAGCGCACAACCAATCCATGAGCACCGAAATTTCCGAAGTACGTGTGTACCTGCGCATCCGACCTTCATTATAAAAAATGAGATTTCCCTGAATCCGCTCCATTCCCACAGTGGTTATAGCGATTTCAGCACCCGTTCGCGGATTAATTTGATAGGCAACAACGCCTGAAGCCCCGGAGCCACACGCAAGTTTCACGAAAACCCGATTCATACCGGCTGTTTTCATCGCTGTACGTAGATCCGCATAATTGCGGATCGGCTCCGAAGATTGGAGCGTTGGGGGAACGTGAACGCCATGGGCAGTTAGTTGCTGCTGGCATCTCCTTTTATCAAACATGATCGCAATATCATTGGGATCATTCGTAAACCGGGCATTGGGCCAATACTCCAAGGCTTCATAGCGAATTCGTTCCAAACAAGCCTTCCAGCCACGAAACCATTGGTTGGGCGCGTAGATCCGCCCCCACTCCTGTTCAAGAGTGAGTGTCTGCGCTGCCGGAATCATTCCCGCAGAAGGGCCATCGATTAACGGAGATACATCATTCACAGCTCCAAGAAAGAGCAGCTCACACTCTACTTCCCATTCCTCACCAGGGGCATCCAGTCGAATAAGAGGTATACTATTCACTCCGTCAACTGGATCATGATTGGCATATGAGATCGACGCTGGTAAAGATATCCACGACGCTCCGTGCGTGTGTGTAGCCACTCGCCCTTCCAGACATTGCTGTACGGCATCCGCAATAGTTCCACCCCTTCTCCAGGTCTGTAGCAAACGGATATAGGGCAGCACAAGTGCAGGCTGTAAACCAAGGCGCTGTCTTGCCTCCTGTAGTCCAAGGGTACGGCGATTATTCGGGTTTCCAATTAACAATAACGGCTGCTCCATCGTCATATCCAAATCCTTAACTGGGCTTTGCAAATTTCCTTCCATTTCCGTCATGCCTGATATCATTTATTCCGTTAACGACGGATAACGCCAGTCATCTTCATCACTCTGTTGCTGCTCGCTAACATCTACAGATATACCGGAACGTTTCCAGCGAATGAGCATGTCGTCTGTCATGTAGTGGTAACTGAGATTGAGATGTTTAAGTTTTTTGATCTTGTCGCTGGCAAGCAGCGCCTGCGCCCCTTCATCAGACAGCGTGCCCTCTGACAGATCCAGGATTTCAAGTTGATCCAAAATGGGTGCCTCAGCTGCAGCTTTCGCAATCTCATCCTGAATTTCACTGTCTTTCAGACCCAGGTATACGAGCTTTGGAAATAAGCCCTGTTCCAAAAGTGGGAGTACATCTTGCAGTGAGCCGTCGAATCCATAATCATCCACGCCCAGATACAGCTCAAGCTTACGCAATTCAGGCAACTTTGCCCGGGCAACTGAAGCTAACACACTTTTGGGAAGGCCACCGCAAATAATGATTAATTCTTCAAGCTTGGCATGTTCGATGGGTTCCAGACTTAGTCCGCTGCTGCCCTTCACAGTGAATGACTTCAATTCAGGGAAAGCAACCAATAGGGGTGTGAGATCCGTCTGAATAATCCATGAAACCTCGCATTCTTCAAAGCCCATATCTCCGATGAACAGTTTCTTCAAAGATGGAAAGCTTGGAGCCAGCTCGATGAGTGTGCCCATAAATTCTTCCGGCGAATTTTCATAGGCCTGTCCCCAGTCTCCAATAATCAGGCTCTCCAGCGAACCCGCCTCCGGTTTGGCAGCCAATTCCCTGATCAGTGTTTCCATGCGAATACCGTCCTCATAATCATCATAAGACACCGTAAGCTTCACTTCTTGCATAAGCAAATCCCCTCCGTTTGAGTTCATTGATGATTCGTTAACTTGAATGTTAACCCATACGGTACAAGACTTGCAACTTCTTCCAACCCCAGTCCTAATGTGCTGCTCAAACGTGAAATCCCTGTATTTTCTTTATAGGTACAAGAACGTATGTTCCTGTATTTCCCCCTATAGAAACGGGTTTTATTATAGGTCTCACGTACTGGCTTCATTAAGATTGCTTAGTCATGCAAAAATAAAAAAACGCTAATGGTTGGTGGGCCATTCCACAGGAATGACGCTTACCTTCCATTAACGCTTTGATATTTAAGCAAGGCCATAATTCACCTTATAACATTCATATTCGCATGAGCGAAGTTTGAATCTCAGCCTTTCAGACTGGATACGAGCGCTCTCAGGGCATGCCCCCGGTGACTGATTGCCTGCTTTTGCTCCAGCGTAAGCTCGGCCATTGTCATCTCGTATTCAGGCACGTAGAAGAGTGGGTCATATCCAAAACCGCCACCACCGGCAGCCTCAGCTGTGATCCAGCCTTCCACCGTGCCCTCTGATTCATACTTGTCTCCGGTTGCCGGGTCATACAGCACCAGTGCACAGACGAAACTTGCTGGACTCAGAAGCGGTTGCTCCGTATCCTCACCGGATTTGAGTGATTCCAGCGCCTCAAGCAGTTTGGCATTGTTCTTCGCATCGGTAGCACCCTCGCCTGCATATCTCGCAGAGTACACTCCCGGGTCACCGTCCAACAGATCCACACACAATCCCGAATCGTCAGCCAGAACAGGCAGACCCAGAGCATCGCCCACTGTTTTGGCTTTCTTCCAGGCATTCTCCGCAAAGGTTACGCCATCCTCAACGACATCCGGCAGCTCCGGATAGTCGAACATGCTTTTGACCTCTTTGCCCAGCGGAGCGAATGCATGAGCGAATTCACGTACTTTTCCTGCATTACGGGTTGCGACAATGATAATTGGGCTATCCAGACTCATGTTAGGCTTCTCCTAATCCACGAGCACCGATCTTGAGTGCAATGGGACCGAGAACTTCTTTTTGGCGCTCAATCATCTCCAGAATGCCCTGCTCACCCAGCTCCAGCATCGCGTTCAGCTCACGACGGTCAAAGGGTGCTTCTTCACCTGTTCCCTGAAGCTCCACATATTTCCCGCCGCCTGTCATCACGAGGTTCATATCTACCTTGGCTTTGGAATCTTCATCATAGTTCAGATCCAGCACAGGCTGTTCTCCAACTACACCCACACTTACTGCTGCAATGAAATCCGTAATCGGGAATACTTGCAATTTATACTGTTGGGCAATTTTGTTCACCGCGAGCGCCAGAGCTACAAACGAACCGGTAATGGACGTTGTGCGTGTACCTCCGTCGGCTTGAATAACATCACAGTCCAGTGTAATCGTACGCTCGCCAAGCGCCTGCAAGTTAACAACTGAGCGCAGTGCACGGCCAATCAGACGCTGTATTTCCATGGTGCGTCCAGTCAATTTGCCGCGGTTCGCTTCACGCTGATTACGGGTATGTGTTGCACGTGGCAGCATGGAGTATTCAGCCGTTACCCAGCCTTTACCCTGCCCTTTCATAAAGGGAGGAACACGCTCCTCCACCGTAGCTGTACAAATAACCTTGGTATCTCCCACTTCAATCAGTACAGAACCTTCGGCGTATTTATTCGTGTTAATTGTTAAATTCATCGGGCGCAGCTGGTCGCTGGTTCGTCCGTTAGATCTCATCATTTCTGCCTCCTACGACTTAAGCATCCTGTAATGTCGAGCTTGTTCACACTTTTACTAATCCCTTCTATATTACCAAAGAGTTCACTTAAAAGCACCTGTCCCCCAAAGAGTTCTATCGACAGTAGGCTAAACCACCTTTGTGGATTAAATTGGAATTTCATTGATATATTCAGGCTTCGATACTGGGGCACTGTAATCCCGGTTATCATCACTCATGACCGTCTTTTGCCCATTCCATTCGATCTGGACTTTAGCTTCCTTGCCAGCTGTGTTCTCGGCCGTAGTCAATACGACGGATTGCAGCAGTTCACTTGGCACGACGTCCCCCTCGGTGAACATGTCGTCTTTGAGTGCAACCGTTACGGTTCCATCCTCGGATGTTTTGACCGATTGCAGCTGCGTTCCACCTGTCATGACCTCTTCCAGCTCGCCACCTTTGGCTGGCCCCTTGATCAGTTCATTCAACGCCGCCTGCACCCGGTCTCCACCTGGTGTCACAAGACGCGTAACCGGGACATAATATTGAATGCCTGCTGGCGAAGCGGCTGAAAAATATACCGTTACCGGACTGCTGTTGGTCGTGAATGTATCACCCAAATCGAGATTGATGCCCACCGCCCGATTCAACGGTTCCGGCAGCGGTGTGCTGTTTACTGGCATTTGCGTCAACTTTTTGCCGTCTACCCAGATTTGTACGTTCTGCACATCCGGGGTACCCGTGAGTGTCCAGGTAACTGCCTCCAGCATTTTGCGCTCGTTCTTGGCATCATACTTGGCAAAATTGCCGGAGAACTCCACGACTGCCAGCTTATCATCCGGATGAATCGTTACGTTCTGAACAACGGTGCCCTGCGGGAGTACGCCCTGAAATCCTTCAGGCAACATACCTGCATATGGACCACCCGTCACAAGTGTATCCAGGGCTGTTTTGGGACTGCTAACGTCCGTGCCTGACGGGAGTGTCATGGATACCGGAGCTAGCAAACCTTGTTGATCCTGCAGATACACGGTTGTAAGTGGCAGCTTGGCAAGTGAGCCATTGCCTTCAGCCGCCTGAATCATGGCCGCTTCCTGAATCGGCGGCGGTGGATCAATGGCTTCGGAGGACTGTGCCCCAAACATGCCACATCCGGATAACACCACAGGAATACTCAACAGCGCAGCTGCAGAAGCTGTACGCAAATAACGGATCTTACTCATGATCACGTTCCCCCTCATCATTTTTACAGTTTGTACTACCATGTATACGAGCCTTTGCTCAAAAAATAACTACTTTTTAAACAAGCTCATCATGCATAAAGCTGAAAACAGACCCTCCACACCCATCGAGGGATAACAAAGAAACCCAAAACGGTTAATAACGTATCAGGATACAAGTATAGGGACATTGCTAACTTCAGAGGAGGAATCGCCCATGGAACATCCGGAGCAAGAAAAAATCCCATACAGCCTGAACAGCCGCAAAGTGGCAGAGGCAACAAGGGAATGGCTGCACAAGCGGGGCGTTACGATCCCTGAGATCGCAGAACTGGTCATGATGCTGCAGAAAAAGTATTACCCGGGTCTTACGATGGAAGAATGTATCGACAATGTGGAGAAAGTATTACGCAAACGTGAGGTGCAGAACGCAGTCCTGACAGGCATTCAACTGGACTTGCTGGCAGAGCAAGGCAAACTCATTTCTCCTTTGCAGGAGATGATTGAAAATGATGAAGGGTTATATGGCGTGGATGAGATTCTCGCATTCTCCATCGTCAACGTATACGGAAGTATCGGATTTACGAACTACGGCTATGTAGACAAGCTCAAACCCGGTGTGCTTGAACGTTTGAACGACAAGAGCCTTGGGCCTGTGCATACGTTTCTGGATGATATTGTGGGGGCCATTGCCTCAGCGGCCAGCAGCCGGATTGCGCATCGCAAACAATCGGAGCTTGAAGCAGCTTTGGGAGAAAAGCCTGTCAGCGATGATATCGTATAATTTGCATGTGTAACAGGAGTTGGAAATAACGAACCACGCATGTTCCACTCTCCAATTTATACTGATCATGACAAAAAGGCGGCCATGAAGGCCGCTTCTTTTGTATGGATTCATTTCTTTTGTACTACACTATTTCAGATGCTCCTGTCTTCCCGCTCCCGCCAAACGATACACCTCAGCCCATTTCTGTTCCGCTGCCGGCTTAGGCTGTATACGACTGGGTCCAATCGTAATTTCCGGGCCTTTGCGTTCTCGCAGCATGCCTCGAAGTACCGTAATACCAAGAACACTCAAGCCAGTAAACACGTACATCAGACGCATAAGCACATTGCCTGAATCAGAGCCGGTAACCATACCATGGAACAGTAAACCGATGAATACGGGATAAGACAACATATGGAACATAAACCACCATTTGCGGCCAAGCTTGTTACGCAGATCACTGGATAGCAGTACAATCACCAAACCATACAAGGATAACGTGCCCAGTCCGCTGCCAATCGGATGTACTGAAGCCGTAAACGGAAGGAGCAGTTCACTCCAGGTAAATGGGCTATAGTGATCAATATATAGGGTTAACGCATGAATGAGTCCAAGTCCAAAGGCGAGCCAGGTCGTTCGGGTATGCCATTTAAACATGGCTGCTTTGGGTTTCCCTTTAGCTATAGGCATCCCTTGGGCAATCCCCAGAAACACACCGGCAAAGAGCAGCAAATAAGCGGCTATCCCACTAATTCGAATGATATTCCACGTCGGCAGGTAATCTACAATCCATTGCGCCATAACCGGCTCCCCCATATCTGATAGACTTGTCGTTTATATAAGACTGAAGCGGTGATCCGGATCGAAACCAGGCCAGCGTTCAGCGAGCGTACCGGTATTTCCTCTAAAATAAGTGCTCCCATCCCGGGTCATCCACAGGACGTCATGACGATCGTAATGACGGTTTAACCAACCTACTGCATCGGCACTTCCCAAAATGCAGACGGTCTTGGCAATAATCTCACATTGCGATGTATGCTGGCCCAGAACGGTACACTGTAGCACATCCGTATCTGCTGGCTCCATCTTCCGGGGATCAATTAAGTGATGTGAGAGGCTTCCGTCCGTATTCTGCCACTGTCTTCGTATCACTCCTGAAGTGGCCACCGCACCTTTCCTCAATTGAATTCTCCCTATCAGATCACGCTTCTCCTCATACGGGTCAGTGACTTGCACGGACCACATCGGATGAGATGTTGTTCCCCATGCCTGAATATCTCCACCTGCATTGATTAATCCGGCCGAAATATGAAGTGTACGTTGCAGCCAATCGGCGATACGCTCAACGGCCCAACCCTTAACAATGCCTCCAAGGTCCAGCTCAGTCCCAGGGTCCTTATGAACCATTCGGCTGCCTTCCCTTTGAATCCAACGTGGGCGGCTATAGTCATATTCGTCTCTCAGCATATCTGCTATTTTCAAATTTTTAATGTCCAATCTGCGTTCGGTTCCTGATTGAGGAAGTCCTCTTCTTTGTTGCAGCTGTTCGAAGCTGACATCATAACCAGAAGCCCGCAGAGCCTGAGAAATACCCGGCTGAAAAATCCCTTCCGTCTGACCAATATAACCGTATGCCAAACTTAACACTTCGTCCATTGCTGCGGATATGGGCATCCACCCTGTGCAACGATTCAGACGATTCAATTCACTGTCTGCCACAAATCGGCTGAAACGCTGTTCCTGCGCTTCGAACCAATTCTTCACCATGGCTGCCGCATGCTCAGCCTCTTCCCGTCCTGCGGCTAACTGAACTTCCACGTTCGTGTTCATCGCCCGGAAGCGGAACTTGAGAAGACGGGAGACTTGCTCCGTGCGGCTCATGACGCACCTGTGCGTGACTGATAATTGCCACGACTATATCCGGAGTCAGTATCCTGATTGCTGTTCTGATCTGTTATCCAGCCACCCGACGACCTGCCTTGATTCGAACCGATGGCAGTGCTTCCATCCGTCGTTCCCTCATCCAGGCTATCACCCTCATTGGACGATGCATCGGAATTGTTATCTGTGTTGTTCGTCCATTCGTCCATGACATCATCCTGAGCATCTATCTGGGTAGAAGCTGTACTGCTTATATCGGTACCATTAGCCGCCGCATAAGCGACATCAAAGGCATCAGAAGTTCTTACATATTGAAAGAGTGCAGCCACGGTCAACGTTGCTGCCGCTGAGGCTTGCCATTTTCTCCATTGATTTCGTTTTTTCCTGGTCATCGCTCTTCCCTGCTTTCTCTGGCGAAGTTCATGCATTCATCATAGAAGTGCTGCCTTAAAAGAAGATGAATGAACGGTTAAGAGAGACTAAAGCTTTCATTTATTTGAGTCGTCACACGCAAAAAAAAGACTCTGAACAGGCAGTTCTCCTGGTCAAAGTCTTGTCATCCTCTAAGTATTTTCGATAAAAAAGAACACTCCGTCGGGCTGCTGCTCCTGTACAATATGCTCTCGCCGGATCAATTCTTGCAGATGCGCCAAAGTTTCGCTCATCGCAAAACGAAGCTGATGTGTTCCCAATCGGTCACCAAACATAAACACACAGATATCATACGCATTCGTCGGTGCTTCGCGGATTTGCTCCATCATCTTCTGTAGGCGCTCTTCATGATGAGTGAGCAGATGAACCGTTCGATCGGCAAAATGACCAAACGGATTCCGATGGCCAGGATATGCCACTTCTACATCCAAAGCCCCCAGTCGATGCAGCCCTTCCATGTAAGATAATAAAGGTTGATCGTCACTTCCCGGCTGCAAGCTGATATTCGGTGAAATCTGCGGCAATACGGCATCTCCACACAAGATCTCTCTGGAGTCCGGCGCATAGAAGGATAGATGCCCTGGGGCGTGACCACCGGTTTCTACAGCAAGCCACTTTTTCCCGCCCATAACCAGCCATTCACCATCTTCAATCGGTGTCACTACCGGAAGTGGCGTAATCTGTGAGATGAATCCCCCCATATGTTCGCGGATCTGCTGCGTCTTGTCTTCCGGCATGCCATGGCGACTATAATATTCAGGTAAAACGGTATTGATGGTTGCCTCTGTTCCCCACATGTAATCCGCTTCCTGGCGGGATCGTGTGGACATTCGAACAGGCACACCCGTTTGCTGCTGTATCCAGCCGGACAACCCCAGATGATCGGGGTGATGGTGGGTCAGTACAATCTGACTAATATCCTGAAAAGTTAAATTGAAATCTGCAAGTGCTTCGTGCCACTCCTGTTCCGTCTCAGTACTGCGTGGTCCCGGGTCAACAATCGTTATTGTTCCATCCGGTTCATGAAGCACATAGCTGTTCACCCAACGCAGTGGAAAAGCCATAGTAATCTTGACCCGATGCATGCCTGCTGGCATGGAAATGGATTCCGTTTGCTTCATTAATATTCTCCTCCGACTCTACTGCTCAGGCCGATGACCGACAAAAATCATCCGCGGCGATGCCTGCTCATCGTACTTTTCTTCATCATAACCGCCATGTACCTGATCCACCACGAGTCCTGCCTCGTGAAGCAGATCACGTAGTTGTTCGCGAGTGTACAGCTTGACGCGTTCCTGATAGATCCGCGGTTTTTGGCCCGATACGGTATCGGTGATGTGAATTTCTTTTTGCACAAATCCATTCTCGATCTTGCGAAACTCCTCAATATTCTGTCCTTCGCTTTCACGTGTTGAATGCTGCACCAGATGACGAGTCACATAAGCCGTGTTCATAAAATCAATAATATAGCTGCCACCTGGCTTCAGCATCCGATGAATGGCGCGTAACACTCTTAGTTGCTCTCCATCCTCTCGGAAATAACCAAATGATGTAAACAGATTGACCACGGCGTCAAATCCGCCTTTCAACGGAAGCTCACGCATATCGGCGTGATACCACTCTACACGATGTTCGGTGTCCATATTGCGTGCTTCACGCAGAAGCACATCAGACAGGTCGATTCCGGTCACCTGGAAACCAGCGTCAGCCAGGGCCAGAGAATGTCGACCCATACCACAGCACAGGTCAAGCACCTTGGACTTTGGCTCAAGCTTTAACCAATTGATCATTTTATGTACTTCCTGATATGCGCCTTGCACATCCCGATGTTTGTACACAAGAAGGTAGTCTTCTCCAAAACTCTTTTCATACCATTCCGTCATTACGTATCGCCCTCCACATGGTCACTGGCCCAACTATCCGTAATAAGCTGTTCTATCAGCCGGATCATATCTCTATAGCTTTTAGCCATTGTATCGTCTTTATCCTTCAAACTCAAAAATTTCCAAGGATCGTCCACATTGAACGGCCGGATACCACACGATATAATGTTAAACATAGTCAGGCCCACGCAAATCGGTTAACTATACATAGAAGATTGATACAGAACCACTATGGCATTTTCACTTCATGAACAACATGAGACAACTGAAACATAACGCTAACATAAGAGGAAAGCAGCAGGAGGTGTTATTTATGATTCGGATTGGACTTACGGGCTGGGGAGATCAGGAGGATTTGTACCCCAACCGTACCAAAGCGAAAGACAAGCTCCGTCTGTATGGACAATATTTTACGACCGTGGAGGTAGACAGTTCCTTCTACGCCGTTCAGCCTCGGGACCGGATGGCACGCTGGGCAGCGGAAACGCCGGAATCCTTTGCTTTTATCGTCAAAGCCTATCAAGGGATGACCGGACATCTGCGAGGAAAACCCTATTTCACAAGCACCTCAGAGATGTATAAGGCCTTTCGCGAATCCCTGGAGCCTGTCATGGAAGCAGGCAAGATGCAAGCGGCCTTGTTCCAGTACCCGCCGTGGTTTGAATGCAATCGGGACAACGTCAATGAACTGCGTGAAGTAAAACTGAGAATGGAAGGCATCCCTTGTGCCCTCGAATTTCGTCATCGCAGCTGGTATGAAGAGGGCATGCGTGAACGGACGCTGGCATTTCTAAAGGAACAGGGCTGGATTCACAGCGTCTGTGATGAACCTCAGGCGGGTCCAGGATCTATCCCTATTGTACCTGAGGCTACCGATGCCGAAATGACACTGGTGCGTATGCATGGGCGCAATGTATCAGGCTGGCATCAGAATGGTGCACCTAATTGGCGCGAAACCCGTTATCTGTATCGCTACAACCAGGAAGAGCTGCTGGAGTGGAAAGGTTATCTGGAGGAATTGCAGGAGCAGAGCAAAGATGTATATGTGATTTTCAACAACAACTCGGGCGGCGACGCCGCTGCCAATGCACAGATGATGATGGAGCTGCTGGAGCAGCCCGTGAAGCCCTTCCCTGACCGTACGGAGCCGGAGCAGGAAGAAGGACCGGAGCAATTGGAGCTGTTTTAGCCACACGTTTAATTTGGAATGTGAATGGAATATTTCCATTCATAACGAAAAAGCGGTAAGCCACTAAGGCTGTGCCGCTTTATTTGTCGTTAGGTTATATGCAGATGAACTCATGATTGCTGTACTAGCGTTGCACGGCTTTAACCGAAGAGTCGAGCGAAATCCGGCTCAGCTGCTGGTTCATTTTATACACCTCAATCCCGGCCAGAAGCACAATGCCGATACCGTGCGTATCGTTCAGAATCCATCCCAGATCATCCCGGTAATAGAGTGCGGTAAAGGAGTAACCGGAACCCCGGCATACACCGTACACATTGCCTTTGTAATCAATGGACAGATGGGTCATACCCTCCCATCCTATGCGTACCGCATCCAGGTAGGCCGCTGGCTGCTCCAGCCAGCCTTCACGAATACCGCGGGCATAGGCGTAGATGAACATGGACGTGCAGGAGGTTTCCTCATACGAATCCGGGCGGTTCAGCACCTGACGCCAGAGACCATTTTCACCTTGCAGCGCCAGATACCCCTGACATAAATCCCGGTAGAAGCCCAGCAGTTCCGGCCGTTTGACGTGATCGCTTGGCAGAATCGACAGTAGTTCGGTTAGCGAAAACAGAACCCATCCGTTCCCGCGCCCCCATGGTATACCTGTCGCCCGTCCACGCACAAAATCATACACGTGGGACATGATCTGTTGTTCGGGAATATACAGATATTTGCGAAACATCAGGAACTGGTTGATCGCATCATCCCAATAAGAAGTATCTCCCGTCAACTGACCGTACCGCATCAGGAAAGGTGTGCTCATATACAGATCATCACACCACATCGTTTCCTGGCGCATCTCTCCGCTGCCACGAACACGGTAAAAGGCTCCGTCGTCCAGACGTTCCTGTTCATCCGTAATATAGCCCGCAATACGATCTGCGGTATCTCTCCCCCCACGAATGTCGCCGAGTTCCATCGCTGCCAGCAAAGTAGATCCAAACGAACCACAGTCATCCAGACTGTCGATCGCAGACAACTGATTATTAATTCCCGCGGCGCCGTACCCTTCCCGATCCCATAGACCATAACGGTCAAACGACGTACTCAGGCCGATATGGTCACGCACATACTGAACATAGTCGTCACGTCCCAACTCCTGGCCAATCTGAAGAAGTCCAAGCAGGGTGACCCCGAGTGGATAATTCCATTTGCCATAATGGGTATTTTCCAAATAGGGACGGACACTCGTTTCAGGAAGATCCACATGCCAGTATACGCCTTGGGCTCCATCATCAAATACGGTATCTTTTACCACAATATCTTGGGGAGATGGTTCAGATCCTGGGGAAAATACACCCGTAAACAGCCACGCATCGTGGCATCCTGCAACCGGATGAGGTGGTCTTAATCTCCAGCCTTTCGTCCCTGAGGTCTTCGCATCTTCCAGTGTGAATCCCCACAACTCGCTCCCAGCCTTGGTTTCACCTTTCGCTACCAGATCAGAACCACCGTATCGGCGAGGCAGTTCAACGCGGAAATTACCGCTTTGCCCAGCGGAATATATCTCCTTGCCATCAACGTACAGGGTGAGGGCACCTTCATGTTTTCCTTGCAGAAGAACAGGTGTCGATCCCGGTTGGATGACATCCAGTTTGGACCATGCGTACGCAACAGCAGGCTGCTCTGTCCCAAAGATTCTGGCGAAAGCTCCAGCCTTCTGTTCCCCTTCTGTCCAGTCCCTGCGCGGATACCAGGAGAGGCCCGTTTCTGCTTCAGTCATGCCATCACGAGGGAGTGATGATAAAGGTTCATCGACTGGTTCCGAGTACAGCCAACCCTCCTGTCCTTGGCGGTCCAAACCAGGTGTGAGGAAGTGCAGCGGGAAGTTTTTAAATGAGGCTGTTCCGTAGATCCCGCCGAATCCCACCTCTGTTTTTACAAAACAAAGCAGCACATCGTTCCAGCCATATTTCACGGAAATCGGAATCTGGGTTCTTCGCTCGGGAAATAACTCCTGCAACAGCTCCGATTTGAAAATCTCTTCTCCGTTCACATAGACCGTCACCGGACTATAACAGTTCAGTCCCGTATTTAACGTAGCCTCCTGTTGGCTCCACAACTTGCCCCATACGTACACGTACTGGCCTGCACGAGCCTCTTTCCATTTGGCATCCAAATTCAGATCATAACGATAATCCCCCAGTCTACGGAAGCCTCCACGGTGGTACGCTCGGAACAAAAAGGAGTGTTTCGGATGGTCCCCAATATAACGCTGTGCCACGGTAGTCAAAATATCCGGAATTGAATCATACACCTTGCCTGCAATCGCCTCGTTCTCATGAAAATAACGAATGATCTTCAGCTCCCTTCCTATACCTTAATTCGTTCGGTTAGTCGCAATGTCTCGCCAGCCTTCACTTCAACCACCTGCTGATCCGCCGTAAACCAGACAGAGATAGCCGATGGATTGTGGATAATCGACCGGTCTGCTGAACATTCCAGGCGTTTGACCGCTTTCCAGTAAGCAATCACTTCGATGTTTGTGGCGTACCAGATGTCATCCCGACCGCCAATCTGCTCAGCAAACTGTTCAATAATCTGCCAATTGTCGTTATCATTGAATTCATAGCTGTGACCCCATACATATAACAGGAGTGGCGTACCTGTCTTCGTATGCTGGATAAATCGTTCGGCATGGGTTGTCAAATCATGGTTGTGGTGGCAGGTTGGATGCCATTCGAGCGGCCGCTCAGGCAGTGTGTACCTGCCGTAGGATTCAACCGTGCGTGCATAATCGATGCCAAGCCATTCGAGCTTGGTGCTGAGTGAACGGTCATAACCCCCATTCGGGTAGGCCATACCTCGCACCGGATAACCGACCAGCTGTTCCAGCACTCTCCGATCTTCCATGATCTCTTCGGTCAGCAGCTCATCCGGGACATAGGGCAATGTGGGATGGGTGACCGTATGTACAGCCACTTCATGCCCAGCATATAAATCCGCAACTTCTGTCGTCTCAATTCGGCCAGGCTTGCTCAGCGTACCGGAATTCAGATTGAATGTGCCCCGCAGTCCATGTTGATTGAAAATTTCCACCAGTCTGCGATCATGTACCACACCATCGTCATAACTGAACGTCAAAGCCTTCATCACGCCACCCGGGTAGCGGTCAAACTGGATACGATGTCCCATCATTTCTCCTCCCACTTGCTTCTTCAATAGCGAATGAATCACACTGTTTCTTCGTTATCGTGTAAATGTACGTTCAATTGCTTTTTTCCGGCTTTTCATTATCCTTGCTGTAGAACAGCAGATCAACGATCCTTCTAACTCCTTAAGGAATAAATCCGTTTATCTTGTGAGGTTTATTCTTCAGCTGATACATGACCAGCTTCCAGCAAACGGTGGCTACCCGAGTCAAAATACGTACCTTCCAGCAGTCCGATTAATGTATTGGTAACGCGTACTTCAATATCGTTATCCCCTGCTCGCAGCCAGGAGACTTCTCCCCTCCAGCGATATGGAGACCAGCATCGAACGCCCAGACTGTAACCATTCACCCGTACTTCTACCACATCCTGCACCTGCCAGTCGCTGAATTCCAGTTCAAAGGAGGCGACTTCTTCAGTAGGCTGATTCACCCAGAAGCTGCGTTTGTAACTCATCTCTCCTGCAAAATGGGGATAAAACGGCTGTGGCTCAGGTCCAATTCGAGTCGCCGTATCCGGCTCACGAACGAGAGAGACCATGCCTTCATGATGGAATTCCACGCCAAACCTCCCTTGCAGATACAGCGGATCAACGATACCTTCTTCATCCCTCGTAACCTGTATGGTAACGGTCATTTCATTCAGGCCGTTGCGCAACAACGCAGTTATATTGCAGCCAATATTATGGTGATCGGTAATTTCAATTGGCTCAAATTGATCGGGTCCAATCGGTTCTCCGTTGATTTCCATGATCCAGTCACCTGATATCGCCGCCCTGTCCATGAATAACAGACATTCTGCCAATGCCGTTCTCAGCTCAAATGTAGTCGTATACTTGCACTGGATTGGGTAGGCAACGGATGCTTTCTTCGGTGTGCCAAATACCTGATTAAACTGGAGCGGCAGATGATGGTTCTCCGATAATTCCGCCGCCTGGTCAATAAACGGTTTGACTGCAACATGATTACGTTCAAAAATTACACCGTTGTCATTGGAAGCTGTTACGTTGAACTGCCCCATGCGAAGTGTGTTGGACTGTACGCTTTCCAGTCGCCATGGCCCTTCCGAAGGAAGCTGAATGGTATAGGGTTCGTTCTCAGTCTCAGTAACTAAACGACCCGCGCCAGACTTCGTCCCTGTTTGATTCAGAGCAAAAGAATTCTCCTCTAATGCCTCTTGGGCATGTTGTAAAGTAAGCCTTACCGCATGTGCTTCATAGGGAGCAAGCTTTAACGAAATGCACCATTCACCACCACTGCTGGTAAACGGCAATGGTTCACGCTGTCCGTTCTCCAGATTGAGCCGTTCCGCCAGCAGAGTTGTACCCGCTGAAAGATCCACATCCGTCCATAAGCGCTTGGCTACCATTTTCAATTGCCCTTCAAGTTGTTGTCCTTCCTGGTTGGACAAAAAGATCATAAACTCTCCGTCCGATAATTGACGGGTCTGCATAAGCAGCGACGCACTTTCTTCTTCCATGATCCAACAGATCGGTTCGGGCAGTACCTGATCCAGCAGCAGGGAGATCAGTTCCAAGGAGAAGTCATCCCCGCGACCTGTTCCCGCAGGTAGAAAATAGGCATTTCCCTGTCCCTGCTGCCACATCAATTCGCTGCTGTCATGACCTGTTTCGTCCGCATTGCCCCAATATGCCTCATGCGGCTGGTTACCTGCACCAAAGAATTGGGCGGCCTCATTTCCTACAGGGCTTCCTGGCTGGATGGCTACATACGGCGGCATGCCTACAGATATAACCGTTCCTCCCTGTTCCACGAACTGCTTCACCTGCTGCCAGGCTGCTGCCTCCAGGTTCAGCATCGGTGGAAGAATCAGCACTTCATAACGTGCAGCGCCAATCTGAATCGTGCCCTCTGCCAGCACAGCTTCCGCTAACAGCTCGGGGTCCAGATGATCATAGTCACGTCTGTTTTCGAGCAGATGCGAGGTGATCCGCATCCAATCGTTCGTGAGACGATCCAGCTGCGTCCGTTCTGCTTCGTCTTCTCCGCCATATTCGAACCCGTGTAACGGATTTCCCATCAGGCTCCAGAACGTGGTCGTTGGATCAAGCACGGCAATTCGAATGTCCGCTGTCCCGGTGCTCATCAGATAGCTTAAACGCCCCGCGTAATCTCCCAACTGCCGGAAATGACGCCAATACGGGTTCTGTATAAACTGGGATGGCGGTGCATCATGCTTGGCAAGTCCGTCGATGGTATAGAAGAAGGCGTGAAAATTAAAAAAGTTGGTACCCATGGCTGCCATCCGGTCAATCATCCATTTGGCATCCTGTAAGGTCATCGACCAGCCTACACTGTGGAAACACTCAATCAGATTACGGCTTCGTCCCAACTGTCTGGCAAGTGAGCTGACCATCTTCGGATTGTCGCGCATTTTTTTGCCATACCGTTCCAGAATCCAGGATAAGGGGCGTCCGATTTTCTCGTGCGCGGAATCTCCACCTGGCATATGGCTAAACAACTGCGTGGTCATCCTTACCCCGGGCACTTCTGCCGCATACTGAATCCCTGCTTTTTCGCACCAGTCATGTACCTGTTTGTGATACGACTCCCTGAGCAGCAGATGTAACGACTGGTAGAAGTCATACCGAATTCGTTCTGCATCTGGGACATCGCCATGCAGCAGACCGGGTAGCGACTCGATCAGACTGTAACCGCAGCGTTCACTGAAATAGTGAGGAAGCTGTGGAGACCAGGGGATACGCCCAAGCGGCGCAATTTCATCGGAGAACATACCTTTAATTACGCTTTCAAACTGTTCTCCAACGGCTTCCTTATACCGTTCGTGGGTCAGTTCAATAAAACGGCTCATCGCTTCTTTGTGACACGGGTCTACAAAGTTGCCGTAATATTTGAAATCATGCATCTCTTCTTCCTGAAATATAATCACGTCCCATTCCCCAGCGGGAGCTTTCCACAACAGGCGAAAAGCCGTTCGGTATGTAAAAAACCGCTTGCGATTATACGACGTGAGTCCTGTCTCCTGATACACCTGATCAGTCTGGATATTGCCGATGTTACTGCGCAAATCAATGGATTCATGCCACAATCTTTGGCCCTGCGCATCCTTGGGTATTGCCTTCGCCACTAAAATTCGACCCCACGGCAACTCATGATCCACTGTTTCTCCGCCATGAACACAAATATGCTGATGTACAAGCTGGCGCTGCTTCGCCTCAGGAAAATCAAGTGTCACCTCACCGCCAGCCATCCCGCTTGGGTAGGGATACTCGTCATATAACCATACCTGCATGCCGCAGGCGGCCGCCGCTTCCACTGCAATCCGTACTTTGTCAAACCATGCTTCGGACAGATAGGGAATCTCCAGCCCCTGACGTGGACAGATGAAAAAACCACCTACGCCCTGTGCGGACATTTCGGCTATTTGCCGTTTGATTTGCTCTTCTTCCATATCCCCATTCCAAAACCAAAAGGGATGAACCCGGTACTGCGCCTCGGGATTTTCAAATGCATCCCCGTTCCACATGTCGCTTCCTCCCTGTATGTGCAAGAGTGGTCGTCCATCTACCGATAACGTTCATTTAAGTTCAAATAGGTTTGTTTCGCATTGATTATACATCAAAATCCAAAGACTGGAAGCTATAAATCACAAAAACAGAGATGAAGATGGTTTTAATTGTCCTGAACTATGCATATACGGAAATGCCCGGCTGCACCTTTGCACTACAAGCAAGGCTGCCGGGCTCTGGAACATCAAACTACTTCAGTGCAGCGTACAGCTCATTCACTTCTTTGACATAGTCATCGCCGCCACTGCTTTTCCACAATGCAACAGCATCCTGGAAGCCTTTTTCATCTATCTGCCCCACGATGAATTTGATACGGGCATCATTAATGATGTTATCCAGCTGTGGTCCTTTCTGCGCATACACATCGGAAATCAGCGGTTCGCCAGGATTGGCAATGACGATCTCCTCATTGGCTTTCTGCACCTGTGCAACCTTTTCACGAACAGGGGTCTGCTGCACACGAAGTGTTTTATCCTCTGGAATAAACATGAGGATCTGGTTCAAACCCTGTACATCTCGTAGCGCCAGTTTGTCCGTGGTCGGAATGATGTAACCCTCTTTTTTCTCATACTGCTTGCCTTCCAGTCCGTTCCCCAGCAGCGCCTGCAATTCAGGTTCATTTAGTTGATCCAGGAAACTCAACACCTTTTTCAGATCTTCTTCCGTTTTGACACTGCTTTTGGAAATGGCGATCATGCCGGAATAGCCGGATGTTGGCATATCGCGCAATCCCTTTGGACCTTCCATCGCTTGAAGCACATCCACGTGACCGGTTGCTGACGGATCTTTCTCCAATATTTTCTGATCCATACGCTGTGCGTTATCCGCCACATCCACCATCACGCCTGCTTGCCCGTTCACAAAAGGATCAGGCAGTTTCGTCGCATCCATCACGGCAAAGTCCTTGTTGACCAAACCTTCGCTATAGATTTGGCGGAAAAATTTCAGAGCTTCCATATACTCTGGTGTCTCATGCGCCGGTATCAAACCTCCGTTACCATCCTCGCCCCACTTGTTGGGTGCACCAAACCATATCTGCATGTTATCCCAAGGACCCGTGAACTTGCTTGCCACCAGACCGTAGGTGTCGTCTTTGCCGTTGCCGTCCGGGTCATCCTTCGTGAACGCTTTCAATACGTTGTAGAACTCGTCAATGGTCTTTGGCTCTTCCAGACCGAGCTTCTCCAGCCAATCCTTGCGGATCGTGACACCGTTACGTCCCAGAGCACGTGCGCGGTAGATGCCATAGGTTTTGCCATCGATGGAAGCATTGTTGGTAATAATTTCATTCATCTGGCTCAGGTTCGGATAGTCTTTCAAATAAGGTCCAAGCTCCCAGAAAGCCCCGGTACGAGCCGCATTAATGAAACTTGGGGACTTGCCCAGCACAACCATAACATCGGGCAGCTTGCCCGAAGCCAGCGTAATATTGAATTTGTCCTCATAAGAGCTGCTCGGTACCCATTGCAGATTCACATCCATCTTGGTCAATTCCTCAAGCTTCTGAATCACAGGACTGTTATCCGGCGGATTCTCCGCTTCAAAGTTCGGAAGCATGATCGTGATCTGATTCGTGCCACCCGCAGCTGTTCCTGAACCTGCTTTGTCCGTGGAGCAAGCTCCCAGAATCGTACTCAATACCAATGATGCAGAGAGTAGCAATACGCCTTTTTTGAATCCCGTCTTTTGTCCCATACGTTCTCCCCCTTGGCTTTAGCCTTTGATTGAACCTAACATGACACCTTTGGCAAAATGCTTCTGCAAAAACGGATACACCAGCAAAATCGGAATGGTACCGACCACAATAACCGCCATTTTAATGGACTGCTCTGGTGGCTGTACAAAATTGGGGTCCATGTTCGCCATATCTCCGACACTGGCCTGCGAGAGCAGAACGATCTGTCTCAACATGACTTGCAATGGCCATTTGTCACTGTCGGAAATGTACAGGAGTGCCGAAAAAAAGTTATTCCAATGCCCTACGGCATAGAATAACGCAAATGTGGCAATCACCGGTTTGGATAATGGCAGAACAATTCGCCACAGTACCCCAAGATCCGAACAGCCGTCGATGCGGGCCGCTTCCTCCAGCCCTGGCGGCATTTGTTGAAAAAAGTTTTTGACAACAATTAAGTTAAAAGCGCTAATCGCGCCAGGAAGCATGAGGGCCCAATAGGAATCCAGAAGTCCAAGTCCACGAATGACGAGATAGGTCGGGATCATCCCGCCGCCGAATAGCATAGAGAAAATTACCATGTTCATCATGACATTCCGGCCCCAGAAGTCACTTCGGGACAGCGGGTAAGCCATCGTCAGCGTGAAGAAGAGATTGACCAATGTACCTGCAACTGTAACAAATATTGAAACCCCTATACTGCGGAAGATGGTGGACGAGGAAAAAATATACTCATACGCACTGAATGAAAACACCTTCGGAATAAGGAAAAAACTGCGTTCGGTTATCTCGGCTTCAGTCGCGAATGAATTTCCTATAATATACAGGAAAGGAAGGACGGTTAATATGCCCAGAATCCCCAGCATGACGTAATTGAAAATATCAAACACTCTGCCGGCAGGGCTGTTGTATAGACGGCTGTTCATGGGCGATTTCCTCCTTATGAATGGATCTCAACACACGTTTAATAGATTCCGGGATGCCCGAATTTCTTGGCCAGTTTGTTGCTGCCCAGCACCAGAATAATGCCGACCACAGACTTGAATAACCCGACCGCGGTACTGTAACTGAATGCCCCTTGCGTAATCCCAACGGTGTATACATACGTATCAAATACATCTGCCACATCACGATTCAGCGAGTTGGTCATCAGATAGATTTGTTCAAAGCCGGTATCCAGGAAGTTCCCCAGCCTGAGAATGAGCAAGATAACAATGGTCGTGCGGATCGCTGGAAGCGTGATGTGCCACATGCGCCGTAATCGACCTGCACCATCCACAATTGAAGCTTCATACTGCTCTGTATCCACACCTGCAAGTGCTGCGAGGAAGATAATCGTTCCCCAGCCCATCTCTTTCCACATCATCTGAACAATAATGAGCGGACGGAATGACCCCGGACTAGCCAATACATCGATCGGTTTGCCTGTGATCCAGGAGATCAGGTCATATAATACCCCGCCTTGCGGAGTCAGAAATACATAAGTGATACTTGCGATAATGACCATGGATACAAAGTGAGGTACATAAACCAGTGTCTGAATCGTTCTTTTGAAGAATGCGACCCGGATTTCATTGAGTAACAAAGCGATGATAATCGGTGCCGGGAAAAAGAATATAAGATCATATAGGGCAAGGACGAGCGTATTCCTTAGCAAACGGAAGAAGTCCGGATTGGAGAAGAAATTCGTAAAGTTCTCCATGCCCACCCATTGACTGTCGCGAATGCCCAGAAAAGGCTGATAATCCTGGAAGGCAATAACGATCCCCCACATGGGCAAATATTTAAAAATGACAAAGTACAAAAATCCGGGAAGCACAAGCACATACAGCCATCTATTTCGTTTGATCTGCCTCTTCCAGTTGGACTCCCGCTTCATGGGCAATGCGGCCATTTCCACTTGAGCTGCTGTAGCGCCATTTCCATTCCAGTCCGTCTTCCCGTTCATAAATGTCTCCCCTCCCTATTTATGTAAGCGTTATCAATCGATCTGTTATTCAGACTATACAGCTGCCCTGTTTCCGGCAACCTTCATTTTTTGCATGGTTGTGCAAAGCGGCCCGAAAGCCCGCTATAACGCCATTTCTAATTCAATTTGGACATATTGAGGTAGAGGTTATTGCACATTTTTGCAGGATTATCCTTCTTTGTTCCCAAGGTGAAACATGAAAAACCGGAGTCCCCTGAAGCGGGATTCCGGTCCGTGATGAACTCTGATAAACAGGTTTATTTACCCTGCCATTGATCCCGATACTGGCTCGGCGTTAAACCTTCCTGTTTCTTAAAAATCCGATTAAAGTAACTGTGCTGGTATCCAACAGCGCCTGCGATATCATTGATTTTCATCGTGGTCTCACGCAGCATTTGCTTCGCCGCATCCATTCGTACCCGTGTTAAATAATCAATGAAATTCATACCGGATACCTGCTTGAACGCCTTGCTTAATGTATAAGGGGTCATCTGCTCCGCATCTGCACAGCCTTCCAGGGAAAGTTCGTTTCTATAATTCTCATCAATAAACAACATCGTACGTTCCACTACCTGCTTCAGAGGCTCCTGGGATCGCATCTCAATCTCCTGCACATATGGCAGCAATACTTCTCCCATCATCCATTTCATCATTTGTGCAGGTTCGCGAATCGTGGACAAGCGCTCATACATGTTGCAGCCACCAAACAGCTTGTAAGGCGTTACTCCGGTCTGCAGCATCATATGCTGAATACTTCCCAGTAATTGAAGCATCATCTGCTGCACCTGGAATTCGGAACTGCCCGCTCGGGTGATCTCGGTCATAAATTGCTCCAGTACACGCTCAGACTCTTCCTTCTTCCCAAGCCTGATTGCCTGAAGAATCTCACGTTCCAGCCCCAGCGGATACGAGGCTTCTTCGGTTCTGCGGAAACATTGCTCATCCTCCAGATCGAGGATCTGGCTTCCGTCTTCCACGCTGCGATAAGCAACCGCCTGCTCCATCTCCATGAATAATCCCGGTAATTCCTGAGGAGAAGCAGCCGGGCGGCTTACGATTACCGTCACGTTCATTTTCAAAGTCTGACCTATGACCTCCACCAGCTCTTGTCCCCATAATAACGCTTGTGATTTCACTGGCTCGTCATTGGGAGCAATCACAAGCATGGCTGAAGACAGGTCGTGAAAGTTCATCACACTAAATTGACTGAAAACATTTTTGGCCACTTCTTCAATGATATTCACTGCCGCAAAGGTAACCAGCCCCGTATCCTGGCTCCCAAATCGACCCTGTAACTGGGCATAGCCCGTAAAATACATCTGAAGCAGCAAAAACTGCTGGCCTTCCACCTCAAAGCCAAGATTCCTCATCCGCTGCTGGAGATCCTGCTCGTTATAGGCATACAGATGCCCCTGCACCAGTTGTAATACAAAGCTGTCCCGCAAATGGGGAAGCTGCTCCTGCAACTGCCGACGGGCGGTCAGACTCTGCGAAGTCAATTCGTTCCATTGCTGTTCCAGCAGCTGGAATTCATCCAGCCTGGTATCTGTTGTTGCTTCATTCCTGCCCGGCGTCAATAGATGTAACATCCTTGCTACGGGGGAATATATTCTGCGTGAAGCAAACCAGGATAATACCAACCCCAGGATAAGACTGCCTGCACTCGCAATGACAATAATTTTGGATACGAGCTTCACGGGCGAGGTCACCGATGTCAGCGGAGCTGCGGAGACATATGTCCAGTCCGAATCAATCCGACTCAATGATCCATAGGACACCGAATAAGTTTCGTCCTCATATTTGAAAAGAAAGGAATGCGCGTCTGAATTCAGGGCAATTTCTTCTTTGAGCTGCTGCTCAAAAGCAAGGTCGGCCTTCCCTGCTGCCGGATTACCGGTAACCAGTGTATTGCCCTGCTGGTCCATGAGAAAGGTTACCCCTTCATCATATGGAGTAAGCGTTTTCAACAAGCTGGCGACTTTGTCATTATCCAGTGTAATAATTAGGGCACCAAATGGATTAATGCTTTCACCCGGAATCTTATGTACAAGAACCAGTGCATTACCCGGATCGGTATGCAGGATACTACCATTTGCTTGAGATGCCTTATCACTACTCTGGCTCGCAATCCAGTCTGTCCAATACACATGGTTGCCCATCGTCAGATAGCGATCATAGGCCTGTATTTTGGCTTTATCCTTCAACGCGTTATAATCCCGGTTAAACAAAATCGGTTTCGGTTCCTGTAAATATAGCTGCGCGGATTTGATGAGCGGATGAGAGCCTTGCAGCACGTACAGTGTGGTGACGATCTCCTGTGTTTCGTTGAAATAATACACAAAATCCAGCGTTCGCAGCGCATTGCCAAACCTGGGTTCAAAAGCCCAATGGGACAAGGTCATCTCCAGATAAGCGAGTTGGTCGTCCACGTTGCGCGCCCGGTTCTCAATCTGGCTTTGGTGCATCTGATTAAATTCATTTTCCATCTGGCCAACGACCAACTGGTACATCACGATGCCTGTAATCAGTCCGGGAATGCTGGCAATGAGCAGAATAAGCATCAGACTATTTCGATAAAAACGCCCTTTATGTCGTCCTGTGGTTAACCCTGGCCAACGCGTGAGTATGCCGGAGGACCTTCCCTTCCTAACTGGTTCCATCTGCGCTCACCTGCCTGCTTGCGTATGGTCTGACTGTCATGGGAACTCCCTCAACTCCCCTGCTGAATGGTTTACATGAGAATATATGGATGAAATCCGTTTCTTGTATTATACGCATAATTTCCAGGGGAATGAAACGGTATGCAGCAGAGCATTTTTTAACCAATGTTTTATTAACGCATCGAAATGGATTACAATAGGATAAAGCAAAACATGAAGGAGGCCTTTTAATGAAGGAACAAACTTATTTTCAAGAAAATAGAGAGAAACATCTGGCAGAATTAAACGAATGGTTGTCCATTCCAAGTATTTCAGCCATTTCGGCACATAAAGAGGATATTAACCGTGCGGCACAATGGGCTGCAGATGCACTCACTCGTGCAGGTATGGAAAATGTAGAGGTTATTCCAACAGCGGGACATCCGATTGTATATGCAGATCACCTGCATGCACCCGGCAAACCAACCGCACTGATCTATGGACACTATGATGTACAGCCTGTCGATCCGCTTAACCTGTGGGAAACACCTCCATTCGAACCTACCGTTCGGGACGGCAAGCTGTTTGCACGCGGTGCTACGGATGACAAAGGACAAATCTTCATACATATCAAGGCGGTTGAAGCTCTGCTTGCCGAAAACAAGGAACTTCCCCTTAATGTGAAATTCTGCATCGAAGGCGAAGAGGAAATCTCCAGCCCGAATCTGCCGATCTACCTGAACGACAATACAGACAAGCTGCGTGCAGACATGGTACTGATCTCGGATACGTCCTTGCTCGAAAAAGGAAAACCGGCCATTTCCACGGGTCTGCGTGGTCTTTGCTCGCTCGAAGTGGATCTGAACACAGCCAACACGGACCTGCATTCCGGTTCATTTGGAGGCGGTGTACCGAACGCACTGCACGCATTGGTAACCCTGCTCGCTTCGCTGCATGATGAGCAAGGCCGCGTGAGCGTAGATGGTTTCTATGATGGCGTTTTGCCGCTCTCTCCTGAGATGAGAGAAGAGTTCGTGAAGCAGGGCTTCAATGAAGAACAGCTTCGTCAAGACCTTGGACTGGAGCAATTGTATGGGGAAGAAGGTTACTCGTTCGTGGAACGTGTTGGCGCACGTCCGACCCTGGAACTGAATGGCGTATGGGGTGGATTCCAAGGTGAAGGCACCAAAACCGTTATTCCGAAGGAAGCTCATGCCAAAATTACCTGCCGCCTTGTTGCGGATCAAGATCCACAGCATGTGCTGGACCGTATCGAAGCACATCTGCGCGCTCACGTCCAACCAGGCGCAACGCTGGATATAAAACAGATTGAGAAAGCCTTTGCTTTCAATACAGATCCTTCCAATCCATTCCTGCAAAAGGCAGCCGATGCTTATGAGCAAGTGTACGGTGTTCGTGCCCTGTTTACGAAAGACGGCGGGTCCATTCCGATCGTGGAGAAACTTTCACGCGTGCTTGGTATCCCGGCTGTTATGATGGGCTTCGGTTTGCCAGACGAGAATCTGCATGCACCGAATGAGCATTTCAACCTGGAGAACTTTGATAAAGGGTTGTTGACGATTGTTCAGTTTTTAAAAAGTTTGTAAAGTATAGTTCATGTGAAAAATAAGTATTGGAAAGCGTGCAAGTGGCCGTTACGGATACGAATCGTTCTTTCGATCGCTGTTATCGTCGGATTTTTTGGATTCCCCTTCTCAAAGGGTAAAATCCGACGATAGCATATGCTTCCGAAGTAGCTTTCTTGCAGAAAGCTTTTAGGCAAACGCTCCGCTTCTACAGAATCGATTTCGTCTCCTTCACTACTTTGCAGCTTTCCATGAACTTATTTTAAGACTGAGCTTACTTTACAAATGATGGGTAGTGGGTAGTTATATAAATAGGGGTGTGCCGCCATAAATATGGACGGCACACCCCTTTTGTGATTGGTAGATCTGGATACATTCGCAACGGCTCGTTATTTACCTTTTAACGAACCTAGCACGTGCTATTCGACGTAAATCCGCAGTTTCGGCGAATTAACGAATCGTAGACGCTTTATTCCCTTGTTTTGCATGTCATTCATCAGGTTTTTACTGAATTAACGTGGCTGACGTTCGTTAGCCATTCCGATCCAGACTAATCCTCACAATAAGGTGCGACAGATTCATTAGCGTTGTGTCCAGTTGAAGCAAACCAACTTCCGGAGACATCCACCAGATTCTACTCTTGTATCTCCACTTATGAACGGAAGGTTGTGAAATTTAACATATGCACAAGCTGCATCATGTGCGTAATTTCCTGCTGGACTTCGGAGGTGTCTGTACCAGCCATCGCCAGATTGGCCCGAAGCGTTCTACGGGTGTTCAGCATACCGTCGATTAATTTCATAACCGTGTTGCGTCCACGGTGATCCACAATCATATACTTTTTGCGTGCATCCAGCTCCACCCATACGATATTGCTGAATGAGGTGAATAGGTGTCTGCGGTACTGCTCCATATCGGTCTCATTGTAGTGCTCGCCATAAAAGGCATAATATCCGTGTACGTGCAGCTTCTCCGCCAGCTCTGTGATGAACGGGTCGAATTCGAGCATAGCGTTACGTTCCATGTTTCACGCCTCCGTAATGCGTGATCCGCAGATCCCGGCTTTTTTGAGATCTATTTTATCACATTACAGAGTTTCACGTATAAATACAGTGTTTATAGTTTGAAATATTGTGTTTTAAATGGAATAACTAGGAAATCTAAATGCGTTTATAACGCAATTCAGTGCATGAATATAATCTACATGGGTCCATGAGGCTATTCAACTTGCTAAGTGTGGGTGTCCCTAAACAAAAGCTCCTGCGTCGCAGTCTGAACAGTGAAACCTCATCCTACGTAGACGATAAGCTTGGCTTGGCCAAACGTTCTGATCTTAAGGGAGCGCCTTTCTGGAGATTAGGGATTTTCCGCTTGTATGATGCCGAGATGGAAGAAGCCATTAATACTTCCGTCATCAAGGAATAGATTGGTTCGTTTATCTTATTCAACATGTCAAAACAAAGAAGAACCACATTACCCGGCAACGGAGTGTGGTTCTTCTTATGTTATTTCATCATCTGATCCACACGTCCAAACAGAAGCTTAACCACATCACTTGGTCCTGGCAAGTTCGAATCAAAAAGCAGCACAATGCCAATCAACGCACTCACAGAAGTGAATCCTGCTGAGAGCCACTTGGCTCTCTTCTCCTTACTGTAATTCCACTCCACATAGATGATTGTTGCAGCGAGTATCAGTATGCCCAGAACGGACGCCAGCTTCATAAAATTCTCCTTCCGATTGCGTATTTACGTGCCTGAAAATTTGACCGTTCAATGCTCATCCTCATCAGGAATGCCCTGCGGTCCAGTGGACTTGCCAGTACGTACCACATGAGCCTTCACCTTTATCTTCACGTCCAGTTCGGAATAGATCGTTTCCCAGTTTTTCTGCTGTTCTTTCCACTGTTTCGGGTAATATCTGCGAAATTCCACCGCAAATTTGTACAAATCGGTATGCATCTCCTGTTGGGACATGCGCAAAGCATTTTCAGCCATTTTGGAGAGTTTCTTGCACCATGCCTGTTCCAGTTTTTTCAGCACCGCAGGGTCGGTAAGGTTCTCATCTGTCGTGTTTAACACCACTTCGCCCCGTGTCTGAATGTCAACTGCCATGCTCCAGCGTCCGCCCGAAATTTTCGGCTTATATTTCGTTTGAATGTCAAGAGGACGTATCGAAAAAGAACCCTTGGACTGCTCAAAATCTACAGGCATAATGATGTTGTTCAATTCTTTGGCGAGCAATAGTACACCAACCGATAGCGGTTCAGTAACGGTTCTGATGTAACGATCATTTTTGTAGAGACTTAGTCCCTTGATATAAGGCGTGGTTGTCAATTTATCCTGATTTTCTTCCGGTGGCAGAATCAACATGCGCGACAGGATGGCGGAAGCGCCAGGTCCTTCGATGGATTTGGCCAAGTCAAGCACCGTTGTACGTGTACCCAGTTTCATATTGGCCATTTCACGCAGAGATTCGGCAGAACTCCTCTCTAGTGGATCAAGCAAGGCAAGGATATCTTTCGCAGCTTCTGTGGTGGAAAATACATAAGCATGTTCCCTAATCTGCGGATAACGGAGGAAAAAATCAATATATTCACGGATTCCGTGTTTGCCCGCAGCTTCACTAAGCACAATGGCTTCACAATGTCCCCAGAACATATTTCGGGCAATTTTACGTTGCAGCCGGTTAAGCGATTCTGCAATGGTACGCCCTTCTGCTGTGCGAATTAATGTGACACCGCTCGGACTGCCGCCTCCACCTGTGCTTTCTCCTCCACCGGCTTTACGAGGAATGAAGATTTGTGCGGTCAGTTCAACTTTATCGTCTTTATAATCCACGCCTGTTGCCAACACGATGGCCAGATCATTAATCTCGGTACGGTCCCAGCACCCGCTTAACAGGACACAGCAGAGTGCAGTGATCAAGATACGCTGCCATATTTGCATCAGCCTGCCTCCATCCGATCAGGTATTCGTCCTTTTCTTCCGCACATGTAACCATCCCTTCTTAAGCCATGCTAGCCCATAGGTGAGGGCCGGAAAGATTAACAGTATACTGATGGTATAGAGGTTGGCTGAAGCTGTGATTAAACCGGATATACCCGACCCGCCTGTTGCTACCCAGTAAGCAAATATCAAAGACATGAATGCCAGCGGTCCAACGAGAGGTTTATAATCTTTTATACCGCACCATTCCGCAGTGGAAGTCGCGAAGATGTACAGAAACACGGAGATTTTGACAAAGATACCGAATATCCATATGGCAATAATGATCGATTCAATATGTTGTAGAAAATCCGCAATCGTGATGTACCTTGCAGCAATCATCACCGGAAATACAAAGGTATCTGTCAGGTCCCCGATCAGGAACAGACAAAATATATTCGTGACCGTCATGGCCATCGTTGTCAGAAAGAGCGAGCCGAGCATAACACGAACTGTCCTCTTTTGCTGATTCACATAGGGCAGCAGAAAGGCCAGCACGATGTACTCACTGAACCATGCAGCGGGAGCCAAGCCTCCTTGGATAACGGGCAGCGGTCCGTTTTCCATAAACGGAAACAGTTCAACGGGATGTAACTCTCCGATCAGCAATATAAAAATGAGTGCTAGGAGCACAATCAGCAGCGTCACAAAGACCTGGGCGGTTCGTCCGACAACTTCGATGCCCAGTCTGACATTAATGGCACACACAATAACCATGGTACCCATGATGACAAACATCGGGGTGCGCGGAAGAGCATTATTGGATATGAACTCGCCGTATTCCCGGATAATTAAACCAGTGATATGAGGCAGGAAGAAGATATAGATCAGCCCCAATACCTTTCCTGGGATTCGTCCGGCAATCAGTACGCTGGATTGTATAAGCGTTTTCCCCGGATACATCCGATGCAGTCCAAACGATATGCCTATTGCAGCAATCCCAAAGATCGATCCCAGAATCGGAGTCATCCACATATCATGACCTGCATAATGCATCGTGATTCCCGGTACCGACAAAATCGATGTCGCCAGGATAGCCGGGAAAATCATGTAAGCCAATTGTGTCACGGATATTTTTCCTTGATCGGTTAACATGATGACCCTGCCTCCTTCATGGCTTGAGATTGAAAATAAATTAACGCGGCTTGTTCCATGGCGATGGACGCCACCATACATCTTTGACTTCATTCGCTATTGTGGGTGCAAGCGGTGACAGATACGGTGTGCCGAATGAGCGAAGACTGCTCAGATGGATGACAACTAGAATGATTCCCAGCATAACACCTGTCAGTCCGAGCGTACCTGCGAGGATCATGATTGGGAAGCGAAGCAGACGCGTCGCGATGCTGGCAGCATAACGCGGAATCATGAAGGATGCGATTCCGGTGATGGCAACGATGATAATCATCGGAGCTGATACAATGCCGGCTGTCGTCGCCGCTTGGCCAATAATCAGGGCACCGACGATACTTACCGCAGAACCCACCTGTTTGGGCAACCGCACCCCTGCTTCACGCAAAGCTTCAAAGGCAATCTCCATAATGAGCGCCTCCACCAAAGCAGGGAAAGGAATCTCCTCTCTGGCCTTGGCGATACTGAGCAGCAGCACTGTCGGAATCATCTCCTGATGATAAGTCGTAATGGCTACGTAAGCCGAAGGAAGCAGCATGGACAGGGCGTAGAACAGATAGCGCAACCAGCGCAAGAAGACGCTCATAAACACATATTGATAATAATCCTCCGGAGACTGCAGCATGGAAAATAGGGTTACGGGAGCAATCAGCGTAAAGGGGGTCCCATCAACCAATATGGCAAAACGACCTTCAAACAGGTTCGAAGCGACTACGTCCGGACGCTCTGTGGCTATCATCTGCGGGAATGGTGACAATCGCTGATCCACAATATCTTCTTCGATATATTGACTCTCCAATATGTCTCGGACCCTTAGCTTATCAAGCCGTTTTTGGACCTCTTCTACCAGTTTTGGATCAATAATGCCTTCCATATAAGCAAGAGTGATGCTCGTATTCGATCGTTCCCCAACCGTGCGGGTAAGAAGTTTCAACGCAGGTGTTTTGATGCGTTTGCGGAGCAGAGACAAATTCGTGGGCAGAGATTCCGTGAACCCATCACGTGCACCGCGGACGGCTGATTCAGCGAGCGGCTCTTCCGTAGAGCGATTGGCCGCTTTGTAGAGCGGATAGGTTACGCCAACGGTTGAACCTTCCAGTAGCAGCAGCGCCTCCCCTTCCAAGATGGCTTGGACAGCCTGAGAGGGTGTTTCGACCGTCTTGACTGATGCCATCGGAACCTGGGCCGCTTCGATTCCGACTTCCTGCAAAGGCGTCAGCACTTGACGTTCCAGCCGCTCCGTGTCGCATAAACCCACACAGTACACGCACATTGCCGAGATAGAGCACGCGGTGTCAAACGGATGAAATACGATATCTGCGCAATCGGCAAACACGGAGCGCAATGTCTCCTCATCCATCACAAGGCGGCCGCTCAAAGGCAATTCCTGCTGTTTGGTTGTAGCGTCCATCGTTTCTGCCTCCTTGGCATGCTCTAATCTCGTCCATTTATTCTCAGTAAAAGATATCATTTGCTTCCGCTCCGTGAAATATACGGCAGACATCACGAAAAGAGCCGCTCTATGAGTGACTCCGATTCAATAAATATCCTGGCTATCCTTTTGCCGATAATTTGTTTGAAGAAGACGAAGAATTATAGTCCCTGTGAACAAGCGCGACCAGAACCGGAAGCTGATACTGATCCAGACATAAAATAACACGAGCGGTCTTTCATTCATCTCAAAAGAAGCACCTTCTTATTATACAAGAAGGTGCTTCTTTTCATGTTACTGACGAACCCAGCCGTCCGGTGTACCTTTATTTATCAGATAATTCTACATAAATTTCAAGTTATTCCCTTTCACCCACACTTCCTCGATTTCCAAATCACCATTTAGCAAAACGACGTCCGCCTGTTTTCCTTTTGCAAAGGAACCGGTCCGATGATCAATGCCGAGCAGACGTGCCGGCGTCAGGCTGGCTGCTCGTGAAGCTGCATTCAGACTCAGGCCTACTTCCTGTACCAGGTAGCGGAAACCGCGAATCATCGTAAGCGTACTTCCGGCCAAGGCGCCTCCGTCTTTCAAACGTGCCACACCTTCCGTAACAATCACAGGCAGATCGCCAATTTTGTATTCACCATCATCCAGCCCGGCAGCAGACATGGCATCCGTGATCAGTACGATTTGATCGGTAGATTGCTTCAATTGTGCGATGAGGGAGATCGCCGCTGGATGCACATGGATACCGTCTGCAATGACCTCTGCACTGATGCGGGAATCACTGAGCACCGCTCCGGCAGCTCCGGGATTCCGGTGATGCAGCGGTGTCATCGCATTAAACGTATGCACTGCATGGTGCAGCCCTGCTTCGACTGCAAGCTGTACCTCTTCATAGGTCGCATCCGTATGCCCTAATGCCGCTGTAATTCGCTGCTCGCGCAGCCACGAAATGACTTCCAGCGCTCCCTCACGTTCCGGCGCAAGGGTAACTTGACGGATCAGGCCAGGATATTGTTTTTCCCACGCCTCGAGCCAGGAGACATTAGGCAATACGATATGTTCCGGATTTTGTGCGCCAGGCCACTTAGGACTGAAAAACGGGCCTTCCAGATGTACGCCTTCCAACTGTGCAAAAGGCATGTCACCGGAACGGTAGCTGTCCACTTCAGCCAATACCCGATCCAGACTGTCTTTGGGCGCTGTCATGGACGTTGCCAGCATTGCAGTGGTCCCCTGTGTGCTGTGGAATGAAGTAATTTTATCCAACACTTCCTTACTCGCGTCCATAAAATCTTCTCCATTACCACCATGTACGTGGATATCTATAAACCCAGGGACAATGACACCATGCTTGGAAACAGGCACAGATAAGGCTTCACGGCGAATCTGTTCAGATAGTCCCTCAGGTGCGCCAGCATAAAGGATTTTCCCCTCCGTCCATACAAGTACACCATCCTCCATTACACCATCAGGCAGTACGATTTTACCTCGAAGCAGGAAAATGGTTTTTTCACTCTCTTGCTCCTGGTTTTTCGTAGGTTCTACGTTCATTTCACCAACCTCCCGGCAGCACGATCCAGCAATACCACCACATTTGGATGACACTGAAGCAGCGATGCTGGACATTGTGTTGTAATCGGCCCCATAAAGGCTTCACGAATAATTTCGGCTTTCTCCTCACCACGGGCGATCAGCAAAATTTGTTTGGCTTTTAAAATCGTACCTACACCCATCGTGATGGCCTGAGTTGGAACTTCATCAATACTTTTAAAAAAGCGGGCATTTGCTTTTCTTGTTTCTTCTTTGAGATCCACCACATGTGTCCGTCCTGTGAGCTCGGTTCCTGGTTCATTGAAGCCAATGTGACCATTATGTCCAATACCCAACAGCTGCAGATCTACAGGCCCCCGATCATCAATCCGTTGTTCATAGGAAACACATTCCTCACCCAAATCCGAAGCCTGCCCATCCGGCACTTGAGTTCTGGCGAGATCGATATCAATATGGGAAAACAATTGTTCATTCATAAAGCTGCGGTAGCTTTCGCGATGCTCTACAGGAAGACCGACATATTCATCCAGATTGAAGGAAGATGCCTGCGCAAAGCTGACCAGACCTTTCTGATACAAAGCAATAAGCTGTTTATAGATACCCACAGGAGAACTTCCCGTCGCGAGTCCCAGTACAGCCCGGGGTTTCGTCTGTAGCAAACTGGCAATCACACCTGCACCCGTTGCGTTCAAATCTTCTTCATTTTCAAAAATACGTATATTCATCTTCTTAGGCACCTCCGTTATGTTGGACTCGATAAGACTGTACATTGTGATACGATTGTTCCAATTTGGGGATAAAACGGTCAAAGTCGGCACTAACCATGCCCGTGAACAGAATATCGACGACATGCAGCAGTGCTATACGTGAAGCCATATCCCCCCGCCTCATGCCTTCTTCCAATGAAGACGTAAAGAGCGGAATATCCGACACCGCCGCAAGTTTGTTATTGCCATAGGATGTCAGTGAAATGGTGGAAGCTCCCGCCTGTTTGGCACAATGCAAGGCATCGATCGTCTCCGGCGTTTCCCCCGAATAGGATACCGCCATCGCCACATCTCCCTCCCCCAGTGAAGAAGCCGACGTAATTTGCATATGTGAATCTGAGAAGGCGGTACAGCTTTTGCCGATCCGTACAAGTTTCTGATAGAAATCCTGCGTAACAATGGAAGAGGTGGCAACACCGTAAAGGTCAATACGACGGGCTTGACATAATAACTGAACTGCATGCTCCAGCCTTCCTAAATCCAGCAAACGAGTGGTATCCGCAATGGATGCAAGATGATTGGCTTCGATAGCTTCCACAATTTTGGACAAAGGATTGCCCGCCACGATATCCTGATATGCTGTTTCATTGGTGGAATGAGACAATTCTGCGGCCAGCTTCATTTTGAAATCAGGAAAACCTTTGAAATGGAATGATTTGCAAAAGCGGGTTACCGTAGCCGCACTTGTTCCGCTTTGCTGCGCAAGATGGTTAATGGTCCAGCCAGGAATATCAGATGGGGACTGTAAAATCACCTCTGCAATTCGTCGTTCCTGAGACGGAAGTTCATTCAGCTCTTGCTGCAACGCATGTAGTATGGCTGCCATGAGTTCTCCTTTAATGAAAATTATTTTTATTAATTTATTATAAATAAAGAAAATTATTTTTATATTTTCATTTTAATCAATACGTTGTTGCAAATCAAGAGGATTTTAACCATGTATTCACGGTATGTATGATGAAATTTTGAGAAGTCATCTTCTTGATTAAGGAATGGGATTCCGCTTATATTGGAGATGAACTTGAAGCGAATGTGGACATTTCATTTTTTAAGGAAGGAGCACACTAAATGAATCGGCGACAACGTCAAAAAATGATTCCTTCCACCTGGATTATTGCCATAAAACAGTCCGAATCTCACAAATACTATGTCCTGTATGCCATCGACTGGAAACGCGGAGCACGATTGAGCTGGGAAGGTTGGAATAACCTCGCAGACTTGCTGCAGTTTCATATTCCAATCAAACGTAAAACTGGCGGTACAAAATCTTCCTCCCAACCAGCTGCCAAAATCGCGAAAAAAGCAATCTATCTGCACCTAGATGAGACACAATACGGGGAATTGGAGCAGCTCTTCTATCAGCCTTTTTCAAAGAAAAAATGGAAGTCCTTTATTGAGGAGCATTTCAATAACGATATGTAGGTGAACCCTTATGCCATATACGATTACGATTATGGTTGTGAATCGCATCACGCTCTGCCCGTAGCAATCTGTTACCCTTGGAATTTCTGCGGGCTGAGCCTTTTCCCAAGGGAGCGTGATGATCCATGAAATCTCAGCAAAGAAATCAAGCCTATTACAGGCACCACAGAAAGCGTGTTATTCAACGTAAAAAACAGCTTGCTAATCGGTACGGTTGGTCCTACAAGTTCGAAGGAATTTTTGCCAAAGGCAAAATCCATTGTTCCTGTAGTTGGTGCTGTGAAAAGACAAAACGGCTAGGCTATCCAAAATCTGAGCTAATCCGAATAGCGGACTGCGATGAGCAACTTCTGAATTTAGATTTCTAAGAATGACTATTTAAAACAAGCGATTTCTTCACTTTGAAGATTCGCTTGATTTCGCTTTCAAACTTTAAACAAAAAAGTCTTTCCCCATTCTTCATCATGAAGAATAGAGAAAGACTTTCATGCTGCTTCAATCAACTGTGCAGTATCGCAACTAAATCTTCAGTTCTCCGAGCTTAATCAGCTTTACAACTGCTTGCGAACGACCCTTAACATTGAGTTTCTGCATCACATTCGAAAAATGGTTTGAAGTACGTCGAATATGAGTTATTAAAATTCTTACAAGTCTTAAGTTAACTCGATTTTTTTGACTCTACTTTACTTTTAATTCCTTCAGCATTTAATACGATTATAGATATATATACTAGAAATAGAATAGATTCAACTATTGAAACGAATTTTGCAATACTAATTGTAGTATTCGCATCTTCATACTTATCTTTGTATTTTGAAGCAATAGTATCACCTGTTAGGTTCATGTAATCATTATATCTTAGGCTAACATCACTTATATCGGTGCCAAAAAAAGCATCTGCGCTATAATAGAGAAAATCTACTGGCATTACAGCTTGTGAATAGCTCATCTCTTGTTCAATCTTGAACCCCTGAAGTTCATATGGGTAATACATCGAATATAAAGAAAGATAAAATCCTCCAAAATTCAAAATAACCGTTATTAAACTGATAATTAAATACAAATTGAAATTTTCGAGTAATTTAGTTTTTGCTTTCCACAAAATAAATAAACCTAGAATAGCAACAGCAATAAATGAGATTGCTTTAAACCATAACTGAAATATGTCCCTTAAAAGAATGTTACCTTCTAAAATATTAATTAATGATACAGCATTTATTCCCGCTAGATAAATTAGAGAAAATCCACCTACTCTTTGGTAAGTTTTGTATACACCAATTAACAAAAAAATAATACTTATAACATAAATAGGAGTATTAATGAAACTTGCCATTATCCAATAACTCCAATTCCCTATCAGAAAATACCGAAAAATCAATGTTGAGAATACATTAATCAATAATATAGGTGCAACTATTTTTAGGTTAATTTTCTCAGAATTCACCCAATTATATATCTTCTTTATCATTAAACACCTCAAACAATTTTATTTTGATTAGCTAGCAATATCTAAAAGGAACACAAAAATTATGTATACTACTTCAAAAAATAAATTATTTCGGTTAATTCCCTAATCAACTTTCCTCCTTTCTTAGAGCTTTAAAATTATTAACTCCATTTTTTCACATTAGAGATTTCATTCACTTCATCAGCTATGCAAGCAATATCACTATATCGTTTGTTATAATACACTCTATCATTTTTCGTTCTATGTTTTGTTGATGTAACCCAAAAAAGGTGAAGTAAATAAATCGAAATAATATAACCAAAGTATATTTTAACCTTTTGAAATCCTTATTGTTTCCTTACATCATTTTAACGGATTATCTGTGCTTGTCACGGACGTTACTTTTCAGAAACCACTCTGGATAACATAAAAGCCTTGCCCCATTCTTCATGTCAAAGAATAGAGAAAGGCTTTCATGCTGCTTCAATCAACTGTGCAGTATCGCGTCAGATCTTCAGTTCTCCGAGCTTAATCAGCTCTACAACTGCTTGCGAACGACCCTTAACATTGAGTTTTTGCATCACATTCGAAATATGGTTACGCACCGTTTTCTCGCTGATGAATAACTGCCCTGCGATGTCACGCGTCGTTTTGTCCTGAACCAGTAATTCGAATACTTCGCGTTCACGGTGGGTCAACAGAAATTTGCTTTTATGATCGATACCCTTCAATGTTCACCCCTCCTTGCTCGGGTTGTGTTGGTGTAACAAGGTTAAGGGGATACAGTCAACTCATCTTATGTAAGGTCAAGGGCGTTGGTTCAGTTTTATCAAAAAAATGGGCAGTCTTATATGAGATCCAATGATGGAAAACTAAAGACGATGCATGATGATGTCCATTAAAACAAGTGTGCCTTTGCTGCTGATGTAAACATCTGCGCAAAGGCAACTTGTTCTTACAATTATGAGTTACCGATGATTCATGCGATTCAAGCCATCGTAGTTATTACGATGCATGATGCCATCATCAAGCACGCCGTCACGGTGATTTGTGTTCAACGCATTCGTTGGAAAAATACGTTCAACCATCGATTGGAACGTGTTAATCATGCCGCTAACCGGTTTGCCATTACGAATATCTTTGGAATACGTTTCTACATGTTGTACAAAGTCCGGGTTAGCTGACACGTATACGTTCTCCACGTGAGGTGCAAATTGTTTGATTTTCGCCGAGATTTTGGATTTAATCTCTTCGGGTGTGTTGTCATCCGTGCTGTCAATACGCGATGTTTCACTCTTCATCCCGTAGTGACCATCGGTCATTGTACGTGCATTGCCACTGTTCGTCAGACCACGCATCATGCCATAAGATCCGGTTCCCATGGTTCCATAGATGCTGCGGTCATTGCCCATATGGCTGCGATCCGTAGCTGCATTCGTGTTCAATCCCGGTGCTATGCCACTGGTGCTGTATGGAGACATGGTTCCATTACCACCGTGTACACGCAACCCGCCCATATCTTGATTGTAGCTTTCTGTACGCATCGTGCCGTTCGCACGGTTACGCATCGATTTGCTTTCCAATTTGCCAGTGTGACCATCTGTCAAACGGACTGCTACATATGCGTTACGATCGGTCAGCATGACACTTGCTGACTTCACTTCCTTCATTTCCGCAATGCGTTTAGCCAGCTCGTCACTGGATTTCAGGTTAGTGACGTTATGCGTCCGATAGCTTTTCGCACGAATACCATCCATCCCATTGGACTCAACACCATAACGGTTAATGCCTTTCACTTCATGACGAACACTTTTGGTGTGCAGATTGTTATCTTTGGTGCTTGTTCCACAACCCGTCAATCCGGCCATTACGAAGATTGCAGTAGACAAAGATAAGCTGATTGCTGTCGCCTTTTTGGCTGCTGGCATGTCTCATCCTCCAATTATGTTGGTTTTGGTCACAAGGATAGGATGCTCTTCTGCATGGACTGATATGCTGAAAGGATATGGAACAACAGCCTCCTTTATCTGGGCTCCATGGGTTCTCTTCCACGTAAAAAAAGCGATGCTTGCACAACGTGCAGCACCGCTCTGTATAACCGCGTATATCCTGTTCAAGTGTGAACCTTCATTATCATGTTGAAGGGCCACTCACTTACTTGGATGAGGAATTCGCATCAGCATCATCTTCACTCATAGAAGAGGTTGCGTCTGATTCTGATTTTTGGATGGAATTCGGAAATTGTTCAGCTTCCTTCAGACTAGCTGCATCCATCGGATAAGCCCACTGACCGTCTGGTGTGACTACCCAGATCTGATCCGGTTTCGATGGAATAGTAAGCCCCCTGTACACATCTGTAACAGCCTCTCCATTAACGATCTGCTCAACGGATAAAGTAAAGCGTGGCACAGTGCCTTTCAGTTCAGAGGCTTTGCGCACATCCTCAGCTGTGGACAGGTTTTTAATTTTGCCAATCAGCGATACAGCATCGGTAGCTTCAACCGCTTCACCATTAAGCGTCCACGTCTGCTCTGCCGCACCCTCCGCGGAGGAAGATTTGAGCATCCAGGTGGCTGCTTCACCTTCCCATTCCAGCGTAGTGACATTGGATTCATCCAGATTAAACGGAGTGGTATCCAGCAGATCCAGCCGTGATTTTTCTATATTGCTGATGGATTCCGTCTGTACTGCAACGACAGGCCCGGAGTCTACCCGCACATAACGAGCGTCATCTGCTGGCAGCTGGCCACCGATGCTCAATTTGATCTCACGGTTATCCTTTAATTGAATATCCAGAAGCGTTGCATCTGAACCCAATCCATACTTGTCGAGATCCTTCGGCTCTTCTTCTACAACCAGCTCCTGATCTGCACCACTTAAGGCATCAAGCCAGCTGCTAACCGTATACCCATTCAGAGGATAAGCCTTGGGTTCCACCATACGCCATACGCCATTCTTTAATTCCAATTGTGAAGATGAGGATGTTGAAGCACCTGATGTGTCTGTATGGTTATCATGAATCGTGATGGACTGAATATCGGCAGACTTAATCCCAAGTAACTTGACCTTCTCCGCTTCCTCTTCACGAAAATAATTTTGACTGGCCGCATAGACCCACCCGATAATCAAGACCAATAAGACTAGAATCGTTGGGACCCATTTTTTCATACGCGTCTGCGCCTCCACCATAAGAGTACACCTATCATAACAAAGATAAGCGGGAATGCGACAATCGCCACGAAGAAAATGGTTCTGGCTTGTTCACCATCCAAATACGCCGTTTGATAACCGGATTGTACCCGTGGCCGAATCGTTACCCCATCCTCTTTTCCACTTAAATAATTGACGGTATTCAGAATAAAATCCCGATTTCCGCCGTTCGCTATTTCCGAGTCCTGCATGAAAATGGATGAGCCCAGAATAACTGCCTTCGGTTTGCCATCCGTTGTATCCGCCGCATATCCAAGCTCAACCGGGCCTTGAACGTCCTGATCCGGATCGTTGGATGTTTCGTTCTGCAATAAACCTGCAATGTTTGTCTCGCCATAACTGTCATTGGATGAATGAATGAGCGGCGACAAGGTGTATTTATCCTGCTCTTTGCTTGTCAAAGCAATGGACAGGGATAACATCGGATACAGTTTGCTTTCTGACAGTTTATCCGTGATGGCATGGGAGCCATACTCTGGCACGACCCACAGTGGGCCCATTGTGCTGGCTTGCTGATTATCCACCATGACAGCATGCTCATCAACCACGCCATAATCCGTCATGAGTGCATCGATATTTTTCCAAGTCAATTTCATATCTTCGTGAAAACCGAGAGATAACAGCAATTTACCTCCGTTACTCAGATATGTCCGAATGGCCTTCAGTTCAGTATCACTAATATCCCGCTGTGGCCCAATAATCGCGAGAACGTCTGCATCTTCTGGAACCTGACCAGCCTGATTCAGCTGCAGTTCTTCTGTCGTGATATTATTCTGTTCCAAAGATGAGCGCAGCGTAGTCAGTTGATCCAGGCCAAGCTCCTCATGTCCTGTCAGAAAGACCATCTTGTGCATCTCCGTGGAAGACAGGTTCATTAGCGCTTGTGTCAATTTTTCCTCACCCGTGAACTGGTACGATCCATCGCTTCCATCCCCGACAGCCGTGAATAGACTGGCAATATCAATGACTTTATGCTGATCGCCCTGCTCCAATACAATGGAGCTGCCTGTGATGCCATATTTGGAGGCCAGCGCAGGCTCCTGCGTCAGATTGTATTGCTTCATCTTCAGTTTGCTGTTGCGCTTTGTATATTCCTGAACCATATCCGATACTTCGCGGTTCAAGACCGTATTATTCGCATTTTCGACGGTTAACACCAGAATGTTGACGTCTTCTTTTACGTTTTTGATCGCGGTAAGAGACTGATCTGACAAGGTGTATTGTTTATTCGAGGTCAGATCCAGTTGGAAGCCGCCAAGCGAATTCAGAAACAGGGTCAGCAAAATAAAGATGCCAACCACCGCTACAGACAGCACGGTACTGTTGGTATGACTCAACCATTTTTTCATCTTCTCACCTCCACCGCTTCCGTTCCACAATTTGAATGCTTAACAGCAGAAACACACCTGAGAGCGTCACGTAATACAATATATCTGGGCCACTAAGTACACCCTTCGTGAAGCTGTCAAACCGGTTCGTCAGCGCAAACGGGTCCAGCCATTGCTGTAACGCAGATCCAGAATTGCCTGCAAATGAATCAAGCATCCACAATACGAGCAAAATAATAAAACCGGCTACCGCAGACACCATTTGGTGCTGAGATAACGTGGAAGCAAACAGTCCAATCGCCATCATACTGCCGCCCAGGAAAAAGAGACCCAGTGCAGACAACCAGACGGATGTCAGATCCAGTTCACCAAAGAAGGACATAATAAACGGGTACACTAGACTGCACAGAATAAGTACAACAAGAATGGCGAGGGACGCCAAATATTTACCAAAAATAATCTCGGTCACCCGTGCAGGTGAAGTCAACAAAAGTTCGTCCGTTCCCTGCCGGAATTCCTCTGCCACCAGTCGCATCGTCAGCAACGGCACCACAAACAGCAGCATGGATAACGTGTCTCCCAGCACCAGGCGATAATCCACAATGCTTGGCTGGTAATAGACAAAGCTGGAGTAGAACAGCAAACTTGTCATCAGTACATATACGGCAAAAGCGAAATACGACGTCGGTGACAGGAAGTATGCCTGCAGTTCTTTATTGCAAACCGCCATCATTCGTCTCATTTGGAACCCTCCCCTGTGTGGGAATCAGCTGAAGCGCTCTCGGACTTAGTTGATTGCTTCAGATCTGAAGTGGTTCCCAAATTGGCCTCTTCACCTGTCGCCTGATTGGCGATCTGCACTTTATCAGTTTCAGTCTCCAGCGTTGCCAGTTCCGCTTCGGATTCCGTTTCCGTTGTGGTCAGCTTCAGGAAAATCTGTTCCAGACTGAGATTTTCTTTCTTCATTTCCAGGATCGGCAAGCCTGCACCAGACAAAAGGTAGAACAATTCTTCCCGGAAATCATCGGAAGATTCGCCGGTAAGCAGCATTTTAACCGTATGAGCAGAACCGGTGGATACCTGTCCATCCGCTGCTGGAATAACTTCGCTCCGTACCTTCTCCCAAGGTGTCAGCACATTATGTAATTGCTGCTCTGTTGCCTTCACTTCAATGGATACCTTGAACCGGTCCCCCATCGCGGAACCAAAATGCTGCGGTGAACCGTCCAATACGAGCTGTCCCTGGTTAATAATTAACATGCGATTACACAGCGCGCTCACTTCCGGCAAAATATGTGTACTGAGCAGCACTGTATGATTCTCACCCAGTTCACGGATCAAATCCCGTATCTCCATAATCTGATTCGGATCAAGACCTGAAGTCGGCTCATCCAACACGAGCAAATCCGGTTTGTGAATAATGGCTCCAGCCAGACCCAGACGCTGCTTGTACCCTTTGGACAGCCCGCGCACCAGTTGCTTTTCACGGCCTTGAAGACCCAGCCTGCTCACCATCTCACTGATCCGCAGTTTCACTTCACGTGTCGGAACATCCCTGAGATTAGCGACGAATTTCAGATACGACTGTACCGTCATATCTGGATAAAGCGGCGGTGTCTCTGGCAGATAACCGATCTTGGAACGGACGCTCCTGCCCTGATCGTGCACCGATATGCCATCCACTGAAATGGAGCCTGCTGTTGGATGCAAATAGCCCGTAATCATTCGCATCGTTGTGGTTTTCCCGGCACCATTCGGTCCCAAAAATCCAACAATCTCACCGCGCTCCATTGTGAAATCCAGTTGATGCACGCCGCGCCGTCCATCAAATACCTTGCTTACCTGTTTCACTTCGAGCACATCATTCATCCTTTCCCGTTAAAATACCCGTGTGCCATCATCGCTTTCTTCTGATGGTCAACACGGGAAGTTCCTTGTATCTTACGTGCTGTAGCCTAAATGCAGCTTAAGGTCACTTAAAAGAAAGCTTAAAAATATGTGTCTAAAATGTGAACAACACTTCATTCACCCACACCCTGGACTCTGGGGCAACGTACCTTAGAATACAGGAGCATAAGCACCTGCACAAAAGTCAGAGGGTGAACCGTGTGAAAGTACTATTCACATTTTTTGTTCCAAGCGGCGGTGTAGATACGTTAAACCGATTGCGTACAGCCGTTCTGCAACGCCATGGCATCGAAGCGCATGTATTGTATCTGAACCCTGGCTCGGGAATGCAGAACAATACCAGCACGCCGGTCTTCACCACTTCCAGTGATGAGGAAATTCACAGTTTGATTCATCATCATCGTTATGATGCCATTATTGTTACCTCCGATATTGCCATGCCGGGCAGATTAAGAGCCCTCGGGTATAAAGGACGCATTATCTATGAAGCACAGGGGCTTGGGACGCGTGAACAGGCTCTGGAAACCATCCAGATGGGAGTACCTTATCTGCAAGCCCACTGTGATGCAGCGGTCATCCCTCCAACGGATCATTTACTGGAGCTGTTCATCCATATGTGTCCATGGCTTCACCGGTTTGTCATTCCCAATATGCTGGATACCAATACCTTTGCCCCAGTTTCGGTGGATACCCCTCCCTATCCGGTACTTGCATGGGTCGGGAGGCTCGAACACAACAAAAACTGGCGGGAATATTTGACGATATCCAGGAAAATCATTAAAAAAATTCCGAAAGCCAGACTATGGTTGTTCCACGATCCCACCTTGGCCAATCCAGAGGACGAGGTCATGTTTCGACACATGCTTGCGGAGTACGGGCTTGAAGATCGGATTGGCATCTTTATCAATGTTCCCCATTCCCAGATGCCTACATTCTACTCCATGGTGGCTGCTTCCGGAGGAATCATGCTGTCGACTTCGCTGCTTGAAGGGTTTGGATACGCCGTTGCTGAAGCCATCAGCTGCGGCTGCCCGGTACTCAGTACCGATTCGGATGGCGTAAGGTCCTTTATTACACATAACCAAACGGGAAAATTCTATCCGATTGGCAATGTGAATACCGCTGTATCAGAAGCAGTAGACCTTATGCGCAACAAAAAGCTGCGGGAATATATTCGCATTCAGGGCAGACAGCATATGGCCATCTCCTTCTCCCCTGACCGATACGCTGCTTCATTTCGGGAAATGATGACAGCCTTGAGCATTTTCTTTTAAATAAAACAAAAAGGCAGTTCAGAAAGATGCTCTGAACTGCCTAAAAATTAAATCAGCTTATTAGAATCAGTGTCCCATCATCATTGCAGGATCAGGCTGATCCCCTGTTTGAAGGGACTCTTCCTCCATCCGTTTGGGTTTACGCAGGATCAGACTGAGCAGACATCCAAACAAGGCAATGCACGCTGCCAGGAAGAAGGTGTCGTTAAAACCAGCCACTAATCCATTCACCATACCTGCTGCATCAGTTGCTCCAGCTGTATTGCTTGCAATATGGGAGGTCAGGAATCCGGTCAAGCCGGCAACTGCAAAGGATACAACCACTTGCTGTGCAGCAGCAGTAAGCGGGGTAACCCGACCTACCAGCTTACGTGGAGCAGCATTCAGTACATGCGTATTGAGTGGCATCATGGAAAAGCCCATACCCAATCCCATCATGACCAGACTGAGAATGATCAGACCAAGACCCGTTTCCGCGGTAATCGAAGACAGAATAAACAAGGCACCCGAGATGATACCCAGACCCACGAAAGCCAGCGGTCTTGCACCGATTTTATCAAATAATCGTCCACCAAGTGGCATACCCACACCCGAAGCCAGCGCCTGCGGGAGCAAAATGAGTCCTGTTTCCAGTGCAGTGTAGCCTTTAATTTGTTGCAGATAAAGTGGGATCAAAATCATCGCCCCGAACAAAGCGACTTGTGATACCCATGCCAGAATAATACCCCGTGTGAAATCAGAGGATTTGAACACCCGAAGTTCCAACAGCGGATTCTTGTGACGAAGCTCAACGATAATGAACAGGATCAGCGCCACGCCTCCGACAATCACACCTGTCAGTGTTGTTGCAGACGTCCAGCTTGTTCCGCCTTCACTTACACCGTATGCGAGCATCGAGAATGCGATTGGTGCCAGAATCATACCGAGCAGATCAAGTGCAGGCGTGCGTCCACGATCCGTATCCGGCAGGAATTTGATACATAGAATAAACGCGGCAATACCAATCGGCAGATTGATCAGGAAGATCCAGTGCCAGCTGAGTGATTCAATGAACCAACCCGATAATACCGGACCCAGCGCAGGGGCCAACAGCATGGGAATCCCGAGCATACCCATGATAGAACCTCTTCTTTCAGGAGGAGCCAGACGGAATACCATCGCCATACCAATCGGAGCAACCATGCCTCCGCCAAGTCCCTGGATGATACGGTAAATAATCAATTGTTCAGGAGATTGCGCGATCGAACATAATACTGAACCCAGAGTAAACATCGCGATCGTGAACAGAAATACTCTTTTGGCACCGAATCGGTCGGTCAACCATCCCGCCAGCGGAATAACGGCTGACAAAGCCAACGTGTATCCTGTAACCGTCCATTGAATGGTCTTCAGATCGGTCTCAAAATATTGAACCAGATTCGGAATCGCCACGTTGACCACCGTGCTGTCCAAGATGACCATAATCATCCCGACGATAATAGCCAGTAGCGGCAGAATAATCGTTTTAATCGAAAACTCCGCCGGGTTCTGAGGCACTGCTGTTTGTTGTTTCACTCTCTCCACTCTCTTTTCCGGCCTGGAGGCACTATCTATATATCCGCCTCTCCAGCGGCCTTATATTCACGACGTTTCAAACTTTTGTTTTAAACCGTCGTTTTAAACTCTTGTTTGAGCATAGGTTAATTCTAATGAAAATACCTTTGCTGTCAAGCTATTTTTTTGTTGGAAAACAGATCACGTATGTAAGACAAAAAATGGACCAGGTCTTCTCCTGCTCCACTTTTTGGTTAATCGCTCCTCATTATGGTGATCCTTTTTAATCTGCCAATTTGATCATCTGATGCTCCGAAAGTATACCCAGAGTCTGGCCTTGGTCACTTCTGCAGTACATGCGAATAATCAGATGATTGGGTGCAGAACTGTTGCTAATGATGCGCAGTTCGCACGGATCGGATGAGACCGTGAGATTATGAATAATGTGATTTCCCGTATCCGCCCCAATCCGACAAAAATAGCGATACAGCTCCCCTCGCGTGTGACTGATTCCCCCGACAAATATATCCACATCGTCATTCCCCACAAATGCCAATTCAATGTCCATATATCTCACCGGAACAACGGTTTGCAGCAGCTTTTCGTGAATCTCCAGCACATATGCGGCCACGGTATATCCCTCCTGTAGAGCAGTGTTGAACCTTACTCTAGATATGGTATGCCTGCTCTCGTCCATTGCTATTTGCAATCACCCATTTTAATCAATTCCACGGAAATGCCCACCCTTTCGTCTGCCTTTTTTCATAGACTAACAGGATAGAAGATCGGCCTGTGCAGGCCGTGACAAGGAGGTAACTATGAGAGTTCTGCTCGTGACCTATTGGGAGCTTACACAGATGGGTGGAATATGGACATATGTGAAACAGCTGGCTGACAGGCTAATGGCTCTTGGCGTAGAGGTGGATATTATGGGCACCAACGGAGCCAAAAATGAAGTGTACATTCGCAATCTCAATCGTTCTTTCTCCAAAGATAAGGTATGGCCCATGCTTCAAGCCAAACTTAATCCGACAGATTTGCCCCAGTTCACTGCCGATTCTCTCGTGGCTTATTATGAATTGAACAGGTATGCCTTTGAAATGGGAGCCGCCTATCTGGGCGTTGACCATTACGATGTCATCCATGCGCAAGATCCGGTAGCAGCCGTCGCGATGAGACGTATTTTAAACCGCAACACACCAATGGTAACCAGTTACCACGGAGCACTTGCGCGCGAAACTTTCTATGATGCTCAAAACACTGACCCGCAACTTACTCTAACTGCTTATTTACAATCCACACGCGGTCGTTACTTCACCTCTTTGGAAGAGCGTAGCGCTGCACAATCGGAGCTCATCTTGGTTTCCAGCCATTGGATTAAAAGCACACTGACCGAACTCCATGTTCCTGAGTGGAAATTCCGCTTGATTCCGTATGCTATTGATCTGCCAGCCTACCGCGCTCAAGCAGCGGTCAAGTTTCGTCAGCGTAAGCCAGCAGGCAAAAAAGTAATTGCTTATACAGGAAGGCTAGAGTATATCAAGGGAGTACACGTATTGATTAACGCGCTCTCCAGTCTGAAGAAAATCCGTTCGGATTGGGTCTGTTGGATTGCTGGTGAAGGGAATCTAAAAAATGAATTGTATGTGCAGGCCATGAAGGCAGGTATAGATTCTGATATCGTATTCTGGGGCAAACTGGCGAACATACCTTCGTTCCTGCGCCATGCCGACATTTATGTACAGCCCAGCTTACAGGATACGCAGCCCTTCTCCGTCACAGAGGCGCAACTTGCCGGACTGCCTGTCATTGTAAGCGGTACGGCAGGTATGCCCGAGATGGTCCAGCCTGAACATACCGGCTGGGTCGTGCCACCACAGGATGCAGAATCACTTGGCGCATTGTTAAATGCTCTTTTGCAAGATAAAGCCACCCGTACAAAGGTAGGCGCAGCAGCCAAAGCTTGGGCTGAGCAACATCGTTCGCTGGAAGAGATGGGATTGCGTACACTGCATGTCTACCAGGAAGCCATTCAGTTGGGAGGTCAGAGAATATGACATTACTTGTCCCCAGTGATTTGTATAATCGTTGGTTCTCCACCCCTGTGTCTACAACGCATATCGAGGTGGATTACGCTGTAATGAACGAATTAATGAGGAAGCTGCCCAAAGGGTATGTTTTCCCTGATCCGGCAACCATGCACGTTCTCACATCTGAGAAAAATTAGAGTCAATTAACTTAACAAACAAAATAAACAAGAGGATATTCGTTCGTGCCGCACTCCCTTAACGGCAACCGAATACCCTCTTTTTTGCGGCGGTTCATTGTCTATCATTCGCGCTTCCAAGACTTCTAGCCTCTACTTCCAGTAACCACCAACCTGCAGCAGATTGAGCAATATGGGCCGATGCTTAGCCTGGACAAGTTCCATCTCAGCTTTCAAAGCTTTGAAGTGTTTCTTGGTTCCCATCGATTCATGAACCCGATAACACATCAGAGGCTCATCGTAATAGAACAACTCATAGAGTGGAAAAAGACGAAGCCACATCTCATAGTCATGCGTGTAGCGAAATTCGGTGTCAAACATGCCGAACTTTCGAAATGCATCCATCTCAAGCATCACGGTGCAACCATTTATTGGGCAGCCTTCGGTCAGCACCTGAAGCATCTCCAGACGACTCCCTACTTCTGGTCTCACCGTGTCCATCCATTCGCTGTTCGCATCTACATAATGATAAGCCCCGTGACAGAACGAAGCCTTAACGTCAAGCATGAACTTCAGTTGTTTCTCTACCCGGTCCAGCAACATCACATCATCGGAGCTGAGCCAGACAAAGTAATCACCTGTCGCTCGCTTGATTCCCTCGTTTAACGCGGTTGCCGTTCCACCATTCTTTTTTCGAATATAGCGAATGCGATCCATGAATGGTTGAAGCCGCTCCACATGCTTCTTAGAGCCATCATCCACCACAATGACCTCAATATGCGGATACGTCTGGTGAATGGCGCTGTGCACAGCCTGATCAATGTACGCGCAATTATAAAAAGGAATGACAATTGATACTTTCGGCTCCATCCGGTCCTCCCCTTTCTCCGCGTGAATAATACCATTCTCCCTATTATATGAGGATTGCTTCTTGAGGTATCAGGCATCTGCTGCATAGCGACGTATAAATTACGCACATGGAGTATTTTGCATCAATCCAAAAAGCGGCTTTCAATCAGTAAGATCTAGATCGAAATGCTTATAAATAAAGAGGGCGTTATTCGGCCAGCTCGCGGCCTCCATAACCCCCACCAAAGTTCTTTACCCTCCCATGGCAGCGATCCGCTGCAACAAGGGCTCCCGATATCTGGACCATACCATGGAGGCCTCCCGGCCGATGGCATCCGAATGGCGTAACGTGCCCATTCCCCCATGCCGTCGATATGCCGTAAGCGATTCGTTCAGATATGGAAAACGGTGACCGTTCAGCAGAATACGCATCCATAGATCCAAATCATGCGTATAAGGCAACAGTTCATTAAACAAGCCCACTCCACTAAAGAGATCCTTGCGAATCATCACAGTACAGCCGTTCACCGGATTGCCGTATACGAAGAGGCGCAGCCAATCCGGTTCGGCCATCGGTTCTGCTCCCCCGTTTAACTTGGTCACCGCTGAGTGCTCATTAATGTAATTAAAGTTGGTATGTGAGATAAGCACATTCTCCCGTTGCATAAATTCAACCTGATGACGAATCTTATCCGGATATAAGAGGTCATCTGAACTCAGCCAGGCGATGTAGTCCCCGGAGGCATGACGGATGCCATGATTCAGAGCCGAAGCTGTGCCGCCATTACTTTTGCCAAGAACATAAATGTAGGGACGATAAGGCTTAAGCAGCTCTTCATACCGGGTAGATCCATCATTGACGATAATGATCTCCACATCGGTATATGTCTGGTTCAGTGCACTCTGGATCGCTTGAGGTACATAGGGATCATTGTAAAACGGAATGACAATGGACACGCTCGGATTCATGTAGTCGCCCTCCCCTGCTGAGTACGAACATCGCTCAGAATATCTCGAAGAGATTGGGTAAATGGAATCAGCGGCTGCCAGCCCAACTTGCGCAGTGCCGATAACTCCTCCTGATTTCTAGCCCCGTCCGGACCGGAAGAAGCTCCGTCCCAGCGTACCGGCACCTCCGCTTCGGTCATGGTTAGCAGCGTATCCGCAATTTCTCCGAGACTGCGCTCCGTGCCCGATACAACCGGATATACGTTTCCCGTTGTGCCTTGAACAAGCAAGGTTGCATAGGCCCGGACTGCGTCCCGCACATCTAGAAAATCACGGGTATTATCCCGGCCGGATAGACGAAAGGCCTCCGTCTTCCCCTGATGTTCACAAGCAACAATATGACGTGCCAGCAGCGAACATATGCCCGTTGAAGGGCCAGCCCCGATCAGATTTCCCGGCTCGGCCAGCATAATCTGCTGTCCAAACAGAGACATCCACGATAGAGATACCATTTCCTCTAATGCTTTGCTGAGACTATAGGGGTGCGGAGGCTGCGGTGGCCGACCGGGTTCGGGAGTATACTTTAATCGGGAACCCACAATAACGGTCCGTGCCGCCGGACAGCTTCTTAATGCATCCAGCAAATACAGAACAGCCATCACATTGGTTTCAAGCACCAGCAGCGGATCGGACCACGAATCAGGCACGGAATTTTTGCCTGCAAGATGCAGCACATAATCCGGTTTCACCTCTTCAATCAGATGACGGACTTGCTGTTTATCATTAAGATCACAGACATGTACAGCCACGCCATCGCCAAACGAATGTATACCTGCCCGCCTGACCACTGCTGCAACCGCCGCACCGACTGTCTTGAAATAAGCAACCGCATGCCGTCCAGTGAAGCCAGAAGCACCTGTGATCAGTACTTTTTTGCCTGTTAGCTCTGCTCCATCCATAATGCCAGCTCCTTCAGCATCGTAGAATAATCCGGAAGGTCTGTCTTCACATCCTCACGTGTGGAAACTAACGTGCGATCCTGCACAACGCTATCATCAGGTACAACAACAACATCCTGTTTATTCCATGTCTGTTTGAACAGCACAAGCAGATCATGCTTGCTTACAGGCACCGGATGAGCCAGATGGATTAGACCACTGACTGGCGATGCCAGATAATGATCTACCCATTTGGCCAGTTCAAGGGTAGTTACTCCATTCCAGAAGACGCGTGTATACCCGCCAACCTCACCTGTGCAGGACATGAACCAATGCATCAGACCAATGCCGCCTTTCCGAATTTCGGGTCCTATAATGGACGTACGGATCGTCAGATGCCCGGCATCATGGACTTCACCGAGTGCTTTCGTGATTGCATAGGCCGATGTTCCATCGGTAACATCATCCTCCCGGTACGCCCCCCGGTCCCCACTAAACACACAATCTGTACTGATGTGAATCAAACGTGCACCGATCGTGTCAGCGACCCGCCGCAAACGATGCGGCAGAAATCCATTAATATGATAAGCGGTAATTTTGTCTTCATCTGCAAAGCTGTTCAAAACACCCACCGCGTTAACGATGACATCCGGGTGCACCGCCTCCACCAGACGGTCGACCATAAAGCAATCATTTACATCCAGCAATAGACCGTTAGGATCAGACACATCCCGGGTAGTATAGAAGACGCTGTGAACGCCTTGACGGCGGAAATAGTCGACCAAAATATGGCCGGCCATTCCGTTTCCCCCAAGTATCATCAACTTCATGACAGAAATCCTCCACGTTTCAGAATGTCACGAATCTCCTGTTTGTTCATTAGCTGATGCTCGGAACTGAAGCTGCTGAAGGATACTGGAGGACAGTTCGTATAATGCTCCTTCAACCCCGGTATGCCGAGTGTAGGCAAAATCACCAAGTATTGCTCATCGTATACCACTGTGGTCATACTCTCGAATTCACTCATCAGAATCTCGTGAATCTTCTCGCCAGGCCGAGTGCCACGCTCCACAATGGAGACATTCTCTACACCCGAATCCTCAATCAGTACTTCTGCCAGGTCTACGATTTTGCACGTTGGCATCGTCATGACAAAAATCTCACCACCGACACTTTCCACCGAAGCTTTGAACAGCAATGTGATCGCATCTTTCAGCGTGAGAAAGAATCGAGTCATTTTCATATCCGTGATGGACACTTGACCTTTGGATCGAATCTGATTTTTGAATAAGTGTACAACACTGCCGTTTGTTCCAAGTACATTCCCACCACGTACGGTTACAAACCGCGTATTGCTATGAAGCAAATTGGCATATACGATCAACTTCTCACCAATCGCTTTCGTCATGCCATAGAAGTTGGATGGATTGGCAGCCTTGTCGGTTGAGATATATATGACCTTTTCCACCTGATTTTCAATCGCAGCCTCGATGACATTCTGTGTGCCGATCACATTGGTTTTGAGAGCTTCATACGGTTGATCTTCACACACCGGCACATGCTTGAGCGCTGCGAGATGAAATACATAATCCACATGCTGACATGCAACGGTTAAGGCATCCTTGTCTCGAATATCACCAATGCGAAAATGAAGACGCGGGTCCTCGAATTCACGACTCATTGCCACCTGGCTGGACTCATTCCGGGAGTAAACAATAATCTCCTTAGGCTGCTGGGGCAGCAGTTGAGCCACAAGTTCATAACCCCATGATCCCGTACCGCCAGTCACGAGTATACGCTTATTTTCAAACATGCAATTTCCCTCCAAGCAGAAATTTGACCACTTTACTGGATACATCGGTTGCTTTGTAGCCTTGTGGACAATCCCAGTCGTTTGACATTTCGATCATGACTTTCACACAGCCCGCAATACGCTCCGCATCCAAACCTGAGACCACGTTGCTGCCGCAATCCACCGTCTCCGGTCGCTCTGTCGTGCGACGCATGGTTACCGTAGGCACCCCCATGATGCAGCACTCCTCCTGTACGGTACCACTGTCCGTAAGTGCACAGCGTGCATGTCGTTCCAGCATCACGAAGTCGAAAAAACCGAATGGTTCGTGAAATTCCACCAGCGGGTGCATCTCCAGTTGCAGATGCTCGGCGATTCGAATAGCCGTTCGAGGGTGAATGCTGCATATGACTCGCATGGCATGTTCTTCAGCAACCTGGTTCAAGCCTTTCATGATTTCCAGCAAATGAGGAGGATGATCCACATTCTCCGCCCGATGGGCCGTTACCAAAAAATATTGCCCGGACTTCAGCTTCAATTTCTTCAGTATTTTGCTGGAATTCACCTGTGCGTCGTAGTGACGCATTACTTCATAGATCGGGTTGCCTGTCAGCACAATTCGGCGACTGGGCACCCCTTCATTAACCAGATGTTTCTTACTCTGTTCGGTGTACGGCATGTTAATCGTGGAAATGGCGTCGATAACCCTGCGATTTTTCTCTTCGGGCACATCCAGGTCAAAGCATCGATTGCCTGCTTCCATATGAATGACGGGTATGCCCATCCGTTCAGCCAGAACAGCACATAATGCACTGTTCGTATCACCGAGCAGCAGCACTTTATCCGGTTTCTCCTGATTTAATAAATCCTCCATTTGCGTAAACATCGAGGATAACTGTCGACCTAACGAGGCCGCTTCATCCTGAAGGACGTAGTCCGGCGCCCGCAAGCCCATTTCCTTGAAGAAAAGACCGCTGAGACTTTCCGTGAAGTTCTGTCCCGTGTGTACCAGAATATGTTTGGACGCGTACTGGTCCAGCTTGGAAATGATCAGACTGAGCCGTATAATTTCAGGTCGCGTACCCAGCACCGTCATGATCTTCATCGTAATCCCTGCCTTCATCGTCTATTGGATAATCTCCGGCGTGCCCGGCTTCGTTTGGTTTTGCCAGGCGTACGTTTGCGAACAATTGGTTGCCCCACGCGCACACGTTGTTTCTTCTTTTTGCTTGCCTTCAGCTTCCTTCCGCCTATTCCCGTTCCTCGTTGTTTCATTCGGTTACGAACCCTGCTGCGGTGGGTTGAATGCGGGGAACGACTTCGTCCCGTTCTGTGGCCTGAGCGATGTTCTGTTCCTTCATGAACAGGCTGACCTATGGCAAGCGGAGGCAAGGGCGAGATTGGCAGCGCCTGAATCACAGTCAATGGGAACAATCGTGCCCGAACCGAAGCCGGTTCCAGAATCAGCACGGTTCGCAAACGGCCCTCACCCCATGCGTACACAGGACCATTAGGAGGCTGAATGTACGGAAACCATCCAGGAAAACGCATCAACCACTGTGTCACCATCGTATGCAGCTTTGCCCTGTAGGTTTCAATGCCGTACAGCTTTTCCGCTTCTGTCCGATTACGCCAACCGGTGTCTGAGGCCAGTTCAGGATCATTCAGCAGGGTTGTTGCCAGAGTAGCAAGTGCCTGGGAATCCCCGGCCGGGGCCAAAAAAGCACCACTGCCTACCGATTCCAGCAATTCCTCGAGTCCGCCCTGGGCAAAAGCGATAACCGGTTTGGCGAAATAAAGCCCCTCCAGCGCAGTCATGCCGAATCCTTCTTTGACCATGCTCGGAATGATCACCATATCCATGGCCGTATAGGCCGGAGATACGTTTTCCTCAAACGGCGTAAAGGTAAATCTTCGATAATAACCGGATTTTTTCACCCGGGATACACATTCGTCATAGTACTTTTTGTCCGCTGATGTACCAATAATCCAGAAGCGACAGCGCGGATGGGTTTCACACAATTGCAGAGCCATATCTACAAAAGGTTTTAGACCTTTGGCATCATATATGAAGGAAGAGATGTAACCGATACAGATCTGCGATGGCTTGAAACCAATCTCTTTGCGTTTGCGTTCCCTCAAGTGCACCCATCGTTCGGGGTCCGGCAAGGCCGGGTCCCAGGTTGGGGAGATCACGGTCAACTTGGCACTCATGCCGGCTTGCTTGAAGGGTGCTGCTGCACTTTCGGATATGCCTATGATCCAGTCGGAGTAACGTCCAATCATCTGCACAGCTTCGTTGGTATGTTCATTCAACTGAATAATTTCGGTAATCTTCCAGATCACCGGAATTTGCAATGACTTCGCTGCTACGGCAGGCATTACATTAACACAGGTATTCGTCAACACCAGATCAGGTGCAGTCTCCCGGATGAGGGAGACCACGTCCTGATATGCCGGATTATGGCGAAGCTGTTCTGCATCTGTTGCAATCCCCCGGTAAGGTGTGTACACACCGTGAAGCATCGGCAGGAAGCATACTTTGACCTGAATATCGAACCTCCGTGCAAGTCCGGCAAGCTTTCCTTCCTGAGGAACCACGAGTACACAATCGAAGATGGAACCCATCTCTCTCATAAAATGAAGCAACAGCTTCTCCGCTCCCGTAATGCTGCGGGTGTTGCACACATGGGAAAACAACATGAGCTTGGGTTTAGTCGCCATGGCTGCACGGACCCTGAATACGAATATGCAGGGTTCTGTGCACACCTCCTTCCGGTCAGGATTAAGGGAATATAATGCTTAACATTTCGTTGATTCTTTTGCCATACGTGTGATCCTTTAATGTCCGTTCCAGCCCTCGAAGTGCAATCTCGCGGCGCTCTTTCTCATGAGTGAGATAGTATTCAACCTTATCCAGCAGCTCTTGAGGGGAAGAGTAGGTCTCGATTTCTACACCTGGTTTATAGAAACGTGCCAAGTCATCCCGCGCATCGGTCAATTGAAGGGTTGTAGAAGCGGCAATTTCAAATGTTCTTGGATTCGGGGAGGCTGGTAGAATTTTGACATGGTTGTTGTTAACGGAATCATCTTCGTGGGAGCGGTGCAGGTTGATGACAATTTTGGTGCCGTTATAGACATCGTTCGTTTCCTGCGGACTCATCCAGCGACCCAATTCGATCTTCTCACCGTAAGCAGCATAGTCGGGCAGGCGATCCCACCAGATACCATTAAATACGGTATTGTGTGACATCAGCTGTGCCATGATCGGATTGAAGAAGTACACCCGGTTCCAGTAGGCCGAACCGATAAAGCTGACGTCCCGGTGTAATGGAGAAGGTGTGGTGATCGGGAAGTAATGGTTAGTGAATGCAGCAAAGGGCAGGTAGTGAACAGAAGGGCAGCCGTTTTGTCGATACAATTCAACACAGTTCAGTTCCAATGTAAATACATGATCGAAATGGTGTACTCTTTCCAGTGTCATATCCGTATAGTACGGATCATCCGTGAGCCAAATTGCCGTCTGAATGCCTGCTTGGCGGATCGCATCCAGATGTTCCAGCGGAATATCCATGCCATCCAGCACAAGCACCAGGTCAGGGCGGGTTTGCAGTGCAATTTCGGATACAGGCTGACGCGGATCGGAAAGAGTTACCTGGGCAACCATGCCCTGCAATGTTGCCATGACGGCTTCGTCCAGTGGGGAATATGGGAATCCTTTACCCGAAGATACATAAAGTACGTGAAGCTGCCGGAAAGGCAATGGCTCCTGTGCACAATTGACGATATAGTTGGCACGGCCACGCAAATATCCTTCTTCCTTGCCCGCATCATATCCGGCATGCTGCCCGTTTTTGCGTGCTTGGTCAGCCAGACTGAGCACTGGTACATGAGTCTTTCTCGTTTTACGGTGTTTGAGAGACATACCGCCACTCCTTTTATTTTTGGGATAGGGTTCTCTAACTCTGCCTAAACGGTGCTGTCCTGCAGAAAGAGACTTACACGTGCTCCAGCAGCTGAGCGATACGACGGGTGAATGTATGCTGGTTCAACGTGGTGAGCAGCCCGCGCCAGGCTAGGGCTCGCCGCTCCTCTTCATGTTGCAGATAATATTTGATTTTGTGCTGAAGTTCAGCCGCGGTTGTAAAGGTCTCGATGTCATATCCAGGCCGGTAGTAGCGTGGCAGATCATGGCGTGCATCCGTAATCTGCATCGTGCCACAGGCGCTGATCTCATACGTCCGCGGATTAATGGAATGACCTTGGAGGTGATGCGTATTGCGATTGTCTTCCCCGTTCTCGCAAGTCCGGTGAACGTTAATCACGATTTTGGCGCCATTGTAATAATCGACTGTCGCTCCCGGATCAATCCAGCCATCGTGGATGAATCGGCCCAGAATGTCATAGCGTTTCAGACGGTTCCACTGGCTGCCAGCAATGAATACCTTTTTGTCCGCCAGAAAAGGAGCCAGCTCGTCGAACAGTGCAATTCGGTTCCAGAATCCGGTGCCGATAAAACAAATGTCATACTGATGCTGCGGTGCCGTACGCCTTGGTTGAAACATCCCCGGGTTCACTGCCAGCGGCATATAGATCACCCGACCCGCACCATGTGCAGTATAGAACGGCACGGCCGCTTCCTCATGTGTGAACACAACATCATAATGCTGGCAAATGCTTGTCGTATCTTCGGTAAAATACGGGTCATCCACAAACCATACTGCTGTTCGAATTCCCAGCCCTTTTATGCCATTCACCTGTTCCAGATGATCGGGAGGAAATACGTGTAGTCCATTCATAACCAGCACCAGATCGGGCCTATGCTGGCTGGCTTCCTGCAGCATGTTTGCCGGCGATCCGACAACACATTCACGAACAGATTGCTGCAAGGCTCCAATGACGCCTTCATCGATGGCATCGAATCCCTGCGGAATGTACAGCACCTTCATATTCCGCACGGTCGGCTCAAACAGCTGCACTCGCTCCATCATTGCCTGACAGCCGCCAAATCTGCGGCCTTCTGCATACCCGCCACGGTAAGCCGTCTCCGCTTCTGTAGGCGGTCGGTGTCGTCGTTTTGCCACATCCTTCACCCTGTCTTCCTTCAGGAGATATCACTTTCAGATTCTCCCCGTGATTGGTGTTCCCTCTAAAGGATATGCCCCGGGGTCAGATGCATCATGGACGGGTGTCCTGCAAGGCGCAAAATTGGCGTCTGCCCTCCACATCCGCCTGCACGGGCATGTCCGCTTTTGCGGTGATACAAATAACCCGGAGGGATCTTTCCCCCCGGGTTATCGTTGTACACTGGACATGCATCTATAGTCATCCGAAAATGTACACCTATTCTGCTATTGCGCTTTGTAAGCCAATTGATGTCCGTCCTCGAATCCCTTGGCGAAACCCGCGTTGAATCCCTCGTTGTACGCCTCGTTGTACCCCTGGCTGTAGGCGCTGTCCGGGTTCGGATCGGTAGGGGTAGCCGGGACGAACGGTTGTGCAGGCTTCAGACTCCGGTGCCGTCGTACCGCACGTTTCTTTTTTTTAAGCCACGCACTGCGTCCTTTGAGGGTACGTTTGTGCAGTACACGTTTGCCTTTGAGCGCACGCAGTTTACGGAGTTTACGCAGACGGGCCCCGCGAGCAAGCAGCGCTCTTTTGGTTCTCAGACGTATTTTTTTCTTCTTTAACATGTCAACATTCCTCCTGTATATTCCGGACTATGCGTATTGCATATCCAGGATCTTTGAGCCATGGCACACCAGGCTCCCCATGCTGGATTCGGGCCAATGGAATCCCCGTAACCATCCGTGACATCTCTTCTTGATAACGGCTCAGCAAACGAATGTTCTCAGCCAGACTGCGGGCGGATACTTCCGAGTGGGCAGACACGCTGGCCACACTGTCCAGAATGCGGGCGAGCGCCTGCTGACTGTGTGCAATGGACTCAATGAGGGACAGTTTCGCTTCCTGCTCACGCCGCAACAGACTCATTTTCCGAGATCCCCCATATCCATACCGCCAAACATGCCACCATCCATGCCGCCTTCTTCACCATCGTTCTGCACCATGATAGCCTTCAGGTTGTTGCATAATCCGGTTTCCATTCGGGTCAATCCTTCCAGTATTTCCACCAGCTGATCATGCATTTTGAGAGGCTCTGCCACCTGATCGCTATGCGTCAGAAAAGCCTCACCATTCAAATGATTTAACGCCCAGTTCCTTACCTTCTCGGCTTCAATCGCCTTGGCCTCCAAAATGAGGGCAATATTCCACTGCATCTTGGCGGCTGCATCCAGCATCAGTATGAGACTTTGTTCTCTGCTCATGTCCATTCACCCGCCTTCCGGGCTTATTCTTCCTCTTGACTCGCCATCTCCCGCATCACCTGGGTCAGCGTTTCGGCTACGGCTTCTTCCAGGTCTGCCAGGCCTCCCAAATAGGAGATGATGCTTTTGTTGATTTGTCCCGAGCTATCCAGCAGACCGTCAACGCCATCCAGCTCCGGTTCAATATCCGGCAAATGATTGATGATTTCAGACATGCGCACAGCGACTTGACGTTTGGCATCCAGTACACGCGCAACCTGCTGGTGAGAATGTGCAATATGTGTGAGTATTTCATCGATTTTGCTCTGCATGGTCCTCCTCCTTACCGTCACGGCCTGCTTCACCCATAGAAAAACCCGGCCTATCAGCATTTGCCTGCTACAGCATATGCCGGGCCGGGATCGTCAGTTACTCCAGCTTGCGCCTATATCGTCAGATGACGTAACTCCAATCGGATGAGTAACGGCTGAGGAATTGGCGAGTACGTTCCTGTTTGGGCCGCACAAATACGTCCTCCGGTGTCCCTTCTTCCACTACGGAACCCCCATCCATGAATACAACTCGATTCGCCACCTCGCGGGCAAAACCCATTTCATGGGTGACAACAATCATGGTGATGCCTTCCTGGGCAATCGATCGAATGACCGACAGCACCTCACCTACAAGTTCTGGATCAAGCGCCGAGGTTGGTTCATCGAACAGAATGACCTCTGGATTCAGTGCCAGCGCCCGAGCAATGCCTACCCGCTGCTGCTGTCCACCTGACAGCATGCTGGGATACTCATTGATTTTGGCGGACAGACCTACTTGTTCAAGTACACGCAAGGCTCGTTCACGAGCATCGGCTTTGGACATTTTCTGGGCGATGATTAACCCTTCCGTTACGTTATCCAGCACTGTTTTATGTTTGAACAGGTTATAATGCTGGAACACCATCGCCGTTTTTCGCCGCAACTGCACAATGTCATGTTTACGGGCATACTTACAGTCTACGGTTAATCCGCTGATCTGTACCTTGCCCTCATCGGCACGTTCAAGAAAATTCACACAGCGCAGCAATGTCGTTTTGCCGGACCCGCTCGGTCCAAGAATAGCAACAACATCCCCCTGCTCCACAGTCAGATCAATACCTTTCAACACTTCCTGCTGACCAAAAGATTTGTGTATATTCGTCAGTGATATCATGACACTCCTCCTTTGCTGTACACGGCAACTCTGCGTTCCAGCAAAGCTGTAATCCGTTCGACAATCACCGTCAGACCCCAATAGATCAATGCGGCAGCAATGAAAGCCTCCAGAAATTTCAGACTAACCGAAGCCACCACGTCCGCTTTCCCGAGAATATCCATCTGTGATACGGTAAATGCAAGTGTTGATCCATGCAGGAAACCAACAAACATGCTGCACAGATTCGGCAGAACCGCACCCACCGCCTGCGGTAAAATAATGCGTCTCATTGCCTGGGAGGTACTCATGCCCACGGCATGTGCAGCTTCCATCTGCCCGGTATCCACTGCAAGAATACCGGAACGAATAATCTCCGACATATAAGATCCCGCAGTCAACGAGAAGGCAATGAGCACGAACACCAGAATCGGGATGGAAGAAGACTGAAAGGCCCAGCCGTACCTGGCAGCCAGCTTGTCGATGATCAACGGAATCCCGTAATAGATTAGAAACAAGTGCATCAGCATCGGTGTCCCCCGAAAAAACGAAACATAGAAATCAGCGATCCGGTAGACCCAGGGAACCTTATAGATTCGGATTAAAGCAGTAGCCAGACCAATGCCGAAGCCTGCGATCAACGGTACAATCGTAATGACGAGTGTCAGTGGCAATGCCTTTAGAATCTGGAAGAAAGAGGTGTAGATAAAGTTGAAATCAATAGACATGCGCTCACCCCGCTATTCGTTTCAGGCGTTCAGCTCTTACCGCTGGCCCGCGGACTTCCTTCTTACGTTCGTGACGCTGGAGTCTGCGTTCTGCGAGAGCAAACCCTTTTTCAAGTACAAGCACGATAACATAGTAGACAACCGACAGACTGATATACACTTCAAGAGCATGCGATGTAGCCGAGATCAGGGTTTGGCCCCTGCCCACCATGTCCATGACCCCAATCGAAAAAGCAAGTGACGTATCCTTTAACGAGCCAATCAACGTATTCGCCATATTCGGAAAAGCAACAATGAGTGCCTGCGGGACCACAATGCGCCGAAAAGACTGAAACGTGGTCAAGCCCGCAGCATAAGCTGCTTCCGTCTGGCCCTTGTCCACACTGCGCACAGCTCCGCGAAAGATTTCGGCAAAGGACGCTGCATCACTTAGCGCATAAGTCACGATGACGAATACCAGCGGATCGGTCCTGGATAGATCGACTCCTATTGGCTTGAGCAGTTCGGGTAATCCGTAATAGACCAGAAACAACTTGATGAGAATCGGTGTGCCCCGCATGAAAGAGACATACAGGGTAGCGAGCTGGCTCAGCACCGGAATCCGGTATAACCTCGGAACCGCCAGAAGCACACCGCCCACCAGACCGAGCACAATGGAACCACCCAGTACAATCAGTGTAATATGCAAATATCGCAGCAGTTCAGGGATGAAATCCAGAACCAATGACAGATCGAATGATTTACCCATAACTGTCGCTCACCTTTCTCAACGAACTATTCCTCAACCGTGTAATCGGCTCCCAGCCACTCTGTGCTCAATTTGCTCAATGTCCCATCTTCCTTGATTGATTTGAGCGCTTCATCCACTTTAGTTTTGAGCTCTTCCTCATCCTTGTTCAGAATGAAATACACTTTGGAGTTGGAGAGAGCTTCTCCGACAGTTTTCAACTGTGCATCCACCACTTTATTCTGATAATCGATGGCAAACTGCGTGCTGATGGTTGCATCCACCCGCCCTGTTTTGATCTGGGTATTCGTATCTTCCCCTGCTCCGGAATACACAATGTCAATGGCGTTACCGTTCGCTGCATTCCATTTCTCAGCCAGTACAGCCGCATTACTCGTCGCGCCAACAATCAGTTTTTTACCTTTCAGATCCTCGATGGATTTTACATCCTGGTTTTTCTCGCTTACAACGATTTTATTAGGAAAAATGTTATATGCCTCGTCATTAAAGAGGAACTTGGCCTGTCTCTCTTCATTCACTTCCATCTGGTGAGCGATCAGGTCTATTTTCTTCGTTTCAAGACTGAGCAGCAGATTTTTGAATTCCATTGTACTGAACTCAAATTCATATTCTGGCAATCGTTTATCAATCTCGCGGATCAGCTCTACATCGTAGCCCGTCAGCTTGCCATTCTCATCAATAAAGCAAACATTAGGGAATTGAGTGCCTGTACCCACAATGATCTTCTTTACTTTATCCTGACCGGACGCAGATGCGGAATTCGATTCATTCGATGCATTGCCTGAACTGCAACCCGCCAGTACCGCCAACATAGTAATGAACAGCAATGCTGTCCGAAATTTCTGAATCCCCCAGTGATTAACCATTCCCGATCTCCTCCACAGGCTGTCATTTCAGCCAATATGATGTGTACTCCCATTCCTCATTTTTGATTTAACTAACCATTCACACTTGTATAGTCGGAATTAGGTTGAACAAAGAATAGCACTGGATGTCATGCCCAGGCAATATATATGCTAATAGGACATCCTGATAACGTTATAGAACTTCTCTATGCTTCACCCGTTCCCTGATCCAAAAGTAAACCAAAAGAAGCGATCCTCCGACGGGGCTGGGGATCGCTTCTTCAATTATAGATCATATTAAATTCAATTACGCATCTATCTGCGACTAGCCCATTTAATTTTACGAGCTACTTCTATACGCTGCAGTTGCAACAGTCCGATTCGTTCTTCAAACTTCTTGCGTTCATCCGTTGAATGGGCCGCGTGAATCTGGTGGCAGAGACCTGTCAGTTTGCTGTTGATATAATCAAATCTCATCCATAATTCTTCTTCAGGTGTGCGCTGCTCCGCTTCCGGCTGAAATATTTTGAGCTGGTGGATAAGGGACTGCTGCCATTCCTGATCCTCGATTTGGATGGCAAAATGCAAAAGATCCAGATAGTCGTCGATTTGCAACGATATACCGAAATCAGATTTCGTATTCATTAGTCGTCTCTCCTTATTTCAGTTCTTGGCTGGAATCAGTTAGTTCTATTTTACAGGATAGAGCATGGTTTAGGCGAGTCCTGAAACGAGTAAAATTGGAAAAAGTTTTGTCATTTTGACATATAGAAGCTTTCGATGGACTTATAGACAGATCTGATTCGAGAATTATATTCCAACCCTGAATTTCATGATAAAATAACACCAAAATATTTAAACCAACTTAACAGGTTGAAATAGTTAATTTTCATAGAAGGGATTGATCGATCATGACCGAACAATACCGATTGGCTACACTTGAAGATGCCGAACAATTGCAGGCTGTTACCGTTGATGCCTATGAGACAATTCGAGCCCTGAACATTCCTTTTCCAGCCGGACACGCTACACTGGAAGTCATCCAGAATAATATTGTACAGCATGAATGCTATATTCTTGAAAAAGGGGGAGAAATCATTGCCACGGTTACCCTTGATCGAGCCGAAGATGAACAGCGGAAAGCCATCAGCCCCTATCCTTTCATCCGCTGGTTCGCGGTAAGTCCGGCCCATAAAAGCCAGGGTTACGGCTCCAAACTACTGGATTGGGTAGAGCAACATATCATTCTGCAAAAGCTTGATGCTCCTGCCGTATTTCTGGCAACAGCGACTCGCCATCCCTGGCTTGCTCCCATGTATGAACGGCGGGGATATGAACCTTTTCATCATAAAACGGTACAGACACCTGAACGACAGGAAGAGATTGTATTTATGATCAAAACGCTGGACCCTGCCCGTTATAAGACACCTTCTGTTCAAACAGGCTGAACAAAAATCGGCTGGATGAACGTAAACATACATGATATCCCATATATGCGGCCTGCGCAAATGAAAACCCGCTCCGAGGAAAGATTCCTTGAGCGGGTTTTTTGAATGCTAATGCTAATGCTAATCCTTATCGCTTTCACTTTAAATAGCCCACATCATGCCTTTCCGTCGCGGGGCTGTCTGGTTAAGAGCAGCATGATAAACGAAATGATAATAATAGAGCCGGTCCACATCCAGGCCATCGTCTGATTGCCCGAATCCACAGCAACATAGATTGCAGTGGGTACGGTTTGCGTTTTGCCCGGAATATTACCTGCGATCATGAGCGTAGCCCCGAATTCCCCCAGTGCACGCGCGAAACCCAGGATGAATGCCGTCATCAACGCTCTCCCTGCAAGCGGAAGTGAGATATGACGAAATACCTGCCATTCATTCGCTCCGATGGAGCGGCCTGCATCTTCCAGATCCTTATCAATCCCGCTAAAACCGGATTTCATCGTCTGATATACCAATGGGAACGCAACCACCACCGAGGCAATCACAGCTGCCCACCAAGAGAAAATGACAGGTGCGGAGAAGATGGCTTCAATCCACCGTCCGAGCAGGCTCTTACGCCCCAGTAACACGAGCAATATAAATCCGACCACAGTCGGCGGAAGCACCAGTGGGAGCATAAATGCCGTTTCCAGAAAAATTTTGCCACGGAACGAGGTACGCGACATCTTCCAGGCCACAGCGATGCCAAACACTGCTGCGATCACACTGGACAACAGCGCAACTTGAAGGGAAAGACGAACCGGTGGCCAGAATACCGCCCAGTCTATTGCGCTCACATTCATTCCGGAATGGAGAACCCGTACTTGGCAAATACATCAAGCACTTCAGGCGTTTGCAAATACGTGTAGAATTGTTCTGCTTCTGTCCGGTACTTCGTACCTTCAATAATCCCTACTGGATAATTGGCAGGTGTATAGCTTTTCTTGTCCACTTCAAATGCAATTTTCACCTGATCAGAAGTGAGCGCATCCGTTTTGTACACAAATCCCGCATCCGCATTGCTTGTTTCTACATATTGCAGAACCTGTCTGACATCCTTGCCTTGTACAAGCTTACCTTCCAACTGATCCCATAGTTTGGCATTGGTCAATGCTTCCTTAGCATAGGTTCCCGCAGGCACACTTTCCGGTATACCAATCGCTACGGTTTGGATGGAATCCGCCGTCAGATCCTTCTCGCTTGTTACGGTATCTGAACTGTCCGCTGGAATTATGGCTACCAATGAATTTTGCAGCAAATTCTTCTGATCACCGGAGGCAATCAGTTTCTCATCCACGAGCGCGTTCATATTTTTGGTCGCAGCCGATACAAAAACATCTGCTGGCGCGCCTTGTTCAATTTGCTGTTGCAATGCACCGGATGCACCAAAGTTGAAGTTAAGCTCCACATTGGGATTCGCAGCTTCAAAATTCGTTTCAATTTCCTTCATGGCATCCGTCAGACTGGCTGCCGCTGAGATCGTTAGCTCCACCTTTTCCTGAGGATCTGTTGCCCCGGACGTTGAACTCTCACCTGATGTCGCTGGTGTTGAACCGGTTTGTTCCATTGCTGTGGATGTATCTTTACTGTCCGTACTTGCACCGCAACCGGCTAATACAAGAGCCAGTCCAAGTGACATACTCCCCAACACATATCCAATATTCTTTTTCATCCACTTCTCCCCCGATGTTATGTTTAGTTATAACTAGATATAATTAATTATATTTCATTATACATAAGATCATTGAAATAGGAAGGTAGTCTTTGAAGCATTCGTTGAAGGGCAAGCCATCTATAGCTGAATTATGTTGGTCGAGTTTATCCCCTCTGGCTGTTAATGGTATAGTACAAGAGACGCCAGCGTTTATCTGGGACGATGAGCGTTGATGAACGAATATAGTTTAAAATCTGAATATATATGTTCAACTAACATTTACACCATAACGGAGAGGACAGAAATAATCTGAAGAAGCGAAGCTACAAGCTTTCTGAAAGAAAGCTACTTCGAAAGCATACACTTCGCCTACAAGCTTTCTGAAAGAAAGCTACATCGGAAGCATACGCTATCCCCGGATTTCCCCTTTTGATAAAGGGATCAAAGAAATCTGGGGATAACAGCGATCGGAAGATTGTTCTGTCATTGGAGTGCCAGTGTAAATATCCATTAGTTGAGGTTATATAGTTATGATCTGTACCTTGAAGGAGGATCTTCACTGATGACGGAGGAGCAATCCTATACCACCGAAGAAATATCCAAGCTACTCAAAATATCTAAACTGACGGTCTACGATCTAATCAAAAAGGGAGACCTCGTCGCGTATCGCGTCGGTAAACAAATGCGAGTGGACGCCACCGATCTGGAAGCGTATAAACAGCGCTCCAAGCAGCTTCAATCGCCAGCGCACCGGGCCGCTGTGGATTCAGTTCTCCCCGCTGAATCTTATTCCGGGACGGAAAATGATCCGACGACTCCCCATGCCGTTCATTCCGCTGCAAATACTTCGCCTCTATCCAGAGAGACATTCGCAGCTCCAACCTCCATGGCGGGCAACCCTTCGGCAGCGCATTCGGCACGTCATCTGGTCATTACGGGACAAGATGTCAGCCTCGATATTCTCATGCGACATATGGAGAAGCAAACTCGGGATATTCGTCCGCTGCGTTCGTTCATGGGCAGTCTCGACGGCTTGATCTCCATGTACCGTGGGGAGTCCGATCTGGTCAGCACCCATCTGCTGGATGGAGATACAGGGGAGTATAATCTGCCCTACATTCGCAAAATCCTGATTGGCTGGTCGTATGTCGTCGTGAATCTGCTGACACGACCTGCTGGGCTGTACGTTCAACGTGGTAATCCGCGCGGCTTGCAGAACTGGACAGATCTGAAGCAGCCTGAGCTGCGATTGGCTAACCGGGAGAAAGGTTCGGGTGCACGTGTATTGCTGGATGAACAATTGCGTCTGCATGGTATCCCTGCTTCCCATCTGATTGGATATGACGTGGAAGAAACCAGTCATATGGGTGTAGCTGCCAAGGTCAGTTCCGGTGAAGCCGATGTAGGAATCGGCAGCGAGAAGGCTGCACGACTTGTCGGTCAGGTTGATTTTATTCCACTTGTTCAGGAACGTTATGATCTGGTAATGCTGAAGAAACAAGGGAACGAAGGGTGGATCGAATCGGTACTGCGCATTCTGCAATCTCCGGAATTCAGGCAGGAACTGCAATCATTTGAAGGGTATGATGTATCCCGAACGGGTGAAATTTTGTACGAAGTCTAGCGCAATGGTGCCTAAATCGCTCATAGAATCACAAAAAAACAGAAGAACCGCCGCTGAAGCTCTGACGGTGGTTCTTCTGTTTACTCTTCATTTTGTAATGTGATATAAAATGAAATGAATTCCTTAGCCCTCATACTATCGTTATCTCGACTTGTCATATACGATACGAGCTACGGCATCATGCTGATGAATGGACTCTTCATTTTTGCAATCTACCTTAAATTTATTTACCCAATGCTTCTCATACAGATCTGCCGCCACCAGCCGGACGATGTCTTCCACAAACCGCGGATTCTCATATGCACGTTCCGTGACCCGTTTCTCATCAGGCCTTTTGAGTATGGGGTAAAGACAGCTGCTTGCATTGGATTCGGCCACATTCAGCAGTTCTTCCTTCCAATAGCCCGGCAGCGCGTCTCCCGGGTTGGCTTGTACCTGGATACGCAATGACCCCCGCTGGTTGTGCGCGCTATATTCGCTGATCTCCTTCGAGCATGGGCATAATGTCGTGATCTGTATATGTAAACCTGTTCTCAGAACAGGGGATTTTCCAGCTTCCCAGATGACATGAACCGTAGCCAAAGAATGATTTAGTCCAGACAAACCGGTTACGGGGGCGGTTCTTTCGTAGAACCAGGGATAGGTCACTTTCAGCTCTGCCTTCGCCTGATTCATCTGTTCGGCCATCCGCTGCGTCAGCGCAACCAGATCCGGAATCCGGTCACTTAACCCTTCTCCGCGACTGTGCTGAAGCTGCTCCATCAAGCGGCTCATGTTAATGCCTTTTGATTCGCGATCCAGCGAAGTCGTCAGCCGGAACGTTCCGATGCTGGACAATCGAACGGGATCTTTGGCCGAAATGACATCCAAAGGATACTTCACCTGATCAATACCGACTTGCTGCAGCTCAAATAGAAAATCATTTTTGCTATTCTGCAAATCTTGCATCTCTTCTTTCCGTACAGGCTTATCTCCCTGTATCGGATCAATGGAGCCGAATAACCGCAAGCGCTCAGCTTTATCCGGCATGATAAAAGAATCGTTCACTACTCGGCTAATCCTGCTATTCTGTTGTACCTTTTGCATTGCAAACCCTCCCTCCAGCACATATTTGCGTTAAAAACCACGCATTCAGCGCCAGAACAGACCCGCTTCGTCCCGCTCAACCTGCTCCAGCAGATCTTCAAAATCCGGACAAGGCTCAATAACGTCTACCACATTCCAGCTGCTGTGTTCGTCTTTGGCATATACCTTCCACTGATTCTCTTCCCAGTAAAATCGGGCAATATGCAGTTTGTCCCACTGATATCGTTCTTCAGCGGGTCTTTCCTCGGTCAAAATCAGTTCATTATCATTCATCTCATACGTTAATTTCACCATGGTGCGCAGTGGTGCCGGGACCTTCTCATGGATATAACCGTTCATCACCGATTGAATTCTCCGAATGGTAAACGAGTCCAGCATGGAGATCACACCCTTTCATCAACATCGTTATGCAATCCAGTTCCATAGCCATGCCAGTATAAATGCACTGCCCAGTGATGTTACGAGCTGTTTGCCTGCCAGTTGCATGCCAAAGACTGTTCCCAACTCCTTGCGAATGGTCCACATCGTCACCAGACATGCCGTTAACGTTGAAGCCAGGTACACAAGAATAAACAGCTGCCCGCCGCTCAAGTCTTCAACGAAGGAGCCCTGATCCTGATTCAGCACCAACAACCCGTCTTTTCGCAAAATGGAAAACAACATACCGCCCGCGGCATCACCCGGCAGACGAAAGATCGCAAGTGCCGGCGTCAACGCGCCAGTCAGGGCAGAAAGTACCCCCGTCTGCTCCAGCCACCGCGTTCAGATCCATCATGCCGTAGGCATTACTTGTGAACGAAGGGGTGATCAGACGCATTTCCTCCGGCCACGCCAGAAAAGTTGCCCCCACCTCACTGCGTTCCAGCACGGTAAAACGAGGCATTCCCAGATCCTGCAGGACAGAGGCCATGCCGATCCCGGCTGGCCCCCCTCCAACAATTACACAAACATAATCAAATACATCATGCATGCGTCTTACCAGCTTGACTTCGTGACGCCCGGAATTTGCCCTTGATGAGCCAGCTCACGGAATACAATCCGCGAAACCTTGAACTTGCGCAAATATCCTCTCGGGCGGCCTGTCAGTTCGCAGCGATTTTTCAATCGGGTCGGAGAAGCATTGCGCGGCAGTTTCTGCAGCGCTTCATAATCCCCTTTTTCTTTCAGTTCCCGGCGCAGCTCCGCATATTTCGCTACGATTGCCTGACGTTGTTTTTCACGTACCACTTTTGATTTTTTGGCCACGGTTTACAGCTCCTTTTATAAATTAGTTTTTATACGGCTTCAACTGGCCACGGCAGAGGATTGTCGAAAAGTCCCCAGTCGGCCTGCATTTCTTCATCACTGAGCAGACATTGGTCCAGTTCTTCTTCAATGATGGCGCGCTCCATTTCAATCCCGATCATGACCAGCTCGGTCTGACGGTCTCCCCACTGTGCATCCCACTTTTCCAGTACATCTGGCTCTGTACGCAAAATTTCTTCCTTGTCCGCATCCGGTAATGCCGCAACCCAATGCCCGGCAGGGCCAAACTGAATCGACGATCCCGCCTGACTCAGACTTGCAGCCAGATCCCCTTCAGCCGCGAGCCAGACCAGCCCTTTGGCACGCACCACTTCTTCCGGCCAGCAGCTCATGAATTCAGCCAGACGAGAAGGGTGGAATGGTTTTCGACGACGATACACGAAGGAGCCAATACCGTATTCCTCGGTCTCCGGTGTATGTGATTCCTTCTCCAGCTCCTGAATCCATCCGGCGGACATGCTTGCTTTCTCGAAGTCAAAGAGACCTGTATTCAAAATTCCAGACGGGTTGACCTGTCCGTTCAAAGTCCGAATGATTTTGGCATTAGGCTGAAGCTTGCGGATGACACCTTCAAGCTTGTTCAGCTCCACGTCATCGACCAGATCACATTTGTTCAGCAGCAGGACATCACATGTCTCAATCTGATCAATCAGCAGGTCCACAACATCACGGGTATCTTCCTCACCCGTGGCCTGGTTCCGATCCAGCAGGCTCTGCCCTGAGGCAAAATCATGCCAGAATCGATGGGCATCCACAACGGTTACCAGACAATCCAGCTTTGCCAGACTTGTCAGATCAATACCCGACTCCTCGTCGGCATATGTAAAGGTCTGCGCTACCGGCACAGGTTCACTAATGCCTGTGGATTCAATCAGGATATAATCAAACCTGCCTTCATTCACCAGCTTCTCAATCTCCTGCATCAGATCATCTCGCAAGGTGCAGCAGATGCAGCCATTGGACAGCTCCACCAGCTTTTCTTCGGTACGAGACAATGTCGCCTCACCCTTCACCAGAGCGGCATCAATGTTGACCTCACTCATGTCATTAACGATGACCGCGACCTTGAGCCCCTGTCGATTGTGCAGTACGTGATTAAGAACGGTGGTTTTACCTGAACCGAGGTAACCGCTAAGAACTGTTACCGGAACCTGCTTTTGTGTCATGTGTATCTACTCCTTATGGTTGTGGTCAATATGCTTTCGACCTTAATAGTAATTTTTACGATTAACAACAATGACTATAATCCTGTTGCACGCTGTTGTCAAATCATTTTTAATGTATAATCGAAAAAAACAGCCAAAAGAAGGCCTATGACCTGACTCCTGCAGCTTCGTATCATAATGCTACGTCTCCAGAAAGTCAGTCCATATGCCTTTAATTTTTGTTCTTATAGATGCCGTATAATTAGGTTGCCACCACAGATTTAGCCCTATTGCCCGCTTCCATCCTTTGCCTGAAAGCTACAACGAGAATCATGGCGGCAACGGATAGCAGCGTACAGATCGTAAACATGGTTGAATACGAGCTTATTTGTACAATTAGCCCCATCGCAAGCCCGCCCAGTGAGAAGCCCAGATCATACGAGGACATGAAAATGCCCATCAGTACATATCGGGAATCGGTCGGCAGCACAAATGACAAATACGTGGTTAATGTCGGGTACAGCAAGGCCACGGCAAACCCACTGAACACCGCAGACAGGTATACCATCGGACCGATCGTCTCCGACAGAGCAAGCAGCTGGGTTCCCAGTGCCGCACATAACAGCAGCCCCGCCATCAGCCACGTATTCCAGCTGCCGTCGGAAGGGATTTTTTTACGCAGAATGAATCTGCACAAGATGACGACCAATCCCTGGATAGTTAAGAACACCCCCGCGCTCGCCTTCCCGGTCGATACCAAATACAGCGGAAGAAAGGTCGCCGTGGCTCCAAATACACATGAAGCAAACAGCATAACTATGCTGCTAATCAACAGTGGTGTGCTGCGCCAGATGCCGCCGAATGACCGCACCATATCTCCGAGCGTATACGATTTATTCTGTACCGTGCTTCGGGGCAAGTCCACGTTATAGCCGATCAGGAGTGGAAGGGCCGCCAAACCGATCATTAGCATAGTAAACCAGATGTCGCTGGCATTTTCCCAGATCTGGATAGCGAGTATGGGAATAACCAGAGACGGGACCATCGTAAAAAGGGTATACATGGACAATCCCTGAGCGCGGTCCTTATCCTCCAGCTTTTCGACAATGCCCGCCTGCATCGTCATGGAAAAGAACGCCGTAGCTACACCTTGCAGCGCCCGCAGCCACAAATACACCTCCACACCAAAACCAACAAACAGCAGCAGTGTTGCGGCATGCAAAATCAACAGCCACTGCATCACACGCAGCGGGCCATAACGTCCCAGAAGCTGCGCTGCAAAAGGCCTTAGAAGCATACACGTAAACATGTAAGCCCCCATCATCAGGCCAATCTCGGCCTGGTTCAATCCTGCAGCTTCACTCCGCAAAGGGAGAATAATCGTCAAAGTCGAATTGGCGGCAAAAAATAAAAAGGCCAACAGATAAAACCGGATAAATGAAAAGGATACCGGGTTTAGTTTGCCGTTCGCCGTTACAGATGACTCCAAACCGTTACCCCACTTTCTTCTGGCAGTTAACCCACAGACATATCTGTGACGGGTTTTCTTCGTTGATAGGCAAAAGCAATCATTACCGCCCCTAGGATAGCACAAATCATGTACATATACGAATAGGAGGATAAATCAGCGACCGGTCCCATCAACACACCGCCCAGAGATACGCCCAGATCTGCTGTCGCAATGAATAAACCAATTAACACATTCCGATTCAACTGCGGCAGCACAAAGGATAAATAGGTGGTTAACGTTGGATAGAGAATGGATTGAGCGATACCCATCAAGATGGCCCCCACATACAAAAGGACAGCTCCTTCTGTGATTGCCCAGCTAACACATAGTGCGGCTATTGCCAACAGCAGCATCGTTCCCATGATAAAAGGTGCATGCCATTTGCCATCGGAGGGGATTTTTTTACGTAACAACATCCGGGTAAGCACCACAGTTCCTGCCTGAAGCATCAGATAGACACCCGCATTGCCGCTTGGCAATTGACTGGCGTACAGCGGAATAAAGGTCGTGATAGCACCAAACACAACGGAAGCACTTAGCATCAACACACTGCATCTAAACAAGAATGGATTTTGCACCAATTGACGAAAGGATTGAAGCATACTTACGCGCTGCTCCAATGGATTTCCAGCAGGATGCTGCTCCCTGATCTTGTCCATTTTGGCGGTATATCCGAAGACGCCTGTGCAGATCGCAATACCGATCAGAACCACTGTAAAATAATCCATCCCGCCTGTCTGCCAAATCCCTAGCGCCAGGACAGGTCCCACAATGCCGGGAATATAACTGAACAACGAATAATAGGAAATGCCCTGGGAACGGTCTTTCTCCGGCAGGGCATCAATAATGCCAATCTGCAGCGCCATGGAAAAGAAAGCGGTTGATACCCCCTGTAAAATACGAGCGAGCAGATAGCCTCCAAGCCCTGTAAACGTGTATAAAATCAGGGCGAATCCATTGATAATCAGAATAAAACGAAGGACTTTAATAGGTCCGCGCTTTTGAATGATATGACCTGCCCATGGCCTGAAAAACATGGTCGTGAACATATAGGCCCCCATAATCAGCCCGATGGTTGTACTGCTCGCACCCAGGGATTCACCCTGTAAAGGAATAATGACATTAAGAATTGCATTTGCACTAAAATACAGAAGAACCAGGATGTACAAACGCAGAAACGGCCATGACATCGCTCCACTCATCCCTGATCCTCCCCCCGAAACGTAATTAAATAGGTTAATAATCTCCTCGCATAATCGGACTGAACATGCTTCAGCTGCTCAATAGGCACCATTTCCTCAATCTGACCGTCCCTGAAAATAATAACTCTGTCGCAAATATAAGCTGCCGCCTGAATATCATGCGTAATGAACACATAGCTCATCTGATAAAATTGCTTTAATTCTTTTAACAATCGCAGCACCTGAATCTGCACAGACACGTCCAGAGAACTAATGGCTTCATCGAATACAATGCATCGGGGTTCAGTCGATATGGCTCTCGCAATACATACTCTCTGAGCCTCTCCACCGGATAATTCATGCGGATATTTGAGCCTGTAGGACGAGTCTAATCCCACTTGATGCAATAACGTATCCACCTTGACTTGCTTATCCGCTTCCACTTTTTTTTGAGCTTTCAAAGGCTCCATGATGGCTTCCTCCACCGTAAGAAACGGATTAATGGAGGACGTATAATTTTGAAATACGGCACTGATGCTGCCCCTTCTCACGCGGCGATCATTCACGTTTTTCCCCTCAAATAAAATACGCCCGCGATCAGGCTTCTCGATGCCCAGGATCAAACGTCCCAACGTGGACTTGCCGCTCCCACTTTCGCCGATGATGCCGAGACATTCGCCATGCTGGCATTCAAATGCCACTTTTTTCAGCACCTGCTGCCTTTGTTTGGAGAATAATCCGCCTTGTTTATAGGACTTTTCGATCCCATCCACCTTGAGCATCTGTATCCCCTCCCTGCATCAATTTCCTGAAATGATTGCTCAGCTCCAATCGGGTGGAAATCAAATATTGAGTATAGGCATGCTTCGGCTTCGTAAAAACAGAACGAATATGCCCACTTTCGACAATGGCACCGTCTTTCATGACCATCACTTCATCTGCAATCTTCTGGACCACACCGAGGTCATGGGATATAAACAGCATGGAACAACCCATTCGCTCACGCAGTCGAATCAATTGTTCAACCACTTCATATTGAGAGATCGTATCCAGCGCCGTTGTGGGTTCATCCGCAATGATCAGATCCGGCTCCAGCACAAGTGCCAATGCAATCATAATGCGCTGCAACATGCCCCCGGATAGCTGATGTGGATATTGATTCAGGATTTCCTGCGGATTCTTTAACATGACACTTTCCATGGCGCTCATGATCTTCCGTTCGCTTTCTTTGTTGCTCCAGTCAAAATGCGTCTGTAGCGTCTCCCGGATATGGACACCGATTACACAAGAAGGGTCAAACGCACTCATGCCATTTTGCAGAATCATACACAGGTTTTTGCCTCTTCTTCGTCTCATCTCTTGTTCAGAAAGCCGGCCCATGTCCTCGTCTTTGAAGAGAATCGTTCCGGATTGGCGAATCCAGGGTTTATTCAAACGCATAATGGACCTGCATGTGACGGACTTGCCACTTCCGCTTTCTCCGACAATCGCCAGACAGCTTCCTTGTTTGACCTGAAATGAACTGTTATGAATAATGACCTTGTCCGTATGGGCGTCCCAGATCTTCAAATGTTTAACCTCTACTATATTCATAAACGGCTTTTCCCACCTCTTTTTTACGAAGCTTACCTTGGGAAGTCATTAATTTGGGGTCCAACGCGACCTGAAGTGCATCCGATAAAAAATTAAAGGCCGACACCACAATCACAATGGCTAGTCCAGGTGCCAGCATTAACTCCGGTCTGGAGAACATGACTTCCCTTGTCTCATTCAACATCATCCCCCATTCGGCATGAGGGGCCTGAATTCCCAAACCCAGAAAAGAAAGTCCCGAGATCTGCAGCATCATCGAACACATGGAACCACTGGCAATCACCGCAATATCGGCAAATGTTACCGGAACGATATGCTTGGTTATAATTCTGAAGCTGCCAATGCCAGAGGCTTTGGCGAATTTCACATACTCCATCTCGGAGAACTGCATCACGGATGTGCGAATAACGCGGGCAAACCACGCCCATTTCATGACTACAAACGCGATCAGAATATGTTCAAGTCCCGCACCCAAAATACCGACCACCGCCAGTGTCATGACGTATCCCGGGAAAGACAGCATGACATCACAAAGTCTCATGATCCAGGCATCTGTCTTCCCCTTGAAGTACCCTGCGATAAATCCGACAACAGCTCCGACCAGAACAGATATCATCAGGGCAACCAAAACCCATAGCACACTGGGACGAATACCATAAATGAGTCTGGATAACACACATCTGCCCAAGTGATCATTTCCTAGCCAATAACTCCAGGAGGAGGAAGCATATCGAAGCTTCATATTCACTTCCTCCGGGTCATGGGGTGCACACAACGGGGCAAATACGCCCACAGCAATAATGATCACAATAACAGCGAGCGATGTCATCGCAAGCTTGTCTTTACTCAAATTTCTTAATAATCGCATTAGAGATCCTTTCTTAATCGGGGATTCATCGCCGCATTGATCACGTCAGAAATCGTATTAAACAGCACAAAGGTTACGGCCAAAATAAGAACATACGCCTGAATCATCGGGAAATCCCGATTGAGGATGGACCGCACGCTCAACCTTCCAAGTCCCGGCCAGGCGAACACATTTTCAATCACAACGGTACTGCCGAGCACGATGGGGATCGCCATGCAAAATATGGATACCGCCACTTGCAGCGAATTTCGCAAAATATGCAGGGTCACCTTCCGCTCAGTTAAGCCGCTTGCCCTTCCATAGAGCACGTAATCCTCATTCATGTTGCTTAACATGGAACTCCGGACCGTCCTAAAATAAATGCCTGTATAACTCACCGTGATTACAATCACCGGCAAAATGTAGCTTTTCAACGAATCCATTCCGCTCGTAGGCAGCAAGTCCAGCTTGACGGAAAAAGTCGAGATCATGATGGCTGCGAGCCAGTAAGATGGCATGGCGGTCAGGACAAACGAGAGGCCTCTCACCGATTTATCAACGGCTTTACCTTCTCTCATGGCACAGATCACACCCAACAGGATGGAGAATCCAATAATGAACACCGACGATACCAGTGTTAATTTTAATGTGTTCAGGAATGCAGGACCAATCAGGGACAACACCGGTTCACCGGATACATACGAGCTGCCAAAATCCAACTGCATACAGGCCATCAACCAATTCACATACTGAATAACGAACGGTTTATCGAACCCCAATGCTTCATTCGTTTGGGCGATTAATTCGTCCGTGATCTGAGGAACCTCCTGTGCCTGTAATACAACTACGGCGGGGTCCAGGGGCGAAAGATTAATGAGTACAAACGTTATCAATGAAATGACGAACAGCAAGGGTATGGCGAGCAATATCCGTTTGACTATATAACTTCCCATATCCATCCCCGCTCTATTTAAATTTCATTTGCTCAAATGGCAATTCATATTGCGTCTGTTTGAATGAGATGCCATCCAGATTTTTGGGAGCCACGACTGTAACCCGCCCATTGGTGATCGGAATAAATACCGCTTCATCATGGACTATTTTCATAATGTCGGCGTACAGGGATTGGCGGGATGCCTCATCTGTAGAAACCATGACTTCATCAATTTTCTTATATAGTTCATCCGCCTGAGCTATGCCGCTTGTTGTATGTTTATAGGCGGAATCCGAGGTAAACGCTGAAATGGTGCTCTGTGGATCGTACGCCAGTCCCCAGGTTTGATTAAACAGCAGATCATATTCCCCGGTTGCCCTTCTATTCGCGATGGAAGTGGATTCCTCCCCAACAATCTCCAGCTGAATTCCTAATCCTTTTAAGGCATGCTGGATCAATTCCGCCTGTGTTTTTTGCGAAGATGAATTGCTGTCATAATACAATGTCAGAGCTAATGGCTGACCGTTCTTCGATCTCACTGTCTTACCGTTTGTTAATGTCCAACCTGCTTTCTCCAAAAGCTCTTTCGCGGTCTCGGGATTATACTCCCGCTTCTTCAATTCAACATGGGCATAATTAACGTTCGACGAGAATAAGGTGTCCGCTGCGGTCTGCGTTCCGTTAAAAATGTCATTGCTGATCGTTTCCCGATCAATGGCAACCCATATCGCTTCACGAACAGCCGTTTCGTGGACAGGATTATCCATCTTGCTGCTGTTGGCTACGATCATATTCGTATTCATCGCTTCACTTCGGACCACTTGAAAATCACCCGAGTCAGCCAATTGATTCATGGCTTCAACATCAATGCTGTCGGCACCCCGATCATCGGTGAAGATAAAGTTAATTTCGCCCTTCTGTAATGCCAGCAATGTCGTTTCCCCTGCCGGGAGAACCTTGGACGTGATTTTTTGGATCTCAGGTGCGCCGCCCCAGTATTCTTCATTGGCTTCAAATGTCGCATTCTCATCGATTTTATGTCCTGTCAGCTTGTAGGGCCCTGTGCCGTGATAGCCGCTCACCCCGTCCTTTGTGCCACCATTCGTAAAATCTTTGGGTGATATAAATACATACGGTCTGGTCATGGACAGTTCCACCAGAGCTGGATAATAGGGATCGGAAAGCACCAGTTCAAATGTATATTCATCTATGACTTTTGTACTTACAATTTTGGTGGACAGCTTGATCCATGCATGTTTTTCGGCATTCGCCTGAACCGCATCGATATTTTGTTTGACCGCCTCAGCGTTAAACGGTTCACCATCATGGAATTTCACACCCTGTCGCAAATGGAACGTATACGTTTTCCCGTCCTCGGAAATATCCCACGATTCTGCCAGTAATGGCTTGATTCCATCGACCGTGTTTTCGACCAGGGATTCATAAACCATCCCTTGTGCGGGCATGGAACCGGTGTATAAATGAGGATTCATATCATTAATATCCTTGGCGGATGCATAAATGAGTTCCGGTTTGACCTCGCTAATCGCAGACTGCGTTGTTGTCTCCTTATCCTGCGCGCATCCTGCGAGCACGGTAATAACAGACAATAACAGCAGCATTAAACCAAAAGCACTACCCTTTTTCACAACATTTCCTCCTGATAATAAAAGATATATAAATTGAGATGTAATTAAACCGTGCTGTTCGCCAGCCCTGTGCAGATCATCCGAATGTCCTCATCGAAGGTTTGAACGACAAATGCATCGGATAAATGCTGATCCGGGTGAGCGCGAGCGATCTCTTGAATTTTCGCCTCATAGGTGGCAATAAACGAATCGATGGTTGGGCAGCTTACCTGCAAATATCTCGCAATGCCCTGAATGATTTTGATTCGGTAATAATCCTCCTTGGGCATTCTGGGAATGTCCAACGCTCCATCCTGATTGACAAACATTTTTCTGAAGGGAACGGCCGAAAAGTCAAAATACTTGCCCTCGGGGTTGGGCTCCGAAAAGGGATCAATCAACAACGAGGTGTACCGTATGTATAATAAGTACTCTTGATGAATGTCCTGCAACTGATTGAAGTTCTCTATATCGTGGCGTGATAAACTCTCCAATCGCACCGGATAATTATCATCCGTCATGAATTGAAGCAGATTGACACCCTGGATACGGAGCCTATCCGTGATCGTCATCATTTCGTTCCACAATGTCCGCATGTCCCGAATCAAATATTGCGTTACAGGGCCTTCGGGGTAAATTTTATATACATATTTCCGAGTGTCTGATACTCCGAAGATCGCATCCAATGAGAAGTCATTCATGAACAATGGCGGGTGCACATATAAAGAAATATTTCTCGTTTCCGCCTCGAGTGCAGATGGCATAACTTCCAGCGCAATGCCCAATCGCTCGTACATCCTGCACAGTCTGCCCACATGCTCAGAGGGCGTTGAAGTAGAACCGATATAGACCTTTTTCTTGACACCTGTTGTAATGACATGGTTGGACGGTTGGTCAGTCATCCATCGGGTATCCCCCCAATAGGTAGAGAAACTGATCACTTCCGTATCCGCATGCAGCTGCCTCACATAATGACTTACCAGCAGGTTGGAGCCAAAGGTTGGAGAGACCAAAACCATGCATTTCACTTGTTTGATGAAGTTATCCTTCATTTGCTTCAATACATCGATATAAGCATCGGTTGTCACAGCAAAAATAAGCGTATCCCATTCGCCTTCAATGGCCTCATATCCCTGAAACACCTGATCGACAAAGCATTCACCTGCCAACGGTCGATGCTTTTCATTTTGAATGCTTGCTGCAGTGAATCCGTCGCTTTGCCGAACTGCTTCATAAAAAGATTGTGAGCGCACCGATTCTCTTCCCGCTATGCCTACGGTGCATCTGAATTCCTGTTTGAGCGTTACTGCCAGCTGAATGGATGCAGGGCCTGTTCCGAGCAACAGCACTCGTTGAAATCCGCTCATATGGACCTCTCTTTCCCAAGCTCAAGCGAGCTATGCTTTTTGGTATAACGCAATATCGAACACATCATCCGGACGCAGAATATTGTCGACCATTTTCCACTTGCTGCTGTCGGTCTCTCTCATCGGATAGTTGAACAACGACTTTAACTGGTTACCGTACCTCATCGCCACCACCACATGTTCATTCGTCAATGCGTGCAATTGATCGAGCAGATCATATTTATTGGCCACCGTGGAGCTGAAAATGATATGTGTTGCTTTTCTTGTAAAAGCAAGGTCCTGTACCAATGTTTGCTCCAAATGGATGTTCAAGCCCGCACCCAGCTTCTTCACAACCTGCTGCCCGAGTGTAATGGCTTCTGCGTCAATATCGATGCCCATCACCTCTGCCCCTGTTCGCTTGGCAATAAACAGAGGTGTCATCGGAAATGAGCCGGAGCCTACCAGCAGCACTTTGGAATCCGAGGTGACATGAAAGCTGCCAAACTCTTTTTCAATACATTCTTCTATATTTCTGAAATAATCGGCGATTTCAACCTCTCCGTCTTGCAGCTTCAATGCCCGATATTTCTCCATGATCGCCACACACCGTGCAGATTTGTCTCGCAGATCAAGGACAAGTTGATGCATGCTGGCTGATTCCTGCTGATCGAGCTGTTCCCAGATTCGTTCATTTTGCTTGTCCGTTACAAACGTGGAATAGTCATCAATTAAAGCCTCCAGCTCTGAGCTGTGCTGAACCGTATGATCATATCTGCCTGCCAGCTCATCGAATTTCTCAGAAAATTCACTCAAGCATGCTTGAAAATCAATCAATGTCTCCATTCCTCTTCCTCCTCTAACTCGTCATGATCATGCATCTATAAATGCCTTGCCCTGGGCCACGATTCCGACCGATCCTTCGATTGTAATTCGTTCAAGGTCTGCTCCATTCCACTCAGCCATCACTTTAATCGCACCACCAGGCTGCTTGATATGCTGAACGATCTCCCTCTGCCTGCTCCAGGCCAGATAGGCTCCCACCGAGGCTGTACCCGAACCGCACCCCCTTTCCCAGATCAGACTATCCAGCTGCGGGACAAATATGAGCGGTGCCAGCTCCTCCGATTGGGAGTTGTATAATAAAATGCCAATCAGCTTATCCCCCAAGGTTAAGCCTAATAATCGCGCCAGTGCCTGTGCCCTCTTTCTCATCGTTTCATCAAACGCTTCCACTTCGATGACGATATGGATGAACTCCCGATATCGCACGATCACCATATCCATATCGATTCCCTCATATTTGACGGTTCGTTGTTCAATCTGCTCAGGCATTGGCATCGTTACCTGGCAAAAATATTCATTCTGCTGCTGCTTCACCTGACACCTGATTAATTGATCTGTCCCGGAAACCTCCAAGACGATTTCTGTGAAATCAGTGGATTCCAGCTCGTTCTCGGATGCGATATACGCAGCCAGGGCCATGCAGGCATTCCCGCAGAACTCTCCACCGGCCATTTCCAAATGGGCAGCCGCCTCCGGTTTTATCGCTCCGCCAATGAACCCCACTTGTTCGGCGTATACGTTGTCATAGGACATAATTTGGGCGGCGATGTGTGGATATGTCTCTGTTGGATGATGCGTACTCACCAGAACCGTCATATTTTGTGTGGGATTAAACTTGATAAAATCAATCTCCTGTTTCATCGCAGCCGCTACTCCTATTCTTGGGATGGAATTAAGCCTGAGCTCACTTAGCTTATATAAATTGAACTAAAGAAGATTTACACTTGCCACTCCGATGACAGAACAACCTTCCGATCGCTGTTATCCCCAGATTTTTTTGATTCCCTTTTTCAAAGGGGAAAATCCGGGGATAAAGGCGAGGTGTATGCTTGCGATGCAGCTTTCTTTCAGAAAGCTTTTAGCTCCGCTTCTTCAGGTTTTTTCTGTCCTCTACGTTCATGTAAATGTGTAGATAATTTATAAAAAATTTTAATAGTAATAATTACGATTAACAGTCGAGAAAAATATAGCACATCCCACTTGGGAGCGTCAACAAATATTTCCATACCAAAAAGTGAGCATTATGACTGTAATTTCATGCGTAAACGGGAATGGATCTGACGTATTTGCGTCAACTCAATTTAGCCCAACGTTTGCAATTAGAGATACATCAGTGACGATTAAAAGGCATAACGGATGCCCGCAATGCTTTTGCATATTCATTCTTTGCATCCGAGAGACAATTCCGTTCAAGCTCCTCCACGATCGTTCCCCGATACAGAAAAAGTACCGATCACACCGATTCACCACGGCCCGAAGATCATGTGCGACAAAGAGATAGGTCATGTTCATTTCATGCTGAAATTAAAAATACGGAAACAACAAAAAACGGTCACCTGGTTAAGGTCACCATTTTTTGCGTCCATTCGCTATTGTATTAGCATATTATCTCATTAATTAACCATTAAATTAATCACTTATTCACGTAACGGTTATCGGTTACTCGCCATTTGACTGCAACTTCTGCAATGACTGTTCAGCCAGCGCTGCCAGAAGGTGTGCGCCAAGCGGCAGTGCCCGTTCATCCACATCGAATGCAGGATGATGCCATTCGTGTGGGCCTGACGTTCCGAGGAAGAGGAACAGACCCGGAACCTCCTTTTGGTAAAAGGAAAAATCTTCGCCCGCCGGGGAAGGTATCGGCCGGATACTGTTCAACCCCACCTCGCTCGCGACCTGCTCCGCCGCAGCAGCCAGTGACGCATCATTGACCACGGCAGGTGGTCCCTGAATCCAGCGCACGGTAGCCCGTGTCCCGTAGGCTGCTGCGACACCGGTAACCACCTGATTGAAACGCTCACGAATCCGGGCACGAACCTTCTCGTCAAAGGTACGTACGGTGCCGTCCAATATGGCTTCTTCCGGAATGACGTTCCAGGCGGTGCCGCTGTTAATTTTGGTCACACTGATCACGGCGCTCTCCTGTGCTCCGACATTACGACTCACGATGGCCTGTAATGCAGTCACAATATGAGATGCCACCACAATCGGGTCAATGCCCGCTTCCGGCACTGCCGCATGGGTTCCGACACCCTCCACTTTAACCACAAAACCATCTGCCGCTGCGAGCAGCGCTCCTTCACGGATACCTACCGTACCAACCTGCAGATCCGGTTTGTTATGCAAACCAAAAATAGATTGAACTTCGGATAACGCTCCGCTCTGGATAACCTGTCGTGCCCCCGTCGCTTTCTCCTCCGAAGGCTGGAAAATCAAACGGACCTTGCCCGGCAGCCGGGACTCAATCTGTTTCAACAATCGTGCTGCACCGATCAGAATGGCGGTATGTGCATCATGACCACAGGCGTGCATTCGCCCAGCGACTTGCGAGGCATACTCCAGCTTCGTTTCTTCCTGGATCGGCAGGGCATCAATATCTGCGCGCAAGGCCACTACCGGGCCATCGCCCTGCCCAATTTCAGCGATAAGGCCCGTTCGCAGTGAATATTCATCTGCAATCCGAACCCCTTCCTCCACCAGCCAGCCCCGAATGGCTTCTGTCGTTTCCCATTCCTCTCCGGATAGCTCGGGGTTACGATGCAAATGTCGCCGAATCGCGGTTAAGTGCTCTGCGAATCCTTCATCCTGCCCAACGTAAAGTTCATGCTTGCGGCTCTGTTCTTCTTGCTTTGCCTGTTGCTCAGGCTGTTTCAGATCACTGCTCACGACATTGCCTCCTTTTATCATCGTCTGTGCCATGTAAGATGGATTAATATAATACACGGGGGTCACTTCACTTCAAAAGGTATGCTCTATACCATGTATATGCCTAACCGATCACTGCTTGCGCAGGTGTCGACTCATTCGCAAATTCGCCCAGTCCCTGCTCATCCAGCGCTTCACGCAATAATTCAAATGAACGAATTCGTTTGGCAAAATCACGTGTGGCCGTGGTAACAATCAGTTCATCCACGGCAAAATCCTGCTGAAATTTCGCTAGTGCCGAACCAACCGTTTCCTTCGTACCTCTCGTCACACTTGGCTCCAGAATCTCGATCCGATACTTCTCGTTCGATTGCCGTCCGAATTCTTCTGCCTGCTCAACGGAACCAACCGTCAATACCTTGCCATTCTCCAGATGGATCTTGACCAGCATATGTTCACTTGCCAGTCCTTCGGCTTCTTCCGCACTCTCCGCCACAATTAATGATATAGCGAGGATGGCATATGGCTCCCGTCCATGTGAGCGGTCGAATTGTTCCCGGTAAGTACGCAGAGCCTCCAGAGCAACCTCCGTGTTGCTATTAATAAACAATGAAAATACATAAGGCAGTCCCAGTTCTGCTGCCATGCCTGCACTATCAATACTTGCCCCAAGTACGTATAGCTCGGCCGGGTTTTTGGATACGGGCGCAGCGCTCAAGCCGGCCAAAGGATGTGTTTCATTTTCATGCGGTTCATTATAGATGAACTGCTTCACCTGATTGATTTTCTCCTTCAGTGAAGCGGCCTCCTGAATCCCTTGCTGTAGTGCCTGTGTTGAGCGGGGTAATCCTCCAGGTGCACGTCCAATACCCAGATCAATTCTCCCCGGACCAAGTGCCGAAAGCACATTGAAGTTCTCGGCTACTTTGTAGGGACTATAATGTTGCAGCATCACCCCGCCAGAACCGAGACGAATCCGCTCCGTATGCGCCAGCAAGTGGGAAATGAGCACTTCCGGTGAGGAGCCGGCAACATGACCTGAATCATGATGTTCCGATACCCAGAAACGATGAAATCCAAGCTGTTCAGCCCGCTGTACCAATTCAATCGTATGCCGAAAAGCATCAATCGGCGTCTCCCCTTCATAGATCGGGGTTTGATCCAATATGCCAACACGAATACCCATCACATTCTCCTCCTTCGATCATGCCGAACCTGACTTTTTAAATCTGTGCTTACTTCATTAATAAGTCTCTATAGCTGCCGCAGCAGTTCCCCGAAAGGCTCTGCAAAAGGCGAATGTTCTTCTTTTAACGTAACGACGCTGATCTGCAACGATACACCTGCAACCTCATGTACCTGAATGGGGAACAGCTCCTGATCCTGCACTTCCTTTTGCACTGTCAGACCTGGGAGAAACGCAATACCTGCTCCTTGCTTCACCAGCTTCTTCGCCGTTTCCGAATTATCCACGTGATATGTAATATCCGGCGGGTGTTCCAGCGAGTCAAAGGCCCGGTGAATGCGCAGCCAGTCCAGTGAACCACATTCAAAAAAGACCAGCTGCTCATTCCTGATTGCCTCCATGCTCACATGCCCGCGTTCAATAAATGGATGGCCTTTGTACACGTATAGCTGGATTGGATCTTCGTAAAAAGCAACCGTACGGATCGCCGGGTGCATGACTTTCCGCACAAAAGCAAGATCGATTTCCTGACCCAGCAGCTTGGCAACGAGTTGATCCGTCGTCGCTGTAGTCAGTTTGATGTTCACCTCAGGGTAAGCTTCCTTGATTTTGGGCAGAAAGTCTGGAATGACATAGTTGGATACGGATACCGTACTGCCGAGTCGAAGTGCATCGGGCGTTGTACGACGCTGCTGTATCTTCTGTCTGCCCTTCTGAATCACTTGCAGCACCTGCTGGGCGTAGGGAAGGAACTTTCTCCCCTCTTCCGTGAGCACAATCTGTTTGCCAAGACGGTCAAACAATTTGCAGCCGAGTTCACGTTCAAGGGACTGAATACGAGCGGTGACAGAAGGTTGGGACAAAAAAAGTACCTCGGCAGCCTTATTGAAGCTTCCGTAATGATTGATATATACAAACGCTTCAATGTTCTCAATATTCATAAGCGCCCCCCGAATCCACGTCCGCAGACGTTATTTATATCTATTTATCCAATGTATTTACTTGGTTTTATCATATCGTAATACCATTCTTTTCCAGAGTCAATATCAATTCTTCCAGAGAACGATCCAATCGTGTAGTGATATCTGCCGAAAGCGCATATTTTCCATCATCGAGTCGATCAATTCCCTGATCAACTGCGTATACTCCGCCGAGAATATGCCTTCCGCCAAGTGCTGCCAGAACAGGCTTCAATGCATAATCGATGGCGAGCAGATGGGCAATCGAGCCGCCGATGACTAATGGAAGAGCCAGCTTGCCCCGCAGTCCTTCCTGTGGAATCAGATCCAGGAACAGCTTCAGCACACCGGAGTACGATGCTTTGTATACAGGTGTTGCCACAATGACTGCATCCGCGGCTTCGACAACAGCGAGCGCATCCCGAATGAAAGAGCTATCAAACTTCGCCTGTACCAGATCTTCCGCGGGCAGGTCGGCTACATGAATTACCTCAACGGTAATGCCAGCCTCTCTTAATTTATTGCTGCTGTAATCCGTAAGGCCTGTCAGACGCGAACGTTTGGAAGGCGATCCGGCAATAATAACGACATGTGACATCATGATTCCTCCTTGGAATAGCGGTCAATCCGCTCCATTTACTTTGGGGTCCAGCCGATCGCGAATATCGTCTCCAATCAGATTAACCGCCAGTACAAACATGGTAATTGCGAGTCCCGGGAAGGTACAGATCCACCAGGCAACCGTCAGATAACCTCTCCCTTGCGAGAGCAACGCTCCCCAGTCCGGAATTTCCTTCAACACGCCAAGTCCTAGAAAGCTGAGTCCCGAGCCTGTCAGAATGGAGGTACCCACGCCCAACGTCGCCATAACCAGCAACGGTGACAACGAATGAGGCAGTACATGCTTCCAGAAAATACGGGCATTGGAGCCCCCAAGTGAACGTGTAGCTGTAATAAATGGCAAACCTTTAACGGACATGACCTGCCCACGCATCACCCGTGCATATCCCGGAATGGAGGATACCGCAACAGCCAGTGCAATGTTAAGTAGTCCAGGCCCCAACGCTGCCGCAACGGATAATGCCAGTAACACGCCTGGAACAGCCATCAGAATATCGACGGCCCGCATAGTGATGGTATCCAATACACCTCCGGCATAGCCGGCAATAATGCCAAGAGCACTGCCCACAAGACCACCCACCAGCACCGAGGCAAATCCAATCAGCAGTGAGTCCCTGCTGCCATGCACAACCACACTGAAAATATCCCTGCCAAAATAATCGGTCCCAAACAGGTGCGCAGCAGAGGGAGCCTGCAGGATGGCATCCGTCATCATCTGAGTTGGATCATAAGGAGCAATCCAGCCCGGCACGATTGCACAAGTGACGGTAAACACCACGACCAGCAAAGCTGCATAAAAGAATAAACGGGACACCGCGAATGAGACGCGGTGACGCAGGGGACGGCGACTCCAGAGGCGTAAACGCCCTGTTCTGGCCGTCCAACCTTTTTCATCACCCACCAATGGTTTCATGCTCATAAGACTCCTCCTTCCTCACTACGCGTTCAGATGTTTCAGACTGTTCCATCCGTCCTCACGTTCGGACTGCACGCCTAACTCTGGGATCAATGTACGCATAAGAGATATCCACCAGTAAATTCAACACGACATAAATAATTGCTGTAAAAAAGACTACGCCCTGCACAACAGGCAGGTCTTTGGCCATCAATGCATCCGCGATAATTCTGCCGATGCCCTGTCTGGAGAAGACCGTCTCCACCACGACGGTTCCTGCAAGCAAATCACCAATCAACATGCCGATGACCGTCACCGCAGGAATCAGTGCATTACGCAGCGCATGACCGTACATGATGGTCCGCTGTGAAAGACCTTTTGCTCGTAATGCCACGATAAAAGGTTCGTTCACCACTTCCAGCATGCTGTTACGCACCATCCGTACGATGAAACCCGCACCTACGAGGCCCAGTGTTGCAGCAGGAAGCACCAATGAACTGAATCCGTCGGAGCCCATCGCCGGGAACCAGCCAAGCTGAACCGAGAACAACAGGATCAACAGAATGCCGGTCCAGAAGGTAGGCATGGAGATGCCAAACAATCCAACGAGCCGGGCGATAAAATCAATCACGCCATTACGATGAATGGCCGACAGTACGCCGAGCGTAATGCCAATGGTTATCGCTATGATTGAGCTGAGCGCGGTCAGCGCCAGTGTGGCAGGGAAATGTTCCAGTATTTTGGGCAGCACCGGGTCGGAATTGATCATTGATTTGCCGAAATCCCCACGCAGCATGTCTCCGAAATAGTTGGCAAACTGGATATAAAACGGCTGATCCAGACCCAGCTGGACCCGCAGGTTCTGAATCATCTCGGGTGTTGCCGATGACGGGTCCAGCATAAGCAGGACCGGATCACCCGGCAGCAGATACATGATGCAGTACACCAGCACCGAAGCTCCGAAAATAACCAGAAGCGATGTAGCAAGTCTTGTCAGTATCGTTTGAACCATACCGGGTCGTCTCCTTCCTGTCTGCATAATTGACATTTCGTGTTATGGCTGAATCCGAACATCATTGAACAACGGATACCCAAGTGAATCAAACTTGATACCCTGCACCGACTTGGATGCAGCCACCGTATAAGGGAACACATAGATCGGTAGAATTACAGCCTGCTCGATCAGATATTGTTGAATCTGATTATAGATATCCACGCGTTTATCCGAATCAGTCTCCACCGCTCCCTGTTCCAGCAGTTTATCGATCTTCGGATCGGATAGGCCTGATAAGGTCGGACGTTCACCTTCTGCACTTGTATGATAGAAAGCATAGAGTGCATTCGGATCAGAGTTAACCTGGCTGTTGCCATAGAGATCATAATCCCAGTTCTGATAGATGACCGTAGCAACGTCCTTCGTAATTTCAACCTCAACAGCTATACCCACCTGCTTGAGCTGCTGCTGAATAATCGCTGCAATGTCGTTGCGTTTCTCCCGGTTCGGCGAACCGTCCACATAATGCAGAGTCAGCTTCTTACCATCTTTTTCACGAATGCCATCTGCTCCCTTGATCCAACCTTGCTCATCAAGCAGCTGATTGGCCTTGTTGATATCCGGATTGATGCTTCCTTCCAGGGAGGCATCATAACCGAGGATTCCCGGAGACAGTGCAGACCACGCGCGTTCGTAGTTGCCCAGATACAGTGTCTTCACGATGGATTCCACATCAACTGCAGATTGCACCGCCTGTCTGACTTTCACATCATCCCAAGGCGCTTTGCGCAGATTGAAGAAGAGGGTATATGGCAAACCAACGGTATTGGCCTGCAGCAATTGCTGGTTCGGATCGTTCTTCAGGGCTGCAATATTTTGCGGCGGAACGGTCTCGGCGGCAAGCACCTGCTTACTCTGTACACTGCCGATGCGCGTTGCTTCTTCCGGTACAATTTTGAACGTAATCGTATCAATATGAGGAGCACCTTCATTTTCAACGGTTGCAGGAGCCCAGTTGTAATCCCTGTTTTTGGCGACAACGATATCCGCATTTTCATCCCATTTCACGAAAGTATACGGACCGGTCCCCACCGGATTTTTACCCAGTTGATCGCCATACTTTTTGGCGGCCGTAGGAGATACAATCCCCAGCAGGGCCTGACTCAAGTTACCGAGAAAAGCTTGCGAAGGCTGTTCCAGATTCACCTTGATGGTGTATTCATCAATAACCTCCGAGGAGCTATAAGGTCTAATCAGGGCAAGGGAATTGGCGGCTTTGGTGGTCGGATCGATTACCCGATCCAGATTGAACTTCACAGCTTCCGCGTTAAATGGTGTGCCATCATGGAACTTCACATCTTCACGCAGTTTGAACGTATAACTTTTGCCATCCTCCGATACACTCCACTCCTTGGCGAGCCAAGGTTTGATGGAGCCATCCGGCAGCTGTACCACCAGATTGTCATAGATCGTTCGGATCGCACGTACGGTTACGGCAAGGCCACTTCGATGCGGGTCCAGCGTATCCGGCGATGTGGCGAGTGCGTAGGTCAGGTTCCCACCTTCTGCTTGCCCAGCCGCCTGCTCCCCACCGGAAGCCTGAACTGCACTGTTCGAGTTACCTGCCGCTCCGCAACCGGATAATACCAGCACCAATACTGCCGCCAATGCCATATATTTCATCCATGAGATAGACCTGTTCATATAGCTTCCCCCTCTGTGTATACAGGTGTCATTGATTCATTGAATTAATGATTTGATGATTTGATGATTTGATGAATTATAGATTATTAACATAACCTATCTGTTAACTTGGTTTTATAGCGTCATTCGGCACCTTCCGCATTTGCAATCCGAGTAGTTCACCCGGACGCCTCATTCCTTGACTGTGCCGAATTTCAGCTTCCCAGTTTCTTAAGCCTCGGTTCCCACTTGCTCCCGGGCTGCCGTGTAACGATTCACCGGAATTTGCACACCCAGATTGCCACGCAAGGTGTCATGCTCGTATTCGGTTCGATAGATGCCGCGCTCTTGCAGAATCGGAACAACCAGTTCCACGAAATCGGCCAATCCACTTGGCAGTTCAGAATGAATAATGAATCCATCCGCCGCTTCAGCTTCGAACCATTCCTGGATCTTGTCAGCCACCTGCTCCGGTGTGCCAAGGAATTTGCTCTTTGGTGTTGCTGCCCGCAGGGCTACTTCACGCAGCGTCAATCCTTGCTCTTTGGCATCCCGCTTGATTTTGTCCGTACCACTGCGGAAGCTGTTGCTGCCAATGCCATTCAATTCAGGGAATGGTTCATCCAGCGGATATTGGGAGAAGTCATGATGCTCGAAGAAACGTCCAAGATAGTCCAGCGCTTTATCAATAGTCACCAGGCTGGCAATCTCCTGATATTTCTGTTCTGCTTCTTCTTCTGTCCGTCCGATGATTGGATTGATCCCTGGCAAAATGACGATATCCTGTGTGGAACGTCCATAGGTTGTTGCGCGGGTTTTGACATCTTTGTAGAAGGCCTGTGCATCCTCAATTGAATCATGTCCTGTGAAAACAGCATCCGCTTCTTTGGCAGCAAGGGTCTTGCCATCTTCTGAAGAACCTGCCTGGAAAATAACAGGTTGCCCCTGCTTTGAACGTGCAATGTTAAGTGGACCCTGTACGGAGAAGAACTCTCCTTCATGATTGAGTGTGTGCAGCTTGGAAGGATCGAAGAAAACGCCGCTTTCTTTGTCTCTTACAAAGGCATCGTCTTCCCATGAATCCCATAAGCCCTTGGTCACCTGCAAATATTCGGTTGCAATCCGGTAACGTTCGGGGTGGGTAGGATGGTTGCTTTTACTGTAGTTTTTGGCTGAACCTTCAAGCGGGGATGTAACCACATTCCAACCCGCACGGCCATTACTAATCAGATCAAGAGAACCGAACTGTCTGGCAACTGTGAATGGATCACTATAGGAGGTGGAGAGTGTTCCAACCAGACCAATCCGTGACGTAATGGCGGCCAGGGCGGACAACAAGCTGATTGGCTCAAATCGATTCAAGAAATGAGGTATGGATTTCTCGGTAATATAAAGACCGTCAGCGATAAAAACGAGATCGAATTTGCCTTCTTCTGCCTTCAACGTCTGGCGTTTGTAAAATTCAAAATTCACACTGGCATCCGATTGAATCTCCGGGTGTCTCCAAGTCGTCATACTGCCTCCGACACCGTGGACAATCGCTCCAAATTTCAAACTGCGCTGAGCCGTCATATTACATTCCGCCTTCCTTGGATTAGGATATATAAGAATTTTCTAAAGTTCGATCTGATACGGATTACGAATGAAGAAAAACCAAAAAGTTAACTATTCCTATGAGTTTGGTCAGCTTTAATTTCACAAATCTTATCACTGCCCCGCACATCGGTCAACAGCGTTACTTATAGAACTTTTCTATATAAGGATTGGATATCTGAATAAGAGGATGAATTATGGCTTATAAAAGTCCCCAGCTGCTGCACACTGATATGACAGCCTTTAGCAGCCGGAAACTGCTTTATCAAGAGATCCGCCAGGTCCGGTCAGACTGCTGCTTCATCGGGCTGGGCGAGAAGCTCCGCCAGTTTCTCCAAATCAGGCTCCAGCAATGCTTCATACTTGCCGTCTCCACCCACCTCAATAACAGGTACATGTCGAATGCCGTATTTGGCTTCAAGCACGTCCCTCAGCACATCGTTGCCTTGCACTTCGATGTTCTCAAAAGGCTGGTTGCGGGCCGTTAGGAATGCCTTAACCTCCCCGCAGAAATGACAGCCTGTTTTGCTCCAGAGCACTACTTTTTTCGATGTAGAAGACATCGGCATACCTCCTGATTGATTCATTGTCAGATCAGGATGGATTACCACCCAGACCATTAATTCCTATCTGTTAAATAAGAATTATGGCTATAAATGTACTCCTCACCTCTTCAAGCGTCAATGGATCTCCCAATAGAATAAACCTATAAGAGGATAGAAAGATTAAATTTAAATCACCCTATCGTTACATTTCATGATTCGTGATATATGTAAAGTTCTGATGCGGAAAGATGTATAGCATTACGATACGCTGTACATCACATTCCGCATCATGCTGTCGTGCCGATATACAAGGCAGCCGAACCCAGTCATTACAAATCTTCGTTCAAGAGCTGGGGAGGAGCAATAATGGGCCAGCCCTCTTCGATTGTACGCAATTGGTTCGCAGATACATGAACGACGTGCCCGGATTGCACTCCCCATCGTTCCGCAGCATAAGGAGTTGCAAACCTCCTGCGTTTACTGCCACTAATCTGATACCATATATCCCGCTCATTCGTCGCGGCAACAATCATGCCTTCCTCCAGCGCATCGCGGTTGCTCTGAACGGGCTCAGCATGAACATGACTTTTTTCCAGAGGCCAGCCCTGTACCTCATTCGCAGATATCAGTGGCTCACCTGCCGATACGCCGAGCAGATCCGGTTTCGCAACCAAAACAGGAGAAATGCCGCGTGGAACCGGGATATCCAGCTTGCGTCGCTGTCCACGCATCAGTCGATACACATCACCCTTAATATCAGAGATGTAACAGCCCTCCGGGTAAAAGTCCGTGCTGCGTCTCAGCTTATGCGTTACATCGCTGCTGCCCTTGGTGGAAATGCGCTGTCGCAGGTCAGGGGAGTCTGTCTTGCCTAGGGACGTCTTGTTCTCCTGCTGACTGGTCGACTCCTTGGCACGCAGCGAGAGCCGGGAAGTATCGGCAATCAACGCATGGGGATCTCCCCATTTTTGAGTATAAAACTGTTCGTTATCCTTGTTCACGACTTCATAATCCTGTTCTCCCAGCGACTTCATGCTTACACTTCCGTAGTGATGTATGAAGGCATCCCCGGCTACCCCCAGCCTGTATCCCGCCAGCTTCGCCCGAATGATCCAGTCGTCATCTTCAAAATTCCCCACGGCGTAACCTTCATCAAGATAACCTACCCGCTCCAGCAATTCCCGGGAGAACAGCCAGCAAAATCCGACCAGCCTGTCGGTCTCCCTATGTTTCGTGGCATCCGGGCGATTATGTCGGGCAGCAAAAGACCACATGTCCTCCACGTCCCTGTACGGGACTTCAATCTGCTGATCCCCTCCGATGTAATTCGTAACCGGACCCACGACTCCCATCTCGGGATGACTGTCAAGACAGGTCATCATGTTTTCCAGCCAGCCCGGGGTGACCAGTGTATCGTTGTTCAGCACCACGATATGTCGTCCCCTTGCCATCATCAGTCCATAATTGACACCGCCGGCAAAACCACGATTCTTATCCAGCGCAGCGACCCTTACCATGCCACCTTTGCGAAGCATGGCTTCCGCCGTGCCATCCTTGGACGCGTTATCCACAACAATGATTTCAAAGGGGGCCGGTGTATGCTTTTCAATACTGGATACACATTGCAGGACATATTCGCGCTGGTTGTACGTCGGAATAATAATGCTGACGCCTTCGAATACCAGCCCGAATGAGCTTTCCCCCTGTCGCACGCCCTCATCATAGCCTCTATGGTACCCCTGCTTATACAGTTTTGCGTTCTTGGCTGCCCGTTTACCTGAGCCTTGGCGTCTCATCTTCCCTCCACTACGGCTTCGAGCTGAGTGCAAAACAACGGTTTCGGATGACGATGCTTTCCGCTGTCTTGAATTTCTGCCTGATGTGCTCATGTTGCTTCCTCCGTTTCCCCTCATCCAAATGCGCGTTACGATGAACGTCGCACCAGATCGTCCATTAGAGATGAAGCTCTCCTGTAACCAATTTGTCAGCCAAATGTCCAAAATCTATGGCAACCCGCCCCAGCTCACCAGCAATTCGGCGACACAGAATGACAGCCGGAATTCCCGCAGCTACCAGAGCGATATCGAACGAATGCTCCGCAGTTTGCTGCATCACTCTCGGGATATCCGCAACTCCCTCCACTGTACCTATGATGCCTGTGACATGAACGCCGCGGCCGATCAATAACCCCCCAAGCTCTGCAGCTCGGCTTCCAATCAGCAGCACCCGACGCCCCTGTACCACAGGCAACAACAGACCCGAATGATGCAGGCTGTAGTTAATCGTGGAACTGGTCAGATTCAGACGGGACCAGTCGATGCCGAAATGGCGTAATACTGGAAATAACAGCCCCTGAAAAGTAGGCGCACGCGAGATGGGGACACCGATCCAATCTGCGCCGCGAATGGCTTCCGCGAGCTCAGCGCGGATGTCCGGGGTGGAGCGTGGCACCCCTGCATAAGGCAGAAACGGTGCCAGCTCCTGCACTTGCTCGCCAGGCAGCACCGTATCCGCTGCCAGGGTCAGCAGTTCGCCATCTCCGAGGCGAACGACGGACAGGGGGCGCTGCGCATCCAGCGCCCCCAGGATATGGCCAGCCATCTCATGAGGGCTGGCCAGCCGGGTAAGGGTGGGCGCATATTGGCGGAATCCCGCCTCGATCAGATCTGCCGCCGCCACATCAGGCAGAATATGATCGGGCGGGATGTGCTGCGCCACCAGCGCCTCCCCGCCCGCGAACACGCCGTCGCGGAAGCCCTCGGCGTAGCCGCTCTCGGGCGCTGCAGCCGGCTGCGCAGGCGCAAGTGCCCTTGCGCTGCCAGCATGCGCGACAGCGCTTTCCCGCCCCGCGGGGGCGACACCACCGTGCCGGTGTGTCACTTGCGGCGGTGCTGGCCCGGGCGCACGCTGCACAGCCGTGCGCGGTTTGGCGCGGGCGCCTGTGGCCCGCCCGCCCCGCGGCGCAGCATGCCCGCGGCCCGCAACTGCGCGCTTGCCCGTTTTGGCTCGCGCTCTTTTACGGCCACGGCTCACACCTGCACTCTCGCCTGATTTCACGCGGGTGCCTGCAATGCCACGCCCTTCGCCTGTTTTCGCTCCCGTTTTGGTTCGTGCTCCAGCGCTCGCACCACGTATTGCGCCGGTGCGCCCGCTGGCTTTGCCTTTCGGTTCTGCAAGAAGCTTGCGCTCTATTCCTGCGAGTTCCACATTCCCCTGCTTCGCGCCTTGGTTTCCCCATTCGTGATTCGAACTTGCTTTGGGCTGCACTCCCACAGATACGTACAAGGAGCCGGCATGACCGCCCAGTGTCTTCTTCCTGCCCAAGTCGCTGCGTTTTGCTACTCTCACGGCATTCCCTCCCTTGGCATGCACGAGGAGTGCCGCCGCTGCACAAAGCGCCGGAGCATTCTTCCGGCTCCGGCGCAGGTTGTTCTGCTCTCATGGGACCTCTCACAGCGGCAACATCAGGCGCATATATTTTAGGGCAATTGACCCTTCATGCGGATGGCTGCATCCTGAAGCGATTGGAACGTCCCTGCATCACTCCAATATTTTTGCAAAATATCGTATTCCAGTCCTCCAGCTGCTGCATAATGATTGTTCACGTCCGTAATTTCGAGTTCGCCGCGTGCAGAAGGTGAAATGTTCTGAATGAGGTTGAATACATGGTCATCATACATATATATGCCAGTAACACAATAAGAGGTCTTCGGATCAGTCGGTTTTTCCTCAATGTATGCGATTCGTTCCGGATGCTGTGGATCAAACACCGGCACCCCATACCGCCGTGCATCGTCCACTTCTTTGAGCAAGACACGAGCTGTACCCGCAGGCTGCTGCATATACCGATCCACATAGGGCTTCAAATCGTCGCTAAACAGATTGTCTCCCAGCAGCACAACGAACTTCTCTCCAGGAAGGATAAACGATGTCGCCAGATCCAATGCTTCGGCAATCCCGCCTGCCTTTTCCTGAATCCGATACGTCAGCTTGACGCCATGATCTGCTCCACCACCCAAATACTCCGTGTATAACCCAGCGGAATGTTTGTTGATCACTATCAATATCTCTTCAATGCCTGCCTGGCGGAGTCTGTCGATGCCATACATAATCATCGGATGCTTGCCGACTGGAATCAGATGCTTGTTAATCAGCCGGGTCAGAGGATACAGTCGTGTTCCTGTTCCGCCAGCAAGAATTACACCTTTCATTCCACTATCCCTCCTTCATCGGATGTCTCAATATATTTAAGGGGATCGACATGCCATTTGTTGATAAAAATGGATCGATTGCGCTCAAGCAACTGTTTCCAAGCTACAGGATCGGTCTTCAGAAAACTCGCGCTGCCGCGATGATGTACCAGGACATCCCCGCATACCAGCAAACGATACCCTCTCTGGCAGGCCCTGTAGCAATAATCGTCATCTTCATAGTGTCCCGGCGAATAGACTTCGTCAAGCACACCAATGTCCTCCATCACACTTCTCCGCATGAGCATGCATAAGCCGACAATGCGTCTGACTTCCTTCCATCTGGAAGAATCGACTATATTGTTGGCAGCAGCCAGTTCCTGAAAATGTGCCATGTCCCGGAACTCAAGTTCCACCTGCTGGATACCACTTGCATAGTTGGTCACCGGACCTGTAATGCCAATGTTTGCTTCACTGTAGAGGGCTGCCCGCAGATTTTCGAGCCAGCGGGTGGTAACTGTAACATCATTATTCAGCAGCAACAGCTCATCGCCACAAGCTGCACGGAGCCCGGCATTGCAAGCCGCGGGGAAACCCCGATTGTCCGGTAACCGGACAAAACGAATTCGTTCCCGGGCACAATAAGCTGCTGTTCCATCAACCGAGCCATTATCCACAACGATGATTTCATACGCTGTATGTCGATCGGTATATTTTCGAATGGCATCGATACATGGCTTCAGCAGATCCAGCCCGTTGTACGTCGGAATAATAATACTCGTCAGTGTCATCTGGCGTTCCTCCTGTAGGCCACTTCAGCACGGGAAATAGATCGGGCTTGTGACTTGTTACCACCCATATCCAGCCAGGTTGCAATCGCCTCCAGATGGTCGCCAATGATCAATCGGGCCACTTCGTTGCCGCTACCCGTATTGGTGGAACGCAGGCGGTTGGAACGAATGACATCCACCTGACTGGGCGCAGTCACTTTTAGTCCGTGCTGAATGGCTAGACTTTGCGCCTTGGGAGGAACGGCCAGCGCCTCCGGTTTTACGATCTGGATCATCTTACGCGAGAGGGCATGAGGTACAGCCGTCAACGAATTGGAACCCAGATCCGAACGATTGAGCACACGGTTGAGATAGGCCTTGATCCGGCTCACTTCATCCTGGCGGGCAAATGGAGGCAACAGGGATGAAAGATTGTTCAGTGCGACATCATCTCCCCGGTCGACCGCATACAGAAACGGTGCAAGCTGCTCTGCCGGGACGACCATATCCCCATCCACAAAGAGAAGGGTCTCCGCCTCCGTCATTTTGGCCCCCAAAGCGCGGCCTACATCATGTCCCGCCCGGTCAGGTTCATAGACCAGCGTGATACCAGGCTGTTCAAGCACCTGTGTCAGACTGTTGTCCGTTGTTCCATTCAACACCACAACAATATCCGTCAGGGGTAACCGTTTCAGTTGCACAAGCACTTGCCCCAGCGTAAGTTCCTCATTGCATGCACAGACGACTGCAGCCGCAGGTTTATTCAGGGCAAGGGGAATGATGTTCAATGAACGTCCCGCAGCGTGAGCATAACCCTGCATGAATGCTTTCCCTGCCTGCATCGCAGCAGAATAACTCCTTAGCTCCGCTGAGATCGCAGCCTCAAGCTCCTGCCACGATGAACGTGCATGTTGTTCGATTGATTGCTCATTTTCCATCGCCTTGCGTCCTGCCCGCTGCCCTGCGCGGAATGCTTCTTGCAATACGGAGCTGTTCGTAGCCGACCGGCTCGCTGACGAACTCTTTAACGGCGATTTAGTCAGGCTCCTCCTGCCCATCGTTCTGGTTCTGTTCCTTGTTGTTCGTCTGCCTGCTGTCCGTTGACGACGGACACCCCCTGAACGCTCCTTCATTTCCTCACCTCCAGCATGCTGTATCTTTTGACGAGGTTTCTTTCTGTTTTAAGCAACATGCTCACCTCGTCAGGATACGAACACGCTGCAGATCGGAGTGTCCTCCGCGCGGGCCAAGCGTATCGGTTATCCACCTGATCGCTGTCAGATGATCATTCCATACCACTTGACTGAGCGGGTCAGGTCCTTTTCGTTTCTTGACTCGAACTGCGTTCATTTTACCTACAGGCACATGATGAACGGCATGCACCTTTAACCCGCTGGTAACCGCCTTTGCATGTGCCAACGGTGGAATCTCCAGTGTGTCCGTACCAATCACTTCAAGTGCTTTGCGACTTAATGCATGCGGTATGGCTGTCATGGAGGCCCCTTGCAGATCAGGTCGGGCGAGCATGCTGTTCAGCGCATGTTTGGCCTCTATGACAGGGTGAACAGGGATACGCGCCACCGGTCCGTTATAATCATTAAGCGCCACATCCGTCCCATCCAGAATCGCTCGCACATAAGGCGCGAGATGTTCTGCCGGAATTGGAATGTCTGCATCCGTGAACAACAGCACCCTGCCACGAGCTGCCGCTGCACCCATTCTTCTTCCTCCATCATGTCCCAAAGCTTCGGCATAACGAAGCACCTGTGCCCCCGCCCTTTTTGCCGCTACTGCCGTCCCATCCGTTGAACCATTCACAATAACAAGCACTTCAGCATCACGGCATATACGCAGCGCCTGACGGACGACTGCACCGATGGTTCGCTCTTCATTCATGGCAGGTATAATGACCGAAAGCAGTGGTTTATCTGAGTCCGTCGAACCCTGTGCAAGTGTATCTCTCATCGCATGCTCAGCTCCGAATGCTGGCAATTCCGTTTGCTCCACGGGTGGAATTACGTACTTGTAGGCCTTTGTACCCTTTTTGTAAGCCCTTTTCAAACGACGCTTCTTTAATTGCGCTTTTCTTTGTGCCAGATTCAATTTGGCTGCATAAAAAGCTGTATTGCCGCGTTTTTGCAACACAGTCACCTCCCGGGTGTACATCATCGCCATGCAAAGGGAGTACACGTTATTCTATGTATTCATGAAGCAGTGGAAACGGCGTATGTCCTTGAACCGAGCAGGTTCTGTCTGCTAACAGGCTCAGTCAATCCATTTATTTAGACAATATTCGTCAAAATATGCGAAATATGCTACGGCTCCCCTACTTCAGACACAATTTTAAAAAAATTTAAAATTGCATCTTTTCCAAACTTTGGCATTGTGATAATATACGTTGCAAAGCAGTGGATTGACAAAAAAATCCTTTCAAGGAACGTACGTTCCTTATAAATCCTTTTTCATTCCTGTTAATTGACCTTAGGTTAATTATGCATGCAGGATGATGCAGGAGACTGTTTTTGCTTTGTTGCATGTACCTTGAGAGGAGTGATGCCGTTCAATACGTAATTCAGCTTTTGTTATGTGAACCCGGAACGAACACCCCGGCTCCGTAAGAACATCTTCTGCTTCGCAAGTGGACAAGACCCCTGGCTTCTGAAAGAGGAACCACAATGAACGATGAAGCCTCTTGGCTGAACCGGATAAACGGTACTCCTTGGACACGCCCTACCACAGGCATACAGGCTCTGCCGACTTTGTTCCTTATCGTTTCTTGTCATATTCCGCATTTCAGATTCAGCCTCACACTCCGCGCTGCCCAAGTTGCAGACGGAACTCCAACCGAGATTGGCATAATGATGTGTTTTCCAAAAAAATCATATTGAGAATGGGAGAGTTTACTATGAAATTTGCTAAAGTTATGCCAACGATTCTTGGAGGAGCTCTTTTGCTCGCTTCCGTATCTTCTGCTGCTGCAGCTCCATTGTCTGATCAGTCCATTCCATTGCAGGCCCCTTATGCCTCCGAGGAGGGTATCCAGTTGAACAGCGGCTCTGACGAAACGATCTTCAATTTCCTTGGACAACAGGAACAATTCCTGAATTCCGACGTGAAATCCCAACTCAAAATTATTAAAAGAACTACGGACACCTCTGGTGTACGACACTTCCGCCTGAAACAGTACATTAAAGGAATTCCAGTTTACGGTGCCGAGCAAACGATCCACTTAGACAAAACAGGCCAGGTTTCATCCGCACTTGGAGATCTCCCACCGATTGAAGAACAAGCTATCCCTAATGACGGTATCGCTGAAATTAGCGCAGAAGATGCGATCAAGATTGCATCGGAAGAAGCCACTACCCGTGTTGGTGAGCTTGGCGAACCACAGAAAACCCCTGAAGCCGAGTTGAACATTTACCACAATGAAGAGGACAACCAAACCTACCTTGTTTACATTACCGAAGTCAATGTGCTTGAACCAGCTCCATTGCGCACCAAATATTTCGTGAATGCCGTTGACGGCAGCATCGTATCCCAGTTTGACATCATCAACTTCGCAACAGGAACAGGTACAGGCGTACTAGGTGATACCAAAACTCTTACAACTACCCAATCCGGCAGTACCTTCCAACTGAAAGATACCACTCGCGGCAATGGCATTGAAACTTACACTGCAAACAATGGCTCTTCCACTCCAGGTACACTCCTGACAGATTCAGATAACGTATGGACTGATCGTGCCGGCGTAGATGCTCACGCCCATGCTGCTGCCACATATGATTTCTACAAAAGCAAATTCAACCGCAACGGTATCAATGGCAACGGTTTGCTAATTAAATCCACGGTGCATTACGGCTCCAACTACAATAATGCCTTCTGGAACGGAGTACAGATTGTATTTGGTGACGGTGATGGAACGACTTTCCGCTCCCTATCTGGTGATCTGGATGTAGTTGGCCACGAATTGACTCACGGTGTCATTGAGTATACAGCCAATCTGGAGTACCGCAATGAGCCAGGTGCATTAAATGAAGCCTTCGCTGATATTTTCGGAAATACGATCCAAAGCAAAAACTGGTTGCTTGGCGACGATGTCTACACCCCTAACATTGCAGGTGATGCACTGCGCTCCCTATCCAACCCTACATTGTATGGACAACCTGACAAATACGCTGACCGTTACACTGGAACATCAGACAACGGAGGCGTTCATACCAACAGCGGTATCATCAACAAAGCGTACTATCTTGCAGCTCAAGGTGGCACGCATAACGGTGTGACTGTAACTGGAATTGGACGCGATAAAGCCATTCAAATCTTCTATAGCACACTCGTGAACTATCTGACGCCAACATCCAAATTTGCTGCTGCCAAAACAGCCACCATCCAAGCAGCCAAAGATCTGTACGGTGCAACTTCCGCTGAGGTTACTGCGATTACCAAAGCTTATCAAGCTGTAGGACTGTAAGAATCCATTTGTTGTTGAACTCATATCAAATTCGTTCAGGCACCCCTCATCGTCCGAACGGAGCAAGCTTATCTATGAAAAAAAGCGGTGTCCCGGGACATATCCGGGAACCGCTTTTGTCTATTTAAACATGTGAAATCATTCTTCTACAGTTATCTTGAAGAAGGACACATGATCTCGCATTCTTACAAGGAAGGCCCAGCGGCAATCCATGACAACAATCCGTAGGTGTGTGTAGAGCCCGCAGTACGTGACACTTCCAGTACGGCTTCATCTTCACTCTGGGAGAGGAGCGACACCTGGAATCCCCGATCATTACACATGGCTACAATCACATAATGCTCCGATATAAACGACTCCTCAAAGGCTACCGTTACTTCCACACACTCTTCATCCTCAGGCAATATAAAGGCCTCCATACCGAACTGCTGCACCACAGGCTGACGGCTGACACTTCGTACGGGCTGGAATGACAGGTGTTCAGGACCCACAGATCCATGCTGCAACTGGCTGCTTCCAACAGCTCCATCACTCAAATGCTCCTGCTTAACTGCTTGCTCCCTCAGCTCGAACTCCTTAATTCCTTCGATCTCATGTGAAAATTCAGACTGTGGTTGCGGTAGCTGTGGCTGGACCGTGCCAGCTGTCGTCAATGAATCTCCAAGCTGGTTAGCTTGCAATGGATCCTCTTGTTGTAGCCCCAGCTCCTGACCCGACGTCTGGATAAACTGCGTTTCCTCCAGATCGACACTTGAGGGTTCCAGGACAATTGCCGGTTGTGATGGCGGTACAGCCTCATTTTCTGTTTGAAGCAATGCCTCTTGTTTTTTGATCGCTGCCAGCTGTTCGAGCGTTTCTCCACTGAACTGACGAATCGCATTCCATATCTCTTCGCTCAAATGGGCCGGACCTACAATTCCCGCATTCAAGTGATTGGAGGTAATGCTTTGTTCACTCAGTTTGCTGCCATTCACGCTGCCATCGGCCAATTTGGCACTTGTTACCGATCCATTCTGCAGATGGATTCCGCTTACTGCTTCCTCTTCCAGATGGGTTGTGCGAATACTGCGTTCTTGAATATGATCAGCATGAATCGTTCCTTCTTGAATATGCCGAGATTGCACACTTTTGTCTGCCATGTGGATAGCCGATACCGCACCTTCAAGCAATTTATTACCGTTTACACTGCCGTCCGCTATTTTGGCACTTGTTATGGAACCATTGTGCAGGTGAATCGCACTTACCGATTCCGCTTTGAGGTGGGAGATCCCAATGCTGCGCTCCTGAATATGGTCAGCATGTATGGCTCTCTCTTGGATATGACGGGATTGCACACTTCCATTGGCAATATGGACATCCGACACCGCATCTTCAAGCAGTTTACTACTGCTCACACTGCCATCGGCCAGTTTAGCACCCGTTACGGATTCATTTTGCAAATGAACCGCACTTATGGCTTCCTCCTCCAGATGGGACGTACCAATGCTGTGCTCCTGAATATGATCAGCAAGGATCGCTCCTGCCTGGATATGGCGAGTTTGCACACTTTCCGATGCGATATGGCTCCCCAATACAGCATCTTCGAGCAATTTGCTGCCGTTAATGCTACCGTCAGCCAATTTGGCACTTGTGACGGACCCATTTTGCAAATGAACCGCACTTACTGCTTCCTCTTCCAGATGGGTTGTGCCTATGCTTCGCTCCTGAACATGATCAGCATGAATGGCTCCTGCCTGAATATGCCCGGATTGCACACTTTCCGATGCGATATGAATCCCCGATACCGTACCTTCAAGTAACTTGCTGCCGGTTATACTGCTATCCGCCAGTTTGGCACTCGTTACAGATCCATTTTGCAAATGAATAGCACTTACCGATTCTTCTTCCAAATGTGCAGTGCCGATGCTCCGCTCTTGAATATGATCAGCAAGGATTGTTCCCTCTTGAATATGACGGGATTGCACACTATCGTCTGCAATGTGGATATCCGATACTGCTCCTTCAAGCAGCTTGCTGCCGGTTACACTGCCGTCGGCCAACTTGGCACTTGTTACAGATCCATTTTGCAGATGAATGGCACTTACTGCTTCCTGTTCCAAGTGTAACATGCCAATGCTGTGCTCCTGAATATGGTCAGCAAGGATCGCTCCTGCCTGGATATGGCGGGGCTCCACACTTCCAGACGCGATATGGATTCCCGACACCGCATCTTCGACCAACTTGCTGCCGGCTACACTGCCGTCGGCCAGTTTGGCACTGATGACGGACCCATTTTGCAGATGAACGGCACTTACTGCTTCCTCTTCCAGATGGGTTGTGCCGATGCTTCGCTCCTGAATATGGTCAGCATGAATGGCGTCTGCCTGAATATGCCCGGATTGCACGCTTTCGGATGCAATATGAATCCCCGATACCGCACCTTCGAGTAACTTGCTGCCGTTTATACTGCCATCCGCCAGTTTGGCACTCGTTACAGATCCATTTTGCAAATGAACCGCACTTACAGACTCCTCTTCGAGATGAACTGAGCCAATACTGCACTCTTGAATATGATCAGCAAGGATTGCTCCTGCTTGGATATGATGGGTTTGCACACTTTCGCTTGCTATGTGGGTAGCCGATACTGCACCTGCTGCTAATTTGCTGCCATCTACACTACCACTCGCAAGTTTGGAGCGTGTTACAGATTCATCCTGCAAAATAATCGTACTTACCGCTTCTTCTTCCAGATGAGACGTTCCGATGCTGCGTTCATGGATATGATGAGGAAGAATTTCACCATCTTGAATATGACGGGAATGCACAGCTCCTTGCTGCAGGTGAACAGCACTTGTTGACTCTGCCTGAAGATGCAAACCACTAATCAAACCTGGCTGAAGGTGAGCCGCTGTAATGGATAAAGGTGCCAGATGGTCTGTTTCAACAGATCCAGGTGCCAAGTGATGCGATGTGACCACCTGTTCAGCAATATGCTCCTCACAAATGATGTCTGCCTTCAGATGCTGTGAGCTCACGACTTGCGTTCCCAAATGTTCAGATTTCACGCTTCCGTCTGCCAGATGGACGGATTGTACAGCGGATGTCTGCAAGTGCTCGCTACCTACAGCAGCCTGTTGTAGTTCTGTCCCGGATACCGAGTCTGCTGTCAAATGGTCCGCACTTACGGACCCATGCCGAAGTTTGTTGCCCGTAATACTGCCATCAGCAAATAATTCCGGTGAACGTACTTCCTCCGACAAATGTTCCAGTGAAACGGCATGCTGCTTCAGGTGATACCCGCGAATGGTTCCTGCTGGAATATGCTTGGCATTAATGCTCTCTGCCATAATCTTGGAAGAAGTCACGCTTCCGTCTGCCAGTTTGGCTGACGTGACAGCAAAATCCGCCAGTTTATCCGTAGCAACACTCTCTGGTGAGAGCTTGGGGGAGGTAACCGCATGATCTGTTAGATGAGGCGGAAAAATGGACCCGTCAGCCAACTGGGCTGAAGTTACACTATCCAGAGCCATTTTGTCTGTTGTGACCGCAGCCCGTGCAATAGCATCCGTTTCAACACTGCCTGGCTGAAGATGAGGTACACCCACGGCATGTTCTGTCAGGTGTTCCGATTTCACTGCATAAGGTCTCAGGGCCTCGGAACCCACGCTGCCTGGTGCCAGATGTGTACTTGTGACTCCACCACTCGCAAGATGCGAGGATATAACACTTCCCGGAGCAAGCGCTCTGCTGCTAACCGATGCCGTTCCAAGCTTTTCTGCTGTCACACTTTCATCCGCGAGCTTGGCGTCTGTAACGGCAGCATCCTGCAATTCATACGTACCTACAGCTGACTCTGCCAGATGCCGCTCAGTTACCACGCCATCTGCGAGAGCATCTCCGGACACACTTCCGGTAGACAAATGAGTTGCCTCGATGCTTCCACTTGCAATGTGAATGGAGTGAATTGCGGAATTATCCACATGTACCGGCGTGATTCCCCGATTCGCAATGTGTTCCCCTCGAATGGACCCTTTGGCAAGATGTTTACCCTGTACAGCCTCATCCGCAATTTTGGAAGAAATGACGCTCTGATCAGCGATTTTGGAGGCCGTAATGGACTGCTCCAGCAATTTTGCTGTTCCAACCGACTGGTCTGCCAGTTTGCTGCTGGTTACTGCACCTTCTGTCAAATGCTCACTGCCCACTTCTCCATTGCCAATCTGCTCCTTGCCCACTGCATGAGCGCGAATCTGGCTTGAACCGATTGAACCGTCCAGCAGATGTCTTCCGCTTAGCGAACCCTCAGCTAAATGTCTTGTTTGTATGGATCCATCCTCGATCTGGTCACTTCCAATACTACCAATAGTTAGTTGTGAACGACCGACAGACCCTTCTGCCAGATGTGTCTGTTTAACAGCACCTGCCTGAATATGGTGAGACTCGATGGAGTGTTCTTCGATTTTGCTGCCTGTGACAGCAGCTTCACGAATTTTGGATGTAGTCACTGCATCGTCAGCCAGTTTGGAGGTATTCACTGCTCCTCCCGTAAGATGCCTTGTATCCACGCCGCTAATCGCGATCTTGTCTCCAGTTACGGCATGATTCTTGATTAATTCCTCCGTTACCAGCATGCGGCTGAGATGTCTTGTGCTGATGGAACCGTCAGCAATTTTGGCCGAATCGATGGCCTGGTTGCCAAGCTTCTGAGAAGTAATACTGCCATCTCTGATTTTCTCACCGGCAATAGAAGCATTTCGTATTTTGTGACCAGACACAGAGCCATCAATCAGGTGCTCCTCAGATACAGACGCTTCCGCAAGTTTCGCGGAAACAATGGCCCCGTCTGCAATGTGAATGCTGGTCACCGCATAATCCTGCAATGCTTCACTGCCAACCGCATCCGGTTTCAGCTTGGAGGCATCCACAGAGAAAGGAGCTAGTTTGCTCTCCGTAACAGCAAATTCACTCAAGTCGTCCGTGTAGATATAGTGTCCGGTATGACCAGGCATCTGGTTCTGGTTCAGGATCTGCAGCCGATCCCTGCTTGCTGTTTCTTGCTTGATGATACCCACCTCTTCTTCCAGAACAAGCGGAGCCACGCTGCTGACCTGTATCTGCTTTTCCAGGCTATCTTGCGTCTCGACGACTTTCTCGTTATCAGACTCTACGGGTTCCGGCTTGATGACTTTGGTTACGATCTCCAGGTCTTCCAGCTCGTTCGTTGAAGCAGGTAGCTCCATTGATTCGGATAGGAATTCTTCGGATACCTGAATGGCCTTCGAATACCGTTTATTTGTATTCAAGCGTTCTTCCCTATTCGAAGTGAAACCTGAGTCCATTGTGTCTGACCGTCGATTGGCCAGATCCAGTTCCTTAAATTTGGGACTCACATGCCGCAGTTTTGGCGTAGGAACCTTCTTATTGCCTTTTTTACTCATGCAGCTAGCTCCTTCCTCTAACGTTCGTCTCCGGCATCATATGCTTCGATATAGGCATCTGCCACTTCAAATCACGACTTTTGCCGATAACATTGGATGAGTGTAGGAGTCAACATACGAGTGATTTACTTGTCCATGGCGAAATAGGCTGTGCACGGCTTTAGATGAAAGGCGGCTGTCCACGCCCCTGATCCAGCAATGTCATACGATAATCCATAAGCATTTGTATAAATCCGTAAAATGACTTCCATCCGCACAGCGACCCACCTCTACCTGGATTGCATGGAAGCGGAAGGCTAACAAGTACATGTCGATGCATATCGATGCATCATGATTCCGGTCTGCGTTATCGTGATGTCCATCCATGCGGTGACAGGCCGGCATTCCATGGATGGACATCCATGATTGCGATAACATCGAAGGAGGAACGGTCATGCTACAAGAAACGATCGGTATTATGTTCGATTCACGCATGTACCGGGGGATACCGGCTGGAAGAACGGGTCAGGAATCACTCGAGAATGTTGAACAGGCAGCGGCCTGTTATGGATTAACTCCTTGTTTTTTGCGGCTGGAAGACGTGGATTTAGATACCAAAACCTGTATGGCCTATGTTAAAAAAGAGGGCATATACGTTCGTCAAAGGATGCCATTGCCCCCCGTTATTCATAACCGTGCTCTCCAGCTTCGCCGTTCGGAGCAGCACCAGGTGACCAAACTGCTGTTGCAGGGCATACAGGTATATAATGTTCGCAATCGATACCGCAAAGACCACATTCACGAGATCCTTTATCAGGACCCCGGTCTCAGGCAATATCTCCCCCGTGCGGTCAAAGCTACACCTGATTCTTTGGCATATATGATGGAACATTACGATGATCTGGTGATCAAGCCATGCAGCGGAAGCATCGGTCACGGCATTATGCGGATATTCCAAAAGGACGGTCAATGGAAACTGACATGTGAGGCAAGAACTTCACGCAAGGGATGGGCCACCTTTCGACTGAATAAGGGACAACTGCCATCAGCCACCTTGCGCCGTATTTTTCGGCATGCCTATCTCATTGAAGAGCGCATCCCCCTGGTTCGTTATGAAGGAAGACCTGTAGATCTGCGGGTATCCGTGCAACGTGGAAGTGACGGTTTGTGGGGGATCACGGGTATATTCGCCAAGGTGGCTCCTGCGCATACGTTTGTCACGAATATCGCTCAAGGCAGCAAAGTCATGACGCTGGCCGAAGCCCTTAACTTGCCGTCAACCGACTGGTATGTTCTTGAACTGGATACCAGAATCCGGTCTGTCGGGCTACGAATCGCACGGACGCTGGCTTCGAGCCTGCCTCATCTTGCAGACCTCGGACTTGATCTGGGGATAACAGAGAAGGGCCAGATTTATTTTATCGAATGCAACGGAAGGGATCAGCGCTACGGTTTCCGCAAGGCCGGAATGACGGAGACTTGGAAAGCCAGCTACCGGCATCCTATGGCTTACGGACGTCTGCTGCTGGAGCAGAATTCGCGCATACCAAGGCAACCCCAGACGTATGATCGCGGCCTGTATTGATTTCGTGGGCATTCTGTGTCAATATTATGCAGAACGGCCGGTCCTGCCGGCCTTGAAGTTCGCACTAACCCTAAGGGGGATATTCATGGCAAAAACGCTGTTGCGGTTAATGACCGAGCTTTCTTCTCGCAAATGGATCTCCCGGACTGTGGGAGCCTTCTCCAAGAGCCGGGGAAGCAAGGCATTTATCCCTTATTTTGTCCGGACCTACGACATCCCTGTTCAGGAAGCTGAGAAAGACTGGAAGGAATATCGTTCTTTGAATGATTTCTTTACCCGTAAACTTAAACCGGGCATGCGCCCGCTTGAACTTTCAGAACATGCACTGATCAGTCCGGTAGATGCCAAAATCACGGCAGCCGGTCCTGTATCTGCTGGAACACTCCTGAATGTTAAGGGACAAAATTATACACTTGCTGAATTATTAAACCACTCACCACATCTGGAGAAGTACAAGCACGGTTATGCCTTTGTCCTGTATCTCAGCCCACGCGACTATCACCGCATTCATGCGCCTGTTAGCGGTCGCCGCATTGAGAGTGAGCATATTAAAGGCAAGGTTTATCCCGTAAATGATTTTGGTCTGACCCATATGAAATCAGTGCTGAGTCGAAACGAACGGCTCATTACGTATATTGCTCATGATTTTGGAGAGGTTGCTGTCGTGAAAGTAGGCGCAATGAATGTGAGCAGCATACAATACGCAGGTGCGGATGTAAGTTCATGGGCACAAGGCGATGATCTCGCATATTTTGAATTCGGTTCCACCGTCGTACTGTTAACGCAGAGCGGTACATTCGAACCGAAACCAGGCTTGCAGCCTGGCGACTCCGTCAAAATGGGAGAATTGCTCGGTCGGTTAAAACCCATCCATTGAGCAATACACAGATGATTCCTGAATAACAGGAGTCATCTTTTTTAATTTTGATCTCAAGAAAGAGATCACATAGAACTTTGTGGCCTACATAAAAAGGTACTCGCAGCCGGAACACCTTTTTAGGGTAAAGTGTCCAGGCTATGAGTACCTTTTGCTAATCAGAGAATCCAATTATCCGCTTCAGAGCGATGTAGAAGTCAGGATGATGTCCATTCTCATTTCATGTATACATGCAATACGAAGCTAAGCTTCGTCATATTGGTTTTCTAACCATTCCTTAAAACCATACATCCTGCATTTCCTCTGCCGGTTTGGAGCGGCGCAGGCGGTTCCGGAAAATATTAAAGCCCTTGGTAGAGCATCCCCGGTTGCGGACGCGACGTTTTCCGTTCATCACAAGTTCCCCCTTTCGATCGTCTGGAATGCTACATACTTACCCCTGCTTCCCAGAATTGAAACGTTGCCATATTCTACCGGACAGCGAGATGTCCTATCGAATCTCGGACGGACTTTTGCCGGTGTACTGCTTGAACTGACGACTGAAGAAAAAGATATCGCGGTACCCAAGGGCATCTGCCACTTCGGTCACATTCATGCCAGTGTGCACCAAAAGATGCTCGGCCCGCTCAATGCGCATGCGAATGATATAGGATTGCACGGATGAACCAATCAATTCCTTGAACTTAATCGAGAAGTATCGAGGCGATAATCCAGCCCTTGCAGCGAGGTCTTCCACGCGATGTGTTATCCCCGGATGCTGACGTACATAGTTAGCAACCTCCTGGATGACATCAGACAACTGATTGCTTACCTTTTTCTCCACAGGAGCTTCCGTGTCCGCGCGCAGCAAATGAATCATCAGCTGTTTCAGAATCAACCGGCTCTCCTCATCCCGCCCATATACATCGGATAGGAACAGTCTTACATACCGAGCCAGCAAGTGCTCGAATTCCACCGTTTCCAGTACCTCACGATAGGACTGGGGAACATCATTAACGGGTATATCTACATCAAAATGAATATACGTAAGTACCAACGGTTTTTGCTTATTATGTGTTGCAGTAGGATGATCACCTGGCCTGAACAGAAAACAACTACCCTTGCCTACTTCATACGACCGGTCATTCAGCACAACGGTCCCTTCACCACTCCATACATAAAATAAGTCATAGTTTTGCATCGGTTTTTCCCGCTTCTGCCACTTCCATCCCGGTTCGCAGACAATTTTGGCGACGGCGGGCAAAATAACAAAAGATGACGGCGATGCCTGCAGCATGTCGCCACTCCCCCTTGAAAGTTAATCTCTTTTGCATACTGCATCCATCATGATGCGATATGTGTTTATATAATATGATTTCTGCTCCTGCTGGAGCGAAACGTCTTATCCCATTATACAGCGGAATTCACCGAAACGAAAATGTGCACTTCTCCCATGCTAACCGCATTCGCCTTATCCCCTCTTGAATCTCCTCTTTCTCCAGATGTGCAAAGCCAAAACACGCAGCCGGGGGACTTGGAGTCAGCCAATAACGGACCGCATCGCGGAATATGACACCTTCCTCCTGAGCCAGTGCCTTGAACCGCTTGTAACTGTCGATATCCCCTTTCCACGAAGCATAAATATGCAATCCAGCATCCCCAGGCTGCATGAGGAAGGGTTCCGGTAATTCCCGCTTCATCTCATTGACAAAATAAGCATGCCGTTCCCCGTAGAGTCGGGTTAGCCTTCTTAGATGGCGCAAATACCCTCCTCGGGACATAAATTTCGCGAGTGCACGCTGCTCCAGAAGGGCAGGAGGTACGGGTTCGTACAATGCTTTTGCAGCGATCAGTGGCTGTACCAGACTTGGTGGCAGAACCGCGTAACCAAGCCGAATGGATGCAACCATCGTTTGTGAAAATGATCCGACATAGATAACCCGTTGTTCACGATCGAGTACTTTGAGCGGTTCAATCGGCCTGCCTCCCCAGCGAAATTCACTGTCATAATCATCTTCAATAATGACGGCATTTCGCTCCGAGGCCCATTCAAGTATGGTTCTCCGTCTGTCCAGACCAAGGACAGCTCCTGTAGGAAACTGGCGGGTTGGCGTTACAAATAACGTCTGTGCTTCCCAGGACTGCGGAATAATTCCTCCGTTATCTACTTCCGCTGGAATAATTTTTCCTCCGCAGGACTTAACGGCATGGGCAATTCCCTGATAACCCGGGTTTTCCAATATAACTGCAGCCCCTTCAGGGATGAGCAATTGTGTCAGCAAAGTGATGCCCTGCATGGAGCCACTAAACAGCACAATCTGTGATGCCTCAGCCTGAATGCCCCGCGTCCACCTCAGATGTGAAGCGATGGCCTCACGCAGTTCAGGGTCTCCGGCAGCACCACTTTGTTCATGCGACCCGCTCCGATGAACGGCGGCCAGCGCACTTTTCCATTCCGCTTGTGGAAAATGCTCGGCAGGCATACGCTGTACGTGGAAGTTGATGACTCGTTGCTCGGGTGCAAGGGCTGACGGTTGTTGCTTTTGATTCTGAATATTCAGCGTACTCACCCGCTCTCCCCATGGAGAAAGTTGAATGATTGCCTCCCGCTCTGCATGTTCCTGAGCTGTTATGGTATCCGAAACAAAGGTTCCTCTTCCCCTATGCGCTCGCACGTAACCATCGGCGAGCAGCATGTCATATACCTGGGCCACGGAGCCGCGTGACATTTCATATTGACGTGCCAGCTCTCGGGTGGAAGGCAGTCTTGTGCCTCCAACCAGCGTCCCAGCATGAATGGCGTCACGCAAAGCATGGTACAATGCCTCGTATTTGTAGCGGTGTTGAAGCTCGTATGAATCCATAGGCAGCCACAATTCCATCGTGCACCTCTTTTTCCAAATAAATTGGTCTATTAAAGTGAATGTAAATTGGATCTTTTTATATGTCAATGTAGGTTCTATTGTTATGGCTAAGGTACAGCGATTTATTCCACATGCCATTCAAGGGGGAACACCGATGAGAAGAAAAGAATTCAATGTAGATGAAGAGCAGGAAATGATAACATTTCTGGCCCAGTGCTCCTTTGGTTTTCTGGGAACGGTCAGTCCGGACGGGCAGCCGCGGGTGACACCGCTAAACTTTGTATATATGGATGGTTGTTTTTATTTTCACGGCAGTCTTGCCGGAGAGAAGATGAAGCAGATCAAGCAGGATTCCTCCGTCAGTTTTACCGTAGCAGAAGAGTTTTCCCTGATTCCATCTTATTTCAGTGATCCCGAGTTAGCTTGTCCGGCAACGTCTTTTTTCAAAAGTGTAATGGCATTCGGACAGGCAGAGCCGGTTCAGGATCTGGATATCAAGGGCAAGGTTCTGCAACGTTTTATGGAGAAACTCCAGCCGCAGGGCGGATATCTCCCCATTGATGCAGATGATCCCCGCTACAAGGGTAATCTCAAAGCCGTGGCTGTGGTCCGCATTGTTCCTGAACGGGTCACTGCCAAATTCAAATTTGGACAGAACCTCTCGGCTGAACGCTTTGATCATATTAGCGGTGAACTGGAACAGCGTAACGAAGGACGCGATGCTGAAACTGCCGAAATGATGCGGAAATACTGTCCTTTTCATCAGAAATAACATTCATTTTCCATCGTATAATCAAAAGGGAGAAGTGACATTAACCTAACCCAAAAACACCCGCAACAACGCGGTGAAGTGATAAAACTGTCATTATGCGTAATTTCCGTGACGGGGGCAAGGCAAGGTGTTATAATGTTAGGCAGTTGAATCCCAAAGACTTGGAAGGATGAAAAGAATGAATCCACTGGCTGAACAGTTGAACGAAAGTATTCAGGCAGGCAGCAGTCACGTCTACTCCATGCTGTCGCAGCTCGGCAAAGAAATCTATTTTCCAAAAGAAGGTATCTTGAGTCAGTCTGCTGAAGCAGCAAGTCTGGCCAAAACCTACAATGCTACGATTGGTATTGCTCTGGAGGACGGTGTGCCGATGCACTTAGCTGTTATTCAGGATAAGCTGTCCGCATACCAACCGAAGGATTTGTACCCTTACGCTCCGCCTGCAGGGAAGCCTGAGTTGCGGACCGTATGGAGAGACAAGATGCTGAAGGAAACACCTTCCCTTGAAGGTAAAACGTTTGGTAACCCCATTGTGACTAACGCATTAACGCATGGACTGAGTATCGTAGCCGACCTGTTCGCCGAAGAAGGGGACGCTGTTATATATCCGGATAAAAACTGGGAAAATTATGAGCTGACCTTTGGAATTCGTCGCCACGGCGAGTTAGTTCATTATCCCCTGTTCGATGATCAATTGAATTTCAACAGTGCAGGCCTGCTCGAAGCGTTGCTTGCGCAGAAGGACAAAGGCAAAGCCATCGTGCTGCTGAACTTCCCGAACAACCCGACAGGTTATACGCCTGGAGCGGAAGAAGCAGATGCAATCGTGGACACGATCCGTCAAGCGGCTGAGGCTGGTGTGAACGTCGTTGCTGTGACAGATGATGCCTACTTTGGTCTCTTCTTCGAAGATTCCATTCACGAATCCCTGTTTGGCAAGCTGGCGAACCTTCACCCACGTGTGCTGACTGTCAAAGTTGACGGTGCTACGAAGGAAGAATTCGTATGGGGCTTCCGCGTTGGATTCATCACGTACGCCCATGAAGATGCTGCGGTTCTCCATGCTCTGGAGCAAAAAACACTCGGTATTATCCGGGCAACCATCTCCAGTGGCCCTCATCCTTCCCAAACGTTTGTGCTGGATGCGCTGAAAGCACCTGAGTTTGAAGCACAGAAGCTGGAGAAGTTTGAAATCATGAAAGGCCGCGCCAACAAAGTAAAAGCCATTCTCGATAGCGGTAAATACGGTGAAGTATGGGATTACTATCCGTTCAACTCCGGTTACTTCATGTGCCTGAAGCTGAAGGATGTGGGCGCAGAGCAGCTCCGGACCCATTTGCTGCAGCAATACGGCGTAGGTACCATCGCGCTGGGTGAAGCTGATCTGCGAATTGCCTTCTCCTGTATTGAAGAATCCGGACTGGAAGATTTGTTCGATACGATCTATCGTGGCGTTTTGGATCTACAGACTACTTAATTCATATGCAGTAATGCTTACCCAAGTAAATAAGTCAGGGAGCGGACTTGCGTCCGTTTCCTGACGAATATGATCCCCTTTGTATCCTGACGAATGTCTCTCGATATAAAGGGGTATTTTGTGTTCCGCTTTGAAGACGTATGGCGATCTTGACGGGCATATGCCCAAAACGATAATTTTCAGGCTCTACCGGGCAACGGCCCAATCAGCCTATCCCCAAGGCACATAATATACGATGTACGCAAGGGCGTGCCCAACACCACTTGAAAAGGGGAATGACCATGTCTGGAGTAGTTGAAGAAACAAGAGGCGGTTATGGATGCGGCGGTTACGGTTACGGAGGATTTACAAATACAGGTGCCATTCTCGTTCTGTTTATCCTGCTCGTCATTATCACTAAATCGTTCCTCTGTTAGTCCATACGTCCTCACCAGGAGTCGGAACAAGGTAAGCTGACTGCAGCACAAAGAAGGGTATTCCGGGATACAGCTCGGAATACCCTTCTTTGGTTACGTTACGCAAGAGCCCTGGTCAGCGCTGCCATTGAACACTAAGTGGTCAGACGTCCGACCGTTCATTCATCCTCTTCTTCCTTCAACCACTTGTTGCCCTGAGAACGTCGCATTAAGTAGATGACCAGCACACCAAGGACCAATGCTGCTCCGGTCATGCTCAGTCCACTCCATCCCGCAGCCAGCATCGGCAGCCACATAAACAAGGCAGCCAGTGCATGCAGATTCGAAATGAATCCCAGTACCTGGGAGCGACGACTCTCTCCCGAGATGGGATAAATCATAATCCAGAACGATTCGCTATGACTGCGTCGCAGCGCACCCAGCTGCACACCCACAAGCAGCAGGAAGAACAGGTATACACCAATACCGAAATAACTGCCTGCCGTCCACCAGGACAGCAGCATGCCCAGTACAACCAAGCGCACAACGATGGAGAACACTTCAGTTCGGATGAACGTTTTGGTAATCAGATAGCGATAAGCTTTCCCTGCATTCCACGGGAGACCACTCCCCCATTTGCTGAGCCAGCGGCGAGAACTTACTTTTTGGCCTGATGAAGGTACATCGACGAACCATCCTAGCGTGCGCATCACTCGGCCAGCCTGGCCCTGCTCCACCTGAATGAGACGGTCCCATGAAACCCGATGTTTCAGAGGGATACGCAGGGCAACGATATAAACGACGGCCAGCAGCAGCAGGAACCAGATGCTGCGCTGTGGAGGCTGCCACAACCAGGCGGCAATCGCCAGTACAGCCAATGCCCATCGAAGCAAACGATATCCTCTGGCGGCGCCGATTTGCACCATGCGCAGTTCTTGCCAAGCCCCATAGCTCGATAGCCCTTTCCACAACAGGAGAAGCAGGATAAACCAGCCAAATGGCCTTGCATCCTGATCTGCTCGAACATAGAGCGGCCATAACGTTACAAATACGAGCAGCATACCCAAGGTTTTATAAATCATGCCACGAGCGAAGCTGTTTTTCAGATATTCGTGCATCCGATATTCCTGCGGACGTAAAAATACGATGTCTGCCGGATGCAGATATGTACGATAACTGCTAAACAGCACCAGTGGTGCCAGCAGCAGCAACGTAATCCAACGAATCGGAAATCCCGCCGGGATGTGCTGTACAAACGATGTATACCAGGCGGAGAACGCAATGACGAGAAATAAGAACACCATGGCTACGCCGCTCTGAATGACATAACCCAGATAAGGAAGAATTCCATTCCAGAATCCCGTGCGTCTTTGCTTCCATAGCTGCTTGAGATCCATGCTTAATCCCTGCCTTGTACAAGGGAATAGAACATATGCTCCAACGTGGCATCCGATTCCCCGAATTGAGTACGCAGCTCATTCAGCGTCCCTTGAGCAATGACCTGTCCTCGGTGCAGGACAATAAAACGGTCACAGTAATTTTCAATGGTGGACAGAATATGTGAACTGAGCAGAATGGATGATCCCGAAGCCTTCATTTCAAGCATAAAATCAAGCAAAGAGCGGATTCCGAGGGGGTCAAGTCCCAGGAAAGGCTCATCAATGATATAGAGTGGCGGACCTGCCACAAAAGCACACATGATCATGACCTTTTGCCGCATCCCTTTGGACAGGTGGGTCGACAGACTTGTACTTTTCTCATTCATGCGGAACAAGTCCAGCAGTTTCTCCGTACGCTTTTTGAAATCAGCCTCAGAAACACCATAGGCTCTGGCCGTAAACTCCAGATGCTCCATGACCGTCATCTCGTCGTACAGTTCAGGTGATTCCGGTACAAAGGCCATGGCGGATTGATATACCTGTGGGTCTTCGTCACGCTTCTTGCCCATGACTCGCACTTCTCCCTGCTGAGGGGTCATCAATCCTAAAATATGCTTCATTGTAGTACTTTTTCCAGCACCGTTTAATCCGATCAGTCCGACCATTTCTCCGCGTCCAACTTCCAGATCGATGCCGTGGAGGACTGGCCGCTTGGCACTGTATCCTCCGCTTAGCCCGTTGATTTTCAGTACGGGTGGTTGAACGTTATCCATCTATCCCTGCACCTCTTTCGTCAGGTTTTATTCTTCAGAGCGTGGCTCTTTACCTTTGCTCCATTTGGGAGCGCCCTTGTTCTTGCGATCCTGGTCCCGTTCTGTTCTGCCTGTATTGCCAGCTGGCTTGCCGCCCCCCGGACGTTGATTCGAAGCAGCCGTTCTGGCGCCGCCATTGCGGCTGGCCTGACCAGGTTTACGATCCCGGGATTGTCCTGGTTTTCTGGAGAAAGAATGTCCTTCAGGCCGCGTATCCGGACGCGGATCAGCCTCCAGCACTTTCCCCCCAAACAATACACGTTCCGGCAATTCGATTCCAAGTTCCCGCGCAAACTTGCGCATAATGAAAATTTGCGTTTCGTCCACGATCGACAACACGATACCGCTGCGACCCATACGACCTGTTCTTCCTGCACGGTGAACATAGTGTTCCGAATCAAATGCAGGGTCATAGTTAATGACCATCGGTAAACCTTCAATATCCAGCCCTCTGGCTGCAACCTCGCTCGCGATCAGCAGCTGCAGTTTCCCGTTACGGAAAGCGGATAGCACGTTGCTGCGGGTCACCTTGTCGGCATCTCCATACAGTGCAGCTGCGGAGAATCCAAGGTGATTCATTTTCGCTTCAACCTCGCCAATATCCTCGGTAGCATTCACAAAGACGATGGCGCGATCCGGGTTATACTGTCTAACTAGACGGCGAAGCATATCAATTTTGTTGCGATTTTCTTCCACAAAATAAAAATGCTCCAGTCCCGCCGCAGTTGACCGGTCCGGTTCGATTCCGATCTGTACCGGCTCTTTCATCTCCCGCTTCGCAAGTCCTGCAGTATGTTCATCGATCGTCGCTGACAGGAAAATGAGCTGACGGTCGCGCAGGGCACTGCGCAATACGAAGTCCACATCACTTACCCCGCCGAGCTGAAATACCTGATCTGCCTCGTCAATAACGATCGTGGAGACGTTGTGCATTTTCAGCTTTTTCAGCGTGATCAATTCCTTCAGTCGTCCTGGTGTACCCACGACCAGTTCCGGGTGTTCACGCAGCTTCTCGATCTGACGTTTTACAGCTGCGCCGCCAATTAACCCCAGAACGCCAATTTTGCGTTCTTCTCCATAGCGCTGTGCCTCGCGGACAATCTGCATCGCCAGCTCTTGAGTAGGAGCTATGATGAGCTTCTGTGTCCCTTTTACGTCACTTTTAATGGATTGCAGCAGTGGCAGCAGATAAGCGAGCGTCTTGCCTGTTCCCGTCTGAGATTTCGAAACCACATCGCGACCTTCCAAAATAACCGGGATCGTCTGTGCCTGTACCGGTGAAGGTTCGTTGATGCCATGTCTGGCGAGTACAGCCTCAAGATCCTGTTCTACGCCAATTGAAGCAAATGTTTGATTCGTCATGTATGTCCATCCTTTAAATTTATTCGTTATGACGCTATATACATTCAACTAAACAATATTTACACTAACACTCCAATGACAGAACAACCTTCCGATCGCTGTTATCCCCAGATTTTTTTGAATGAATCCTTTTTTGAAAAGGGGAGATCCGGGGATAGCGTATGCTTCCGATGTTGCTTTCTTTTAGAAAGCTTTTAGGCGAAGTGTATGCTTTCGAAGTAGCTTCGCTTCTTCAGATTATTTCTGTCCTCTCCGTTATCGTGTAAATGCTTAGTTGAACATATATATCCATGCTTGTACTAATAAAACCGAAGCCTGTCATCACATTACCTTTCATTATATGCGAAAAAAGCCTGTGGACCAAATCTTATTCAGGGACAGAAATTTTTGTTTTAGAATGATTCTTTAAATTGGAAAATATAGTATTATTTATTTGATATAGTTTTTAGAGGTGCTTATATTTAAAGTCATATTATCTTTCTAAAGGAGGTATACCTATGTTTAAGAATCGATCCTTGAGCTTAAAGAAAAGAAAATGGAAAATAACAACATCTTTTGTTCTTGCACTACTGTTATTTGGCTTGTCTGTTCTGCCTGCAATGGCCGCATCTCCGGGAAAAACCGTAAACGCCTCGGCAAAACTGGCATACCATCTCAAAGGACTCAAGCATGACCGTGTTGTGCAAAAGGCATACATCGCGGATAAATACGTGTACGTTACGCAACGTGTGGACGGGACATGTCACCTCTCCAGATTACTCATAAAGGGCAGCGACGCTGTATACGTGGATAAAATGACCATCACGAACAGCGGTCATTGCCAAACGCTGGATATGTATACGTACAATGGGTCCAATTATTTTTATTTTAGTTCAAAAGCCGATCCTTCGGAACCTGAATTTTGGTCACTACAGGTAGCCAGACTGCAATACGCGGCAGGCAAAACCGTGGATTATACCGATCTACATCGGTTCACGTATATGAATTACGCCAACAAAACCGGTTCGAAATTGGGTGAAACCCGGCGTGTGGACGGAGGCGGCAATAGCAATTATACCGTTTTTCGCGTACAAACGAAGGACAAAACCACCGTCACCTGGTCCATTTATGACACGGTCGCTTTAAACAAACTTCTGGATAATAACAAGCAGGTTCGAATGGACAGCGCAGCTGCGGTGAAGGCCGCTGTTTCCAGCTTCACGCAGTCGGGCAGTGGCATTATCAGACCCAACGGATCGTTTCAGGGAGTAGACCTGCTGGGCAAAACGCAAATATTTACATCAGGCGGGGGAGAAGGGGAAACTCCTCAGATTGCCAAGATTTCAAGTTCAGGTGCTTACCAATCCCTTGTGAAAATAACAAATGTCGGGAAACATGAAATTGAGGGCGTACAGACCAAGAACGGGAACGTATACTTCACCATCGTTACCGATCCAGGCAATAAAGCGAACGGGCAGAAAATATACTACGTTCCCGATAGCATTTTCTAACGGACTGCTGAAAGAGGCATAACACATAACCGTTGGTCACTCCGCCAAGATCCTCCCCAACCGCCGTCCTTGCTCTGAATGATGAAGAGCAAGGCGGCGGTTTTTCACATTTAACAAAAAAAAGAAAAGCCCCTCGGCGGAGCCCTTCTCTTATCCGATATATGATGCCCATTGTTGCATCTTACTTCTGATTCATTACACCGTGCGACAGCCTGTCAGCAAGACGCGGAAATAGCTGATACAGCCACACTCCAGCCGAAGCCAGTCTGGGCAGATTCACTTCTTCCTTGCGCTTCTTCATCGCCCGGATCATATGCCCTGCAACCTCTTCCGGCTTCAGCATCATCCAGCGTACATTATTAACATAGTTACCGGAGGGGTCAGCCCGTTGGAAGAAAGGTGTATCGATGGGTCCGGGATTAATGGTCGTTACCGTGATTCCGGTCTTGCGAAGTTCCTGGCGCAGGGCATTGCTGAAGCCAAGTACGGCGTGTTTGGTTGCCGTATATGAAGCAGATTTTGCAGTTCCGATCTTGCCAGCCATGGAAGCTACATTCACGATCTGTCCTCTGCCTCGTTGTAACATCTGCGGCAGCACTGCCTTGGTACAGCGAACAATGCCCATGTAATTAACGTCCATCATCTCATCGAATTCCTGCACAGACATATCCGTCATGGCCGCAAATTTTCCGTAACCAGCGTTATTCAGCAAAATATCGATTCGTCCGTATTTCTGCAACATCGCATCCACGGCTATCTGAACTTGCTCATTATTCGTTACGTCTAACGTGAGTAGTTCATGCTGCCCTTTCAGCGAAGCACCAATCTCTTCAAGCTTGTCCCGCGAGCGGGCAGCCAGAATCGGGATGGCTCCTTCTTCTATCAGCATCTGTGCACAGAGCGCACCAATTCCGCTCGACGCACCCGTGATAAAAACAACCTGATCTTTTAGCATACCCGACGTCCTCCCGTATTGAACACATATTGCCCCTAGAGGCGTATGGTTCTATTCTACGAGATCATCACTTGAATATCCATCTCACCGATTCCGTCCATCATCAAAGGAATGCTCAATGCCTTCGTTGCACTAAAGGAAGTCAGATATTCAGAATTCATCACTTGTGGAGGTGTAATATCAACAACGACACCCTGATTGGACAGGATGGTACTTGCATTGCCGCTAATCATATTGCCAAGTTCCGAAATAGCACTTTTACTCATTTCGTCCATTTCAGTAATGACAAAGCCGCCCATCATGGCAGAAACGATTTTCAATGCAACCGACTCTTGTATTCCAAACACGATGTTTCCGCTTAGTTGTCCAGTCATTCCGATCACGATCCAGACATGGTCTGCAATGTACTCCACATTTTTCACGCCAAGACTCCCGGTGGAAGGCGAAACCTGGATGAGCTGTTCGAATACGTTCCGTGCGGATTCCAGGAAAGGATTAATCACTTCCGCTTTCACTGTCTATTGTCCCCCTTACACTGGGTTATTGGTCACACACCAAAAGTCCCATATTCAATAAATTTATTATACTTTATCACGTACAAGAATTCACCAAGAATTCGGCAAGGCATGTGTACTATAATTTATCGTCATCCGCGGAGCAAATGTTTATAGCTGATTCTAGCGAAAAATCGAGGCTTTTCGCATCTGTTGCAAGAACCATTGCCATGAAGAGGCATGGCAAAAGGCATTTAGGACTTTTTTACTGTTTCTTAAAATGTTAAAAATTTAATTTCTTGAAATAAAATTAATTTCTCGTTCTAATGGACCTCCCCAAATCCATGATGTTCCCTTCATTGCCCTGCTGTCCTGAATCACCTATAATTTAAGGAACGGAATAATGACCAGTTACGGGATTCCACCTATGGATAGACAGAAGACATTTTGCGTGCAAGGAGGCCATACATGAATATCAGTCAACTGGAGACGCTGATTACCATCTCGAAAACGATGAGTTTCCGCAAAGCCGGAGAACTCCTAAATTTGACCCAGCCCGCCGTCTCGGCCCAGATCAAGAGCCTGGAGGATGAATTCAGCACCGTTCTTGTCGATCGGAACCAACCGGTCACCCTCACAGATCGAGGACAGGTATTTCTTCAACATGCCGAACGAATGCTGGACATCGTGGGAGAGCTGAAACAGAAGCTGATGGATCTCGATGAGACCCCTCAGGGACATATCAGACTCGGTACAACCACATCTATTGCCATTCAGATTTTGCCACGGGTCTTATCCTACTTTCAGGATCAATTTCCACTCATCAAGACCAGTATCCAATCCCTGCCTTCTTCACAGATCTATACCCAGGTCGAGAATGGTATGGTCGATATCGGTATCGGTTATCTTACGGAGCGTAATCCTAACCTGAATACGTCCGTGTTGTATTATGACACTTTCGAGCTTGTGGTATCTCCTTTCCATCCACTGGCGAAGCAAAAGCATGCCGCGGTGGATGTTCTGCGCAGCACACCTCTGATTTTGCTATCTCCGGATACGGTGGGGCGCCGCTTTACGGAAGGCATTTTCAAAAAACATAATATTGAGCCCAATATCGTTATGGAGTTGTCAAGCAGCGAGGAAGTGAAACGGATGGTTGAGATCAATCTCGGGGCAGCCGTTATATCCAAACAATCCGTTGCCCATGAGTTGCGGCAAGGCACACTGCGCATGATTCCACTCAGTGAACTGGAGGTCAGTCACCCTGTCGGAGTCATCTACAAATCAAGTCGTTATGTGAATTCGGCCATGCAGCAATTCCTGAGCGATCTCAAAGGCATGCCGGAGACCCAGTTCATCAGTTCAGAATGATAAATGAGCCATGAGAAAGGAAGGATTTCCATATGAAATTTGATCTTCACACCCATCATTTTCGTTGTGGTCATGCAGACGGCAATATTCGCGACTATATCGAGGCAGGTATTCAGTCTGGACTTCAGGTCATCGGTATCTCGGATCATACACCTTACTTCGGCAGTGACGAGGAGCAGGCATTTCCCCGGATCGCGATGGGCAAGTCGGAATTGCGTCATTACGTGGAAGAAGTACTGGCTCTGAAGGAAGAATACGCGGGCAAAATTGATGTGCTGCTTGGCATTGAATCCGACTATTTCCCTGTGCATGCCGAATTGTATCGCAATACACTGGGGCAATATCCTTTTGATTATATTATTGGTTCAGTTCATCATACGGAAGATGTCAGCATATTCAACAAAACCCGCTGGAACGGATTAAGTGCTGCACGTAAGGTTGAAGTGAAAGAGAGTTACTATGCATTGATTCGGCAATCAGCCCGAAGCGGCATGTTCCAGATTCTCGGACATATTGATGCCATGAAAGGAAATTACCCACCTTTCTCGGACATTATCGCAGATCAAGCCATTGATGAAACGCTGCAGGTCATTGCAGAATCGAACGTGGCTATTGAAATTAATACGTCGGGTAAAACCAAGCTTAGTGGTGGCTGGTACCCGTCCGATGCCATTCTGGAGCGTGCGCATCATTACGGAGTGAAGGTGACCTTCGGATCAGATGCCCACAAACCGCAGCGTGTTGCCGATGAACTGGATGACGTTCGTACACGTCTGCAAGAGATTGGATTCACTGAATGGGTATACTTCAAGCAGAAACAAATGCAAGTTGTACCGTTTTAAACATAGAGCACCAAAATAGCCCTCACGGCGTAAAAACGCTGTGGGGGGTTTTCTTTGTATCCTAATATAAAAAAAAGATGTTATATAAGTTCTGTCATCGGAGTGTTGGTGTAGAAATTCCATAGTTAAACTTATATAGACAAAAAAAATGAACCCGCTAAGCGCGGGTTCCAACAGCATAATCTATTATCAAAAAGGGGGTCATGAGATAAGTTTACCCGCTGTCTGTTAGAGTTCAATTGCAGCTATATTTCAATTGTGTAACAAATGATTGAAGTTCGTTTCAAACCTCTGCTGTTTCATTTTATTCGGCAATAGAAACATTTCGATCTATATTTTTCTGATTGAAAGGCGCTCTTTGGATTGATGCAATATGCTCTATTCTATGTTACTCGTGCTTGTCGGATACCAACGTTTGCAGGCGATTTTCCCAATGAGAACGGATATGCTGTTCACGATACAGACTATACACCTTAACATCCAGCAGAGTATCCGGCGTCTCACCATCCTCATGATTCAAAACAAACGAGGGCAGGGTCCGTTCATAAATCATACCGCTTTTGCAAAGAACCCGTTCGGATGATACATTTGCCTCGTAACAGCGGGCTTCCACTTTGCACAAATTAAGCTCGGCAAAACCGAATTCCAGCAAACGCTGTACGGCCTCAGTCGCGACTCCCTTACCCCAGGTGGACCTGTTCAGAATATATCCGATCTGTGCGGTACCGTTCTGTTCGTTCCAATGCTGGAATGAAGTGATGCCGATGATCTGTTCGCTGCCTTTCCAGCAGATGCCGTAATGCAGTGAATCCAGCTTGGCACTGCTGCTGCGAATCTGATTCAATAATCGCCGAGCCCGGATTGGTGTGGGCTGACTCCCCCTGTTTACATAACGGATCACCTGCGGGTCGGAAAACAGCTCCGACAATGTGCTGTAATCACTCTGACGTAATGATCGAAGAACAAGGCGCTCTGTCCATAAAGCAGGCAATCCTTGGCCCAGCATTTTTCGGGTCAGCATGACAATCGCTCCTTTTGCCTAACGGGTTCTAGTCCGGTAAGACAAGCATGCTCTGAGGTAGATCCGGCGCAAATAAAATACATGGATAAACGATGAAACATCACTATGCTCTACAATACTACGCTCAGTAGCCCGAACATTAGTATGCCAATTCATTACAGCGGTTTATTCCTGACCTAACTAATCCGTTTGCAGCCCGCGATAAACGCCTGTACGAAGCTCTCGGATATAGAAATCAAGCGAAGGCACCTGAGCCTGCTGAGCAGCCTTTACTTCCTGCTCAATATCATAAGGAACCCTTACAAATTGAAGATTGAACGGGGTATTCCGATCATTGCTGTCCTCTCCTTCAAGGATACAATAAGAAGCCTGGGTAAAATCAAGCGGGTTACCCACACTGCCTGCATTGAACAGCATTTTCCCATTCATAAACTGCAAGTATGCGTTATGCACATCCCCATATCCCACGACATCCGCCACACCGAACTCAGGCTCATCTGCCGGAGGCTCGAACATCGCTAACCTTTTCTCGATCTCATCCCACGGCTGTACACGGTGATATACACTTTGAGGAGAGGCATGCACCAAGCGGATCGTACGACCACTCAGCTCTAATTGGTGGCTAAAAGGCAAGCTCTCCAGATATGCCAATCGCTCCTTACCCAGCCGCTTCGCTTGCCAAGTAAAATTCTCGTTGTCCTGATTAACCGCAACCAACTCATCCCAGTTGCCACGGATGACGTGCTCACATGTCTCTCTCACCAGATCTACAACCTGTACCGGATCAGGCCCCTTGCCAACGAGGTCGCCAAGACAAAAGATTCGCTTCAATCCGCGACTTCGAATATCTTTTAATACCGCTTCCCAAGCAGTCATGTTGCCATGAATATCGGATACAATCGCAATTCGTTCCATCTGGCTAACCTCCCTTTATGCTCTATATTCTTTATGTTGTTAACCCTTTAGTTCAAAAACAGTCAATTCCGGCCTGCACAAAAAGCGAATCGGCAGTTGGGTCATGCCAAAGCCACGGTTCACATAGACAGGCATATGCTTATCCCCTGCGTAATATAACCCTTGAATATACTTTAGTGAACCTCTTGGTGTAGTCAGTGCCCCAATCCAGGGAAAACGCACCTGCCCGCCATGACTGTGTCCAGAGAGCTGTAGTCCGAAACCATAAGGTGCTGCAATGTCTGCATAATCGGGCTCATGCATAAGCAGCAGTTTCCAGACCTCTCTACTCAATCCCTTCATGGCTGCAACAGGATCAGGTCTGCCCGTAAGCGCGTCATCCAAACCTGCTATCGCAATACGTGAATCCCCTCGCTCAATCAGAACATGGCTGTTTCGAAGAAGCGTGAACCCGGCCTCTTTAAACATCAGCTCCACTTCATGCTGCTGATGGCCTCGGTAATCATGGTTCCCCAATACGGCATATTTGCCATACTTCGCTTGCATTGAAGCCAGTGCAGGAATACATTCACGCATCGGTTCTGCTTCCCGTTCAACCATATCTCCGGTAAAACAAATCAGATCAGGCTGCTGCTCCCGTATCGTTTCAGCCAGCTTCTCCATTTGTTTCAGCCCCGTATGGAATCCAAGATGTGCATCACTGAACTGAATTACACGCAGTCCCTCGAATGCTTTTGGAAACTTGGGCAATTTCAATTCAACATGCTTGATCTCCAGGTGACGAGGCTCCCATAACCAGGCGTATCCTCCTGTGAGCAAACTGGCACTCGCCGTCATGAAGATCATGCGCAGCAAAAAACTTCGCCGGGAGGGATCATGATCCTTTTCCTCCCCGGGAAAAATGGGGTTCTCCGAATCAGATCCATACTGTGAGCGCTGGGGCGGCGAGATCTTGCTGCCCTCACGCGGTGTTTCTCCCATGCGTCCCCCTCCTTCTTCCGCTCCAAATCCATCCCCTTAGTATACCATATTCTATGTGACTAGCCCGGATCCTTTGCGAGTACAGAAAAAGAAGCCGTAATCTTAGGCTTCATGCGCCCAGGATCACGACTTCTTGTAATGGTGCAGATTGGATGTTCTGCAATGGATATGAATAGATTACACGCCCAACCAGCGTTTAAACATATGTTTGGTCGTTTGTTTGTTCATTTCGGCAATGGAAGTTGTCAATGGAATCCCTTTTGGACAAGAGCGTACGCAGTTCTGCGAGTTACCACAGCCCTCAATACCTCCGTCTTCCATAAGTGCTTCCAAGCGGTCTTCAGCGTTCATCTCCCCTGTTGGGTGAGCATTGAACAGACGTACTTGAGAAAGAGCAGCCGGACCGATAAAGTCTGTCTTTTCATTGACGTTCGGGCAAGCCTCGAGGCATACACCACATGTCATACATTTGGACAGCTCATAAGCCCACTGACGTTTCTTCTCAGGCATCCGCGGACCTGGACCGAGGTCATAGGTACCGTCAATCGGAATCCACGCTTTAACCCGTTTCAGGGCGTTAAACATCCGGGTACGGTCGATGACGAGGTCACGAACCACCGGGAAGGTTTTCATCGGTTCAATGCGAACCGGCTGTTCGAGCTTGTCGATCAGGGCAGCACACGCTTGACGCGGTTTGCCGTTGATGACCATGGAGCATGCTCCACAGACTTCTTCGAGACAGTTCGATTCCCAGCAGACAGGGGCAATGGACTTGCCTTCTGTATTAACCGGGTTCCGCTGGATCTCCATCAGGGCGCTAATAACGTTCATGCCGGGACGGTACGGAAGCTCAAACTCTTCGTTGTACGAAGATGACTCCGGGCTGTCCTGACGGGTGATGATAAACTTGACGGTTTTTTTTGCTGTAGCTGTGTCCGTCATATCGTTGTCCCCTCCTTTGAGTGACGATGATTGGTGTTGCTGATGCGCAAAGTTACTCTTTTGGTGCACGGGTGGCGCTCCGGCAGCGGAATGCCCTTCTGATCGCTGTTATCCCCGGATTTTTTTGATCAACCCTTCCCAGGGTTAAAATCCGGTGATAAAGGCGAGCGCTTCGCTTCTTCTGGGCATTTCCGCTTCCTCCGCTACGTCGTGCAAGCAGGGTCACTTTGCTGGAAACTGCACTCCATTCATACTGGATGCAGTATTTAGTTTCTAAAGCATCGCAAGGCGCTTTACTGAAAATAGCCATAATTCATTCTGGTTAGTAGTAACATTGAGAAGCTCCGCGTACGCTTTGCCTCTATGTGTCTACTTCTTTTCCGTTAAGTTGCTAAGTCATTAACTTTATTAATAGACCGAAATTTCGCTTTACTTAATCCTTCGAGTAGTCCCGGATCCGTGGTGGGATCAGGGAAACGTCTACAGGCTCGTATGAAATTTTTGGACCTTCCTTCGACCAACTTGCGATCGTTGTTTTCAGGAATTCCTCGTCATTCCGTTCGGTGAAATCCGGTTTGTAGTGCGCTCCACGGCTTTCGTTACGCAGCAGTGCGCCCAACGTCATCGCTTCTGCCAGTTCAAGCATATTCCACAGCTGGCGGGTAAATGCTGCACCCGGGTTGTTCCAACCGGAAGTATCGTACATGTTGATTTTGCCGTAACGCTCTTTCAATTCCTTGATTTTGCCGATAGTCGCTTCCAGCTTATCGTTGTAGCGTACCACCGTCATATTCGCCGTCATCCACTCGCCAAGCTCTTTGTGAATGACATAAGCATTTTCATTGCCCTGCATGTTCAGGATGCCTTCGTATTTATCAGTTTGGCGCTTGGCATAACCATCGAATACAGAAGAACTGATATCTGCGGACGATTTTTTGAGTCCTTTAATATATTCAACCGCTTTCGGTCCAGCCACCATACCACCGTAGATTGCCGATACCAGGGAATTCGCACCGAGACGGTTCGCACCATGATATTGGTATTCACATTCACCAGCTGCGAACAGTCCTGGAATGTTGGTCATTTGGTTATAATCTACCCACATGCCGCCCATGGAATAATGCACTGCCGGGAAGATTTTCATCGGGATTTTGCGTGGGTCATCACCCATGAACTTCTCATAGATCTCAATGATTCCGCCGAGCTTCACATCCAGCTCCTTCGGATCTTTGTGTGACAGGTCAAGGTAGACCATGTTCTCGCCGTTCACGCCGAGGCCCATATCCACGCAGACGCTGAAAATTTCGCGCGTCGCGATATCACGCGGAACAAGGTTACCGTATGACGGATACTTCTCTTCGAGGAAGTACCAAGGTTTACCGTCTTTGTACGTCCAGATCCGTCCACCTTCACCACGAGCCGATTCGGACATCAGACGCAGCTTGTCATCGCCTGGAATGGCTGTCGGGTGAATCTGAATGAACTCACCGTTCGCGTAATTTACACCTTGCTGATACACCGCACTTGCGGCAGTACCTGTATTGATAACCGAGTTGGTTGTTTTACCGAAAATAATGCCAGGGCCGCCGCTCGCCAGAATAACTGCTTCTGCCGGGAACGTTTGTACCTTCATCGTTTTCAGATCCTGTGCTACAATCCCGCGGCAGATGCCTTCGTCATCAATAACTGCCTGCAGGAACTCCCAGTTCTCATACTTGGTCACGAGACCGGCCGCTTCCCAGCGACGCACCTGCTCATCCAACGCGTAGAGCAATTGTTGTCCTGTCGTTGCACCGGCAAACGCTGTACGGTGATGCTTCGTTCCGCCGAAACGACGGAAATCAAGCAAACCTTCCGGTGTCCGGTTAAACATTACGCCCATCCGGTCCATCAAGTGAATGATGCCTGGTGCCGCTTCACACATCGCTTTGACTGGAGGCTGATTCGCCAAAAAGTCACCGCCATATACGGTATCGTCAAAGTGTACCCATGGGGAGTCGCCCTCACCCTTGGTATTTACAGCACCGTTGATACCGCCCTGGGCACATACGGAGTGGGATCTTTTAACGGGAACCAGTGAAAATAAATGAACATGGACTCCGGCTTCAGCCGATTTGATCGCCGCCATCAATCCCGCGAGACCTCCGCCCACAATAATTACATTAGATGATGCCATTGCTGTTCACTCCCTTATAAGTCAGCATTTAAAGTCCAAATGCTTAAATCAGAACTGTTTTAACTGCGTCAATCATCGAAGTGGCTACCTGGAAATCCATGCTCCGGAAAGCAAGCAGCGATGCAATAAACATGAGAGCTACAATAGCAAACAAGCTCATGCAAATGTAGGAAGATACACGCTGCGCACGCGGACCGACGGTAATTCCCCAGCTAACCAGAAACGACCACAAACCGTTGGCAAAGTGATAGGATGCCGCAACCACACTGATCAGATATAAAATAAACGTTACCGGGTTCATCACGATGCCGTGTATGACACCGCCAAGCTCTTCGTGTGTGACATTCCCCAACGCAACCTGGAAACGAGTCTCCCAAATATGCCAGATGACGAACACAAACGTAATGACACCGCTGACGCGCTGCAACGTATAGCGCCAGTTGCGCTCATTGCCAAAACGTCCCACGTTAGGCTTGGCCTGATAGGCAATGTACAAACCATATACACCGTGATAGAACAGCGGCAACCAGATGAGAAGCGTTTCAAGTACAATTACGAGCGGCAGGCCATTCAGAAATGCAACTGCATCGTTAAAGCCTTCTTTGCCGCCTTCAACTGCCGAGAAGTTCGTCACCATATGCTCAATGAAAAACAGACTGAGCGGAATGACGCCAAGCAAGGAGTGCAGCTTTCTGGAGTAAAACCCTTTCATAAAATGTCGATCCCCTTTCGCTAAATACAACGTTTTCATAAATAAAATTCGCTTATCATGACACAAACCTTTCCCAAGGAAAGGTTCGACAAATTGTTCCGTTTTCTTCAGGTGTGAACAACTTGTGTCACGATTCATGTTACTCCTTTTTTTCTTATAAGGGAATTGCAATATAATTATTAAATGTTATAACCTATAGGTATAAGTTATAAACATCGGTCGTGCAGGCCATACAACATGAAGAAATATTTGACAAGGAGATGCCTCACGCAAAGTACATTCATACGTTCATTAGAAAAGAGGTTAGTGCTCATGTTCGAGGAATTAAACGCTTTTGCGGCGGTTGTAGAGCAGTCCAGTCTGAACCGTGCATCGAAATTGCTGAATCTGTCACAGCCCGCGCTGTCTCGCAAAATCTCCAAATTGGAGGATGAGCTCGGCGTAGCGCTCTTTCATCGCCGTGGTAAACGACTCGAATTAACCAGCGTAGGCCAGTTCGCCTACACTTTCGCGGTAGAGCAGAAACAGCAGCAACAAAAATTTCTGACCATGCTGGCCCAGTACAAGGACGAAGAACAAAGCTCCATTACACTTGGAGCCAGTCTGACAACGCTTCAAACCACGTTGCCGCCGCTGGTAAATGCCTTTATGGAGAAACATCCGAATGCGGAAATCAAACTGGTGACGGGGAAAACGCATGAAATTGTCTCTTTTGTGCGGGATAAAAAAGCTGATGTAGGCATCGTTGCCTCTTCTATTAGTGAAGCCGGGCTGAACTGTGTGCCGCTCTTTGATGATCATCTGGAGCTGGTTGTGCCTTTAACGCATCCCCTATCGGGTAAAGAAGCCGGAATGGAACATTTGCAAGATCTGCCGATGATTACGTTCTCCAAAGGAACCTGGTATCGCAAATTAACCGACGACCTGTTCCAGCGCTGCGCCGTAATGCCGGATATTCGCATGGAGATTGACTCCTTTGAAGCGATTGTCCGTCTTCTGCCTACCTGCAAAGCAGCAGCCCTGTTGCCCAAGTCGTACCTCCGCCCTCAATTGCTTGCGGACAATGACCTCGTCTCGGTATATCTGCCGCAACTGCAACAGACCCGGCGCACAACCTGCATGATCTATGGGGAAAAGGAAAACCTCAGCCAGACCTCCAGACAGTGGGTCAGGGAAACGGCTGCCCTCTTTACAGCAAAGGCGCCGCTGCCCTCACGGAGGACAACGACGCCTTAGCATTCATATCAATCAGCCGAGTTCAACGCTCTGCTTTCATTTAATAGACTCAGCTCTAGCTCTCTTGGCTGATCACTTCTTCCTCAAAACGGTCAATGTCATCATTCATGCCGATAATCACCATGATGTCACCCATCTGAAGCGAGTCCAGTGCAGTCGGGGCAATAATGACCCCGGCTTCCTTTTGCAAGGCTACAATGCTGCAGCCAAAGCGTACCCGTGCATTCAGAGTGGATAGCGTTTTATTATGCAGACAAGCTGGAACCTTCATCTCCACAATACTGTAATCATCGGACAATTCGATATAATCCAGCAGATTCGGGGTAACAAGCTGATGGGCAACCCGGATTCCCATATCACGCTCAGGATAAACCACACGATCGATTCCCAGCTTGTCCAGTGCCCGTCCGTGAAGAACGGAAATTGCTTTGGCCACAACAGTTTTTACACCGAGTTCCTTCAGTAAAATAGCAGTGAGAATGCTGGTCTGGATATCAGCCCCGATGGCAACGATACAGCAGTCAAAATTACGGATGCCGAGGGAGCGCAGCACTTCCTCATCAGTGGAATCCGCGACGACGGCATGGGTGACCAATTCACTCATGTCTTCGACGACTTCTTCATTTTTATCGATCCCCAGCACTTCATACCCAAGCTCCATTAATTCCTGTGCCAGACTGGAGCCAAAGCGCCCAAGCCCAATTACCGCAAACTGCTGTGTTTTCATTGTTCTTCACGAACCCCTTATCCAATAATCATTTTGCCTTCCGGATACCTGTACAATTCTTTACCCTTTTTCTGTCCGAGTGCATACGCGAGCGTAATCGGTCCAAGACGCCCTGCAAACATGGTGAAACAGATCAAAAGTTTGCCGATCGTGGTCAGCTTCAGTGTAAGCCCCATAGATAAACCTACAGTACCGAAGGCGGATGTCGTCTCAAATAATATCATCAAAAAACTGCTGTCTTCCGTCGTACTAAGCACCATCGTAACGGCAATAATGAGCAACAGAGCAAGCAGCGTAATCGTCAGTGCTTTGAAAATGCGTTCCTGTAGAAGCCGATATCTGAAAAAGACGATATCTTCCCGTCCCCGCATCATGGCAATAACAGCTCCGGCCATAATCATGAACGTGGTTGTTTTAATGCCGCCTCCGGTAGAACCGGGGGAAGCACCAATAAACATCAATATAATAATGAAAAATTGCGTTGCCTGCCTCAGGCCAGCAATGTCTACCGTATTCGCCCCTGCTGTTCGCGGGGTTACCGACTGGAAGAACGAACCGAGAATTTTGCCCCCCCAGTTCAGACCACCCAATGTCCGGGGATTGCTGAATTCAAACACAAAGATCACCAGTGCTCCAAATACGATCAACAAACCGGTTGTCAACAGCACCACTTTGGAATGCAGCGACAGCTTCTTCGTCCTCCGATACTCCACCAGATCGGACAGAACGACAAAACCGATACCGCCTGAAATAATCAGGAACATGGCTGTAAAATTCACGAGCGGATCATACACATACCCGGTTAAGCTGCGGAATTCTCCGAACATGTCAAACCCGGCATTGTTGAACATGGAGATAGCATGCCAATATCCATAATAGATGGCCTGCCCCATTGGCATATCGAACGACCAGCGAATGGCGAACAACGTGCCACATATGCCTTCCAATATGAGCGAGTAGATCACAACCTTGCGAATAAGGCGGACGATCCCCTCCATCGTACTCTGGTTCATTGCTTCCTGCAAAATCAACCGCTCACGTAGAGAGATCCGGCGTTTGAATGCAATCGCCACCAGTGTCGACATCGTCATAAAGCCAAGGCCGCCAATTTGAATCAGGATTGCAATTATGATCTGACCCAACGTCGAAAAATGAGTACCCGTATCCACTACAACCAGCCCCGTTACACAGACTGCGGAAGTCGCAGTAAAGAGTGCGTCAATAAAAGGAAGGCTGACTCCGCTTCGACTGGATGCCGGGAGCATCAACAGAAGTGTCCCGAGCAATATAATACCCGCGAACCCCAGGACCAGAATTCGGGGTGGTGATAGACGCATCCATTGAACATTCATTTTCACTTGAGTATCATCCACCTCTGCCAAAAAGAAAATGACTCCACGATGTGGAGCCTTTCTCCGAAGCGCTTTTCCATATCACTTGACGGAATAGCCAAGCACTTGGAAAGCCCATTTCGGAGCGTAAACATGTATGATTTTCGCTGTAATACATATACATTAGGTTGGAATACCTTTGATACATTCTATTCGTTCCCTTGTTCGCCTAAAGACATGCGGAATATGGGACATTTGATTCAAAATTATAAGCGCTGTGACGTTTGTATACAAAACGATTTTTGTGTAAATAGCATCGAATTCCGTCAAAAAGGGAAAAACTCAGATATGGCGACGGATAGATCGGATTGTTTCGGTCATTTTCATTCGTTTTCATGCATTTGCACCGCTTCTCGTTTCGCCATTGGCATTCGGAGCTTGGGCTGTGCTATCTTTACTTTAATATCCATATTAATAAAGGAGGAACAACATTAAATGAATCCCTTAGGGCAGCCTTTGGTACTCAAAGCTAACTTCAAGCGTTTAGGGTTGCTTGCGGCGATTGGCCTGATTCTGTTTTTCGTTTTTCAAATCTTCCCTGCCACCTCATCGCAAACGACTGATATCCAGTCTACTTCCTTCATAAGCAAGGAGAAAGCAGCGGAGTCGGCACGATCTTTTGCAGCTTCTCTACCTGATTATACCCTTCCGACGAATACCGGAAACGAGCTTGTGACGTACCAAACCCATTCCGATATTTATGGGTATATGGCGAAAACCAAACAGTTAGAAACCTATAACAAGAAATGGGAAACAACCTATCCTTACGATGTGTACCGCGTTCGTTTGCCTGATCAGGACAAAGGCGGTTATTTGAATGTTGACGTACATATGAGAACAGGAAAAGTTGTCGGTTTCAAGCGCGAACTCCCTTCTTCCCTGTATGCATCCATTGAGGCTGAGCAGGACAAAAGCAAAGTGAATGCTGCCCAACGTTTAGCTGAAGATAACCTTTCCTTAAATGAAAAAGAGCAGCTTGCCGCTGGCGTCCTTGGCGAATTCGGGTATAATGTGCCAAAACTTCAGCTGGACACCCGTGAAGAAGAAGCGGGGCTGAAATACACGGATAATGAAAAGCAAATTGGGGATTCCAAGCTGGAACTGAACTTTACATTTGAAAACGGAGCCGTTCGCTCCTTCGAATCGGTATTCTCAGTCCCTACCTCCCATACCGACTATGTAGAAAATCAGACTCGGCAAGCCAACTGGATGACTTACGGTGGTTATGCTTTTCTTACCTTTGTGCTTGGCGTGCTCGCGATCATCTACAGTATTCTGACCAGAGCACATACCTCGTTCAAACGCGGAATCGTTCTGTCTCTGATATACTTTGCGGCTTCTGTGATTGGCACACTGAACATGATTCCGCTCTTTCAGGCGCAAGGGCTGTCTAACTTTATGCTGACCTTCCTGATGGTAATGCAGGCTGGGATAACGCTGGTCATGAGTGCAACCATCTATCTGTCACTCGTTGCCGGTGACGGCATGTGGCGCAAAATTGGTCTGAATCCTTGGCCTCGGGCCAAAGAACCCGGATACGGCAAATATGTGCTGCACAGTATGTATACAGGTTACTTATGGGCGTTGATTCTGCTGGGTGTGCAATCCGTACTGTTCTTTATTTTGGAGCGCAGTATTGGAAGCTGGTCAACAACATCGGCTGACCAGTCCACTTATAACATGAGTTATGCCTGGATCTTCCCGATTATGGCCTGGATGGCCGGGATTGGTGAGGAAGCAGTCTATCGTCTGTTCGGAATTCGCATGATGCAGAAGGTTGTACGCAATACGTTTATTGCCTGCCTCATCCCAACATTGATCTGGGCTCTGGGACACACCCTGTACCCGATCTATCCGGTCATCACACGTCCAATAGAGCTTACGGTCATCGGACTCTTGTTCAGTCTGATCATGCTGCGTCACGGCTTCATCGCCGTTGTATTCGCCCATGTTATCTTTGACAGCCTGTTGATGGGGCTAAGCCTGATCTTCATGGGTGATGCTCTGAACATTTCCGCCGGACTCTTCTGGATTGTGCTTCCGGCCATCGTTGGTTATGTCATTTACAAAATGAATCCAAAACAAAAAGAGAAGCCGTATGTCACGACTCCTCATCACGAAGTGCTGCAATAATCTGATTCGCAAGCTTGTCACCAATAGATAGAGGCCGGAAGTCTTCGACGCTGGCCTCTTTTATTTTGCGTAAAGAGCCAAAATGCTTCAGCAGCAGCTTGCGCCGCTTTTCTCCGATCCCCGGAATAGCATCCAGACGGGAAGTCACCATCGATTTCCCACGCTGCTCGCGATGGAACGAAATCGCAAAACGGTGGACCTCTTCCTGAATCCGCTGCAACAGGTAGAACTCCTGACTGTCACGCGGCAAGGAGATGACTTCCGGCGGGTTGCCGATCATCAACTGTGAGGTCTTGTGCTTCGCATCCTTCACCAGTCCACATACCGGAATAAACAATCCCAATTCATTTTCCAGAATGTCCACGGCTGCCGAAATCTGACCTTTACCTCCATCGACCACGATCAGGTCAGGCTGGGTTAAGTTTTCCTTCAACACCCGTTCGTAACGACGACGGATGACCTCACGCATCGTTTCATAATCATCCGGGCCTTCAACCGAACGTACCTTGTACTTCCGATATTCTTTCTTATCCGGTTTACCATCCGTAAATACAATCATGGCAGATACCGGATTCGTTCCCTGGATGTTCGAGTTATCAAACGCTTCAATACGGTGAAGCTGATCCAGTCCAATAAAGCGTCCCAGTCCTTCCGCAGCTTTTGATGTCCGTTCTTCATTCCGCTCAATCAGGCGGAACTTCTCTTCCAGTGCAACACGTGCGTTATCCACAGCCATGGTGATCATCTGGCGTTTCAATCCACGTTGCGGGATATGGACTTTAATTTCCAGCCATTCCTGCAATGCTGCTGCGACCTGAGAAGGATCTTCGAAGCCTGGAGGCTGTTTATCAGCCGATACATCTTCCTGAGCAACAGCGTCGTCCTGGTTAACCATCGCAGCTTCTTCCGTCGCTGCTTCGGGTTGGATATCACCATAAGATGCACGGGACTCGGCTACACGCAGCTCAACCGCAGAATCTTGCGCCAATCCCGTTGCCTCTTCTGACTCGATTGTCACCGCCGCAGGTACCGCTCCATCAGCATCGGATATATCATCCGCACCACTGTCACCCGCTGCCAGATCTTTTGGCATTTCCGGCAGTAAGATTTCCTGTGGCAACGCTGGATTATCACTGTAATACTGGGTCACGTAAGACATAAAGTCACTGTATGCCTCACCGTAAAACGGGAACGTTGATACGTGTCGTTCGATCATTTTCCCCTGACGCATATATAGAATCTGGACGCACATCCAGCCTTTATCAATGGCAAAACCAAACACATCGCGGTCTCTGGCATCCGCCATCGTAATTTTCTGTTTTTCCATCATCGCATCAATGGCAATGACCTGGTCGCGCAGTTCCTTGGCACGTTCAAAATAAAGATCCTCCGCGGCCTCCTGCATCTTACGCTGCAAGTCCTTCTTGATCTCTTCGTGACCACCGCTCAGAAATGAACCAATCTCTTGTGAAATCTGGTCGTACTGCTCCTTCTCCACTTCCTTCACACAAGGGGCAAGACATTGTCCCATGTGATAGTACAGGCACACTTCTTTGGGCATTACACCACATTTGCGTAACGGATACATCCGGTCAAGCAGCTTTTTCGTTTGGTGTGCCGCATATGAATTCGGATAAGGTCCGAAGTATTTGGCTTTATCTTTGAGCACCCGCCGGGTCACTTCGAGACGGGGATGCTTTTCATTCGTAATTTTAAGGTAAGGGAATGTCTTGTCATCCTTGAGCAACACGTTATACCGCGGCATATGCTTCTTGATCAGGTTACACTCCAGAATGAGTGCTTCCATATTACTGCCGGTAACGATATATTCGAAATCACGGATTTCGGACACCAGGCGCTGTGTCTTCCCATTATGACTGCCGATAAAATATGATCTTACGCGATTCTTCAGCACTTTGGCTTTACCTACATAGATAATGGTACCTTCACTGTTTTTCATCAGGTAACAGCCGGACATGTCAGGCAGCAAAGCCAGCTTGTGGCGGATCTGCTCCAGAGCCTTCTCTTGCTCCTGCACGTTTGTAATGAATTCATCCATAATTCGGTGGGTCCTCCTTCCCGAAAAAAGTATAAATAAAAGGTTACACTGTTACCACTCCGATTGCACTACCATCTTCCGATCGCTGTGATCCCCAGATTTTTTCGATTCCCTTTTTGCAAAGGGAACATCCGGTGATAGCGAATGCTTCCGATGCAGCTTTCTTTCAGAAAGTTTTAGGCGAACGCTTCGCTTTTCCAGGTTTTTTCTGTCTTCTCCGTTACTGTGAAAATAATTAGTTCCATTAATATATAAGGGAAAACAAGTCTTGGGATAAATACATGCACTGCGGTTCTACAGATCGGATCTGCACCCTACGTTATCATGTAAAAATAATTATACTTTATATTGTCCTATATGAAAGGTTTCGACGCAAAACGCCCCCGGCGCATAACCGGAGGCGTATGTGAAATCTTGGTTAATTATTGGTGTTTTTCGATAATTCCTTTGAGAGCATCTTTCGAGTTCAGACCAACCACTTTATCAACCGGTTGACCATCTTTGAAGAAGATCAATGTTGGAATGCTCATTACGCCGAAGCGGGAAGCAGATTCCGGATTTTCGTCCACATTGACTTTAGCAATTTTCACTGCATCTCCAACTTCGGTGGACAGCTCTTCCAGGATTGGAGCGAGCATTTTACAAGGACCGCACCAAGGCGCCCAGAAATCAACAAGAACCGTTCCTTCGCCTTCGACTTCAGCGTTGAAGGATTGATCGGATACGTTAACAATAGCCATGAAATTGTCCTCCTTATATATACTTACGGTTTATTTTAACCTGTAACGTCGTGAACGACACTTCCAGTATAACACAGGTACTCTAATGTTGTGAAATGAACGCAGCAATGTTCATCTTCCCAACATCAAATCTTCACAATTGAAGAACTTGCAGGTTCGCTGCAAAATCTTTACAAACGCTTTCTTTTCCAAGTATACTAAAATTACTCCGGGCTTCAGCTCCCTGTAAGGGCAAGCTGTTATCCCCATAAGGAGGCAATACCATGGATGCAAATGTGCGGATCAACGACCCGCGTGAACATGTGAACGAGGAACCCCGTAACGATCTGTTTGATCTGATAGCGGGTGTTGCTGGCATGGCCGGCCTGATGACGGTTATCTTTTTCGGAATGGTTATTTTCAAATTTATCACCGAATAGGAACTTCAGGCTGCACGCAGGCCAGAAAAGCCCGGTTTTCGCTACAATGCGAAAGCCAGGCTTTTTTTGGACTATAGGAGTAAAAAATAGATCAGATCGGTAACATAAATAGAAATTAACGTTTGCCCCGTTGATTCTCACCCCGAACCGAGATGACATCAACAAACGGACGAATCCGGTCCATCAAACGCTGGCCTTTGTTCATTTCCTCGCCATCCCTGCTGGTGAAGCTAAGATGTTTCTCCAGCCCATCCAAGTTATAGTTGGACGTGTAAAATGTAGGTTTGCGATTCATACGGTAGTTCAGAATGGAACCCATCACATGATCCCGAACCCATGGGTTCAGATTCTCTGCCCCAATATCATCAAAGATGAGCAGATCACAGCTTTTCAGAATATCCGTCGTTTCCTTCAGCTTGTTTCCTTCACTAATCATGGATTTCAGATCCTCCACAAAATCAGGCATGTAGATAATAACACCTGTGTGGCCCACAACCGCGAGTTCATGCAGCAGATAACACATCAGAAACGTCTTGCCCGTTCCAAATGATCCTTCCAAAAACAGTCCTTGCGGAGATAATCCATTCTCCTTGGTGTCGTTAATATAACGCAGAACCTGGTTCACCGCCGGAGCACGCATCCGATCCTTGCCCATAATTTCCACATCGTTATATCCTGCATTGAGCGCACGCTCGTCCACATAGAAACTGCGGATTCTCTGCTTGATGACATGCTCATTTTGCCGGGCGATATGTTTGGAACAAGGTGCTTTTTTATCTATAATTTCGGGTTTACCGTTAAAATGCTCTACTTCCAGTTTGCAAAAGTGACCCTGGAAATCGTTAGGACAGTTGTCGAGCCCCGGACAGTTCGCACAGTTCTTCGAATCTTTGGCATACTGATACAGCTTGCTCAGATCGGTAATAAGCTGTGCATCTTTCAGTTCAGGATGACCTGCGCGGAATTCGCGTACGTACGGATCTTCCATCAAATCCGCCGCAATCCGCCGCGACTGTTCACGAAAGGAAGGATTCAGCTGCTGAAGCAGTCCTCCCAAGGATTCCATGGCTTCAAGCCCCCTTAATAGTTTCAATATAGAATGAACAATTGAATTTTACGATGACCATCATGATGGCAGGGTAACCTTCGATCGCTTGTAATTCTACTGTTCATTCTATATAAACTTGAGGAATAACTCAACATGTTCAGCTGGAAAAAGCATTATCCATTCCATGACAGTACGCAGAACTTCGGTTAGACACTACACAAAGAATTGATCCGATCACGCTTGGAAAATTAACGACGCAATCCCACCGTAACAATCTCACAAGGTCCCGCTTGAAGAGCCCATTCTTTGCTAGTCAAGGCAGTGGAAGATTCATTTACCATCGAAGCATTCAGTTTGCCTGTCTCTTCCTCCAGAATGTTGCTCTGATATGCATCTTCAAATGCCTGCGGGATGGACTCAGAAGCAGCAAACTTCAACTCAGTTGTATTCGACCCCATATTATACCAACGCAACATCAGATCACCCGAATCCTCGTTCACTTTCAGTGAAGAAAACGCAAGACCGTCCCCTTGCCACGCAAAAGGTGTGTTGCTTGGCGTCAGGAATCCCGGATGTACGGTCGTCTGAGCCAAAGTCCATGGAATCTGGAACTGGTAAGCTTCAATGTACGCTCCGGATGTTGCTCCGTTCCCGTCATGAGGGATAATCTCCAGCTGGAAGGAATGCTCACCGAGACACTGAGCTTCCGGTGTAGGGAACAATCCCCAGTCTCCAAGTTCTCCCACGGCACGAAGCAGTGTTACGGCAATCGTATTCCGTCCATCCTCAAGAACCTCATATTCATTCAGACCCAGATTGGCTACAACCAATCCAGCCTGATCCTCACTCACATCAACAAAACTTTGCTGATGCTGGGTATTGCTCGGATTCTGCCATTCCGGTGCAGGCGTATTATCGCGAGTAGCAATTTCGAACATCGAATCAACGTGATGAACAGCCGATGTCAGATCCGTCGGGAAGAGTGCCCGTACCCGATGATCCTTCGCCTGATTGTTGAAAGTTGTTTCGAGCTTGATACCTTTTCCACTGCGGCTTAACGACACAATGGTTCGGATCTTGAGCCTAATCATTTGTTTGGAACGTTGCGCTTTACGATGTGGATAATAAATCAGTTCCCGCTGCTCACGATCAAGCGTTTCATCAGCGGATTCAGGAATTTCCCAATGATGAACAATTTCGTACGAAGCTCTGTAAGGCGCATCTTCAATAACCCGAATTTCTGCCCGAAGATCCTTCGTAGTCAATGCCACTTCATTCTCCGGTTGCTTGAACATGTACTCATTGCCGATATCACCGACATTTTCATACACGCCAAGATCTTTATACGTCCGGCCTGTCCGTTTATCTGTGAGTGCAAAAGATCCATTGTCTGCAATATTTACGATAAAATATTCATTTTCCATGCCACGTTCACCACGCAGCAGTGTATTTGAATTCGCAGCATTGCTGTCCATGCGAACCAAAGCATACGTCTTCAGGCCAAGTGCAGGCACATTCTCTGCTTCAAACGTAATGCTGACCCGACGGCAGCTATATGGCTGACGGAATCGATCATCCGGCAGATCATATCCGAATTGCAGACCCAGATCCTCTACCGTACACGGAACTGGTTTGCCTTCTTCATCCACCAAAATACGACCTGACAGGTCAATGGCGTTCATTTTGGCTGCCATATCTTCCAATGAGAAACCATCGCGGAAGTACAAACGGGCCGCATCCAGTTCAATCTGAACTACACCGCTGCGCTCCCATCCCGATGTGTTAAACACAACCACAGGCCGCGCTTCCTCACCATATCGTTCAAATGTTGAAGTATCCACAGCTGCAGCGATTTGGCTGGTGCTATCCTCAATCAGGGCCTCAGCCACATGACGGCTCTTATCAAACCGGGTGACCATCTCGCGATGCACCTCGTCTACGCTACAGCCACAGATGCTGTCATGCGGATGATTCTGCATCAACGTTTTCCACGCATAGGTAAACTGATCATGCGGATATGGATGACCTAGCAGATGCGCGAACGAAGCCAGGGGCTCAGCCACCTTTTCCAACATGGATTGGCCCAGTTGGTTCATCTGTTTCAGATAAACGCGTGCGGAAGCTGTGTTCACCAAAGTGCCCCAGCCATCGGTACGCTGGCTGCGCAGCTCTCCTTTTACAACAGAAAGCTCCTGAACCGCAGATGCTTTCAACGCTGACAGATAGTCCGGGAAGTTGGAGTGAACAAACTCGATATCGGGATACAATTGTTCAGCCATACGGATGGCTTCAGGCAGATCCTTCTGAATCGGCTGGTGATCACATCCGTTCATGTACAGCAATTCATTGGTCGATGCATATTTCTCCGCGTCAGCCAGCTTGGTTTCCCAGAACTTGCGAGCTGAAGCTTCGTCCACCGGAACTTCATTCCCGTTAGAGTACCAGTTGGCAAATAAAACACCGAGCACTTTAGATCCATCCGGACCTTCCCACATCAGCTCTGAGAAACTGGATTCGTATCCATCGTCAGACACCATGTTGTTGAAGCCCGTTGGCTTCACGCCTCGCCCGAAAAAGACATTATCGATGCCCGATTGCAGCATAAGCTGCGGTGTCTGTCCTACAAGTCCGAACGTATCTGGGAAGTATCCGATCTTTGAAGGTGTTCCGTATCGTTTGGCATCCCGATGTCCAACCTGCATATTACGAACATTCGCTTCACCACTGGTCAGGAAGGCATCCTGCAAAATATACCAAGGCCCAATGACAATACGGCCATCACGAATATGCTTCTCCAGCCGTTCCTTCTGCTCAGGTCTAACCTGAAGATAGTCATCGATGATGATTGTCTGGCCGTCCAGGTAAAAGCTTTTAAAATCCGGCCCCTGATCGAGCTGATCCAGCAAGGCATCCACCAGCTGCACCAATCGCATATGATGTTTCTCATACGGCAAATACCATTCCCGATCCCAGTGCGTATGAGAAATAATATGCGCTCTTTTCGATTTGCTTGTTGGTTTGGTCATTGTATTATTCCCCCTCTACCTCTTGTTGTACAATCTCTACTTCATCCGGTCGATATACGGCTTGCAGCTGTCCGGCCGCATCTGTGGCAAACAGCACGGAGCGATTTTTCTCCAACAGGAACGTATATATGGCTCCCGTACGTGTATCTCTGACTTTCACCTCATGATTCAAAGCGAACTCCGATACAAATACGTATAGATTGCCTTTCGGAAAGCTCAGCTTCCGTCCATAAATCCCTGCCAGATCACCGCCAGATATCCATTCCAGTTCATTTTCAATACCAGCCACTTCTGACGCATATCGATACAGGTCAGCCAGCGGCTCATCCCGGCTGTTCAGCTCCAGCGGCAGCGGGCTCCAGATCAACTTGCCGTTGCCTAATGGTAGTACGACTACTTCATCAGGTGTATGATTCTCCGCATGAAGCAACGTTTCCTTCGCCACCTCGGCAATCCGGCGACGACCATACGTGACGCGGTGATTCACCCCGTTAATATTCAGCATTTCTTCTCGCTGTACGTTGCCCAGACTGCGCTGGCCAACAAGATGATCTACCCGATCACTTGTTTTCCAATAAGCATCCAACCCGAGCGGGCCCGTAATAAGCAGCGTAGCTCCTTCATTCTCCGCGAAGTTCAATAGCTCGCTTAACGCATCGCTGTCCATGTTGTGAGGACTCGGAACCATGATCAGCTTCGGAGGTTGCTGCTTCAATGCTTCCAGATGATACTCGGATACAGCCCGGAATGGCTGCTTCAGCTCATAAGCCATCACACGCGTCAATTTTGTGGTTGCATCGTAGGCCAGGGAACGGTTCGAGAAGTCGTTGGAATACGGGAAGACCACCGCAATGTCCTCCAGCTCACGATCAGTAAACAGGTCTCGAATCTGCTCCATGAATCGGCCAAAATCGTAAGACACATCGGCTTCAGGTTTTTCTGTACCGTCCGCTCTCAGCGCTCCAATATGAGATTCATTGGCATTATCCATATAGAAGTTCGTATTCCAGATCCATTGCACTGCTCCGGCTCCGCCTGTTGAGAAGGCATAGGCGTATTTGCGCTCCAGAATGCTGTGAAGCTCTTCCTCTGTGCGTTTGGCCCGGCCATCCGGGGTTTCCACATACATGATGCCTGTCTCCTGAATGAGATTGGGTTTATGTGGTGTTTTGGCGAAAATACCGTCCCAGATCAGGTCATCGTTGAGCCACCAGGAATGCACGGTTGTATAATCCACTTCACTCTCGTAGAAGAACGGTGAAGGCCGCTGTGCTCCGAGAGCTTCATCCTGTCCCACGGTAACCAGATGATGGGGAACAAGATCCTTGATCGTGCCTACAAGCTCTCTCGCCCAAACATTATGCATCTCCATCGAGAAGAGACAGTAATCAAGCCAGCGTGTTCCTTTTTTAGCCTTGTGCATATCCTGTACATCGAAATTGATCTCTTCCGGTTCAGGAATGACTGCTGCTGTAAAGTCAGGGAGCTGCTTAGGTGACATGTTCCATGCCTCCTGCAACGCTTCAATCGTCTGATGCCGCTGCTGAAGCCACGCGATAAACGCCTGCTGCTCATATGAATCTCTTGCCGAACGTGGCCCATCGGAGAATATGCGCACAGGATCAAACATCGACGGTTCATTAATCAAGTCCCAGTCCACATGTGTGGAATGTCTGTGACGACTCACAATGCTGCGAATGAAGCGTTTCTGTGCATCTACGCTCTGCGGGTCCAAATATGGATTTGTTCCTTCCCACGTCTCGGGTGTAAAAGAGAAAAAGGTGAACGTCACTTGAAGGCCATGCCGTTTTGCCGTTAACAGGAACGCATCAATAGCACGCAGTACATCCTCGGACATATGACCATCCACCTGCATCATGTTGCGATAGGCAGTCCAAATTCCGGTCCGAATCCAGTTAATGCCGGCTTTCGCCATCTGTGCCATATCCCGATCCCATACATCCGCATTGGGAAGGAACAGGAATTTCCGTGCCACGTCCGAGGTCATGTAGGTCATACCAACAACAGGCAGCGGACGACCGTCTTTGATAAAATAATCTCTGCTGCGTGTTATGACTCCCCCTTCTGCGAGCAAAGCTGCGTCCTGACCCCAGAAGCCCTGCCGCAGTATGCGAACTTCTCCATCCGGTGCCTGAACACGACCGATGATTCGGTACAGCCCGCTCTCGATTGAAAACGGAAGAAGAATCCGTTCAAAACGCTGTTCGCCGGAAAGTTCCATCTCCAGTTGATGATTCCATACCTTCTCTACCGTGCCGTTTGTGCGATCTTCCCGTTCAACGGTTAAATCAATGGTCCAAAGTTCCGGCTCACTTCTTCTGCTGCCCGCACGCTGTAGAATTTGGGTTTGGAGGATCAGTGAGGCTCGTTCACCCAAATCATATGCAGCATAGTTCGGCTTCAGAGATAGCTCGGTTACACCTTTGGCGCAATACTGCGCCCAGTTCACCATTTCAGCTGCTCCGTTCTGTTCCCAGAAAGCAGCCGTCAAAGGCAGATGCACAAACAGCCAGCGCGAACCGGCAAACGTACTGCGGGAGTTTTCCCATAATACGATTGGGGCAGCGATGCTGCGACCATCCTTGCTGCGGCCGCGAAGCAGCGGAGAAATCTGCGTGCTCATCGGACCTGAGGAACCCATTTGATGTGGCAAATCGCTTGTTTTGGTTGTATGAGGTACCAGATTCCACGTATCCGCACTCTCGAACAGTCCCTCTTTGCCTGCAAGGAGTGAAATATCTTCTGAGGAAATTAGTGAATCCACTTTGGCTGCGGATACCTTTAATGCCTCATGAATATAAAGCTCCTGGTGATACGCCGTTTGTTCCGACTCGGAAATCCATGCCCCATTCTCCTGACGAACAGGACGTTTGAATGGTGCACCGCCAACACTGATCAGGCTTCCGCCCTGATGAAGAAAAGCTGCAATTGCGGTCCAAGCGGATTTTGGAAAATAAGGCGCATGCAGGTTCACGAAACACCCTTCACCTGCCGCTGTGCTCAAAGCCGAAGCCAATTCATCCGCGCCCACAACGATGATCTCTTCCGATGCTTTCCATGAATCAAGAGCACCTTGCGTTGGCAAAGTACCCTCCACTGGAAACGTTGGATCAGAGAAAATAATCAACTTGGTTCTCTTCACCTGTGCGCTGCTCATAGCAAACCATCCTTCATGGATTTATAGACCAACTGGGAGAACAGGCTGTTGGACCAAGCAAACCATTTTCTCGTAAAAATCGTCGGATCGTCGGCATGGAAACCTTCATGCATATATCCTGTATCCGCATCCGTTGCTTCCAGCATCCGAATGATTTCGAGCTTCTCTTCAGCAGACTGGGCCGTCAATCCTTGCATGGACAGACCCATATGCCAGATGTAATCCGGCGGTGTATGCGGGCTGCCGATTCCTTTGGCAACTTTGCCTTCATAATAGAACGGATTCTCTTTGCTGAGCGCAAAACGTCTCGTATTCTGATAAATCGGATCATCCGCTGTGACGTAACCAAGATAAGGAATAGACATCAGTCCCGGTGTACCCGCATCGTCCATCAGGCAGTAGTTGCCGAATCCATCCGTCTCATAAGCATAGATCGGGCCAAATTCAGGATGACGGTAAATACCGTACAGCTGGATACCATGATCTACTTCGGCTTCCAGATCCTTAAGTTCCTGCAGGAACTCCATATCCCGGAATACCCACTCCGCGAACTCCTGCATCTGACGCAGGGCAACGACGGCAAACATATTGCCTGGAATGTTGTAATGGAAATCACACGCATCATCACTGGAACGGAAACCAGACCAGATCATGCCTGTGTAATTGACGGGCATGCCTCGTCCGTTATTGCGGATTGAATCCGTAGCAATACCGTTATTGCGGGTAAAGCTGTATGGTGATTGCTCCATGTGATGCTGCTCCACCTTGAACAAATCCACGATTTTGCGCATGGCGGCTTTGAAGCTGGAATCGAAAATATCCGTCAGTTCGGTTTCTTTCCAATATAAATAAGCGAGACGCACGACAAAGCACAAGGAATCAATTTCGAATTTGCGCTCCCACACCCAAGGTGACATCTCGGTCACGTCGGTGGTGTTCCAGTGCCAGTCATTGGCTGTCTCGTTAAAGGCGTTAGCATATGGATCAATATGAACGTACTGGATGTGACGCTTGATCAGACCGCCAATAATGCGTTGCAGGTCTTGATCTTCCTTGGCAAATGGAATGTAATGCACCACTTGCTCCACAGAATCACGCAGCCAGGAAGCTGGAATATCGCCAGTGATGACAAAGGTTGTGCCGTCATCCATTAATTTCGTTGTTGTTTCAATCGTATTCGGGAAACAGTTCTTGAATAGTTGAAGCAGCTTCGGTCGATGCGCCAGCTTCTGCTCTGCTTCTTCCATTACAGCCTGTACGGCTTGTGGCAATGCAACAGGTGGCATCGGTATTTTGGGTAGTCTGAATTGTTCCATGAATGAGTGCACTCCTTAAACAAATTGGATGGTGTAGCTGTAGCAAGATCAGCTGAGAACATTCACACTAGCCACTACGATGACAGAATAACCTTCCGATCGCTGTTATCCCCAGATTTTTTGATTCCCTTCTCCAGAAGGTTAAAATCCGGGGATAAAGGCGAACATTTCACTTCTTCAGGTTATTTCTGTCCTCTCCGTTAACGTGTGAATAAAAAGCTGAGCTTACATAGCTCAGAGTATTTCAAAAAGGTTTACCGTAATAGCACGGTTTTTATTTCGTAAGGTTTAAAAGATAATGTAATCTGACCATTGGTGGTATCCAAAGGCTCACCTGCTTCTTCCAAAGCATTGGAGAGATAAGCTTGTTCAAATGCATGCGGCCATTGCAGCGTCACACGTTCACGCTTGCCGGAAGATTCATAGAAACGGAGCACTGTACCGTGTCCTGCCTCTGCCGGTTTGACCGTATCCAAAATGACGTGGCTGCTATCGAATTCGATCCAGGCTCCAGTTGAAGGGCGTACGCCTGCGTTCTGGTCCGCCTGATGCACAGGCACTTCATGGTTCAATTCGGCTGCCTGACGTACCGTATGTGCACTTCTCCAGTCGCCTTCATGTGGATACAGGGAATAGGTGAAATCATGTTCTCCAATATCCGCAGTCCGGTCAGGCCATCTCGGTGCACGCAACAAGGAAAGGCGAATCGTGCTTCCTTGTACGTCGTATCCATATTTGCAATCATTAAGTAGACTGACGCCATATCCGTGCTCGGCGACATCTGCGAAGCGGTGTCCGCACACTTCATACTGAGCCTGCTCCCAACTCGTGTTGCGATGACTTGGACGCTCCAATGCACCAAATGGAATTTCATAGGTTGCTTTGGAAGTCACTATATCGATCGGGAAGCCCACTTTGAGCAATTTATGATCTTCATTCCAGCTTACATGGGTTTTGAAATCGATCCGTCGATTGTCATGATAGAACACCATATCCTGTGTAATCACAGACTGATGAAGCTTCCACTGAAAACGAAGTACGTCCTTCGTAGTACCTGCCAAAACCAGTTTTTTCTCCAAGAGCTCCACTTCTCCAGCAACCTGAGCCTCATAACGGCTGTCGATATCCCAGGCATCCCAGAGCGTCGGACGGTCATGGAAAAAGTGAAATTGATTGCCGCGTTCACCTGGCTTCAGAATCTCGCGTTCTGCTGTCTTGTCCCACAAGCGGGATATCTCGCCAAGCTCGTTAAACTGAACTTGGTAATACTCGGTTTCCCATGTATCTGTAAAGTTCTTTTGCCCAGCAATGCTCGCCATTTCCCGTACATTTGTTTCCCTTGCATTTTCCGGTACGAGCCAAATCGTCTTATGACCAAACGCTGGAATTTCCGTCACCAGAACCGAAATTTGGCCATCTTCCCGATCCATGCGCAAACGCTGACCTTCAACATCTATAACGTAGCGATCCAATCCATCGTGCATATGAAGTTGAACGACTTCACTTCGATTCCAGCCAAGGCTGTTGAACACAACATAAGGAACAGAACCCTCTGGCCCCTGCGTATTAATTCCCCTCGTTAATGCAGCAACACCTTGATTCAGTCCTTCTCTACCCAATTCGAATACCCGAATATACTCCTCATCCGACGTTACATAGGATTCCGTTATGGCCGAACCAGGGATAATATCATGGAATTGATTCAGCAAAATCAGCTTCCATCCATCATGCAGCGCCGAACGTACTTCAGCATCCTGCTGCGGCTCCATATCCGGTAGGGCAAGTGTGTTCCAGAGCTCCGCTTCGCGATAAAGCACCTCAGCCTTCCGATTGTTGCGCTTATTGCGGCCATGGGTCGTATAGGTACCCCGGTGAAGTTCCAGATACAAGTCGCCATGCCACTTCGGAAGATCAGGCTGCGCCTTCTCGATTCCGTCAAAAAAGGCTCCGGCGGTACTATAACCATTCTTCGGTTGGCCCACCATCAACTCGGAACGGTCCACGTACTCCAACATCTCTCGCGTCACGCCGCCGCCACCATCGCCATGCCCGTACAGAAGCATATGCTCAGGATGCGCCGCCTTCTCACGGTATGACTGCCAATGATCATGAATATCCTTCGGCAAGGTATGCTCGTTAACACCATGATTGAGATAAGACAGGATGGACGTGCCATCAATGCCTACCCAGTGGAACAGATCATATGGAAATACGTTCGTATCATTCCATCCGAGCTTGGTCGTCATGAAGTACTCCACATTGCCATGCTTCAGGATCTGAGGCAGGGAAGCACAATAACCAAATGTATCTGGCAGCCATTCAATCTGTGATGTTTTGCCGAACTCCTCCATATAGAAACGCTGACCATATAACATCTGACGAATCAGGGATTCCCCGCTCGGAATGTTCAGATCCGGCTCAACCCACATCCCGCCAACCAGTTCCCAGCGTCCTTCCGCAATGCGTTTCTTCACCCGTTCATACAGCTCGGGATCATGCTCCTTCAGAAAAGCGTACAGCAAAGGCTGGCTCTGGGAATAAACATAATCCGGATATTCATTCATGAGTGCATCCACCGTGGAGAATGTACGACTGGTCTTGCGCACCGTCTCACGTACAGGCCACAACCAGGCAATATCGATGTGCGATTGCCCCACCATATGCTCCAAGCCTTCGGCGTTTCCACCAATCTCCCGCACTTCATGGATCAATCTATCTTCGATACTGCGGATGTCATTCCCCTGCTTGACAGCCTCTTCTGCCAGGCCTACAAATTGATCCATCGCCCGATAGATCGCTTCCAGCAGGCGCACCCGGCGAAAATCACTTTCCGGCAGCAGCACCGCGGAATCACGCACAATGGTGACCGTGTACATCAGACTGCGAACAGGTTCATTCGGTCGCACCAGCAAACTTCTGATCGATGTAATCGGCGGCTGAATAACCGCCTGTTGATTCAATGGATCAACAGGTTCGGGTACCGGATCGAATAACTCAATCTCAAGTTCAGGCTGAGCCCCTATTCGGGAAGGGTCGAGTGTGACATACGTATGATTACGATCCAGCCCCTGATAGGAATGTCCATTCACCCGAAGCAAGCCTTCCCCACCGGATTCAAATACAAGTCCGTAAGGTTCTTTCTGCCAGGAGGCAGGTACATCCAGCCGTGTACGGAAGAAATAAGTCGTTCCCTGATCACTCGGGAAACGATTCAATCCCTCCCCTTCTGGATAAGCCTTCTGATGGTCGTATTGTGCTGGTACTTTATAATAAGCGCGGCTGATGTCCCAGCTGCGCAGCTCCATTTGCTCCAACCACTGACGTTCGGACAACTCGCGAATAAATCGTCTGATGCGTTCCATTTCCTTACGCCTCCTCTACCGTCAGCTCGGCGAACTGCGTATCGTTCACATGTCTTCCGATATGAATATGGAATTGTCCTGGTTCAACGACAGGCGTGAGATCACGACCAATATATTGCAGCTGCTCCGCTCCAATATGGAAGGCTACCGTCTTCGTCTCTCCAGGTTCCAAAATCACTTTTTCAAACCCCTTCAGTTCTTTGGCTGGGCGTGCTACACGGCTGACCACGTCAGATACATACATCTGAATGACTTCTGCACCTCTGCAAGAACCCGTATTGGTGACTTCCACTGATACGGTGACAGTCTCGTCGGCCGTCATCGATTCTGTACTTAGCTTCGGCTCACTGTAATCAAAAGTAGTATAGCTAAGTCCATATCCGAATGGATAACGAGGCTCCAGATCCTCTTCCAAATAACGCTTGCCGCGTGAACGTTTGCCATTGTAGTAGATCGGTAATTGACCCACATGCTTCGGAATAGATATCGTCAGTTTGCCGGACGGATTCACTTCACCGAACAAGATGTCCGCAATGGCATGCCCACCCTCTTGGCCTGGGTACCATGCTTCCAGAATGGCATCGGCATGTTCATCCACCCAAGGCTCGGTGATCGGGCGACCGTTGATATAAACAATGACAAGTGTTTTGCCAAGCTTGTGAATCTCTTGAATCAGCTCCAGCTGGACTCCTGCAAGCCCAAGCGTCATGCGGTCAATGCCTTCTCCACACTCCATATCATTCCATGAGTTATCGGACACATTGGAAGCACCTGTCTTCAGATCGATCGTTCCTTCACCAAAATCACGGGCACTCGAGCCGCCAACGACCATGATGACCGTATCGGCCTGACGTGCAGTTTCTATTGCGTGCTCGAACCCTTCTCTTGAATCACCCTTGATGCGACATCCCGGTGCATAGAGCACCTGATCACCAACATTCGAATGTCCATCTGAGTCCTCCTCTTCTTGCCCACTCTCACTTATAGCAAGCTTACTGCGGATGCCATCCAGCACCGTAGCCACTTTGGACTTCGGTTGGGGGGAAGTATAATCGCCCAACTGGTTGTAGGCTTGGTCTGCATTAGGACCAATAACAGCAATTCGGCCCGCTGTTGCCGTCGACAGAGGTAACGTTGCAGCTTCATTTTTGAGCAAGACCACACCTTCTGCAGCCAATTGGCGTGCCAGTTGAATATGTTCTTCACTGCCAATGACTTCTGCCGCTCGATCGGCATCCACATAAGGCTGCTCGAATAATCCCAGCTTGAATTTCAGTGCCAGCACACGGCGGACAGCCTGATCCATTACATGCATTTCAAGTTTGCCTTCCGAGATCGCTTGCACCAGATATTGTCCAAACATCTCACCGGACATTTCCATATCAATACCTGCCTGAATGGCCTGTACGGATGCTTCCAATCCATCTGACGCCACATCATGCCCACTTGCGAGCATGTTGATGGCACCGCAGTCCGTAATCACCAGACCGTCAAAGCCCCAATCTTTTCGCAGAACGTCATCCAGCAGCTCCGTATTAACCGTACACGGGATACCGTCGATTTCGTTATAAGCCGGCATAATGGATTGAGCGCCTGCTTCAACAGCTTTGCGGAACGGATACAGATCTACTTCCAGCAGCTCACGCCAGCCCATATGCACCGGTCCCGCATTGCGTCCACCTTCCGAGCTGCCATAACCGACAAAGTGTTTCAGTGTAGCCGCTACCGCATCCTCTTGGTCCAAACGCTCGCCCTGAAGTCCTTGCACGGAAGCAACAGCTAGCTCACCAATAAGATACGGGTCTTCGCCAAAGCATTCCTCGGTACGCCCCCAGCGTGGATCACGTACAACATCCAGCACCGGAGAATACGTTACCGCACCACCTTGAGCACGCGTCTCGCGAGCGACCGCCCGGCACATGTCACGGTACAGATCCACATTCCAGGTACTTCCCAAGAGCAGGGGGACCGGATAGACCGTACCATCAATCGCCATATGTCCGTGCGAGCATTCCTCTCCGATCAGAATGGGAATCCCCAGTCTGGACTGCTCTACAGCATGACGCTGAATAAGGTTTACTGCTTCTGCCCCTTCTCTGGCAGACAGTCCATTTTCAAGCGTAACACCCGTCCATGGATCTGCACGAAGTGCACCGTACAGGGAGCCTACGCCCCCGTTTTCCACCTGCTGCTTAAAGGATTCATTCAGCGTAATGTTCCCCTGATCATTCGTATATGTCTGCCAACCAAAAGGCTGGATGAGCTGACCCGCCTTTTCTTCCGTCGTCATTAAGCTCAGCAGATGTTCTACTCGCTCTTCTACGGATTTGCTTTTGTCCTTATATATCATCATCCTTCAACGCCTCCACCCTATAGAAGTGATTCGGTTACTCTTTGACAGCTCCGACCGTCAGACCTTGTACAAAGTAACGCTGGAAGAACGGATATGCGAAAATAATCGGCAACGTGGCGAGAACCACCATGGCCATCCGTGAAGTATCCTGCGGGATGGATTGCATCGCCGCCAGACTCATCGAGCTGTTCGCCGAGTTCTGCTGGATGAACTGGATGCTGGACTCGATCCGCATCAGCATCGATTGCAGCGGTACGAGGTTGGGATTATCGATATATAACAGTGCATTGAACCAATCGTTCCAATAACCGAGCGTACTGAACAATCCGATTGTCGCCAGCCCTGGCAGCGATAATGGAATGACAATTTTCATAAACGTATAGAATTCTCCGGCTCCATCAATTTTCGCGGATTCAATGACTGCATCCGGCACACTGGTTGAATAGAACGTACGCAGGATCATGATATAGAAGGCATTCATTGCGAGCGGCAGAACCAGTGCCCATATGCTATCTTTTAAATGAAGAAGCTGGGACACGACCATATAGGTCGGAATCATCCCGCCATTAAACAACATGGTCAGAATGGCAAATATGGAGAAAAATCTCCGATAACGGAAGCTCTTGCGGGAAATTGCATAAGCATACAGCGACATTAGAATCAGACTGATGATGGTACCCAGCACCGTCACGAGAATGGTTACCCCATAAGCACGCAGCAGCGTGTCTCCACTCTGCCACACAAACTGATAGGCTGCGAGACTCCATTCCTTCGGAATCAGTCGGTACCCGTCACGGGCCAGTGCTTTCTCGTCCGTGAACGAGATGATCACTACAAACACGAAAGGAAATACACAGATTAAAGCGAATAGTCCGGCCAAAATATTCATAATGACGTTCCAGCCATTGGATACATGATGGAAGTCGCGTTTTTTTACGATTTGAGCCACAGTGGTTCACTCCTTTCTCTTATCCTAGAATAGGCTGCTATCTTTATCGATTTTGCGTACTACGTAGTTGGAAATGATAACGAGCACGAAGCCTACAACGGATTGATACAATCCGGCAGCGGTACTCATGCCAATCTCACCACTTGTTTTCAAGCCACGATACACATACGTATCAATAACATTGGTAACGGCATACAACGTACCCGAATCCCTTGGAACCTGATAGAAGAGACCAAAGTCGGCATAGAAGATGCGGCCCACAGCCAGCAACGTCATAATAATAATGATCGGTGAGAGCAAAGGAATCGTAATGTTGCGAATCTGCTGCCACTTATTGGCTCCATCGATCATGGCTGCCTCATACAGCGACCGATCAATCCCCAGAATGGAAGCGAGATAGACAATGCTGTTGTACCCGATCGTTTTCCACAAAGCTACAAACACCAGGATATACGGCCAATACTTCGCTTCCGAATACCACTGAATCGGTTCCACACCGAACCACCCAATAATCTGGTTCAACATCCCCCGGTCCATGCTCAGGAAGCTGAACGCGAAATAACCGACAATAACCCAGGATAGGAAATACGGCAGGAACATACCTGTTTGATACAATTTGGCCAATCGTTTATTGACCAGCTCCGAGAGCAGAATCGCCAAACCTACAGCGAATACCAGCCCCAGAAATATAATCGCAAGGTTATAAAAAAGCGTGTTTCGAGTAATGAGCCAAGCATCGTTGGTGCTGAACAGGAATTTAAAGTTATCCCAACCCACCCATTCGCTCTTCATCAGACTGGCCCAGAAGCCTTCGCGGCTGAAACGATATTGTTTGAATGCTGCTACTGTACCCACCAATGGCAAGTAGGAGAAGAAGAAGAACCAGATGGCGCCTGGCAGCACCATGAACAGCATGACTCGGTTTCTAATCAGATTTTTCAAAAATGCGGTCATATGGAGATCCTCCTTCAGGCTTGAATGAAAAAGGATCGGGCGCAACAAGCAGCGGCCCGATCCCTGAATTTACCCTTACTTATTTGCCGCTCTCCAGGCATCAAGCTGGGTTTGGGCTTCAGCCATCACTTTTTCAAGTCCGGCTTGATTGAACTTCTCAATCACTTGCTCCAAATTGTTCTCTGGGTCCAGCGTACCTGTCATCAATGCGGCCCAGTATTGCTCTTTGACATTCTGCACTGCTGTCAGTTCCGACGACACTTTGCTTGAGTCAAAGTTAAAGCTCAGAATTGGGGAATTTACACCCTCTGCATTAAACTTCTTAAACTCATCCCATTTGTTATCCGGGTCATTGTTGTTCAGATACAACAACATGTTGTTGCCGAGGGAGTAAGAAGGCATATCATAGTTCTTGGATTCAGCCAGATTTTCCATGTGCGTGTCATCCACTTTTTTGTAGTGAACGCCCTCAATACCGGAATCAACCATATTGCGCAGCACTGGATCTGTATTCAACAGGTTCAGGAACTCCATTGCTTTCTCCGGATATTCAGAGTTGGCCGAGATAGCCATGATCGAACCTTGTACAGACGTGTTGGTGATGATCGCGTCACTAGCTGGTGTGGAAACTACCGGATATCCGTAGCTTGCTGACCATTGGTTGTCCGCGAGCGGTTGTGTCTGTGCACGATCCAGGAACCAGTTGCCTGATGTGGTCAGGTCATTGGTGGAGCCTGTTGTTGCTGCCTCTGGTGATACATAACCAGCTTTGTAGTATTTGCTCATCGTTTTGAGTGCTGCTTTCATTTCCGGAGTATCCAGAATGTTCACGATCTTGTAATCCGTCGTATCCAGTTTGATTGCCATTGGCAAGTTCTGAATGACGTAGTCGTAAGGCACATAAGGAACGAAGTTTTTATCCATTCCAAATGGAGTCACGCTTGGCTCATTTTCCTTGATCGTTTTGAGCAAAGGCTCCAGACTGTCCAACGTACGGATATTGGAGATGTCCATTTTGTATTTATCAAGCAGCGTTTTGTTGAAACGCCATACCTCTTGTTGAGGCAGCTCTTTGTTGGCCGGAATACCGTAATTGTGTCCGTCTACTTTCGAACCGCTCAGGAATGCAGGATCAATCGTTTTAATAAGGTCCTGACCATATTTAGGGAGCAAATCATCAAGCTCAAGGAATGCGCCCTTTCTAGCATTTTGAACATAATCGAATCCGCCTGAAGAGGTGAACAGGATGTCCATTGGCTCACCGGATGCTACGTTAACTTGCATCTTTTGCGGATAGTCACCCCAGTCAACCATTTTCATTGTAACTGTGGCATTGATTTTTTCTTTCGTGTACTTGCTGACTTCTTCCATCACTTTATTAACATCTTTCTGAGGGGTACCAATGGTGTACCAGATCAGCTCGACAGGAGCCTCTCCTGCTTCCCCTGATTCTGAAGCATCCTTGCTTCCTCCACAGGCGCTAAGAACGAGTGTAACCGCCATCAACAATGCAAGAACGAGAGAAAAACTTTTTCTTTGTTTACTCATTTCCTTGATCCTCCCTTTTCGTGTTCCCTTTAGCTGTACAAACTAACTGCTTTAACCTTATCGAATGAAAGCATTTTCAAAAAGAAGATAAACTTAATATTTCGAGGTACAAATTAAAGAGAAATCAGTACCGATTCATGAATTTGTACCGATTTGAATAAATCGCTTACATCAAAAAGACATGCTGAGTAACATTTGGCACCAACTCCATTGCATGCCCTCCTGTCCCCAGAATGTCTCATTTAGTTCAGTCCACTGGTCCAATCGGTGATCCACTGTAAATTATCCAAAAACCTTAAAATCGGTTGGTGAAATTCCCACATACTTGCGGAACTGTTTATAGAAATATCCGGTTTCCCAGTACCCCACATTCCTTGCGATCTCATGCACTTTCAGATTCGAATTGCGCAGCTGTTCCTTGGCACGTTCGATCCGGTATTTATTGATATATTCGGCAAAAGTCTCCCCCGTCTCCTTGTGGAACAGTTGTCCCAAATATACCGGATGAAGATGATAGTGAGCACCCAGCAGCTTCAGGGAAAGCTCTTCTGCGTAATGTTTGTCAATATGTTGAAGCACCTGGTTGACGATTGGATTCTTTAAATCCTGAAGCAGAGACTGTATCGTCTCTGTCCCCACCTGCTGCAACGCCTGAACAAGTTCATCAAACGTTCCACTGTCCAGTACAAGGCGAAGTCCACGTTGGTAAATAGCCGATTCATCCGAATGTTTGATGCCCTCCAATTCCATCTTGAAGCGAATGACCACTTCCAGTGCGATATTCTGCAACTCAGCCGGAGTAACCCCGTCGCGGTGCTGTTCAAAATCAACCCGAATTCGCTCCGCAAGCAGCTCTGCATTACGGGATAGAATGAGCTTCGCGTACTCCTTCCAATCGATCGAGAAGGAAGAAGCAGAGCTTCCACCCTTCTCCAATATGGCATGATCGATCACTTTGAGATTGGGATAGATCATCACATACTGGAGCGCCTTTTTCGCCTCCTGATAGCTTGCAGGAGCATGGTGGAGTCCGCGCATCAGACTTCCTGCCCCAATCAGAACAGCAGGATGTGTCTCACACAGCGCAGCGGATAATGCCTGAAGGCACTCCATAAATTTCTTTTTCTCGTCCTCGCCTGCATGCATATTGGCAACAATGACAATATCTCCGTCGATGTCATGGAATATATTCACATAGGACTTATCCTTCAGCATGTCCTCCACTCGCTCGAACATGCCGGATGCTTCTCCTTTAGTGCGCAGTATTGCTACTGCAACATCAGGTGCATCCAGCGAAAGATTCAAGAACTGCGCCCGTTCCTCGAATTCCGTGGCCGCGATCTGTCCCGTCAGCCATCGATGAAGGATGTTGTCTTTCAGAATCTGAACACCATAAGCATCATCTGTTTGAGGAGACAACGTATGGTCCAGCTTGGAAGCCGTATTGCGAAGCGTCGATTCCAGTTCTTCCACATTGATCGGTTTGAGCAGGTAATTTTCGATACCCAGCTGCATGCCCTCTTTCAAATATTCAAACTCATTAAAACCACTTAGAATAATTACCTTGATGTCAGGCTGCAATTGCCTTGCTTCCCGAATCAGATCCAGACCATTCATGAATGGCATGGAAATATCGGTGATCAGTATGTCCACAGGCTGCGCGGACAAGGCGTTTAATGCGGCCTGTCCATTGCCGGCATGGCTTACAATTTCCATATCGAATGACGACCAATCCAAAATATCGTACAACCCTTCAATGATGAACGGTTCATCATCCACTATAAATACCTTGTACATATTAAATACCTGTCCCTTCTGTATGAGGATAACGTACCCTGATCAGGGTTCCTTCTCCAAGTGTACTTTCTATCGTGATGCCGAATTCCGGTCCATACAGGAAACGCAAACGGGTGTGTACGCTGCGCAGTCCAAACATTTTACCCGACTCTTCCGGACGTTCCAGTTCTTCTAAAATTTCAGTCAGGCGTTCAGGCTCAATGCCTTTGCCATTATCTCTGACCTCTACCTGCAAAGCGTCGCCCATTTCTTCAACAACGATTGTTAATTGATTATCCGAACGTTCTGTCTGAATGCCGTGCACCACATAGTTCTCAATAATCGGCTGCAGGGATAGCTTGACCACCGGATGCTGGTTATGCACAGTGTCCAACTGAATAGAGTACATGAAAATATCCTTATACCGGATTCGGAACAATTCCAGATATAAACGGCAAGCTTCCATCTCATCCTTGAGCGTATAATTTTTCTTCTGTTGAACAAGGCTCTTGAATAACACGGATAAACTGTAAATCATCTCTCCAACATCCTTCGCCCCCTGCGAAATCGCCCTCATTCGAATGACTTCCAGCGTGTTATAGAGAAAGTGAGGATTAATCCGTGCCTGGAGAGCGACCAGTTCTGTCTCCTTTTGTTTGATCTCGGCTTTGTAGACGCGCTCAATATATTGATTAAGTTCATCCAGCATATCGTTGAAACTGTGCGAGATCTGTCCGAGCTCATCATCACGGGCATCATCGATACGTGCTGTCAGGTTGCCATATTTCACCCTTTGGGTGAAACGAATGATTCTGCGGGTGCGTTTGGCAAAATTAATGATGAAAAATGCCGGAACCAGCACTGCAAACAGGATACATATGATGCTAATCGAAACGATTGTATTGCGTGTACCCGCGTAGGCCTCAGCCATCTCATCCACAGGAACCGTGCCAACGACCACATATCCCTGATCCGCCGAGACAAACTTGTTCACATACATATTTCGCTCCTTTTTCATCGAGTCCATATCCGTCTGATCAAACAGGGAATCGGCCACATTGATATACGGGTACTTCTTGCCGTAATAGTTACTGTTGGAATCGAACAATACCGTACCCTTGGCTGACAGCACCACAATTTCTCCCTTGAGATTACTTTCATAACTATCCAAAGCGTTGCCAATACCTGCTGAGTCAAAGAACACAAGGAACTGTCCCAAATTTCGAAGGGTCTGTGTATCGTTGATAGGCACCCGAATCGCATACAGCGCCGGGTCCCATTGATCAATTTCTTTACGAATCCAATAGTTTGGTGCGCTGATATTCGGTGTCTCCATCGCCATCACGTCAGGAATATAGGAATGAGCAACATTGGTGTTCAGCTTTCTGAACTGCTTATGTTGATTGAAGCTGGACAGATCCTGTCGCTCAGCACTATATAACATCACTTGATTGATATCCGAATTGCGATCCATGATATTCTGAAAATGTTTCAGTACATCAGCTGAATAATCATCCTGATTCGCATAATAGCCATTCGTCAGATGCTGTACATACTCGGCGTACGTGTGATTCATCAGGTAGGTGATATTGGCTGATAAGGCCTCATTCTGATGCATATCTCTCACCATGTTTTGCACCGATTCATACTGCTGATGAATATATCGGTCAACACTCTCCATAGCCGCTTTCTGGATCGCCAGCTCTCGGCGAATCGTGGCATCGGACACTGACAGGAAAATGATATAGGACAAGGTAATAATCGTTACAATCGAAATCATGGAGAAGATGAACAGCATCTTCATAAACATATTATTTTTAAAGAAATTTTTGTAAACGCTAACAATTCTCAAGTCACATGTTCCCCCCGATGCTGTTTTCCTGTCTAAAGTATATCATCTGCCTTCTGACATTAACTTGTCACCTGGAACTTTTCTTTAGTTTATACCTGTGTTTCTTTAATTTCGCCTTATTTGAAAATGCTTTCATGCCCTATCGTTAACCATAAGTTTATTTTTGTGTAAAAGAATACCTTACTTTCTTATTCGACTTGAAGGAGGAACAGCATGACACGCAAACACAAACCCAAAGGCCTTATCCCCAAAGTAACCGCAATGGTTCTCACTTCGGCTCTACTTGGACAAGTCATTGCCACATCCGTTTATGCCGGAGACACGCTCCCTTATACAGGTGATAGCGCCAAGGGAGTAAACCAGCCTTACCAGCATGGCTACACCGCTGCCCAGATTCTGAATTGGACACCCGAAAGTGATATCCATGGTGATCTGCTTCGTGCTCATGTACCTTTGCAGCCACGTAACGATGCCTTTGCGGCCACGCAGGCTTATCCCGAACTCAGCCCGGACACCCAGCTCTTTACGATGAGTGGCGATTATGGCAATTCATTCTTTGGCAGCACTCCTTACACCAATGAATTCAGCGAATACCTCTTTAATTATTGGCAGTACACAGACTATTACAGCTATTGGCATGGTATGGCTTCTGCTGGCGTGCCTGAGGAATTGTATGACCCCAATAAGGAATGGACGGAAAAGTACTTTGAGTTTGGCATTTTGAACATTCCGAATCCAGCGTACACCAATGCTGCACACAAAAACGGTGTCCGTTCCATCGCCAACATCTTCTTCTCAGACAATGATCGTGGACCACAAACCTACAAGCAGATGCTTGTGCAGGATGAAGAAGGGAATTTCCCTGTCGCTGCAAAGCTGGTCGAGATGGCAAAGTATTATAATTACGACGGATACTTCTTCAATCAGGAAGAGGTTGCCAAAGGCGTTGCGCCTGAAGACATCTCTTCCTACAAGAAATTCATGAAGTATTTAAGAGACGAAGGACTATATGTTCAGTGGTATGACTCCACCATCAATACAACGGGCAAAATTCAATACCAAAACCAGTTTAACGGACTCAACAGTCCTTTTGTGCAAGATTCTGCATTAGGCAGAGTCTCCGATTCGATCTTCCTGAATTACGTGTGGAACCATGACATGCTGCGAGATTCGCGCGATCATGCCCTAGATTTGGGTCTTGATCCACTGGAAACGGTATTTGCCGGTGTCGAAGGTGGAAATGACCAGTTTGGTCGTTGGAAGCAGCTCTACGATCTGCGTAACAATCTGGACGAGAACGGTCAGCCTATGAACAGTATTGCAACGCTTGGTGCTGACTTTACCCACAATGCCCTGGATGAAGAAATGGGCGATGGCAGCACGAATCATAGAGCCGAAGATGAGTACCAATGGATGACCTTTGTGCGTGACCGCGCTTGGTGGTCAGGTCCGAATCAGGACCCAACCAACGCACGCCGTACGGCATCCGTCGATCTGTCCGATGTATATGCTTCTGGTGCAAAGTGGGACGGCATCGCCGCTTACCTCACCGAACGCTCCGTTATTCATGGCTCCAATTTTGTGACCAACTTCAATACAGGCCACGGTCTGAAATATTATGAGGGCGGAACCGTCTCCAATGCAACCGAATGGTCCAATATTAATATTCAGGATATCCCGGTCACCTGGCAGTGGTGGATGGATAGTCAAGGTGACAAACTCACTGTTGACTTTGACTATGGTCCAACCTATGAAAAAGGTTCTCGTTATACGTATGATTCCGTTGGTGCGTTCACTGGCGGCAGTTCTCTTGTCGTGAACGGAAGTCTAAATGCGGACAATTTCCTTCGTCTGTACAAGACGGATCTGTCGATCAACGCCCAATCCAAACTGGAACTCACCTATAACAAACCGTCTGTCAACGACGCTTCCTCCATGTATATCGGACTGATCTTCGAGGATGAACCGACCAAAGTGGTCAAAGTCAAAGTGCCCAATTCAGGTCAGCACACGTCAGGCTGGAAGACCACCTCACTCGATCTGAGTGCATACCAAGGGAAGACTGTTGCAGCTTTTGGTCTATCCTTCGACCCTAACGGCACTACGATTGAAAAATATCAGATGAACATTGGTGAGATTCGTATATCCGACGGTTCTGCCGCCAAACCGAATGCTCCAACGGGATTCCATATTACCAAAGCACTGACCAACACCGATGAGTTGGTTGTCGAATGGGATATCGAGGACTATTCGAAGGTTAAGCAATATAATCTGTATGAGAACGGCGCTTATGTCGGCGGCGTGTATGACTCCACATTTTATATTAAAACGCTCAAACATCCCGCTGGCGAACTGTCCATTCGTGCTGTAGGCTCAGATGGTACCGAGAGTGAAGCAACCGTCCTGTCCTATGATCTGAATGCAGCTGTTCAGGACATTGATGTGAAATTCAAGAACAATGGCGATGCTATTGTCCGTTGGAAAAACCCGAAGAAGAACCAAGGTAAAGATCCGATTCAGCTTACACTCCAAACGGAGTACACGAAGGAACCTTTCACCAAGACACTTCAGGTCAAAAAAGGAAAACAGTCTGCCATTCTGACAGGCCTTCCGACCAATGGTGAACATTACGTCCTGGATATTGCCATTGGCAAACAGAATCCAGTCACAACGACCGGACAACTGGCAGATACTCAGATTACACCATATGCCAAGGAAAAGGTGACGGTAAAGGATGGAAAGTACACCCTCGCATTGCCTGATTTGGAGGATTGGTACAAAATCTATGTCTATGAAAATGAGGTGGCACGCGAATTCGGAGTAACTTACGTTTCACAGAAGTTCCCTTATATCATTCGGGGCAGAACGAAGCTGAGCGAACTGACATTCACGCCTGCGTCCAGCACCAGCTCCCTGAAGCTCGTTATCGAAGATTATGCCGGCAATAAAGCAACGACGATTCTGCGATAAAAGGTCACAAGGTTAACCGACTTCTAGGCGCCGAGAAAACAATAGAAAAATCCAGCCCTTTCGCTTCCCTACAGGAAGTCGGAAGGGCCTAATTTATGTTTGGCACTTTTAATTAAAGTCTACAATACGCCATTCATCCCACCAAATATTCGACCTAAAACATTAAAATAGATCATAATAAATGACAATATAAGTGCTATCGATAGAATGGGTAAAAATTGTTTTTTATTTATGGGTATGATCAGCACCAACACAACAATCATGATTAGATATATTATCATAAGGACTGGAATTAAATAGTAATGAGTGTGAATGGGTAAGTAAGCGTGACGTAATTGAAACCCTTCTGACAGTAATAATGTAATGGGGAGAGCTGTAACAACATTAGATAACATCCCACTCCCACGTGCATACCACATAATATAAGCACAGATCGGAGATACCACCGCGCATATCCCCCAAAAAACCATAGCCCTTTCTGGAGAAAAATGTAGAAATAACAAGGTGTAAACATAATACACGGTCAGCATCGATCCGAAAAAGATGAATATTTTTACTGCCGCCAAATGGGGAGAATAGCTAAAAACCGATAGAAGCACTGCAACAAATACCCATACACCTAGACGTCCCCCTACACTGTCAAATATAGGGTTGATCCCCGGAACATCAACAAGTTTGGCTGCCACCCCCATGATAACTCCGATCAGCATGGCATACCCTATCGATACAACTTTTTGTTTTGTGGTCGACTCGCTCTTCACTCTTATCCGATTCATTTTACCCTTGAACTTTCTGCTGTTCCAACAAATAAAATATATAATCGGTTGGCACACCGCTATAACCTTGCTGTCTCAACATCGCGGTCACATTGCCCCGGTGATACGTCCCGTGGTTGACAACATGCTGTAGAATGTCGGAAAAACGTGTTTCCATTTTACCGTATTTCGGATGCTCGATTGTCATTTTTTTGTCCGGGTCAGGCGTATGCCGCAGTAAATCGCGGAAACGTTCGGCAACGCTGCCAAACAGTTCCCGCATCTCATTCATGGCTTTACCCTGCGCTTCCTCTGTCCAGCCCGAGATTTTCGGGAAGATCTCCTCGTTCGGAACTTCCGCGAGCACGAGCATATAGAGCTGTTCGAACAAGTACATATGTGCACATGTTTGTGATACGGATGGGAACACGCTCGTTACTTCCGCATGGAATACCTCCTTCGGGAGTTGCTCCAGGTGTGCAAACAATCGATCGTTTGCCCAAACATGATAGTCATACAGTCGGTATGATTGTTGAAGCATCAATGAATTCACCTTTCCCTTCTTCGCATGGTTTGGCTGCCTTAGCCTTGACTCAATCGTATAATAAGTTCGCTGACAGCTGTTGTCAGCGAACTTCCATCCAGAAATTCAATCCGCATCGTTTTCATAATGTTTGGCGATACCGTATGCCATTTCCTGAATCCGCTGCTTCAACTCCAGTGGTTCGCGGATGCGAATGCCCGTGCCGAAGGTCATGAGATATGTCGGAAGGTACTTGTTCATCGTCGGAGCATCGATCAGAAACCGTGCCTCCCGATCGGTTCGTTCCGTCAAATAGTGGCGCAGATGCCAGTGGTTGCAAACCGCATTAAGCGTGTCAGGCTGTCCCTCAATACGGATTACCGTCAACGGTCCATCTGCCTCCCGTCTCTGGTTGGACTGCTCACAGAAAAACGCGGACGCAGAGAAAGTCTCCGGCTTGTCAAACCTTGCTTCGGTTGTCTCCAGTCGTTCGATTCGTTCGACGCGAAACGTCCGCATTGCCTGCGACCGATGGCAGAACGCGACAGCGTACCATTCGTTTCGGTCATACGCTAGCCCATATGGATCGACTTCACGTTCGTAAGCCTGCTCCGCATTCGCTTTCCGATAGAAGATACGGACCGTTCGCCCGTCATTCGTCGCTTGTTCCAACTCCCGCAACAACGGAACGACTGAAGGCGGACGCGCTGAAGAGACCACGTCCAAGCTGCTCTGCTTGCGTGACAGATCGTGGCGCTGCTCCTCGTGCAGTCCATTCTCCACCTTCTTCAGCGCGTACTCCAGCTCTTGCACATAAGGATAGCCAGCACCTTGGGCAAATTTAAACGCATCCACAAGCGCCTTCAACTCTACAGCGTTAAAGAACAATGGCGTTTCCTTGAAATTTTCCAGAATATGAATACCACCATCATGGCCCGATTCCGCAACGACCGGCACGCCACTTGCGCATAATGCGTCGATATATCGATACACAGTGCGGACGCTAATCTCCAAACTGTCCGCGATCTGAGCGGCGGTGAGCTTTCTTCCGGATCTCAGCATCCAAAGCATGGACAGCATGTTATCCCATTTTGCCATCGGGAGTCCCTCTTTTCTTTGAAAGAATAAAAGGCAAGTCTCCTTTGATTTAGGTGACTCGCCTTTTAGGTGTATATTATGAATTGTTATGAAGTTCCCTTTTGTTTGCTTGCTTGCATCTGCTGGGCAAACCTCATCATCTCTTCGAACTCTTCTTCGGATACGGCATCGCCGTCGGCACCTATGTCTTGTACAATCGGAATTTCGGGTTTGGCTTTGGTTCCTTTGCCGTATGTACGGGAACGGGTTCCAGCTGCACCAGCAGCCTGTTTGCCTTTGACCTTGGCTTGGTCTCGAATGTATTGTACCGCCTTCTCATAGGAATTCACCTGCTTGAGCAGCATGTTGGAGGCAATAGCCTCAACGAAGTTACGGTTAATTCTTTGCTCGCCGCCGGATACAAGCAATGCCATCAAGTAATGAATCAGTACATTGATTACTTCACCTGGCAGCTTGTAGCTGAGGTCGATCTTCTCAAAAATGTCCACCAGGTTGTCCGGCACGGCACCAGGGAAGAACGTCTGAAGCAATCGTGTGTAGGGCTCATTACGCAGCATCATATTATATTGATGAATATCACACTTGGTCGAAAATTGCGGAGGCACTTCGACGTAATATTCCATCTGTACCACATGTTCAACAGGCGGTTCACCGGAATCCTCTTTCCGTTCAGGCTCCTCCATATGCTGTCTGAGAGCAACAACCTTCGCTGCCTGTACCGTCTGCTGCTCATGTCGCTTCTTGGTCTGTCTGAACTGCAGGCTTGCCTTGTGTTGAAGGTCATCCAGCACAAGCTGGCCTTGTGAGTTAAAGATATCATCTTCATCCAGCAAACGACATACATCCTGTACGCTGAGATTGAATTTGTTCACGACATAATTCACAATGCCGAGCTGTTCGTGATCGAACCGCAATTGCTCCACATGACGGCGATTGACCGACTCACGCGGAAAACGCAATATAATGTCGGCATAATTCAGACTGTTCTCTTCAACTGCTCCATTGATCCCGCTGCGCTGAGCCGAAGTCGACACTTCCGACAACGCCTGCTCCAGTTCATAATCGATGACATGCGTATTCAATTCAAATATATCGTAAAAAGGAACGGAAATATTCTCTTTATTCGCTGCCGGGTAAGGCGCATCACCGCTCTCTATCGCCGAAAAACCGGAACGCAGTGAGAGTACGGCGAACTTGCCGATTTTGTCACGAAGCAGCAGTGTCAAATGCTGTGTACGGAAAAATTCTGCCGGAGAGAGCGGAGGCTGCAGCTCATATTCATAAATGTAGTCGTCATTTTCCGGAATATACAGCCGTGAAGTCTGAAGCAAACCAACGGCTTCAAGCTTGGATGCCTGCTCCACCAAATACTTGCGCCCTTTCTCGCTGGGCTCAAGTCCCAGCGTCATGAACAGCCTCCGTTGCTGTTCAAGCGGCGAGTAACCGACCTGTTCACCGGGAAGATGCTGAAACAGCAATCGATACAAGCCTATCGCAAAGGCACCTACCATTGGCTGATACGCTCCGGTGAGCATGCGGTCATCCAGGGCACTAAGTCCAAACTCCCTGTATACGCAATAGCGATGATGTTCAGTATAATGGTGCAAATTCTTCATGCGCATAGCTTGATCTCCTTCTCCCCAAAAGTATGTTTATCTATTCTATCATAAATGTCCGATCCTCAAATGCTCAAAAACAGGTAAAAAACGGACCTGTTCTCGCTCCGTTTCGTCCTAGGTCGACAGCATTCACGTTTTCGTAGAGTTGCTAGATTACTATAAAAGCTACAGCCATAGAACACAAGTGAACATATGGAGAAAATGTTATACACATATATATGAGACATGTCCGAATGATCATGCACATTTTTGGGATGCATGCCAAAAAGCCTTCCCTTTGCACTCGTAAGCGTTTACGACAAAGGCAAGACCTTTATGGAAAATGCAGTACAGCGTTTGCTGCCATTTGGGTAGCTGATTAAAACATTTTGTACCCACCCAGGCGAAGTTTGCGAATGGCCCAGCCACTGATGACCGCTCCAGCAAGTCCAGCTACGCCCGTCATATAGTCTACAATATGGAAAGAACCCAGATGCGACATCAGCGATGCCGTATGATCCCATAAGGAATACACGACGACAGGCAGAATGACAATAATGAACAGATAGGAAGGAAACCAGGTTGTCTTCATCAGCATATTCAGAATGAAACCGATACCAAACATCATAACGAAAAATAACACCATCAATACCAGCACAGGTATAAACTGCATCGGGTGACGTTCACCTCTTCTTTCACTGAATCGGTTTCTCTTACTACGGATAGTAGATAGTGTACCGCAAAAAATGTGGCGAAGCAACGAACTTTCTGGACAAATTTCCCTATATTCACCTTCTCTTCATTTGCCCTTCTGCTTCCTGTTGGGATACAATGAAGACGATAAAGTACTCAACCGTCCCTTACCGGGATTTGGAAATATAACCTGCAGGAGGAATCAATTCAATGAACGAAGCCGCATCAACATTGGAGGGCTGGTACGCCCTGCATGACTTCCGCTCGATTAACTGGGCCGCCTGGAAAGCAGCCGATGATGAGGAACGCGCCGTAGCCCTGGACGAGCTTCAGGCGTTCTGGAAGGAATGGAAAGCAGTAGAGGATTCATCCAAAGGAAGCACTGTCGTATATACCGTTGTGGGACAGAAGGCTGACCTTGTCATGATGCACTTGCGTGAAACGCTGGAAGATCTGAAGGCTGTTGAGAACGCGTTCAACAAAACGATGTTTGCCCAATACACCACCAAATCATATTCTTATGTCAGTGTAGTGGAACTGAGCAATTATCTTGGCAAAGAGGGCGAAGACCCTATGCAGAACCCGGAAATCATCGCTCGTCTCAAACCGGTCCTGCCACAGCGACAATATATCTGCTTCTACCCAATGAACAAAAAACGTGAACTGAACGATAACTGGTACATGCTGTCGATGGACGAACGCCGTACGATGATGCGCAGCCACGGCATGATTGGCCGCAGTTACGCTGGCAAAGTGAAACAAATCATTACCGGTTCCGTTGGTTTCGATGACTGGGAATGGGGCGTTACGTTGTTTGCGGATGATGCACTTCAGTTCAAGAAGCTCGTTTACGAGATGCGCTTTGACGAAGTCAGTGCCCGTTATGGCGAATTCGGCTCGTTCTATGTGGGAAGTCTGCTGAACGAAGCAACATTGGAAGATATGCTCAAGCTGTAAATTGGATAAATCACAAAAAGCACCGCGACACCTCCATTAAGGATAGGGTCAGTGGTGCTTTTACTTTTTCGAATGAATATGAAATGTTCAATCATAAATGGATGACTCGGGTTCTTTTGAATAAACGTGATTGCTTAATCCTGATCCTCTTCATCAACCGCTTTCAGAGACTCCAAAAACTCAGCTGTTGCCCGGTCACGGTCACGTCCCTTCTCCTTAAGCCGCTCAATAGCAGGCAAAATGAGAATATCCACTTCCTTCTGAACGATATAAGCCAGATCATACTGATCCTGTTCCTCCAGATAACCGCCAACCTGCATCAGGGCGTTGTACCGATCCAGTTCTTCGCGTGTGAGTAGTCCTCTGACCTGAACACTGCAATGTCTCATCCAAAAAACCGCCCTTTCTTCAGTACCAAGGGAATGCCACCGATGATAAACAAGTACCGGAGATCCACCAGCTTTTTCAGCTGAGCCGCCTTCCATCCCTTGTATTTCTTGCCGCCTACGACAGCGATAGCTTCGCCTTTCCCCAGTGACGCAACTGTACCTTTACTTGTAAACACAAAAGGCTGTGGCTGCTTTTTACGGATGGCAGCGACAACGTTTTTGGCGCAGTTAACACCTTGCTGCATCGCGATCTGAGCTGTAGGTGGATATGGGCGCCCTTCGTTGTTGAACACCAGTGAATTGTCACCGATGACATAGACATGCTCATGCCCTGGGGCACGAAGGAATTCATCAACCTTCACCCGCCCACGCATCACTTCAAGGCCTGCCTGCTCAAGCAGAGCATTCCCCCGAATACCGCCGGTCCATACGACCGTTGCTGCATCGATTTTTTCTCCTTCGCCCACAATGACTCCGTCTGGCAGACATTGCTTGATCGGAACACCGATTTTGAAAGTAACACCTTTTTTCTTCAGCACGTTCATTGCATGCTCAACCAGTTCCGGATCAAAGCCCGGCAGAGCTGAAGGCGCTGCTTCCACATTATAGATGTGCACATTTTTGGGATTCACGTCGAATTCCTTGCATAGCTGAGGAATGCGATCCGCAAGTTCAGCCACGAATTCGACACCACTGAAGCCAGCCCCACCCACAACAAAACGAATTCGGTTACGTTTATTATCGTTTTTGTACATGGCAAACTGATATTCGATATGCTCGCGAATCATTCTGACCGAGTTAATGCTGCGAATGGTCATGGCATGATCGAGCATGCCTGGAATACCGAAGGTCTCCGGTTCTCCACCCAATCCAATAATCAGATAATCATAAGATAACGTGCCATCCTCCAGAATAATCTTCCGATCCTGCAGGCGGATCTCCTTCACCGAAGATTTGACCAGATCAATCTTGAACTCGTCAATCAGCTTCGAAATCGGGACCCTTGCATGTTCAATGGTATCTGTGCCGGCAGCCGGCATATGTAGATGTGTAGTGATATAATGATAATCATGCCGGTTCACCAATGTGACATCGGCCTCGTTATAGTTCAATTCCTTCTGCAGCCGCTGGGCTGTCAGAATCCCGCCATAGCCCGCGCCGAGGATGACGATTTTGGGAATACTGCTCATGTCTATACCCCTTCCGGTTTCATTGCATCAGCCATTCGATAGTTTTGTTGTAAAAAGGCTCTTACTTACCCATATTGATGAGGTCTTATCCATTATGACGACAAATGTTAACTTCGCGAATTTATTTGAACTTTTTGCATGCAAGTTATCGATTAAAATTGTGAAATTATACACAAGATTCAACAAAACGCGGGTATTGTCTTCACATTACAAATTGAGGCTAAATTAGACAAAAAAACACATAGTACAGGTCAAGGATATCTGTATTTCTGGCAAAGATCAAGGTTTTTTTTGTTATTTTTCATAACCTTTCATTTCCAATTTCATCCTATTCTCACCTGATCTTCATCTATTGTTCCCAGATTCATCAAACTGCCAACTTTGCAACCCAGTTTACACCGTTTATAATGAGAAAGACAGTTCAGCAACAAACGCTGGTTACCATACGTACCCGGCTTTATTATTTCTGTTACCTACCTATTAAAAATAAGAAAGGTGTTGTTGATTCTTGACTGCACAAACTGCCGGTCATGACATGACCGATTTACTTATTATTGGTGGCGGCCCTGCGGGTCTGTTCGCCGCGTTTTACGGAGGGATGCGTCAGGCATCTGTTACGCTGGTTGAAAGTATGCCACAACTTGGTGGACAACTTGCCGCCCTCTATCCCGAAAAATTCATCTATGATGTAGCCGGGTTCCCAAAAGTTACTGCTCAGGAGCTGGTGAATAATCTGGTGGAGCAAATGAGCCATTTTAACCCGAACATCCGTCTTGAGGAAAAGGTTGTATCGGTTGAGAAATTAGAAGAACGTCACTTCGTCGTTAAAACTGATGTGAATGAATATCACGCCAAAGCCGTAATTATCACTGCAGGTGTGGGTGCATTTGAACCCCGTCGTCTGGAGCTTGAGGGTGCGGCCAAATTCGAAAAAACCAATCTGCACTACTTCATCAGTGACCTGAACGCCTTTGCCGGCAAAAAAGTACTGATCAGCGGTGGCGGTGACTCCGCTGTAGACTGGGCGCTTATGCTCGAGCCGATCGCTGAGCAAGTAACCCTGATCCATCGCCGCGACAAATTCCGCGCGCATGAGCACAGTGTCGAAAACCTGATGAATTCCAAGGTAAACATCGTTACACCTACCGAAATTACGGAACTTCACGGTGAAGACAGCATTACCAAGGTTACTTTGGCTCACGTCAAAACGAAGGAAACACAGGAAATTGAAGTCGATGATGTAATCGTCAATTTCGGCTTTGTCTCTTCCCTGGGACCTATCGCAGAATGGGGCATCGAAATTGATAGCAATTCCATCGTAGTCGATTCCCGCATGGAAACTTCCATTCCGGGTATCTATGCTGCCGGAGATATTACAACTTATCCAGGCAAGCTGAAGCTGATTGCTGTCGGATTTGGTGAAGCACCAACCGCAGTTAACAATGCCAAGGTTTACTTCGACCCAGACGCCAAGTTGTCCCCGGGACACAGCAGTAACATGAAGCGCTAATTCCTTATGGAATGATATAGAACATAAAAGACACAAAAAAGGGTATCTTACTCCTGAATGAATTCAATATCAGGAGGGATACCCTTGTCTTATATATGCCCGCTGTGTAACGGTCTGGTTGTACCGGAGCAGGCTTGTCCCCACTGCCTTCAGGGACTGTCAGAATGCGGCAAATTGGACGATTACACCGGACCGTACAGCCCCTACGTCATTCACACTTCCTCTGACATGGCAGACGAAGCCGAAAACGTTTGCAATCATATGATGTACTGTCACCAATGTCAGACAAGCACGCTATGGCCTGTCAATCTATGGGACATGTCCGGAAACCTGTAACATTGCCTGCAATGAGGATCTCTAGTGAAGAATGGCAGATACGTCGGTACCCAGTTTGCGCTTATGGATTTCTGCCAACAGCAGTGCGATGAAATCTCGTTCGAGATTCAACTCAATCGCCTTATGGTAGGAATCCAACAACATCTCATCGGATAACATAGCCATTTCCCGCCACAACCTTTCCTTTTTTTTCCTCAAAACTATCATATCAGAGATTTATAAAGAGAACAAGCGTTCTTGTTATCCACAATGTCATGTGGAAATCCTGTGTATAGTTTGTTGATAAATGGTAAAAATGTTGATTGATCAACGTGGATAGTGTGGACAGTATTTATACACAGGACCGCAGCCTATCGAACAGAACGATTATCAGAGCATTTTTTTTAGAATAAATTCATAGTTTCAAGAGTTGATGCGAGTAAATTACCCTTAATTGTTAAAATTCAAACGTTTTTCATTCTAGTTTCCTACTATATTAGTATCGGATTTTCTTTGGATTTTTTTAGATTTTTGAACCATTTTCATTGCGGTCTGGTGTTCACTTCCAAAATCCATATTTTCCCTGAATAATCCAGTCCATAATCGAAACCAAGCTGCCCCACACCCGGGAACTGACGTTCCATGATATTCGTACAGGTGAGTGTCAGTGAACGCATCTCGCGACGTTTATGTTTTCCTGAAATATGAGGTAGGGACAGAGCGAGCGCTCTCCTACCGGACAGCATCGTTCCTCCTTTGCTAAGATTGGTCACGACCAGCCCTGGACGAGCGAGCCGTCCCACCATAGAACGGAATACCCAGCCTCTTTCCGTCTTGACGACTTTGACTCTGTAATCGACAGGTCTGCCTTGAATGGTCGCCAAATGAATGCCTTGCTGAATCAGGTATCTCCGTCTGGCTTTTACACGGATTAGGGAGCGGTACATCTGATTAAACTGAGTAAAAGAACGGGTTATTTTCATATGGGTGTACCGATAGGTTCCTCCGCTTGCTGATACTCTAATGACACCGTAACCACCACCACCGACAACAGGTTTGATATACACCATTCCATGATGACTAAGCATGTTTAGCAGATTCCCCGAGTTGAACGCCTTCGTCTGTGGAATGTGGACAGCAGCTACCGGGTATTTCAACAGCGCCGCTGTCTTCAGCCATTTGCTTGCAAGCTGTCTCGACATGGGTTGATCTCCTTTCGTGAACAATAGTCCTTCCTTATACATACTCAACAGAAGCCGTGCTTTCTTGGATGTCTGTCCAAGGCTGGGGCCCCTTTTCCGTTGATATAGTCCATCAGCTTGGTTCAAGGCCGGAACAGGCGCCTGGTTTGCTTTTCAAACGCATCAATCTATCGTATGCTACTAAGGAATGGTTTGGAGAGGCTTAAATATGAGGATCTAAGGAGCGTTCAGAAGACATGGAATCATTTTTTAAATCACTGTACGGCGTAGCCTATTTTGCAATTTCTATCGTTCTGGTAGCCATTACGGTACTTCTATTCGTTACAGGTATTCGACTGTTTATGAAGAAAAGCAATCGCGGTTTTGCTGTAAGTTGTATTCTGTTTGCTTGTTTTATCGTCTTCATCATTGTGGTCATGCTGACCACGCCCTTCTCCTCGACGCCTCCGGGTTCACCGGAAGCCATGGCTGCCTTGCTGAAAATCGGGTAGATTAACCTCTGTAGAAGGAGATTCTTATGACACATAACGAAATACTCGGAATTATCGATATCGGCTCCAATTCCATTCGTCTGGTTATTTATGAACTCGATCAGGATGGAGCCTACCGTATCATTCATGAAGACAAATATGCCGCTCGTCTAAGCAATGTGGTTGAACAAGACGGAACCATCCTGCGACATTCACTGGACAAGGCCATTACGATTTTGCGACAATTCAGGGCTACTTGCGAAGCTTATCAAACCAAGCTTATCCGCGCTGCAGCGACGGCTGCCATTCGGAATGCAGGCAATGCTCCAGAAATTATAGGTTGGTTGGAAGCTGAAACGGGACTTACTATCGAATGTGTATCCGGTGATCAGGAAGCCTATTACGGTTTCCTTGGTGTCACCCAATCGATTGATCTCGCGGATGGTTATGTCGTGGATATTGGCGGCGGCAGTACCGAGATCACTGTATTCCGTAATCGAACAAGACTGCACAGCATCTCTCTGCCTATCGGTGCGGTTAACTCACATGCCCGTTATGGTGGGGAAGATCAGTGGACTGAAGCAAATGCGGCTGCGCTATGTAATGAAGTTATACAGGCATTGAGCGGTCTGGATTGGATCAGACAACATCCCGGACTACCTCTTATTGGACTTGGGGGCACCATGCGTACACTGGCCAAAATTGAGCAGAAGAGAACGCAATACTCATTACCGGTTACGCATCATTATGAAATCGGTGCAGAAGAGATGGAAAATATTGCTCGTTCTTTGCCACATCTAACCTCGGCACAGCGCAAGAAAGTACCCGGACTGGCTAAGGATCGTGCCGACATTATTGTTCCAGGTGTACTCATATTGCGGACGGTCTTCCGAATCATCCAGGGGGATCGTTATGTCGTGAGCGGAGCGGGATTACGGGATGGTTTGCTAAGGGATCTCCTGGCTGAAGGTAAGCCGGTCGTGCCAGATGCGCTGCGGGACAGCATTCGCAACTTCATTCATTTTGGCCCACCCATTCCGGAGAAACGCCTGAATCGGATTCACCATGATGCGCTCACCCTGTATACTGCCCTGCAAGGTAGTGCTCCCGATCCAGCAGATGCCCGGATTCTGTACACGGTCTCCATGCTGCACATGGCTGGAAAACAGATTAACTACTTCCGGTATCCCCAGCACTCGGCCTATTGGATCATGAATGCAAGCATCTACGGACTATCTCACCGGGAGACCATCCTGAGTGCCATTGCAGCCGATTATCATCCCAAAAAAAGAACGCCCCAGCTGCTGCATAAGCACAGGGACATTCTCAAGGATTCGGACGAACGGCATGCCCATCGCTTAGGCTCTCTGCTGCGCGTGACTGAAGCGATTAATCGTTCTGAAAGTATTACCGCTATAAAGGCAACAAAAGAAAACGACTCGCTGCAGATGCAATTCATCTGTACAGCCGAGCCGTTACTGGAACTCAGTGGCCTTGACGATGCCGTCAAGGATTTACAGGAAGCTTGGGGAGTTACGTTAACGCACTCCATTCAGCAGGCTTCCAAGGGATAATGCCCATCGCCTCCGTCTGACTTCTCAGCGGGGGCTTTTCATTTTGTACAAAAACATAATTGCCGCCAGGCATGAGCTCTCTGGCCTTCACATTATCCATGAGCGACAGATTCAATATGTCGACCAGCATCTTTTTCAGCTCCGGATCAAACACGGGACACATCAGTTCTATTCTTCGCTTCAAATTCCGGGTCATCCAGTCTGCGCTGGACAGATACACATCCGGGTTCCCGCTATTTTCAAAATAAAACAGTCTGGAGTGTTCCAGAAACCGATCCACGATGCTGATCACCCGAATATTCTCACTAAGTCCCTCTACCCCCGGACGCAAGCAGCATACACCGCGCACGATCAGATCGATCTGCACTCCAGCTTGAGATGCCAGATACAATTCATCAATGATATCCTGATGGGATAAGGAATTGATTTTGGCAATAATTCTGGACGGTCTTCCCTTGAAGGCATGTTCCCTTTCCCGACGAATGAGCGCGAACAGTTCATCCTTCATGCCGTCAGGGGCGACGCGGAATGCCTGCAACGCTTTGGGTCCTGAATATCCGGTAATCTCATTAAACAATTCCGATGCGTCCTCACCAATGATGGGATTGGAGGTAAACAGTCCTACATCGGTGTACACTTTGGCTGTACTTTCATTATAGTTACCTGTTCCAACATGCACGTACCTTCTCAGACCACTCTGTTCCCTGCGTACGACGAGAATAATCTTGGCATGGGTCTTTAAGCCGACCAATCCATATACGACATGACAACCTGCCTTCTCCAGCGTGCGGGCCCATGCAATATTCCGCTCTTCATCAAATCTGGCTTTTAATTCAACAACAACCGTTACCTGTTTGCCGCTCTCGGCTGCATGAGCCAGTGCAGGGATCAGACGGGAATCCCCATTCACCCGATATAACGTCATTTTGATCGCCATCACGCGTGGATCTTCCGAAGCTTCCACAATAAAGTCCGTTACCGGTTCGAACGATTCGTATGGATGATGCACGAGCACGTCCCGTTTACGCAGCAGTTCGAAGTGACTTTCCCGAGGAAGAAACTCCAGTGGATACACAGGCTGCACCGGACTATATTTCAGATGAGAGAAGCCATCCAAACTATCTACAAACCCGGCCAGAAAGCTCAAATCCAGCGGTCCATCGATCTCGTACACAGGGTCTTGAATATCGAACTCTTCCTGCAGCTCCAGCAACGCATCCGGGCGAAAATCCTTGCAAATTTCCAGTCGTACTGGTGCTCCCCGGCGTCTGCGCCGCAGCTCCTTCTCGATCGCCTCAAGTAAATCCTCGGCTTCTTCTTCATTAATGGAAAGATCCGCATTGCGGGTCACCCTGAATTCCTGAACAGCCAGCGGCACATATCCGCTGAATAAGGTATGAATATGATGTTTGATGAGATCTTCGATCAAAATGAACGTTTTCTTTTTACTATTCGCCCTTAAAGGCACCTGAACCACGCGCGGCAGATTAGAGGGAACCTGAACAATAGCCAAAAATGGCTCGCCCTCCTGCTCTTCTTCCTTCTGCAGCATCACGGAAAGATATACAGACTTATTGTGTACCAGTGGGAATGGCCGGCTCGAATCGATCGCCATCGGTGTTAATACCGGAAAAATGATATCATGAAAATACTGGTCCATTGCTCGCTGTTGCGTCATATTCAGATCGGTATATTCCTGAAAATGCACGCCTTTCTTGGCGAGAAGACGAATGAGCTCCCGATAGGTTTTATATTGCTCGGCGACCATGGTCCCCGTTCGTTTAATCAATCTGCGGTACAACCCGGAAGGGGTGTAGCCCGTAAAATCCTTTTGCGTAAATCCAGCCTTGATCTTCTCTTTCGTCTCCGCTACCCTTACACTTACGAACTCGTCCAGATTACTGGCAACAATACCAAGAAACCTCATGCGTTCCAGCAGAGGTGTCGTTGGATCTTGAGCCTCCTGGAGCACACGACGATTGAATTCCACCCAACTTAAATCACGGTTAACGTAGTTACCTGTTTTGACATCTCTATGCATGTATGGCCTCCGAATTTGTTACATATCTATTCTTGGTTAGATAAATTGAACTAAAGAGTATTTACACTTTCCACTCCGATGACAGAACAACCTTCCGATCGCTGTTATCCCCAGATTTTTTTATTTCCTTTTTCAATGGAGAAAATCCGGGGATAAAGGCGAACGCTTTGCTTCTACAGGTTTTTTCTGTCCTCTCCGTTCTCGTGTAAATGTTTAGTTCAATTTTTTATAGATGCTAATATAATTGTACTATTCGTGATTGGCTACAAGCGTCAGCGTAGTGTAAACGCTATGTAAAATTTATGTAAATGATACCTCATGCCGATAACTTTTTCCATCCCTTTACAAAGAGCAGGAGACAGAGTAAAGTGATCTACAGTGTAAAATGTCCGGTTACTGTCCACATTCTAAAATTGTTTTTGTTAAAGGAGTATATAATGAAATCGAACAAACCTAGAACGTTACAAAAAAATATAGAGTTTTTCACAGCTGCACTATCCCAATGCACAGTAACTGCATGGCAGGAAGATCCGGCTGGCGTATATTGTGAAGTGGGTCGTGGCATCGTAGAGCAGATCAGCGAAGACAGCGTGAGAATTCGCAACGATAACGGTACGAAGAGCCATTATGACCGGGATATCACGATGTTCCAAACCGAAAAATAATTTTGCGTAAATATAAAAAAAAGACTAGCTTTCCGGAAAAGAGTGTTGTATACTCTTGCCACAAGGAAAGGAGGTGCGTCAACATATCTAATCACATGTTGAACGTGTCCCTTACCCGATCCACTAGCTCAAAATAAACTGATTCTGGTGGAGGCGCGGGATACGGATCAAGGTTTCAAAAAGCGCCACGGGTAGAAAAGCCGTCTTCGGACGGCTTTTTGTTTTGTCTTTTTTCGGGAGAGGTTGAAAAAACAACCAAAATATTGGAAATGAACCCTGTAGCTGTGCAAACAATACTCGCTATAATTAGGTTGCAACTCAACCCATATTCGAGGAGGCATATTGTAATGTTCAAAAATGTAAGGGGTTTCAAAACATCCATCGCTCTGGTCTTTGTTTTGTTATTCACCTCCATTATGCTGCCCGCAGGTCAGCATGCCAGTGCAGCACCGAGCTTCGCCAAAGGAGCCGATATCAGTTGGGTGCCCGGGATGGAAGCGCAAGGCTACAAATGGAAAGACAAAAACGGCGTGCAGCGTGATATTATTGATATTTTGAAAAATGATTACCAGATCAATTCCGTTCGTATTCGTGTCTTTGTTAATCCTTCGAATGATTATGGAAACGGTTACATGAACAAAGATCGTGCAGCTGCTCTGGCCCTGCGTGCCAAAAATGCAGGCATGAGTGTCATGCTGACCCTGCACTACAGCGATTCCTGGGCTGACCCGGGTCAACAAACGAAACCTGCGGCCTGGAAAAACTACACGTTCCAGCAGCTGATGGACGCTGTATGGAATCACACGCGTGAAGTTATGATGGCCATGCAGAGCAAAGGTGTAACCCCGGACTGGGTACAAATCGGTAACGAAACAAGCAACGGTATGTTATGGGAAGACGGAAAAGCATCCACCAACATGAAAAATTATGCATGGCTGGTGAACACGGGCCACAATGCCGTGAAGTCCATCAGCACCAACACCAAAACAATCGTTCACTTGGCGGGCGGAGATGATAATGCCCTCTTTGTATGGAATATCGGTGGACTGATCAATAACGGTGCCAACTTTGACATGATTGCCATGTCCCTCTATCCTTCCGCTTCCGGCTGGAACACCGCTGTCACCAATGCTGTGAACAACGCCAAGGATCTGATCAACCGGTATGGTAAGGAAATTATCGTTTCTGAAATAGGCATGGATAATAATCAGGCAGCGGCAGGCAAAAGCTTCGTTGCGTCGATGAAAAACCAAATCCGCAACCTGCCTAATGGCAAAGGTAAAGGTGTATTCTACTGGGAGCCTCAGGCTACACCAGGTTATAACGGCGGGTACGGCAAAGGCGCATGGCAGTCGAATATGATGCCAACGGCAGTAATGGAAGGATTTATCGACTAAACACGGGAATAAGTGACTGGTGAGCAGCAGGTGGCCGTTACGGTTACGGATCGTTCTTTCGATCACTGTTATCCCCCGATTTTTTGAATGTCCTATTCCATAGGACAAAATCCGGGGATAAAGGCGAACGCTACCGCTTCTTCAGAATCGATTCCGTTCCCTTCACTACGTTGGCTGCTTATGAGACACTTCTAAAATGTGTTAAGTAGGAATTTGGGGTAGTAAAAAGAAAAAGCGCTACTTCCGTTGGGGAGTAGCGCCTTTTTTTGATAGTTGTAGTGAGTTTGTATGGGTAGTTGCGTTAAGCTAGTTCAGTTCGGCTAGATAGGTTAGATCGAATTCGTTGGATTGGTTTCTGTTAACTAGGAACGCTTGATGAATCTGAACGTAAATAGTCTTATCGCTCATATACTTATATAATTAAGATAAAAGATTCAGACAGCACATGTGCAACCTTATTTCAAAGGTGGGGAATATATGGGATTTTTAAAAGAATTGGGTCAGTTTGCTGGAGAAGTTACCGGAAAAGTACTTGGCGGCACCGTACGAGTGGCCGGAGAACTTACTGGGAGTCCATTCATTAAAAAAATTGGTAATGGTGTAGAAAAAGCTACGATTAATACAGGGAAAACGGTAGGACAACTTGCTAGCGGTACATATGATATGGCGAGTGGTGTGATCAGAAAAGACAATACAACGTTAGATGCGGGACTTGCCGATATTGGAGGAGCTGTTTCTAATACAGCTAAAGGCGTAGTTTTATCAGCTAAGTATGTGTATAACGGTGGCAAAGATGTGGTTGTTGGCATGAAAGATGAGGATATGGAGAGAGTAAAGCTCGGGGCCAAGAATCTAATTGCCGCTGCCGCAGTCACTACATTGGCTGTAGGACTCGTTGAGGTTGTAGAAGGTGTTGAAAGTATCGAGTCGGCAGAGTCCGTAGAATTGATAGCAAATCCAAATATAGATGATGTTACACCTCACTAGCTTCGAAAATTATTGAACTACAACTTCATAAGAAAAAATGGACGCTAATCATCATTATGATTGGCGTCCATTTTTCATCTTTCAGTTCAATTCAATTACTTCACTTCGCCTACAACCGTAAAGCGTTCGTTCTGATGCTGCGGGTTCTCGATCTCATCAATCAAAGCGATGGCATAGTCAGCATAGCTGATGTAGCTGTTGCCTTCACTGTTCATCAGAATCTGATCTTTACCCGATTGATATTTGCCTGTGCGTACACCCTCTGGATTAAAAAATCCCGCCGGGCTAAGGAACGTCCACTGGATACCTGAAGAAGCTTGCAGATCCTGCAAGTTTTTACCCTGGTTGGTTGCTGTTGCTTTGTATGCATCAGGGAATCCTGGAGAATCGACTACTCGCAATGTTTTTGTTTCATCCGTGAACAGACTGCCTGCACCACCAACAACGATCAGACGAGTATTCGGCGCCTCTTTCAGAATGTTAATCAAGGCTTGTCCTGCCTCTACATGCAGATTCTCTTTCCCGGCAGGTGCACCGAATGCATTAACGATCACGTCGAATGATTTGGCATCCTCTGCCGTGAGGTCGAATACATCCTTTTCAAGTACATTCAGACTTTTATCTTCTACCTTAGATGCATTACGAACGATTGCTGTCACTTCATGCCCTCTATCCAACGCTTCTTTCAAAATCAAATTACCTGCTTTGCCTGTCGCGCCAATGATTCCAATCTTCATCATAATCTCTCCTTTGTGATTAGGCTCTGTTAAATTTCATAATGTAACTATATTAGTTACAACATAAATTGTCAACTTCACCTCTCTATAAAAAGCGTCCAGGTTCCCCCTTAATATGAACAACCAAAGTACATACCAAACCACCACGCAAAAAAAGACCTCCATAACGTAATTAGTACAAGACTAATCCGCTATAGAGGTCGCGATTCACAACTATTAACAATCTTTATCCGGTACGCCTGCTTCTTCTCTCGTACGGAAGGATGAACCACAGCCGCATGTTGCTACTGCGTTCGGGTTATGAATGGTGAAACCGCCGGACATACCGGATTCTTCAAAATCAATTTCCAGTCCATTCAAATACTTCAGGTTTTCCTTCTCTACAACAACCTTCATATTCTGAATATCCATATAGAGGTCCTCATCGGACTCTTTATCGTCAAAGCCCATGGCGTACGAAAATCCGGTACAACCGCCCGGTGCTACGCCCAGACGCAAGAACATACCAGGTGTCTCTTGCTGTGCAAGCATTTCTTTCAATCTGTCTGCAGCTGTTTCGCTGATGCTAATCATGCCAGGTCACTCTCCTTTTTCATATAAAATCATGTTCAAAAAGGGCGCTTTTCAGTACCAAGAAGATGGGATGAAGATAGAAATGGAGTAGCGGAGCGTAGGCAAAACTACGTGAGCAACGGACATTTCGGCTGAATCCCATATTCGACGCTGAGATGCCGCTAGGCATCCTTCGTAATCAAAAGCGTATTTTTGAACAACCTTTCGTTAACTCTTCTTTAAATTATACTCCACCCCGTCAAGGGGCTCAAGTCATCTTTGCCTGTTTCCGCGTTCCCCCTTAACTCCTTTTTCTTCCCAGTGTATTGAACCCCCGGGACACGAGGTTTATAATGAGTAGGTGATCGCTTTGAAATGTCGATATTTTGTCATGACTTATTCGAGTGTTGATCATATATAGAGTTGTAATTTTTTTCACATTTCGAGACTGTTCGCAGTCCCCAATGCATATAGAGTCACAAGACTCATTTTGATGAAAAATTTGCTTTACGTACGCAGCGAAGGCTGCACCGGGTAAATAAGAGTTAGTCCATAATAAGAAGCGGCAGATGACCGCATCTTTTCTATGTAGTTCTGTAAGTAAGTCCTACACACAACTCGATTCCGGTTAAGAATAGGAGGATACAACATGTCTACATTGGTAACACCGTTCACAGACAAAAGAATGGCTGAAATCATTGAGAAAGTGCAGAACGGCGTAAGGCTGACCGTAGAAGACGGCGTTTATCTGTATGAATCGGATGATCTGCTGACTTTGGGCCAACTGGCCAATGAGGCCAACCTGCGTAAGAATGGCAAGAAAGTTTATTTTATTGAAAACATGAGCCTTTATTTTACTAACGTATGTGAAGCTCACTGCGCTTTCTGTAACTTCCGCAAAGATCAGGGCGAAGAAGGCTCTTACACGTTGTCCGGTCAGGAAATGATTGATTACGTAGAACAGCATATTCACCCAGGTGTACGCGAGTTCCATATTGTAGGCGGACATAACAACCATGTTCCTTTTCAATATTATGTCGATTCCTTGCGTGCTTTAAACGAGAAATATCCGGACGTTACGCTGAAAGCCTACACAGCGGCCGAGATTGATTTCTTCACTCGCATCAGCGGACTGAGCATCAAGGAAGTACTACAAGAACTGCAAAAAGCAGGTCTGAAATCACTGACTGGTGGCGGCGCTGAGATCCTGTCCGATGAATACCGCAAAAAAATGCGCGTAAACAAAGCGAACGTTGACCGTTATCTGGAAGTGCACCGTACTGCTCATCATCTGGGCATGCGCACCCATACCACGATGCTTTATGGATCCATTGAGTCCTATGAAGATCGTGTCAACCATATGGTACAGATTCGTGAATTGCAAGATGAAACCAACGGATTTATGGTCTTTATCCCGCTTTCCATGCAGCCGAAAAGCAAAAACGCCAGCATCATGCGTCGTAACTCTGCATACGAGGATCTCAAAACGATTGCGATCAGCCGTCTGATGCTGGATAACATTGATCATATCAAAGCCTACTTCATCAACATTGGTCCACAGCTGACTCAAGTCGCTCTGGGATTCGGCGCTTCGGATGCACACGGCACAATCGTTCGCGAACGGATTAGTCATGCAGCAGGTGCACTAACGCCTGAAGGACTTACCCGCAAAGAGCTTATTTGGTTAATTAAGGGTGCTGGACGCATTCCGGTAGAACGTGATACGTTCTACAATGAAATTCAAGTGTACGAATAACATGTAGCATGAGCATCATTCCCATAAGCGACTTTCATTCTACCCGGGAGCGTTTGGCATGGAGTGGTGCAGATTGCTGAAGCATATCTGTAATTTTAAATGCCTATTTTCAATTATTTCAAATCCAGATTAAAAAAACAGGAGCAGCTATGTTATTGCATAGCTGCTCCACAGGTTACAGCCCCGTTCACACGGGACTGATGCAGAAAGGAAGCCGAGTCATGAAAAATTTCGTCATTCTCGGAGGCGGCTACGGTGGCCTCACGATCATCAAGGAACTTCTGGAAGGCAAGATCCCGTCAGATACACAAATCGTGTTGGTGGACCGCAGTCCCTTCCAAGGATTGAAAACTGAATATTACGCACTCGCCGCAGGGACCGTATCCGATTATGACCTGCGTATCCAATTTCCAGTTAGTGACAAAGTCACTTATCGTTACGGAGAAGTAACTTCGATCGACTTGGAACAGCGTCAGATTGAATTTGAAGGCCAGGACCCGTTGGAGTATGACAAGCTCGTAATTGGACTTGGATGTACAGACCGATTCCACAATACGCCGGGAGCCGAGGAATATAGCTGTACAATTCAAAGCTTCAGCAAAACACGGGAAACCTACCTTCGTCTTAACGAAGTTAAAGCTTATGGTAATGTGCATATCGTCGGCGGTGGATTGAGCGGCGTCGAGATGGCTGCCGAGCTTCGTGAGAGCAGACCGGACCTGAACATCAGCATCCTGGACCGTGGTGAACGTGTATTATCCGCTTTTCCGCAGCGCTTGTCTGCTTATGTTCATGAATGGTTCGGCGAACATCAGGTCGAGACACGTGGGCATATTGCCATTTCCCGACTTGAACCAAACGCCATTTTCAACCGAGATGAAGAAATTCTAACGGATGCGGTAGTCTGGACTGCCGGAATTCAGCCCGTAAAAGTCGTACAGGATCTCGATGTGACCAAGGATCCACAAGGTCGTGTCGTACTGAACGAATATTATCAAATTCCGGAATATACCGATGTCTATGTAGTAGGTGATTGCGCCAGCGTGCCTTATGCACCAAGCGGTCAGGCTGCCGAAGTACAGGGTGAACAAATCGCCCATATTCAGCATGCCCTCTGGAAAGGCGAAAAGCCCAATCCGCAGCCGCTCAAGCTTCGTGGCACACTCGGTGCACTCGGCAAGAAGGCTGGATTTGGGCTGATGGGCAAGACGTCCATGATGGGACGTGTGCCACGTATTTTAAAAAGCGGCGTGCTCTGGATGTCCAAGCGTCATCTCGGTTAATCGAGATCCAACTCATCCCAGGCATCGGCTTCGGCAATTTTGGCCAAAATGGCGTTATATAAATCCTCCACTTTATCAGTGATGACTAACTCGCCATTCACCAGTGCAAATGGAGTCATGTAACATTGGCCGCAATTGCTGAGGCAGCCGTATTCTATCACATCATAGTCTGGATTTTCTTCCAGTTGATCCATGACTTCATCTGTGCCAAAATGCATATTATTGGCACAAAATTCAATAATCGGTCTCATGTAGGTTCACCTGCTTTGTTTGACCATTTTAATTTATGGCCATTTGTAATATAATATAGTGAGGAAAGGAGTTGAAAAAAAATGAGCGAAAACGCACAAAGCACCATGTATGATGAGGTATCTGACGTGCTTGACAAACTTCGTCCGTTCCTGCAACGCGATGGCGGTGACGTGGAACTGGTCGACGTAGAGGATGGCATCGTTAAGCTGAAACTGGTCGGTGCCTGCGGCAGCTGCCCAAGCTCCACCATTACCTTAAAAGCCGGGATTGAACGTGCCCTTCTTGAAGAAGTTGACGGTGTCGAAGAAGTCGTACAAGTATTCTAATCAATCCTTCACGAAATAAACCTCAAGAGCCTTTCGCTTCACCTGAAGCGGAGGGCTCTTTTTTTGTGCTATGCATCCTCACGCTGTATGTTAGGACGAATCGGATCAAGTCCTCCAGATACATCCATAATGTTACCGGTTATAAAATCGGAATGATCCAGACACAGATAAGTAATCACCCGCGCAATATCTTCACCGCTTCCAGGACGTCCTCTCGGCGTTTCCTCGTCGGTTATACCTGCCATCTCATCAATCGTTTTCTCTTTGTTAGCACCGCGAATATCACCTGGACAGACCATATTAACCGTAATGCCGTAGGGAGCTTCCTCCACAGCAAGTGTCTTTGTAAATGAAACCAGACCTACCTTCGCAGCTGCATAAACCGCCCGATGAGGCCATGACCTCGCTTCTCCCGCATGACTGAAGCCAAAGTGGATAATTCGTCCCCACTGCTTGCGCCGCATCTCCGGCAATACACGCTGATCCAGCAACATCGGTCCAAGCAGGTTTCCTTGCACAAGCATCTGAACCTCATCTACGGAATACTCGGCAAACAGTCGACGTTCACGGACAAAAGGACCCGCGTTGTTCACGAGAATATCAATGCTGCCCAGTTTCTCTTCAACCGTTGCAACCAGCATGGTGATCTCTTCTGTCTTGGAAATATCGGCCTGGACGGCAATACACCGCACACCCTTGGCTACGATCTGAGCCTCTAACGCCTCAGCTTCCGTACGACTATGTACGTAATTCAGCGCAATATGGCAACCCTGATCCGCCAGACTGAGGGCCGTCATTTTACCAAGACCTTTGGCACTTCCCGTTATGAGGGCAATCTTTCCCTTCACGTTCATCCCCCTCTTCAAAGAGCAGTCACTCATCCAGTATAAAAGATTTATCATCCCCCCACAACTCGCGTTTCCCACCAATCTGTACCATTTGCAAAAGAGTGTAAATTAAGGACTAAATACTCAGCTTTCAAACAACTAAAATAAAATGAATTAGGTCTTTCGGAGTAAAATTTACCCTTTATCTCCAGAATTCCCTTGTCTGGTCCGGATGCCTATGTTAATGTCGATAAGTCCTTATTTTCTTATGAATATAACGACACAATACATATGTTCATGTAAATGACAACATTGCATGACACCTTCGAAAGGAATATAGCGTAAATGAAAAGATGGTTAGCCTCTCTACTCACAATTTTGCTTATCGCCTCATTTCAAGGTCCATTCTCGACCACAGTATCTGCAGAAAGTGAAAGCAATAGCTCCACCGAAGATTATCAATGGATTGACGGGCCTTCAAACGTAGTACTTGATAACAAAGCAACATTAACCGTAGCCGAAAACCTATCCTATCTCGATGCAGCTAACACCCAAAGGTTTCTGGAGGACACCGACTCCTTCCCCAATGGAACGGAAATTGGAAGTATCTATGGCGCCGGCGAAAACTCTAACTGGTATGTGATCTTTGAATATAACGATACCGGTCATGTCGACGACAGTGAGAAAGACGATCTGGACGCCGATGAACTGCTCGATAGCTACAAAAGAGGAACAGAAGAACAAAATGAGAAAACATCACCCGAAAATCAGCTGTTTATCACTGGGTGGGAGATTGAGCCCGCCTATGACAGCACCAAACATCAATTGATCTATTCTCTTGGCCTTGAGGATGCAGAGCGGGAAAAACTCGTCAATTACAATGTGAATGTACTCACCCGCGAGGGATACATCGGTGTTATCCTTGTTACGGATAGTGCCAATTTTGAAGAAAACCGTAAACAGTTTGAAAGCTCCGTGCTTAACCAACTCAACGTGACCAAAGGAAACACCTATGAAGAGTTTGATGCATCGATAGACAAAAAATCAGAACTCGGCCTGACCAGTCTGATTCTCGGTGGTGCTGGTGTAGCTGTAGCTAAGAAAGTTGGATTATTGCTTTTGCTCAAAAAAGGATGGTTTGTCATCGTGGCCGCTATTGTTGGTGCATTCGGATGGATTCGTCGCAAGCTGACCGGCCGCAAAAAGGATGCTGACCCAGAAGATCAGAGTTCGCTTTCTCCTGCTGAAGAAGCTTACCAACAGCATGCTGCTGGACAGGAGTCCACACATTCTGATAGCCAACAGACAGATGGACGTTCGGATACTGATCCGAATCCGAATAAACATTAAAGCTTATAAGTAACGTACTTAAAGTGCTCTTACATCGAAGCACTCTTTAATATGATGTACACAACAAAAAGCCCCGTATTCTCCATAAAGAGAATGCAGGGCTTTCTTTAGTAGTTCCATAACATGTGGAGCCGAGTATACAATGTATTTTCAGCTTAATCGTTCAGCTTAAAACGCAGGTTCTACAGCACCTTGATAACGATCTTTGATGAATGTTTTAACTTCTTCGGAATGCAGAGCTGCAGCCAGTTTTTGGATAGCATCTGCATCTTTGTTATCTTCACGAGATACGAGGATGTTTGCATAAGGGTTACCTTGCAGGTCCTCAATCAACAGCGCATCCTTCTCTGGGTTCAGATTGGCTTCCAGCGCGTAGTTGGCGTTGATGAATACCAGGTCTGCTTCATCCAGTTGACGAGGCATCATGGCTGCATCCAGCTCGATGATATTCAGGTTTTTCGGATTAGCTGTAATATCCTGAATCGTAGAAGTGATATTTGTGTTGTCTTTCAGCGTGATAAGTCCTTCTTTTGCAAGCAACAACAGTCCACGACCGCCGTTTGATGGGTCATTAGGAATGGCTACTTTTGCGCCGTCTTTCAACTCATCCAATGATTTAATTTTTTTGGAATAGCCAGCAAATGGCTCAACATGCACAGGTGTTACAGCAACGAGGTGGAAACCACGTTCTTTGTTCTCTGTATCCAGGTAAGGCTGGTGTTGGAAAAAGTTCGCATCCAGTTGTTTATCTTCAAGCTGTTGGTTAGGTTGAACATAATCATTGAAAGTCACGATTTGCAAGCGAATGCCTTCAGCTTCAAGTTCAGGCTTGATGCTTTCCAAAATTTCAGCATGTGGTGTTGGTGATGCTCCCACTTTCAATTCTACGGTGCGCGGTGCGCCTCCAGCATTGTCAGCGCCGCTGTCGGAATCCTTGTTGTTTCCGCAAGCCGCAAGAACCGCGATCAGCATAATGCTAAGTAGAGCAAAAGACCATTTTTTCATGTGTAAAACCCCTTCTCCAATAAATTTTTTTGCATTTTGCACCAAGTCGATACCGAATCAGGCAAATGCTATATATGTGTTATTTCCTGGTGAACCATTTAACCAAACGATCGCCAGCCATCTGAAGCACTTGCACCAGAATGACCATAAATACAACGGATATAATCATAATTTCATACTGATAACGGAAGTATCCATAGTTGATTGCCAATGTTCCCAGACCTCCACCACCAACCATTCCCGCCATCGCCGTGTAGGAAACAAGGGTAACGATTGTAATGGTGATCCCGGCTAACAGACCCGGCAATGCCTCTGGCAGAAGTACGCGCCGTACAATCTGTCCGGTTGAAGCGCCCATCGCCTGTGCCGCTTCAATGACGCCACGATCCACTTCACGCAGTGTAGTTTCCACCAATCGGGCAAAGTATGGAGCTGCGGCAATGACGAGCGGTGGTATGACACCCAGCACTCCTGTAGCTGTGCCGACCAGTGAACGCGTAAACGGAATGAGTGCAACAATCAAAATGATAAATGGCACTGAGCGCAGAATGTTTACAATGAACGATAATATCGTGTACACCACTTGGGACTGGATCGAAGCCGACCTTGCCGTCATAAACAGCAATACGCCTAGCGGCAGACCAATGATGATCGTGAACAAGCCCGATGCTCCCAGGATTTGCAGTGTTTCAATCGAAGCCTTACCGATTTCTTCCCAACGTACCGTTGAAAAATCCATTTAACGAAGCACCTCCACATCAAGTCCCTGATCCACTAACTCTTTAATGGTGAGATTAATCTCATCTGACTGTCCCTCGAACCGAACGGTCAGCTGTCCATAGGGAACTTGTTTGATGGTTGAAATGGTGCCTTGCAAAATGGCGAAATCCACTCCTGTTTTACGAACCGTTCTGGACAAAATCGCCTCATAGGTTTTATTGCCCAGGAAGGATATTTTCACAAGCTTAGAAGCTCCGTTCGTCTGTAATGAGACATCTGCACTCGCCAGAGCGGTCTCTTCCAATGCAATTCCAACCTCATGGTCCCGCATCATAAAGTCACGCGTAATGGCATGCTGTGGCTTGAGGAATACTTCCGTTACCGGCCCTTGCTCCACGATGCCTCCCTGATGGATAACCGCCACCTGATCACAGATATTCTGGATCACGTGCATCTCATGGGTGATTAGCACAATCGTGAGGTTGTACTTTTCATTGATATCCAGCAATAACTTCAGAATCGAATCGGTTGTCTGGGGATCAAGTGCCGATGTGGCCTCATCACACAACAGCACGTTCGGATCACTCGCGAGTGCTCTCGCAATACCGACCCTTTGCTTCTGTCCGCCTGACAGCTGGGCCGGATATTTATTGCTGTGGTCCTCCAGCCCAACCAATGCGAGCATTTCCTTCACTTTCCGATCAATGGCAGCCTTGGGCGTATTAACGAGCTTCAAAGGAAAAGCCACATTATCATATACCGTAGCTGAGGATAACAGATTAAAGTGTTGAAAAATCATGCCGATCTTACGCCGTTGTTGTTGCAAATCGGACTTATTGAGATCGGTTAGGTTGATACCATCAACCCAAACCTCGCCTGCCGTGGGGCGTTCGAGCAAATTGATACAACGGATCAATGTACTCTTGCCTGCACCGGAATGACCGATAACTCCAAATATTTCACCCTTGCGGATATTCAAATTTAGTTCCGATAAGGCCGTCGTACTTTTTGAACCTTTACCGTACGTCTTGGTTAAACCTTTTAATTCAATCAAAATTACTGCTCCTTCCCACTGCCTACATGTATCTTTACCCGAATGAAAGGAAAACTCCCCTTCATCGTACAAAAAAAGAGCCCCTTTTGCAGAAACAAAAAGGGCTCTTCACGTGAAAGATTATACCTTCTCATCTGCCAAAATCGTGCCCTGCACCATTTTGTAGGAATTAGCACCTAACATCTATAAAGTATGACACAGCTGTCATGCCGTTATAAATCGGTTGCCGGGCTTCATCGGGCCTGTCCCTCCGCCGCTCTCGATAAGAAATATTTAATTTATAAGTTCAGTAGTAGTTATAATGTTAATGTCATAAATGTTAATTCCATCTAACTGTCAATCAGGAACTCAGTATAATCCAAGTATTCCGATTTGTCAAAGGCAAATATTACAATTCAAATCACTTTGGCGGTTGAGCCACTCCCTGCTTATGCCACTTCTTGTTGATGTAGCCGTACGCTGCTTTTAACGTCTTACATACCATGTCTACGCCCTCGCGGAGTTCCAAAAGATGCTGATCCAGGTCCTCCAGCTTCACTTTCCCCTGCAAAGTTTGGTGTAGCTGCCACAGATCATCCTGCATTTCGGAATTCATGTAATGAATCTCCATGTTTCGTAGTTTACGTAATTTGCTCATTGGCTCACGGTAGGAATCTTTAATCTGGATGAGTTCGTTGGCAAGAACATAATGCTGCTTGTCATATCCGAACTGTCTTAATACGGTAAAGTAAGAATAATGTGTTTTAACATTGGTTGTGTTCAGCTCAAACATTTCATTCAACACTGTACCTAACTTATCCAGAATGGCAAAACATCGGATGAAGCCATCCTTATAGAAATAGACGTAACGGGCATACTCCGCTTTTTCTGGTAACGTCATATCATCCGTAGAGCCCGCTTTGACTTTCTGACGGAAATGGGAAGCTGCAAAACAACTTTGCTCCAGTTCATCCAGCGAAGAGATCAATCCCTGGGTCCATATATACAGTTTACGAAAATCATGGGTAGGATCATGGTCCACATGCATCTGTCGCTGAAATAGCTCAAGTGTATCCGCCATCGCTTCCATCGCGTCCTTTAGTATGCCTTCGTTCTTACGTGGCTTTTCACCCAGCAACGTTCGCAGCATATATAGCCTCCTCTTTCCACTCTGCAGATCATCAAATTAATAATAATTCATCATATTAAACAAAATCGGAGTCAGAGTAAACGTATGACCGCTGCTTACAATAGGGTGCCCTGACACGCCTGACATCAAACAAAGTTCACCTGTCCAATGATGTACATCATCGGATGGTGAACTTCACTGGATTCATCCCCTGAACTACAATAATTCGGATATAGATTAGAACCGGTTAACGGGCCGATGCAGCTTGTACACCAGGAAACTCATATAAGTTAATACGCCGAACAAAATGGCAATATCCAGCATATGCGCCAGCGCCACGAACATATACACTTCCGGACGGTTCATCGTGAGCATCAGTCCAAAACCAATGACCACTTGCAATAAAACCAGTACAACAGAAATGACGCCGAGCGCTCTTAATTCCGTGTTATCCGGATGTTTGCGATACGCAAAATGGCCGAGAATTGCAATGACGATTACTAATGAAACAGCCGCCACCCGGTGAGCAAAAGCAACAGCTACGCCTCCCGAGAGCTCAGGAATAATCTGCCCGTTACAGAGCGGAAAGCCTGAACAGCCTCCAGCAGAATCCGTATGGCTCACAAATGCTCCAGTATATACCACGAGGTACGTATAGATCGTGGAAAACCATACCAGATTTCGGAACCCTTTGCTGACTCGCGGATATCGATTCAGTCGTTCCAATCCACCATGGCGAGCCTCCTGCCGAATACCAAGCGCCATCATCAAGGAGCTGGCAAAAGCGATTAAGGCAAACCCGAAATGCAGTGCCATGACTGCGGAAGATTGGGAGAATACGACGGCAAAAGCCCCCATGATTCCCTGGACAATCACAAATATCAGCGTTAACAATGAAAACAACTGCAGATCACGGCGTGATTTGCCAAACCGCAAAAATGCTACAAAAGAGGCTATGGACAACAGTCCTGCCAGTGCGCTAACGGCGCGATGGGAAAATTCAATAAGTGAGGCAACAGTGTGTGCAGGCACAAGTTTTCCGTTACATAAAGGCCATTCTGCACCGCAGCCGAGGCCCGATTCCGTTCGGGTTACAACGCCTCCGCCAAATGTGGCCAGAAACATGACAAGACAGGTTAATACGGTTAACCATTTAAACAAGGTTAAGTGCTTCAATTTTTTTCTCACCCGCTGTTGGTTTAAGATGGCGAAGAACTACATCCTCCGCTTGATTCGGTACTTTGACACTTATTTCACAACTAAATTCATTATACCGGATAAATGTGTCATTGACGCCCGCGCTTTGTGACAAAATGTTAACGTCTGTCGAAAAGTTGACCCTCCATTGATCAAGGCTATGTACGTCATTAGCTTCCCCGAAAAATGTTAAAAATACAAACGCCACTTCCCTATTTCAAGAGAAATGGCGTTCCTTTAATTATAACCTTTAACATGGTGAACCTGTCATGCTTTATTTATGAATCGTGTTATACACCTCAACTGCACGCTGCAGGAATTGCTCAATCTCTTCTCTCGACTTGCGCAGTTTGTTCACATAACGAACGAGTTCCCGGCCATCCGTGTAAGCTACAAAGCTGGGGATACCCAGAATATTTTGCTCTTCGCTCACTGTACCCACCTGATCTACGTCGACCTCAATCAACTTCAGCTCACGAGCAAACTTCTCTTCAACTTCAGGCATAAACGGATCGATGTACTTGCAATCACCACACCAATCTGCCTTAAATACAGCTACAGTCAAACGCGGAGATTGGATTGCCACATCAAATTCCGGTTTCGATGTAATCTTTTCCATCACAACATCTTCCTTTCTATACCTTGTCTTATCCTCTTAGTGAAGCAAATTGCGGAGTGGAAGTCAAATATTCGGCGCATACTGATATCAACAGCTTGTTAAACTAAAACAATAATCAGATTATCAGGAAAGGAGGTCATGTCATGACTTCCGTTAAAACGGATTCCTCCGAATCTGCCCATCACGGATCGATATTACAGATGGTCCGGTCCATCCCAGGTGCCGCCCGTGAAGTATGGAGGGGTAAACAGGCGGCTTGGCAGGCCTCTGCACAGCTTCGTCATCCTTTGCGTGATATGGCTTGGGACTCTGACATGGCTGCTAGCTTACAAGCTGATGTGGAGCGCCTATTGCCTGGAAACGAAAGTTCTTTTGCCCGAAATACGCTCAGTGCACTGGTCTGTGAAGAGGACTGCATTATTCTGGAAGAGATCAAAACATTAACGCAGGAAAACAACCGGAGTAACATCACTCGCACAGCAGCATACCTGGAATGTTACGAACAGTATCCAGAGCTGCATTGGGCCCTGCTGGCGCATATGGTATCCCGCAACGGCGGATATCACATGACCGATCTTCAGAGTGACCTTATGCATAATCTGCAAAATCAAACAGACCGTGAGCACATGTATCGACTACTGGAGCGATGCAATGCCCTCATTTTCCAGGATGCTTATCCCCAGCTTCTGTTATATATGAATAGCCGGCGGATCGGCCGGAGCTGTTTCCATTTGTTGTCCCATTTTCATGTATCGGCGTTCATGACGCCATTTTGGGAACGATTTTGGCTGGAGCGATGCAGCTCGCTGCTTAGTGTGGCCTTAATTATTAATGAGCAGAACTATATTGAGAGCCGGGTCGTGCAGCATCCCTATTTTCAAAAACAAGTGCTGTCCAAACCCGCATTTCATCTGCATAATCTGGCTGGGCTGAATCATATCGTATTTCCACTCGGACGGGAAAAAGGTCTTGCAGGCCGGGTTATTGAACATTTTGGCAAGCTGGATGAGCGGATAATGTTTGGCAAGGGCTTATATGCGATGCTGTTTGGCGTGGAACAAGTGTACACACAAGTATTGGAGTTTGCACGCTCGGTTCCCCACCGTGGCTCACGTGCTGAATACTGGCCTGGTCTGTTCACCGCACATAAAGATGAAGCCGGAGAAGCTGAGCTCTACAGCCAGGAGCTGCTGGATCAAGAATGGTTAGCGGAAGGACAACGGTTATATAGTCCTGAATTGCTGGCTGTATGGGGTGATACGCCGTATGAACCAATTACAAGGCAGGACTGGCTGCAAAATCGCGATTGCCTCGGTCATCTCACGATCCCGCGCCGCCCCTGGCTGTTCGAAATGAGTCATGAACATCGGTATGGCATGCTGAAAACTGCATTGGCCCATGATGCCAAAACCTTAACGCATTAAGGATAGAGCCTTACCAGGGAATGTCTAGAAGTCTATAATGGACTACCTTTATATAGATTTTACAAAAAAGCCCTGTCCGCTATGAAAGCAGACAGAGCTTGTACTTATTTTTCAACAAATATAACGAAGTGTGTATTGTGTGTTAAATCGATTATCCACGTTGCCCGGCTCCACGTTGTAGACGCATAAGTGGGCGGAGTATTTTTTGCAAAATACGAGGGTAACTGCCCAGCTCGTCTTGTCGAAGTACACGTAGAACAACCATGAGCACCAGGTACACGACAACCACAAGCGCCCCCACAAACAGACAGGTCACAAGGTAAGATACACGTGCTGGCAGGAATAGATCAAAGATGGAGTTGCCAGCCCAGTTCGCCGCAAAACCAACACCTGCTGCAAGCAGTACGGTAATGATAAATCCTTTCCAGCGATCACCCATGATCGAGAAATCAACAATTTTTCGAAGTACCCGCAGATTGAGGTACGTAATAACCAGGAAACACAATGCTGTCGCAATAATGATGCCGTAGATGCCAAAAATCGGAGCCAGGATTAAACTCGCTATGAGTTTGACCACAATACCCGCAGCTACACTGATCATTGTAATCCGTGGTTTACCTACCCCAAGCAAAATGGAGTTGGTGGTCATCATTGTAATTTGGAAAATGGTACCAAACGTCAGCAATGTAATGATCGGTGTTCCGTCTGGGCTGGTAAACAGCAAACCATTAACGGAATATGCCGCCGCACATAGAGCGATAACGATTGGCATTCCTGTCAGAATCGAAATGCGCAAAGCAAGCGTCACCTGATTTTTCAGATGAACTTCATCCTTGCGTGCAAAAGCTGCCGAAATGACGGGCACAAGCGACTGACTCAGTGCGATAGCCAGAATCGGAGGAATGCCTGCAATACTTTGGGCCTTGGCACCGAGAATGGCAAGTACTCCTGTCGCTTCTTCCAGTCCGATTCGTCCACTAAGCAGCGGAACTACCAGCGATGAATCGATAAAGTTAATCGCCGGAACAGCGAGTGAAGATAATACGATTGGAATCGAAAGTTTAAATATATCACTGTAGATGCCCCGCATGGGCAATTGCTCCGCACGCTCGTAATTCAATTGCGCCGCACGGTCATTTTTGCGAAGCTTCAAGGTGAAGTACAACATGACAGCAAAAGCGCCAATACTTCCGAATACGCCCCCAAATGAAGCCCCTGCCGCAATGGTTTGATCATCATAATTCCATTGCAGCATCACAAACGCCACGATAATCGCTGTACCTACACGTGCAAACTGCTCCACAATCTGTGAAATGCCGCCTGCTGTCATATTGCCGCGACCCTGGAAATATCCACGCATCATTGCGATGGCTGGGAAGAGCAGCAGCGCTGGTGCCAAGGCCCGAATGGCGCTCACCGATTCCGGTACTTTGGATACGTACGTCGCATAATAAGGTGCTGCGAACCACAATAAAGCAGACATGATTACCCCGGCTACAGCCGCAAAGATCAGGGCTGCACGGTAGATTTGTTGTGCTTCACCTGCGCGCCCCAGCGCATATCGTTCTGACACCATTTTACTCAGTGTACTTGGTATGCCTGCTGTAGCTACAGTTAATAGCATTAAATATACCGTATTGGAGATGGTAAACGATGCGTTACCGATATCGCCGAGGATATGCTCCAGCGGCACCCGTTGAACCAATCCGAGTACCCTCGCAATCAGCGCAGCTGCCGCCAAGATGAGCGTACCCCTAATGAATGTTTCCTTCTTAGACAAGCCAATTCCCCTTCTTTCCCCCACACCGACGTGCATCCAGATGAAGCCGTTCCCTAACGTCTATGCGAATCTTACCACCCAGATAATAAACAGAACAATCATGACGATTTGCAAAATAATTTTCATAACGGTGCTAGTAAATAGCCCCACCACGGAACCAAATCCGACTTTAGAAGCTTTCGCAGGTGAAGACCCTCCGATCAGTTCCCCGATAAACGCACCGATAAATGGCCCCAGTACGAGTCCGAAGGCCGGAATGACGAATGGGCCAATGATGACACCAATTGTACTGAGAGTCGTCGATAATTTGGAACCGCCGAATTTTTTCACACCCCAGGCACTGACGACATAATCAGCCACAAACAGCACCACTACGATCAAAATCTGAATAATCCAGAACCATACACCAAACGGATCAAAGCTGAAGAACCAGCCATAGACCAGAAACGCGAAGAAAATCGCTATAGCACCAGGCAGTATGGGATATACCGTTCCAGCCATCCCCACCGCAAACAGCAGTACAATTAAAATCCAGCCAACGGTTGCGAGCAAAGGTTATTCCCCCTTCAAAATATAATCACGGATGACTTCGACAATGCCATCTTCGTTGTTGCTCGCTACGATCAGGTCAGCCGCTTCCTTCACCTGCTCCTGCGCGTTGCCCATGGCAACACCAAGACCCACAGCTTCAATAACAGCCAGATCATTCAAGCTGTCTCCAACAGCAACCACTTCGGACATCTCTATGCCCAGCAGCTTGCAGACTTCAGCTACACCGCTAGCTTTGGATACTCCACCAGGGTTAATCTCAATATTAACAGGTGAGGAGTTCGTCATTTGCAAGCCGCCCATTTGCTGCAGCTCCATCATAATCTGGTGACGCACTTCATCCACTTCAGTATTGAATCCGAATTTCAGCCATTCCAGACCTTCAATATTGTCCGTCCAGCGATCACGGTTGAACAGCTCTTCCACGGAGTATGCCCAGTACCAGCTATTATATTTTTCGCCAATCTCCTGCATTTTGCGGATCAATGCCGGGTCCATCAGATGACGCATGTGCAGATCATGCGGAGCTTTCCAGACTTCACTGCCATTGACCGTTATCATCGGGGTCTCAAGCCCAAGCTGTACCGCATAAGGCATCGCATGAAAAACAGCTCTTCCTGTCGAAAGGCACACATGCACTCCTCGACGAATGGCAATCTGAATCCATTTGGCGGTTTCCTGTGTGATTTCATGATTATCGTTAAGCAGCGTTCCATCCATATCCAATGCAAGCAATTTGTATTTTAGTTCACTCATGCCGTATTTCCTCCTCAGTTGTCTCTCTCCAAGTTGAACTCATGGATATACATCTAGACACTAAGTGGCCAGAAAACCTTTCGATCGCTGTTATCTTTGATTTTATATATTTCCTTTATAGCTACAACATTGGTATTCCTAAGGGTCTGCAGGGTGAACGTTACGGGGACGGATCGTCTTCCGATCGCTGTTGTATCCAAATTTTCTTGAACCAACTTTCTAATAGTTGTAATTTGGATACAAAGGCGAACGCTTCGCTTCTTCAGATCGATTCCGTTCCCTCCACTACGCCTGTTATTTATAAAACCCAATATACCTGTTTGGAAAAACAAAATTTATAAAACCAAGTAATCGCTTCTTCAGGTCCCTTCTGTCCACTCCGTTTTCCAATGTATCTCCAGTTCAACTTATATGCTCTTTATATCTATTCAACATACTCTCACAAAAAGATCGCCCGGCATCCGCGTAGGCGGATGCTCCGGACGTCACAGCTAACGACATTTTACCACAGATCGTCTGCCTGCAACAAAGTAACCCGCGAAGCGGGCGAACCTTTGCAACATAGTAACAGGCGACTGTCCCAATTCGTGTAAAAGTCTGGTATAAGATAAAACTTACCTGTATCCATGAAAAAACCGCCTGCAATGCAGGCGGCTGCTACTTTTTTATCCATTAACGTGCCGCGAATTTGCGACGAGCATAACGGAAGACAATACCATGCTTTGGAGACAGCAGCAGGGCCAGAACAAACAGAATTCCTGCTACGGCTACCATGCAACCTGCAATGGAAGCATCCAGCGCATAAGCCATGATGTAACCTCCAACCGAGGAAGCCGCTCCTACGAGCACGCTGTACAGAATCATTTTGCCCAATCGATCCGTGAGTAAGTACGCCGTCGCTGCAGGTACAATCAGCATGCCTACCACGAGGATGGACCCTACACTTTCAAATGAAGCCACCGATGTCATGGAAACGAGCCCCATAAGCAGATAGTGGAACAGTACCACCGGAATGCCACAAGCCGCAGCCAACGCCGGATCAAAAGCACACAACTTGAACTGCTTGTAGAACAAACCGATGACAAGGAGGATGACCAGCAAGGTGATGCCCAGCATCCAGACCGCCCTTGGGCCTACATCCGTCCCTCCAAGCGTTAGGGTATCCCACTGGACATAGGCGATCTCACCGAACAGCACGCAGTCCAGATCCAGATCGATATGCTGTGCATTCAGACTGATCAGAATGACACCCACTGCGAAGAGTGCCGTAAACACTATTCCGATGGAAGCATCCGATGATAGTCCACCAGCCTGCAAGCTTTGAATGAAGAACACCGTCAGTAATCCAAATACCGTTGCGCCGAGCAGCATCCATAACGAATCACGTGAGCCGCTCCACAGGAAAGCAATCGCAATACCCGGAAGAACGGCATGACTTATCGCATCACCAACCAGAGCCATCCGCCTTAATATGAGAAAACAGCCAAGAATGGCGCAGGCGGAGGATACCAAAATGGCCGTTAATATAATCCAAAACGTTGCCATTATAACTCACCCCGTTCCTGCTGTGCCCGCTGTGCAGAGAGTGTCTGGAGCGTGGCATGCTCTTCTCTCAAATAAGCGGATTTAGCCTGTATACTTCGCAAGCGCCGTGCCAGCAGTCCACGTCGTGGAGCAAGCAATGCGGAACCCGCAAATAGCACTGTCGCTGCCAGTACCGTTACAGGCCCTGTCGGCAGATTAGGCACCAAGGTACTGAAGATTGTACCTGTCGCACCGCTCAGTGCTCCAAATATGCCGGCCAACAGTACCATAAGCGAGAGCGAGTCCGTCCAGCAGCGAGCTGCTGCCGCAGGGGTCACCAGCAAAGCGGCGACAAGCACCACACCTACCGCCTGAATTCCTGCAACAACCGCAATAACGGTCAACAGCAGAATCAGTTGTTCCAGCATGCCAACGGGCAGTCCCATGCCGCGTGCGAATCCCGGGTCAAAACTCACCAGCTTGAATTCCTTGAACCATGCCAGACAAGCGATCAATAATACAACACAGACACCGCCCATAACATACACATCCGTCATCACCATGGATGCGGCCTGACCAAACAAATATTTATCCAGTCCACTCTGACTTCCGCTTGCACCATGCTGAATCCGGGTAAGCATCACTACGCCAATACCGAAAAATACAGTCAGCACAATCCCCATCGCCGCATCCTGCTTGATCCGGGAATACCGTGTGATCCACGAAATACCGAAGGTTGCAATGATTCCAGCCACGAGCGCACCGAACAGAAATAATCCTACTGATTTGGTTTCAGTCAACATAAACGCGATACAAATTCCTGGCAGAGCTGCATGAGCCAGCGTATCTCCCATGAGACTCTGACGACGCAAAAATGTGAAAGAGCCAATAATTCCACTACTGAATCCGAGTAACAAGCAGCCAAGCAATATCCAGCGTGTATTGGGATCGGACAAGATGGCTACTATCCAGTTCCACATGCACTACACCTGGCCTTTCTCCGACCGGCTTCCAATCATCGCGATCCGGCCTCCGTACGTTTCTTGCAAAGTATCTGGTACAAATACTTCATTCGTGGGTCCACCTGCAACCAGCCGTCCATTAAGCAGTAACACATGGTCGAAATATTCCTCCACTGTCGCCAGATCATGGTGAACAACCAGTACGGTCTTTCCTTGCTTCTTCAACTGTTCCAACAGTGAAATGATAGCTTTTTCCGTTGTGGCATCCACACCTGCAAACGGCTCATCCATAAAGTACAATTCCGCATCCTGTACCAGTGCCCGTGCCAGAAAGACACGCTGCTGCTGTCCGCCGGACAGCTGACTGATCTGGCGGTACATATAATCACCCATGCCCACTTGCTCCAGGCAGTGAGCTGCCAGATCCCGTTCTTTTTTGCCTGGACGGCGGAACCAGCCCAGATGTCCATAACGCCCCATCATGACAACATCAAGTGCGTGAGTCGGGAAATCCCAATCAACAGATTCACGCTGTGGTACGTAGCCGATGCGGCGACGCTGTTCTCGGTAGGACTGGCCAAAAATTTTAACCTCGCCGTGCATTTTGGGCACTAGTCCCAGAACGGCTTTAATCAAGGTGGATTTCCCAGCCCCGTTTGGACCAAGGATACCAATCAGCTGACCTTCCGGGATATCAAAAGATACCCCACTGAGCACCGGCTTTTTATGGTAAGCCACCGCCAGATCCCGCACACTAAGCGGAGCTGATGTAGGCTGTGTTCCCTTCAGATGGTTGGCATTGGGCTGTAGTTGAGATTTTTCGGATAAAATGGCATCGCTCATGCTCTTTCCACTCCTCTCTTTTATATCGTTTATCATTTTAATGCTTCTACAATTGTCTGAGTGTTATGGCGGATCATACCGATATACGTTCCTTCTTCTGTTCCCTCAGCACCCATCGCATCCGAGAACAGTTCGCCACCAATGCTTACGGTATGTCCTTTTTCGGCTGCCCCGGCAATAATCGCTTCCATCGCTTTTGCCGGTACGCTGGATTCTACAAATACCGCTTTGATATTGTTTTCTACAAGGTAATCCCGCAACTCACTGACATCCCTCGCACCATACTCTGCTGCTGTACTGATTCCTTGAAGCCCCATTACTTTCATGTCATAAGCTTGGCCGAAGTATCCAAAGGCATCATGCGCCGTGACCAATACACGGCTGGCTTCCGGAATCTCCTGGATTTTTTCCCGCACCTCGGAATCCAATGCCTCCAGTTTCATTAAATATTGCTCTGCCTGGGTCTTGTACTCTTCTGCATGTTCCGGGTCTGCTTCCACGAGTGTATCGCGCACCGCCTCTGCGGCATGCATCCAGTGGCTGACGTCAAACCAGACATGTGGATCGTATTCCGTTCCGCCTGTATCTTTTCCTGAACGCAATTCCTCCACCGGAATGTTCTCCGAGACAGCCGTTACTATTTTGCTCTTGGACATTTTCTCCAAGATGTCTGTCATTTTGCCTTCAAGATGCAATCCGTTATAGAAAATGACCTTTGCTTGCTCCAGCTTCCGAATATCTCCCTGCGAAGCCTTGTACAAGTGAGGATCAACCCCTGGGCCCATCAGCCCGGTCACATCAACATATGCCCCGCCGACCTCACGTGCTACATCCGCAATCATGCCTGTTGTGGCCGTGACTTGTACCTTCCCTTCACTGCCTCCTGTTTCCGCTGCACCTGAGCATGCTGTTAGCACGATAACCAAAACAACAGCTGCCAGCGTCATTAATCCTCTCTGTATGCTCCTCATCTTCACCATCAACAATTCCAATCGCCCCTTTCCCTCTCCTAACATAATTGTCCACGCCTAATTTTGTTGTACAAGGCATCAAAACTTATACTCGTCTAATAATGTTTCCCTTGTGCAAATTTTAGCCGATGAAAAATAAAAAGGCAAGGGATAATTTCCCCTGCCTGTCCAAATGAGTATAAGGTGATTTAATTAGCCTGTTTTCTTTTCCGCTTTCTTCTGTCCTTTTTTCTTTGAGCTGCTTCATCGCTACTCCGTATCTTTCCCCTGATCTTTCTTCCCTTTTGGAGTCCCATCGAGGCCATACACTTCATCGTAAGCATCGAAAATTTTACGTGCAATCGGAGACGCACTGACCGAGCCAAAGCCACCTTCGGGTACAACAACAGCTATAGCCAGCTTGGGATTATCCCGTGGTGCAAATGCGATAAATACACCGTTTTCCTTTTTATTCGGCCCTGTCCCCTGCTCCGAGGTTCCTGTTTTTCTCGCATAATCATAGGGGAAACCGTCAAACGAACTTACTTTGGTGACCATACCCTTATGCACTTCATTCCAGTATGCATCAGCAAAATCAACCTCGTTTAACACTTTTGGTTTGATTTTCTTGACCACATTGCCCTCGGCGTCACGGATTTCCTTCACTAAATGAGGTTCGATCCGTTTGCCCTTATTGGCAAGCATCGTGGTATATTGTGCGAGTTGAAGCGTTGTATACTTTGCTTGCTGTCCAAATGAAGCAAACGCTAACCTCGTCAAGCCTGATTCGTCATTATCACTATTGTATTCTAGTGTACCTAGATACTCTTTCGGCAAATCCACTCCTGTAGACACGCCCAAACCGAACTTTTTCATGTATTTGTCCCACACTTCCACGCCCTCGGTCGCCCCATATTTGTTATAGAGGCCCTTTCCCACCATATCAATCATAAAGGCATTGGAAGATTTCTCAATAGCCCGTCTCGCTGTAATAGAGCCGTTAAATGCCGAGTGTGAATTTCTAACCTTTCTCCCATCTTTCCCTAAAGTAGCATACCCTTGGTCATAGTAGGTTTGCCCTGTACTGAACAGACCCTCTTTCAATCCAATTAGTACACTAAGTGGCTTAATAACGGAACCCAACAAAACAACGGATTCCGTATGTTTTTTCGAATCGTCCGGTGGGAAGGAAGCCATTGTTCCGTTGCGATAAACGTACTTGATCTTGTCATAATCCCAGTCATTCGGATCATAATCAGGCATACTCGCCATAGCCACTACATTGCCTGTATCCACTTCCATGGCTACCGCATATCCCGTAACGGCGTTCGGAAGTTTACGCAATTCATCCGTTATTGCCTGCTGCGCTGCCATCTGAATTTCCTTATTGATTGTGGAGACCAGACTGTATCCCTTCTCCGGCGGAGTCTGTTGCATCGTACCCTCTGGCAAATTACGCAAATTAATATCGATCGATTGGTAGCCGCTACGCCCACGAAGCTCCTCCTGATATTGAAATTCAAGGCCATCAACTCCAACTTTTTCCTGCTGGGTATAGCGCAATCCTGGATCGCGTTCTGTTGCTTCCGATTTGCTGATTTCTCTATACTTGTCCAAGTTGTCCTGTTGGCCCTTGAACTCTCTTGTATATCCGATCACCTGAACTGCGACCCTATCGGGATCATACTTTCTTACATTTTCCTCAAGTACCATAGCACCTGGATATTCAGACTTTTTCTCCATAAAATAAGCAATTTCTTTCATGTTGAGATCCGATTTCACCAGACGAGGAGTATACCCATGTGCCTTCTGAGATTCCAGATCCAGTCGCTTCATAATTTCTTCTGCATCGGGTTGTTCTTTGTCCCCCGGATTAAACTGCTTAAACACAGCCGCCAGTTCATCAGCAAGTTCCTGCGCTTCCTGTTTGCGGTCATCATTTCGATAATCCTCATACAACAATACATAGAGAGACTGCACAGGCTCCGAATAGGCCAGTGCGACTTTACCTGTCGCATCATATATCGGCCCCCGAACAGGGGCTAGCGGAATATCTTTGGTATTACGGCTGGTTTCCATATACGCAAGTTCAGGTCCCTCGACAAATTGAACAAAGGCCAACCTGAAAATGAGGATACTGAATATCACAAACGCAGCGAAAAAAAACATATTCATTCTTACACTAGACGGCTTGTTGTTGACTGGTGTATCTTCATTGGACATTTTCTTTTTCCTCAATCGGTTAAACATGGGATAAGCCTCTCCGTTCTTATGTAAAAGTAGATTCATCTATCACGCATATTGCATCATTCGGTTCAAATAACATACCTTTCCTTCTACAAGTCTATCAAAGGTCAACTGCCATGTCCTCCAGATTTTGGTTACATTTTCGTAAACAGAAAAGATATATGGCGATTCTTTCGAAACGATGTCAATACAGACATATCGTTAATCTCTATACTTTTAAAATAAATTTTCACTCTCTTATATAAACGTGACATGCACAATGTTTGTTACATACAGATTTGCAGCAGTTTGTGGGAAAGTGGCCTCTTAGTCCTGGGCAAACGTAAAAAGGACCCTCGAAAGGGTCCCCTCTTTGAATCAAAGACTCACATTACTGTGTATCTGATTCTTTATTTTTATCTTTTTTCGGTATACCGTCCAGACCAAACTCCTCATCATACGCGTCGAAGATCGCACGTGCTACGGGAGCCGCACTGTTCGAGCCAAAGCCCCCTTCCGGGATGACCACAGCTACAGCCAGCTTCGGATTGTTACGTGGAGCGTAAGCAATAAATACCCCGTTATCCACCAACTTACCTCCGACTAACTGTGTGGATGTACCTGTTTTTCTAGCAAAGTCATAAGGGAATCCACTAAACGCCGTTACTTCGGTTGCCATGCCTCGCTGTACTTCATTCCAGTAAGCATCATTAAAATCGACTGTGCTGAGCACCTTCGGTTTCATTTTCTCAACCACATTGCCCTCTGAATCACGGAACTCACTGACTAATTGTGGCTGCATTCGTTTTCCTTTATTCGCTAGCATCGTAGCATACTGTGCCAGCTGCATCGTTGTATATTTCCCTTGTTGTCCAAAGGATGCATATACGAGCTTAGTAAGTGAGCTCTCTTCACTCTTAATGTATTCCAAGTAACCGGAATATTCATTAGGCAAATCTACTTCAGTAGGTACACCAAGTCCAAACTGCTTCATGTATTCATCCCATACGCCAATTCCCTTGGCGCCATACTTGGAGTACAGCTTCTTGCCGATTTCATCAATCATGAACACGTTGGAAGAATGACGAATCGCATCATGAGGAGTCAGCAGACCGTATACGTGACCGGAAGAGTTCTGTACTCTGCGGTTGTCGCCCCCAAATGTCGTAGATCCTCTGTCCGAATAAACGGAATTGGTCGTGAAGAAACCTTCCTTCAAACCAATTAATACACTAAGCGGTTTGATTGTGGAACCAAGCAATACAACCGATTCCGCTCGTTTATTAGAATCGTCTGGCGGGAATCCACGAATGGTACCATTTTGATAAATATATTTTATTTTATCGTAATCTTCAGTACTTATACCACCAGTTCTCCACACATTCGTGTCGTAATCCGGCATACTGGCAGCAGCAACAATCTTCCCTGTATCCACTTCCATTGCGACTGCAAAACCTGTTTTTGCATTGGGATGCAGCTTACCAGAGACCTGATGTGTATGCAGCCAGCTTAGTTGATCCAGTATCGCTTGTTCCGTTTTCACCTGAACATTTTTGTTAATGGTTGAAATCAGGTCATACCCTTTTTCGGGTGGGGTAGAGCCTGCTACACCTTCAGGCAAGTTCCGTAAATCAACGTCCACGGAGTTATAACCGCTTTTTCCCCGCAGAACATCCTGATATTGCAGTTCCAGTCCATCAAAGCCAACAAACTCATTCTCGGTATATACAAGACCTGGGTCCGTTTGCTTTTTATTGGCCTCATCAATCTCTTTGTATTTATTAAGTGTTTTGGAGCTTTTGAACTTTTTGAGATAACCAATCGTCTGAACGGCTACCGTATCCGGATCATAATAACGCACACTTTCCTCTACAATCTGAATTCCCTTGAATTCATCCTTATGCTGCAAGAAATACGCCACTTCCTCATCGGACAGATCACTCTTGATCAGACGTGGCATGAACCCGTTCGCTTTACGCGAATTGAGGTCCATGGCTTCTAAGATGTTATCGACCGTAAGGGCCTCGGAATCCTTTTTCTTATACTGCTCAAAAACATCATGCAGCCGAGTGGCGATGTCCTCCACTTCCGCTATATTCGGATTAGGATTGCCATCCACATCTCCATAATTTTTGTATAAGGTCAGGTACAAGGATTGAATCGGCTTGGAGTAAGCCAGCTTCACCTCACCCGTGGAATCATAGATGGTTCCTCTCACGGGAGCGAGCGGTACATCTTTGGTAATATTGCTCGCTTCCTCCTGACTGAGCTCAGGCCCTTCCACGAATTGCAAAAACGCCAAGCGTACAATAATAACGCTAAAAATAACAAAGGAAGCGAAGAAAAATACGTTCATCCGGTAACTGAAGCGCCGCTTGTCCGTAAGTTCGTCCTTCTCTTTTGAATGATTGTTCATTCATCCTACCTCTTTCATGACTTGATGCATACCGTCCAGACTTTACAGCCTCGGCATGATAACCTGGCAACGTCGTCATCTCCCGGACCCATGTCCGGCGTAATGTTAAGCTGATTGATCTTTCAGATGGGTATCGGCAAAGTTAGGAGGATTGAACCAATCGCCACTGATTGCCCAAGTAGGGTCAAGCGGAACCCAGCTTTCCGAATCACTCAAATATATTTCATTCCAGGCATGCGGACCATATCCACCCTGCCCGTTATAACCAAGACCTGTAACCACTTTGACTTCCAGCCCCTGTGAACGAGCCATAACCGCATATAGACGAGCGTAATCGATACATACGCCTTGACGTGTATCAAATGTATTCTGTGGCGTCTGCTCGTGCCATATGCCCTTTTGCTCATAGTCATCCACTTTGCCATAGTCATATTGAATGCGAGAACCTACCCAGTCATATAATGCCCTGGCTTTGGCTTCATCTGTCGTTTGACCTTTCACAATTTCTTTTGCCGCAGATTCAATATCCGCCGGAATGTTATGGTCAATGACTTCATATTTGCGTTGCAGGATCGCGCCAAGTTCCTTTTGCACGGCTTGCGTAAATACAGGCAGCTTGTCTTTGATGAAAGTACCTGATAATGGCTCTATAACCGATTTGGCCCCTTGCATATAAATGGGCGAAGCCTCTACATAGCGACTAAACATGCTGCCCGGATAGAGACTGACAATCATGAACAACACGGCAATCACAATCATCCCGCGGACGGAGCCAATAACTGTACCAATCACAGCACCCGTAAAGCGGCTGAAAAATCCTTTTGGTCTGCTCTCTTGCTCTGCTGCACTGTATCTTCTGCTGAAAATAAGGGAAGAGAGCAATCCGAGAACCAATCGGATGAAGCCATAACTAATTACAAACAACACGGCAAACCGCATCAGCGGAAAATCAGCAATGGCCGTAATCAGTGTATAATACATCTGCTCCCATCGGTTCAATTCACGGTTCGGCATGTCTGCCGCATGCACAGACAACCATTGCTGAACATATGGCGCAAGCCATAAGGTTAAACCGATGGATAACAGAATACCAATGACCGCCATAATGCCATCCATGAGGAATCCAAAGAGTCTTCCTGCCGAACGCGAAGCACCTCTGGACCACCCTTGAAGCAATGAAGCGGCCACAATCAGCAGCAGCATAATCGTTATGCCGTTGAATTCTTTCAGACTATCCAGCCAACTTTGCAGCACGTATCTATTCCTCCTTTACTACGAAGACGGTGCTGTTCCGTTCTCCTGTGCCTGTTTGACAAAAGTTCGTATCGTTTCATTGTCGACCTTCCATTCACCCACTGAGATCCCCCGGAATGTAACATCGACTTTATCCGAATTCGTTCTACCCTTAATCTCCACATTGGGGCTTGTGATGGTAAATGCTCCATCCTGTCCCTTGGTGTATGTTGCTTTGGAAGCTTCTTTGAGCATCATACTGGTCGCTTCCTTCTTCAATGTGTCCATCGTACTCGATTGAACGTCTGTAACTGTCTGTTTGATCTGATCAATGGAGATGCCGCTGTATATCAGTAGAGCCGCAATAATGATGATGGCAATCGCCCATTTCAATACGGTTTTGACCACGTTCAGAACAAAGAACAAAATGATCAACGCAACCACAATCACCAGCCAGTTCTGCATCACAAACTCTTTAATTACTTCTATGTTCATGACTACACCTTCCGTATTAGAGTTGATTATTAACACTTCCCGAATATTATACATGATTTCCGAAGCTGCTGTCAGCTAAGCCCTCCTATGTAAAAATAAACGGTCTAAGTTCGTCCCGCCGGGCGTACAAGTAGTACCATGAGGTTCTGTCCAAGGAACGGGGAACACATCATGACCAGTTATTGAACATGCATCGCTTAACAAGGAGGGGCTTATGTGAAAACGGCCATCTGGCTATATCTATTTTTGTTCCTTGCTGTTTTTGATCTGCACGCGCAGTATCCAATCTTGACCCCTTTCGCTATCTCGCTCGGGGCGGCCCCGACCTTCATCGGCTGGATGATGGGCATCTATTCCTTGACTCATCTCCCAGGCAATCTGATTGCCGGAACCCAGATCGACAAACATGGCAGTCGTCGTTACATTGTATTCAGTTTGCTGGGTGCAGGCATCATTTTGCTAATCCAGGCTCAAATCCATACGCCATGGCAGCTGCTCGCCCTGCGCTCCATCAGCGGGTTTGTACTTGCTTTTCTGTCTCCGGCCTGTCTCGCACTGCTTGCGCAATTATCAAATGATCCGATCAAGCAAGGCAAGTATATGTCAGGTCATGGCGTCGTACATACACTGGCATCCGTGGTGTCCCCCGCCGCAGGCGCATTGATCGTCGGAGCTTTAGGGTTTTCCGCCACCTTTGCGAGTCTCGGTTATCTGCTCATTCTGTCAGGTGTTATCGCATGGTTATCCATGCCCAAAGGCCTCGCTGAGGTTCAGCACGAAAAAGTGACCGAGCCCGCCATGCCTAGCAACCTGGTTGGAGAAAAAAGAAAATTCCTGCCCGTATCCTGGCGATACTTTGCTCTGCCCCTTGTCATTGCTTGTGCTCAAGGAATTCTTTTTTTTGAACTACCACTGCGTGGAGGCGGACATTCGTCCATGATGTCTACCGGACTTTTGTTTTCCATTATCAGTGTTGGAGCACTATTTACCCTGAGCATGCTATTTCTCAACCGTTATTCCCCCAAACTGCGGTTGATTGCAGGCGTGCTGCTGATGTCTTTATGTTTCTTTGTTATGGCGGCGATACCACAAATTCCGTTGTCTTCCGTGCTTTTCGTTCTGGGGATGTCCAAAGGCATTATTTTCCCAGCCATGGCAACACTCTTTATTCATTTAAGCGGCGGTAACAAGCTGGGTCGTATCTTCTCATTACAATCCATTGCTACCTCCATCGGTTCTTTCATCGGCCCAATCACAGCAGGACAGCTTCGTGTGGGTTTATCGCCGTATTTCATTGCCTTTGTATTATTGATGATCGGTATTATGCTGCTCCCTTACTTCACAGCCAGACGGGAAGCTTCCCTATCTGATCCCAAAAGCATACTGGGTTAACCGTATCAGAATGATCTACTATCCGTACTCTTTGACAACAGAAAGGCTTGTATTTTTCTTGGCTTTGCATCATTCCCCCATTTACAGCTAAACTATATAAAATGGACTGATGTTTTACACACGAACGAAGTGACTTCTTCATCTACGGATTTCTTCTTAACTATCCTCATTAGGAATGGACGATCCGTAATCGGAACGGCCACTGTTGCTGAAAGTTAGAAATCAAAGATGTTTCTGTCAGTGTAGTCGCTCGTGTCAAAATTAGAAGGTCCATTTTATATAATCCAGTCGATTTTCGCTGCAACATTTCCCGGGGAATGTCGACATAAGCTCTCGATCAAGAGGTGAATATGATGCCTATTCATGTCATTGTGGAAGGTAAAAATGACCGCAGTAAACTCAAACGACTTGTAGGACCCGAAATCAACATTTTGTGCACGTTTGGAACACTGAATTCCCTCAAGCTTGAGTCGCTGCGCAAACAGGTTGGTTACGATGAGGTCTACTTATTTATGGATAATGACAGTTCGGGCAAAAAAATCAGGGGTGTGCTGCGAGATGCCTTCCCGGATGCAGTACAGATGTATACACGACGCGGTTATGCGGGTGTAGAGGGAACTCCCGATGAATACATCATCGCCCAGCTGGAGAAAGCCGGATTGGAATCGTATATCCAATATCCTGAACTCCCATCGTTTTAAACCGTAAGAGGCTGCTCGCCGGGGTATTCATCCAACCCAGGAAGCAGCCTCTTTATTTGGCGAAAATTATTATGAACGCATTTTTATTCCTTGATCAGATTGCGAATGTCTTCTGCAATGACTGCTGGTTCAACATCCTCTGTATTAAACGCATTGTATACCTTACGCAATTGATTATTCCGATCCACCAATCCAATCATGTTCATATGGGCAAAATCGTCCTTGTTCTCACCCTCAATAAGGATCTGGAATGATTCCTTGGCGAGCTGCTTCGTTTGATCCATATCCCCCCGCAGGAAGTACCAGCCATCATAATCCGCGTGGAATCGATCTGCAAATTCCTTAATCTTCTCCTTGGTATCCACTTTCGGATCAAACGAGATGGACACAAACGAGACATCCTTGCCAAAGGTATCGTCCTCTTTCAACAGATCCTGCACCTGGGATAGCGTAAACGTCGTAATTGGGCACACATCCGGACAACTGGTGAAATAAAAGTAGAACAAACGTACCTTGCCTTTGGTATCATCCAGTGATACTGTGCTTCCATCCACATTTTCCATCGAAAAGGATTGAATCTCCCGAATTTCGGGTAACTTTTCCTTGCTGGCAAAAACGGTGCCCCACATTAAATACACCGCCATGATCAGCGCAAGCCCCAGCAGCATCCATGTCCATTTATACTTTTTCAGCATCATTATCGTCCCTTCCGATATCAGATCATATGAATACGCATACATTAAGGTTTTAACGATTTTCGATAAAATTCATGACTCTGAATCGTGTTTTTAATGACATTTCCTCATTCCCATACCACTGTGATGCATATGTATACGTAGAACCCAACCTGTAATGGGCTGCCTTGTTATTGTAGCCGTTCCATGGACCCGTGCCTATCTAATGTTTATTACAGCATTTCATGCTGCTTACTTGTGTACTGTATCCAGAATCATCAATATAAAACTCAAGGATAGATAGTTAATGGAGTAAAGGAATACCTTTTTAGCCCAGGCATCTGTATCTTGTGCACGAAAGCCTTTCAGTGCGTAGTACAGCCACAGTACGGAAAGTATCAGTGAAACGGTAAGATAGAAAATTCCTGCGTACCCGTAAGAATACATGAGGACCGGGACAAAGATTTGCAAAACCAGATAAGGAATCATCTGAAGCTTGGTCCGTTCAATGCCCTTCACAACCGGTAATAGCGGAAATCCGCCAGCCCGATAATCTTCAACCCTGCGGATTGCGAGCGCCCAGAAGTGTGGAGGCTGCCATAGAAACAACATGGCCAGAAGCAGCCATGCACCAAGATCCATACGTCCGGTTACTGCGACATACCCGATGACTGGCGGCATTGCACCAGACAGACCGCCAATGGAGGTGCTCCATGTCGACGAACGCTTTAACCAAAGGGTGTACATAATCACATAGACAAACATGCCAAAAATGCCGCATAATCCGGAAAGTACTCCGGAGAAGGAAAAGAGTATGAATAATCCAAGCACACCCAAAATAATGGCATAGGATAGAACAACTTTGGGTGTTAAACGTCCTGTAGGTAAGGACCTGTTGCGGGTACGTTCCATTTTGAGATCAAGTTCACGGTCAAAGTAATTGTTAAATACACAAGAAGAAGCCATAATCAGTACCGTTCCAAGCAGGGTCAGCAGCATTTTGCCATAGTTGACGTCCCACTGGGATGCAAGCCAAAAGCCACCAAAAACCGCAATAAGATTAGTTCGAAGAATGCCCGGTTTCGTAATATGGATAAAATCTTTCCACGTCCCTGATTTCATCGGAGGCGCAGATCGTGTTGCCGATTCGGAAGAAGCCTGGTATCTCAATGGATTGTCCACGCTTGCGAATCCCCCTTCTTCTTGATCTCATGGAGTTTTCTCTCTCTGCCTCCGATATAAAGTTTATCACAGGAAAAGGAAAAAGAGTTTGACAATGCTCGTACAATTGCTGTCAATTGAGCAGGTTCTTGTCATATCTTTGGAATTTAGGGTGTTTTGCTTCTCGCTAGACGGATAATATACACTATATATGGGTATCACCTAGATAGAGAAGCAACTCGCATTAACGATACACCACACAAAGGAGACGTTTATGGATACTTCTACACATTTTGTCATGGGGATTGGTTTGGCCGGTCTGGCTTATGTCGATCCTGTTGTCGCGACGAGTCCCATGATCGCAGCTGCGGTCATGGTTGGCACCATTGCAGGCTCGCAGGCTCCTGACATCGATACTGCGTTACGTCTCAAAAGTAACTCGCTTTACATCCGGAATCACCGGGGCATGTCCCACTCACTGCCATTTCTTCTGTTATGGGTTCTCCTCATTACTGGAGTCATTGCATTGATCTTCCCAGGTGTCGCTATTGGACACGTGGCAGCCTGGACTGCTGTCGCCGTAGGCGTTCACGTTTTTACCGATTTGTTCAATACCTATGGAACCCAGGCAGCACGACCTTTTACAGAACGCTGGATTGCCTGGAACATCATTCATATTTTTGATCCGTTTCTGTTTACCACACATGTGCTGGCCATTTTGTTATGGGCTTTCGATCTGATCGCTCCTGCTCCACTCTTTGTTACACTGTATATTTTGATTGGCTTGTATTATGTATGGCGGACCATAGCACGTGCTATGGCTGTTAGACAGGTGAAGCGACTGGACAAAAATAATTCTGAGGCTCATTACATGGTGATCCCCACGATATCCTGGAATCGATGGCATGTGGTGAAAAGACATGAAGATGGCAGTTATGAAATTGGCAAAATGGATCATTCCGTCCTAACCTGGAATCTCCATGCTTCATCGTCCACTCACGCGGCTGTTGCCGCCTCGCGCAAATCTCCTGAAGTCACTGCATTTCTGTACTTCACCTCCTATGCTGTCGCTGAGGTCGAAGAACTACCAGCAGGGTACAAGGTTCGCTGGGCCGATGTACGTTATCGACACCGCAAACAGTATCCATTTGTCGCTGTAGTTGTTATGGATCGAAATTTTGAAACGATTGATACCTATGTCGGCTGGTTGAGCGATGAGAAAATGGATAAAAAACTTTTATCCGCACGCTCTTGACGAAAGGTGCATGGAAGGGCACAATCAGACATAGGAACGCATGCGCGAGAAAGCCCGGAGCGTTTCCGCTCCGGGCTTTCTGCTTGTTGCTCTTTGGTTATGATAAATTATTTGCCAGACCCAGCCAGAGACTGCTCAGCGATTTGTACCAGACGTTTGGTGATGTACCCACCCAGAGATCCTGTCTCACGGGAAGTGTAGTTACCGTAGTAACCGTCTTGTGGGATAGTTACACCCAGTTCTTGTGCAGCTTCAATTTTCAGTTGTTGCAATGCTGAGTTTGCTTGAGGTACCACCAAGTTGTTAGAACGAGATCCTTGAGCCATATTTAAAATCTCCCTTCAATCTGTGTCTGTAATGTAATTGCAAGCTTGCAAGATTATTATGGCTCGTGCGCTTCAGGTTATACGGAATTTTATCTAATTTCTATATGGAGGTTTTTCCCAATGAGCAAAGGTTTATCGCTATGGTTTGCATTCTCTTCGATTATGTTGTTAGCGGTTACGGCGATCATGATCTCATACTCCGGCTGGTTGGCCACGCTGCTGTTTGTCGTGTCCATTGCCAACATCGGCTGGGGATTTGTTATTCGCGCAAAGAAAGAGCGTCGTGAAGCACGTACCACCTCGGAAACAGCCTCTTGACCCGGTAAACTTTACTTCATAGGTAGTACGAAATAAAGAGGAGCCACAGGGCTCCTCTTTATGATGTGAACAATTCATCTACTTTAAGCTATTTGCCTCGCCCTATTTCAACGTACGTCTAGGAACAAACCCCATACGTTCTTTAACCGCATTAAGGGTCTGGGAAGCCACCGCTTCTGCCCGACGAGCTGAAGTTTCCAGGATGTCAGCTAATTCGCCAGACTCACGAATCTCACGATACCGTTCCTGTAAAGGTTCAATAACGGATACGACCACTTCAGCCAGTTCTTTTTTGAACGGACCGTACATTTTGCCTTCATAACGTTCCGCGACTTCGTTCAATGTCAGACCTGCACATTCAGCGTAGATACTCATCAGGTTGCTGACTTCAGGTTTGTTTGCCGGATCATATACAACTTCACGACCGGAGTCGGTTGTGGCACGGCTGATTTTTTTGCGGATGACATCTGGCGGATCAAGCAAGGCAATGTAGCTGCCCGCATTGGGATTACTTTTGCTCATTTTGGAAGATGCATCGTCCAGTGACATTACACGAGCACCCACCTGTGGAATATAAGGGTCTGGAATCGTGAAATACTCACCGTAACGGTGGTTAAAGCGTCCTGCCAGATCGCGTGTGAGTTCCAGATGCTGCTTTTGGTCCTCGCCTACAGGCACAAGATCAGCATTATACAGCAAAATATCAGCAGCCATTAATGAAGGATAGACAAACAGTCCGGCGCCAACGGAATCTTTACCGGATGATTTGTCCTTGAACTGAGTCATGCGTTCGAGCTCACCCATCGAAGTCAGTGTAGTCATCAACCAGCCCAATTCAGCATGCTGCGGTACATGGGATTGCAGAAACACATTGGATTTCGTAGGATCGATTCCAGCTGCGATGAACAATGCAGCTACCGCTTCAGACTGCTCACGCAGCGCAGCTGGCTCTTGAGCTACCGTTACAGCGTGAAGATCAACCACCATGAAGTGACATTGGTAGTCATGCTGCAATTTCACAAAGTTTTTAATTGCTCCGATGTAGTTGCCCAATGTGAGCTTGCCACTCGGCTGAATTCCCGAAAGTACTGTTTTCATCTTACATAACGCCTCCCTATTGGTTTGTTCCTATTCTCAGCGAACGCAAAAAGGCCCCACATCCGCAAGGGACGTGAGACCGTGGTGCCACCCTTATTCGCATTTCTTCATTCCTGTCGACCTCATTAGATCATGTAGAAGAAATGCCTTCATTTCTCCGTAACGTGGAGTATACGTCCGATTCTACTAAGGGTTGCCCAAGCTTCAGACACCGCCCGTTCAAATCAGCACTCAAGGGTCCATTCGGTAAAGAGTTCACACCGGTTCACATCACCCACCGGCTTTCTGGGGAGAGTTCTCTTGGCTTACTTGTCCCTGTCATCGCTTTGATTATCATTCAGTGGATAAAACCATCGTTCAGAATACCATCTTAATCCGCATGGAGCAGAATGTCAAAATGGGAATAGCTTTTTTTACCCACTTCACAGAAATCTGTTATGATGGAATTGCTTATCCTAATCAACAGCATTCATTCAGCATGTTAATGGGATAAGTGGCATGTACACAATGACACGCCTGCAACGGCAGATAGGAATGGCCGTTTGCAGACAGATTTCAAGTGGGAAAAGGAGCATCGATATGAAACAAGTGACCAAAGGCCAATGGAATGGTTACGACACGTATATCCTACATAGCCGTGAATTGGAGATTACCCTGCTGCCGCGTCTTGGAAATAACATTATCTCGATTCGCGATCTGGTGCAGGGCCGCGATGTCGTTCGCAGTCCGGAAGAAGATGAACTTGCCTTTTATTTGCAGAAGCCGTATCACTTCGGCGTTCCGCTTCTTGTTCCGCCAGGCCGCATTCATCGAGGACAATTCGAATATGAGGGAGTTCATTACCAATTCGATCAGAATACGGCCAATGACAACCATATTCACGGCCTCCACCGCAGCCAGTCCTGGTGTGTCAGCGACATCGAAGAAGATGAAGATGGCTGTGCAATTACAACGGAATTATTAACTGAAAATGAAGAGCATTGGATGGCTCAATTTCCAATTCCTTTGAAGCTTGAGATGACGTTCAGATTACAAAACGCGGTGTTAAGCCAGCGTCTGCGTGTGACCAATCTGAGCTCCACTCCTGCTCCTTTTGGAATGGGATATCATACATGGTTTCTGCTTGACGGCAAACCTGCCGAATGGACGCTTCAACTTCCTGTGTCCGGGATCTACGCTCAGAACGAGGAACAACTGCCTACAGGTGAGATTGAATCTCTCGGAGAATGGTCCTCTTTGAACGAAGGCATGAACATGCAAGGACGCAACTGGGATACCATTTTGAAAGCTGCCGAAGGTCAACCAGCTGTAGCTCATTTGCGCAGACAGGATGGATATTTGCTGAAATATTCAGCAGATGAAGCATATTTCAAACATTGGGTCCTCTTTACCAAGGGCGAATCCGATCAATTTCTATGCATTGAACCCTACACATGGCTTCCTGATGCACCTAATTTGAATTTAACAGACGAGCAAACGGGACTAATCCGTCTAGAACCTGAACAGCCCGTTGAACTTTTTACACGTATTGAGATTGTTCCGCCAACCGAGTAGTAATCTTGTACTCTCAGACGCCTTCTATGGGATATAGCCCCTATTGTTTTCCTTTTATTTTACGTAGTCGATCCATACTGGGTCGGCTTTTTTCATGTTATATCTCTTCTCTTTTGTCCAAATTTTACCTTACGCCATATCATGCATATTTCCTCATTCTCTAACCATACTAACATCACCAAGCCATAAGGAGGTGACACACATGTACGGAGGTCAAAACCAAGGAAGCAGAAATTCTTCAAACAATCTGGTTGTTCCTCAAGCAACTGCAGCTTTGCAACAATTGAAAATTGAAGCTGCACAAGAGCTGGGTGTAACAATTCCCCAAGACGGTTACTACGGTAACTACACTTCCCGTGAGACAGGTTCTCTGGGTGGTTACATCACTAAACGTCTGGTCCAAATCGCTGAGCAGCAATTATCGGGTCGTTCGTAAGCTCGTAATTTGTGCTCGTATATGCAAGAGCAAAAAGCGGCCTTCTTCGGAAGTGCCGCTTTCCTGTGTGCTCATCGCAATTATGAAGACGACTCCATGCCTGAATCCATGTATGTATTGGTTCTTGGATAACGAATCATCAGGTTCGCCATATTATAGTTGGACTCCATCGTGGCATCAACCAGAATCATGCCTTGTCTTACTGTAAAATCATATGCAATTTCTCCATGAGTCCAATTTCGCTTGAATTTCAAAGTCTCCAGTGCCATTGCGCGGAAAGAAGAGCGCTGGTTTTCGTTTAATCCACCGTCCTCCACTTCCATTTGACCATCACGTCCGGTTATCGGATTATGTCGAATCCCAAACTTCCCAATTACATTATTTCGTATTTGCACAAAAACTACACCTGAATCTAACCCTGATAATTCATGATCAAGCTCTTTGAACACCAGATCCAACTGTCGTGCTAATGAAAGCTGGTCAATTTTTACCATAACGCTCCTCCTTTATGCACTTCATCCTACAAAACAAGGACTTATGACTCATTATATGACAACATATGTGGTCATTCAACAAAGAAAAACAAACTTGGGTAATTATAACTATAATTTGCACAATTAATTGCCATTTTGCGTCCTTTTAGCGAGTTATTTCTCTCAATTGCGACAAATTATTTAGCGGGTGTCTAACTTTTAGAAACACAAAAAAAGGCCGCAACCCCGTGTGCATTTACACAGGATTGCAGCCACATTTCATATATAGGAATACTATTTTGCGGATTCTGTCATCTCAAGAAATTGATCAATATCGGCAATGACCAGGTTCGCAGCATTTTGCCAGAAATCCGGTTGTGTGAGATCTGTACCCAGATGTTTCTGAGCCAGTTCCTCTACCGTCATTCGGCCCGTATCCCGCAGCAAATCATCGTATTTATCGGCAAATGCCGTGCCTTCCTCCTGCGCTCTGGCGTAGATGCCTGCACTGAACATATATCCGAACGTATACGGGAAGTTGTAGAATGGTACACCTGTCAGATAGAAATGCAGCTTGGATGCCCAGAAATGCGGATGATCCGATGCAAGCGCACCACAGAACGCTTCTTGCTGTGCTTCCACCATCAGTTTGGACAACTCATCTGCATTCACCAAACCTTGTTTGCGTTGCTCATAAAATCGATTTTCGAACAGGAAACGGGCGTGAATATTCATGAAGAACGCAACGCTTCGTTGAATCTTGTCTTCAAGCAGAGCAAGCTTCTCCTGCTCATCCGTTGCTCCCTGAACCAATGCATCCGCTACAATCAGCTCGGCAAAGGTAGATGCCGTCTCCGCTACATTCATGGCATAGCGTTGATTCAAGGCCGGCAGTTCTTCCATAATGTGCTGATGATATCCGTGACCAAGTTCATGGGCAAGTGTCGACACATTCGACGGCGTCCCAGAGAAGGTCATGAAAATACGTGTTGCTTTGCTGAGTGGCAAGGACGTACAGAATCCCCCTGGACGCTTGCCAGGACGGTCCTCTGCTTCGATCCAACGTTTCTCAAAAGCCATCTCTGCAAACTTGGAAAGTTTGGGACTGAACTTGGCGAATTGATCAACAATATTGATGGCTGCCTCGTCATAGGTGACTTTTCCACCCGACTTGCCTACGGGTGCATCAACGTCACTCCAGCTGAGTTTCTCTACACCAAGCAGTTTCGCCTTGCGCTCCAAATATAGAACCAACGCAGGTTTGGCACCGTTAATTACGTCCCACATCGTATCAAGCGTCTGACGCGACATCCGGTTGATCGCCAAAGGTTCCTTAAGAATGTCATCCCAGCCGCGCTTCTCATACAATTTGAGACGGAAACCGGCAAGATGGTTTAATGTATCTGCGCAGAAGTCTTCAACATCCGTCCAAGCCTGTTCCCAATTAGCGAATACAGTCTCGCGGACATTCCGGTCACTGTCGCTCAGCTTATTGGCAGCCTGACCTGCGGACAACATTACCGTTTCACCATTTTGTTCAAATGGAATGTTAACCTTGCTTACAATGGTGTTATAGAATTTGCCCCACCCATGGTAACCATCTACGCCGAGATCCAGCGCAAGACCTTCAAGCTCAGGTGACAGTTTCTCACGAGCCTGTGTGCGGCTCTCGTTCAGTACAAAGGCAAGCGGCTGAATATCTTCCCGAGCAATCCATGCTTCCCATACAGAGTCTGTCGTCTGGCTAAGCGTATTATCGAATTGGGACTTGCTGCTGTTCAACATCGCGCCAAGAGAACTAATGGTGCCCTGAAGCTGAACTGCCTTTTTATCCTTTTGGTTTTGTGAAGAAAGACAGGACACAAATGCGGACCCTTCCGAAATTCGGATATAACAGCTCTGCAGCAGTTCCAGAATCGGATCAAACGCATTTGTTTCTGCCAGTGACTTGGGTGCAGGTGTTTCTTTCAAAAGGGCTTGCAGCTTGCGTACATCCTGCTCCAGCTCAATCAAATACGCAGCAAACGACTCGGAGGCAGAACCTCCACTAAAAATGGACTCCAGATCCCAGACGGGTTGTAATGGTGTTTTCATTTAAATAAGGCACCTCTCTCAGTAGAATGGATAATTAACCTTGAATTAGAACTGGTTTTATAAGCGCTATATCTCTATACTAGAGAAATAGTTTAAGCTATTTTCAGGAGGTAATCGTATGAAACCTTTACAAGTCTCGGCTGACACAGCCGTCAAATTAGCAGAATCTCTGGGTGTTCCCCTCGAACATCTGATGCATATGCCGCAGCATATCCTGATGCAGAAAATCGCCGAATTGGCCAAAGAAGAAGCGGCTAAACCTGCCTCTACGGAAGGCGAGCAAGAATGATTCCCTTTGAGAACAGCTGGCCTTACGATATTGTAATGGGGGACATTTATGTACAGCAATGTCCGTACTGCCATGCAAACAATGTACTGCTGCCGCTCAAACCGAAGGAGCTTGTACGCATTCGCGAAGGCAAAAAGAAATTGCTGGTCTTTCCTTGTTGTAATGCCAGCATGACTGTGATCGACAACGATAGTGATTACCTGCTATCCAGTCGTCCTGTCCGCAATTAAAGAACAACTCTCACTTATCAAATGGGGCTGCGTTTCGCAGCCTCTTTGTCTGCTTCAATCATCTCAGCCGGCAACTCCAACTTACTCGAGATCATCTGTTCCCGCAGCAATGCCCATTGCTCCCGCGAAGCACGAATCATGGCAGCATCGGTAATGCGCTTGTCATGAATGACCCTGCCGAACCATTTTACAGCCTCATGGAATCGACCTACCCTGCGGTTCAACTCTCCCAGCAGATACAACAGCTTGGCTTCATTCCCGCCAGTACCTTCCCGTTCAAAAACCTTTACGTAAGCCTCAAGGCTAAATTCAAGAAAACGGTTTTCCTGAATATGATCCTCCATGTAACGATACAGCCAGGCAATATGATGCAGCAGACCTGCAACGACACGATCTTTCTCCTGAATAACCTGCGCGCACAGCAGTCCAAGCTTGTATGAATCCATCGCCTGCTCCAGTGTCCGCGCTCCGCTATAGTCTCGTTTCACCCAACGATTGCCGATCTGCTCCTTGAAAGCCTTGCGCTGTCTATCGTTCAATTGTTCCGTTGAATTTTCCGTCGAAGCGAATCCACACGCCGGACAGATTCGTACAACATAGAAATCCGGATTCTCCAGCTTGTAATAAGCGCAAAAATCGGAATCCGTCCGGTATGGCCGTTTCAAGCTTGGTCTTACACGTGAGGTATCATACTCGATCTCGCAATAATGACACTTCACTTTTACCTTATACAGAGGCTCTAATTCCACTCATTCCATCCCTCTCCCAAAAGCTTATAATCGGAACTAAGGTGTATTCACAAAATGATGTGCTGGCCCCGACAATCGCTGCAGGACGAAAGAATGCAATGGCTCTTCCACACCGACCTGTGTCAACGCCTGATCCATACATGCAAGCCAGGCTTCTGCCCGTTCAACCGTCACTTCAAAATGCATATGGCGGGCACGCATCATCGGATGACCAAAAGCCTCGGAAAACAATGCAGGACCACCGAAGAACTGAGACAAAAACATGTATTGCTTGTCAATTACCGGCTGAATATCCTCCGGAAAAAGAGGAGCCAGCTTCTCATTCTGCTGAACAATCGGATAAAAAGCTTCAACCAGTGCGCGAACGCCTGCCTCTCCACCAAGATTGTCGTAGATGCTCAAACTAGGATTCATTCCGCTTCCCCCTCCTTTCAGATGTCGAATTTTGAAATATATTACACTCCCATGCTTAATTATGAAAGGAGAATGAAGAACAAGGCCACGAGCGCCTTGTCTTCATTCTATCAAAAAAAAACCAAAAGTCCTATATAACATGAAAGGGTTATGGTCCCACATAGCCATGACTCACACAGGTCTATCTCAGACTGAAGGCACAAAAAAAGCGCCAAACAAGAGGTTTGGCGCACCAAATATTTCATCAGTAACTTCGCCAGTCCTCTTCTTCAGAGCGCACAAGCGAGGCACGTATAACATAAACAAAAGCACAAACCAGGATTCCGGTGACAAGACTCATAATCATCACTCCATCCGATTTAATTCCACCTTCTAGGTAATTAGGTGACGTTCAGGCGTTTTTATCATTTTAGCATACTTCTCTTAAAAACACAGCCACTTTTGCAAGCGCTTTCTAGACATTAATTTGTACTGTTTGTCCGCTTTGTCTCATATATTGATGGCAAAAGCACCAGCGATCTGCTGCACACTCACCATTCCAAAAATAAAGGAGAAGAATTCATGGCCGCTTCACAACGAATCACCCAAGTCCTGATCCCACTAGCTCTCCTGATCCTGTGTGTGTTGATGGTGCTGTTTCCTGCGGAAACCTGGCATGCTGGTGTACGTGGACTATCCATTTGGTGGGACGTGCTTTTCCCCTCCCTTTTTCCCTTTCTTGTGCTTTCCGAGCTGCTTCTTGGCTTCGGCATTGTTCATTTTTTGGGTACACTCTTAAATCCATTGATGCGTCCGCTATTTCGCGTTCCCGGAAGCGGTGGCTTTGTGTTTGCCGTCAGTTGCGCTTCCGGTTATCCCACTGGGGCCAAATTGACTGCACAGTTGTGGGAGCAAAAATTGGTTACTCGGGAAGAAGGTGAACGCCTCGTTGCTTTCACCACATCATCCGATCCCATCTTTATGATTGGAGCCGTATCGGTCGGTTTTTTTCATAATGTAGCTATTGCTCCCATACTGGTCACATCACATTATGGTGCTGCATTTCTTGTGGGCCTGCTCATGCGGTTCCATGGCGGCGTCTCCGTAAAGGATAAACCGTCGATTATCAACTCTCCCTCCGCATCTGAAGAGGTACACAGAAGCAGACTAGTCCGAGCCATTTATGCCATGCACGAGGCAAGGAAAGCTGATGGACGGGCATTTGGTGAATTGTTGCACCAGGCAATCTCCTCATCCCTCCGCCTTATTATTATCGTAGGAGGATTAGTTGTATTCTTCTCCGTTATGATGGAGTTACTCGTTCAAACGGGATGGTTAGGCGGATTATATGCCATTACGGAACAACTGCTTCGATATACTGGATTCCCGCCTGCCTTATCCCACAGCCTCGTAGGCGGGTTATTTGAAGTCACTTTGGGAGCCAAAGAAGCGGGAGGGGCGGGCATATCCATTCCGCTAGTGTACAAAGCTGCTGCTGCTGCATTCGTCCTCTCCTGGGGGGGATTATCCGTTCATGCCCAGATTATGAGTGTTCTGAGCAACACAACGATGAGATACGGCCCCTTTCTGTTTGCCAGAGCAATCCACGCTCTCATTGCACCCATACTTGTACTTTTGTTATGGCTGCCGATGATGGGTGGTTCGGAATGGCCTGTATTGTTCCAAACGGGTGCCACGCCAGAATTATTTTCGTATACACCAGATTGGGGACAGATCCTGTTTTCGGGAATAGGTGTATTTGGGGGCGTATTACTTTTACTGCTGATGCTTTCTCTGATGAGTCCCTTTTTCTTACCTCGGCGTATGAAAAAATAAGCCATCCTGTGACTTTATATTCAACTGAATATCAATCCAACGTTGTGTTCTTCCCTGGAATTGATTATCATCGGTAGTATAATGACCACAAAGGAGCTTTCATCTTGAGATACTATGTTCAAGACCGCGGAGACCAGTTATCGATTGATCTCAGTCAGCAGTTTCATGCGCTGGCCAAAGAGGAAGGGTTTAAGCTGGATGCAGAATCGCCGGAGATTGTCATCTCCATCGGAGGCGATGGTACGATGCTGCAAGCATTTCACAATTTCATCGACCGCATCCCGGATATTGCTTTTGTTGGGGTTCATACAGGCCATCTCGGCTTTTATGCCGATTGGAAGAAGGAAGAATTAAGGGAATTGGTTCGATTGATGAGCGGCAAAGGCGACCCGGAACGACTCAAACCCCGAATTGTGGAGTACCCGTTATTGGAGCTTGAGATTCGTAAAAAGTCGGGCAATACCTCCTATATCGCACTGAATGAATTTACGTTAAAAGGTGTAGACGGTACAGTCGTTGCTCAGGTTGACATTAATGACGTGACGTTTGAGATGTTCCGGGGAGACGGCATCTGTGTATCGACCCCTTCAGGCAGTACGGCATACAACAAGGCGCTTGGCGGCGCCATGGTGCATCCAACGATCGAGGCTATTCAGATCGCCGAGATTGCTTCAATCAATAACCGCGTCTATCGGACGCTGGGTTCACCGGTTATTTTGCCCAAGCACCATCACTGTGATATCTTCTCACGCAAGGATCAGCGGTTGTTGCTTACCATTGACCACGTAAACATTATGGTGGAAGATCTCATATCGGTACGCTGCCAAGTGGCCCGTCATAAGGTCAGTTTTGCCCGTTTCCGGCCTTATCCGTTTTGGAACAGGGTTCGCACAGCTTTTTTGGACTAAATACACGCAACAAAAAAGCGGTCCTTCTCAGGAACCGCTTTTTGCTTTGGCTTGAGGCTGATCTTTGCTCTTCTGAAGCACAAAGTATGCACAGCCAAAGTTGCAGTATTCATTGATATAGTCCACCATGCTGGAGATCGTGGAATCCTTCGTAGCTTTGGGATGGTTGTCCCGGTAAAAACCTTTCAAACGCAGTTGGCTGTAACCCCAGTCCCCAATAATGTAATCGTACCGCTCCAGCACTTCGCTGTAACGGTCACGGAAAACTTCAGGATTCCAGCCTTCTTTATGGTTCTGCACGATTTCATAATTTTTTCCGCCGATTTGAACAATAACCGGTTCTTTGGGTTTGTCCTGTACTGGCTCCTGAACCGATTCTTGAATCTCTTCTGAACCTTTTTCTTCTTCCAATCCTGTATCCTCCATCATGCGTGAGATGCCGCCTGTTCAGCATTTTTCGCAGCAGATTTTACTTGTTCATGCGCATGGTAAGAGCTGCGGACCATAGGTCCGGATTCGACGTGGCTGAATCCACGCTTCAGTCCTTCCTGCTTCAATGATGCGAACTCTTCTGGCGGATAATACTTCTCTACAAACAGATGTTTCTCGGATGGCTGCAAGTATTGACCAATCGTCATAATGTCACAATCCACAGCGCGCAGATCATCCATCGTTTGCAAAATTTCATGATATTCCTCACCCACACCAAGCATGATGCTCGATTTCGTTGGAATATTTGGCTGCATTTCCTTGGCACGAGCAAGCAGTTCGAGTGAACGCTTGTATTTCGCCTTGGCACGGACTTTGTCCGATAATCGCTCTACAGTCTCGATGTTATGATTCAGGATGTCCGGTTTGGCATCCATTACAATCTGCAAGGAATCCCGGTCACCCAAAAAGTCCGGAATCAGCACTTCTACACTGCATAAAGGCAAACGACGACTAACGGCCTTCACTGTCTCCGCAAAGATCGTCGCTCCTCCATCCTTCAGGTCGTCACGCGCCACGCTCGTAATTACGCAGTGCTGCAGATTCATCTGTTCTGCCGCTTCTGCCACGCGTTCTGGTTCCTGTAAATCAAGTTCCGTTGGCAAGCCGGTATTTACCGCACAAAAACGGCATGCCCGTGTGCAAATGTCGCCCAAAATCATAAAAGTAGCCGTCCGATTGGCCCAACACTCGTAAATATTCGGGCACCGTGCTTCCTCACATACTGTATGCAGCGTTTTGGAACGCATCATCGTTTTCATTTCCTGATAGTTATCGCCGGTTGTCAATTTGATCCGAATCCAGTCCGGTTTCGGTTCTTTAACACGTTTAGCCAATGCATAAACCTTCTTTCTACTGAAGTTAGGCTGTTGCTCGGAACATATTATACCATGAAAGCGCTGGAAAAACCCCCATTTGTCACATCTCATTCATGGTGGATAAAATGAAGACTTTTGAAGAACGCTAGGTTATAGCTTGGTTCACCGGGCACCATGTGCATCATCTTATTGGAAAGGGGGCTGCTTCCCTGTGCAAGATCGCTTTACATCGCGGTTAACGTATTCCTTTTGGATCAAAACATTGCTTGCAGGCACACTGCTTCTCCCATTCTTGCCTGTTGATGTTTACGGTGAACCTACCGCCGCTGATTCCAAACCTCAGGCTGTAGAGCAAAAACCAGCGGACATTTTCGCTTCGCGCCGGCATCTATATGAAAGCATTGGTCAAATGACCCAAATTCCATGGTACAGGCTCGCAGCAATTGATCAATATGAACGAACCATCTCGCGTGCACATCCAAAAGATCGTAAACATCCGGATCGTCTGACCGGTATATTCATGACCCCTCCAGCCTGGAGAGGCTGGCTCAATCCGGATGAGACGGATCAACACCCGGGTTCCATTATCTTTTTCAACGGGTATGGTCGAGATGGTTCTGGTGATGGTGTTGCAGATGCCAATAATGACCTCGACGTACTTTACAGCATGGCATCCATTATTCAGAAATATGGGACCAAGCAGGAGGACTTCAATATCGCTCTGTGGGACTATTACCATAACTCCCGGGCGGTGCAGCGTATTCAGCAATTTGCGAAATTATATGAGCATTTTGACAGCCTCGATCTCTTTGGTCACGCTTTTCCCGTCCCTCTCGGAACCAACTATTCGTACCGTAGTACCTGGGGGACCAAACGCAGCTGGGGTGGGTACCGTATTCATGAAGGCACGGATATTTTTGCACCGCATGGCCTGCCTGTACGCAGTACCTGTTACGGTGTCGTTGAAATCAAAGGCTGGAATCCGTTTGGCGGCTGGCGTATTGGCATTCGCGATCTGAACAACCATTACCACTATTACGCTCATCTATCCGGCTTTGACAAAAACGCCCATATCGGCGAAGTGGTTACCCCTGGTCAGGTTTTGGGCTGGGTGGGCAGTTCAGGGTATGGAAAACCAGGTACACAAGGCAAGTTTCCGCCTCACCTGCACTATGGCATTTATCGCGACAGCGGGCTGAATGAATGGTCGTTCGACCCATACCCTCATCTGAAGCATTGGGAACAGGAAGAACGTAAACAGAAAAAAGCCAAAGGCAACTGAAAGCAAAACAATTAAATTGGAATAAGGGATAATAAGTATCTCTTTAGTATTGAGATAATTTTTTAATGCAAAGCGGGACCTCTATCATAGAGGCCCCGTTTTTTGTTCGATATTTGCTTTGGACTCATTAATGGTTCCCATCCACGTCAAGCTGCAATCCCTCATTTGGATCAGACAAATCCGGCTCAACCTCCAGTCCATTTCCGTTCAGACCGTTTGCTGGAGCCTGCTGCTGATTGGGAGAGGTTCCATTTGGCGTTCCTCCATGACCACTCGAAACACCCGCCTGACTCGATGGCAGTGCAATTGCAGGTGCATTGCTGCCGTTGCTACCCACCGGCTTGCCCTGATTATCATAGTAGTACATCGGCACATCCCCGACCACTAACAGGTAAGATATCGGAATTTCCGTATCGACGGTCTCAGGTTCCATGTCAAAGGGCACCACTACCGCCACTTCGGCAATGATGTGAATGTACACTTCAACCAGAATCATGTTTATACCGGCATTCTGCTGACGGGTGTTCAGATCCACCTTGACGGCTCCCTGAGGCTCAATACGAACCGGTATACTTGGACCAAAGGATGCCAGTACCGGACTGCCCAACGCCTGCCCCAGCGGAATTTTTTCTTTTAACATATGCACGTTCTGCAAAGTGGATTGCACGATGTTCATCGTACTCGCAGTGATCCGCATGTGCTCATCATAATTCAGCATAAATCCGGACACTTTCCCAGCCGTATCGGTTTTCCAGTCAATCAGCCCTTCGGTGGATTTACCTTCGGAAACCTGCGCTGTAATCGCCTTGTTGATCGCTTCCGTTGCAATCTGCTTCACTCTGATTTTGGCCAGATGCATGATAGGCGGTTTCATTTTCTTATCGACATAGGCAAAACCCTGCATCAAACAAAATGCTGTTACCAATAAAATAATCAACCACATTTTGCGCCTGCCACTTGGCGGCTTGCGGCGTCTTCGGCTTCGCCATCGTCTTCTCATCATCGGGCGTCCCTCCCCTGCGGGATGAGCTATAGGCTATATAACTATCCTTATGCACCGTTGTCCCGAAAAAGAAGGACAGCACCTGCTCGTACGGGGATATCATCACCTCCAACCAAAAAAACCTTCCGCCAGCAGATGTTGTCTGCACGACGAAAGGCTTTTACATGGAACGCAGGTCTGAGGAATCAGACTACTGTCCACATTTTATTATTTCGGAACGGACTCCCAATCTTTCAGGAAACGCTCAATGCCGCTGTCTGTCAGCGGGTGTTTCCACAATGTTGGCAGGAGCGAACCCGGAATGGTCGCGATATGCGCACCGGAAAGCGCTGCATCCTCCACGTGTTTGATATTACGGATGCTTGCTGCAATAATTTCGGAAGGCAAATCATACGTATCAAGAATGAGACGCAGATCGCGAATCAGCTTCATGCCATCCACCGCAATATCATCCAGACGGCCAACAAATGGACTGATGTACGTTGCGCCAGCTTTCGCCGCCATCAGGCCCTGTGCTGCGGAAAAGATCAGCGTTACATTGGTTTTAATTCCTTTTTGCGTCAGTTCATGACAAGCATAGAGTCCATCTTCGGTCATCGGTAGTTTAATCACTACATTCGGTGCCCACTCTGCAATTTCATAAGCTTCCTTCAACATATCCTCGGCTTTCAGTCCGATCACTTCAGCACTGACCGGGCCCTTAACAACGCCACAGATCTCCTGAATCACTTCTTTAAATACGCGACCTTCTTTGGCAATCAAAGACGGGTTGGTCGTGACTCCATCCACCAGACCAAGACGTTCGATCCGTTTGATTTCTTCAACATTACCTGTATCTAAGAAAAATTTCATGATATGTTCCCTCCACTTGATGAATTTTGTAAACAACTATACTCATCATTACCCGATTATCCGTATATGTTAACAGTTATATATGATTTAATTTTTTTCTACAGCGTGACCGCCAAATTCATTACGCAATGCTGCGACAACTTTACCTGTGAACGTGTCTGTTTCCAGGGAGCGGTAACGCATCAACAGGGACAACGCGATAACCGGTGTAGCAGTTTGCAGGTCAAATGCTGTTTCAACCGTCCAACGTCCTTCACCGGAAGAATGCATAACCCCTTTGATTTCATCCAGGTTAGCATCTTTGGAGAATGCACGCTCTGTCAATTCCATCAACCAAGAACGGATAACGGAACCGTTGTTCCATACACGAGCAACTTGTTCGAAGTCGAAATCGAAGCCGCTTTTCTCCAATACGTCGAAGCCTTCACCGATGGAAGCCATCATACCGTACTCGATACCATTGTGGACCATTTTCAGGAAGTGACCGCTACCTGCTTTACCTGCATACAGGTAACCATTTTCAACGGAAGTATCCTTGAACGCTGGCTCAACGATTGCCCAAGCTTCAGGATCGCCACCGATCATGTAACATGCGCCATTACGAGCGCCTTCCATACCGCCGGATGTACCAGCATCCATGTAGTGAATGCCTTTAGTTTTCATTTCCTCGTAACGACGGATGGATTCTTTGTAGTGCGAGTTACCCGCTTCGATGATGATGTCGCCTTTGGACAACAGTGGGCTTACTTCAGCCAATACAGCGTCAACCACGTTATGAGGAACCATGATCCACAATACACGTGGGGATTCAAGGGAAGCCACCATTTCCGCATAAGAAGATACGCCTGTTGCGCCGTATTCTTTCATTTCATTCACAGCTTCAGCGTTAAGGTCAAAAGCAACCACTTCATGTTTGTGGTCAATCAGGTTTCTACCCAGGTTCAATCCCATTTTACCTAATCCAATAAGTCCAAGTTTCATTGCTAGTTCCTCCTGTTATGAACATTTCTAATTTTTATCTGGCCAATTCCAAAATAAGTGCTTAACCTTGGCGCAGTAGCCGTTCCGGTTACGAATCGTTCTTTCGATCGCTGTTGTCTCCAAATTTTCTTGATTAATAATGTTTATGGTTAAAATATGGAGACAAAGGCGCACGCTACGCTTCTTCAGAATCGATTTCGTCCCCTTCACTACTCGCGCGTAATTGTTATGAACTGATTTAAATTGAGCCAAGTAATCTATATTTAAAAATTTTCGCGGCCTTCCGGGTATTACCGGAAGGACTTATGCAAAATTGGAACGGTGTATTTCATAAAAATTTGTATATTTATCGAGCAGAACAGACTGTAGTGCTCTCTTCTCTGATGCTGCCCTTACACTACTTTTACCACCAACGGTAGCCGTTCTCTGCAACCAATCGATCTGCTGACTCCGGTCCTTGCGAACCAGCGCTGTACGTATCGAGTGGCACACTGCCATCTTGGAATGCCTCCAAGATCGGCTGTACCCATTGCCAAGCCAGTTCAACTTCGTTCCAGTGAGCAAAGAATGTAGAATCTCCACGCATCGCGTCAAAGATCAGGTTTTCGTAAGCTTCCGGAATGTTGCGTTCACCTGAGTTGAAGGTCATATGCATTGCTTCCACTTCGCCTTGGTTGAGTGGGTTTTTCGCATTTAATTGAAGCGAGATGCTTTCTTTTGGACCAATTTCGATCGTGAGCAAGTTAGGCTCTGTTGTATTTTCGGATTCATGACCTGTTTTCAGTGGAGCCTTGAATTCAACAACAATTCTGGTTGATTTTTCAGCCAGGCGTTTGCCTGTACGAATGTAAAATGGAACCTCGCTCCAGAATGGATCATCGATCCACAGTCTTGCGGCAACATATGTCTCATTCTGAGAACCAGCTGGAATGTCAGGCTCGTCCAGATATCCAACAACAGAAGCACCTTGCAGTTCGCCTGCTCCATATTGGGCACGAACGACTTCGGAAGCAATATTCTCTTTCGTCAATGGACGAAGAGCCTCAGCGATCTTCTGCTTTTTGAATTGAATTTCTTCCGGTGTGCAGCGTTTTGGCAAATGCAAACCAATCATCATCAGCAATTGAAGCATATGGTTTTGGAACATGTCACGAAGGGCACCGCTTTGGTCATAATATGCGGCACGTTCTTCAACACCAACCGTTTCACTTGCCGTAATCTGTACGTTGGCAATGTAACGGTTGGACCACAAAGCCTGAATGACCGGATTGGCATAAGTGAGGGTTTCAATATTTTGAACCATCGGTTTACCAAGGAAATGGTCAATACGGTAAATTTCTTCTTCCGCAAAGGTATTGCTGAGTTTCTCATTCAGTTCACGTGCAGATTGCAGATCGTGTCCGAATGGTTTTTCGATGATAAGTTTCTTCCAGCCTTTGGTGTTACCCAAGCCGCTTTCTTGAATATTCAGTGCGATTGGTTCAAAGAATTCCGGTGCAACCGACATGTAGAACATGCGATTTTCAGGAATGTTGAGCTCTTGTTCACGCTTCTGAACCAGTTCCAGCAATTTGGTGTAATCTTCAAGCTTCGTATTATTTAAAGAACAATAACGGAAAGCTCCAATGAAGTCGCGAACCTGAGCTTCTTCTTCCGGTGTTTGACGGGAGAAGGTGTGCAGTGACTTTTCAACATTCGCCTGGAAGTCAGCATCCGACAATTCACGCCGTCCAAGACCGATAACGGAGAAGGATTTCGGCATTTTCGAATCAATGTACAAATTATATAATGCAGGGTAAATCTTACGTTTGGCTAAATCGCCTGTTGCCCCGAAGAGGACAAATGTCATTGCGTCCATTGGAGTGCCTCCTGTGATCTGTGCAGTATAGTATATGATGATGCAAAATGTTCAAATCCAAGCATGACAAAAGACGGAATTAGTGGGGGAGTTCCCCGCCTTACCTCCGCTTGTGTATCTGACCTGAATTAAACATGGAACATTCCTTCTCTCCACAACCTTAATCAAGGTTATAAATTGTAACCAATTGAATTGACGTTACCCATCTTACACCTGTCGTCACAATTCGTCAACAATCGTGTCTAACCTGTGAACACCAGTGTTTATAGGGTTTTTATTTAATGTTAACGCTTTATGTGGTAACATTAAGAACAATTGGTATGTGACATTTTACACATATGGCTTGTGGACACTCAGGTTACAATAAGTATACTAGTGCTATAATAAGCATAACTAAATCAAAGGAGTACTATTATGAGCGATGATGAGAATGCCAAGCAAATATGCGAAAAGGTGGAACAGTCTTATCAGATCATTGGCCGGAAATGGGTAGCCCTCATTATTCATACATTGATGGAAGAACCCAAACGATTCAGTGAAATTCACGCTTATATTCCGGACCTGAGCAAACGGGTACTTAATGAACGGATGAAGGAACTGGAGGAAGAGGGACTGGTCGTACGTCATGTGGTTACGGAACGCCCTGTTCGGACAGAATATATGTTGTCCCGCAAAGGCACAGAGCTGGGGCGCGCTTTAAGCGCCGTCGAACGGTGGGCCGATAAGTGGCTGTAGCACGTACTTTTGAGTAAAGAATAGGTTCTCATTCTATTAAGAGGCGACACTTCATTTTCACTTTAATTTCCGAAACATTGTGATTTTAAAATAGCACTTTAAATTTCATCACGATAATGTACTGACGCTACTTTTAATAACATCAGCAGTTACCCTCATGTGATTTAATGTCTGCTGCTGTGTTCAAAATGTTGCCGATACTGTACGGGAGTTGTTCCCGTCGATTTGCGAAATAATTGAACGAAATAAGATCCATTGCGGAATACCGCCTGCCCACCTCTTGAACGGACAGAGTAGTCGTTTCCAGCTTAGGATATCAGCCTGCTTAAGTCTTAGGGCTGTGACCTAGTCCGTAATACTGCTTCCTGTTTCTTGCTGAAAGATACGGGAAGCATAAGACTTGGATAAGTGGATATTGTTTACCATATGATCTTATTTGATTTCATCTATGTAGTGGTCTTCAATCCAATGCATCATCTTCTCCGCATTGATGCCAATGACTGGAAGCCAACATCGTGATGAAGATCTGGGATTGGTCTTATAAACCATTGCTCCAAAGTTTCATCCCACGACCATGCCATATGCCGGTAGATTTCCTCTCCTGTCATATTGTACATAATCCATAGCATACCCGTCCAGAAACTTAAAACCCTCTAATCGGTGTTGATGTTATTATACTTCCCATCATCACCAGCAAAATGAGGATATTTATCTCCAATGTTTTTTCATTTCTGTCAATTTATTTTCCAGCTTCTGCATGACTTCCTGCCAATATGTCGTAGTTACGTCGGATTCTGCCTTGGCCATGAGATAACCTTCTTAGGGTTAAATAGAGAAGCCATCGCAAAATTAAATAGATGAAACCAACGAGTGTATTAATTTTGTTTTATAAATAAGATTCCAATAAAATGAAGCCAGATCTCACAATATCTGTGGAACTGGCCTCTTTTTTTGTTATTTAACTAAGACTCCAACTTTCTCCCTAACGTAATATCCACATCCTCAAAGTTCTCCACGGCTGTCTTTTTCTCATAAAAATGCACCGCATGTTGCATAATCCCTTCCCTTGTATAGAAAGCATCCTCCGCCTTTAGTGGAAAAGTAACCTTCTCCCCCGTACTGGCCGATTTATAGATGCCTACAATGAGTTCCAGTGTATTCCGACCACTCTTCCCATCCACCAGAAGGGGTGATTCTGTCTCAATGGCGTTTAGCACATTCTCCACTTGCCCAGCATGCCCCACATGAATAACATCCACTAAGTCGTCAGCGAGTTTCTGAATCTGCTGTTCCAGATCTGGATTGGGTTCTGGGAATCCATTCGCTCGTGCCGTAGAAGCAACGACCTTCCAAGGCGCAGATACCCTGGCCTCTTTACCCTGAAAAATCAACTGCTGCTCCTCTCCGTGGTGTACCACTGAACTGGTAATCATACCAAGTGCTCCTTCTTGGAAACGAAGCATTGCCATGGAAATATCCTCTACTTCAGCATTATCATGTGCCGTATTCGCCATCATGGCCTGTAATTCCACCGGAGGACCCATCATCCAAAGCATCGCATCAATATGATGGACCGCATGATTAAGTGTACAGCCTCCGCCTTCCTTTTCCCATGTGCCACGCCACCACAGATCATAATAATTATGGCCCCGCCACCAGAATGAATCGACCTGTACGTGGACAATGGGACCCATAAGTTTGCTGTCCAGCACATATTTTAGTTTCATCATCGGTGTCGTAAAACGATTCTGTGCCACAACCGAGAGCAACTTACCACTTTTTTGCGCCGCTTCCAGCATCATATCCGCCTCTTGTAAAGAAGAGGCCATTGGTTTTTCGACAAGCACATGTGTACCTGCATGCAGAAAATCACATGTGATCGGTGCATGGGTATACGGTGGGGTACATACGGAAACCAAGTCAATGTTTTGATCCAGCAATTCATGATAATCGGTAACAGCTTGCGCTCCCTCCAATCCGTATTCGTTAATTCGTTTCTGTGCTTTTTCCGCGTACATATCCACCACAGCTACGATCTTGCATCGTTCAGGAAATGCCAAATACGCTGTAATGTGCGCTGCACTGATTGCGCCTGCTCCAATAATGGCCACATTTAACATGAATGCATACCTCCCTTATTCCCTTCACAATACACAATAATAAAGCGCTTTTATGCGTTCATCTTGTGATAAAATGAAACCATATTGCGCTTTTGAAGGGGAGGCATTCCTAATGCCCATAATCACCGAGGATCAATTTAATCTGGTATGCCATCGCACCTCAACGACTGCGTTCCGAGAGGTTTTTCACGCTCATTCACAGATGGAGATCACGTATATCCATGATGGATATGGACAACTCATAACCGAGGGGCAGGCATTCCCCCTTGAACCGGGTACACTGATGATATTCCGCCCTTTTCAGCTGCATCAGATCCAGATTCAAGTCACGAAAGAACATCCCTTTATTCGCAGTGTCCTGATGTATGAGCAGCACCTGCTGAACTCGCACTCTCGACTATTTGCCGTATCGAATCGTTTTACAATGGACCTTCTCGAGCAAAGATCTCCGCTTCAACCGATCTGTCTTTCCACTTCATCCCCACTGGTTCAGATGATGGAGCAATTTGCCGATATTCTGCCTACATTGCTTCCACATGAAGCGGAAGAGGATACACGACTTTTCTTACTTGGACTGCTCGCACAGCTTCGCTACATTTGGAAAGACAGGCAGTTTCCCTGCTCTACTGCGCTCCCAGCGGGCTCTCCCGTTCTGCATCCTCATGTTGAGGCTGTCATGCAATGGATTGAAGAGCACTACAATGAAGTGTTTCGTCTGGAGGATATCGCAGATACGCTGCATCTATCGCCTTATCATTTGTCCCATATATTTAAAAAAGCTACCGGCACGACCATCGTTGCTTACGCCCAGGCCACTCGTATTCGTCATGCTTGTGTGTTACTCACAAGTACCACACATACTATTCCGGAAATAGGCCACCGTGTAGGCATGTCCAGCCCATCTTATTTTTGCAAAGTCTTCCGCAAGGCAACAGGCACCACGCCGCATCAGTATCGGCTGAATGTGCAAGGCAGATAAGAAGATTATCTACGAAATCATTTCTACAAAATGAAAAGGAGCAAAAGGAATGACACCCTTTCGCTCCTTAGCTCCTGAACACTACCTAAGCTACTCACCCGGTTTACGAACATCAAGACCCAACTTCTCCAAGAAGGGGAAAATGCGCTCACGTACCTGCTTCAGTTCTTCCTTCTGCTCCGCAGACAATCGTTCTTCATGGATGTTCCCATCCTGATCTGACACTAAGGATTCATACTGCTTCATCTGTTCATATAACGATTTGAACTCGGTAAACTGCTCCTCAGAAAACTTCGTCTCTGCCATTGCCAGCTGTTCCTTCCAAAATTGCTCCTGGTCCATAGGTTCTTTGGGAGAGTCTACACTTGCTGCTTCCAGCTTTTCGAAAAATGGTTCCAGTTCTGCAGTAAGACGATTAAACTCCGTCTGTTCTGTGACACTCCATTGCTCGGGGTGCATCTCTCCCTGTTGATCCGCATACTTCAAAGCCATTTGCCCCATTTGCTTCATCAGATCCATAAATTGAATAAATTCCTCTTCACTTAAATGTTTTTTGGCTGTCTGCAGCTTCGCTTCCAGTCTCATATAATCCTCCGATGTTCCACCCACCGCTGATATATTTTCCTGTGAACCATACATTTCGTTAGCCAAGTAGGAATACCCCGCATAGGCTCCAGTAGGAATGATGAGCACAGCAGCCAGCAGAACAGTAACCAGCCATTTTTTCCGATGTCTTTTGAGACGTGATTCACGTCGAACAGCATTTAAGATTTTATGTTTTGTTCTATCAGAAATTGTCCAGTTTTTGGTCTCTTCCTGGTAGGCTGTTCGCAGCTGTTCATCGAGATTCATGCAAATCCTCCACCTTTCCCCGAATACCTAGGTTCAACTTCTGATTCTGCCTCAGCTTGGTTAATGCCGCATGAATACGCGATTTCACCGTTCCTATTGGAATTTCCAATATGCATGAAATCTCTTCTTGCGTGTACTCGTTCAAATAGTGAAGAGTGATGGCCTGCTGGAGCTTGTACGGCAATCGGTGTACCTGCTCAAGCAGAGGACGATTTGCCAACTTGTTGATTAAGTCACCGGAAAAATCATACTCCAGCCCCGTATCAGACTTTTCCATCCGCTTGCTAAAACGAAATTGCGTCAATCGTCTCCGCCGGTAACTTCGGACCTGCCGCATCGTCACACCCATTAACCAGGGACGAAACGCTCTCTCCGAATCGTAACGCTCCAAGGACCTGTATGCCTGAATATAAATTTCCTGTACCAGATCTTCCGCGTCAGATGAGTCACGAATCAGAAAACGGACAGTGCGATACACATCCATCACCGTTAGCTCATATAACTCCCCATATGCTTCGTAATCACCAGCCCGGGTTAATTCCACAAGTTTTATGTACCTTTCTGCCTCACTCATCATCCATCCCCTTCCTCCTTACACTATATATTGGCATACCAGCTCCATATCGTTCGATTTATTTATTTCAACTTTCACCGGGCCATACCAAAAAAGCCCATTCCTCACTCATCGTTCGAGTTGGAATAAGCTTATATCTCTTACCTCATATAAACATGAAGTATATTATTCATCTGCTAAACCATCCGCTGCCTCATCGCTTCAAACAGCAAAATCGTTGCCGCCATTGCGGCATTAAGTGACTCTGCCTGTCCCTGCATCGGAATTGTAATTGCATCGTCCACCAGTTGTGCAGTAGATTCCGATATGCCCTTGCCCTCATTACCGATCACAAGCCATACCGATTGTGTAAAATCATAACTGTAGCACGAATACTCCGCCTGCAAAGACGTACTAACCAACTTTACACCCGCAGCCTTTGCTTCAGGCAGCAACGTTTCCAACGGACCTTCTACAATTGGCAGATGAAACAATGATCCCATCGTTGAACGGATCGTTTTCGGATTATAGACATCGGCACAACCAGCACCGAGTACAACACCTGCCGCTCCCGCTGCATCCGCACTGCGAATGATCGTTCCCACATTACCCGGGTCCTGAACATTGTCCAATACCACAACAAACCCCTTGGCAGAAGACAACAGACTTTGAAGCGGCTCGCGACCTTTATGTACAATGGCAAAAACAGGTTGGGGTGTCATCGTATCCGTACACTTGGCGATAACCGCAGGGGATACACTAATCCATTCCACGCGCTGAAGTGGAGCCTCCAGTCCAGCCAGTTCCTTGGGTACACCCTGCTCCCCATCGTAAACAATGCATTCCAGATCCGCCCCGGCGCGCAGTGCTTCCTCTACGAGATGAATGCCTTCAATAATATATTTATGTTGACGGGTACGGTGTTTTTTCTCCAGCAGCTGTGCCCATTCCTTCACACGTGTATTTTGCGGTGATACAATATCCATCTTTCCATCCTTCCCGTCTGCGGGATTTTTTATCAACATGTTACATGACGAATTGAAATTTTCCGACTAAAGATTGCTCCATTTATCCCGTCATTATACTTATCACTTTGGATACGCAAGCTCCATTTTCGTCAAATGGTCCTTGTGACCAACGATGATCAGCACATCCCCGTCCGCAATCCGATCCTCCGCATACGGAGAGATATTCATCGAATTCCCACTGCGAATCGCCATCACGTTGCAACCGAAACGTGCACGAATATTTAGCTCCAGCAGATTTTTACCGATCATTTGCTCAGACGCTCTCATCTCCAAAATGCTGTAATCCTCAGATAACTCGATGTAATCGAGAATGTTTGGAGATGTCAGATGATGGGCTACACGCAGTCCCATATCCCGCTCAGGATAAATAACCTTGTCTGCACCGATCTTCTGCAATACTTTACCATGAAGCTCATTTTGTGCTTTTACAATCAGAACAGGTACACCCATATCTTTCAGAATAAGGGTCGTGAGAATACTCGACTGAATGTCTTCACCAATCGCCACAACGACGACATCAAAATTCCGTATGCCCAGCGCACGCAGCGCTTCTTCGTCCGTCGAATCTGCCGATACGGCATGAGTCACAATATTGGACATTTCCTGAGTCCGCTGCTCGTCCGCATCAATTGCCAATACGTCGAATCCCATGCCGCTCAGGGCATTGGCTACACTTGATCCGAACCGTCCCATGCCAATGACGGCATATTGTTTTTTTGCCATTAGGGTCTAACCTCCCGCTGCACTTCAGCATTACGCATCTATTGGTAGTCCATTTTTCAATTAAGGGTCAGTGTTTACTTAAATATCCTTCGTAGTATACCACAAAGCCCAATAAACTTGAATGCGCTCACGCTTCCCAGGGAACAGTATTAGAGCAGCCGAATATACGAGGAGGGACTTGCGATGCCCATTACATTAAGCCTGCGTGAAGCGATTGTTCATAAGGTTCATGATAAAAGTGATGATCAGCTCCGGGAGATGATCGAAGGTTCTGTAGATGGACCGGAAGCAGCATTACCCGGACTTGGTGCCATTTTCGAAATGATCTGGAAGAACACGGAACCTGCGAAGCAGGAAGAATTAATTCAAATCGCGCAGGAGCATCTGCACACCATTCCCGTTCAACCCATCAGATAACTGAAGCCTTGGAGGGAAAGGTACCATCATCACGTTGTTCTGTCTGCAAAAAAAGATTTGGCTCATTGGTCTGGATGGTGCCCTGCTCCAAAGAGCAAGGCAGTTACATCCCCCGCAGACTAATTAGGTCCCCCAACCAAACAAGGTACAGTCACTGAGCATAACTCAGGAGGCTGTACCTTGTTTGTGTATATACATGCAGCTTCCCGAGACGGCAGTAACTAATCACTAGAAGCTGACTCTCCGATTAACAAGGCTGATCTATTTCCTTCAAGCATGTAATATCATCATACAACTACAATGATTTCAGCTACCTGATCAAACAGATCGAAGATATCCTCGTCCGTTGCTGCTGAGAGCAGACTGAATGATGACTAATGTTATTTTCCCTTTTCGCCTAGGCGACGGAATTCTTAATGAGATATAAAAGCTGGGAGCAACAAAAATGACCTAAACCCCTCTGATCAGGGATTTAGGTCATTTGTTTCTGCTGTCTTTACTATTTTAGGAAGAAACGGCTTAAGGAGCTGTCTCCAGGAATTTCGCCGTTGGATTTTTGTCCATTGCGGTTCTCATCGCGTATTCATTTTCGAATAGGACAACATAATTGCCCTTTTTATCTTTCACCAGAGCGGAGTTGATCCGGAATTTACTTGGGTCCAGATTCTCGTCCACGATCCAGCGAGCAAATTGATAAGGCATGCGCTGGAGCTGCACGTCTACCCCGTACTCGCCCTTCATCCGGTATTCAAATACCTCGAATTGGAGCTGACCCACGACGCCGAGCAAAGTCTCGTCGAAGCTAACGGTGTTGAACACCTGAATCGTCCCTTCCTCGGTCAACTGGTCAATCCCTTTTTGATATTGTTTATGTTTCAATGCATTTTTAACCGTAACTTTGGCAAAAATCTCTGGTGAGAACGTTGGCAGTTCGTCAAAAATAACCTCGCTGCCTTGGCTCAATGAATCGCCAATCCGGAAGATACCCGGATCAAACAGACCAATAATATCGCCTGCGTAAGCCTCTTCTACAATATCCCGATCCTGTGCCAGGAATTGCTGAGGCTGCGACAGTTTGATTTCTTTGCCCACACGATTATGCTTCACGCTCATACCACGTTGGAACTTACCAGACACAATCCGCAGGAATGCAATACGATCCCGGTGTGCCGGGTTCATGTTTGCCTGGATTTTGAAGACATAACCGCTGAATTTCTCATTCGTTGGCTCAATCTCACCTGCTGTACTGCGACGTGGTTCCGGTTTCGGTGCGAGCTGCAGGAAGTTCTCAAGGAACGTCTGCACGCCAAAGTTATTGATGGCACTACCGAAGAATACGGGGGTTAGTTCACCGCGTTGTACCTTCTCCATGTCGAACTGGTCTCCTGCAACATCCAGAAGCTCTAGATCTTGACACAGCTGATCATGCAGATAATCTCCTGCCATCTCACGAATGATTGGATCTTCGTATCCATCTACTTTTTGTACTTTAATTGTCGAGTGATCGTCCCCTTGGAACAATTCCACTTGATTTTTCATCCGATCGTACACACCGCATAGCTCACGACCTGTACCAATCGGCCAGTTCATCGGTACGGAGCGAATCCCCAGTACGTTTTCGAGTTCTTCCATCAGATCAAACGGGCTTTGTCCTTCACGGTCCAGCTTGTTGATGAACGTAAAGATCGGAATACCACGCTTCGCACAAACCTGGAACAATTTAATGGTCTGTGCCTCGACACCTTTGGCCACGTCAATCAACATGACTGCGCTATCGGCAGCGGTCAGTGTACGATACGTATCTTCACTGAAGTCTTGGTGACCCGGTGTATCCAAGATGTTGATGCGATGACCCAGGTAATCAAACTGCATTACGGAAGAAGTTACCGAGATTCCCCGCTGTTTCTCAATTTCCATCCAGTCACTTGTTGCATGTTTGCTTGCTTTCCGAGCTTTGACTGTACCGGCAAGACGAATCGCGCCCCCGAACAGCAACAGTTTCTCGGTCAATGTCGTTTTACCCGCATCCGGGTGAGAGATAATGGCAAACGTCCGGCGTTTGTCCACTTCCTGTTGAAGAATGTTATCTGCAGCTTTGCTCATAGATTCTATCCCTTTCGTCCGTTCATTCACGTTAATCCGGCGAGGCCGGTCTACCATTCAATCTTTATGCAATCCGGCTATGCCGGTTGATTGTACATTCGCATTTTCGCATATTAGGCAATTAAGCATCCTATGTTAATTTTACACATTTACAACGGAGTTCATCCTCCCTAAGCATTGTGCTTCCATTCATGCCGTAGACCTGATTTAGTATCCAACTTTCCTATTGTACCATAATCTTTACCGAAAATAACCGATTACGTACAGCAGAGATTCTTCTCTTTTCGGATTGCAAAAAAAGAGCACCCTTCCGCCATCTTTATGGCGTCCAGGTACTCATTATTCATTTCGCGTGCCGCTCTTAGAAAATCAATGCGTCCAGAGCATATTGTCCTCCACCTGTCAAAGCTATTGCTACACCAATCACCAGGATCGCAAGGTTATATTCAAATCCGTTTTGCGTGGACCAGTATCCATTCGCACCATGAACCTTCACAATGGCAATAACCATAGTCAGAGCAATCAGAATGCCGCCTACCGGTGTGAGCAGACCCAGAGCCAGCAGCAATCCACCGCCGAATTCAGCCAGCCCTGCCAGCAGCGCTACCAATGCGCCGGGCTTCATTCCCATTGATTCAAACCAGCCGCCCGTTCCCTTGATTCCGTATCCCCCGAACCATCCAAACAATTTCTGAGCCCCGTGCGCCATGAACGACAATCCAATCACCAAACGAATCAACAACAATCCAACATCCAACATTTTCTTTTCCTCCATTCAATATATACAAAATAGTATTCTTAGATTAAAGATATTATGCTAAAATTTTTTCCTCATGAATGTATTTCGTAACCCCTTCACCTGGTTCACATTTTATCTCATGAATGATGTACGTATCCGATTCGTCATCGGGTTTCGTATGTCTTTGCGTAATTTCTTTATCTCTTGGATTGAGTATAAGTTATATACTTACTTTTTGTCAATAACTTATTTTATTATATGCACATTTTTACACCCCACCTTCTCCACCGCAAAAAAAAAGACCTGAAAAGATCGCATCGCTGCGTTCTGCCCAAGTCTTTTTTATTAAAGGAGCAGCCCTATCTCAATACAATAAAATGACATCGCTCTAATCAAAATCCCTGCCACTCATGAGTGATACTCCCATGATTAATTGTTCACTTGCCAGACGACACTGTCTTCGTCCTGACCGTTCACCGGCCACCAGTGGAAGCCGTCCTGCTCCAGCAGTTTGCCTGTTGCTTCAGGCCCCCACGTACCTGCCGGATACGTGTGCAGCTCTCCGTGATTTTCCGCCCAAGCCGCCGCAATCCGGTCAACGAAGGACCATGCTGTAGCCACTTCATCCCAACGGGTAAAGTAGGTGGAGTCTCCTTCTGCTGCATCATGCAGCAGACGTTCATACGCCTCCGGCGAGTTGATTCCAATCATGCAGCTCTGACAGAAGTCCATCGCCAGCGGCTGAATCTCGGAGTCTGAACCCGGCTTCTTGGCATTGATTTTAATATAAATTCCTTCCATCGGGTTTACCCGAATGACGAGCAAATTCGGCTCCAGTTTATACTTTTTGCCCAGATAAACGTTACTCGGCATGGATTTGAATTCAACCACAATCTCGGTCGTTTTCACCGGAAGGCGCTTGCCTGTCCGAATATAGAATGGCACACCTGCCCAGCGGAAATTATCTACAAATACACGTGCGGCAAAATAAGTCTCCGTATTGGATTCCGGATCAACCTTGTCCTCCTGACGATAACCCGGAAGCTGCTTGCCACGATACTCCCCTTCGGTATACTGCCCGCGCACAACGTTAGTGCTCACTTCTTCATTAGAGGTAAACGCACGCAGAGAACGCAGTACCTTAACCTTCTCATCCCGAATGTCCTCCGGGAACAAACGGCTTGGCGGCTCCATGGCAATCATCGTCAGCATCTGCAGCATATGGTTTTGTCCCATATCACGCAATGCTCCCGAATGATCGTAGTATCCACCACGTTCTTCCACACCAACCGTCTCACCCAGGGTAATCTGAACGTTGGCAATATGTTTATTGTTCCAAAGCGGCTCGAAAAAGGCATTACCAAAGCGAATGACTTCGATATTCTGCACCATTTCCTTGCCAAGATAGTGGTCAATCCGATAAATCTCTTCCTCACGGAATACTTCACGGATCTGCTCATTCAGATGCTCCGCAGATTGCAGATCATATCCAAATGGCTTCTCAATTACAAGTCGATTCCACCCGCGGCTCTCCAGCATTCCACCATCACGCAAACTATAGGAGACGCTGCCGAAGAGCTCAGGTGCCAGCGCCAGATAGAACAGCCGGTTACCCGGTGTGTTAAACTTCGCTTCTAGACTCTCTGTCTGCTCACGTAATTCTTTGAAACCGTCCACGTTATTGATATCTAGTGATTTATACTCAAAATGTTCGACAAAAGCGTTCCACTCTTCGGGTTCCCCCGCCGGATAGCGGCAGAACTCCTTAATGGATTCATAGATGTCTTCCCGGAATTCTTCTGGTGACCTCGGACGACGCGCTACACCAATAACCGCAAAGTCTTCGGCTAACTTGCCTTCGCGGTAGAGACTGTAGATCGCCGGAAACAGCTTCCGGCGGGCCAAATCACCCGTTGCTCCAAAAATGAAAAATACTGCACCTGGTGTCTGCACTTCATCTTGCATTTGTTTTTCGACCATGGGCTCCTCTTTCTTTCCGGGAAGATATCTCCACACTCTCCCCGAGCTATGTAATGGTGTTATATACGCAACATACAACCGTCAATTACCAGCAAATTTCCTTCTTGGATGTGATGCCATTTTAGCATAAAAGCCCCAGGGGTTGCACTAATTTTCCTGAGAAATGTTATCAATATTTTTCCACATTTCATGGAAATTTCATCTATAAAAATTCATGATCAGACTTATAAATCTGCTTGAATATTGCATTAATATTCGATCGTGATCACCGGGAAACCTACTGTAACTCGATTGGTCCCCTTTTCATCATCCTTATGGACTGCAAGCTGCATGTTCAAGAGATGCGTACCGCTCTTAATCGCTATGGGCAGATCCGATGCCTCATATGACACGCTGGCAGTGCTGTTATCCGTATAACGTTCTATCGCTTGCATATTCATATCTCCAGACAGCTGTTCCTCGATTTGCTGCAATTGACTGCTGGCGCCACTTTCTTCAGTTGCACCTGTGCCCTGCACAGCGAAATTCCAAGTTGCTTTCATTCCCGAATCGTTAAGCAACTTGGATACTTGTTCATGTAATGTGATCAATAAACGTTGGTCCGTATGTTCATTGCCTGATAATTGGATGATCGTGTAGTATTCCTTTTCCCCCGTCACGACAACATTGACCAGAATGCCTGCATGCTGAGCATCAGCAGCCATCTCACTGCGATACACATCATGCCCCGTCTGTACAACGCGTTCAGGCTGCTGTAATCCCAGCCGATGAGCGAGCAGCTCCGCTTGCTCTTTTGCATCTCCACGGCCTTCTCCTTGCCATTTAATGACTAAACGCTCCACATGATCGATTGCTGTATCTGCGGTCTTCATCAATTGTTCCAGCTTGCCTGCTTCGGATTCCGTCTTCTCAGCGTACACATGAGTCATGCCTATAAGTATAATGATTGCCAATGCGAGTATGCCTGCTGTCATCCATCGATTTAACATTCGAATCCTCCGCTCTTTCTTGCATTCTATGAATCTATCAACAGCATGCCCCCATTACTCATTTGCTAAACTTCTTTTTGGCATACAAAAAAAGCCCTATCCACCATCTTCATGGCTGATCGGACCTTATATCATCTTATGGGCAGAACAAACTTTCAAATTGTGCTCCCCCCGATTTCTTAACTTCACTTATCTATTCAACAAACCAATAGTGCATGCCTAAACCATCACACGCTTCTTTTTCTATTCCGCAAGTCCATTCTTATAAGCATAGATAGCTGCCTGTGTACGGTCATCCACGCCCAATTTTGCTAGTATGTTCGTGACATGGAATTTGACCGTCTTGATCCCAATAATCAGGTCATCTGCGATGTCCTGGTTCGACTTGCCTTTAGCGACTAACCGAAGTACATCCATCTCCCGATCAGTCAATTCATCATGAGCCGGTGCCACTGCCTGCGGCTGTCGGAAACGATTCATCATTTTGGACGCCACTTGTGATTCCAGAACCGATTGCCCCCGAGCGGCAGCACGTATTGCATCTGCCACCTCATTGGCTCTGGATGTTTTCAGCAGGTAACTGAATGCCCCTGCCTCAATAACCGGATACATTTTTTCATCATCCAGATAACTGGTCAGCACAATGACCTTGCATTCCGGATACATTTTAAGCAGCTGCCGGGTGGCTTCAATCCCGTCCATTCCTTCCATAACGAGATCCATCAGGACAACATCAGGTTTATACTCCTGTGCCAGCCGAATGCCTTCCTCACCGCTGCCCGCTTCCCCCACCACTTCAATGCCATCTTCGGTATCCAGCACCGCAGCGAGGCCAATACGTACCATTTCATGATCATCCACGAGCAACACTTTGATCGACGTTTCCGCTTCCGTCTCCGTTTCTATTCCCGTCTCCATTGACATGTTCTTCCTCGCTTTCATCGTTCATCAAAGGTATTGTAATCTCAATTCGTGTTCCTTTGCCTGGCGCCGTTACAAATTGAATGGCTCCTCCAATTTCAGTCACACGTTCACGCATATTGGCCAGACCGTACGAGGCCTGTTTCTGATCGTCAAGATCAAATCCCTGACCATCATCGCGAATCAGTACCCGAATGGCATCCATCCGGCGCTGAAGTCGAATCTCCATCTTTTCCGCCTTCGCATGACGTAATGTATTAGACATCGCTTCCTGAATGATACGGAACAGATGATTCTCAATGCCTTTGATCAAATGAATGTCTTCATCCATTTCGAGTACGATGTCCATAGGTACTTTTGTTTTCAACTCCATCACAAGATCGCGCAAACCTTGCTCGAGATGTTTACCCTCCAGATAGACAGGTCGCAAATGCAATAGTAACGCCCGCATCTCAGACTGAGCTACAGACGCCATCTCTTCAATTAGGGCCACCTGCCGCTGGGCACGTGCAAAATCCTTTTCCATTCTTCGTCCAACCGCTGTTGCGGTCATGGAAATGGCAAATAGCTGCTGTGATACCGCATCATGCAATTCTCGTGCCAGCCTTTGTCGTTCCTCCACAATGGCCGTTATTCTGGCCTGTTCAGCCAACTGCGCGTTATTCGTAGACAGCCTTTGCAGAGAAGAGACCTGATCTTCCCACTTTTTGCCGATGCGTCCAAGCTGCTCACTTAATCGGCCGACATCATCAATGCCGAGATCCGGCACAGTACGTGAGAGTGACCCCTTTTCCCATTGCAGCAGCGTTTCTCGCAACAGTTCAAGCCTTCGTTTGACCCGGTAGCTCTGATAGAAGCCGAAGGCTGCACCCATACCGACCAAGAGCAGCAGTAACGCCAGACCCGATTGAATCAGATGCCTCCACCCTGCAAACGGAGCAAGATAACCATATGTATACAATACATACAAGATTACAATGAGCACAATGAAAACAAGGAGGATCCCTTCACCCATACTTCGGGTTACCATATCGGTATGTCGTTTTGTCTTCATCCGGGTCTCCTCCTTCTACACCTATTTAACTTATTACGGATTACTGATGTTTAGGTCGCCAACAATATAAGAAATGACAAATTTTGCTTTATGTTCACTGGACTCATATCCAGGAGTTCTCCATACCAATTTGTTCATCATGCCACTATCCTGTTCCCCATTAACACTTATCCGTCCAAAGAGTACCGTCGCCTCAATCTCAACACCATAATCTTCAGGCAGCGTCAGACGAACATTTCCCATTATACCTTGCAGAAGCACAATCGTTTGTTTATCCTCCGGAATGGAGAGGGACAGATCTGCGTTAACCTCACCCAAGGCATGCCATAGGCTCATGCTACGCAGTGTCCATGGAGCCTGATCCCAATAGTAACGAGCCATGAAATTTTGCTTGCGCATGACATGCCCGTCTAGATGAATCTTTTTGTTTTTGGAATAAAAATAGGCGAGTGAAGCCAGTACAATCAAAAATACAATCATTAGATTATCAAGCAACAACAGAGCGGCACCGATCCCTAGGAAGCGATAACCTTTGTGTGTGTCACCCTTACGAACTTGTACCATACCTATCGTTAACAGAATCAGTGCGGCGACGGTCAGCAGGTTAATACTTCGGTTCAGTAACATCAGCATGCCGATGACAATGATTACAACAGCAAGCCATTGACCCTTCTTATTCATCTATGCCGCACCTCCTCTGTAAGTTGATCTTCCCAATTCGACGGAAAAGCCATATCAGGCTTTGAACACCTGTATGGCTTAACCTTTGTTCTAGAAACCGTTCTTTATTCACGATTTATAGAATATCATATTGTCTGCTGAGCGAACAGTTATTCTTTTGAAGTACCGCCCGTTTCATTCTTCGCACCATTGCCGATTTTGTTTTTCAGAGCTTGCAGCTGTTGATCTACTTTGAATTGCTTCTCTGTATCTACAGGATTAGTGTACGTAGATTGTGTGTTACGATAAGGTGCGCGGATCACATCAGCTTCCGCTTCCATTTGCATGATTTTCTCTTCCATGCGGTGGAATCCAAGGGATGCGCCACCACTCTCGATGGAGTGCAAGCTGTTAATTTGGGACATTTGTTTTTTGGCTTTTGCCATTTGTGCACGGGATACAAGTTCATTACGTTTGTTACGCATTTTGTAGAACTCATCCTTCATGTCATGCAGCTGTTGCAGCAAATCTTTGGCTTGAGCTTCGGATTGAGCATGAAGTTCTCTGTATTCCGTAATTTTTTGATCGAAGTAGATTTTCTCTTCCAGCAATTTACGGGCCACTTCTTCCTGACCATTAGCCAGTGCAGCCTCTGCCTGAGACTCACGTTGTACCGATGTACGCTCTGCTTCGTCCAGACGCTGTTTCATGCGACGCTCATTCGCCATTTGTTTGGCAACTGTTACCTCTGCCTCGTGAATTTCAGCCTCCATGTCACGCAAGTACTGGTTCAACATTACAATCGGGTCTTCCACTTTATCCAACATATCGTTTACCGACGCTTTAGTCATATCCTTAATCCGTTTAAATACTCCCATTTTACTTTTCTCCCTTCTCGTAACGAGATAATTTTTGGCGAAGCTCTTCAACTTCTTTTTTCAATGCTTTTTTCTCAATATCTTTCATCATGGAATCAAGTTCACTTTCTTGCTGTGCCCCTGCTCCGTAGGCGTTATTGTCGTAAGAACGTGGGCCAGACTGAGGTCTGCTGTTGTATCCTGGGCCAGGACCGAAGTTTCCAGGACCTTGATTACGGTTGTTTTGGAAAGGACCTCTTGGCGGCTCGTGATCAAAGTTGTTGTATCCTCTACCAGCGCCAGGGCCCGGACCATAGCCGTATGGATCATAAGGTGGATATGGCTCTTTTGGCACCACCAGTGCTGCGATGAAGTAGATTAACAACGACGTGCCGCCAGTTACGAAGATACTGATGACGAAGATGATACGCAGCAAGGTTGAATCCATGCCGATCGACTCGGATATCCCGCCACATAATCCTGTCAGCATCCGGTCACGCGTTGAGCGATATAATTTGCTCATGTGCTTACTCCTTTCTTTTACTTGTATCCTCTTACGTGATCAGCACCATAAGTGTATGGATCAGCGTGATAGGGTTCTTTTGGCACTACCAATGCAGCGATGAAGTAGATCAGCAATGATGTACCCCCCGTAGCGAAAATACTGATGAAGAAAATGATACGCAGCAGCGTGGAACTAAATCCAAGATTTTCAGAGATGCCGCCGATCAAACCTGTCAGCATTCGATTGCGCGATGAGCGGTAAAGTTTATTCATGTGTCTACTCCTTTCTGTCATTGTTCAGCTTTTGTTTCAGCCGTTCCAGTTCCTTGTCCAGCGTAGAGGATGACATGGTGCCAGACGTTCCTGACCCATCCTGACTCATCCGCCGCAAATCCCGGAGACTCTGTGCCTCATATTCGAGATCCGAAACCTGATCGTCCAGTCGGTTGAACATACGGGGTACATTCTGACCGTTGTAGTGACCTCTCTGATTCATTCGTTGCTGTAACTGAATCGTCTGCATACGAGCGTAGTAATATTGGCGTTTGCTGTATACATTTTGATACTCCACTTTCAGTTGGTCGATCTGTTCGTCCAGTTCCTGTAAAGCCGCATTGCTTTGTGCGTACAATTCATTATATTGTTCCATTTTTTCCTCATGGAGAATTTTCTCCTGCAAAGCAAGTTTCGCTAAGTGCTCCTCGCCTGCTTTCAGAGCCATGGAAGCTTGTTCTTCCCGTTTGTGTACCATACCTGCGGCCTGATCGGCTTGTTGTTTCATTTGTCTGGTATGGCTAGCATATTGATGACGAAGCTTCTCGGCTTCACCGATGTCTTGGCGGGTCGAGACCAGAAACTGATCAATCAGTTTGACTGGATCCTGACTTTGCTCCAGATGTTCGTTTAAAGTAGCTACGGTAATATCCCGCATTCGACGAAATACACTCATTTTGTTCTGTCCTCCTTTTCAAGATCGTGAAAGCTTAGTAACGGCCACGACGACTGCGATTATTACTCAACATGGAGAATCCGAAGATGATTAACCCGATCGCGATGATCGGTCCGATCAGCCAGGCCAGTTTACCCAGCAATGAGAGGATACCGATGAAGAGAACAATCCATCCAAGCAGTACATTTCCTCGTTTAACTCCGTAGTATCCAAGTGCAATCATCAGGATCGGAATCAGATAACCCATTAAATGTCCCAGTAGAGGAGTTAACTTTCCGAAGAGGAGGAGTGCACCCAATGCAATCAGTACAATCGCCCAGCCATTTCCTTTATTCCATCTCATAATTGTTGTTCACCACCCTTTCGGTTCATTAATTTTGGTATGTGTGTTTGTTTGTTCGTTTGTTCATTTGTTTCTTGTTTAACCTTATGTCCTTATTCTAGGGGAAACGGCGACTTTTCAAAACAGACCGTGGACGGTTTTTCATCCTAGACTCAGGTCGGGGATCGGGTTGGACCTTTGACTGTCCCTGGATCAGACCATTGACCACTGTACCGAGTAACAGCCTTAGATATCCCTTATTGCCCTTCTTCAACGCCGATTCCCCAGTGTGAATATGACGTCCATACCTCTTATCTACGTTCTCCCCCGACTGACGTTTCCCAATATGCCTTGCATTAAAGCTATAACGACTTCTAATATGATTTAGACGATTACATAATCTTAATTTCCACATGAATTTTTATTACTTTTTTATCCAAATAAACAAAATTTAGATTGTTCTATATGTAAGCGTTTACTAAAATAGAAAGTGTTACTAATCCAAAAGTCAGGAGTGGACCTGTGCGATCATTCAGCTATCTACATAAAATGATAGTCTTCGGAATTTTGTTAAGTACCCTGCCCATTCTGTTGACGGGAATCGCCGCTTTTATCTATTCTTCAAAACAATCAGAGCTGCATCGTGCTCAAGCCAATAAACAATTGCTAATCCAAATGCAAACCAATGTGGAGCACAAACTTGCAACCGTAAGCTATATGCTCGATCAGGCCGTTCGGTCACCGGACACGCTCCGTTCGCTAACTTTATCATCATCGATCCAAGACACTGGGCCTTTGTTTGCTGAGAAGCTACAGAACGAATTTAATAATATGAGATCATGGGAGCCTCTAATGGATATTACGCTCGTTAATCAGACCCAGGATTGGCTCATCGATCATGCTGGCCTGTTCCTGAATACTGATTTTCCAATGGCGCTGCCTATGAAAGACTTATTATCAAACACACTTACATCCGGTTGGCAGCTTACACCATCATCTGTGTTTAACAATAATGAGCGCCCAGTGAACTCAGGCTGCATCTACCATATTGCACTCGCCAGATCGATACCCGATGTAAATGTTTCTTCTGACGCTGCCCTGATTGCGGGAATTCCTGCATGTTCACTGCAAAAACCACTGGAAGAGGATTCACCGGGCAGCTCTACAGCCGGACTAATCATTTTGAATCGTGAACATCGCATCATGGTCCACCCTGATCCCGAATATATTGGTCAGCCATTGGCTGCAGCAGGAATAAAAGATAGCGAATCGGGTTCCAATTTTAGCGAGTTGTTATCTATCCGTGGATTTGCTGCCTCTTCAGGGCAACGGGAGGTACGTATTGCAGATACCCGTTACTCGCTGTCCTATACGCATTCTTCTCTAAAAGGGTGGACATATATTCTCATTTCGCCTACGAATATTCTTACTCATGAGTATGTTCAGATTGGGCTGCACACCATGTATATCAGTGTCGCTATGCTACTGCTTTCACTTTTGGTCTCATGGGCAGGCTCGAGAAGAATGGTTATACCCATACGGAGGCTGCTTGTACAACTTGGTGATAAACGCTTATTCAGAGGTAACTTGGAAACCAATTCTACGCTTCATATGGATGAATTTGAGCAAATCAGAGCTGGCGTTTCACAGCTATCTGCTTCTCAATCCCAGCTTGAAAGCAAATTGAATCAATATAAGTTGCAGATCCGCACTCATTTTCTAATCAACCTGCTACTGGGCAAAAATGCTCCATCCACTCTTCATGACACACTCAGAGAGAATGGTTATGGTTCACAGCTTCAAGAGTGGCAACAAATAGCCGTCATTGCAGTTCAGGCTGATCTTATGAATCACACCAAATACCATGCCAAGGATCGTGATCTGTTGCTATTTGCCGTTCAGAACATACTGGAGGAGAGTGTTTATGCCGAACAACAGTTACTTCCTATAGTATATGATCAGGCTGTCGTTACCATTATCGGTACCTCTGAGCAAGATCATGTTCGTTTTTCACAACATCTGCATACGTTAACGGAACAACTACAACATCAGATCAGTGAGATCCTTAGTCTCCAAGTAAGCATTGGCTTCAGTCAGCCTCACGCCTCGCTATTTCAGATCCCGCAAGCTTATACGGAGGCCCGTGAAGCGCTCAAGCATCGAATGAAACTGGGAGCAGGCATCATCTTTCAATTTGAGGCGATTGATAATCGTACATCCCATTGGGCACTGCCATATCCCGAATCACTGGAGTATACGCTGATACAGGCCATCCAAAATGCCGATGCAGCCCAAGCCTCATCTCATCTCCATCAGTTGCTTGAAGTGCTGTTCGGCATGGAGTGTACACCGGAAGAATATCAGGTAGCATTTACCCGATTGTTAACACATATTTTGCAGATGATGCAGGAATCCGGTATACGACTGGGACAGATCTCCAAAGGCCATGGATCTATTTTCAATGAACTTCATGCTCTACAGTATGCAGCTGAGGTTGAGCAATGGTTTCACAATCATATCATCATACCGATCATTCTCATTCTGAAGGAAAGACAGTACGCCCAATATCAGCACATATCCGAGAAAATGATTGCCATCATTCAACAAGAATACGATAAAGATCTGACGTTGGAGGAATGCGCATCCAGACTTCATTACAATGCGAACTATCTGAGTAGTGTGTTCCGCAAAGAGACAGGCTGTGCATTCAGTGAGTATCTGACGAAGTACCGCTTTAGTATAGCTAAAAAGTGGCTCGACGAAAGCGAGCTAACGGTCAAGGATATCGCCGCACGGCTTCGTTATAACAACCCGCAGAACTTTATCCGTTCTTTTCGAAAATGGGAAGGGATTACGCCTGGACAGTATAGGGAGCGTAAGCAGAAGCCTGATCTATCCATAAAACAGTAAGCGGCTCTTTTGGGGATAAAGTACGAGGGTTATAACTATTTCTATCTATAGAAGAACGTTTGTTATTTAGTCAAAGAATAAGTTTTTTGTATCTGACCATAAAAAAGGGAGCAGTTTAACTGCTCCCTTTGCTCCCCTAACACTTCATCTAAATTAATATTACTACTGAAACAGGTCTACTGTTTTCTTGGACGTACCACTTTCATGTTCGGTTGCTCCAGTTGAATCAGAATTTTACCAAACTTCCCTCCGCGTGAAAATGTAACCACACCATCCTTGTAAGTGTCTCTGATATATTGTTCAGCCAGGGCAAGCGAACCCTCATCCGTTGGTAGTTCGTGCGTAGTAAGCCATTCCTGAAGCTTATCGACGACTTCCTCAACAGGTATCTCAATGAAACTTGTTTCTTTAGTGATTAAGGTGGTGTAAGAATAATCTTTCAAGTACAGCAGCTGTTGTATATACCCCATATCTCCCGCGTTGTATGATGGATAGACACCTAGTACCTCTTTAAGCTCATCTATTAGTGTGTGCTCTCTCGGTCCAGCTATCGTGCTGATATAGACATACTTTCGGGCAGTGCTGATGGCCTGTTCAATCGTTTCCCAATTCGACATTGCCGGGCACATGGATGCAAATGCAAAATCATATTTCTTCTCCCAACCCTTATCCTGAATCGATATGTCCTCGAATCGTTCCGAAACAATATCAATACTGGATGTAAGGGATACAGGAATTGTCTCCTTCATTAATGAAACTAAAAGTTCAGAGGGCTCTACAGCTGTAACGTTCGCTCCTTTGGTTGCAAAAGGAATTGTAAAGATGCCTGATGCTGCCCCAATGTCTAATATCGATACCCCGTCAAAACTCACTCCCTGATTTTCAATCCAGCCTATGATGCGTTCGGATCGCTTCTTTCCCTCTTCAGTAAACGACTGTTGATGATATTCTCTAGCCCATCGTTCAAATGCTGCTGTCGCGTCAAACGCCGTGCTCTTCATATTGTATTTTGAAGTTGTGGACTGATTCCTCCACGCTTCTTCCCATACAGATAGATCAAATAGAATTTCAGAATGCTTGGATACATGTTTTTCCTCAGACATGTTGCTTCACTCCATTTCTTTTATAAAATATAATTTCGAAAAAAGGATATTATTTTGTTTTGATAAGCATCTTTTATATGAATTTAAAAGAGCTACAATATCCATAATTAAACGAGGCAATATTAGAGACTTTATATATCTACAATATACTCATTCAAGTTATGAGTCAATACGTAAACAAAAGTAATTCCATCTCCTTCTATAAGCCATAATCCAAGTGCAGAGATTAGGGATTGCAATTGAGTAATTGCACAGCATCTGATAGATTGCCAGCTTACAGGTAAAGCGGTACTTACAGTTTAGAGATACCAGAATGTCATTTGCCCAAGCACATCATGTTGGATTCCCTTGCAGTAATGGTGTTGTGGTGACCTACGAAATCCATTCAGGAGCCTTGTTGCTTAACTGCCGTACTTCATCTTTTAATCCACTAAATAAAAAAAGCTCATTAGATTTTGCATCTAATGAGCTTTTCCTTACTTGCTTGAATACCGGCGAGAGGACTCGAACCTCCACGGTTTCCCACTCGATTTTGAGTCGAGCGCGTCTGCCATTCCGCCACGCCGGCATATCATATTTTTATAAAAAATATACTGGAGGCGCCACCCAGATTCGAACTGGGGATAAAGCTTTTGCAGAGCTGTGCCTTACCACTTGGCTATGGCGCCATATTTTGGAGCGGACGACGGGAATCGAACCCGCGACCCTCGCCTTGGCAAGGCGATGCTCTACCGCTGAGCCACGTCCGCATAATGGCTGGGGATATAGGATTTGAACCTATGCATGACGGAGTCAAAGTCCGTTGCCTTACCGCTTGGCTAATCCCCAAAAAAAACAAAGGGGCGATCGAGGGGAATTGAACCCCCGAATGCCGGATCCACAAACCGGTGCGTTAACCACTTCGCCACGATCGCCATAATACAATATGTTCTTAAAAGTTAATTGGCAGGGGCAGCAGGAATTGAACCCACACCAACGGTTTTGGAGACCGTTGTTCTACCTTTAAACTATGCCCCTAAAAACTGGTGGAGGATGATGGATTCGAACCACCGAACCCGTACGGGAGCAGATTTACAGTCTGATGCGTTTGGCCACTTCGCTAATCCTCCATAAGTGGTGCCGGCGAGAGGACTTGAACCCCCAACCTACTGATTACAAGTCAGTTGCTCTACCAGTTGAGCTACACCGGCGTATTAAGTTGTAATAAATGGTGGCTCGGGACGGAATCGAACCGCCGACACGAGGATTTTCAGTCCTCTGCTCTACCGACTGAGCTACCGAGCCAAAATAAAGTTTAATCCTGAAACGTTGCACTTTATCTAGGGCGTTCGGTGCCATATAGCAGATTTAGTGAACAGCTTCCTCATGTAAAGATTAAATGGCGGAACCGACGGGATTCGAACCCGCGATCTCCTGCGTGACAGGCAGGCATGTTAGGCCAACTACACCACGGTTCCAGATCACTTTCTTGAAAGAAAGAACAATTGCGGGGGCAGGATTTGAACCTGCGGCCTTCGGGTTATGAGCCCGACGAGCTACCGGGCTGCTCCACCCCGCGTCGTTATAAAAGTTATATGGTGGAGGCTGAGGGGTTCGAACCCCCGACCCTCTGCTTGTAAGGCAGATGCTCTCCCAGCTGAGCTAAGCCTCCGAACAACACATTTATGATCTTATCATAAAACTGCTGTGAAAATCAACTTCTTTTTTGAAGTTAAATATGACCCGTAGGGGATTCGAACCCCTGTTACCTCCGTGAAAGGGAGGTGTCTTAACCCCTTGACCAACGGGCCTTACTATGGCGGAGAGAGAGGGATTCGAACCCTCGAGACGCTTGTGGCGCCTACACGATTTCCAATCGTGCTCCTTCGGCCAACTCGGACACCTCTCCATATGGCTCCCCGAACAGGGCTCGAACCTGTGACAACTCGATTAACAGTCGAGTGCTCTACCAACTGAGCTATCAGGGAATATGCTTCAGAGATTATTCTCTGAAAACTAGATCCGAAACGAAATTTGCGATGTATAACCTGCATATCTTGGATAAGCCCTCGACCGATTAGTACTGGTCAGCTCCATGCATTGCTGCACTTCCACCCCCAGCCTATCTACCTCGTCG
>NZ_FOCH01000013.1:0-32293 GCF_900110055.1 Paenibacillus sp. OK076
GCGGCACAGGAACCTAGAGCGCCTTAGCCGGGGCGCTCTTCCCCGGTTTAGGCGCTCTGGTTATCGGGCCAAGTAACCCCGCAGCGGTGCGTACAAGCTCTTAGGTGGCCGCTATGGCCGCCTTAGAGCCTGTAGCATCAGCCCGATCGTTCTCCTGCCCTTCAGCTCCTTTTCCTTCCGGATCAATATCCTTCAGCCGCACAAAAAAACGCCCAAGTGGATGCCCCCACCTGAACGTTTTTGAATTACAGACCTAAGATATACTTGATAGCAATAAAGAACATTTGAATCAATATCTGACGTCCCTCTTTGGATTTCAGATACTTCCAAACATGCCGACCAGCAGACTTGATGCCTGTCCATGTTTTGAGAATAATTGATTTGGTGGTTCTCTTCATCCTAACCCCTCCTTTCCTCTGCAATCAGAATAAGAAAGCCAGCCGTAAATGTATCAAGTGGAGCGTAACAGCCTGTCCTAACGATTCAGATACAACATGATAAGCAATCAAGCTTCCATTATTCACAAGAGCATGTCGTATACCTGTCAGGCTGGTTACTCTCCGGCTGCTCATTCTCGTATAAATTCGCAGAAGAAGATTTCAGGGTTTTCAATTCCAAGCTGAAGAAGCCAAAATCGAGCCTTTTTTATTTATTTTCATCACAAGCTGTTCATTCTGAAATATAACCTTTTAGCAAACCGATCCCTTTAATACCCCCATTGGTTGAAACCAATAGGCCTGGTTAAAACCAGGCTGAAAGTAAAAAGACGCTCCCCTTAATGAGGAACGCCTACTTATTTTCTAATTAATTGTAGATGATTGGAGCGGTCTTCCATAAGAGCAGCGATATGCCGGGCGCTTAGGCTTCAGATCGCTTTTCAAAAATTCTAATTACATCCTCTTCGCTACTTCCCGCATAGCCTGAACAATAAATATAATTTTGACCATCTATACATTCATCTGTTATACCTTGTTCAAATTTTTCACGATCCGACCAAATCTCAAATCGAATACCTTCATACTTTTGATCGCCTATGTTCACGACAGAATCAATTCTAGCTAACAAATAGTTGTTCTTTTCTTTAAGAACCGTTCTGACTTCATTTTCCACCAACAAGGATAAATCCCCCTTTTCATCTGGCTTTGTTCTCATATTCCTTCATCACTTTATAGAAGGTGTTCTTCTTTAACTCCAGCTCTCTCATGAAATCTACGCCAGATAGCTCATTGCTTTGCCATCGAGAATAGTTTGCATCTAGTATGCCCCTCTGCCCAGGAGTAAGAGTTTGCAAATTAATTTGTGGCCGCCCCAGGTGCTTCCCTTTCTTTCTGGCTTCAGCAATCCCTTCAGCCTGTGCCTGTTTAATATCATTTCGCTCTTCTTCTGCAAGCCAGCTTAAAAGCTGAAGCACTAAATCCATAATGAGCTGATTGATCCCATCCATCTCCTGGTACTTACGTGTATCCAGAATAGGAATGTCGATCACCACGACATGGATTTTCGCATCCATTAGCCATTGCCATTCCTTCAAAATTTCTTGCTTATTTCTACCGAATCGATTGATAGACTTAACAAATAAAGTATCTCCTTCTCGAAGCACACGCTTCAAGAGCTGATATTCCGGACGGACAAAATTCTTACCGCTAATTTTGTCTACAAAAATAAATTCCTCTGGAATACCCTGTTCTCGTAATACCGACAGTTGCCGATCCTCATTCTGGTTTTTCGTGGAAACCCTAGCGTATCCGTATTCTCTCGTACTTGTTCTCATAACTAAACTCCTACTTGTCCCAAAAGGTATTAATTTAATTGTAAACGTTTATAAAAATAAAACAATACCTTTATGGAATGAAAAAGAACTGTTTATCCAGTGTCCTTAAAGGTATACCTTTAGGGATACCTAATTGAACGACGAATAGCCTATTAAATATAAAAAAAAGTCGAAAAACATATAATCTAGTTATTTGATGTAAATAAAAGGAGAATTAAATTGAAATAAGGAATTTATTGTGATATTATGTAAAATAAATAGCATCAAGACCCATACATATAAAGTTACAACTTATTTGCAATACCCTTCCATTGCTTACAAAAGTGTGGCGCCACACGTTAAAAATTTGTAAGAAAATAAAAGACTGGAGAGTGGTTATTCTGAAAAAGAGGTTTTCTACTTTATTGTTGGCTATCATGATGTTTACTGTATTTTGTGTTCCTGCTTTTGCAAGTGAAGCACCAGATGGTACAAATGAAAACGAAAAAGCTACTTTTGATTTAACTCAAAAAGTAGCTCAGGAACAAATTGTAACAACCACAGATGGAGAAACTATTGTTTATGGAGTAGAGCCTGTAATTGATCCTAATGCTGTTCAACCTTTGGCCGAATATGAGAATGCCACTGGTACTTGGAAAATTTACTGGTACAGTGGAGCATTAAATGGGGAATACTACATTGATATTAATAGCAGCAGTAAAATCACAAGAGCCTATGATCAATGGCATTTGTTCACAGGATATACTGTTGCCAATTCTGGACTTGAGTATACTAGCACAACTGCTAGAGGATGGTGGGATTTGGAGCTCCTCGGATCATCTTGGTTGTCAACAAGATGGGAATTAAGAGCTCAGATGAATGGTACAACTCTCAAAACTTGGGTGAACTAATTAGCATGTATGGTATAGGGCGCTTTAGAGCGTCCTTATACCATACTTTTTTTATAAAAAAATTTTATCTTACTTTAAATCCTCAATCTTCATTTTGTTCAGTTCTTCTTGTTGCAAACTTTTCTTTTTTGCCGCTTTAGCACCATATCTAATGAAATACTTTATTATCCATATCAATCCCCAAACCGCCAAAGGAACAGCAAGAATTAACATTAAAGTGACCATATTACTTCTCTCCTTTATTTCCGGACTTTTTAAATTCGCTCACAAGCAATTTGGCTGTTTCAAAATCAATTTGATCATTTAAAGCTAAGCGTTTAATAAGAGAAATAAAATTATCCTGATCCTCATGGTCATGGATGTTTATTTTTTGAATTAGTCGGTCTAACCGAAGACGGACTGTAGGATAAGACACTTCATAGATAGCTGCGATCTGTTTCAATGACCCTGATTGCAGAATAAAGTTTTTTATAAAAGTCACATCTTCATCATCAAGATTGAGCATCCATTCTGGAACACTCTTCATCACCATAAAACAACCACCTCACGGACTCTCTTTTCATAATATTAAACTAACACTCAATTTTGTTAAAGTCAATATTTGTTTTTATTTTATTTTTATGTTTAAAAATATTGTTTGGTGCATAAAAAAAACTCATCGTTCCAAATAGAACTGATGAGTTTTTTTTCTTTCTCTATCATTTTAACTTCCATGCTAAATGATTGGCACTAATCTTCTCCCTCAATAATTTCATACAATTCTGTAAGATAATTTAACGCCATAGCAGAAGTACAACCGCTATTTTCCTCAACCGTAAACCCTGAACGCTCCAAAGCCTGTTTAAATGCTTCTGCACTGAAAATATTCGGTTCATCAATATACTTCTCCTTAATCTCCATCAACGCCCACTGCTTCGGAAATACGATAACTCCATCAATAGCTTGCACAGCAATGTAATTATCATTATCCGCAGTAACTCGTATCTCCAGATATTGCGCCTTATGTGCTTTTACATACTCGTATACGTCTGCGGCCGTTTCTAACGGATCAGCAGGGAAATAGCTTCCTCCAGGCTCTAAAAATCGGTATGCTTTAAACATGTAATTTCTCCTATCAGCACCCATGCCAGAAAATAGAATCCTCAGTTTGGAAATATATAGAGTCTGTTTCTATGGAGCTGTGTCCGGCCCGAACTTCAAATATCTTGCCAACGCATTTTATCATTTCATAAACCTGATCGATTCGTCTAACATTGGACGGTTCCTTTTCTTCAAGCTCCCGGGCCTTACGCCACAGGAACCGATTAAAGAGCATCAGATCACTGCAATGGCTCTCAATGCCCTGCTTCTCCATCATAGACCAATAGATTTCTTTATCTACTCCGTCCTCCCGCCAATAAGCTTCCAGAATAGGCATAAATCGCTCAGAAAGCTTGTTTAGGTAGACTTGGTACTTTTCTTCCTGCTCGATCCACTGAAGCTCTGTAGAGCGCTTGAACGGCTCTACAAAGTCACTCCTGCCCAGCTTAAAGCAGGTCAGATACTCAGCATCACTCAAATGACCTATTGGATTGCGGAAAATAAAAATATCACCTTGATGGGCAACACCTACAGTCCTGCCCTCGTATCCAGGTACATGATCCCTTACCCGTACAATGATCTTTTCATTTAGCATGTTCTTATCCTCCTACAAACGGTAACGGATTCACCTTCTTGCCATTGATGATAATCTCAAAGTGTAGATGATTTCCGGTGCTAGTACCGGTTGATCCACACCCCCCGATCACAGTTCCTGCAGAAACTTGATCCCCTACCCTAGCACTAATCGAAGATAAATGGGCATAGGTGGTCACATACCCGCCTCCATGATCCACACGCACATACTGGCCGTAACCTTTGCTTGGGTTACTCGCATCTTGCCAACCGGCCATTATCACCTTACCAGCCTTAGACGCTGGTATCGGCTGCCCCAGGGAACAGGCAAAATCTACGCCTTCATGCGGCTTGCCTACTTCACCTGTCACCGGATGGGTACGCGGGCCAAAACCGGATGTAACCTGACCGCTGACCGGACGAATGAACCCTGCTTTACCCGGCTGTGGAATCGTAATTGCATCGTATCCTTCCGTCACATAAAGCGTAGCGTATTTCATGACTTCGGATATATATGCTTGGCTGTGATTGTATTGGTACAAGGCAGCTTCAACGTTGCCAGAAGCAGCACCATTCTTCCCCAGGTAATTCGCTGCGGAAAACACAGCGTCTTCTAAATCCCACATATCCGCTTTCCCGTCACCATTGGCATCTACGCCATAACCACCATACTGAGCAATCACGGCCAGACTGGTTTTCTCTTCAGCAGTAAAATTTCCCTTTCCTGCTCCACTGCATGAGCTATGCCCCCACCCTACAAAAGTACAAGGCATAAACTGTAGATGACCTTCAGCTCCCACGGATGAAATCATAGGATCTAACGTAGAGAACCGGGTTTCAATTCGATGGACTGCCGCCAGTAGATTCCAGGGCACACCGTATTTCTCCGCGGCAGCTTGATAGATCGGGATGTACTCGGCTGGAATCTCAGATTCCCCGAGCTGAGATATGATCCCACTTCCCCATCCACCGCCGCCGTAATTCCCCTCAGAATCCGAGCTGCTGAACATCATAACCATAAACATCATGCCGACCAACGCACCAACAAAAAGAAGTGGGATTAAGGCCAAACCACCAAATATAGTAATTTTCTTCATGGGTTCCACGCCCTTGAACGTACACCCAAATCATCAATCTTCCATTTCCCATCTACCAAAATGACCTTAATGATATAAGCTAATGTACTGGAATTGGTTTTGCCGTCCTGATCGGTATGCTCTACCTCAATATCAGCATTCCACCATTGTTCTTCCAGACCTTCCTTCTGGGGTTCCAGCTCTACATTGATCATTTTGGTTTTGACGCTCGTTAACGTTCCCCGGCGCTGCTCTTGCTCTAACGCTTTATAAAGATTTTCAGACACATAAGGCTTTGATTTCTTCAAAAAATCGTCTGGGCTGGCAGCATCGAATGGTACGTACACCTTCAGAAACTCCGGAATCACTTCCTGGATCTCCGTCTGCATTTCTTCCGTTGGTACTTCGGCTTGCTTCTCTTCGGCTGCTTGTTCATTCGGGGTGTACTGCCGAACGGGCCGTTTCTCCGGAGTGACAGGCTGCTGCTTCGCGGCAGCCTGTTCTTGTTCAATTCGATTTCCCTCGAAGATCGATCCAATAAGTAGTGCAATCATGCCTAATGCAATAATGGCTCCAAGCCATGTCTTCACTGGCCCCTTCATGACTCATCCCCCTCGCTGCTCGAAGGATGTAACGGAATACTCTGTACCCGGTTTTCCTGCTGTCCAGAACGTATAGATGTGGAATCGCCATGATCTGTCCCAAGCGATTCTACCCCTCTGGATGTTCGGAACCTCTCGGGCTGAGGTCTTCGTTGATTGTAGCCTTGGCCCTGTTCTGTATTGGTGCGGGGGCGTTGTACTCCAGGAGTCGTATGAAGAGGTACGGTCTGCGGTGCTTGTCCATGATTAGCTGAACTATTCGGTGGCCGTGAGTCTGTCGCTGGATCTTCCCGCGGCAACACGGTCTGCGGTGCTTGCCCACGGTTAGCCGAACTATTCGGTGGCCGCGAGTCTATCGCTGGATTTTCCTGCGGCAAAGATGAAAATAATGAATCTTCATTTCCAGAATATCCACGGCCGCCAGATAACGACTCCGATTCATTCCGGAAATTGCTGCTCCCACTGTAATTATCATTGAATCTAGTAGATTCATCATAGTTCACGTTCGCTGATGCCCCTAAGCCGCCCTGTAATGGCGCAACGTTTCCAGACCCAGACCCCGTACCCTGAGCAGTTCCAGGCGTTTGTCCTTTAGCGCCCCGTTGACGCAGGAAGGCTGGTATAGACAAGTCTCCAGCTTCAGTGCCGCCCTTCGTATCGTTTAAAGATACGGTTGGTGGTATAGAGCCTGGATGCCCACTACCCGCGGAAGTGGCCGCTACTTCTGATAAGGCGCTTCCGGCAGCTCCGGACATTACCCCCGCCATCACTTTAGCGCTCACGCCGCTTCCACTAGCTCCTAGTGGTGGCGGTTCTCCCAAACTTTCGGTTTCCAGTGGTGCGTTATCGTCAAGATCATTATCGGCATCTGCACTATCCGTGACATAGTTATCTGAAGCATCCAGACTTTCATTCTCCAATGCTGGTGAGCTACTTGTATCTCTGCCGCCGCTCTCTATACTATCTACAACTGCTCCGGCAGCAGCTCCCGCCGCTGGTCCACCTGCCATCGTTCCTGCTGCTTGCGCAGCTCCGCGTGTTACCCTATTTCGAGCCGCGTTCATTCGGCGGTCAATCTGTGATGCTTCTAAAGCCAATTGCCGCGCAGCCTGATTTCCGGCAAATAATATTTTGATCAAGCGATTTCTGAGCAAGAAGATCAACACCAGGATAACAAACTCTATGATGGCAACTGCAATGTATCCAATGCTGTCACTGTTACCCTGTTCATAGACGATCCCCGACATGGTAAACACAATCAGCGCTATAAACGATACACCTAGCTTCAGAATAAGGGGCAACGCCAGTTCCTCCGTATACCGGCGGAATACACCGCCCCCTGCTGGAAATGCTGCAATGAGCATGTAAAACGGTGCAAGTGCGGCCACGGTCAAAAACCAAAATTGAAGCACAATAATGAGTAATGCCAGGGCGAATATCGGAATAGATGTAATTCCATTTACAACAGTGTAGAGTCCGGTGAACACGAGACGTTCCGGAACTTGTACATAAGTCATCATTCCATTGCCAGAATCCCCTACCTCTCTCTTCTCCACATAATCTTGACGACTCTGACCCGGAGGTAAAGAAAGTAATTCATCAACCCGACTTTCTCCTACTTCGCTTTCCTTATCCGTTCCATACTGCATATATAAGTAGGGACGATGTACGAATAAATCCCACATATTGTTCCCCATGCTTTGCCTTGCCCCCGTTGTACCATCTTGGCTGAGTCCCGAACCAGCTCCCATAATAATTGATGAAGCTTCAGTCGTAAGAGAATTAGCACCCTTCAGCACAGTAGCATAATTACTGAAGAACAGCAGTGTAGCGACCAAGATTACAAACGTCTTAACTAAGTTACCAACAGCCTCAATCTGAGCATGTTTAAAGAAATACTGATAAGCGAATAGCAGTCCAACTGAAATTCCAATAATGCCAATCAATTTCCCATACAATCCCAAACCACTAAAACCAAGCGAGGATATGCCGGTTATACTCTGCATGACTCCTTCAATACGCTCAATCAACGTATTTACTACATCGAAATCAAATGCGTAGTCCAGAACGGTTAGCATCGCATTTGTCATATACAGATTCATTTTGAACAGGATATTTACCATAAAGTTCATGGCTTCATAAAACTGTGCCATGATGGAATCCTTAACAGCATCACCCGAAATCCAGCTACCCACGGTTGAGAATGCTTTGGTAAAAACGTTTCCCTCTTCTTCGTCTTCGTCCCCTGTTTTGGAAGTGACATCAATTTGGTAATAGGCTGGAGACCCATTGCTGGTTACTTCATGGTCAGTATTAAATAAATTGGACGAAATATTTTTTCCATACACTACATCCGGATCGGCTGCATTTGCTATTGGTAGCGTACAACTGATGAAAAAAATTATGATTAGCGTGCCGTACCGAAGCCAGCGTTTCATTCCGGATCACCCCTCGCTGCTTTTGTGGACGGTAATGAATTCATCTGGGTTAGAGATATTTTTTAACATGTCATTTTCGTCAATCTCCCGAATCATCCATTGATTATTTTCTTTACTCATGCGAAGCAAATCGGAAAAATACTTTTGATGATTTTCTCGGTAATAGCTTACTTTGTAATACAGCTCTCCATGTTCATTTGGCTCTTTGTTGTAACGATAAATAGAATACTTTTTCCCTATTCGTTCAAATGCTCCTGGGGAATTATGTCTTCCCTCTTTTAGAATTTCATAATGAGACTGATCCGGCTGCAGGAGGGTCTTAAATAAATCATCATCACCTTCTACTGAAGCTTTAATGTAGGCAAGAGCCTGTGCATCCGCTGACTTCACATCAGCGGATGTTTCCTTTTCCCCTTGCTTTGAACAGCCGACAAGAACCAGCAGAAACATAAGACTCACAAAACAGATAATTCGGCCCGTCCGCATAGTCATACCCCCATCCGAATTTTTTCTTGGCGTTCCCGCTCGTACTCCCGGTCTTCCTGGGTGGCAGTTGAGCTATCGAAGGCTTCTTCAATCTCTTTGTACACGGGATGTATCCGAACGGCTGCTGTCCGGCCATAAATATCTTGGAATAGCGCTGTACCCCGATCCAGGCTATTCAGATATTCGATATTGGCTGGCGTAACCGGTAACCCAAAATATTTGAGCATTTCTTCTGCTTCTTCGAGTTTCTTCAGGGCGAAGCAGAACTTCATCCCCATGTTACTTACATCCTCGTCATAGTCTGTAGCGTTCTGTGTTCCTTTGACCAAAGTCGTATTATAGTGGCGGCCCATACGGACAATGAAATCCATCTGATTCTTACCTTCAGCAGAATTTTCAATCGTCTTGGACTCATCCTGCATGATAACCTTATGAATCGACCGATCCTGTTCCAGCATGTATTGTTTGGTAAAGGATGTTATCGAAATGAGAATAGCTTCAGATATTTTTTCAATTGGACGGGGAGCCTTGTTCCCTTTAGGCAGCTTCAGGTTTTGAACCATAAGCACTTGAAGAGGTTTGGTGACCTCCAATACACGATAATCCTGGCCCTTTTCTCCGAATAGTAGTCGGGCAATCTGAGTGCGCTTTAATGTCTCCAGCGTCTCTACAATTCCCTCAATGGCTTCCCGATGCTTATCATTCAGATTCGCAATTTCTAATTGCCGCTTGAAGAAATATAGCACTCCACCCAAGCAGGGGTCGTGTTGGTCGCCCTCCTGTTCTACTGCTTCACTGAGTCGTGCAAATCCGGGATCTCCCAAATTGAGGTCACAAAGAAACGATAAAATATCCATGGCAATATCCTTCGCTTCAGAGATAGACACACTGGTCCGGAACGGATCTAAGCAACCTGCGTCCCGTTCGTCTGCTCCCAATGTCCATACCGATATATGTTCGGGCGGTATGAAAGGTAAGCCTGCCGCCCATTTTTTGCGGTCACCCTTCGGATCGATAATGAGTGCGCGTGATCCGGTAAGCACACATAGATAGGTGTACAGATTGGCCCAAAATGATTTACCTTTCCCGGTCATACCCGCGATCATCATAGCCAGGGAATCAACAACGTTATTGACACCCTCATAAGCTTTAGCGGCCAAGTCCGGCTGGATAAATACCGGACGGTTCAGTTTGAGTGTCTGACCAATGTAAAACCCGCGGTTGTCACCGATATTGGTTGTCGCTCCAAACATCATTCCGGCCAGCTTCGTAGGCTCCACATATTGGATATAATCGCTGTTGATCCGCGGACAGGTCGGAATAAATTCCATGAAGTATGCAATCATTTCTCCGTATGGACTGAGTAAGTGAATGCCAAAGGACTGCATTTCGCGCTTCAGCTCGTCAACCCTGACACGTAGCTGATCCTTGTCTTTGGCTGAGACACGGAATACAAAACTGCACCCATACGCTGGGTAACCCGTATCCGTGAACCGGCTTTCCATCTGAATAGCTCCGCTCTCAGCTTTTTCGGTGCTGAGATCCACGTCACTATCGCCCTTTTTGGCTTCCTGCCGCTGATCCTCATAAGATAGGCGCACGTTACTGAGGTTTTTAATGATTTGTTCGTTCCGCAGCAATCCCGCCTTAACAGATACCGCGACAGGAAACCGAAGCCGATTTTGAATGTGGAACATCCATTCCGATCCAGGATGCAAACTATGGGCTGTCATTTTATCGGCAACTAGATACTGGACGTAACTCTCCTTAATTTCCTCATTCACCAGCTTATAGAGTTTGAGTGTCGTCTGGTCGTATTCTTCAATTTCTGCATTTTGCAGCTCGTAAAAGGACTGCGCCCGGCCACGGCGTGCTTCATGTACCTTCTCTCCATCAATTCCGGATACGTCTACGCTGGTTTCATAACCTTTCCGCAGCTTGGTATCATTCGGCGTAACGCTAAAATTCTGCTCGATCAGAAACAGCGTTTCTTCCTTACTGAGCATCCGGACCAGGGAAGACATGGACTGACTCAGCGTTTCTCGCAGCCCTTCAGCCTGGTGCTTATACTGCTCAATATCGACTTTCAGAATATCGTTCGGTTCCAACCCCATTGCGCGGTACACAGGAGATTTGAAACCATTGATAAAGTCGGTCATCCCAGCAACCAACGCAAGACCGGTATTTCCAACTTTCCTAAACTCATTTTTTTTCGGGTCGAGCTGTACTCCAATGTAGGTATGATATTCATTCGTTTCTCGGGAGGAACGCTGATTACTCAGCGTCTGTTTCAACCGGTTAAAGTAGTCAATCCCGTTCTCCTTCAGGGGATAATCCTTCCGCTTAATATCCTCGATCGTTTCATCGATAATGCCGTTAACGTCCGTAAGAGACGGAATCATCAAAAAATGAAGATCACTCATATTCTCGACATAATAAGATAGCTGATTATTGTAAGGGTGAATCTTCTGGATAAAGTCCCGGAAGTCATACCCATAACCTTCGACTTGAAAATAAGCCCATACGCTCCCATCCCGACCAAAGGCTAAATTCCCCTCAATATGTTTGGTTGGAAATTCGGTAAATACCTTCATCAGCTCACCTTCCTTCCTAATCTCGCATGGTCATGTACCCTTCAAATTGGTAATGGGTACGCTTTTTCTTTTTCTTCTGCTGTCGATATTCTCGGGCCGAAAGCTGACCGCCAAAGCCGTAAGACTTTGGCCGGTCCAGCTCCATCCCCTTAAAATACGTGACACGTTTGGATTTCCGGATGTGGTACAAAAACATACTCTTTAGAAACTTAACAGGTGGTCGGTTCTCTGTCCCTACATCCACGAGTAGATACGTGCACATGAACGGAGCGGCAATGAGAATAGAGTTTGGAATTATTTTCAATGGAATATTAAGTACAGGAATGTAATACCAAACCACGATAATGGCAGTAATAGCGAAAAAGTAGCCTATAGATTTCAGCTTTAATGGCCGTCCTACTTTAAAGCCAGCAAACTGATACAGCTTGCGTTCAAACTTCAAGAAATCGTTGAGCACAAACATATCCTTGCGTTGTTGCATAAAGGCTGCCCCCTTAATTTAAGCCGACCAATTTTGCTGCCCATTCAGAAACCTTCCCTAACATTTCAGGTTTGCTAACAATCAAGTATGCCACCAGCAGCACCAAGAATGTTCCAATAGCACCAATAAACTGACGTTTGAAGGCAAGGAGAATGGCGAAGAAAATAGCAGCAACCAGGATCAAGTTTCCTCCCTCTTCTGAAGCCCAATCCAGTAGTCCAGAAAAACTAAGCATGTAGATTCCTCCTATTGTTGTTGTTGGTCTATTTTACTTACAACGTAACGCCCATCTTTTTGTGTAATATCCAATCTGTAATTGGTTACGAAGCGATCCGCTGAAACAGGATCTTCTAGGACTACATTAGCAAGAACAACGTAGGTTTCCGGAGACTCACCCTGATAGATTTGAGAGTTTTTAACATTCACAAAATCCATACGCTTATTAAGTCCACTCGGATGATCCTTGTCTTCAAGCAGATAAGCCAACTTGTCGGCAGGATCTTGGGCATATGAGCCAAAGAAAGTATCCAAGAAGTTCCGGATATTTTGCTTCACCTCAGATTCAGCCACATCCTGGAGTCCGGTTGTCTGATCTGAAACAACCACGGTAGTCTGTGGGTTAATATAGGTGTACTTCGGTAAATCATAGATTCCATAATTCTGAGCATAGGCAACGGGTACGACAAAAAATTTACTGACTTCCTTCGGTTCATACTTAGTTGTAGTCGTCTTTTTTTTGGTCGTCTCGTCTGTCGTCACAACTTCCTTCGGAACACCAATTTTTTGATAGACCTTCAACGTGACATAAGCTTGGTTCTCGCCTTTTTCTTCAATGTTGGCAACTTCCGTCTTCAGCAGAACAGAAGTCGTTTTCAGTGACGTTGGCTGAAGTCCAGCGTGCGGATCAAGCCCCTTAGCCAGATATGGAGCCAAACGCTCCTGACGCTTCGCCAGTGCCTCACTTCCCGGCTCCCAGGTGAAATACTCCCTGGCAAAATTCTCGGCATACTGCACAGCCGTTGTGGTGGTGGCCGGATTTAATGTCGGGGCCTGTTCCATGGCCTGAGCATTAACATCCGATTCCTTGGAAGGATTCAACGCATTCAGGAGAAACACCAGGAACACGAAACTAAACATAAGCCAAAAAACGAATGTTCCAAATTTCCTTGCACGATAACCACGCGGCCGATAAGCTTTACGTTCTTCCACTTTGGGCTTCTGTAAGTTTCGGAAGAATCGTTTCCCCTTCTCCTTAATGGACACTTTTTCTTGCTGTGGCGCATCAGCCGCAGCTTTTCGCTTGGCTAAACTCTTCGCCATAGTTACACCCCCCTGTATTTAAGCACCGATGCCGGTGAGATCAAGCGCATTACGAACGTAAACACGGGCTACATATGGCGCACCGTCCTGATCAATGGTCTTCCGGCACAAGAAGACTTCTCCTGTACCCAATCCGCGAATATCGTCTGGATGCGCTCGGTAACGCTGTACCATTCGGACAGTTCCCATTTCAGATTCAAACCGCTTCTTCCAAGCGTTCTTTTCAACCTGACTGGTAATGTCTGCGTCTTCATACGTTCCACATGCTGCCGCAAGGACTTCTGCATCTGCCGGGTCGTTAACCCGTCCGATCATGTACGTATTACAATTGTTGATGATCTGTCGGGTAAGCACAGGATCAACCGCATCAATGTCTGATAGCCCCTGTACGGACAGCAGACACTCAAAACCAGCAGACCGACTCTTATTGATAACATCTACCACTTCGTGGCTTACATAGGCCGAAAACTCGTCATAGACCGACATAATAGACTTCTTGCCCTCTTTCTGACGGTAGTCTACCAGGGTATTCACTTCCATGATCACGACACGGCCAAGGGTCTTGATATAATCCTTATACTTGTTGCCCGATATAGAGAATATCGCAACTTCGTTGTTATCTGTTATTGCTTTTAAGTCGATACCATCTTCTCTTTCAACAAACAAATGCCCAAGATCCGATTCAATGAGTTCGGCCAACTGATTCCGCAAACTGGTCAATGCGCCAAAACTGATTCCTGAAGGTTCATCTTCCTCTTCCTCTAAACCGAAGAACCGTTCCCGGTAATATTGGATTTTGGCTCTCATTTCCTCGTCCCATTCAACCTGATACTGAACCTCTGGTTCATCGGGTTCCTCCGCATCCTCTTCAAGCCCTTCAAACAGTGTACTTGCTCTCAGCGGCTCTGCGTTCTCTTCCGGATCAGTGCTAGTAGGTGGTTCATCTGGAATGTTCTGAACGTCTTCCAGTGGCTCGGATTCCTCGGGTAGTTGGTTTGGCTCTGCTTCAACGGCCATGCTCGCGTCAAACGGTTCTGTTTCATCTTGAAGACCGAAAAGAGCTGCGGCAGAATCTTTCGGCTCTGCTGAAGGAATATCGCCCAACAGTTTCGCTAAGTCTTCATTGGTGAGTTCAGCAGGTTCAGATTCCGGATTTGGCTCCGGTTCTTCCGGCAGCTCTGCTTCTTTTGTAGTTTTTTCACCCACCGGTTCCGTGAGTTCTTCCTCAATCAGCTCCCGCGGTTCCTCTGGTTCCTGATCCAACACAAATTTTCGTTTTGGAACCTCAATCTTTACTTTTGCATGTTCTGTCTGGTCGGCCAGAAACCGTGCAACCTTAGACTTTGCTGTAAACTCGTACACCGTTTCAAGTTCAATCGGCTGGTTAAAGTCTCGAAGCATCCGAAAGACAAGCTGCAGAAACCTGGAACAGTTCGTTTTGTAAAAGGGTTCAGACCATTCAAACAGGTTCATGACCTTATCCCGTAACTGCGTTGGAGTTCCATGCCGCAGAAAGTTAAATGATAATTCGTCAATGTCTGTGAACATATGGACGGTACGCCCGTGTTTCTCGCACATCTCTTTAAACTGAAGCATGGATTTCAGCTCACCCTTGCCATCCATAAAAATGATGGGCTTGTTTTGACGTAATGCGTTTTCTACATTCGTACCGATCAGGACGGTCTTACCACCACCAGTAGTAGCAACAGCGAAAATATGCTGATTTGCCTCATGTGGCTCCAAACTCACTCTTTGCTGGAACTCGTCATATCCAATAAAGTTTTCAGTCGATTTAGATTTTCGGAATTGAAGCTGTTTTTTGTTCAAGTATTTTTCCCTGTTTAGTCGGAATTGTTTGTAGTCGCGTTCCTTTTTTTGCTTCCGGAGTCCATCATGTTTCGACTTGACGATTTTACTTCGATAATACTCGATGAAAGGGTGTACCACATTCGCCATGAGAATCCCCAAGGATAACGTCCCTACATAGCTGTAAGCGTTGATCGGAAATGGTTGGCTGCGATTCAAGTATTCTTCTGCAAGTGGTGTAATATAGGGAATCTGCATCCAGGACATGAAACCCAATAGGGCCATCCATTCGTGAGTCCCGTGTATGATTAGTAATCCGAATACAGCTACTGGTAGGAGTGTGTACAAAATCCACTTTCTCTTGATCCCAAACACTACTCCCACATAAAGCAAAGCCGCCGCTATAAGAGCGAATAAAGTAAAACACGCAGCCACAAGTCCGATCATAGCAATTGCTATCTGTCCTACCGTCTTGGCTTCTTCCTCAGTTCCTCTACCGCCTTGTAGTAGTTGATCATCGTCAGCACTTCGCTGCACATGTTCAGCTCCTTACCTCTTCCGGTAGGGATTTCACGCTGATTTGCTTGAAGACATTCACACCAGATTCCGTTTCGGCTGGACGGGCTTTATTGGCCCACTCTTTAGCCACAAGAACCTTTGCACGTTCAATAGCGTTGCCTACTGTGCCATTCGGGACAAAATACCAAACATCCGTATATTTCCCCTCCCGGATCTCCCGCGCATAAAGATCAATCTTCTTCTGGAGCCTGGAGACAGCTTTAGTATTCAGCTCGGCTTCCACGGCTATAGTGTGATTCGTCAACAGAATAACAAAATCGGGCAACGTCTCGCGGATCTCATTCCACTTTTTGAGCATATCCGCCTTACCTCGATCTTCAAGCAGCTCAAAGCGATATTCCCGTTCCGTTTTGTAGTCAAATGTTTGATTCTTCAGTTGCCCCTTCAGGTGCAGTATCAGATCATTGATGATTAAATCATGCTGCGCGGTATACATACTTGTGTCGTTTGCAACCGTAACCGGATAATCAAGAAAATCCCTGGCATCCCGTTTCGGGAAATAAACGTTCAATGTGAGCGCAAGCTTCTTCTTCCAGATCATCCCTGCACTTTCGAGTTTCCGCAATCTACGATAAACATTATGAATACCAGATTCATTAATGTGGGTCTGAATTTGTTTGGACGTAACGATTCCATGTTTCAAAATGAAACGTAGAATCTCTAAATCCTTCTCTTTAAAATCCGTATATTTGCTAATCAAAAAAGCGCCTCCTATTCGTTGACTAAATCACACTCCTTCTAACTATACCAAATTTCTGGTAGAAATCGTAAAGGTTTATGAATAGTAACTAACAACGTAAGTAAGGTCGCAAATAAGCATCATGATTCCAGATTGTTAGTCGCAGCTCATTCATAAAAAAATGCAGAACCTCTTCACTGCTTCAGTTCCCTAAACCTACATGCGCCATGTAAACCGAAAGCATAGTACACAGCCGCTCACACGAACAGCGCTCACCTAAAAACGTAACTAAACTCGTAACTAAAAACGTAACTTATCCACACAATCCAATGTCTGTTCGCAACCCTAAATACGTATCCACAAGCAGCAAATAAACATCAATACTCAGCGACGACCTGTCGCAATGTCTAACCAATTCTCTACCAGCTCGTACCCAATTCACTAGGTAACACCCACCGCAAACATAGGCTACTACCCATCCAAAGTATCTCCACGATCCGCACTAAAGTAACTCAAACCTCACAGTCACATCAAAACTCCGCTCTAACGTAACTCCTACCTCCACACTAACTCATAACCTCACCTGTAACTCTTTCTCTTTCATCTCTTGACCTTAATCTCTTAACTCTCTCCCCCTCCCTCTACACCTCATCCACCTCTATAAATCTTTAAATCTTAAATAATTAAAATCACACATCACATCACACTAACTTAGAATCCACCCACCCCCCGTTATTCCTGACCCCAACTACGGACGTTGTGTAGGTGGGGTCAGGAATTGCCTTCGGGGGGTGGGTGGATTCCCGCTCCCCAGTAACAGCAAGGGATAACACCATTTTTGACTATCAACTAAAACATTAAGAGGTGGACGGTCTAGTTGATTGCTTTGTTAATAGCCTGTGTAACGCTCTAGTTACGGTTTCAGTATAGCAAAGCTCCACCACAAACTGCCAGCTAAATGTATAAATTCCCCACAAATTGGTCACAAACTCCCATGGATAGGACTCCCAAATTAGGACTAAATAGAGCATACGAACTAGATAGGAACAAAAAAGAACACTCCCAAAACTACCACAAGAAACCCCAAAAAAAGACCCACAAACAATCAAGGAGGATCAGCGCCAGGAAGTAAACGATGCTGATAGACGAAACGGCCAACAAGAAGACCAGCCCCACCCACCACCGTATCTAGGATAAGTGTATTGGAGCTTGGTACATTGAAAAATTCATTCTTTGATCCACTGGATACCAGGGGGCTGCTGTTGTCCATTTGTTCCTGTTCCAACTCATCACAGACTAGACGAATAACCGTCTGAGCTGTCCGGCCTTTTCCGGTAACCTCTACGGTAATACGTTCCGAGTCTATTAACATACGAATTACATGCTGAAAAGACGACAAAGACATGCCCCAATGAGCAGCCAGTTTTCGTTGTGAATCTACTATTTCATTCCCAGGCAATGCCTTCAGGGATGTAATTACATCATGTGCCCATTCGTCAAAATGGCTGTTTTTACGTTCCTCTCTTGGCTTAGCCGGTTCCCATACCGGGCCGTATTGAAACGCAATTCCAGACAGCTCAGTCACGATAGATGCCTTCGGGCCTTTTTTTCCACCCTCACGGTAAGCACTTTTTACTTTTTTTTCAATTTCCCGGCAAGACAAAGGGGTGTCCAGCAGCTCATTCCAGGCATGTAATTTAGCTGCTGCTTCATCATCTGTGTATCCTTCTACTTTAAATGCTAATGCCAAAGTATAGGCAGTCCGATCCCTCGCACCAACCTGTACGCCCCTCAGCAGGGTCTGGAAAGCCGGGTGCTGCAATATCCCTCTGCCACTTAGATCAGCCCGTCCAGCACCCTTACAATGGCTTGTACGGCTTTCAGCGTAATTCATCCAGTACCAGTCATTCAGAGCTTCAAACGACACCGTGGAGTCCGTCTGAAAGATAATATTGCTGTCATTAGGAATCCGGAAAAAGCGTTCGGCGCCGATGGCCTGAAGATCAGCACCAATAGCTTCAGCGATTGTACGCTGAAGCAACTGGTACTGGCGCACAGCATTAGCATACGCCTTGCGAGGTTGATCCAAAATAAAGTGTACATGAAAGCCACCTGAAGGTGTCCGGACAATCAGAGAGGGGCGAGGCAGACCGGCAGCGCTGATCCGTTCCAAAAGCTCAGGCAAAATAAGCCCATCATTTTGGCCATTTTTCGTGTCGATGTCTAAAACAACAGCATTGAGCCAGCGAAGTGTGTCCTGGGCGCGCCGATCGTTACGATAGAATGTATTCGGGGTGTAGTATGTATTACTTTGGGCATGTATGTCTAAAGTGTTATATGACCGACATACCCTATATGTTTGGCAATCTTGACTGGTATAAATCCAGCCGAAATCATACCCACGGCCAGCATTTGATTGTTTGTGCCTGCTAGGGGACTCTTGGACTTGCGACCTGAAAAATCGACGCAATATATGGCCTTGGCCTGCTTTAGACTGGACAACGATAGACATAAAAAAACTCCTATTTCCGCACCACTTGCCCTGAAAAAAGGCAATAGGAAAATAAGAGTTTGTACTTTACTTTTTTTTCGTAGATGGGGTATAATAGACCTAACAAAAAGGTTAAGTTATTATTGAACCTCAAATAGAACTTTTAAAAGTAAAGCACAACTCTGGGTTTTATAGAGAAGATTAGTTTGGCGACCGAGCTTCTCTATAAAAAGTGGTGGTGCTTTATTTTTTTGTGTTTTGTTGTTCTTTTATATAAAAAACGTTCTCATTTACTCGAAAGTTGTCAACATGTGAATATGTGGATATACTTCGATTTTGCCACTAATCTATTTTTTTTGCAAGAACTTTTAATAGCTTCTCCTACTCCCACAAGTGTTTTTTGCCTTCTAATTGGCAGAGAACACTTTTTTTATTTAATACAAACTCATTTTGAGTTTATATTAAATATATTATAAGTCTATTTTAATTGCTTATTTAAATTCACTATAAACTCATTATGTAACAATAAACTCATATTGAACTCATTTTAGATTTATATAACAACTCATTTTAGGTTGATATCTTCGTCTTGGTATATTATACTAATGGAAGATAGAGTTTCACAGTCTTTTTTAAACTCATTTTGAATTCAAAATAAACTTATAGGAGGTTTTTTCTGTGCCAGTCAAACAAAAAGAGTCTAACGCTGATTTTGGTAACTCAACAAACAAAATGATTATAGATGATACCTTTTACTCCCAACCGGCTGTCATTAAGAGACTATATACTAAGCCAGATGAATCGGATAAATCCATTGCTGCTATTGTCAATAACTTAATGAACGAACTTGTTGTTAACATTAGCAGTAAGGCCATTAAAAGAGACGGAATCTATGCAGTAGGCAACCACGCGAATTTGACAACAACATCAGACAATATGAATATCAGACTTGGAAATAAACACAAACATGATATCCCCGTGGTAATGACTTTAGCTATGCAAGCAGCTCATGAGATTCAAAATTACTATTCAACTCACAATGCATTGCCTCAAACCATAGAAGTAAATGGATCTCTTGCCGGTTCCATCCCTGCTTCTGAATGGAATCCTGCCAAAGCGAAGATTTTAGAGGATCGCTTCACAGAAAACACTCATATCGTAACCGTGCATATTGGCAAGGCGTCTGTGGTGGTTACTATTAACTATAAAAGGTCTAAAATCACCCAAGAAGGTTTAACCGGCCTCTATGGTTTTGTATTCTGGAAGAGTCCAAAAACAGAAGCTACAGAACCACCCCATATACTGGCTAAGTTCAGAGAAACATATGCCGATAAGCCTGAACTATTAAAGTTAACGCCACGAGATTTCGCAACTAAAAAGGGACTTCTTGTAGATATTGGATCGGGAACAGTAGAATTGATTCATACGCATGGTTTAAACCCAGTTCTCGATAACTGTACTGGAAAAAAACATGGAGTTGGTCATGCTGCTGAAGCAGCGGCCAAACTTTTAACAGAAGAAACTCAAGGATACTTAGAAGTTAACCGCCAACGTTTTGACCAAATCCTCCAAGATCCTACAGATAACTTGTACTCGATGGCAACTAGCTTCATGGAAGAAGCGCAATTTTCAGAGGCTAATAACATCCTAGTTGCTATACAAGATCAATACAGTACGATTGGCGGCGACATTGAATTTATTATGGTTTTCGGTGGTGGAAGTATCACCTTTGAGCCTGATCTATACGACGAAGCAAAGAAATTTGCTGATGCAGTCCACTGCTTGTTGGTTTGGATTCCAGGAGAATACGCTGTAAACTTGAATGTCTACGGCTTGAACATTTTGCATAAGAAAGTTCTCTTTCAAGAAGCGGGTGTTGAAGGGTGACAGAACCTACCCCAAAACGAAAAAATGTCTCTTGGCGAGTAGGCGAGCTACAAGAGCACGAAAAAATAAATCGCTGGATTGATGAACAGTCTAACATACAACTATCCTTAGCAAGCCTTGTCTTGCACATGATTGATCGGTTCGGATATAGAAACATCACAGACCATGACATACAAAAAATTCTCTATCAGGAACCTCTACTCAACGGAATGCAATCATTACCTTTATCGCAGCTCCCGGCCATCAATGCTATTCCTGACCCACAACCTGCCGTAATGACAGCCGAAAAAATAGCGACCGCGGCTACAACTCCCCTTCAAGAGAGTAACACTCCGGAAGAGGAAAAAGATGAAGACGATCCGTTATTACAACAAATCAACCCTAAATCATTTTAAGCAAGTAAAGCCCCCCGGCAATGCCAGGGGGCTTTACTTGCTTGTTGACTTATATTAGCGGTGTACCTAGTACACTATGTACACCTAATATGATGGACAAGGAGAATGTGAAGCTGCCGCGCTCTCATTCTAAGCTTGGGCGCGTGCCAAGCCCCCTCTCCCATACGAAAAAGGGGGCTCTTGAAAGAACCCCCTTTATTTAGGTAACTTAAATTCTGTTATCCATTCAGATTTTAGGTAACTTAAATTAACGTTACATGAATAATCATTACAAAGAAAACGTCATAGGTTTTTCATTACTCTTCTCTACTTGCTCCAGGATGCCATTCAGTAAGTTATCCGTGATTTTTGCCGGATAGTAACCGGCCCTATCACGTAAAATATTTTCAATAATCCAGCCTTTACGAGTCCAGTAGCGGTAATTATTTGCACCTTCATCTTGTCCCTGCTTAAAAGCAGACTCCCCAGGTAGTAAGGCTGCACCTTTATTAACCACCCTCAGCAGATTGTATGTCCGTTTACGTTCTTCCCGAACCAGCTTTAAAAGAACAGTCAAATAGTAACTGTCTTTCTCCATAAGCTCCTGTGTCGATCGTTCTGCTGCTGATAGCATAACCATCTTCTCAGCTCGCACCGGCCTTCTCATACCGTTTATCTGAATATCGTCTTGGTAGACTTCCATATCACAAAATGTGCAATATAGGCCGTTACCGACTGTCTCAACAGCCGATCCGCAATAAGCACATGTCTGCATGATTTCAAGCTCCTTCCTAATGGCATTTCAAATCAAAATGTATTTTTTTGCATGATCTGTTAAACTAGAAGGGCGAGTGACCCGGCAAAAGTTTCTCGCCCAAAGTCGATTGTTCATCCAATCGGCTTTTTTATTTGCTGATCTCCTATCCTATTATACTGATTAATTAAATCATCCAATACCATAGATTGCTTGATTACGGCAGGATGCTGAAAATTCTCGTGCTTTGCTGTCAGAGCATGAAGACGATTCCTGGCACGTTCTATCCGCAGCTTAATAAGCATACTTTTCTCCATAGAACCACATCTCCTTTTGTGCTATTATAGGTTTTTATGTCAAATAATTGCATCATAGTGAGACGACACCACTCCATTTTTTGGAATTAACAGTTGCATCAAAATCAAAATATGATATAATGTTTCTGTAAGAGTTGAGAAAGCATCCCTCTTACTCAAACTTCAGTAGTTGAAACTATTTAGGGTTTTGATTTAGGGGCTATAACCGTTGCGAGCGGTTATAGCCCTTTTTGCCGTTAGGTACGTTCTCGTAGCATTATACACTTCTGGAATACTCTCACATAGATATTGTTCTGCTTCACTGAGTTTGCCCGTTCTATTTTTGGACGTTGCCTGCCGCGTGGCTGGCATCCCCAAAGGGGAATTTTTTCCCTTTTGACACATGTTTGGGATCAGTCCCATAGACAGGCGGTCAAGGGATCAGCAGCAAAAGTTTTTCTTACCGCTTCTTCACTTCCTATGGGAAGAAAAAGTTTTGCTGCCCCTTGAACGGATGGCTGCCCGTCTTGGCCCCCGGTGTGAAGAGGGGCGTAGCCGGAGGCTCACGCGCCGGGGGCCTAGTCGGGCTGGGAGCTGATACCATGCGGAAGGCGAAAGGGAAAAATGTGTTCCATCAAAAAGAACTGGCGGCCGCCGGTTCTCTCCTTCCAACTCCGATCTGCCCGCTGGCCCTTGACCTTGGCTCCGTGCGGGGTGTGAAGCGCGGCACAGGAACCTAGAGCGCCTTAGCCGGGGTGCTCTGCCCCGGTTTAGGCGCTCTGGTTATCGGGCCAAGTAACCCCGCAGCGGTGCGTACAGGCTCTTAGGAGGCCGCTATGGCCGCCTTAGAGCCTGTAGCATCAGCCCGATCGTTCTCCTGCCCTTCAGCTCCTTTACAACCCCCCGATGGGTTACAACCAATCAGCCTGGATTACAACCAGGCTTCTGAAAAAAACAGCTCTCAAAACAAGAAAAAAAGCTCCCCCCTCCAGGGAAAGCTTTAGCATGTAACTAACTATAAGTTATCCATTTCTCAGCCCCAACCAACGCCATGCCCCATTGTGGTAAGTGTAGTAATAACAGGAGTCACAGTCGCCACAAGACAACTAAACGAAACTAATAGGAACCACGTTCTTTTCCGCATTGATCCGATGCACCTCACTCGCAAGTTTTTTAAATTTCCCTTTCGCTTCTTGATCCGCGAAATCCCTATACTGCTCAAAAAGAGTCATACAGGTAACCATATTCCGTACACTGTTTATTTTAACAGAAAAATCCAATCCCTCTAATATAAGATTTATTGCATTATCCGTGTTTTCTGGGCTTTTATTAAATTTATAGACAGCCAAGTCACTCAAAAACTGAGCATACTTTTCACCTAAAATGGAATTGCTATATTGGCCGTATCGACCTTCTATAGCTTGGAATGGAATATATGCCTTGAAACGTTCCAGTATACCGTCAATATCAAAATCAAATTGATTAGCTGCTTGAACAATGTTGCACAAAGCAACAAAGATTTCTTCTGGATGATCGGCCACAAAATCAGCATAATTATGTAGGGCAGCAGATTCACCCGACCATAATTGATACAGGTAGGTATTCGCTTTACCCCACTCAACAAATTGATTAATAAGGAATCTGGCTTCTTCATCATCTTCTCGTACCCATGATCCCCCTGCTGTATATAAAGAGACATATTGCAGCGCACCCTCGTAATCCTTATATTCCTCGCATACAGCAGAACGGATCAGTAACGCATAAAGGATATAAAAGTAGATTGGACGTTCAGGCTTTTTCTCCATTCCTCCAGCGTGTAAATCATATTGGATCTGAGCAATCCGAAGCATTTCTTCAGCAAGTTCATCAACTTTTTTCCACTTATGTACAGTAACCAGTACATCTATAAGGCGCTTTAATGCTTCCAACTGATCCGCTTCATGCAACCGATTTACGTAATCTTCAAATACCATGGCTGCCTTATAGTTCTTTTCCAAATCAGTACCCAGCTCAATCAAAAACAAGCGATAACGGCAAAACGCCAGCCGCTCCGAATGCTGAAACTTTTCAGCTTTACTCACATTATCATAGAGCAATGCCGCAGCTTGATAATGCTTCCTGGTAAATAGTTCTTCAGCAACTTCAAATAGCGCCGGGACATAGGATAAATTATCAAGAAGCCGCGGAACAATCCGCTCGATGCAATCCAGGCGTCCCAGCTCCGCACACTTGATAATAAACGGGCGAATACGGCGAATTGATGCAGCAAAAGCAAAGCACTCTTCCACGTAAGCATCAAATAGAGAGTCTTCAGCTAAGCCCATTGCCTGAGTAATTGACTCTAATTGTTTTACTGAAATCGGATTGCTCCCCTTGATAATCCGACTAAGTGTTCCCGTATTTATTCCGGAAAGTTCCGAAAATCGTGAGTGGTTCATGTTGTGTTTTCGCATGTACCTTGTTAAAGTTTCTCGTATATTTTCCAAACAGACACACCCCCAACATGAAAAACCCATAATTTAGATTATTATAAAGATAATAGTATTCTCGAATTGAACGGCGGTCAACAATAAAATACCTTATTTTGTTACAAAAAGGAGACATACCCACTTAGAGGTATCTAAGTGGGCATGTCCTTTCAGACCCGGCAAAAGGTTTAATGGAGCCGGGAAATACCGGCATCTATTATTATATAACGAATTATTTTTCGTGCAATATATTTCACGTTTCATAAAACGTGATATGAATTAATTTCCTCATCTATCATATGAAGACATAGATTAAATATGAGGAGATATAACCAAATTGAGGATCAAGGAAGCAAGGGAAGCCGCAGGCTATACACAAGAATCAATCGTACATGTGATCAACAACACCATGAAATGCTCCTTACGAAACTACCAGAACATTGAGTACGGTGTAGTGATCCCGAGCGTAACTTTGGCGCTTCTGATCGGCCATTTGTTAGGCGTTGACCCTCGGGAAGTAGACGAATGGAAATTTTAATGACCCCTTAAGTAGATTTCCCCTGTCATGATTCAAAGGACATTGAATCAATAGATCAATGGCACAACCTATCGCCGGTGTTTTCTTTTTTGGTTGCCTACAGAGTTTCTAAATCACACAGTAAATATGACGGCACACTCTCAGTTATAACAATAGCAACTTATGGAGGTTACCTATCGTCTAAATGGATATAATTATGCAAAGGAGGATTTTATTGTATGAGAAAGTTGTTCGCTTGTCTCTTACTCAGCAGCCTGCTTACTGGTTGTACAGAGTCATCCCCACATCCTTCTCCATCCGCTTCTGGAGAATCAACACTAGCCAGCAGTAATTCTGAACCCATATCGTACACTAGTAAAGCTGAAGTAAGCACAGCGTTAAAACAGGCTGGTATCGACACCTTTCATTACATCAATGAACAAGATTATAAAGGTGACGAGCTGCTTATTGTAAAAACCCTTAACCAAATGATGAAAGCAATTGTGGATTTTGATATGCAGGCATTAAGGGCTACCTTTGTTCAGGATCACGCGATGCAAAAAGGAAAAGATGAAACGTATGGAATCACTATTTCCATGGATAATCCACGATTTAATCCTTTAAATGACGGGACCATCGAAGTGTTTGTAACACAACAGGACGTCCTCTTTAGCGATTCTCCTTTAAAGACATATGAAACGGAGAAACTTTACCTCATGAAGAAGGAAAAAGAAGAGTGGCGTATTTTCTCCATAACCAATTAGGAATGAAAAAGCCATGAAGCCCCAGCAGGGGGTTCATGGCTTGCTTCATCTATCGATTATAACCACTGAGAAGCATTCACTGTAACCATAGAATGGACCGCGCGTACAGAACCACCAGTATCAGGCTTCGGACACCAAAAATCAGTCGTACCACTCGATGTTTTGTAACGAATTTGAGAAGACCCACCACCATCAAGCATGATCGCAAACGTGCAGCCTAGATCCGCCATGAATTGTCTTACGCTCCATGCGCTATGGTTTGCAAAGACCGCCAGAACAATTTTTGTTTTTTTATCATGATACCTATAGCCTATTGCTGTACGGGCTGTAGCCGATGTAGGCGAGAAGCGATAAGCATTTTCCGAGTTGGAAGTCGGCTGCTTGGTAGTAGCTCCCTTGCCGTTAATATCTTCGTAAAAAGCATCAGAGTTGGCATACGCTTTTTTTGGATGCAAGCTATAGCCTCCAATCGCCCATTGAACATTAGTTGTGCTGGAGTTTGGATAATCCAAAAAGTCTTTTACCGGCATCGTATCGAAAAAACTAACACCGGCTGACGGATTGAAATAGTACATTGTTCCGCGTTTCGACGGATATACAGTACCATTATAGGAAACCCCGGTTGTTGTATCTCCGTTTGCGGCTACCCGTTTACTAAAACCGTTCGGGTCTTTGTTTACAGCAATACCAGTCAGGGTTGTACCTGAAAAGAACGTACCGTTAATACCGAACTTTCCAGAATCCCTAACGTTCTTTCCTGAAATACTTTCCACACTGATTGTGCTAAGCTCAGCATCAATATAGCGCACTGCGCTACCGCCATGTGTCGTGGAATAATATTTAGCTGTTGACATTGAAAACCACCTCCAAATAAGTTAGGGCAAATTAAATAGTTCCCGGGATTTTTTTGCCTTCACTTGTAAGGTGATGAAGAAGCAATGTTTACAACTATCCTCCAATAAAATTAGGTGGCTATGATGTAATTTCAGTGAATAGTATGGGCATAGGTTGTTAAATTCTCAATGTCATCACCCTCATTTATAAGATGAGGGGGGAGATTGAGATGCAAGTCGCAGATATAATTTCATTAATTACGAATGTCGGATTTCCAGTCACATTATGCTTTATTCTTATTCGCTATGTATTACAGACAGTCGTTGAAAAGTTGGATCGGCTCGATCAGTCTTTGACTCGACTTATAAAAGTTATTCAAGCAATGCAAGATAAAAACAAATAGCAAAGCTGGACGTCCTATTGAAAATTTTTCTGCATGAATAAATGGGAGCATATCTGTGCATGGATACGTTTTAGCTTTAGACATTGAAGTTACGATTCTTAATGAATCTTAATAGAAGAATATAAAAAAAGGACCCGAATTGGGGTCCTTTTTTTATTCTTCAGTTTGATCATAGATTCTAGTATGTATTTTTCAACCAAATTCCCCAAAACAAATCGACAGAGTTCGACTAAAAAAAAAGAAAATAAAAGCTATAATAAGAACATAAGTTCCTATTTTTGGTTGTGGAAACAGCCTTCTCAACTCCTTATATTGTACATACACCGTTTCGGCTCCTAGCAGAACATCATATCTTAGCTATAACAATGATTGGAGGGATGACCCATGGGAATTGAAAAATATTACAGAAAAGAATTACAACGTGCAGCCTGGCGCTTGCAGTATAACGTAAAAAGTAAACGAAAGCGCGAGTGTATGTTGGGGGATATTACACACCAACCAAGTTACTCCCCATTTGAAGAGACTGATAGTCGTTTACTTGTCCAGCAACTTTTGAATGAGATTCCACCTAGCATTGGGAAAAAGATCATCCGCGATCTTTTTTTAAAGAACAAAACTGAATTGCAATTAGCAAAAGAATTAAATATGTCTCAACAGGCGGTGAATAAATGGAAACGAAAAACTCTCCATTTACTCTTACAAAAAATGAGTTCATGACTTTATTGACCAAAGCAAAGAATCACGATCCAGATGCCATGTTAAAGCTTCTGCACTATTTTGAACCAGAAATGCTCCGGCATAGCCGATATATTTCGATGCCTCAAGAAGATGCGTTGCAACACATGCGACTAGTCCTGATTGAATTGTTCCACACCACTGATCTTCCCTTTCATGATAATGATGAATGATAAGCATGAAACAGGCTTCTTCCGGTATAAGAGATGAGTGACCCCGACAAAGTTTCTCGCTCCAAGTCCTAATTTTAAGCTGAAGGAAACAAAAATTCTCTTTTTTAGAGATATATTTTTATATATAGATGAGCGGATCTTATCTACATTTCAGTAACCTTACGCTTTGTAGAAAAACATATTCGATTGTGCTATACTTGGCACAAAGGCAATTGAATTTCCCATTTGTCATTGTTTCACCAGACATTGGGTATAATAAAAATAGCCGTGATGTTGACCGCATCACGACTATCCAGACAAATTTGCCAGTGGGCGACCACGGCGAGAGTTTCATTCATATGAGCGAAAAACCACCGGATCAAGGCCCCAACCTATTGCCGGTGGTTTTTCTTGTCTTTTCGTAAAGGTTTCTTTTTCTGGCTGCCAAACAGAGTCTTCAGGCCAGCAAATATGCCGACCAATTTTAGCAGCAAGTCCAATATCTTCACGACCAGATCAAGTGACACAGCGTCACCCCCTCTCGGGTAGCTTCGCCGTGCCGATAATCCCACCGGTTACTTGTCTACCAACTATTATATCAGGTTCGGACAAAGGTCGATAGCTAGACAATTCAGGTAACCCAAATTATTATAGGATCAACAGAGACGAATATTTAAAGTAACTTAAATTGTAAGGGGGGCAACTCTCAACATGCAATCTCAAAACGAACCACGGCCCGTTGGCCGTCCCGCCCAAGGCATCACAAAGAAAGTTTCGCTCACGCTGTCAGAAGAAGAATGGGACGAAATTGAGCAGTCGGGCATGACTTACGGAGCCTTCGTAAAAGATAGAATGAATAAAGCGAGAAAAGCGGCTGCACTGGAAACCAGTCCAGCGCCGCAGCCCCCGATTACTCAATTTGAACGGGAGCGTAGAAGCGTTGACTACCCCCGGCAGTACGCTGAAGAACGATGGGATATTCACCAGCGCCTATCCGATGAGGAAGTGCCGCCGGATGTGATAGAAGCCGCAAAAAAATCTATGTATAAAGTGCTGTACCCGAACCAAGCTGAAAATGCAGTCCTGGAGACACGCGATCAATATATTTGTCCATTTACCGGGAAGCGATTTAGTACAATGGATAAGCTTGTAGGATCTGCTATCCCTACTTTGATCCAGTGGGCCACTGCCCAAATACGAAGAGATGCTGAACGGGCTGTAGCCCGATCCAAAGAAAACTTGTGATCCCCGCCATAACAGGTTAGGACATCTACCGGATGATCAAGCACCAAGGAAAAGCAGGGGGTCCAGGGGGAAAGCTTCCCCCTGGCGGCGCTCCGATCCGCCTCCTGGTATGCAAAAAAGAGGAATCAGTTTCCCGATTCCTCCGATATCTACGTTGCGTTCTAACCGTGGAGCTGTTGCCGCAGTAACATGTAAGATTCTGCATCCGGCACGTACACCAGATACCAGCACATGGATTTCCCTACAAGCTGATTGCCCTGTACCTTCACCGATTGTGTCACCCGCAGGGGGTGATTAGGCGTGTAGCTCTCCCATTCATAAGCGGCCGGGTCCGGCTCTAGCTTCATCCTGAATCGAAGTAAATCAAACTCACAGCTTGATACGTGGCAAGCCAGCATTCGGACGCTCCGGCTCTCTCCGGGCGATTGAATTTCAACGCCTAGCAAATGAGCGCCCCGCTCATCACTGATAAGGGCCTGCTCCACCGTCAGCCCGGCGAATCGAGATCCTTCTATTAAGGCTTGAATCCGGCTTACGCTTCCTTCCTCTCCCTTCAGAATCAGTAAGGCATCATAGAGGGCGCTTAGTTCGTCGTCTGCATCCCCCCAGCCATCCCCAATGCCCCACGCAATATCATTCCCGTCATACGTCAGCTCCACCAGCGTTTTATAATTGCTACCATCCCGATACAAGCATTCATATATATGCAGCCCCCGGCCTTCCTCCTGCTTGGATAAAACCTCTTCCGGATTGAAATCAAAATGATTCAACGTTTGAAACGATTCACAGAAGAACAAAAATTCCTGATACGTAAACCGCGGCATAATCCTTTCCCCCTTCAAGTTAAGGTTTGCGCTACTGGCCCGGCCCGCCGTTTCATTCCTGTTCGTAGCTGATCCCTTGTATATAGTCTGCGGCCCGCTGTGCAATCCCTGCGGCTTGTACAACGAGTCGTTTATCATCCTCTTGAATCTTCCGCACCCAGCCGTTAATATAGCTGGCGCTGTTTTCTATCGTATGGTTGTCAATCTTCGCTACGCCGCACAGCATGGCCGCGCCCATTTCAGCAATCAGCTCTTCGCGGCTGTATACCTCATCCCCGAACGCCGCTATCTCATCGAGCGGGCGCTTTAGGCGCTTGCTATGTCCGGTAGAATGCACCAACTCGTGAAACAAGGTGCAGTAATATTCCTCGGCCTGTTGATAATCTACCAGCGGCGGCACACTGACAACATCCTCACTCGGACGGTAGAACGCCCGTCCCGATGCGTAGCGGATAGGCGGCCGATCTGTATAGCCGCTAACCAGACGCTCGGCATCTTCTATAGGGTCGTGGTCTACGGGCGAAGCCGCCGCCCGTTTACTCTCTAAGCCCGTACCTGCAATATTGAACACCTTGTAATAACGCAAAAGCGGTATTTTCTCGTCTTCGCCCGTTTCCTCATTTTTTTTGTCAAGCCACTTCCAGAAAACAACAATTTCGGCCTTTGTCCCTTTTTTGACGGTTCCTCCGGCTTCGGTGATCTGTTTAAAAGTCGCGTACTCTCCTACATCAAGCAACATGGCATTAATGCCCCGGTACGGCTTTTGTGTCCTCCAATTCACCGCCGCGCCGCTTCGCCACGGCCTACGCCACGGCACAACACCAGCCGCAAGCAAATTCAATATGCGTTCAGTCACAATATCATAGACCGTTTTTTTGTCTTCTTTCTTTTTAGGCATCTTGGTTGTCCTCCTGTCGGTTTATCAGGAGGGTAAGGGGAAGCCCCTTACCCAACATTCAGTGAGCAGTTAAAGCTATTTAGGCTTTTGATTTATCCATTGTTCGGAGCCGTTGCGAGCGGCTTAATGCACAGGGCAATCACTGCGCCCTCTTTTCGTCCACAAATGCTTTTAAATCTCTGTAGCATCCAAGTTCTTGTTTAAGTTCCTCCAGCCGTTCAGGAGCGTTCCCCCAATTGGTGAGGTTCGTTATCCTTGATTCTAAAAAGCGGATACGCTCCGTAACCAATTTTTCTAAAAGCGTCCAGTGCTCTTCTTCGCTCATGGCGCTTCCCCTCCCATTTCAGTATTCTTCGGGCAGTAGAAGCGTGGTCACGCTTCTGTCAGCTTCGGTGATTACCCAAAACCGAACGCCGTTATGGGCGCGATAAGCGGATAATAGCCGCCCACCCGTTTTAAGAGCTTCATCATTGCTGGCCTTATCTTCCTCGCAAATATCGCCCCAATTTCCGGCCATGTGCCAGCGGAGAGCCAACAAAATCTCCCTTTCATCACCTACGGCCGATAAGCATCCGGGCGTTCCTACCACCTTGCCTAATCGGAACTTTCTGATTGTTAATGTCATTGCTTTTCATCCTTTCTGTTTGGTTTTGGTTGTCAAAAGAGAATTTTTTGGACGTTGCCTGCCGCGTGGCTGGCATCCCCAAAGGGGAATTTTTTCCCTTTTGACGCATGCTTGGGAACCAGGGCAATGACAGGCGGTCAAGGGATCAGCACACAAAAGTTTTTCTTCCGCTTCTTCTTTACCAATGGAAGAAAAAGTTTTGTTGCCCCTTGAACGACTGGCCGCCTACTTAGTGTCCGGGAGGTGGAGGGGCGAAGCCGGAGGCTCGGCCTGCCGGACACTTAGTAGGCTTTTGCCCGGGTTACCATGCGGAAGGCAAAAGGGAAAAAAATGTGTTCCATCAAAAAGAACCGGCTGCAGCCGGTTCTCTCCTTCCTTCCGTGATTCAGCTCACAGATCCCTGGCACGATGATGGAGCGCAGCGGAATCATGGTGCTGCCCTTCCAGCGTGGCGGCTTGATGAAGAGCGTAGCAGCGCGGAGCGTTCATGATGCAGCCATGCCCTCCCCGAATCTGCCGGTAGGTTTTGACCTTGGCTCCGTGCGGGGTGTGAAGCGCGGCACAGGAACCTAGAGCGCCTTAGCCGGGGCGCTCTTCCCCGGTTTAGGCGCTCTGGTTATCGGGCCAAGTAACCCCGCAGCGGTGCGTACA
>NZ_FOCH01000010.1:0-63922 GCF_900110055.1 Paenibacillus sp. OK076
CACACGTACCCATCCCGAACACGACCGTTAAGCCCTCTAGCGCCGATGGTACTTGGACCGCAGGGTCCTGGGAGAGTAGGACGCCGCCAAGCGAAGAACCACTGCCGATGTTATTCGGTGGTGGTTTTTATTTGCGTTTTTTTACTATAGATCACAGGTGGAACAATTATTATACACGAAAAAAATATTCCCGAGAGATGCCCACGCATCTCTTGTTTGACTTTGTCCCGTTCCTCTGACACACTCATAAATAGATACATACATCACGTATCAGGCCATGATTTGAAAGATATCATAACTTAGAGAACGGGGTGCAGGACGACATGGAAATTCAGAAATTAACCGTAGATGATTTTGAGCCAGCTATGGCACTCTCCGAGTATGCTTTTCAAGTGGTAATGAGTGAAGAACAAACGGAGAAGCGACGGAGTCAATTTGATTCACAGGAGATATGGGGTGTATTTGAGGAAGGACAATTGGGTGCCAAACTTCACATTATTCCTTTTCAAACTTATATTCACGGAAGATCGTTCGAGATGGGCGGTATTGCGGGAGTAGCCACATGGCCAGAATATAGACGCAAAGGCTGGGTAGCCGGGCTATTGAAGCATGCGCTGGAGGAAATGAACCGTAACAAACAAAGTATATCGTTTTTGCATCCGTTCTCTTTTGCATTTTATCGGAGATATGGATGGGAGACGTATGTTGAGTTTAAACGATATAAAGTGCCTACAGCTCATCTGCCTGCAAAAAAGGCAACCCCTGGAACAATTCGGCGTGGCGATCCGGGACTCAGCGTATTAAAGGAAGTATACAGTGCGTATGCTGAGCGCTATAACGGAACCTTAATCCGAGATGATGCGAGATGGGAGAATTCAGTTCTCACTAATGGAGCCAGCCAGAAGGCTGTATATTATGATGAAGCTGGTAAAGCACAAGGCTATGTTTTATATGAGGTTAAGGAAAGAAAGTTTACCATTAAAGAGATCATTTATCTGAATGAAGAGGCAAGACAAGGTTTGTGGACCTTTATTGCGAACCATGATTCCATGATTGAGGAAGTAACTTTACAGGCACCAGCCAGTGATATGCTTGCTTTTCAATTAGACAATCCGCGGATTCAGCAGGAAGTTATACCATTCTTCATGGCACGTATTGTGAGTGTAGAACAATTTATTTCACAGTATCCTTTTGCGAGCCCAGACTCACCAGTACAGATTAATCTCCAGGTAGAGGACGCACACGCACCATGGAATGAAGGGGTATGGCAGTTGAATGTGGCGATGAATGGCACAGCTTCGATATGGAAAACCTCTGATTCGGCTGCTAAAGATCAGACTGTTAAAGTAGATATTCAGGCGCTCACCGCCATGCTGATGGGGTATCGCAGGCCCTCAGAGATGGCTCAAATAGGTAGAATGGAAGGACCAAATGAAGCGATTAAGGCTTTGGAACAAGCGATTCCTGAACGGGAAACGTATTTACTTGATTTTTTCTGATCCTCATAGAGTAAAGAGTATTCTAGGATCAATTTCATAGATTTAACGTGTATAGCATTACGTTGCTAGTGTGAGACAAATGGACTTCTCCAGTTATTTTGGAGAGGTTTTTTTGTGTCAGCCGAATATTTCGTGTAAAATCGTAAAAAATGAATAGTGCTCCCTCTTGGCAAAACCACAAAATATGCTATAATGTATATAAAGTCAAAGAAAGTCAAAGTCAACTAAAGGTTAAATACTTACGTAGCTTTCTTTCTGCAATCCGGTGGTGGGAGCCATTTTAAAGGTAGTACACATCAGCGGATAAAGGCAATATTAAAGGACCTTCGAGCGTCCTTCGCTCTCCTGTTAAAGACCGTTGAAGATCAGTTTCGCTGTTTCCTTGATTGGTTAAATGGGTGGAGAAGGTGTACTCTGTAGGGGCGTGTGGGTCCTTATTGACTTAACGTTTCAGACAGTGGAGGATGAGTCGATGCGTAATATCTCTGATATTATCGAACAATATCTGAAGAGTATTTTGCATGAAAGTCCCGAAGGAATGGTCGAAATTCAACGTAATGATCTGGCTGACCAATTTTCATGTGTGCCTTCCCAGATCAATTATGTCATCAGCACCCGATTTACACTCGAAAAAGGTTACCTTGTAGAGAGTAAACGTGGAGGCGGCGGTTATGTTCGCATACAGCGAATCGAATTGCCAGCTCACTCGGCTCTGCATAACCATTTGCACCATAGTATTGGAGATGAGATCGGGCAGACAGCTGCCGAAGGTCTGATCTACCAACTGGAAGAAGCACGTTTCTTGAGCAAAAGGGAAGCCGGGTTGATGCGGGCAGCTGTATCGAGAGAGATTATATTGGTCAAACTTCCTTACCGGGATCAAATTCGTGCCAGAATGTTAAAGGCGATGTTAATATCTTTGCTCGGTAAATGAAAACTATCGGGATCAAGGGGGTACATCATTGTGCTGTGCCAAGAATGCAACAAACGACCGGCAACACTCCATTTCACGAAGATCGTGAACGGAGAGAAGACGGAATTCCATATTTGTGAGTCATGTGCTCGTGAAAAAGGGGAAATGATTCCCGGAACATCCAACGGATTTTCTATTCACAACTTATTGTCCGGGTTGCTTGATTTTGAACCCTCAGGCAAGAATGGCAATACGGGAGCAACACCTGCACAATCCCTTCGTTGTGAAGAATGCGGCATGACCTATTCACAGTTTAGCAAAATCGGCCGCTTTGGCTGTAGTTCTTGTTATAAATATTTTGACAGTCGTTTGGACCCGCTATTCAAACGGGTTCATGGCAGCACTTCCCACGTGGGGAAAGTGCCTGCACGAGCTGGTGGCCGCATCAAGGTCAAAAGACAGATTGCTGATCTGAAACGGGATCTTCAGGAGAGCATAACGCAAGAGGAGTTTGAAGAAGCTGCTCAAATTCGTGATCAGATCAGGGAACTTGAAAAAGAAATAGCTCAGGAGTAAAGTTTGTGATGAGTAGGAGGGATGCGTAATGCCTAATCTTCGTTTTACAGAGAAGGCGCTCAGCGACTGGATGCGTAGTGATGCGGCTGATTCCGAGATCGTCATTAGCAGCCGGGTCCGGATCGCACGCAACCTGCAGCATTATCCGTTTCCGATGCTGGCTTCCAATGAGCAATCGGAAGAAGTGCTGAATAAGCTGAGCGAAGTACTTCAATACGATGACGTTCATGCCTTTGGAGATTTTCATACTCTGGATCTGATTGATATCGATGACCTTGACAAACGGGTGCTGGTGGAGAAACATCTGATAAGTCCCAGTCTTGCGAACGAATCCAGAAATGGTGCTGTTATTCTCAGTGAGGATGAATCTGTCAGTATTATGATTAATGAAGAGGATCATCTTCGTATCCAGTGCCTCTATCCGGGGTTCCAGGTGAAAGAAGCCTGGGAGAAAGCTTCCGCCATAGATGATGCTTTTGAAGCGCATGTGGATTATGCTTTTGATGACCGCAGAGGATATTTAACCAGTTGCCCTACAAATGTAGGTACAGGTGTAAGAGCATCTGTCATGATGCATCTGCCCGCTCTGGTGATGACACAGCAGATCGGCCGCATTCTAACCGCAGTCTCCCAAGTCGGACTGACTGTACGGGGAATTTACGGTGAAGGCAGTGAGGCGATGGGTAACCTGTTCCAAATCTCGAACCAGATCACACTGGGGCAGACGGAACAAGAAGTCATTGATAACCTGCATAGTGTTGTGTTACAGATGATAGGGCATGAACGTACCGCGAGAGAACGGTTAATTACCGACTCCAGACTGCGAATTACCGACAGGGTTATGCGGTCATATGGCATTCTGTCCCATGCTGCAATTGTCGATTCGAAGGAAGCTGCACAGCGTTTGTCTGATGTTCGACTTGGTGTGGATCTCGGCTTGTTGGACGGCTTGTCCATAACCGTGATGAACGAGTTGAATGTGATGACGCAGCCGGGCTTTTTGCAGAAAACATTTGGGGAAGACATGCGGACAGATGAGCGTGACATATATCGGGCTCAGTTGATTCGTGATACGATCAGTGCAGCCAATCAATCTTAGGTTCAAGCGTTGTTTATAAAGGTTTCACGCCGCATCTGCGGCTTCTATATAATAGAGCATTTTCTATAACTGAATGCTGAATGATTTTATTCGCAGCACGGCTGCAAAAAAAATGATATGAAGAATACGGTGGGATCCTTTTAACAGCCCCCGTTTTATCCAAAACCATGGAGGTGCAGGAGATATGATGTTTGGAAGATTTACGGAACGGGCCCAAAAGGTGCTCGCATTGGCGCAGGAAGAAGCTGTCCGTCTTGGTCATAATAACATCGGTACAGAGCACATTTTGCTCGGCCTCATTCGTGAAGGCGAAGGCATCGCAGCCAAAGCGCTGATCGGCCTGGGACTCGGATTGGAAAAAATTCAAGATGAAGTAGAAACGCTGATTGGCCGCGGTCAAGAGCAACCTACGAACATTGCATATACGCCTCGTGCGAAAAAAGTAATTGAACTGTCTATGGATGAAGCGCGCAAATTGGGCCATACCTATGTAGGCACAGAGCATATCCTGCTCGGATTGATCCGAGAAGGCGAAGGGGTTGCGGCACGTGTGCTGAACAACCTGGGTATTAGTTTGAACAAGGCACGTCAACAAGTATTGCAACTGCTTGGCAGCAGTGAAGCTGTATCCAGTCATAACGGTACACCTGCCAATGTCAGCACACCAACACTGGACAGTCTGGCACGTGACCTCACGGCGTATGCCAGAGAGAACAACCTGGACCCTGTGATTGGACGTAGTAAAGAAATTGAACGTGTTATTCAGGTACTGAGCCGTCGTACCAAGAATAACCCGGTACTGATCGGTGAACCAGGTGTAGGTAAAACAGCCATTGCTGAAGGACTTGCACAAAAAATCATCGCGAATGAAATTCCGGAGACTTTGCGTGACAAACGTGTCATGACATTGGATATGGGATCGGTTGTTGCAGGTACAAAATATCGTGGTGAATTCGAAGATCGTCTGAAAAAAATTATGGATGAGATTCGTCAAGCGGGTAACATCGTCCTGTTCATTGACGAATTGCATACCCTGATTGGTGCAGGTGGAGCGGAAGGTGCAATTGATGCTTCGAACATTTTGAAACCGGCGTTGGCCCGTGGAGAATTACAGTGCATCGGTGCAACAACACTGGATGAATACCGCAAATATATCGAGAAGGATGCTGCCCTGGAGCGTCGTTTCCAACCGATCACTGTGGATCAACCTTCTCCAGAAGAAGCAATTCAGATTTTACACGGCTTGCGTGATCGTTACGAAGCGCATCACCGGGTGAAAATTACGGATGAAGCGATTGTTCAAGCGGTTAAACTGTCTGACCGGTATATTACAGACCGTTTCCTGCCGGACAAAGCGATTGACCTGATTGATGAGGCGGGTTCCAAAGTAAGGTTGAACTCTTACACCATTCCACCAAACCTCAAACAATTGGAAAGCCGTCTTGAAGATATCCGTAAGGAAAAAGACGCAGCGGTTCAAAGTCAGGAGTTCGAAAAAGCAGCAGCTCTGCGTGACACGGAACAAAAAATTCGTGAAGAGCTGGATGTAACGAAGAACCAATGGAAAGAAAAACAAGGTCGCACGGATTCTGAAGTAACACCTGAGGATATCGCGCAAGTGGTAGCCAACTGGACTGGAATTCCGGTGAACAAGCTGAAAGAAGAAGAAACACAACGCTTGATGAACCTGGAATCTATTCTTCATGAACGTGTCATCGGCCAAGATGAGGCTGTGAAGTCCGTCAGCCGTGCAGTTCGTCGTGCTCGGGCCGGATTGAAAGATCCGAAACGTCCGATGGGTTCATTTATCTTCCTGGGTCCTACCGGGGTAGGTAAAACCGAGCTCGCTCGTGCACTTGCAGAAGCCATGTTCGGCGATGAAAATGCAGTCATCCGGATCGATATGTCCGAGTATGGTGAGAAGCATTCGACTTCCCGACTCGTCGGAGCGCCTCCGGGATATGTGGGATATGAAGAAGGTGGACAGCTGACAGAGAAAGTTCGTCGCAAACCTTACTCCGTCGTCCTGCTCGATGAGATCGAGAAAGCACATCCGGAAGTATTCAATATCTTGCTGCAAGTGCTTGAGGATGGTCGTCTGACCGACTCCAAAGGTCGCGTCGTAGACTTCCGGAATACGTTGATCATTTTGACATCCAATGTGGGTGCAGAAGCGATCAAACGTAACTCTACACTTGGCTTTACGGCAGTAGTGGATGCAGGTGCGGATTACGATAACATGAAGGGTAAAGTGATGGATGAGCTGAAGAAAAGCTTCCGTCCTGAGTTCCTTAACCGGATTGATGAAATTATCGTGTTCCACTCTCTTGAAGAGAAACATATCGCTGAGATTGTTACGCTGATGAGCGAAGAGCTTCGCAAACGGCTGCGTGAGTATGAGGTCGACTTCGAACTCACCGACAATGCCAAGGCATTCCTTGCCAAAGCAGGCTTCGATCCAGCCTATGGTGCTCGTCCGCTTCGTCGGGCGATCCAGAAGCATATCGAAGACAAATTGTCTGAAGAGTTGCTCACGGGTAATGTAATCAAAGGTGATTCGTTACTCATCGATGAGGAGAATGGAGCATTGTCGGTAACGAAAAAAGAAGCTGTTGTTCCTTCTACTGAAGAAATCGAAACGAAATAAGTGACACTTAACTAGTGAATAGCTGGTGCTACTGAGTCTGATGTATAAAACAAAAATCCTTCCTGTCTTTTGTCAGGAAGGATTTTTGTGTTTTTTGTGCCATTCAAAGTCCCAAAGCTGTTGTTTATCAGAAAACAAACTTGAACTGGCTGCGAACATGTGTAAAGTTTGCGATAATCCTTTACGAAAAATCTCAAACAATGGTAAACTTTTATTAACCCTGCACGTCAGGGAGTTTAGGCAAAATTCGTCGAAAAATGCAAAATGCTGTTATAAAATAAATCCTAGGAGTGCTGAAGTGGCCAAAGTTAAAACCAAGTTTCAGTGTACGGAATGCGGCTATGAAGCCCCCAAATGGTACGGCAAATGTCCGGGTTGTCAGTCTTGGAATTCAATGGTGGAAGAAACCGAAACAGTGGTCAAAACACAAGGGAGAAATTCCCCTCTTTTTGAGAGTAAAGATAAGCCACTTCCCATCATAGATATAGATAGCGGTCAGGAACCGCGTGTACAGACTGGAATTGAAGAGCTAAACCGGGTTTTGGGCGGCGGAATTGTTCCAGGATCTCTCGTTCTGGTGGGCGGAGACCCCGGAATCGGAAAATCAACGTTAATGTTGCAAACATCTCATGCATTGACTCATTCAGGTTTGCGCGTGTTATATGTCTCAGGCGAGGAATCCGTTAAGCAAACGAAATTGCGGGCTGACCGTCTGGGTGCGCTGTCTCCTGAGTTATATGTACTATGTGAGACCAATATGGAGCGGGTTGAGGAAGCGGTGGAGCAGATCCAACCGCATTTTCTAGTCATCGACTCCATTCAGACCGTATATCTGCCAGAAGTCACCAGTGCTCCCGGTAGTGTAGCTCAGGTAAGGGAATGTACGTCACGGTTCATGCGGATCGCCAAAGGGCGAGGCATTGCAACCGTACTTGTGGGGCATGTTACGAAAGAAGGTGCTATTGCCGGTCCCCGTATGTTGGAGCATATGGTGGACTGTGTTCTTTATTTTGAAGGAGAGCGGCATCATACGTATCGCCTTTTACGTGCGGTCAAGAACCGTTTTGGTTCGACCAATGAGATCGGTATTTTTGAAATGGGCGAAGATGGACTTCGTGAAGTAGGCAACCCTTCTGAGCTCTTTTTGTCAGAACGTCCACTGGGTGTGGCTGGTTCTACCGTAGTGGCCAGCATGGAGGGCACACGTCCTCTGCTTGTGGAATTGCAGGCATTGATTTCTACCACACATTTCCCTTCTCCCCGACGTATGGCAACTGGGGTAGATCTCCATCGATTAAATTTGATTATTGCGGTACTGGAGAAACGGATGGGCATGTTCCTGCAAACACAGGATGCTTATCTGAACGTAGCTGGTGGTGTGAGATTAGATGAGCCGGCAGTGGACTTGGCGGTTGCTATAAGTATCGCATCCAGCTTGAGAGATGTGCCTACCAAGCCAGATGACGTTATCTTTGGGGAAATCGGCTTGACGGGTGAGGTTCGGGCCGTTTCGCGGGCTGAACAACGTGTGAAAGAAGCTCAGAAATTGGGCTTCAAGCGTGTCATTTTACCAGAAAAAAGCTTAAAGGGCTGGAAACATCCTCGCGGGATACAACTGATCGGTGTGAATACCGTGGCAGATGCACTAGCGGTTGCTTTAGATTAGGGGGCATAACAAGATGAAAGATTCGAGCCAACTGGATAATATGAACGAATTGTTAAGGCTGATCGCACCAGGTACACCTTTCCGCGAAGGTCTGGAGAACGTGCTGCGTGCCAAGACGGGTGCACTGCTGGTTGTAGGATACAGCCCTGAAGTGATGGAAGTAGTGGATGGAGGATTCTCGATTAATTGTGATTTCTCCCCGAACTATCTGTATGAACTCGCCAAGATGGATGGTGCCATCATCCTTAGCGAGGATTTAAAGCGTATTTTATACGCCAACACACAGCTCATTCCTGACTCATCCATCTCTTCATCTGAGACGGGGATCCGTCACCGGACGGCTGAGCGTGTCGCAAAACAAACAGGCAAATTAGTCGTATCCATATCGCAGCGCCGGAATATTATCACCTTATATCAAGGAACACTACGGTATTCCCTCAAAGAAATTGGGGTTATTTTGACCAAGGCGAATCAAGCGATTCAAACCTTGGAAAAATACAAAGCTGTATTGACACAGTCCCTTACGAATCTGAGTGCCTCCGAGTTCGAGGAACTGGTAACGATTCCTGAGGTGGTTAATGTCATTCAGCGTACGGAAATGGTTATGCGTATCAAAACGGAAATCAAGCGTTATATTCATGAACTCGGCAACGAGGGACGTCTGATCTCCATGCAGATGGAGGAACTCGTCGGTACTACGGAAGAAGAAGCCTGGTTGCTGTATAAGGACTATGCCCGTGATGACAGTGATGACAAAATCCGTGAGATTATCGTTGGTCTGAAAAGATTATCGGACGATGAATTGCTGGATGCACATCATATCGTACGTCTGCTGGGATACCCTTCGTCAGCAGCTACGTCCGAAGATTCGGTTGCACCTCGCGGATATCGGGTATTAAATAAGATCCCCCGCTTGCCGAATGTCATCATCCATAACCTGGTGGATCAGTTCGAACAATTGCCTCATGTCATCATGGCTACAATTGAAGAGCTGGACGAAGTGGACGGGATTGGAGAGGTACGCGCCCGAACCATTAAGGAAGGTCTCAAGCGTTTGCAGGAGCAGATGTTTATTGACAGACAAATGTAAGGGTTTGCCTATAACGGCTTGAAAATAATGAGGTGAAACAACGATGTTAACCAGATTCATTCCGAATCTCTTTACCTTGGGTAATCTGTTTCTTGGAATGATGGCAATCCTGCTTGCAATTGATGGGAATTATAGTTTGGCTGCGATTTTGGTCATTATTGCGATGTTGCTGGATGGTCTGGATGGCCGTGTGGCACGTGCACTTAATGCCCAGAGTGAGTTTGGTAAAGAGCTGGATTCTTTGTCTGACATGGTTTCATTTGGTGCAGCTCCAGCTCTGATTATATTCATGGTCTCGTTTCAGGATGCAACAACGGTTCTTGCCTGGATCGCAACCGCAAGCTTTCCCATTTGTGGGGCTATCCGGCTTGCCCGGTTTAACGTTCGCCCCGGCATCCCCGGGTACTTTACAGGTTTACCGATTCCAGCGGCCGGAGGGGTACTGGCTACACTGTCCCTGTTTAATAAGGATATCGGTCCCGTGAGTATGATGATTGCCACGTTGCTGTTATCGTATCTGATGGTAAGTTCGCTGAAATACCCCAATTTCAAAAAGGTTGGTCTGCCGCGCAAAGCGATCTGGATTGCACCTTGGGTTATCGTCTTCGCGGTAGTGGTGGCGGTCATGTTTCCAGAACAATTGTCCAAATTGATCTTTATTCCACTTGTGTTATACGCTCTTTATGGGATGAAGCATAATATGCGGACGGCAGCCTCACGTAACCGGGCCAAAAAGCGTAAAGAAGAGAAGTCTTCCCGTCCATCCGATCGCTAGGCAATCCAGTATGGTGTAAATCGGTTGGTCCGTGTTCCTAACCAATACAAAAAAGCACGTACGCTCCTGAACAGGAGCATGCGTGCTTATTTTTTGTTTTTCAAATCTATAAGGTAACTTAACCATTTGCAACGAAATACGTATTGTTTACGACAAATTGAACATCCCTAACGTCGAACATTTCTGTGACTCGTGATTTACGACCTCTTCCATGTTGATGTCCAGCAGATTGCAGAGAGCCGACATATAAAACAGGTTCCGCCCCAGTTCAGAGCTGATAACCTCTTTGCAATTCTCGCACAATTCACCTTCCACATGCGTTTCCAGCAGGCCTTTTGATTGAGCAATATCGCTCTCTGGGGCATATTTCTGCTTGGTGGCGTGCAGCTCAATGCAGCCGCATTCGGTAATGGCCTTTGACACGGCACGGTTGACAGAGGCGCCGGCTTGTCCTGTTTTGGACAGTACATCAATCAGGCTGCGATGACGCAGCAACAGCTCGGAAACTTGATCCTGAAAAGCCTGTAAACTTAGCGTACTCATTTTGCTACTCACCTCGGGATATGAATTGAATTCATTATATGCCAATAATTTACCTTCTTTCAACTGACGATTGCAACATTTCCAAAAAGTTCTTCAAAAGCGGGATTAGCAATCAGGGAATTGGATCATACTGGATATAAAGATGAAGATATATTGAAGGAGGTGCAGGGACTTATGTGGAAAAAAGGCATTTTAACTTTTACAGGATTGTGCGGTGCATGGTTCGGTTACACGGCATATCATCTGGCAGGAAAATCCGTCCCTTGGATGGCTGAATGGATTCAATCAGCAGGATTGCTGGGGGCTGGGGTATCAACCTTACTAGGTGCTGTATTGTTTATGTCCGTGTGTAACATCGGTGGAACATTAATGGCAACCAGACTGCATAATAGTATTGATTCTTTGGCCAAAGTACCGATGAATGAATTGGCTGCAGGTGCGGCGGGTACAGTTGCAGGACTTCTGGTGGCCTTGCTATTATATCCTTGTGTGGCATGGCTGGGGATGGCCGGAGAGGTACTGCAGGTGGCGCTGACGGTCGTAAGTAGCTATACAGGCTATATGCTTGCCATGGCGAAGAAAGACGATCTGGCGGCCTTCTGGATGTCAGGACGCTGGGGTCATCCCGAAGTCGATGAGGACAGACGGCTGGAAGAGCACAAAATTTTGGATACCAGTGTAATTATCGATGGACGCATCGCGGATATATGCAAAACCGGATTTATCGAGGGAACGATTGTAATCCCGGAATTCGTTCTGGAGGAATTGCAGCACATTGCCGATTCATCGGACTTGCTCAAGCGGAACAGAGGACGGCGCGGGCTTGATATCCTGAATAAAATTCAGAAGGAATTGGACGTCAAAGTTCTCATTTACGAAGGTGATTTCGAGGAAATTTCCGAAGTGGACAGCAAGCTGGTCAAGCTCGCCAAGGTTCTTCAGGGCAAAGTTGTCACCAACGACTTCAACTTGAACAAGGTCTGTGAATTGCAAGGTGTATCCGTGCTAAATATCAATGATCTCGCCAATGCGGTTAAGCCCGTGGTATTACCAGGTGAGGAGATTATGGTGCAGATTATCAAAGATGGTAAGGAACACGGTCAAGGTGTAGCCTATCTGGATGATGGCACGATGATTGTTGTGGAAGGCGGACGCGAGTATATCGGCATGATGATGGAAGTGCTGGTGACCAGTGTGCTGCAGACGTCAGCAGGACGAATGATTTTTGCCAAGCCGAAACTGTTGGAAAAAGCCCAATAAAGCGGTATGATGGGTAGTGTATCGTTAGAGTTTATAATATAACTGTATTATATCTCCGAACGGTAAACTGACAGACAAGGCAGGGATTGCGGCATGGATAAAGGGTGGGGTGTTGTCATTGTGGCGGCAGGTCGGGGGACCCGGATGGGAACAACCGAGAGTAAGCAGTTTCTGCTGCTGCAGGACAAGCCCGTTTTCATACATACGCTTGAAGTGTTTGCGGCTATGGACGAGGTCAGCGAAATGGTGCTGGTCACGGGAGCTGCCGATGTTGAACGCTGCCAGGAATGGGTAAAAGAATACCGACTGGAATCACATGTCCGTGTCATCCCCGGAGGGAAAGAGAGACAGCATTCGGTCCACGAAGGCCTTAAGGCACTAGGGACAGACTGGGTCCTCGTTCACGACGGGGTACGTCCTTTTATAAACCGTGAGCAGATTATGGGATGTATGAAGGCCGCCATGTCGGGTGGAGCAGCTGTATTGGCTGTTCCAGTGAAGGATACAATCAAACAAGTGAATGCGGATGGAATCGTTACGGCGACGCCGGACCGCAGCAGTCTGTGGAGCATTCAAACCCCGCAGGCTTTTCGTCTTTCTTCCCTGATACTTGCTTACGAATCGGCGGACCGGGACGGATTTCTAGGAACGGATGACGCAATGCTGGCTGAACGCCAGGGAATGTCGGTCAAGGTTGTGGAAGGCAGTTATACGAATATCAAATTAACGACGCCGGAAGATTTGGAATACGCCGCGTTTTTGCTCAAGGGAGAGAAGAAGCGATGATACGTGTAGGACAGGGATTCGATGTACATCAACTGGTAGAGGGACGCCCATGCATTATTGGCGGGGTCACGATCCCTTATGAAAAAGGACTGCTGGGTCACTCGGACGCAGACGTGCTGCTGCATGCCATCAGTGATGCCATTCTTGGTGCGCTTGCACTTGGGGATATTGGCAAACACTTCCCGGATACCGATCCGGAGTTCAAGGATGCGGATAGCCTGAAACTGCTGGAGCATGTGTGGCAGTTGGTGAAGGATCGTGGATACAGTCTGGGGAACATCGATTCAACCATTATTGCACAGAAACCGAAGATGGCACCTTACGTTCCGCAGATGGCCGAGGTTATTGCCAAGGCACTTGAAGCGGATGTAACTCAGGTGAATGTCAAAGCGACAACAACAGAGCAACTCGGATTCCCCGGACGGGGAGAGGGGATAGCTGCCCAATCGGTTGTTTGCCTTGTTCGCGTGTGATATCATCAACCAATTAGAGACGGAGGGGATATTATGAGCACCGAAGTTCGCGTGCGCTACGCGCCGAGTCCAACGGGACACCTGCATATCGGGAACGCCCGTACGGCGCTGTTTAACTATTTGTATGCCAAACATAATAACGGCAAATTCATTATTCGTATTGAGGATACGGACGTGAAACGCAACATTGCCGGTGGCGAGGAAAGTCAGCTGAAATACTTGAAATGGCTCGGAATCGAGTGGGACGAAAGTATTGATGTCGGCGGCGAGTACGGACCATACCGTCAGACAGAACGTCTGGATATATATCGCAAATATACGCAGGAACTGCTGGACAAAGGTCTGGCTTATCGTTGTTATTGCACGGAAGAAGAGCTGGAGCAAGAACGTGAGGAACAGACAGCACGTGGAGAAACTCCGCGTTATTCGGGTAAACACCGTGATCTGACACCGGAGCAGCAGAGTGCATTTGAAGCGGAAGGCCGTGTGGCGAGTATTCGTTTCCGTGTACCGGAAGAACGCATTTATACGTTTGATGACATGGTCAAAGGAACAATCTCATTCAACAGCAAGGAATCCGGCGACTTCGTTATTGTGAAAAAAGACGGCATTCCCACGTACAACTATGCAGTTGCTGTGGATGATTACCTGATGAAGATCTCTCACGTCCTGCGTGGTGAAGATCACATCTCTAACACACCGCGTCAACTAATGATTTATGAAGCGCTTGGCTGGGAGCCGCCGCAATTCGGTCATATGACGTTGATCGTGAATGAAAACCACAAAAAGCTGAGCAAACGTGACGAATCCGTTATTCAGTTTATTGAACAATATGATCAGCTCGGCTATTTGCCTGAAGCGATGTTTAACTTCATCTCCCTGCTTGGCTGGTCCCCTGAAGGCGAAGAAGAGATCTTCTCGCAGGAGCAGTTAATCTCCATTTTTGATACGAAGCGTCTGTCCAAGAGTCCGGCGGTATTTGATACCCACAAGCTGGCTCACTTGAACAACCATTACATCAAAAATGCGGACCCGGATCGCATTGCCGAAATGGCAATTCCACATCTGCAAAAGGCGGGACGTATTGCTGCTGAGCTCTCACCTGAACAGAAAGAATGGGCATATACGCTTGTTCATCTCTACCAGGAGCAAATGAATTCTGCCTCCGATATCGTGGAATTGTCGGAAGTGTTCTTCCGTTCCCACCTGGAGCTGGAAAGTGAAGGAGCTGCTGTACTGGCTGAGGAGCAGGTACCAACCGTTCTGAAGGCATTTGCTGATAAGGTACAGGCTAGCGACGAATTTACACCAAGCAAAATGGCTGCGCTGATCAAAGAAGTTCAGAAAGAGACCGGATTTAAGGGTAAACAGTTGTTTATGCCGATTCGTGTAGCTCTGACAGGACAGACTCATGGCCGTGATCTGAACCAAACGATTGTACTGCTTGGTCGTGATACGGTGATTGATCGATTGCATGCTCAGGTAAAAGGTGCATAAGAAACGCCCCTTTTAGAGTCTACTTTGGACTTATGGATAGAACTTCGTTTATACCGATATGAAGGAAGATTGTTGTCAGTCCATAACCTTTTCGCTATAATAGCAACACAAAGGTTAAATGGTATGATTTTATCATTCATCATAAAAACAGCAAAGACCGGGAGAAGTAGGCTGAACCGGACAGATTCAGAGAGGATGGCCCCGCAGTAAAGAACAGGAATCTTTGCTGCGGTGGCTGTGAGCCATCCGCTGTCCGTCAGTCGAAATGCACCCGTGAGCTGCATAGCCGAATCCGGCCCCGCCTCTTGTTATGTAGGAGAGAGGAAAACGTCAGGATAGGTTGTGACGGTTGGTTCCCGTTACGGAACTGTTGAGGGTTCATTCTTGTGCAAGGATATGAGGAGGCTATAACAAACTTCCCAGTTCTTGTATGTTAAGGCATGAACCGAGCAGAGTGGGACCGCGATAAACGCCTCTGCAGCTTAATAGCTGCAGGGGCGTTTTCTGTTTAGGTCGAGTCGGAAGTACACTACCATGAGGGCCGCGCCGTCCGGTAAGCCGGAGGACGAAGACCTGAACAAGAGGGGAACGAGCATGTTCAAGAAGATCAGATCAGATATCCAGGCGGTGTTTGAAAACGATCCGGCGGCCCGGGGATGGTTTGAAGTTGTATTTACCTACTCGGGGCTGCATGCGATATGGGCGCACCGGGTGGCACACTTTTTATACAAGCGGAAATGGTTTTCTTTTGCCCGGTTCATTTCACAAGTCAGCCGTTTTATGACAGGCATCGAAATCCACCCCGGAGCTACGATCGGCAACCGGTTGTTTATTGACCATGGCATGGGCGTTGTGATTGGGGAAACATGTGAAATTGGCGACGATGTTGTCATCTATCAGGGGGTCACACTTGGCGGAACGGGTAAAGAAAAAGGGAAGAGACATCCGACAATTGGCAATAATGTGGTTATCTCATCCGGAGCGAAGGTGCTAGGCTCCTTCAGCGTGGGGGATCAATGTAATATTGGTGCAAACTCGGTTGTGCTGAAGGAAGTTCCTCCAAACAGCACCGTTGTAGGCATACCGGGCAGAATCGTGAAGCAGGATGGCCGCCGGGTGGACCGTCTGAATCAGCAGCTTCCCGATCCGGTCATCGATTCCCTGCGCAATATGCAGCAAGAAATCGAACGATTGCGTGAAGAAGTGCGTACTCTGCAGAGTACGCGTGAAAGTGAGTTTTCCCGTGGTACAATAGAATAATGATGGAAACGGATGAAAGGAAAGTGACTATGACGCTTCAAATTTACAATACGATGAGTCGTACCAAAGAGAATTTTGTTCCTCAAGAGCCGGGGAAAGTGAAAATGTATGTGTGCGGGCCGACGGTATATGATTACATTCATATCGGGAATGCACGTCCAGTTATCTTTTTCGACACGGTTCGCGGATACCTGGAACAGACCGGTCTTGAAGTGAACTACGTCGTGAACTTCACGGATGTCGATGACAAACTCATTCGCAAGGCCGAGCAGCTTGGCACGGATGTTCCTCATGTTGCAGAGAAGTTTATTGCAGCGTATTACGAGGATCTCGAAGGGCTGGGTATTCCGAAGGCAAGCAGTAACCCAAGAGTGACGGAAAACATGCCGCTCATTATTGATTTTATCCGTGAGTTGGTTGAAAAGGACTTCGCCTATGAAAATGGCGGTGACGTATATTATCGCACAGGCAAGTTCGCGGAGTACGGCAAACTGTCGAAGCAAAACCTTCAGGAATTACAGTTCGGAATTCGTATTGGTGTAGATGAGCGCAAAGAGCATCCGGAAGATTTCGTACTCTGGAAAGCTGCAAAACCGGGTGAGATCTTCTGGTCCAGTCCATGGGGCGATGGTCGTCCGGGCTGGCATATTGAGTGTTCAGCGATGGCACGGGAGTACCTGGGCGACACGCTGGATATTCACGGTGGAGGACAGGATTTGCAGTTCCCGCACCATGAATGCGAATGCGCTCAATCCGAGGTACTGACTGGAAAACCTCTGGCAAACTACTGGATGCATAACGGATTTATCCGTATTGATAACGAAAAAATGTCGAAATCACTCGGTAACGGCGTGCTTGTTAAAGACCTCCGCAATCAATATAAACGCGAAGCCATTCGTTATTTTATGTTGTCTACTCACTATCGTAATCCATTGAACTTTACGGAAGATACGATGGAACAGGCACAGAATAGTGTAGACCGGATCGCCAATGCCGTAGGCAACCTTAATCATCGCTTGCAAGCTGTGAGTGTGGATCAGGCTGTGTCAGCAGAGTTCGCAGCGAGACTGGAGCAGATTCGTCAGCAATATCATGAGAAAATGCAGGACGACTTCAATACGCCAGATGCGATTACGGCACTGTTTGAATGGGCTGGGGAAGCTAACCAACTGTTGCAGCAAGATGTGGTAAACGCTGCGGACATTCGCGCTCTGCTGGAATTGTTCAATGAGCTGAATGCGGTGCTTCGCATCTATACGGAGGCTGAACCGGAGCTTTTGGACGAAGAAATCGAACGTCTAATTGAAGAACGTAACGAAGCGCGCAAGTCCAAAAACTGGGCGCGGGCTGATGAAATTCGGGATGAACTGTCTGCGCAGGGCATCTTGCTTGAGGATACGGCTCAAGGAATGAGATGGCGGCGCAAATGAGTGATGAACAACTGGAAAAGTTGTCTGAATCCGTCGAACATGCCGAGCAACGGGAGGAACAACAGACAGATGAACAATCTCTGAGCGTTGAGCAGGGAGGATGGTTTCCTTATCCTCCCTCTCGGCCTGCAAGGTTGATTCCTCCCATCGCTCTCGCCTATATTGGTGATGCGGTATATGAGGTAGCCGTACGGCAGTATCTGTTGTCCAAAGCCAATATGCGTCCCAACCATCTGCACCGTAGTGCAACGGGTTTGGTATCGGCGAAGGCGCAGAGCCGTATCCTCACAGGTATTGAGGCTGAGCTGACCGAGGAGGAACGTGACATTGTCAGACAAGGTCGTAATGCCAAGTCTGGCAGTATTCCCAAAAACGCAGATGTTTTGGAATATAGACATGCCACAGCTCTGGAGTGTCTGTTCGGTTACCTGTATAGCAGTGGTCGACATGACCGCATGATTGAACTAATTCGCCGGGGCATCGAGCATGCGGAGCAACATTCGCAATCACCGACAAAATAATATAAATTACAACAAAGCCGCTTCTGTAAGATGTGCCGAATAGGGTGCAGTGTAACACAGGGCGTTATAGAGAGGATCGAACAAAGATGGAAGAAGAATGGATTGCCGGTAAACACTCCGTAACGGAGGCGCTGCGTTCAGGCCGGACCATTAATAAAATATGGATTGCAGATACAGCGCAAAAACATTTGACGCAGCCCATTATCGCGGAAGCAAAAAAACTAGGGATTGTCATTCAACACGTGGACAAGCGTAAACTGGATCAAACAGTGCCGGGCGTTCAACACCAGGGTGTAGTAGCACAAGCGGCTCCTTACGCTTATGTGGAGGTTGAAGACATTCTTGCTGCAGCGGCTGCAAAAAATGAACATCCATTTTTGATTTTGCTGGATGAGATTGAAGATCCACATAATCTTGGATCGATTTTGCGGACGGCTGACTGCACAGGTGCACATGGCGTTATTGTACCTAAGCGGCGCTCAGCTGCAGTTACAGTGACGGTATCCAAAACATCAGCGGGTGCGGTGGAGTACGTGCCAGTGGCTCGTGTAAGCAACCTGGGTCAAACCATTGATCGTCTTAAGGAAGAGGGCGTATGGGTTGTGGGTACGGATGTTGCTGCTCAGGAGAGCGTGTTTGGGAACGGCGTCTTTACGGGTCCAGTAGCCGTCGTTATCGGGAACGAAAACAAGGGAATGGGACGACTGATTCGCGAGAAATGCGATGTGTTGATCAAACTGCCGATGCAAGGTCAGATTAATTCCCTGAATGCTTCCGTGGCAGCGGGTGTTGTCATGTATGAAGTGCTCCGCTCGCGCCAAGCGCAGGACTAGAAGATATGGCTGATTCCCGTGATGTGCTTCTTGTAGACGGGTACAACATGATTGGTGACTGGCCGGAGCTATCCAGATTGGCGGAGAGTGGATTGGAGGAGGCCCGCAACAGGCTTCTCTCTCGACTAGCCGACTATCAGGCGTTCTCCGGCCGGAGAGTCATTGTTGTTTTTGACGCCTACCTCGTGCCTGGACTCGGTAAATCCTTTACACAGAGCAAAGTGCAGATTTTTTTTACAAAGGAAAAAGAGACGGCAGACGAATGCATTGAGAGACTCGTTCGGGAACTAAGCACGCGAAGACGCCAAATCTATGTGGCTACAAGCGATATGGTAGAGCAGCATGTCATTTTTGGACAGGGAGCTCTGCGTGTATCCGCAAGGGAATTGCTGATCGAAGTAGAGCAGAACGAAAAAGAGTTACAGAAACGTCTGGAAGAAGATCAAGCTAAAGCAACGCGAAATACACTCGGCGGCAAGTTAAGTCCGGATGTTTTGAAGCAATTTGAGCGATGGCGCCGGGAATAACAGCACGGTTTTACAAAAATTAGAATTTTGAAACTCTTGACAATTATGTTATTGATGTTCTTTTTTAGGCAGAGCGTGGTTGACGGTGTGAGGTACCATCATATATACTGATCCTATATTTCATAGAGTAGAGTAACGGGGTACCTTGCGTTGCAGCCGGAGGGATTGTCTGTGAGTGTCGACCTCAAAGATATCATGTTATCCAAGTATGATTACCAAAGTGACGAAGACATTGTCGAAGCGGTCCGTGAAGGTGAAAGCGAAGCGCTGGAGTTTTTGATTAACAAATATCGTAACTTTGTACGCGCCAAGGCAAGATCTTATTTTCTGATTGGGGCTGACCGGGAAGATATCATTCAAGAAGGAATGATTGGACTCTATAAATCCATTAGGGATTTCAAAGGGGACAAGCTCGCTTCTTTCAAAGCCTTCGCCGAGTTGTGTATTACACGACAGATTATTACGGCAATCAAGACAGCAACACGTCAGAAGCATATTCCGCTTAATTCTTATGTATCACTGGACAAACCTATTTATGACGAAGAGTCCGATCGTACGTTACTCGATGTGATTTGTGGAACACAGGTCAGCGATCCGGAAGAACTTATCATCAATCAGGAAGAGTTTGTAGGCCTGGAAGATAAGATGTCTGAGATTCTGAGTGATCTGGAACGTAAAGTATTGATGTTGTATCTGGACGGGAGATCTTATCAAGAGATTGCAGTGGATTTGGACAGGCATGTAAAGTCCATTGATAATGCACTCCAGCGCGTCAAGCGTAAACTTGAAAAGTACCTGGAAGTTCGAGATAATTGAACACATGTTGTCGTTGACGGAAAAGGCTCGGGGTTTGAGTCTTTTTTTGCTGCCTCAAGTTTATAAAGTTAAAGAATGATTATACTAGTAATCGCTTGGTCCATGCAGGAGAAGAGAAAAACAGAGATGAGAAACTGAATGTGTTTGATAGGAACTTTTTACCCACGGATGAAAGGCTATTCTTTCATTGACATGGTTATACCCTTGTGATAAAGTGTTTTAGGTAGGCCTAAATTCGCGGCTTTTTTTTAGGATCAATTTAGAGACTCCGCTTGAATGTGGAAGTCTTCGGGAGGTGTACATCATGCGGGTAATTATTACTTTGGCTTGTACAAACTGCAAACAAAGAAATTACACTACGACAAAAAACAAGCGTAATCACCCCGACCGCATGGAGATGAAGAAATTTTGCAAGTTTTGTAACGAGCAGACTTCTCATCGCGAAACCAGATAGTTTTTTGGAGGTGTAGTCGGCGTGAAACGTAGTTTCAAATCTCTGATTTCCTTTTTCTCTGAAAGCTGGGCTGAACTTAAAAAAGTTCGCTGGCCTAATCGTAAAGAGCTGACCAACTACACATTGATCGTTCTTGGTACTGTTGTGGTTATGACGCTGTTTTTTTGGGTCGTTGATATCGGCATCTCCGCTGTGATCGAAGCGATTATTTAAGAAGGGTCCCAGGTGGCTTGATATGGAAAAAAGATGGTACGTCGTTCATACCTATTCAGGGTATGAGAATAAGGTCAAAGCCAATTTGGAAAAACGCGTAGAGTCCATGGGCATGGAAGACAAGATTTTCCGCGTTCTTGTTCCGATGGAAGAAGAAGTGGTGAACAAAGACGGTAAGAAAAAAACCGTTATGCGTAAAGTTTACCCCGGATATGTCTTGGTGGAAATGGTCCAGACGGATGACTCTTGGTACGTTGTTCGCAACACGCCAGGTGTTACGGGATTTGTCGGTTCGACAGGTTCCGGGTCCAAACCAACAGCCTTGCTGCCTGAAGAAGTGGAACAAATTCTGAAGCACATGGGCATGGTTGAACCGAAGCCTAAAATTGAATTCGACATTAAGGAATCCGTACGTATTAAAGTTGGTCCTTTTGCGAATTTTGTGGGCTCCGTGGAAGAAATTTTGGTAGACAAAAGCAAGTTGAAAGTGCACGTGAACATGTTTGGACGGGAAACACCGCTTGAGTTGGAATATACGCAAGTGGAGAAGATATAGTCTCTTCAAGTTTCTTGTGGGAGGGCTGAGAGGCCCGTTAACCACTATTTTGCAAGGAGGTGTCAATCATGGCAAAAAAGGTAATCAAAATGGTAAAACTGCAAATTCCAGCAGGTAAAGCGAATCCAGCGCCTCCGGTAGGTCCAGCTTTGGGTCAAGCAGGTGTCAACATCATGGCATTCTGTAAAGAGTTCAACGCTCGTACAGCCGATCAAGCGGGATTGATTATTCCTGTTGAAATCACAGTATTCGAAGACCGTTCCTTTACTTTCATCACTAAAACTCCACCAGCAGCAGTTCTGTTGAAAGTGGCAGCTAAAGTAGAAAAAGGATCCGGCGAACCAAACAAGAAAAAAGTCGCTACCGTTAAACGTGATGCGGTACGTCAAATCGCGGAAACAAAAATGCCTGACCTGAATGCTGCTGACGTTGAGTCTGCAATGCGTATGGTCGAAGGTACTGCCCGCAGCATGGGTATCACCATCGAAGACTAATTTTTCATCTGAAACATGGCTTCGTAAAGCCGGCCGATTCGCGGCCGGTTGATGTGGGAGGTATATCCGCTAACACCACAAAGGAGGAATATAACATGGCTAAACACGGTAAAAAATACCTGGAAGCTGCTAAGCTGATTGACAGCGAAGCAACTTACGAGCCTTCAGAAGCTGTAGAGCTTGTGAAAAAGGCAGCCACTGCAAAATTCGATGAAACAATCGAAGCAGCAGTACGCTTGGGCGTTGACCCACGTAAACAAGACCAGGCAGTACGTGGTGTTGTTGTCTTGCCACACGGCACAGGTAAAACACAACGCGTATTGGTATTTGCAAAAGGTGACAAAGCGAAAGAAGCGGAAGCGGCTGGCGCGGACTATGTTGGTGATGCAGACATGATCAACAAAATCCAACAAGGCTGGTTCGAGTTCGACGTCTGCGTAGCGACACCGGACATGATGAGTGAAGTAGGTAAATTGGGCCGACTGCTCGGCGGTAAAGGTCTGATGCCTAACCCTAAAGCCGGAACGGTAACTTTCGATGTATCCAAGGCTGTTCAAGAAATTAAAGCCGGTAAAATCGAATATCGTCTGGATCGTGCAGGTCAAATTCATGCACCGATCGGTAAAGCTTCTTTCTCGGCAGAGCAACTGAATGAGAACCTTAAAGCTCTCATGGATGCTTTGACTCGTGCTAAACCGGCGGCAGCAAAAGGTGTTTATCTGAAGAATGTAAGTCTTTCTTCCACGATGGGCCCTGGCGCACGCGTGAACGCAGCATCTTTTAGATAATATCACTTGACAGGCTTGTCCTGTTCTGATAATCTATAAAAGTTGTGAGTCCGAGTGACTGACCGTTGACATTTGAATATGCTTACCGTAGACAGTAGGTGCCATTTTGGCTTAATTTCCTGCCGAGGTGTGATTATAGAACTTAGAACGATGTAAATCGGTTATGAGTATATATCAAGCCTTCGTGATTCTACGGAGGCTTTTCTTAATGGGATAAATTTGATCAGGAGGTGTACAGTTTGGCAAACGCAAAAGTGATTCAAGCAAAACAAGAGTCCGTTGATGCAGTAACAGCTAAATTGCGCGAGAGCGCGACTAGTGTTGTTGTTGACTATCGCGGTTTGAACGTTGCCCAAGTAACTGAGCTGCGTAAGCAGCTTCGTGAAGCCGGAATCGAATTCCAAGTGCTGAAAAACTCGTTGCTTCGCCGCGCAGCAGCTGCAGCAGAACTGACAGAACTTAACGAAGTACTGACAGGTCCTAGTGCAATTGCATTCAGCGTAGACGACGTAGTGGCTCCAGCCAAAATTCTGAACGACTTCGCGAAAAAGAACGATGCACTGGAATTGAAAGGTGCAGTCGTAGAAGGTCGCGTAATCGGAGTACAAGAAGTCAAAGCGTTGGCAGAATTGCCATCCCGCGAAGGTCTCCTTTCCATGCTCCTCAGCGTGCTTCAAGCGCCAGTGCGCAACTTCGCGCTTGCGGTTAAAGCTGTTGCTGAAAAAGAAGAACAAGGCGCGTAAGCAACTTGATCTGAATGCTGCTTAGGCAGTGATGAAATACAAAAAAAATAATATTATATATGGAGGTTCAATCATGAGTAAAGAGCAAATCTTGGAAGCAATCAAAGGCATGACTGTACTGGAATTGAATGATCTCGTTAAAGCAATCGAAGAAGAATTCGGCGTAACTGCTGCAGCTCCAGTAGCTGTTGCAGGTGGCGGAGCTGCTGCAGCTGAAGCTGAGCAATCCGAATTTGACGTAATCTTGACTAACGCTGGTGCTTCCAAAATCAACGTTATCAAAGCAGTACGTGAAATCACAGGTCTTGGCTTGAAAGAAGCAAAAGAAGTGGTTGACAACGCTCCAAAACCACTGAAAGAAAAAGTAAGCAAAGAAGAAGCAGAAGCGGTTAAAGCTAAGCTTGAAGAAGCAGGCGCTACAATCGAAGTTAAATAATTTAGCTTTCATTAGCTAGATGAACAAAACAACAAACCCCTTGACTTATATCAAGGGGTTTGTTGCTGTAATTGTAAATGGAAAGTGAGTGAGGACATGTCCAATCATTATTATTCGGACAAACCGCAGGTGGCACATGACAGACGGGCTACAGAAGCGGAGCTACGCGGATGGAAATTACGACTCGTTACGGATGCAGGGGTATTTTCCAAAAACGGAATCGATTACGGCAGCAGAGTGTTGATTGATGCTATAGAGTTGCCTGCTGGAGCTCATGTACTGGATGTGGGCTGCGGGTATGGACCCATTGGTCTTACAGCAGCTAAACTTGTACCGGATGGACATGTCACCATGATCGATATCAATGAGAGAGCGGTTGAGCTTTCCAGGGAAAATGCAAAAGCGAACGGTATAACGAATGTAACGGTTATGCAAAGCAACCTTCTGGCTGAGGTTAAAAAGGAAGACTTTGACGCAGTTCTGACCAATCCTCCGATCCGTGCCGGTAAGGAAACCGTGCATGCGATCTTTGAACAGGCATATCGTCATTTGAAGTTGGGCGGAGCGTTATGGATTGTCATTCAGAAAAAGCAGGGAGCGCCTTCGGCGAAAGCGAAGCTGGAATCTCTCTTTGGACGAGTGGAGGAAGTAACGAAGGATAAAGGTTACCGAATTTTCAAAGCGGTAAAATTGGAAGAGGCGCCTTTAAACTAAATTCAGATTTGTAAAGTAAGCAGGGTGGTATTTTTTTTGCAATAGGACTATTGACTTGAAATTCAGGTCGTGGTATTATTGTAAAATGTCAGTATTAAGATGCCCTACTTGGCTTTAGCTAACTAAAAATGTCAACCTTTTTTACGCCGAACGGGCTTATTATGCCTACGTTTGGCGTATAATATGTACATTTTGGGCAAACTGGGGATATGTATGATTTGGAAAGACATCCGCCGATCAAAGTTGCTCTTTTTTCGAACGACATTCGAGTAAGGGCTTTTCTTTATTTGTGGATGCATTGCTTTGCTCTGTATGTGTACCATTATAAGGTTACAAACAGAGGTTCGCAACGAAATTTTTAAAGTGAGTAGACATTGAGGGGTGAGTTTAAGTTGGCAGGACATCTTGTTCAATATGGTCGACGCACTCGGCGCAGTTATGCACGAATTAACGAGATACTCGAAGTTCCGAACCTGATTGAGATCCAACAAAAATCTTACGATTGGTTTTTGGAGGAAGGGTTGCGCGAAATGTTCCAGGATATCTCGCCGATCCAGGATTTTACAGGCAACTTGATTTTGGAATTTATCGATTACAGTCTCGGTGAACCGAAGTATACAGTAGATGACGCGAAAGAGCGTGACGTTACTTATGCAGCACCGCTTCGGGTCAAAGTCCGGCTCATTAATAAGGAAACCGGCGAAGTCAAAGAGCAGGAAGTATTCATGGGAGATTTCCCGCTGATGACCGACACCGGCACATTTATTATTAATGGTGCGGAACGGGTTATTGTCAGCCAGTTGGTTCGCTCTCCTAGCGTTTACTTCAGTACCAAAGTAGATAAAAACGCCAAAAAAACGTATACCGCTACAGTTATTCCTAACCGCGGCGCTTGGCTCGAACTGGAGATGGACGCGAAGGATGTTGTTTACGTCCGGATCGACCGCACACGTAAAATACCGGTGACGGTTCTCCTGCGTGCACTTGGTTTTGGCACAGACGCTGAGATTCTGGATCTGCTCGGTAATGACGAATATATCCGCAATACGCTGGACAAAGACAATACGGATTCCACGGAGAAAGCGCTGATTGAAATTTATGAGCGTCTTCGTCCGGGCGAGCCACCAACGCTGGATAATGCGAAAAGCTTGCTCGTAGCCCGTTTCTTTGATCCAAAACGTTATGACCTGGCTAATGTGGGTCGTTACAAAATCAACAAAAAGCTTCACATCAAGAACCGTTTGTTCAACCAACGTTTGGCTGAGTCTCTTGTGGATACCGAAACTGGCGAAATTATCGCTGAAGCAGGTCAAATGATTGACCGCCGTTTGTTGGATGAAATCATGCCGCAGCTGGAGAAAAGCGTTGGTTTCCGCACATATCACGTGGGCAACGGCGTTTTGGATGCCAATGATATCCCGATGCAAACGATTGATGTATTTTCACCGATTGAGGATGGTAAGGTCGTTAAACTGATTGCCAATGCTAACATTGATAAATCAGTGAAGAACGTTACACCGGCTGATATCATTTCCTCCATCAGCTACTTCATTAACCTTTTGCACGGCATCGGAAGCACAGATGATATCGATCACCTGGGTAACCGTCGTCTCCGCTCGGTTGGTGAACTCTTGCAAAACCAATTCCGTATCGGTTTATCCCGTATGGAACGTGTAGTTCGTGAGAGAATGTCCATTCAGGATGCTAACGTAATCACGCCTCAGGCATTGATTAACATACGTCCTGTTATCGCATCCATTAAAGAGTTCTTCGGTAGCTCCCAATTGTCACAGTTTATGGATCAAACGAACCCACTGGGTGAGTTGACGCATAAACGCCGTCTGTCCGCACTCGGACCGGGTGGTTTGACACGTGAGCGTGCCGGCATGGAAGTCCGTGACGTGCATCCATCCCACTATGGCCGGATGTGTCCAATCGAGACACCAGAGGGACCAAACATTGGTTTGATCAACTCCCTGTCGACATTTGCCCGTGTGAACGAATATGGATTCATTGAAGCTCCTTATCGCTGGGTAGATCCGAAGACTGGTGTCGTAACCGAGCAAATCGATTACCTGACAGCAGACGAAGAGGACAACTATGTCATCGCGCAAGCGAATGCGAAGCTGAATGAAGACAGCACTTTTGCCGAAGAAGCGATCATTGTACGTTACAACAAGCAGTCGGATAACATCCTTACGATGCCGAGTGAACGTGTTGACTACATGGACGTATCTCCTAAGCAGGTAGTATCTGTCGCTACGGCGCTCATTCCGTTCCTTGAGAACGATGACTCCAACCGTGCACTCATGGGATCGAACATGCAGCGGCAAGCCGTTCCACTCTTGATTCCTAAAGCTCCGCTGGTCGGAACAGGTATGGAACACAAAGCCGCAAAAGATTCCGGTGTATGTATTGTCTCCAAATATGACGGGATTATTGAACGTTCTTCTGCGAATGAGATTTGGTTGCGTCGTGTTGAAGAAGTCGATGGTCAAGAAGTTAAAGGCGATATCGTTAAATATAAATTACACAAATTTATGCGTTCGAACCAAGGAACATGCATTAACCAACGTCCGATTGTCAAAAGAGGTGCTGTTGTCAAAGCTGGCGACATCCTTGCAGACGGTCCTTCGACGGAAATGGGTGAATTGGCTCTGGGACGTAACGTCGTAGTTGCCTTCATGACTTGGGAAGGTTACAACTACGAGGATGCGATCTTGCTCAGTGAAAAACTCGTTAAAGAAGATGTGTATACATCCATTCATATCGAGGAATATGAGTCTGAAGCACGTGATACTAAACTCGGACCTGAAGAGATCACACGTGATATCCCGAACGTTGGGGAAGAAGCGCTGCGTAATCTGGATGAGCGCGGTATTATCCGTATCGGTGCTGAAATCAGTGCCGGTGACATTCTGGTTGGTAAAGTAACACCAAAAGGTGTAACGGAACTGACTGCTGAAGAACGTCTCCTGCATGCGATCTTCGGTGAGAAAGCGCGTGAAGTACGTGATACTTCCCTGCGTGTACCTCACGGTACTGACGGTATCGTAGTTGATGTAAAAGTCTTTACCCGTGAAAACGGTGATGAACTGCCTCCAGGTGTTAACCAACTCGTTCGTGTCTATATCGCTCAAAAACGGAAAATTTCCGAGGGTGATAAAATGGCCGGACGTCACGGTAACAAAGGGGTCGTGGCTCGTATCCTGCCGGAAGAAGATATGCCTTTCCTGCCGGACGGTACACCAGTTCAAATCGTTCTTAACCCGCTGGGCGTACCTTCCCGGATGAACATCGGTCAAGTACTTGAAGTTCACTTGGGTATGGCAGCCATGCAGCTCGGTATTCACGTAGCTACTCCTGTATTCGACGGAGCGAAGGAGTATGACGTCTTCGATACGATGGAAGAAGCAGGTATGCAGCGTAATGGTAAAACCGTTCTGTACGACGGACGTACGGGAGAAGAGTTCGAACGTGAAGTTACTGTCGGCGTCATGCATATGATCAAGCTGGCGCACATGGTTGACGATAAAATCCATGCTCGTTCCACAGGTCCTTACTCACTCGTTACGCAACAGCCTCTGGGTGGTAAAGCCCAGTTCGGTGGACAACGTTTCGGGGAGATGGAAGTATGGGCGCTTGAGGCTTATGGTGCGGCCTATACACTGCAAGAAATCTTGACTGTTAAGTCCGATGATGTTGTAGGTCGGGTGAAAACGTATGAGTCCATCGTCAAAGGCGAGAATGTTCCGGAACCAGGTGTTCCTGAATCATTCAAAGTATTGATCAAAGAGCTGCAAAGCTTGGGTATGGACGTTAAGATTTTGAGCGAAGATGAGCAAGAGATTGAAATGAAAGAAATGGACGATGAAGATGACGCTGCGAGCGATAAGCTCAGCCTCAACCTTGAGGGTACAGAGGTCGGAGCGGAGTAACCGCTTCGGGCGCATGATGACCGGCGTTTTTCATCAGGCTCGCGTCTTGCTCCGGCTTCGGCCGGAGGGGGCGTAACCTAGAATACAGGACTTGGTTAAGGAGGGTTGCTCCTTGTTGGACGTCAACAATTTCGAATACATGAAGATCGGGCTTGCTTCCCCAGAAAAAATTCGTTCTTGGTCCCGCGGAGAAGTGAAAAAACCGGAAACGATCAACTATCGTACGTTGAAACCGGAAAAAGAAGGGCTGTTCTGCGAAAAGATTTTTGGCCCTACAAAAGACTGGGAATGTCATTGCGGTAAATACAAACGCGTCCGTTATAAAGGCGTTGTCTGTGATCGTTGTGGCGTTGAAGTGACACGTGCGAAAGTACGCCGCGAACGGATGGGCCATATTGAGCTCGCTGCTCCGGTATCGCACATCTGGTACTTCAAAGGTATTCCGAGCCGCATGGGTCTCGCTTTGGATATGTCTCCAAGATCTCTTGAGGAGATTATTTATTTTGCATCATATGTAGTAACTGATCCAGGAGAAACTCCACTGGAGAAAAAACAGCTGTTGTCCGAGAAAGAATACCGCAGCTACCGTGAGAAATACGGATATGGATTCCAAGCTGGCATGGGTGCAGAAGCCGTTAAAAAACTGCTTCAAGACCTTGATGTGGATAAAGAGCTCGAATTCCTGAAGGAAGAGCTCCGCACTGCACAAGGACAACGTCGTAACCGTGCGATTAAACGTTTGGAAGTTATCGAAGCATTCCGCAACTCGGGTAATAAACCTGAGTGGATGATCATGGATGTACTTCCTGTTATCCCGCCAGAACTTCGTCCTATGGTACAGCTGGATGGTGGACGTTTTGCAACGTCTGACCTGAATGACCTGTATCGCCGTGTAATCAACCGGAACAACCGTCTGAAACGTTTGCTTGACCTGGGCGCGCCAGACATTATCGTGCAAAATGAAAAACGGATGCTGCAGGAAGCTGTTGACGCATTGATCGACAATGGCCGTCGTGGACGCCCTGTAACGGGTCCTGGTAACCGTCCTTTGAAATCCCTCAGCCACATGCTGAAAGGTAAACAAGGACGTTTCCGTCAGAACTTGCTCGGTAAACGGGTTGACTATTCCGGTCGTTCCGTTATCGTAGTCGGACCTTACCTGAAAATGTATCAGTGCGGTCTGCCTAAAGATATGGCACTTGAACTGTTCAAGCCTTTTGTTATGAAAGAGCTTGTAAATAAAGGCCTTGCCCACAACATCAAGAGCGCTAAACGTAAAGTTGAGCGTGTAAGTCCTGAAGTATGGGATGTTCTTGAAGAAGTAATTAAGGAGCACCCGGTTCTGCTGAACCGTGCCCCAACACTTCACAGACTCGGTATTCAAGCATTTGAACCGATTCTCGTTGAAGGTAAAGCAATCCGTCTTCACCCGCTCGTATGTACGGCATACAATGCCGACTTTGACGGTGACCAAATGGCCGTGCACGTTCCGTTGTCTGCTGAAGCTCAAGCAGAAGCACGTATCCTGATGCTTGCATCAGGTAACATTTTGAACCCGAAAGACGGTAAACCGGTTGTTACTCCTTCCCAGGATATGGTCCTTGGTTCTTACTACCTGACCATGGACAACAAGGAAGAAAAAGGAACAGGTATGATTTTGCGCACAGTAAACGAAGCTGTATCCGCGTACCAACGTGGTACTGCAGGTTTGCATGCTCGTGTAGCGATCCCGGTTAGAGCACTTGGCAAAACAAGCTTCACCGACGAACAACAAGATGCAATGTTGCTGACTACTGTCGGCAAAATCATCTTTAATGAAATCTTCCCGGCAAGCTTCCCTTACATCAATGATGCAACTCGTGCGAACCTTTACCAAGGTACCGCTGAGCATTCATTTGTATATGAGAAGGGTGCTGACCTTAGAGAAGCGATTATGAACGCTCCTTTGGCTGGTGGTGTCGGTAAAGAATATCTCGGTTCGATCATCGCACGTTGCTTTGAAATTTATCATACAACGGAAACAGCCGTTATTTTGGATAAAATCAAACAACTCGGATTCACATACTCCACTCGTGCCGGTATTACGGTTGCGGTATCGGATGTTATCGTTCCGGAAGAGAAAACCGAAATTCTTAGACAGTCGGAAGAAAAAGCACAAATCGTTACGAACCAGTACCGTCGTGGTCTGATTACGAACGAAGAGCGCTATGACCGCATCATTGATATCTGGTCGAAATCGAAAGATGATATCACCGAGATTCTGATGAAATCGATGGATCGTTATAACTCCATCATGATGATGGTTGACTCCAAAGCGCGGGGTAACAAATCGCAAATTACCCAATTGGGCGGTATGCGTGGTCTGATGGCCAACCCATCTGGTCGAATTATCGAACTCCCAATCAAATCGAACTTCCGTGAAGGTCTGACAGTACTCGAGTACTTTATTTCCACTCACGGTGCGCGTAAAGGTCTCGCGGATACAGCCCTGCGTACAGCCGACTCAGGTTACCTGACTCGTCGTCTCGTAGACGTTGCACAAGACGTGATCGTGCGTGAAGATGATTGTGGTACAGATAAAGGCTTTACGGTAAGTCGTATTCAGGATGGTAAAGAGGTTATCGAGGATCTCTATGACCGTATTGAAGGCAGATACTGCTTCGAAACTGTTCGTCATCCGGAAACAAAAGAAGTTATTGCACACCGCAATGAGCTGATTGACTCCGATAAAGCAGAAGCAATCATCAAAGCTGGCGTAACTAAATTGCAAATCCGTTCCGTACTCAGCTGCCGTGCTCGTCACGGTGTTTGCAAGAAGTGTTATGGTCGCAACTTGGCGACTGGTAAACACGTGGAAATCGGTGAAGCAGTTGGTATTATCGCAGCACAATCCATTGGTGAGCCAGGAACACAGTTGACAATGCGTACATTCCACACCGGTGGTGTAGCCGGAGACGATATTACGCAAGGTTTGCCGCGTATCCAGGAATTGTTTGAGGCTCGTAATCCTAAGGGTCAAGCAACAATCAGTGAGATTGATGGTGTTGTCAAAGAGATTCGCGAAGCGAAAGATCGTCGTGAAATCGAAATTCAAGGTGAAGCAGAATCCAAAGTTTACTCTGTTACCTACGGTTCCCGTGTGCGCGTAAGCGAAGGCATGGAAATTGAAGCTGGTGACGAGTTGACAGATGGTTCTATCGATCCAAAAGAAATGCTGCGCATTAAAGGCGTACGTGGCGTACAGAACTACATTTTGCAGGAAGTACAGCGCGTATACCGTAACCAAGGCGTAGAAATCAATGACAAACACGTTGAAGTTATGATCCGTCAAATGTTGCGTAAAATCCGTATCGTCGATGCAGGGGACACTACGCTGTTGCCAGGATCATTCGTGGATACGCATGAGTACGAAAGAGCTAACAAAACAGCGATTCTGAGTGATAAAGAGCCAGCGGTTGCGAAACCAATCCTGCTCGGTATTACGAAAGCATCCCTGGAAACAGACTCATTCCTCTCAGCGGCATCGTTCCAAGAGACTACACGTGTCCTGACAGATGCAGCGATCAAAGGTAAAGTCGATCAGTTGCTCGGTCTGAAGGAAAATGTAATCATCGGTAAATTGATTCCTGCAGGTACGGGCATGAACCGTTACCGCAGCATCAAATTTGCTGAACCAGAAGATGGCCAATCTTCAGTAGAAGAACTTGAGCCAGTTTCGGTTGATTAAATTGATTTGCTAACTTTATTCTAATTAATAGGATAAGTTAAGGTTTTGTATGCCAGGGGGCGGACGACTGTTTTATACGGACGGACGTTTCCCGGTATAGCAAAACTTGCAAGAAAATGTTTTAGGATTAGCATTGACATTGCTTGCGCTAGATGCTAATATATCAAAGGTGCGTGGGCAGCTGATTGTATATGGTCCTATTCGGAGGAATGAACAATGTCTAATGAAAAAGGTCTGCAAGATGCTCATGTCAAAATTGGTACCAAACAGACCATGCGGATGGTCCAGTCAGGAATGGCTGCTGAAGTCTATGTGGCTGAAGATAGTGATCCGCAGCTCACTTCCAAAATCATTGCCTTGTGTGAACAACACAATGTGAAGTACACGAAAGTGGACACAATGAAAAATCTCGGCAAAGCTTGCGGGATTGGAGTGGGAGCAGCAATGGCTGCTGTCGCAAAATGATAGAGTAAGGAACGTTTTTGTCCGAGAACTTTTAGGGATTCTCCAAGGCAAAAACTTTTCATTTGTCTTTTTATGAACCGCCTGGGTCTGTGGACTTAGCGTAAAGAGGTTTATAAAGAAACATGAACAATTGAGGAAGGGGGTGGCAATCACATGCCAACTATTAACCAACTGGTTCGTAAAGGACGTCAAGCTAAAGTTGACAAGTCCAAATCGCCAGCTTTGCAAAAAGGGTTCAACGCTTTGAAACGTGAATCTACTAACATCAGTGCCCCACAAAAACGTGGTGTCTGCACTCGTGTAGGTACAATGACTCCACGTAAACCAAACTCTGCACTTCGTAAGTATGCCCGTGTTCGTTTGACGAACCGTCTCGAGGTAACTGCTTATATCCCGGGAATCGGACATAACCTTCAAGAGCACAGCGTTGTGTTGATCCGCGGAGGTAAAGTTAAAGACCTTGCAGGGGTTCGTTATCACATCGTTCGTGGAGCTCTTGATACTGCAGGCGTAAACAACCGTATGCAAGCTCGTTCGAAATACGGTGCTAAACGTCCAAAAGCTAAAAAAGCCTAAAACATTAATAAGTAGCCATCCTATTTACCTTTTGGATTAATATCTGAAAATGTTGGATTGGCTCAACAAGAAAGAAAGGGGGATATCCATGCCACGCAAAGGTCCAGTTACGAAAAGAGACGTGTTGCCAGATCCGGTATACAACTCCAAGTTGGTTACTCGTTTGATCAACCGCATCATGCTCGACGGAAAACGCGGTGTTGCTCAAAGCATTCTGTATAATGCGTTCAAGTTGATTCAAGAACGTACGGGTAATGACCCGATGGAAGTATTTGAAGCAGCAATCAAGAATATCATGCCAGTCCTGGAAGTTAAAGCTCGCCGTGTCGGCGGTGCCAACTACCAAGTACCAATCGAGGTAAAACCAGAGAGACGTACTTCTTTGGGATTACGTTGGCTCGTGAACTACTCCCGCAACCGCGGTGAGAAAACAATGGAAGAGCGTTTGGCGGCTGAGATCATCGACGCTTCCAACAACACAGGCGCTTCCGTTAAGAAACGTGAAGACACGCACAAAATGGCTGAAGCAAACAAAGCGTTTGCTCACTACCGTTGGTAGGATTCAGTTCACAATAATAACTTCAATTTTGAAGGGAGACCCAATTCATGGCAAGAGAGTTCTCCTTGAAAAATACACGTAATATCGGGATCATGGCTCATATTGACGCGGGTAAAACCACTACAACTGAGCGGATCTTGTTCTACACAGGCCGTACGCACAAAATCGGTGAAGTTCACGAAGGCGCTGCGACAATGGACTGGATGGAACAGGAACAGGAGCGTGGAATTACGATTACTTCCGCTGCGACTACCGCTGCTTGGAAGGGCCACCGCGTTAATATCATTGATACCCCGGGACACGTTGACTTCACTGTTGAAGTTGAACGTTCCCTTCGTGTATTGGACGGAGCAGTTGGTGTATTCAGTGCGAAAGAAGGCGTTGAGCCTCAGTCCGAAACCGTATGGAGACAGGCTGACAAGTACGGCGTACCTCGTATCGCTTACGTAAACAAAATGGATATCATCGGTGCTGACTTCCTGAACGTTGTATCTGACATGCGTGATCGCCTTCAAGCGAACGCTGTTGCGATTCAACTTCCAATCGGTGCTGAAAATGATTTCATCGGTATTATCGATATCGTTGAACAAAAGGCTCATATGTACAAAGATGACCTTGGTCAAAATATCGAGGAAACCGAAATTCCTGCGGAATTCAAAGAGCAAGTTGAAGAACTCCGTAACGAATTGATCGAGCGTGTCGCAGAACTGGATGAAGAATTGACAATGAAATACCTGGAAGGCGAAGAGATCACTATTGAAGAGATCAAAGGCGCTCTCCGTAAAGGTGTTGTAGATGTTAAGATCTTCCCTGTTATCTGTGGTTCCTCATATCGTAACAAAGGTGTTCAACTGATGTTGGATGCTGTTATCGACTACTTGCCAGCTCCAACTGATGTACCAGCTATCACTGGTCACCTCGAAGATGGAACTGAAGCTATTCGCAAGTCTTCCGATGAAGAGCCATTCTCTGCATTGGCCTTCAAAATCATGACTGACCCTTACGTTGGTAAATTGACATTCTTCCGCGTATATTCCGGTGTTCTTCAATCCGGTTCTTACGTATTGAACGCCACTAAAAATAAACGTGAGCGTATCGGTCGTATCCTTCAAATGCATGCGAACAGCCGTCAAGAGATCACTGAAGTTTACTCCGGTGACATTGCAGCTGCCGTAGGTTTGAAAGATACGGGTACAGGTGATACACTGTGTGATGAGAAAAATCCGGTTATCCTGGAGTCAATGAACTTCCCTGATCCGGTTATCGAAATCGCCGTTGAACCTAAAACCAAAGCTGACCAAGATAAAATGGGTGTTGCTCTCGGTAAGTTGACTGAAGAGGATCCTACTCTTCGTGCTCATACTGACGAAGAAACAGGCCAAACAATCTTGGCAGGTATGGGTGAGCTTCACCTTGATATCATCATTGACCGTATGCGTCGTGAGTTCAAGGTTGAAACTACTGTGGGTAAACCACAAGTAGCTTACCGTGAAACATTCCGTGCACCAGCGCGCGTTGAAGGTAAATTCGTTCGTCAATCCGGTGGTCGTGGTCAATACGGTCACGTATGGGTTGAGTTCGAACCTCTCGAGCCGGGTACAGGCAGCCAGTTCGAAAGTAAGGTTGTCGGTGGTTCCGTTCCAAGAGAATACATTCAACCAGCTCTTGCAGGTATCGAAGAGCAAATGAAAAACGGCGTTATCGCAGGCTTCCCGCTTGTTGACGTTAAGGCTACAATCGTAGACGGATCTTACCATGATGTCGATTCCAACGAGATGGCATTTAAAATTGCCGGATCAATGGCGCTGAAAGCTGCGAAAGACAAATGTAGTCCAGTTCTGCTTGAGCCAATCATGAAAGTAGAAGTAACCGTTCCAGAAGAGTACATGGGTGACGTTATGGGTATGCTTAACTCCCGTCGTGGCCGCATCGAAGGTATGGATTCCCGTAGTGGAGCCCAAATCATCCGTGCTAAAGTACCTTTGTCTGAAATGTTCGGATACTCTACAACTCTTCGTTCCGGTACTCAAGGACGCGGCGTATTCTCCATGGAGCTTTCTCACTATGAAGAAGTTCCTAAGAGCATCGCTGAAGAGATTGTTGCCAAAACAAAAGGAACCGAGTAGTTTTCTCTCATTGAATGAAAGTGCATAAGAGTCATATATTCTTTGCACTTCATTTAGTGAAAACATAAAATTATAATTTTAAGGAGGCCACGTTCAAATGGCAAAGGCTAAATACGAACGTAATAAACCCCACGTTAACATTGGTACTATCGGTCACGTCGACCATGGTAAAACAACTCTGACTGCTGCAATCACAACTGTATTGTCTAAAACTTACGGTGGTGCTGCTGTAGCATTCGACCAAATCGACAAAGCTCCAGAAGAGCGCGAGCGCGGTATCACAATCTCCACAGCTCACGTTGAGTACGAAACTGACACTCGTCACTACGCTCACGTAGACTGCCCAGGTCACGCCGACTATGTTAAAAACATGATCACTGGCGCGGCTCAAATGGACGGAGCTATCTTGGTAGTATCCGCAGCTGACGGCCCAATGCCACAAACTCGTGAGCACATCTTGCTCTCCCGTCAAGTAGGCGTACCTTACATTGTTGTATTCTTGAACAAATGTGACATGGTTGAAGACGAAGAGTTGTTGGAATTGGTTGAGATGGAAGTTCGCGACCTTCTTAACGAATATGAGTTCCCAGGTGATGATACTCCAATCACTCGTGGATCCGCTCGTGAAGCTCTGCAAAACCCTGATGGTGAGTGGGCTCAAAAAATCGTTGAGATGTTCAAAGAAATCGATACGTACATCCCACTGCCTGAGCGTCAAACTGACAAACCTTTCTTGATGCCTGTCGAGGACGTATTCTCCATCACTGGTCGTGGTACTGTTGCTACAGGTCGTGTAGAGCGTGGTACTGTTAAAGTCGGCGAAGAGATCGAAATCGTTGGTATTACTGAAGAAACTAAAAAATCCGTAGTTACGGGCGTTGAAATGTTCCGTAAATTGCTGGATTCCGCTCAAGCGGGTGACAACATCGGCGCATTGCTGCGTGGTGTTGACCGTACTCAAATCGAGCGTGGACAAGTATTGGCAAAACCGGGTTCTGTTAAACCACACACAGAATTCTCTGCACAAATCTACGTTTTGACTAAAGAAGAGGGTGGCCGTCACAAGCCTTTCTTCACTGGATACCGTCCACAGTTCTACTTCCGTACAACTGACGTAACTGGTATCATCAACTTGCCAGAAGGTACTGAAATGGTAATGCCTGGTGACAACATCACGGTTACTGTTCAACTGATCTCCCCAATCGCGATTGAAGAAGGAACTAAGTTCTCCATTCGTGAAGGTGGCCGTACAGTAGGTGCAGGTTCCGTAGCAACTATTCAAAAATAATTCAGCTTATCGCTGAGTAAGCATATGCAACAGTGTACTGGAACGAGTAACATTGTACTGTAACGAAGCTTCGGAAGAGTTCTTTATCCGACATCGGATAGAGAACTCTTTTATTATGTAAATGATTCGGAACCTGCGTCACAAGGTTTGAAGATCATTCGGAATTGTAAAGAAAGATTGGCTAAGGCAGCTAGTATAGAGTAGGAAAACAACATATTAAACGAAGTCATTTCACTCGAAAAGATTAGTTTAAATGTTTTTCTTAAATATGCTTGCAATACGCCCATCTTTTCTATATAATAATGAATGTTGTTCTGTGACGTTGCGATGATGTGAGAGGTTACTGGCACACCCGGCCCCTTTGCCATGGGAGAGTGGCTAGAAAATTTTCACGGAGTATGTCCGATACCAAATTGGGCGATAGAAGGAGGGACTAAAATGGCAAAGCAAAAAATTCGTATTCGTTTGAAAGCTTACGACCACAGAATTCTTGATCAATCCGCGGAGAAAATTGTTGAAACTGCAAAACGTTCGGGTGCTGGTGTATCCGGTCCGATTCCGCTTCCAACTGAAAAACAAATCATTACTATTCTTCGTGCGGTGCACAAGTACAAGGATTCTCGGGAACAATTCGAACAACGCACTCATAAGCGTTTGATCGATATCGTTAACCCGACTCCACAAACTGTGGATGCCTTGATGCGCTTGGATCTGCCGTCCGGTGTAGATATCGAAATTAAATTGTAATATAAAGCAACATTAGATTATTTATGAAGGAAAAGAGGTGTCAACATGAAAGGTATCTTAGGAAAAAAACTTGGAATGACTCAAGTATTTACACCTGAAGGTAACGTCGTTCCAGTAACGGTTATCGAAGCAGGACCTTGTGTTGTTTTGCAGAAGAAAGATCTTGAGAACGATGGCTACGAAGCAGTTCAAATCGGTTACTCCGATAAGAAAGAGAAAAATGCTAACAAGCCAGAAGCAGGACACGCTAAAAAAGCGAATACTGCACCTAAGCGCTACGTTCGTGAACTTCGCGGCATTAACATCGCGGAATATGAAGTTGGCCAAGAATTGAAAGCTGACATTTTCGCAGAAGGCGAGTTCGTTGACGTAACAGGTATTTCTAAAGGTAAAGGTTTTGCCGGCGTAATCAAACGTTGGGGACAAAGCACTGGACCTATGTCACACGGTTCTCGTTATCACCGTGGCCCAGGTTCGATGGGTTCGATCCAAGCTAACCGCGTTCCTAAAGGCAAACACTTGCCAGGACACATGGGACATGAGACTGTTACAATCCAACGTCTTGAAGTTGTTAAAGTAGACGCTGAGCGTAACGTGTTGCTCGTGAAAGGTTCCATTCCTGGACCGAAGAACAGCCTTGTAAAAGTTAAAGAAACGGTGAAAAAATAACCACTGAAGAAAGGAGGAACACAAAATGCCAAAAGTATCAGTTTACAATGTAGATGGTAGCCAAGTAGGCGAAGTTGAATTGAACGATGCGGTTTTCGGAATTGAGCCGAACCAACACGTTCTGTACGATGCAGTTCTTATGCAACGCGCTTCCCTTCGTCAAGGTACCCACAAAGTAAAAGGACGTTCTGAAGTACGTGGCGGTGGACGTAAACCTTGGAAACAAAAAGGTACAGGTCGCGCTCGCCAAGGTTCGATTCGTTCTCCACAATGGAAAGGCGGCGGTATCGTATTTGGTCCGACACCACGGAGCTATGCATACAAACTGCCTAAGAAAGTTCGCCGTTTGGCGATCAAATCAGCTCTTTCATCCAAAGTGATCGACAATGACATTATCGTTCTGGATGCTCTCACGCTGAGCACACCTAAAACAAAAGAATTTGCAGCCATCTTGAACAACTTGAAAGTTGGACGCAAAGCTTTGATCGTAGCTCCTAGCTATGATGATAATGTGGCTCTTTCCGCACGGAATATTCCTGGCGTGAAATTCGTAGCTGCTGACGGCATTAATGTTCTTGACGTGCTTTCGCACGACAAATTGATCATTACGAAAGAAGCAGTTCAGAAGGTAGAGGAGGTGCTCGCGTAATGAAGGATCCTCGTGATATTGTAAAACGTCCGATTATTACGGAACGTACTGCTGACATGATGAACGACTTGAAATATGTATTTGAAGTCGATATCCGTGCAAACAAAACCGAGATCAAAAAAGCCGTAGAAGCTATTTTCAACGTAAAAGTGAAAAACGTGAACACTCTGCGTGTTCCAGCTAAGCCTAAACGGTACGGACGTTATTCCGGATATACAAGCGAATGGAAAAAAGCGTTTGTAACGCTGACACAAGACAGCAAAACGCTTGAGTTCTTTGAAACTGTATAATTGAAATTTTTGAAGTAAGGAGGGAAACTTAGTGCCAATCAAAAAGTATAAACCAACATCCCCGGCAAGACGGAACATGTCCGTTTCTACATTTGAGGAAATCACCACAGATAAGCCGGAGAAATCGTTGTTGGCCCCGTTGAGCAAACAAGCAGGCCGCAACAACCAAGGTAAAATTACAGTTCGTCACCACGGTGGTGGACACAAACGTAAATACCGTATCATTGACTTCAAACGTACTAAAGATGGAATACCGGGCCGCGTTGCTACGATTGAGTATGACCCGAACCGTACATCCAACATCGCTTTGATTCACTACGCTGATGGTGAGAAACGTTACATTATCGCTCCTAAAGGTCTGAAAGTTGGCGATCAAGTATTCTCCGGTCCTGACGCAGACATCAAAATCGGTAACGCACTGCCACTTGAAAACATTCCAGTAGGTACCGTTATCCACAACATCGAGTTGAAACCAGGTAAAGGCGGACAATTGGTTCGTGCTGCTGGTACAGAAGCTCAATTGCTTGGTAAAGAAGAAAAATACGTATCCGTTCGTCTCTCTTCCGGAGAAGTTCGTCGTATTCTGAAAGTTTGCCGCGCAACAATCGGATCTGTTGGTAACCAAGACCACGAGCTCATCAAAATCGGTAAAGCCGGTCGTAGCCGTTGGTTGGGACAACGTCCTGAAGTTCGTGGTGTAGTAATGAACCCTAACGATCACCCACACGGTGGTGGTGAAGGTCGTGCTCCAATCGGACGTAAATCGCCAATGTCACCATGGGGTAAACCTACTCTTGGTTACAAAACGCGTAAGAAAAATAAAGCTTCTGATAAATACATCATTCGCCGCCGCACGAAGTAATACACACTGTGCATAACTTCGTGAGGCATCTGCGGATGCATAATAGCTACGTTTGAAGGGAGGATCTCCACATGGGTCGCAGTTTGAAAAAAGGGCCATTCATTGATGGCTACATGCTGAAAAAGGTAGAAGAGATGGAAGCATCCGGTAAAAAGCTTGTTATTAAAACCTGGTCCCGTCGTTCTACAATTTTCCCGCAATTCATCGGACACACATTTGGCGTATATGACGGTCGTAAACACGTACCAGTATACGTAACTGAGGACATGGTCGGACACAAATTGGGTGAGTTCGCTCCAACCCGTACGTACAAAGGCCATACTGATGATGATAAGAAAACAAGAAGATAAATGAACATCTTTAATGTTTGAGAGGAGGTTACACAATGGAAGCAAAAGCACATGCTAAGTTTATCCGGATTGCTCCTCGTAAAGTTCAACTCGTTGTTGACTTGATTCGCGGCAAGCAAGTTGGTGAGGCGGTTGCCATTCTCCGTCACACTCCGAAATCCGCTTCTCCGATTGTTGAGAAGTTGCTTAACTCCGCGATTGCAAATGCGGAACATAACTATTCTTTGGATGTTAATAACTTGGTCATTTCGCAAGCTTACGTGAACCAAGGACCGACAATGAAACGTTTCCGCCCTCGTGCAATGGGACGTGCAAGTCGTATTAACAAACGTACTAGCCACATCACTTTGGTGGTATCTGAAAAGTAGAAGGAGGGGAAATGTGTGGGCCAAAAGGTAAATCCAGTCGGACTCCGTGTCGGAATTATCCGTGACTGGGAATCTAAGTGGTATGCAGGTAAAGACTTCGGCGATCTTTTGATGGAAGACGTGAAAATTCGTGAATTCCTGAAAAATAAATTGAAAGACTCCGCTATGTCTCGTGTTGAAATCGAGAGAGCGGCTAACCGCGTAAACGTAACGATTCACACTGCGAAACCAGGTATGGTTATCGGTAAGGGTGGTTCGGAAGTTGAAAATCTGCGTAATCAAATTACGAAAATCGCAGGCGGTAAAAAAGTACACATCAACATTTCTGAAATTAAGAACCAAGACCTGGACGCAATCCTGGTAGCTGAAAGCATCGCACAACAATTGGAACGTCGTGTTTCTTTCCGTCGTGCTCTGAAACAAGCTATTCAAAGAACAATGCGCTCTGGTGCAAAAGGTATTAAAACTCAAGTGGGCGGACGTCTTGGCGGTGCTGAGATTGCTCGTTCGGAAGGCTACAGCGAAGGAACTGTTCCACTGCACACGCTTCGTGCCGACATCGACTACGGTACAGCAGAGGCTCATACTACTTACGGCCGTATCGGCGTAAAAGTATGGATCTATCGTGGAGAGGTTCTTCCTACGGCTAAGAAACAAGCTGCTAAGGAAGGAGGCAACTAATCATGTTGGTACCAAAACGTGTAAAACACCGTAAGCAACAACGCGGACATATGAAGGGCCAAGCTAAAGGCGGAACTACGCTGAACTTTGGCGAATACGGTCTGCAAGCTACGGAACCGGCTTGGATTACGAACCGTCAAATCGAAGCGGCTCGTATTGCGATGACTCGTTACATCAAACGTGGTGGTAAAGTTTGGATTAAAATCTTCCCAGACAAACCAATCACTCAAAAGCCTCTCGAGGTTCGGATGGGTAGCGGTAAAGGTAACGTAGAAAAATGGGTTGCAGTTGTGAAACCAGGTAAGATCATGTTTGAACTTGCTGGTGTACCGGAGGATATTGCTCGCGAAGCAATGCGTCTTGCCGCTCACAAACTGCCAATCAAAACGAAGTTTGTGAAACGTGAAGAATTGGGTGGTGAAGCAAATGAAAGCTAGTGAATTTCGCAACCTAACCTCTGCTGAAATCGAGCAAAAGATTGCCGGATTTAAAGAAGAACTCTTTAACCTCCGCTTTCAACTCGCTACCGGTCAGCTGGATAACCCGACTCGAATCCGTGATGTGCGGAAAGAAATAGCTCGTGCTAAAACCATTATCCGTGAAAGAGAATTGGGAATCGGTTAATTAGGGATCGGATGTCTAATCCGTCCGTAATCAGGAAGGAGGCCAACAATGAGCGAAGAACGTAACGCACGTAAAGTGCAAACAGGTAAAGTAGTCAGTGATAAAATGGATAAAACGATCGTTGTTGCTGTAGAAACTTACAAAAAACACGACTTGTACCATAAACGTATCAAGGTTACTAAAAAATTCAAAGCGCATGACGAAGAAAACACTGCGAAAATCGGTGACACGGTGAAAATCATGGAGACTCGTCCGCTTTCGAAAGATAAACGCTGGAGACTTACTGAAGTCGTAGAAAAAGCGATTATCATCTAATGCATCAGCAGCATAGCTGAAAGGAGGAATACTAAATGATTCAACCATTTACACGTTTGGCTGTGGCCGACAACTCCGGTGCGAAGGAACTGATGTGTATCCGCGTACTCGGCGGTACGGGACGTCGTACAGCTCAAATCGGTGATCTGATCGTTTGTTCGGTAAAACAAGCAACACCAGGCGGCGTTGTCAAAAAAGGTGATGTAGTTAGAGCGGTTGTCGTTCGTACGAAACGTTCTGTACGTCGTAAAGACGGTTCCTACATCGGTTTTGATGAAAATGCAGCGGTTGTTGTAAAAGACGACAGAAGCCCACGTGGAACACGTATTTTCGGACCTGTTGCTCGTGAACTCCGCGAGAAAGACTTCATGAAAATCGTTTCCTTGGCCCCAGAAGTTATCTAAAGCTTAATCTCGTGATGTTAGAAACAGGAGGTGTACGAAATGCCAAGAGTGAAAAAAGTTCTGGAATCCCATAACAATAAACTTCATGTTAAAAAAGAAGATACAGTTATGGTGATCAGCGGTAAAGACAAAGGTAAAAAAGGCCGTGTCATCGCTGCTTATCCTCGTGAGAACCGCGTCCTTGTGGAAGGTGTTAACATGATTAAAAAACACCAGAAGCCTAACCAGCAAAATCCGCAAGGCGGCATTATCGAGAAGGAAGCTCCGATTCACGTTTCCAACGTAATGCACATCGATCCGAAGAGCGGAAAAGTAACCCGTGTAGGTTACAAAGTGTTGGATAACGGAAAGAAAGTGCGCGTTGCAAAACGTTCCGGAGAAATTATCGACTAATTGAACCGAATGAGAAAGGAGGTCTATGATTCATGGCAGCAAGAATGAAAGAACGTTACCTTAACGAAATTGCTCCTGCTTTGATGCAGAAGTTCAACTATACAACGGTAATGCAAGTGCCGAAAATCGAGAAAATCGTTATCAACATGGGTGTGGGCGATGCAGTTCAAAACTCTAAAGTGTTGGATTCCGCAGTAAACGATTTGCAACTGATCGCAGGTCAAAAACCTGTAATCACTCGTGCTAAAAAATCTATCGCAGGTTTCAAACTGCGTGAGAACATGCCTATCGGTGTGAAAGTAACATTGCGCGGCGAGCGCATGTACTTCTTCCTCGATAAACTGTTCAACGTTACGCTTCCTCGTGTCCGCGACTTCCGCGGTGTATCGAGCAAAGCTTTCGACGGACGTGGTAACTACACACTGGGTCTGAAAGAACAATTGATCTTCCCAGAGATCGAGTATGATAAAGTAGACAAAGTCCGCGGTATGGATATTGTCATCGTAACAACGGCGAAAACAGACGAAGAATCCCGTGAATTGCTCACGCAACTCGGAATGCCTTTCGTAAAATAATGTTGCTATAACGTTTCCGGGTGTCTGGAAAGACTCCCTTTTCTCCGAAATTATTTAGGAGGTGTCAGGCTAAGTGGCAAAAACTTCGATGAAAGTTAAACAACAACGTACACCAAAGTTTAAAGTACGTGCTTATACACGCTGTGAGCGTTGCGGACGTCCACATTCGGTACTGCAGAAGTTCAAAATTTGCAGAATTTGCTTCCGTGAATTAGCTTATAAAGGCCAGATCCCTGGCGTGAAAAAAGCAAGCTGGTAAAAAGTCCTGAACGGGAAGGAGGTTAACTCACAATGACTATGTCTGATCCAATTGCAGATATGCTTACTCGTATTCGTAACGCGAACACAGTTCGTCACGAAACGGTAGAAATGCCTGCTTCGACAATGAAAAAACAAATCGCCGACATCTTGAAGCGTGAAGGTTTTATCCGTGACGCTGAAGTTATCGATGATAACAAACAAGGGATTATCCGTGTTTTCCTGAAATACGGTCAAAATAACGAGCGTGTTATTACTGGTCTGAAAAGAATCAGTAAACCTGGTCTTCGTGTTTACACGAAAAGCAACGAAGTACCTCGTGTACTTGGTGGTCTGGGTATCGCTATTATCTCGACATCCAAAGGTATCATGACGGACAAAGAAGCTCGTCAATCAAAATCCGGCGGAGAAGTCGTCTGCTACGTTTGGTAATATAACGTCACAAGATAGGAGGTGCAACATATGTCTCGTATTGGTCGCAAACCAATTACAGTACCAAGTGGTGTGGACATCACACTGGACAACACCGTTATTACGGTAAAAGGACCAAAAGGATCTTTGACTCGTGAACTTCATAAAGACATGAAGGTTACAGTTGAAAACAACGAAATTACAGTTGTGCGTCCTTCCGATAACAAAACTCACCGTTCTTTGCACGGCACAACGCGTAGCGTTGTAAACAACATGGTGAGTGGTGTTACTGAAGGATTCGCAAAATCTCTGGAGCTGGTTGGGGTCGGATATCGTGCAAGCAAATCCGGAGATAAAATCGTTCTGAACGTTGGGTACTCTCACCCGGTTGAAATTACACCGGAAGCGGGAATCGAATTCGAAGTTCCTTCGAATACGAAAATCATCGTTCGCGGAATCGATAAAGAGCGTGTAGGTGCTTACGCTGCTAAAATCCGTTCCGTTCGTGAACCTGAGCCGTACAAAGGTAAAGGTATCAAATATGAAGGCGAGCGTATCATCCGTAAGGAAGGTAAAGCCGGTAAGAAGAAATAAGATTTTTCTTACCGCCTTTGCGCGGTTTTCGGCTTGCTTGCTTCTTGTGTTTCTAATATACCCCGTGGCTTCCGGTTTGAAGCCAGCGAGGTAACCTGAAAGGAGTGAATCCCTGAGATGATTACGAAACAAGATAAAAACAAGGCTCGTCTGAAAAGACACCTGCGTGTTCGTAAGAAAATCCAAGGAACGGCAGCACGTCCTCGTTTGAACGTATTCCGTTCTGGTAAACATATGTATGCTCAAATCATCGATGATGTAGCTGGTGTTACGATTGCTTCCGCGTCTACTGTAGACAAAGAATTGAGCGGCGACATCAAAAACGGCGCATCTGTTGAATCTGCTCGTAAAGTTGGCGAACTCGTTGCTAAACGTGCAAAAGACAAAGGCGTTTCTAACATCGTATTTGACCGTAGCGGTTATCTGTACCATGGTCGTATCGCAGCATTGGCTGCAGCGGCTCGTGAAGCAGGACTTGAGTTTTAAGATATTTTTCAAAAGGAGGTTAACGACTTGCGTGTAGATCCGAATACTTTGGAACTGACTGAAAGAGTTGTAAATATTAATCGCGTAGCTAAAGTAGTAAAAGGCGGACGCCGTTTCAGCTTTAGCGCACTGGTTGTAGTCGGCGACGGCAACGGCTGGGTTGGAGCTGGTATCGGTAAAGCGGGCGAAGTACCTGATGCAATTCGCAAAGGTATTGAAGACGCTAAGAAAAACCTTGTACACGTTCCACTCGTAGGAACTTCGATTCCTCACTTGGTAACAGGTAAGTTCGGCGCAGGACGCGTTCTGTTGAAACCAGCATCTGAAGGTACTGGTGTTATCGCTGGTGGTCCTGTACGTGCGGTTCTCGAACTTGCTGGTGTAGGTGACATTTTGACAAAATCTCTGGGTTCTTCGAATTCCATGAACATGGTCAATGCGACTTTGGAAGGTTTGTCCCGTTTGAAGCGTGCTGAAGACGTGGCAAAACTGCGCGGCAAATCCGTCGAAGAGCTTCTGGGTTAAGGAGGGAATCTCATGGCTAAATTAGAAATTACCCTCGTCCGCAGCTTGATCGGACGTCCGGAGACGCAAAGAACAACTGTGAAAACATTGGGCTTGCGCAAAATCAACAGTAAAGTGGTTCAAAACGACAATCCTGCCATTCGTGGTATGATTAACAAAGTAAGCCACTTGGTCGCTGTTAAAGAAGTAGAAGCTTAAAAAAGGGTTAATCCCACAAATCTTTAAGGAGGTGCAACGAACGATGAAGTTACATGAGCTTTCACCATCTCCTGGATCCCGCAAAGAACGTAAACGTCTTGGTCGCGGTCCAAGTAGTGGTACAGGTAAAACATCAGGTCGCGGTCACAAAGGACAAAACGCTCGTTCTGGCGGTGGAGTACGTCCAGGCTTCGAAGGTGGACAAAATCCATTGTATCGTCGCTTGCCAAAACGTGGTTTTGTAAACCCAACTCGCAAAGAATATGCAGTTGTGAATACTGAAGACCTGAACAGTTTTGCTGCGGGTACTGAAGTAACTCCAGAATTCTTGATGACGAACGGCGTAGTTAAAAACGCTAAATCCGGAATCAAAATCCTGGGTAACGGTGATGTCACTGTGAAGCTGACTGTTAAAGCTAACAAGTTTTCTCAATCTGCTATTGAGAAAATTGAAGCTGCCGGCGGTACAACTGAGGTGATTTAATGTTCAAGACCCTAAAGAATATCTGGCGGGTTGAAGATCTGCGCAAAAGGGTATTATTTACCCTTTTTGTACTGATCATTTACCGCATCGGCTCCTTTGTCCCCGTACCGGGAGTTAACAAAGATGTGTTCGAAGCGACAAATTCTGCGGGTAAAGAAGTTTTTGGACTTCTCAATACGTTCTCGGGTGGAGCGCTCTTTCAGTTCTCGATATTTGCGCTCGGGATCGTGCCTTACATCACTGCGTCTATCATAGTGCAGCTGCTTTCCATGGACGTTATTCCAAAATTAGCGGAGTGGGCTAAGCAGGGGGAACAAGGTAAGAAAAAATCTGCACAACTGACCCGTTATTTAACGGTAGGTCTGGCATTGATTCAAGCGTTTGGTACGTCGATCGGATTCAACCGCTTGTACAATACAGAAATGGTGCCTAATGCAACATTTGCAGATTATATCTTGATCGCGATTGTACTTACGGCCGGTACTTCATTCCTAATGTGGCTTGGTGAGCAGATCACCGAGAAGGGCATAGGAAACGGGATTTCGATTTTGATCTTTGCGGGTATCCTATCAACGGTGCCTAACATTATCAAACAAACAATCGAATCTGACTTCATCCAAGCTGATCAACTGTTCATGAACATTCTTAAAGGGGTAATCGTTGCAATTGTTATTGTACTGATTATCATAGGTGTCATTTACATTCAGCAGGCGATTCGGAAAATTCCTGTACAGTACGCTAAACGCGTCGTAGGTAACAAAATGTACGGTGGACAGAACACACATATCCCGCTGAAGATTAATGCAGCAGGTGTTATCCCTGTCATCTTTGCTTCATCTCTGTTGATGTTCCCATCGATCATCGCCAACTTCTGGGCTGATCGTGCATGGGCACAGTGGATCGGAGCCAATCTCACTACTCATAAACCTCTGGGTATGTTACTGTATGTAGTGATGATTTTCGGATTCACATTCTTCTATACTTTTGTACAGATGAATCCACAGCAGATGGCTGACAACATGAAAAAGAACGGCGGTTACATCCCAGGCATTCGTCCGGGTAAAGCAACCGAGAAATATCTGACCCGTGTCATGACTCGTTTGACAACGGCAGGTGCCATCTTCTTGGCAGTAATTTCCGTTCTGCCTGTAATCTTGGGGGCACTTTCTGGTTTGCCTCAATCTGCGCAAATTGGAGGAACGTCTCTCCTGATCGTTATCGGTGTTGCGCTGGATACGATGAAGCAAATCGAAAGCCAATTGATCAAACGCCACTACAAAGGTTTTATCAATAAATAGGCAATAGGTACCGGTCAAGTTAAGATTTACTTGCCGGCACCTATTGTGCTGTTTGTTGATGTAGGGTAGTCTTGGAGGGAGTGACATAACGTGAACATCCTATTCATGGGCCCTCCGGGGGCAGGAAAAGGAACGCAAGCAGACGTCATTGTGAAAGAGTTCGGTATTCCCCATATTTCAACAGGCGATGCATTTCGTCTCGCGATTAAGCAGGGAACTCCCATTGGCCTGAAAGCCAAGGAATATATGGATCAAGGATTGCTAGTACCAGATGATGTAACGATCGGCATCGTTGAAGAACGTTTGCAGCAGCCTGATTGCAGAGAAGGATTCCTCTTGGATGGTTTTCCAAGAACCCTGTCTCAAGCAGAAGCGCTCGATGGTATTCTGGATCGACTGAACTCAGGTCTCGATCATGTAATCAACCTGAAAGTGGACCGCAACAAATTGCTCGCCCGTCTGACGGGTCGTCGCATTTGTAAGAACTGTGGCGCCACCTATCATGTCGTATTCAATCCGCCTAAGCAGGAAGGTATTTGTGATAAATGCGGCGGTGACTTGTACCAACGCTCTGATGATAATGAAGAGAGCGTAGGCACACGTCTCGACGAATATATCAACAAAACAGCACCACTCCTCACATTTTATGAGAACAAAGGCCTTCTTCGTCAAATGGACGGAGAGCAGGATATCGATCAAGTTTCTCATGAAATCGTGTCCCTGCTGCGAGGTTAATTGAATGATCATTGGTAAGTCCGAAACGGAACTGGGCTTGATGAGGGAAGCGGGGAGAATTGTTGCGGAAACGCATCGTCTCTTGGCAGAGCATATCGCTCCCGGTATTACGACTGGAGAACTTGACCATATGGCCGATCAATACATCCGCAGTCAAGGAGCTGTGCCGTCTTTCAAAGGTTATAACGGTTTCCCTGCCAGTGTGTGCGCTTCAGTGAATGAAGAGTTGGTGCATGGATTTCCCGGCAAACGAAAGTTGAACGAGGGCGATATCGTTACGTTTGACATTGGCGCGCAGTACCAGGGTTATCACGGAGATTCCGCCTGGACATATCCAGTCGGCCGTATTTCCGAAGAAGCCCGTCGTCTTCTGGACGTTACCGAGGCTTCGTTATACGCAGGTCTGGCGCTGGTTAAACCGGACGTTCGCTTGTTTACAATATCTCATGCGATTCAGAAATATATTGAAGATGAAGGGTTCTCGGTAGTACGTGAATATGTCGGTCACGGCATAGGAGCGGATCTGCACGAAGAACCACAGATTCCGAACTATGGTCTTCCTGATCGGGGACCACGGCTTAAAGCGGGCATGGTGCTGGCCATAGAGCCGATGGTTAACGCAGGCAGACGGTATGTGAAAACGTTGGAAGATAACTGGACTGTCGTCACTGTTGATGGATCGTTATGCGCCCACTTTGAACACACCGTAGCAGTTACACCAGAAGGCATGGAAATTTTCACAAAACTGAATGCGTAGGTGATAAGGCATGAACAATCAGTCTAATCCGCAGCTCGGTCAACTTGTGAAGATCCGTAAAGGCCGCAATGCGGACCAAGCCGCAGTAATTGTTGCTATAGCGGACAGCAGGTTCGTATATATTGCGGATGGAGACAAACGTAAGTTTGATCAACCCAAGAAGAAGAATATTCTTCATCTTGAACTCCAACCGATGATTAGCAGAGAGGTCGTAAACAGTTTAAACGAGAGTGGTCGGGTGACAAACGGAAAGCTCCGCTATGCGGTTCATTCGTTTCTGGAATCCACCAACATTCAAGCTGAAGAGAAAGGAGACTGACTAATGGCCAAGGAAGATGTCATTGAAGTGGAAGGTACGGTTCTCGAGCCGCTACCGAATGCAACGTTCAAGGTTGAGCTTGAGAACGGTCATCAAATTCTCGCTCACGTTTCTGGCAAGTTGCGGATGCACTTTATCCGTATCCTGACTGGAGACAAAGTGGTTGTTCAGTTATCACCTTATGATTTGACAAAAGGTCGTATAACTTACCGTAAATAGTAGTAGACAGTTGCAATGAACTGTGAAGCTTATGAAGCGGGTTTTGCCCGGCAAAACTTGCGAAAGCTTCGAAGCCGGTTCTATATTAGTAGAACAAGGTCAATGCTTACGAAGAGAGTTTTGCTAAGCAAAACTTTGAGGAGGTAATTCACATGAAGGTAAGACCTTCGGTCAAGCCGATTTGCGAAAAATGCAAAGTCATTCGCCGCAAAGGGAATGTTATGGTTATCTGTGAAAATCCGAAACACAAACAAAAACAAGGTTAAAGAAGGGGGTGTAGCGTAAAATGGCACGTATAGCTGGTGTGGATTTGCCACGTGATAAGCGCGTTGAGATCGCCTTGACTTATATTTTCGGAATCGGTAAAACGACTTCCCAGAAAATTCTGAGCACAACAGGCATCAATCCGGACACTCGTGTTCGTGATTTGACGGAAGATGAAGTCAGCAAATTGCGTGAAAGTATCGACAAAGAGGTCAAAGTAGAAGGTGACCTGCGTCGTGAAATCTCTTTGAATATTAAACGTTTGACGGAGATCGGTTGTTACCGTGGAGTTCGTCATCGTCGTGGTCTGCCTGTTCGTGGACAACGTACGAAAACGAATGCTCGTACTCGTAAAGGTCCTCGTCGTACTGTAGCGAACAAGAAGAAATAATAAGGGGGGATAAGAGAAAATGGCTAAACCGAAAAAAGTCGTACGTACTAAACGTCGTGACCGTAAAAATATTGAATCTGGCGTGGCACATATCCGCTCCACATTCAATAACACTATCGTTACCATTACGGACCCTCACGGAAACGCAATTTCGTGGGCAAGCTCCGGCGGCCTCGGATTCAGAGGTTCCCGTAAATCGACTCCGTTTGCTGCACAAATGGCTGCTGAGACTGCTGCCAAAGCTGCAATGGAACATGGGATGAAAGCCGTTGAGGTTATGGTTAAAGGACCGGGCGCAGGCCGTGAAGCAGCGATCCGCTCTTTGCAAGCTGCTGGTCTTGAAGTTAACCTGATCAAAGACGTAACTCCAGTCCCGCATAACGGATGCCGTCCTCCAAAACGTCGTCGTGTCTAATGAGATTTGCCCCTGCGTGTGGTATATTTCCGCCACAATCTGCTAATAATGGTTGTTTAGGCATACTACTACATGTTTTCGCAAGAGAAGGTAAATGTTTCATAGAGGACCGACGTTTTGAAGGAGGGGTATTGCAGTGATTGAAATCGAAAAGCCGAAAATTGAGACGGTAGACGTCAACGATGATGGCACCTATGGGAAATTCGTAGTAGAACCGCTAGAGCGCGGATACGGTACGACGCTTGGAAACTCGCTTCGTCGCATCTTGCTCTCGTCACTGCCGGGTGCGGCAGTGTCTTCGGTTCAAATCGATGGCGTTCTGCATGAATTTGCTACAGTTCCTGGCGTTATGGAAGATGTTACGGAGATCATCCTTAACCTGAAAGCTTTGTCGCTCAAAATTCACTCGGACGAGGAGAAAGTGCTCGAGATTGATGCTGAAGGCGAAGGAGCAATTACGGCTGGAGATATCCGTGCTGACTCCGATGTGGAAATTCTTAACCCGGATTTGCACATTGCTACGCTCGGACCAGGTTCGAGACTTCACATGCGTATTTTTGCCAATCGCGGTCGCGGCTACGTCCAGGCAGATCGGAATAAACGCGATGACCAGCCGATCGGCGTCATCCCAGTCGATTCCATCTTCACCCCGATCAGCCGCGTAAACTACGCTGTGGAAAATACGCGTGTCGGCCAAGTAACCAACTATGACAAGCTCACGTTGGAAGTTTGGACTGACGGAAGTATTCGTCCTGAAGAGGCTGTAAGCCTTGGCGCTAAAATTTTGACCGAGCATCTGATGCTCTTCGTGGGTCTTACAGACGAAGCGAAAGATGCAGAGATTATGGTCGAAAAAGAAGAAGACAAAAAAGAAAAAGTACTCGAAATGACGATCGAAGAGCTGGATCTCTCTGTTCGTTCTTACAACTGCCTCAAACGTGCCGGTATTAATACCGTGCAAGAGCTGACTACGAAAACAGAAGAAGACATGATGAAAGTCCGTAACCTCGGACGCAAGTCTTTGGAAGAAGTTCAAGAGAAGCTTGAGGAACTTGGTTTGGGACTCCGTACAGAAGAATAGACAGCCGAGTGCTTGAAGTGAAGGAGGGAAAACAATGGCATACCAAAAGTTGGGCCGTAATTCCAGCGCACGTAAAGCTTTGTTCCGTGACCTGGTAACCGACCTGTTCTTATACGAACGCATTCAGACAACTGAAGCGAAAGCAAAAGAGGTTCGCTCTATTGCTGAAAAACTGATCACTAAAGCGAAAAAGGGAGATCTTCATGCCCGTCGCCAAGTGGCAGCTTATGTTCGCCGCGAAACAATCGATGGTGAGCAAGATGCAATCCAAAAACTGTTTAGCGAATTGTCCGGTCGTTACGCTGAGCGTCCAGGTGGGTACACTCGTATCCTGAAACTGGGACCTCGTCGTGGTGACGCTGCGCCTATGGTTTACTTGGAACTGGTTGACCGCGCGTAGAACAGATGAGATGAGGAAAGGGGACAGAATCGTTGATTCTGGTTTAACCCTTTTTTTCTCTTCATTTCGGATTTCGTGCTGTAATAGAAGCTCCGAAAGGGGCTTCTTTTGCTGTTCGGGATAGGCACATGTATAGTATGGAACAAAGGTGTGGTATTGATGCGCAACTTGTGTATGACGTTAACTTATGATGGCACTGCCTATTACGGCTTTCAGGTTCAGCCGGGAGGGAATACCATTCAGGACCATCTTGAAGATGCCATTCGTGCTTTAACCGGTGAGAAGGTTAAAATTACGGGTTCAGGCAGAACGGATGCAGGCGTTCACGCACGCAGACAGATCTTCAATTTTCCTACGGAATCCCAGATCCCGATTGAACGATGGTGTATGGCGCTCAACTCCAGATTGCCATCCGATATTATCGTTATTGATGCGGTTGAAGTACCAAACGAATTTCATTCTCGCTATGCTGCGAAAAAGAAAACGTATCGGTATACCGTCAATGCGAATCAATTCCCGGACGTGTTTAATCGGAGGCTGCAATATCATCACCATGCCAAGCTGGACATTGCGGCAATGCAGGAGGGGTTACGTCATTTTATTGGTACGTATGATTTCACCTCCTTTGCTTCACGCAAGTCTCAGAAAGACAATCATGTACGTTCGGTATACGAAGCATGGATAGAAGTGGACCGTTCTATGTGTAGGGACCATCCGCGCGATCAGGGTGTCATTCACATCTATGTGAGTGGTAACGGCTTTTTGCAGCATATGGTTCGTATCATTGTAGGTACACTGCTGGAGGTCGGAGAGGGCAAACGGAAAGCCTCTGACGTACCGAATATGATTGCTGCTTGTAATCGTTCTGCTGCAGGACCTACTGCGGTTAGCTGCGGTTTAATGCTCTGGGACCTTGAATACAAAAAAGATTAAATTTGCGAAGTGAAATGCTTAATTAACACTTGCGATTTAAGCTCCTATCATGTAATATAAAAGTTGTGTTTTCTTAATGGCTTTCCCACAGCCCCAATTAAGAGGGTCACAATGAAAGAACTATCCATCAACACCTAAAGTTATCACTTAATGAATGAAGATAAATGAATATAATGATGTTGAACATTTTAAGGAGGAACTTTTCATGCGTACCACGTACATGGCGAAGCCTAACGAAGTTGAGCGCCAATGGCACATCATTGATGCCGAAGGCAAAACGCTCGGACGTTTGGCGAGCGAAGCAGCTGCTTTGATCCGCGGCAAACATAAGCCACAATTCACTCCACATGTGGACACTGGCGATTTCGTTGTTATCATCAATGCAGAGAAAATTGTATTGACTGGTAAAAAAATGCAAGGTAAAAAATACTACCGTCACTCGATGCACCCAGGTGGTTTGAAAGTAACTACTGCTGAAGAGATGGTTAAAAACAAACCGGAACGTATGTTGGAATTGGCTGTTCGCGGTATGCTTCCTAAAACTCGCATGGGCGAGAAAATGAAGTTGAGACTTAAAGCGTACAGAGGCACTGAGCATCCACATGCAGCACAAAAACCAGAAGTTTATGAACTTCGCGGTTAATTAAAAGGAGGACAGTTTCATGGCACAAGTACAATACTATGGGACAGGTCGTCGTAAACATTCGGTAGCTCGTGTTCGCCTTGTACCGGGTGAAGGACGCATTGTCATCAATAAACGTGATATTAATGAATACTTCGGTTTGGAAACACTCAAACTGATCGTAAAACAACCACTGAACCTGACAGAAACACTCAGCAACTATGATGTTCTTGTTATCGCTCATGGTGGCGGAATCTCCGGTCAAGCCGGTGCGATCCGTCATGGTATCTCCCGCGCTCTGTTGAAAGCAGATCCGGAATACCGTGCTTCCCTGAAAAAAGCAGGATTCCTGACTCGTGACCCACGGATGAAAGAGCGTAAAAAATACGGTCTCAAAGCCGCACGTCGCGCACCTCAGTTCTCCAAACGTTAATATGCATTACAAGCCTTTGGCCTCGGTCAAAGGCTTTTTTGTATTCTAGAGACCAATAAGTATAATAAATGCTCTTAACATCAGATGATGAATCAAAGAGGCTTCAGGTTCCTCTGTAACGGTTAAGGTTTCTTCCTCTAGGTAGTACTCCATTTAATTTACCTCTCCGTTATCCACTAATTTAATTCGCAGTTTAGAACCTCGTAATGGTTGTAATCATACATTTTTCATGATTAATTTCATCAGTTTTTCTTATGGTTTTGATAAATAGCCCTTACAATTGAAGAATTCGATTCCGCTTTTATTTCATTATTAGATCCTTCTCATTATTCTAAATTGCTTCGGTTATATAGAGATCTTCTATACCTCGTTTTATCAAATCGGCTCGATAAACCCAGTAGTAGCAAAGGATTTCAATGATGAGTGGATGATGACAGGGGGGGATTGATGATGCAACACATGGATGATTTTATCCACAAATCAATTAAATGCATTATTAAGACCAAATTATTTTTCAAGATGAACAGCAAATAAATGGGCTTAAACTGATGTATTTTACCATATGGCAGGCATTGACATCCCCCATGAAAGAATTATACTATACATAATTCATATTAGATTAGTCGGCTTTAGTGATTTTTGAAATGCAGAATGGGGGAAATGCAGACATGAACTTGTTGGAGAAAGAAGAACTTGCACGGACGAAAGCTGAGGAGTTGGAAAACGCAAGTCCAGAGGATATTATTCGTTACGCTATTGAGACGTTTCCAAATATCACTTTTGCATGCAGCTTCGGTGCAGAGGATGTTGTACTTGTAGATATGCTTCAGAAGATCAGCCCATCTACGGATATATTTTATCTAGATACCGATTTTCATTTCAAGGAAACTTACGAAACTCGTGACAAAATGAAGGAGAAATACAATCTTGATTTTGTACGTGTATCACCGAAAATTACTCCTGAAGAGCAGGCAGCTCAACATGGAGATGAATTGTGGAAGTCTGATCCTAATGCTTGTTGTAATATTCGGAAGGTTGAGCCGCTGACACGTATTCTATCCCAGTACGATGCATGGATTACCGGTATTCGGAGAGATCAAGCACCGACGCGTGCAAACTCCAAGAAGGTCGAATATGATGCCAAGTTTGGTCTGATGAAGTTCAACCCGATTGCCCACTGGACTTCAGAGGATGTATGGGAATACATTCGTACCAATAATGTTGTGTACAACCCGCTGCATGATCAGAATTACCCGAGTATCGGTTGTGAGTATTGTACACGTCAAGTTATGCCTGGAGAAGATCCACGTGCGGGACGCTGGTCTGGAAATGAAAAAACGGAATGTGGTCTTCATAAATAATTGAGTCAGAGTAAGTAGTGGATTTTATAATGCACTGAATTCATTCTTGATGTTATAAAAAATGGTGAAACAGGGAGCTGACAAGATGACTTCGATTCTGCCTCATGGAGGTACGCTGATTCAGCGTGTCGTACAAGGAGAGGAACGGGAACAACTATTACGAGAGAGTGAGAAACTGTCCTCTTTACGTATTAACAGCTGGACAATTTCGGATTTGGATCTCATTGGTGTGGGTGCATTCTCACCGCTTCAAGGTTTTATGAATGAAGAAGACTATCTTTCCGTTATATCTCGCATGCGTCTTGCAGACGGAACAGTCTGGAGCATACCCATTACGCTGGCTGTAGATGAGCAGCAGGCTACTTCACTCCAGATCGGTGAGACTGTCGCACTTATTGGCGATGATGATGGAATAACCTATGGATTGCTGGAAGTGAAGAGCATTTACAAAGTAGATCAGGGTGAGGAAGCACGTCGTGTCTTCAAAACGGATGATCCAGAACACCCGGGTGTGAAGAAACTGCTGGAACGACCTGCAACATATGTAGGAGGTCCAATTCAAGTCCTTAACCGCCCCAAGCCGGCCAAGTTCGAACAGTTCTATTATGATCCTGCTGAGACACGGAAAACGTTCCAGGATAAGGGCTGGAAGACGGTTGTCGGTTTTCAGACGCGTAATCCGGTCCATCGTGCCCATGAGTACATTCAGAAAAGTGCAATGGAGATTGTGGACGCGTTGTTCTTAAATCCGCTTGTAGGCGAAACGAAGTCTGATGACGTACCTGCTGATGTACGGATGAAGAGTTATCTGGTTTTGCTCGAGAACTATTATCCGGCTGATCGTGCATTCCTCGGCGTATTCCCGGCGGCTATGCGGTATGCTGGTCCAAGAGAGGCCATTTTCCACGCAATGGTACGTAAAAATTATGGTTGTACTCACTTTATTGTAGGCCGCGACCATGCAGGTGTGGGTGACTACTATGGAACGTATGAAGCGCAGGAGATCTTTACTAACTTCACCCCGGAAGAACTCGGTATCACACCTTTGTTCTTTGAACATAGTTTTTTCTGCACCAAGTGTGGCAACATGGCATCAAGCAAAACCTGCCCGCATGATAAAGAACACCACATGGCTCTGTCTGGCACCAAAGTACGTGGCTTGCTGAGAGACGGCCAATGCCCTCCACCAGAATTTACGCGCCCTGAGGTAGCTGAGGTGCTGATTGAAGGGATGGCGGAGCAAGTCCGCTCCTAACGGTATATTTGTCCATCTTGTCCCATATAGATGATTAGAGTCATTTATAGGGACGAGGTGGTTTTTTTATGCGTAAAAATATGGGGAAGCACTTTGTAATCTGGATTAGGTTACGCACCATGAAGAGGATCATGTTAAGCCTCTGTTTGCTGGCGATGTTTGTGGCAGTGGTGACGTATGAGTTGCCCTCCTCTAAAATGTCCGGTTACTGGGGGCTGCCATTAGCGGGAAAAGTCATAGCCATTGATGCAGGACATGGTGGGCCCGATGGGGGAGCAGTGAGTAAGCAGGGAGTCATTGAGAAAGATATCAATTTATCCATTGCGCTGTACGTACGAGATTATCTGCAGCAAGCAGGAGCCTTGGTTGTCATGACCCGAGAAATAGACACCGATCTGGCTGCTACAGACACCAAGGGCTACTCCAAACGCAAAACGGAAGACCTGAAACAAAGAGTAAGAAGAATCGAGGATAAACAGGCAGATCTCTTTATCAGCATCCATATGAACAGTGTTCCATCGAACCGCTGGAGTGGTGCTCAAGTTTTTTATACACCTAACCATCCTGATAATGAAGGGTTGGCCAATCTGCTTCAGCAAGAAATGATTCGTAATCTGGAAAATACAGATCGAATCGCAAAAACGGTAAATACCGTTTATTTGCTCCAGGCTTTAAAAATTCCCTCTGCACTGGTAGAGGTGGGGTTCCTTTCTCACCCGGAAGAGGCCCGTCTGCTGGCTGATGAGGCCTATCAGCGCAAAGTGGCTGCATCCATCTACAACGGAATTCTCCGTTATTCCTCAGGAGAACGTCCTAAAAGTTAGTCACAACGAGAAAGGTAATGATATAATTGGATTAGCATACCTAATTACATGCCAATAGATAAAGCTGAGGTGCTGTCTGATGTTATCAAAAGAACAGATACTTGAACTATTGCAGCCATTGCAGGAACCGCAATTGGGCGTAAGTTTGACTGAACTGCAGTGGGTCCGTGATGTCATGATTAAAGAAAATCATGTTGCTCTTACTATGGTGACGCTGGAGAACCGCACAGAGGATACAACTGCTCTAAGCGATGCTGCGCGCAACCTGTTGTCCCAACACGGAGTGAATGATGTACATATTCGTCTGCGTGCAGCGTCAGAGCATGAGCGTGAGAGCCTGAACATCGGACAAGCGGATCATGAGGAAGACCAGGACGAAGTGCTTGTCAAGGGCCATGCAGCAGGTCTGGACGGGCATGAGTTGTTAAGTCCTGAGTCCGGCGTACGTTTTATTGCTGTTGCTAGTGGTAAAGGCGGCGTCGGCAAATCGACGGTAACCGTTAATTTGGCTGCGGCTCTGGCACGTCAAGGCAAGAAGGTTGGCCTAATCGATGCAGATATATATGGCTTCAGTGTACCTGATATGATGGGCATTGAAGAATATCCAGTCGTTGAGGACGGGGTTATCCAGCCTGTTGAACGTTTCGGCGTAAAAGTCATGTCGATGGGATTCTTTATTCGGGAGAATAACCCGGTGATCTGGCGTGGACCTATGTTGGGGCGGATGTTGCGCCAATTCTTTACTGATGTAAATTGGGGAGAGTTGGATTATATGCTGCTTGATCTGCCTCCGGGTACGGGGGACGTTGCACTAGACGTACATCAGATGCTGCCACACAGCAAAGAAATCATCGTTACCACACCGCATGCAACCGCTGCTTTTGTAGCTGCACGTGCAGGTGCTATGGCTATTCAGACGGAACATGAGCTGCTTGGTGTCGTAGAGAACATGGCGTATTATGAATGCAGCAAATGCGGGGAGAAAGATTATGTATTTGGCCGAGGCGGTGGGGGTACTCTTGCCGAGAGTCTTCATACAGAGCTGCTTGCGCAGATTCCATTGGGAGCACCGGATAATCATATTTCGGAGCCGGATTTTTCTCCATCTGTGTATAAAGCAGAGTCAAGCATCGGAGCAATCTACGACGAGGTTGCCCAGTCTGTTGATGCCAAGTTTTAAATTTTCTATATGTGTAAAGTATAAAATGGCCCACATCCATGGATGCGGGCTTTTTTTCAACATGTGATATTTTTTAATTTTCAAGTATTATGGGCTTATGATCCTCCATTACTTCCGTCGCCGCCACTGTTACCATCACTACTACCGTCACTGCTACCGCTTCCGCCATCTCCATTCTCGCCTTTACCTCCCTGTTTGCCGCCCTGTTCTGTTTTAGGTTGTAATTCATCCTGAACTACCTTCTTAAGCAAAGTCAGTACTTCCATCCGAAATAAAGGATTCTGCATGACTTCTTGCATAACGGTCATCGTTTGTTTACGATACTCAGGAGTTTTGGTCATATCCATGAACATCTTGGATACTTCCGGAGATTTCATGACATCTTCAATCGATTTTTGATATGTTGGGTCTTTGATCAATTGCATATGCAGTTGTTTGCTTTGCGCATTGATTACTTTGGCGAATTCGCCTGCGAATTGAGGGTCTGTCATGATTTTCTCGAATTCCTTCTTGTACTCTGGAGCAGTGATTGTATCTTTTACAGCAATACGTATTTGTTCCGAAGATTGCATAGGCATTAACATTTTCATTCCCACTGATCCAGAGCCACCGCCTGCACCACCACCTTGGCCGGCGCCCCCACTTTCTCCCCCTCCGGAAGAACTTTGTCCTGTAAGAGCTTCTTCAACCGCTTTTTTTCCTTCGTCACTTTTGAGAATATCCACGACCATCGTTTTCATCTCTTTATAACCGCCCTGAGGAGGCGAATAATTCTGATCTGAGCCACAGCCTGCGAGCATGACGGATAGTCCAAGTACGACACAGCATAACTGCCACAAAGGCCGTTTCATGTGCACAACCCCTCCTTGATTAGATACTGGATGTAGTATGTGATGGGAAACCGCTAAATATGTTGAATGATGATGGTTTTTTGCTGTGAAGGTTGGTAAAATAAACTCTCGGGGGTGGAAAACATTTGAATTTACGTAAATGGTTTTTCCTATTTTGGTCAGCTTTGCTTATTGGGGCTGCAGGATCATTAGTGACGGGTCTAATTATGATGTTGGTTAATGGAGAAAAAACGAATGGGATGACCGATTTTTTAATTTATCTCCTGATCTTGTTTGGTTCCGGTATTATGATTAGCGTGTATTCGCAAATGGGTTTTTTCGCATACTTGATATTGAACTATATGGGCAAAGGTGTATTTTCGAAACGCAGTTGGCAGATTGTACAGATTGTTCTAACGGTTTTGGCATTGCTTGATGTCATGTTTTTACGTTTGTTTGTTGGTGGGGAACGGGAACGACTTTCCGATATTGTGCTTGGAATCATTATTTTGGCAGCTGGAATTGTTACCGCTTACGTAAAAGTGAAACAGACACATGTTTCGGCGCTGGTACCTACACTCTTTTTCATGGTGGCTGTTACCGTGGTGGAGACGATCGGTGTGTTGCGAATTGATGTAAATGCGGCTACCATCTTTATTGTGGTTCCACTGTTAATCTGTAATGCATACCAAATGCTGATATTGCACAGGCTGGTAGATGGGTCCATGGAGCAACGGGTGAGTGGGAAGACCGAGGTACAAGAAAGTCATGCGTAGCGATTATTTGAAAAAATAACGCCAAAAAGAGCTAACCTGGTTAGCTCTTTTCATTTATGGCGCTTCAGCACCTTTTTACAGGGCATGGGGAAGTTCAAAAGGTAGGTATGGAGTATTCCACTGCAATACCCTTAGTTTAACATTTACTGTACACTGGCTTGGTCGCGAACTTCCGTACCTTTGACACTTGAATGGTTAAGCAGCTCGGAAACCGTCACAAACTCATACCCTTGATTTTTTAACTTGTCGATTATGACGGGTAATGCTTCATGGGTTTGTTTCGAGGAATCACTGGCGTGCAGCAGCACAATGTCACCCGGATGTGCCTTGCTGACTACACGATCAACAATAGTCTGTACACCTGGGTTCTTCCAATCCTGCGAATCGGTGTCCCATTGGACTACTTGATAATTCAGACTGTTGGCAACCTGGAGAACACGTTTGTCAAAGTCGCCATTAGGCAGACGCAGCAATTTCGGTTCTTTTCCCGTTAAATCGGTTAAAATGCTATGAGCTGTCGAAATCTCCTTGCGGATCTCCTCTTCAGTTAGACTGCTGTAATTATCATGCTTGTGACCGTGGCTGCCGATTTCGTATCCTGCGTCTTTAATGGCTGTTACAATTTCGGGGTGTGTTTTACTCCAGGGGGAGGACAAGAAGAACGTTGCCTTCTGTACCTTATTATCTTGGAGGACCTTCAGAATAGGCTCTGTCCTTTTATCTCCCCAGCTAATGTCAAAGGTGAGTGCAATAACCTTCTTCTCGGTTGGAACGCTGTATACGGCGGATGGTGCATCCTCCGAGAATACAGAAATATTGCCGCTCTCCAGATAAATAATCCCGATAGCAAAGACGGCAGCAACCAGCACAATCAGGAAACGTTTGATTTTTTTGCCGCTAAATACATAGAACGAGTTCATTTCAATAAGCGCCCCTCTCCCATAAGAAATGCTTGTTTACTCTCCAATGTATGCTCGTACCTCGCAGTTATTCGTATCAGACGTTTGTTTGTCCAACATCTTGGTTTCACAGGAGGATATTATGTTAAAATTCAGTACATTTCTTAGAGCTTTAGGTTCCATTCGTGGTGCATTAATCTGGTCGATCGTATTGTTTGTTGTTGGAATAGGCACGGGATGGGTAAGTACAGGACCACTTGAGGATATATTGTTGAATCAGATCGGGGGACTGAGGGAGGTTAGTGAGCGGCTGGAGCAGGGGAGCAATGTGCAATGGAACTTCTTCCTCTTTATCTTTTTCAATAATGCCATCAAAAGTGTACTCGTAATCTATGCCGGTATTTTCTTTGGCATTCTGCCTGTCGTTTTCCTGCTAATCAATGGCATGGTTATCGGTTTTCTGGTACACACCACAATGAATTATGGGGCCAGCTTCTTTGATATTGTTGTGAAAGGACTACTTCCACATGGCATTATTGAGATTCCGGTAATTATTATCGCTTGTGCATTCGGTCTAAAGTTTGGTGGGTTGGTTCTTAAAAGTCTTGTTCAATTTGGCGGGGAGAAACGAAATACGATTGGCAGACACTGGAGTTCCTTTATGCGCACCACGGTAACTGCATCCTTCTGGATTGTTATTTTGCTTTTTGTTGCTGCGATTATCGAAAGTACACTTACCTACAGCCTCGTTCGTGGATAAATTTGTATGGGATGACATTCATAAATTTTCAGAAAGTTGACCATAACAATAAAACGGGTTTCAGTAGCAAGCACAAAAGGACAAACAAAGATGATCCTGGGTTTGCTACTAAAACCGGCGCTGTCCGATATATAGCCTGAATTAAAAGGGCACGAATATGACACACACTGGGACACGCCATTATCCATATGCAGAAAAAGGAGAACTCTAATGCTGGGTATGCTGTTTAACGAGAAGGAATGCAAGGAATTGGATTATGTATTGCGCAAAGAGCTCGATGAAATGTTGTTCGACTTAAGTGACAACCGTCTCGATCAAGAAATTAAATACGCCATTGCGAGTCGCTACAAGACTGTGTTCCGTATGTATGCACGCTTTGCGCCACCCAAAGAGCTATCCAAATATGCTAGAGGCGGTAAATTAAAAAAATCCAAGCCATAATGTTTTGGTTAGCGGGATACTAAAGTTCAATACTGAAGTTCACCATATAAGAGGTGCGGCCCGTAAGCGCTGTACCTCAGACACCATGAATCAGGAATAGGTAGAATAGGCGGCTTTGAAAAGGGATATGAAGCAATTTGTCGAAAAAGGGTTGACCTTTTTTGTTCAATATGATAAATTAATTTTCGTTCCTTTTTTAAGGAAAAGTTAACCGTAACAAGCGCTGGAATAAAGCGATTGAAAATAAATCGAAAAAAGTGCTTGCAAAGTAAACTTAAACATGATATATTATAAAAGTCGCCGCTGAAAATACGGTGACGAGGAAAATCGAGACAAATTGAATGTTTGATCTTTGAAAACTGAACAACGAGTGAGTAATGATCTTGCTTGCAAGATCGACGCTGAGAAATCGGTACAAGCCTTCGGGCTGTATGATTTCGAAGTAACAATGAGATTTTTAATCTCGTCAGTTTCAAAATGAGCTTATCGCTCTTTTCAATACTTTATTGGAGAGTTTGATCCTGGCTCAGGACGAACGCTGGCGGCATGCCTAATACA
>NZ_FOCH01000006.1:0-234542 GCF_900110055.1 Paenibacillus sp. OK076
CACACGTACCCATCCCGAACACGACCGTTAAGCCCTCTAGCGCCGATGGTACTTGGACCGCAGGGTCCTGGGAGAGTAGGACGCCGCCAAGCGAACTCTTTCATCTTACATAGAAAACAGGCTCTGCATGTTAGCGTTGTATGATGAATTGCATTTGCCCTGCAAATGCATATTATTCCCTGATAGCTCAGTTGGTAGAGCACTCGACTGTTAATCGAGTTGTCACAGGTTCGAGCCCTGTTCGGGGAGCCATTTGCTCTCATAGCTCAGTAGGTAGAGTGCATCCATGGTAAGGATGAGGTCACCGGTTCGATCCCGGTTGAGAGCTTTGGAAATGGGGCCCGTTGGTCAAGGGGTTAAGACACCTCCCTTTCACGGAGGTAACAGGGGTTCGAATCCCCTACGGGTCATAGCTATATTTATTAGCTTAAAAAAGGGATGAGAATCCCAAAGGTTCGTCGGAGGATAAACTTCGTTAGCAATGGCTTCGCAGTCTCGAACGAAGTAAGAGTATCCCCTACGGGTCATAGGATGGAGGCTTAGCTCAGCTGGGAGAGCATCTGCCTTACAAGCAGAGGGTCGGGGGTTCGATCCCCTCAGCCTCCACCAATTAACTTAATGGGGATTAGCCAAGCGGTAAGGCAACGGACTTTGACTCCGTCATGCATAGGTTCAAATCCTATATCCCCAGCCATTTTAATTTTTAGTTTGAGTCATTAGCTCAGTTGGTAGAGCACCTGACTTTTAATCAGGGTGTCGAAGGTTCGAGCCCTTCATGACTCACCATGATATGCGCGTGTGGCGGAATTGGCAGACGCACTAGACTTAGGATCTAGCGTCTTTGACGTGGGGGTTCAAGTCCCTCCACGCGCATCCTTTATAAGCGGACGTGGCTCAGCGGTAGAGCATCGCCTTGCCAAGGCGAGGGTCGCGGGTTCGATTCCCGTCGTCCGCTCCAATATTTTGCGCCCTTAGCTCAGCTGGATAGAGCGTTTGACTACGAATCAAAAGGCCGGGAGTTCGAATCTCTCAGGGCGCGCCATTATTTTCATAAGTATCGGGATGTAGCTCAGCTTGGTAGAGCACCTGGTTTGGGACCAGGGGGTCGCATGTTCAAATCGTGTCATCCCGATTTTTATTTGCGGGTGTAGTTCAATGGTAGAACTTTAGCCTTCCAAGCTAATAGCGTGGGTTCGATTCCCATCACCCGCTTCATGATTCATTGAAAAGCCTCTGTATACAGAGGCTTTTCTTTTATTTATTGAAACAACACCTCATTAAAATACCGATCTCCTCTATATTCAGATGATAAGTGCAATAATTCCTCGAACCTCTGCATTCATTTCTGCTAAAAGAAACAAAAAATTATAAATACACTCTTTAATTTATTGCGTCAGTGTGATAAAGTATACAAAAGCTTGCTTTGCCGGTCATGTTTCTTTATGTTTCGTCTGGTTTGTAACAATGGAAATCATGCAGATATGAATACATTCAGGTGCAATGAACATTACCAGTCTAACTGTATATTTATGAAAAATTAAGAATAGGTATGAGTTATTCGAGGTATGAAAAGTACGTGAAAAAGGTATCATGCGACAGCATTTGACCATTAATCGAAGCAGAACAAGAAAATGAATAATAAAGCGTGTTTTTGTGCTGTAAATCAGGGTAAATCCCCATTTTTACTAGTAGAAAAATAAAGATTTTCGTACCATTTTATTGTATGATGTTATGAAGGTGTCAAATTTACGTGTACGAATGGAACGATCAGATGGGAGGATAAGCATGACTGAAACTATGGTAACCGCCAGCAAAAGCCAATCCAACAACCTGCTTCGGCGAGACGTGCGGTTCCTGGGCAACATACTCGGAGAAGTTCTTGTCCATCAAGGAGGCACGGAGCTTCTCGATATCGTTGAGAAGATTCGGGAAACGAGCAAATCGTTGCGTGCAGAGTTCTTGCCAGAACTTTATGCAGAGTTCAAAACGATGATCCAGGAATTAGACTCGGAAAATCGCCATCAGGTGATTCGAGCTTTTGCGATTTATTTTCAATTAGTTAACATTGCTGAACAAAACCATCGGATCCGGCGTAAACGGGATTATGAACGTTCTGCAGGGGATGCTGTGCAGCCAGGATCGATTGAAAAAGCAGTACAAGATCTGAAGGAACGCGGATTGTCTCACACGGAAGTAGAGGATATTCTAGACGAGTTATCGCTGGAATTGGTGATGACAGCTCATCCAACCGAAGCCATGCGTCGGGTTATACTGGACATCCACAAACGGATATCCGAAGATGTCATGTCACTTGATAATCCTACGCTGACGTTGCGTGAACGTGAACAGTTGCGGGAGAAGCTGTTGAACGAAGTCATTACACTATGGCAGACTGATGAGCTTCGTGACCGTAAACCGACTGTGCTTGATGAAGTACGGAACGGAATGTATTACTTTCATGAAACGTTGTTCCATGTACTTCCGGATGTATACCAGGAGCTTGAACGCTGCCTGAATAAATTTTATCCTGACCATGACTGGCATGTGCCGACGTATTTGCGGTTCGGTTCCTGGATCGGTGGAGACCGGGATGGAAATCCTTCGGTAACTTCAGATGTAACATGGCAGACACTGTTAATGCAGCGTAAGCTCGCTTTACGTGAGTATCAACGGATTATGATTGAACTTATGGGACATCTCAGCTTCAGCACGAACATCATCCACGTATCGGATGAGCTGGTGCAGTCGATTGAGCAAGACCGTAGTTGTGTAACGTTGAAAAAAGTGGATATGTGGCGGAATGAAAAAGAGCCATATCGTATTAAATTGGCTTATATGATTGCCAAGCTGAACAATGTTCTGGATGAGAACAAAGTAGGACAGCCTGACCGCTATGACAGCGCTCAAGGACTGATGGATGATCTGATGATTATCGATCGCAGCCTGCGTCATCACTTTGCAGACTATGTAGCAGATACGACCATTCGCAAAATGATTCGTCAAGTGGAGCTGTTCGGTTTCCATACAGCTGCATTGGATGTGCGTCAGCATAGTAAAGAGCATGAAAATGCGATGTCGGAGATTTTGGCCAAAATGAACATCGTAGAAGATTATGCTCGTTTGACGGAAGATGGAAAAATCGATTTACTGGCTCGTTTGCTGGATGATCCTCGTCCACTGACTTCCCCTTATCATCAGTACACAGAGGGGACCAAAGAATGTCTGGATGTATTCCGTACGATCAAACGTGCTCAGAGTGAGTTTGGGGCCGGTTGTATCACAAGCTACCTGATTAGTATGACCCAAGGAGCAAGTGATCTGCTTGAGGTTATGGTATTTGCCAAAGAAGTAGGTTTGTTCCGCAAAGAACATAACGGTGAAGTGGTATCTACGCTTCAAGCGGTTCCACTGTTTGAAACGATTGATGATCTTCATGCCGCTTCGGAAATTATGGAGAAGCTGTTCAACCTTCCGGTATATCGCGCAAGTGTGAGCGGGCGGAATGAACTGCATGAAATCATGTTGGGCTACTCGGACAGCAACAAGGATGGCGGGGTTGTTACAGCCAACTGGGAGCTGCGTGTAGCGATGAATGCCATCACCGATGTTGGTAATAAACACGGCGTTAAGCTGAAGTTCTTCCATGGTAGAGGTGGGGCGCTCGGACGTGGAGGCATGCCTCTCAACCGCAGTATTCTTGCTCAACCACCACACACCATTGGTGGGGGGATCAAGATTACAGAGCAGGGTGAGGTTATCTCTTCCCGTTATTCCCTTCAGGGAATTGCATACCGCAGTCTTGAGCAGGCTACATCAGCTTTGATTACAGCTGCATTAAACGGTCTGGAGCCGCAAGAGTCGGCATCAGAGCGTCATTGGGATAGCATCATCAAAGATATTTCCGAAGTATCCCTGACCAAATACCAGGATCTTATTTTCCGTGATCCAGACTTCTTTACCTTCTTCAAGGAATCGACACCGCTGCCTGAGGTTGGGGAACTGAATATTGGTTCACGTCCATCCAAACGGAAAAACAGCGACAAGTTCGAGGATTTGAGAGCGATCCCTTGGGTATTTGCCTGGACCCAAAGTCGTTATCTGCTTCCCGCATGGTATGCGGCAGGAACGGGACTGCAAAGCTACTATCAGGATAAAGAAGAAAATCTGGTTGTCCTGAAAGAAATGTATGAAAACTTCCCATTCTTCCGTACACTAATTGATACGGTGCAGATGGCTGTTGCCAAAGCAGATCTGGTTATTGCGAAGGAATACTCAGCCATGACTTCCAATGAGGAAGCACGTGATCGCATCTATGGTCAGATTGAATCGGAATTCAAGCTCACCAAAGAGCTGATTCTGAAAATTACCGGAGAAGCTGAAATTCTGGATGATGTACCGGTAATTCAAGAGTCGATCCGACTGCGTAATCCGTATGTCGATCCTTTGTCCTACATGCAGGTCCAACTTCTGAGTGAGCTCAGAGACATGCGTGAGCGCGGCGAGGACGACACAGAGTTGCTGCGAGAAGTGTTGCTTACGATTAACGGCATTGCTGCAGGGCTTCGGAATACGGGCTGATCATTAACCTGCTTAACCATAAATGAAGTGAATTTTCCAGCCAAACAGATAGCAAAAAGCTTAATTCTCTCCTCAACTCGAGTGAGAGATGAAACGGGACTCCTTCGGGAGTTCCCGTTTTTACTGTTTTTGGCGGATATTTTCCGGCACAGTCTTGATTTTTGACCAAAGTTGATTTACGATTTGATTGGTGAATTACAAGTGTGGACGGGTATCAGAAGGCGGAAGACCCATCAGCATGTCTGGGGGAATAAGGGTGGACAATTTGGAGAACAGGCTTGTTAAGCTGGTACTGAAGGGTGACCAGCGGGCCTTTGCAGAAATCGTTGAATTATACAAGGACAAGCTGTTTCATCTGGCATACCGGATGCTGAACAATCGTCATGAAGCCGAAGACGTTGTACAGGAGACGTTTTTGCGTGTGTTTCGCAATATGGAAAAGTATGATCCGAATCAGAAGTTCTCAACCTGGATATACCGGATTGCAACCAATCTGTGTATTGACCGCTTACGGCGGAAAAAACCTTCTTATTCATTGGATGCAGAGCTGAATGATCAGGAAGGATCTGACGGTTATGCGATGCTTCCAAGCGATGATCGTACACCAGAGAGTGAAGCACTTTTGTCTGAAACACAGACACTAATCCGTGAAGCGATTGACAGTTTGCCGGCCAAGTATAAATCAGTCATGATTTTGAGATATTTACAGGACTTGTCGCTACAGGAAATCAGTGATGTGACAGGTATGCCCGTAACAACGATTAAAACTCGTGTTCATCGGGGTCGTGATTTTTTGCGTAAAAAACTGGAGTATAAGTTGTAAATGGTTAACGTCTTTATTTTGGGCGAAATTATTTGAAACATATCCGAAACGGATGCGTATGTAATGTATGCAAGTCTTATGCGTGCTTTTTGGCGATGCAAGGACTAAGTGATCTAAGAAAGGATTGGCTCTCATATGGATTGCAACTCGGCCGTCTCTTTAATGCATGAATGTTTGGATGAGTCGTTGTCCCCGGCCCAGAAGGTTGAACTGAAAAGTCACCTTGTGACCTGTCCGGATTGTCGCATGCGCTTTAAAGAGTTGGAACAGACGGAAATGCTACTCTTTGCCATGAAACACTATTCACCGTCTGCCTCGGATGAGCTGACCAATCGAATTATGAATGCTCTGCCCCAGCCCAAGAGACAGCAAGTATGGCTCAAATGGGTCAAAGGACATCCCGCGCTGACGGCGGCAGCCTTCTTTTTGGTCGTGATGCTCTTTAGCGCCTGGAATTTCTGGAATCAGAATAACGAAATGGTCGTTAAGGGAAATAATCTGGACCAGATCGTGATTGAAGGAAACACGGTTATTGTTCCGGAGGGCAAGTCCATTGCTGGCGATCTTACGATAGAGAATGGAACTGCTCAGGTATACGGTGATGTAAATGGCAATCTAACGGTCATCGACGGACAGTTGTTTCAGGCCTCAACGGCACATATTTCCGGTCAGGTGAAAAGTATTGATCAGGCGCTGGACTGGTTCTGGTACAAAATAACCAATATGGTAAATGAAGTGGCTTATCGCTAAAACAGGGTGAATTCTTCAATGGTATATACCAAGCAGGGTACCTCCAGATTGCTGGGGTACTCTTTTTTTATCTGATGAATTTGTAATTTATGGGATTTGTGTTGTTTCTGCGCAGTTTGTGACTCCCGTAACTTGCAACCTGAACGTTAACGTTATAACCTAGATACTAAAGAGAACATACTACTACATATAGATAAGCTTTTTGCATAAATCCAAAGAGCGTCTTTTAATCAGCAAAATATAGATCGAAATGATTCTATACGTCTATACGCTGGTTGGATCGGAGGCTGCTTCTTGGCCAACTTTTGTACTTGAGGACGAGCCTGAATGGATCATGCAAATGCGAAAAAAAAGGATTATTTAAATCCTAATGGGTTAATATGAGAGCAGGGTTTACTCATCAATGGGGATAGCGGGGGCTGGCTTATGAACTATTTTGCTGACTTAACGTGGAAAGAGTCCATTAAGGACGTTATCGATATATTGATCGTTACCTATATTATGTACAAATTGATTTTGCTTGTGCGGGGTACCCGTGCGGTTCAGCTGCTCAAAGGTATTTTGTTCCTTGTGGTGATCTGGGCACTAAGTACGTGGCTAAACCTCTACACACTCAAATGGCTGATGAACCAGATGTTTACGTTTGGTGTCGTTGCGGTCTTTATTATTTTTCAACCGGAACTGCGTCGTGGTCTGGAGCAATTGGGTCGTGGCAAGCTGTTTGGACGCTCGGCAGCAGCAAGTGATGAAGAATTAACGGTGTTAATTGGTGAGATTATTAAGTCCGTAAATTATTTGTCACGGCGTAAAATTGGTGCATTGGTTGTATTCGAACGGGAAACGGGTCTGAACGATTACACAGAGTCCGGCATCCAGATGCAATCACTGGTCAGCTCAGAGCTGATGATTAACATTTTTATTCCGAATACACCGCTCCATGATGGAGCCGTCATTATACAGGGCAAACAGATTTCGGCGGCAGCCTGTTATTTGCCTTTGTCCGAGAATCCGTTTATTAGTAAAGAGTTAGGAACGCGTCACCGTGCAGCAATCGGGATTACCGAGGTTGCGGATGCGATCTGTTTGGTTGTTTCGGAGGAGACAGGACAAGTGTCGCTTGCGATGAATGGACAGGTTGTTCGTGATATTAAGGAAGAATCACTGATCGCCAAACTATACGAAGAATTGCGTCCAACATCCAATCTAACTAAAAAGAATGGTTGGACTACCTTCTGGAAACGGAAGGGGGGACGTAAAAATGGATAAATGGTTCAACAACAACAATTTTGCCAAGATTCTTGCCCTGGCGGTGAGTTTGTTGCTCTGGTTCATGATACATCTGGATGAAGTACCAACTACGCCAACAATCTCGACGGGGACGACCAATAAGGTTGTGGAGCGCACTGTGCCTGTTCAGCCTTATGGACTCGACAGTAACTCCTACGTGCTCACTTCATTAAGTACGGATGAGGTCCGTCTGGAGATTAAAGGGCAGCGTTCAATGTTAACTTCGATTTTTACGAATGATGATTATAAAGTGCTAGTGGATCTTAGTCAGGTGAAGGATGGATCCAATACACTGCCACTGGTGCCTGATCTGCCTTCCGGGGTTGAGGTAGTCAGCATGGAGCCTTCCATGGTTACGGTCAACGTGGAAAAATTGGGCACCAAATCGTTTAATGTGAATATTGTACCCGAAGGAGAACCATCCGCCGGATACAACGCTGGAACGCCCGTTGTTGAGCCTTCAGGTCCAGTTAAGGTTACTCTGCCGGAAGGGCAGCTTGACGCCGTAGCGAAGGTTCAGGGCAGTGTGAGCGTGAAGGATGCGAAGGATGACGTGACGCAGAAAAAAGTGAAGCTTCAGGCGTATGATGCGGAAGGCAAGGTCATTGAAAATGCGATTGTTACACCAGAAACCGTAGAAGTCCGTATTCCGGTCAGTCAGCCCTATACAACTGTGCCCTTAAGAATCAAATATTCGGGACAGCTGCCGGAGGGAATGGTGCTCTCCACGGTTGAGCCAAGCGTGAAAGAAGTCTCGGTTTACGGAACTGAGGATGCGCTTGCGGGTATACAGTCCTACGACCAAGTAACCCTTGATCTTACACAGTTCGATGAGGCAGGGACGTCGACAGTTAACGTGGACTTGACGCCGCCTCCCGGTTTTGAGAAAATCGAGCCTAGTTCGATTCAGCTTAAGGTGACGGTATCGCCTTACGATGAGCTTCAGGAGACGACCAAAGTCTTTTCGAACGTACCTATCACGCTTGCTGGTGCGGGGAACGGGCTGGAAGGGGCACTGGTTACTCCCAAAAGTGGTGGCTTGAATATTACGCTTAGAGGATCTTCAACGATGCTTGAAGGTCTAAGTAGTGATGATATCAAGTTGACTGCGGATCTTGCTGGACTTGCGGTAGGCACGCATGAAATAAAGCTTGAGGCTGACTTGCCTCGTTTTGCCAAACTGGATGAGTCATCAGTTGATCTTAGTGCTACCGTCAAAATCAGCGAAAAGGCTGATGATACAACGGTTGCTCCCGGCGAAGATCCGAACGATGAAGGGACTGTGGGGCCTGAGCCTTCACCAGCCGAAGTCGAGAATGGAGATACCGAAACTGCTCCTGGAGAAGAAGAAACAGAATCGAATACGGACAATCAGGAGCAGAGCCAGCAGGGGAATAACAGTCGAGGTAACTCTAATAACAGCGGCAGCAGTAATAATGGCTCCAATCCGTAAAAGAACATGTTCAATTCAGAAATTTAAAAATAACGTTTATGCTCTTATATGATGCGAATAGAAGGAGTTAGATCATGGGGAAATATTTTGGTACAGACGGCGTAAGAGGTGTTGCCAATAAAGAGTTGACGGCGGAGCTGGCTTACAGCATCGGGCGTTGTGGTGGTTATGTGCTTGCAGGCGGTGTGGAAAGACCAAAAGTGGTTATCGGTATGGATACCCGAATCTCGGGGCTTATGCTGGAATCCGCACTGGTTGCAGGTTTGCTGTCCATTGGCGCCGATGTAATTCGTCTGGGAGTTGTATCCACTCCTGGAGTGGCGTATATTGCTCGTCTGCTGAAAGCCGATGCAGGGGTAATGATCTCGGCTTCCCACAATCCGGTTGAGGATAATGGAATCAAATTTTTTGGGGGAGATGGCTTCAAACTCTCGGATGAGACGGAGAACCGGATCGAAGAACTGATGGATGCAGAAACGGATCAATTGCCGCGCCCTGTGGGTGGTGGTTTGGGTACCGTTACTGTGGATGAAGAATCCCGTTATCGTTATTTGGACTACCTGAAAACAACAGTAAATGAATCGTTCTCAGGACTCAAAATTGTTCTGGACTGCGCTAACGGAGCAGCTTATGAGCTTGCACCCAAATTGTTCAGAGAACTTGGTGCAGAAGTCATTGCCATTGGCGCTGAGCCTAACGGCCTGAATATCAATGAGCAATGCGGGTCAACTCACCCGGAGCATTTGAAACAAGAGGTGCTGAAACATAAAGCTGATCTGGGCCTTGCTTTTGACGGGGATGCGGATCGTCTGATTGCGATTGATGAGACAGGCGCTGAGGTCGATGGTGACTTTATTCTGTGTATCTGCGGTGATGCGATGAATCGTGCAGGCAAGCTGAAAGACAGTACCGTGGTATCTACCGTAATGAGTAACATCGGATTCTACAAAGCAACGGAGAAGCTGGCACTGAAAACAGCAAAGACTGCTGTGGGTGACCGTTATGTGATGGAAGAAATGCGCCGTGGGGGTTATAACCTGGGTGGAGAGCAATCCGGACATGTTATTTTCCTGGATTACAATACAACAGGCGATGGCATGCTGACAGCGATCCAGCTCGTGGACACGATGAAGGCTTCTGGTAAAAAACTGAGTGAACTTAAGGCGCTGATGACCCAGTACCCACAAGTATTGGTGAACGTGCGTGTTGAAGATAAGAGCAAATACGAGGGCAATTCTGCGATTGAGCAGGCGATTGCTACAGTGGAGCAGCATCTGGGCGATAATGGACGTGTACTTGTACGTGCGTCCGGGACTGAATCCCTGATCCGCGTTATGGCGGAAGGACCAGATAAGGATGAACTTGAACAATTCGTATCTCAAATTGCAGATGTTGTGCAAAAAGAACTGGTATAGGACCTGATCGATAGGCCTTCCAAACACAGTTGTTTCAAGGGAATCACTGTCTCATAAGGTTTAATCTAACAGGGTTTATGCCAAACAAACCCATATTCCTACGTCCCGACCTAGTGAGACCATGGGTCTGTTTATACGGTCGGGATTGTGGGTAAATATGCCGAAATTGTCACAGGTACTTTGCTCCATTGCAAAATGAACCTAACGTGCATATAATGAGTGGAGTCGTCATTCAGACACAGAAAGTGAGGATCGTAAGGTATTAGTTACACAAGCGCCAGAGCTTGAAGTTGCGCGGGAAGGATTTTGATCGGTATGAATCTTGAAACAATGAAGATGATACTGAGCAAGATCGACGGCAATCAAGCTGACGAGGTGGAGGTGTTCGGATTGTTCGGCGGGGACCTCCCGGTGATGCACCAGAGCCGTAAATCGGATTGCGGAAAATGGATGGGTGACTGTCCACACAACGCGCCGGTAGGTGCAGAGTCAACTAAAATTCAAATGAATGTGCGCGAAGAGCGTGAACAGTGCGCGGACGGGAAAATGATGTACATTCATGATTGCATCTAATAACAGCTTATGACTGCGGAGCGGCAAGAGGCTGCTCTGATCATTGATAATTGAATAATTGAAAGTATTCATGATACGTTAGGCAATCATTTTCATTTTTCCGATATGCCGTGCCAGCCTGTTTCTCTTCGTGACACAGTATTCATATACAATCGGAGGAACTAAACTATGTGCGGTATTGTTGGATATATTGGTAATAAGAACACTCAATCGGTATTGATCGAAGGACTGAAAAAGCTTGAGTATCGTGGTTATGATTCTGCAGGTATTGCGGTATTTACACCGGATGGTCTGCAAATCTCCAAAGCTCTGGGACGTCTTGCGAACCTTGAAGCCAAACTGGAGGGTGCTCCGCTGGTAGGTAATGCCGGAATCGGACACACTCGCTGGGCTACTCATGGTAAACCGTCAGATGAGAACTCCCATCCACACACGGATGGAAGCCAGAAGTTCTCTGTTGTTCATAACGGAATTATCGAGAACTATCTGGATCTGAAAGACGAACTGATTGCTCAAGGCCACACCTTCACATCCGAGACAGATACTGAAGTCATCTCCCACCTGATTGCACGTGAATACGATGGAGATATCGTTAAAGCTGTGCAAAAAGTGATCACGTTAATGCGTGGAGCATTCGCGCTGGGTGTTCTGACAGAGTATGAGCCTGAGAAACTCGTAGCTGTGCGTCAAGCAAGTCCACTTATTATCGGTATTGGTGAAGGCGAGAACTTTATCGGTTCTGATATCCCGGCAATTCTGGAACATACACGCAATGTATACATTCTGAATGACGGTGAGATGGCTGTTTTGACACATGATGCTGTCGAATTGATGACGATTGAAGGCAACTTTATTTCTCGGGAAATGATTCATGTCGATTGGGATGCTGTAACTGCAGAAAAAGGCGGATTCGAGCACTTCATGCTGAAAGAAATTCATGAGCAACCAAAAGCATACCGTGATACAATGCTGGGTCGCATCGACAATGAAGGCAAAAAAGTTCAACTTCCTGAGTTGAAAATGACCGAAGAGCAAATTAAAAATATCCGTAACGTTCAAATCATCGCTTGTGGTACAGCGTACCATGCAGGTCTGGTTGGACGTACTGTAATCGAGCAATTGGTACGTATTCCGGTAGAAACAGATGTTGCTTCCGAGTACCGCTACCGTTCCCCGATCGTAAGCAAAGATACACTTGTGATCGTGGTGAGCCAATCAGGTGAAACGGCTGATACACTTGCTGCACTGCGTGAAGCACAGTCCAATGGTGCACATGTACTCGCCATCACTAACGTTGTAGGCAGCTCCATTGCACGTGATGCAGACGATGTGATTGCAACACTGGCAGGACCGGAAATTGCTGTAGCTTCCACTAAAGCGTACACTTCGCAATTGATCGCGTTCAACCTGCTAGGTCTGTACCTTGCACAAGTTCGTGGCACACAAACAGCAGAAGAGATTGCTCACACGCTGGCAGCAATGCAAGCATTGCCTGAGCAAGTTGAATCCATGCTGGAGCAAGCGGAAGCTATTAAAGGATATGCAGAACAAATCTCCAAACATGAACACCTCTTCTTTATCGGCCGCGGTCTAGATTATGCAGTAGCACAAGAAGGATCGTTGAAACTGAAAGAGATTTCTTATATTCACTCCGAAGCGTATGCTGCGGGTGAGTTAAAACATGGTACGCTTGCATTGATCGAAGAAGGTATCCCTGTCATTGCTCTGGCAACACAGGAGAACGTTCTGGAGAAAACGGTGAGCAACATTAAAGAGGTAAAAGCACGTGGTGCAGACGTACTGGCAATTACGTACGAAGAGCACGTAGCACCATTGCTGAAATCCGTTGACCAAGCGTTTGCAATTCCTAAGACGTTGCCATTGCTTAGCCCGGCTTTGTCTGTGGTTGCATTGCAATTGCTTGCATACTACGCTTCGCTGGCACTGGGTCACGATGTGGATAAACCACGTAACCTGGCGAAAAGTGTAACGGTAGAGTAAGGGGTTAATCTTTAAGCTTAATGCCGTGTTCATGTTCAGAAAGCAATATCAAGGAGTCCTGATGACTAAATGTCATCAGGACTTTTTTTAATTTGAGGAGGTATTCATTTGTGCACTATTGGCACATGCACAAGAGTATGCAAGATACAATATTACAGCCAATGTATGTCACGAGGCATCGTGCAGACAGAGGGAACGCAAAATCTATTACTGCTTCAATCCCATTGGGCAGAATTGGAGAAACAATGGACATTGCAAAAGTAGCGTTATTATAAGCAGCCTTTAATAAGTAGAACTTGTGTTGTTCAAGCTGGACATCATGTTATCTTGACCCCAACCTACAATCGATTCAATTAAAGGAACTAATTTCATTCCCGAAGGGGTAAGCGAATACTCCACTCTTGGTGGGACTTCATTAAATTGCTCCCTATGGACAATCCCATAATCTATTAATTCCTTTAAACAATTGGTGAGCATGGTACTCGTAATTCCATGAAGTCTTCTCTTCAGTTCATTATATCTGATCGTTTCATTTTCACTTAGGATTGCCAGGATTGGCAAGTTCCATTTCCCTCCGATTACATGGAAAGCGTAGGTCGCGGGGCACATTTTTTTTAAATCAAAGTCGTATTTCATCAGGTTTCCTCCATTAGTATACTTTTTAATGCTTAGTATGAAAAACAATTGTACTTGTTGAAGTTGTTCTAAGTATTATAATCATACTATACAAAGGTAATTCACCAAAGACCCCTTTTGATAAAATCATAAAAAGACAATTGACCAAATGCTTGATCAAGTAGTTGTATGGTCTGGTGCATTGAAACTTTGAGATAACAAACAAAACAAGGATGCACTTGGTGATTAGGGATGAGAGTTCATCGCTGATCTTTACATCAGAGAAATTCAGAAAGGCGGTAATGAATATGAGTGATCAAAATAATATGGTATGTGATCTTGAAACGGGTGTATGTGGTGTCGCTGAGGATGAACCAATGGAAGTAATTGATTTCAATCACAAAGAGAAAACAGTAACGATGTATTATGTTACAGACCCCATCTGTTCACACTGTTGGGCTCTTGAACCGGTATTGAATCGGTTTGTTGAGGAATACGATCAATATTTTAAAACGGAAACATTAATGGGCGGATTACTTCCAAGTTGGCATGGGTTCTCGGATGGTGGAAATGGGATACAGAAACCATCTGATGTTGCAGAGCACTGGAAGGAAGTTGGGGAGCATTCTCGGATGCCAATCGATGGATCGCTTTGGTACTCTGATCCTATTCTTTCATCCTATCCTCCATCCAGAGTATTTAAAGTCATCCAGCAAAACCATGCAGGTAAAGAAATAGATTTTCTTCGGAATGCTCGGGAAGCTGTTTTTGCCTTCAATCGAAATATTGGACAAGACGATGTATTGATTGAAATTGTTAATAAAACAGGACTTCACGGAAAGGATATTGTAGAAAAGGCGAGTGAGCAATCGGCTCAAGATTTATTAGAAGAAGATTTTGATATGGTGGCAAAACTCGGTGTAAGAGGCTTTCCTACAATTATTTTGATGAACGAAGAGAACAAGGGAGTTAAGATTGTTGGTGCAAGATCTATAGAAATATATGAGGCTGCTCTAAAACAAATCCTTAACGAAGATCCTAAACCTAAAAAGAAAGCAAGCTTATCACGGTTGCTTAAACCAGGACATATCCTCTTTTCCAGAGAGATTGAGGTAATGTACGATATTCAACAAAGTAAAGTTACAGAATTTGTTCAGGAAGAACTGGCTGAAGACGCATATCAACTTAACGAAATTATGAATGAAGTATATATTAAACGAAACTAAGAAAGAGGTGAAAAAATATGTCTTATGTTTTGCAAATAGATTTCAAATTTAAAGGTCCTTTTGGAGAAGCCATGTCAATGGAATTTGAGAAGTTGGCTGAAAGCATCAATTTAGAAAAAGGATTCATTAAGAAAGTATGGACTGAAAGTGAAGCAAGGACAGAAGCTGGTGGGCATTATCACTTTGAAACCGAGGAAGATGCAGAAAACTATCTGAAAATGCATTTAGAAAGACTCCGCGGGTTCGGGATAGAGGAGTCGAACGTGAAAATATTCAAGGTCAATGAGAAATTGTCTTTAATTAATAAGGGATTGAGTTAACCAACCAAAATAAATCGACTTGTGTCGATTTATTTTGCTTAGTTTGCACATGGGGTGTACGTAATCGTACAAAGAGAAAGAAAAATCTATATACAAGATAGGACTACATACTTCCATGCTCAGACCGAAACAATAGAGTACAAACCATTCTGCAATGAAATGCTTCCTGCCCGTCCAGTTTCAACCTTTAACTCAGTGGCAAATACCCCAGGTTTGCGTCCGTCTGGGAACCAGGGCATCTCTTTGTCGATTACAATAAACATGCCTTCTGCGTCACCGATGGGGGCAAATTGCTTTCCATCTCCGGCAAAGGGTTCAAGGTGATAGTGCCCATTCATTTTGCTTATGGTATCAGGAACATCATCGACAGGCAGACCAATCTCGCTAATGCATAGCAGTTGCCTAGAATCAAAGGTTCCTTCGACTGCATTATCCAACGAATGGTGAGCGATGAACTCCATCAAATTACCACTCGGGTCATAGAAATAAAAAGCAGTAGCGTCCCAGTAGGGGAAATAGAACTCGTCTTTATCATCCTTGGAAAGCAAAGTGATGTTTCGATCTTGAACCCACTTCTTGGCTTGAGCGAGTTGGTTTGTAGGAATCGTAAACGCCACATGATAGAAGGGCTTTTCCTGGCCAGGAGCTTGCTGAAATGAAAGGATCGAATTTCCTGTGCGAAGCGATACGGACGTTGTATTCTCCTCCAGTAGCTCCAATTCCAATAGATTACCGTAAAACGGCTTCATGGCCTCCATTTGATGGGTGAACAAGTTAACCTCTTTTATTTGCATGCAAGTCACTCTCCCTCTGAACTTATCCTTGATTAAAATAATCAATGGTTTTCTCTATAAATGCTTTGGCAGATTGGGTCAGGTAACGGTCGGACCGATGAATGATCTCAAAGTGACGGTATGGGGCATCGTCCGTGATTCGGATGATGCGTAGTGTCGGTTCATTCATTGCCTTGATCAGTGGATAGGGTAGTATCGTACCGCCAACGTTAGCTTTGACCAGACTAATAATAGAGGTTGCCGAACTAGTCTCCATGATCGTATTCAAGGTAAAGCCATATTTCCGGCAATAGCCATCAACCAGTTCTCTGCCTGTGAACCCTTCCGGAAACATTACGGTCTGAATATCGCGCAGTTCCCTGATGCCAATCTCATTTCGTTCAGCCCAAGCGTGGTTCTCCGAAACGACGAGTACGTATTCTTCACTACATAAAGGAATGCGGACAAGACGGTCATCAGAAATCGAAGTGAGCTCGATGCCGATGTCGACTTCGTTATCCAGCACTTGATTCAATACATAAATTGAAGATATAACTTTTAATTTTACTTTAGGAAAACGGGCATGAAAGTTAACGAGCAATGGAGTAAGACGGTAGTCCAAATCGGAGGGCAGGACTCCAATCACTAGCTTACCTCGCTGATCATTGCGGAATTCAGCTAACGCATCCTGGGTATTCTGTAAATGGCGAACCATTTGTACACAATGCTCCAGGAACAACGTTCCCGCCTGAGTCATCACAATCTTTTTGCCCACCCGGTCAAACAAGGGAACACCCAACTCATCCTCCAGCGCTCGAATCTGTTGACTCAAGGTAGGTTGAGAAATGCCGATTTTATCTGCTGCACGTGTGAAATGGAGTTCCTCACAAACGACGATAAAGTTCTCCATTTGACGGATTTCCATATGCTTCCCCTCTAATCATTGGTTTTTATAATCATTTTAATAGAAACTATTGTATTGTTCAATCATTATAATAATTCTATACTAGTCTTGCACCACAAAAAGATCTACAGCCTGGATCATTAGTGAATGCAGCTATATAACAATACATGAGGTGATCCATAGTGAAACTGTTTTATATCGTTCTGGCGCTTATTCTGGCTTCATTGAATCTGCGACCACCCATTACATCCATTTCTCCCTTAATGAGTACCATACAAAGTGATCTGGGTATTAGCGGAATTGCAGCAAGTCTGTTAACTACGCTTCCCGTATTATGTATGGGTATATTCGCTCCATTTTCCGTAAAGCTAAGCAGGAGGTGGGGGAATGAAGGCGCGATCGTTTTGGCATTAATCCTCATTGGAATAGGTACGGCATTGCGGTTGTTCGTGGGTGCAGCACCTCTGATGATGTTTACTTCATTTCTATCCGGTGTAGGGATTGCATTGGCTGGTCCGTTGTTGTCTAGCTTTATCAAGCAGTACTTCCCTACGCGAGTTGCTGCCATGGTGGGGATCTACTCTACAGCAATGGTTGTGGGGGCCAGCATTAGTGTTGGACTATCGGTTCCCCTTCAAAATCTCCTGGGGGGTTCGTGGAAGGGATCGTTAGCGATGTGGGCATTGCTCGCCGTCATTGCTTTGCCCGTCTGGATGAAATTAGCCTTGTCAGCACGAAAGGATCGACAAACGGGGCAGATTTCTACTGTGAATGTTGAAGCTCTTCCAGTGAAAAATAGTCGAGCATGGGTACTGACATTGTTCTTCGGATTGATGGCAGCGATCTTCTATTCATTGACTGCATGGCTTGCGCCTGCGATCCAGAGCCAAGGATATACGAAAGAGACTGCCGGCAGCATCCAAACGTTATTTACGTTAATTTCATTGCCATCTACGTTATTCATTCCAATGCTCGTTCACCGTTACCAAAGACGTGTATTCTGGCTTGTTGGATGTGCGTTAATGGAGTTGATAGGAGTTTTAATGCTGAACCTGTCCGTCAGTCCTTGGCTGGCCGCAATCCCACTCGGCATTGGGGCCGGGGGACTGTTCCCGATCGCTCTGATGCTGCCGATTGATGAGACAAATAATGCTCAGGAAGCCAGCGCCTGGTCAGCCATGACCCAATCGGGCGGTTACATTCTGGGCGCGCTTGGTCCACTGGCGATCGGCTGGCTCCATGATACCACAGGCAGCTTTGTTCAAGCGTTCTATGGTCTGGCTATAATCATTGTGCTGCAAATCATGGTTCAGTTGGCGATAGGCAATAAAAAAAGCGCATGGTAAATCAGAGTCCAGAGTTTGACGAAAAAAGATGGATATCGATGTGCGATGAGGTCTCTTGAGGTATCATCGTTCCTGTTGCGGGCAAACATTGCAAGTGGTTAGTTGGCGGCGAGAGTTAAACATGGTCGAGTAAATCCAGATAGTGCTGTCTTAAGGATTCTCTTAAGGTATTGGGCTCCATGATCTTGATGGTCTTGCCGAAGCTGGCGAGATAACGAATGATGAACTCAAGCTCATGGGCTTCATACGACCCGACTAAATAGGCGTATCCAGTAAGTCCAGTATCAGTTCCAGATTCGTGAATGATCCGCATGGATGGAAACGGTTCTTGCTGGAACAGCTCAACCCCGGCTTCATTGATCAGACATTTGAATGGGATGGCATCAGCTGAGGGTTTCCATAACGAGTGGGTATCCTGTAGATTGAGTTCATTAATATGTGGAATAGGTTCGATATCTGTCACCTCGCATGAGGTGATTCGGTCACATCGGAACACACGGTACGCCTGTTTACCCAGATCATACGCCTGGCAATACCAGTAGCCTTTCATCGCATAGAGGGCGATTGGCTGAATGGTGCGTATGCCGGGCTTGGGTTTGTCGGGATTGGAATTGTTGTCTGGGCTACTGCTGCTGCTGCGAATGTGCTGATACGTAATCTGTATCACTATATTCTGAACAGCGGCCATTAATAGAAACTCCAGATGTTCACTATCCCGGATTTGCTCGGTGTGTCGAAAAGAGACTCGATGCTGGATTTGTTCAATATCCTGTCTCTGGTTTTCGGAGAGGGCACTTAGAAACTTCTCGTGAATGGAGCGAAAAGAGACCTGAAAGGGCAGGTTGGTAAAGCTGCGCAATGCCTGCATGGCAAAGTATAGAGCATGAAGCTCACTCGTATTAAACGAAATGGGCGGCAGCTGCATTTGCTGAAGCAAACGATATCCCCCATAACGTCCATATTCGGCATAAAGGGGAGCACCGATTTCTTCCAATGACGCGATATCTCGTAATGCGGTTCTCTTGGATATCTGAAACTCCTGCATGAGATCTTGCAGGGTGAAGTGCTGTTTTTGATTGATAAAGCGCAGCATCTGGTTCATGCGTTCTGATTTTTTCATAAACAAACCTCTCAATGGTGCCATAGGTTGGCACCTTTTTTCGTTATAGTAAACAGTGTAAGCCAATCAAACGAAGGAGGCAACATAGATGAATTTTGAAGTGATCCCGTTTCTGTCGATGAATGGAGACGCTGCGGCAGCCATTGCTTTTTATGAAAAGTACCTGGGGGCTAAGGTGTTGTTCAAGAAAGATTACAAAGAGATGAAGGAAATGAATCCGGGGTTCGAGTGTCCTGAAGGGCAGGATGAATATATTACACATTCGGTACTCCAGATCGGGGTAAACAAATTGATGATTGCTGAGGAAGAAATGGATACGAGTCGACCGTGGCAGCTGGGAAACAGCACGTCACTATGCATTCAATCGAAAGACAAAAGTACGATGACGGAGCTGTATCATTCGCTGGTTCAACATGATGAGGTTACGGTGTTGGTGCCTTATGAGCAAAATGAGTTTAGTCCGGGGTATGGAATTGTGCGTGATCCGTTCGGAATCGTGATTCAGCTTTGTGTGACGGTGCATGATTTTTAATGAGGTAAAAGTGAATCCGTAATGAGCCTGAAGGATGTATATCCTTTGGGCTCATTTTGAATCCTTTAGAAGTTATCGTTTTCTTTTCTCTAAACTTTCTGCAAAAGGGCAGCTTCCAGCTTGGCGAGACGTTTCATCACTTTCTTCAGCATAACGGAGGCTTTGACACGGAGAGGAAGATCGTTGGAGATTTCGATGCTGTACGTACCAGCGAGAATCTGCTCTTTAAGCTCGGCAACCGACGCGCATGGACGATCCAGCACATTGAATACACTGCCGTATTGCAGACACTGGTGGGTATCGCTTCCGGCAGTGACCGGTTTGCCGAGGGACTGGGCGAATGGTTCAACCTGCCCGCGGCACGTCTCGATGCCGTATTGGTACATATCCTTGGCGTTCAGATCAAAAGCGTCCAAACGTCCCAACAAATCACGGTCCAGTTGATACAGCGGGGTGGATTCGCGGAAAGGGTGTGCGCCAATTTTGAGCAATGGCCAGGCTTCGGCCAAATCCAAGAGTTCTGCAAAAGGAATGAATGAACCTTTGGCTGTATATGGTTCCAGGCCGCTGCGGACGGCAAGGATATGTTCTTTTTGGCCCACCAGCAAAATATGTCCTGTCTCCTGAATATCCACTTCCATGCCAGGAAAAATGCGCAGTCCATCTGCCTCGTAGTACTCTCCGTTATATGGATAGAGACGATCCAGCGTCTCATAGACCTCGTAGAAGTTGCGGGTGTTAAAATGTTCAGTGAGCGCGAGGGCTTCGAGCCCGCTGGCTTTGGCTTCGTTGACCATTTCGGTGAAGTAATCAACCGAGAAATCAGAGTTTTTGGATAATTTGCCGTGAGTATGAAGATCAATGCGCATAGAAGACACTCCTTTATTCCATGAATGGTTAATGGTATGAATAGTTACTGCATTTTATTTTGAATTACAGAATCTCGTAATACCCGCCGACCCAAAACAGCAGTACAACATAGATTGCCGATCCGGCGAGAAATCCGAGGTCACGTGAGGTGATTTTCAGATGGGCGAGCTTCAGGCGTTTGGACTCAGGATGCTTCATGCCGTACGAGAAACCGCGTGTCTCCAGTGCTTCCACCGTTGTGCGAGAACGTTTGGCGGTAGCCAGCATGAGTGGGAAGAAGGACACGACGAATAGCTTCATATAGTAGACAACGAGCCGCCAGTAGAGCCATCCGTGCCGGGAGGGAACCTGACCCCGCAGTCTGTAGGACAGCATGATGTTGCGGAATTCACCGAACAACACCGGCAATATGCGGTAAGCATAAGAGAGGCTGAAGGAGAACGTCGCAGGCATGCCGAGCGCAAGCAACCCATCGCCAATCCGTTCCGGGTCCATGCCCGAAAAGACGGTGATACTCGCCAGCGAGACAATCGACAGCTTCAGGGTAAGCAGCAGCAGGGGCAATGCAGATTCCAGGTTGCCACCGAAGAACAGTGAGATGATAAACATCCACCCGACCTGACCGATCAACCCCAGGCAAAGAATGATAATGATAAAAGGAGCGGCTCTGGACAGTATGGTGGTAGTCACCATCAACAGAAACATGCCGAGCAGCACAGTCCCGTTATGAACAAACCAGGGAACGATGGCAAAAAAGAGATACCAGATCAGCATGACACGAGGATCAATCCGCGACAGGCTGGCATGCCCGCTGCCATATACAGTATTCATCAGCTCAAGCTGAATGCGTTCAATGGATATTTTGTCAAACCAGTTGCGGACAAGCTGCATGATGCATATCCTCCTTGGTGAGTGATTGAGTCAACAGGTTATCAACAAAAGCCTCGGTTGTCGGTGAAAGTGTCGGCAGTCCCATTCGATGGGAGAGCTCCATGATCTGTGTAAGCGCAAGTCCGGAGCGGCGCAGAAGGGATTCATCCGCAAACACGTCAGCAGGTGTGCCCTCTGCTTCCACCTGACCATGGTGAAGCACGATAACCCGACTGGCCCACTGGGTAACCAGCTGCATGTCATGCGTGGCAATCACGGTTGTTCGCACATGTTGGTCCAGCTCATCCAGTACACCTATCAGTTCCTCGCGAGTGGCAAGGTCCAGATTGGCGGTGGGCTCATCCAGCAGCATAAGAGAAGGTTTCATGGCTGCCCCGATGGCGAGTGTGACGCGTCGCTGTTGTCCACCACTGAGAAGCCGGGCATCCCGCTCTTGCAGCGGAGTAAGTCGAAAACGATCCAGTACATGTGCAACTTGCTGGTCAGCATCCGGGATGCGACGGTTCTTCAGGAAATACGCAACTTCTTTGCGAACACTGTCCTCGATGAACATTTCAGAAGAGTTCTGAAAAATATAGGCGACTTTACCCGCCAGCTGCTCCAAAGAGGAACGGTGCGTAACTTCACCCAGAACACTGACGGTGCCTTCCTGAGGCAGGCTAATACCAGCCATCAGCTTCAGTAAGGAGGATTTGCCGGCACCATTGTTGCCAATCAAGGCAATCCGTTCTCCTTCATGGAGTGAAATATTAACACCACGAATGACTTCATGTTCTTTTTTGCCCAGTCCTCTGTAACGCAGTCGGGTTTGATGAAACTGTACAATAGGGATCAACGGTTCAGCCGCAGAAGCAATCGTTAGGCGCTCGGAATTCACCAACTGATTGGGAACGTCGCGTGCCAAGTTCGAATCGGATGAAGGTTTATTTTGCAAAGAAACGGATGGAATGGATAGGTAATTGTCGGCAAAATAAACGTTTGCTTCTTCCACCGTAATTGGGAAGCGTTGTCCTGAACTTGACGGGTCCGCATTTGTTTTTATTCCCTGCGTTAACTCCGCAGCCTGGATAGAGGCACGTGTCACCTCAGGAGGTTGAATGCCCAGCTGCTCCAGATCAGTAATGCGATTCAAGCCTTCCCTAACAGGAAGATTCCACAAGACCCGGCCTTTGTCCATCAGTACCACATCTGCGCAAAAGTCAGCGATAAATTCAGTATGGTGTTCGATGACGATAATCGTCTTACCATATTCCATATTCAATCTGGAAAGGCACTCATAGATGAGTCTCGCATGCTGCGGGTCAAGCTGTGAGACAGGTTCATCCACGATCAGGATATCCGGGTCGAGCGACAGAGCTCCGGCCAGAGCGAGCAGATGTTTTTGCCCACCACTCAATTCCCAGATGAATCGGTTATGAATGGCATCCAGCCCACACATGGCAAGTGCGCGTTCACCGAGCTCCCGATAGTTGGGCAGTCCGTAATTGAGTGGTGCAAAGCAAGCCTCGTCCAAGACGGTGGGCCGTACGAGCTGGTTGTCGAAATCCTGATAGACGTAACCGATCTTTCTGGACAGGTCTGCAACACTTCGGCCTTCGGCAGACATGCCAAGTACATTAACTTCACCGGAGAAGTCTCCTGTGTAGAATTGAGGAATAAGGCCATTGAACAACTTGCACAGGGTGGATTTGCCGCAGCCGTTGCCCCCAATAATGGCTGTAAAACTGCCTCGTGGGAGTTCAAGCGAAGCTCCGTTCAGGACAGGCTCTTCCGAGCCAGGATACGTAAAGATGACATTTTGAATGGAAATGGCAGAATCCGATGGGGTAACAGAAGATGGTGTGGACATTTCATTATGCATAAGGGCTGTTCTCCGTACCAGGTACCGTTTTGTTTTTGCTCCGTTTAGCACGCATGACCAGTAATGTCACCACGGCAACCAGTGCGGCAGCTCCGATACTAATCCAGATTGATGCCGAACCATATTGATCTGCATAGTCCGTCTCCCAAACAGCGAAGTTGATATCCATTTCGGACAGGGATTCCGCTCCAAAGGCAAGTGCAAGCAGCAGCACACCAATCAGGATCAGTTTCGGACGGAAGAAGCCGATTCCTTCATATTTCATCCCTGGATTACGAGGTTTGATGCCGAGCAGGGGTTCAATTTTGCCATAGAGCAGAGGTACGAGATACAGCGTAGGCAGCAGAGCGAACAGGATGCCTGAGAACAGTACGTCATTCAGAAAGCCAACCCCTTCGATCAGTACAACACTTTCCGCAAGGCCAGGGACAGCTTCCAGCTGCTCTACACCAATCCACACTTTACCGATATCCACCAGTGAACTGAGGAACTGATGAATGACGACTCCCGTCATGGCTGCGATTCCGACCTGTCTGCGGTTGCGAGGATCACTGACCATACGCCCTGCGACATACATGGCAAAGGAAAAGGTAATGAATTTCTCCAGCTCGCCCAGTCCGCCGAATTGCCCCAGCATCAGCTCACCGAAGATCACTTCACCAAGAGCCGCACCAAGGGCAGCAATCATGGGGTGGAACAAAATGCAAAGTGTCAACGGAATGAAGGCAAAGTACTCAACAGACAATTCAATCGGTCCAAGTTGGAGCTTGGGAATAAGCTCTGTGAACATGTTGGACAAGCCGTACAGTGACATGGAAAGCACAAACACCATCATTTTCTGTGAAGACGTCAGCGTATAACGCTCAGTCATCTTCTTCATCGTTACATACCTCCCTGAAAGTTGGTGATCATCATAGCCACAGTCTAGGGGCGGAGTATTAACGGGAAAGAAGACATTTGTAAATCAAATGTAATTTTTATTACATAATCTAAAATTGATGAAAAAAATATTACAAACATAAACCACTTCTTATTCTCTCAACTGATATACTGAGTGCAGAGCGAGAAAAGGAGTGCATACGGAATGAATTTGTTTACTCATAAAGAACAGCTGTCTCCAGGCCATCTGAAAATTGCTGATTTTGTTGAACGCAATCCGGAAGAGATTCTGTTCATGACAGAACAAGAGATTGCCGACAGGCTGGGGGTCAGTATTGCGACCGTATCTCGTTTCTGGCGGGCGGTTGGATATGATAATGCCAAAGCGTTCAAAATCCGGCTTCGTACATCCGAAGACACTACACCTGCGCTCAAATTAAATAAAACCATATCCCGTATGGATACGGACAGCCTTCCCGTTCAGTTACTGGAGGCCTCCGTCAGCCATTTGCAGGAGACGTTGTCTCATATGAAGCATGGAGATCTGGAGCACGCAGCAGCCATCCTTGCAGAAGCACGAAGAGTATATGTATATGCTCCAGGACCTTCCGCTGGTTTGGCGGAATTATTGTCCTTTCGGCTATCCCGATTCGGATTGACCGTCATCCACCTCGCCGGAGGTGGTCATGAATTATTGGAATCACTGATGCACATGCAGCGGGAGGATGTTGTGCTGCTGATGTGCTTTACAAGGCTCTTGCCTGAGGCAGAGGTCATTTTGGATTATGCCAGAGATACAGGCAGCAAAGCCGTACTTGTAACAGATCGGGAAGACCTGTTGTATGGCTTGGCGACGGAGTTATCTTTTTACGTTAGCAGAGGGGAGCTTGGCGAATTTCATTCCATGGTTACTCCACTCCTGTTGATGGAACAACTGGTACTGGCGGTGGGTTTGAGGCAGAAGGAGCATGCGCTGTCCAAGCTGGAACGACTCGCTGATCTGCGCAGTCGATATGCAGACAAATTGCCGCGAGGCTGATAGATGAACAGAGCAGCTTAATGCACAGAAACGACTACAGATAACATCAGAGGTATGGAAGGTTATACCATAATTAGGGGCGGTTACTCCGCCTCTTTTTGTGTTAGAATTTCCTCATGAAAAATAATGTTTAGACGGTTAGTTTATTGGGTATAAAAAGGCAAACCGTAACCGCATTGTTAAAAATTGATTTGGGAGTGATCCAATTGACTGCAATTGGAGTATACAATAATAGAGTCGTCTCTATTCAGTTGGATACATAATTGCAATACAGCAGGAACTGCCAGAATGAGAACGGTTTAATCATGGGAAGAAGTCAGGGAGTGGGGATCGCTTTGCCTATAGTAGATATGGAAAAAAAAGATGTTGTCACCGATGCGTTGGTCATTAAGGCCATGGAGAAAAGTCTGGCTATCATTCGATTCGATATGGAGCGACGGGTTACGTATGTAAATGAAGTCTTTGCCCAGACGATGGGTTATACGGTAGGCGAGATGTATGGTATGCAGCATGAGCAATTTTGTTTCGATGAATTCGTGAAAAGCCCTGACTATAATGCGTTTTGGAGCAGTATTTTTAACGGTACCAGCTTCCAGGACAAGGTTGAACGCAAAGATGCAAAGGGAAATCCCGTATGGCTTGAGGCAACATATATGCCTGTCTATGATGAAATGAACCAGAACATACTAGGTGTGTCCAAAATAGCGACAAACATCACGACCCGTCAGAACAATATTTCAGCTGTAGTTAATGAACTGAAGACGATGTCACATGATTTGAACGAACATGCCGATATCGGTATTGAGCGAAGCCGTGAGTTGATGTCCAGTATCATGTATATATCTGAAGTTTCCGCCCACAATCGAGCGACACTGAATCACTTGCAAGAACAGGCTCGTTCTATCCAGGGAGTTGTCAAAACGATTCGCGAAATTGCGTCGCAGACCCAGCTTCTGGCCCTGAACGCTGCGATTGAAGCAGCTCATGCAGGCGAATATGGTCGCGGGTTCGATGTTGTAGCCAAGGAAGTACGGAAACTTTCGGCCATGGTCGAAAATTCCATTAATGAGATTCGGGATAGTGTGAATGGGATCACCAAAGAAATTACGAACATCTCTGGCGGGACACAGGAGGTTGAAGGTTACGTGGAGCGAAGTCAGCAGCAAATTGAGGTGGCGTTGAATGATTTTACAACCATTGCGGCGTCTGCACATTTACTGGATGCGAAGGCGCAACACGTAACCAAAATCGTATAGATATGATAAACTCCATAACTCTGTAGGGAAGCGGGTGCCAATAGAGGCATCTGCTTTTTTGTTGTTCAATAAACGGGAATTATTGTGAGCAATCAAGGAAACAATACTCAGTGATACCAAGGAAGTCTAGATAATGGGGTGAGCCGGATGTGGTCGAAAATACTTTCTTATTTGCCGGATTGGCCTATTTGGGCACAGGCCTTTTTATTATTTTTGGTGCCGATATTGTGTATGAAAGGATACCAGTGGTTGCGATCATCCTTAAAAAAAGGAACCTTTTCAAATAATGTTCATTCCAATCAGGAGGAATCGTCCAAAACTTCTTCTAATGAAGAGACAGGAAGTTACGCAAATATTCGACTTACCGGGGATTATGCTAAGGATCTGATTAGTGTAAAAACTACATTTGGTCAAAATTCAGACGTATGTATACGGGAGTTTGCTATAAGAGGAACGAATACCCCAGCGGCTGTTATCTATGTGGAAGGATTGGTCGATCATGATCGGTTAGATACTCACATCTTCACGCCTCTAATGATTAGGGGGGTCCCCGACACAGAGCAGAATATATTTGAAGAACCGATAGAAGAAAATGAACTCAGAGCTTACGTCAGGTGTAGTCTTTTACCGGTTGGTGAACTACTGGAAGTCGAGACACTGCAAGAAGCAGCACAAGCAGTGCTTCATGGTAAAAATGCTCTACTTATTGAAGGTATTTCCGGAGCTTTTATTGTTGGTTCAGCCAAGGGGAAAAGCCGCAGTCTGGAAGAGCCGGTCTCGGAGGCATTGCTTCGCGGGCCAAGGATCGGTTTTACCGAGCGGTTAAGCGATAATACCGGAATATTGCGGCAATTCGGAGGCAACAATGCCTTGTTTATGACCAAACACCAGGTGGGTACCAGGGTGAAAAGGGAACTGGTTATTGCGTATATTGAGGACATTGCCAATGCCGACCTTGTCGCTGAGGTGGAAAAACGAGTGCAGGACCTGGATATGGATATCATGCTGGAATCCGGATATGTGGAGCAACTGATTGAAGATGATGAGCTTAGCCCCTTCCAACAGGTACAGAATACAGAGAGGCCCGACCGCGTAGTCAGTGGGTTGTTAGAAGGGCGTGTAGCTATTTTACTGGATGGGACACCATTTGCATTAATAGTGCCATCGACTTTTAGCATGCTGCTTCAATCTCCCGAAGATTATTACGAGCGCTGGATTCCGGGGACATTTCTGCGTATGCTTCGTTTCTTGGCTGCTACGATTGCACTGCTAGCACCTGCTTTGTATATCTCCTTTATCTCATTCCATCCGGGTCTTATTCCGACCAAGCTAGCTTTAACCATTATTCAAACCAGACAAGGTGTGCCTTTCCCGTCTGTTATTGAGGCGCTGATTATGGAGACCTCGATTGAAATTTTGCGGGAAGCAGGCATTCGTCTACCCAAGCCAATTGGACCCGCAATGGGTATCGTAGGTGGTCTGATTATTGGGGATGCCGCAGTACAGGCCGGAATTGTCAGCCCGTTTCTGGTTATTGTTGTGGCAGTCACTGCGATTTCTTCGTTCTCCATCCCTACATATAGTGCCGGGATAACACTTCGTATATTGCGCTTTGTAGGAATGTTCAGTGCGGCGATCTATGGATTGTTTGGAGTAGTCATGTTTTTCTTGTTGCTCTGCAGTCATCTCGTTCGGTTAAAAAGCTTTGGAGTACCTTATGTCACTCCGGCTGTGCCTTACAGCTTATCGGATTGGAAAGATTTCTTTATTCGGGCACCTTTAGGAATGATGAAGAAGCGTCCAAGTATGATGCATCCCAAAGACCCTGATCGCAAAAAGTAGGCATATCGGATATTCAGGAGGTGAACCATGAATCGTAAACAAGACCAACTGACGACAGTTCAAGCCGCAGCCTTTATCATCAACTACATGTTGGGGGCAGGAATCCTGACACTTCCTCGAACCACGGTGACGGCTGCAGGTACGCCTGACGTATGGATTTCAATAATATTATCCGGTCTGTTAGTTATGGTGATGGGTATAATCCTGGTGACTCTGTGCCGACGATTTCCAGGGAAGACGGTATTCCAGTTCACTGAGGAAATTACAGGCAAGTGGATCGCTTATATTTTGGGAATAACGATCATCGTGTATTTCATTATCATCGCTGCTTTTGAGATCAGGGTAATGGCTGATGTCACCGGATTATATTTATTGGAGGGCACCCCGGTATGGGCCATTGTCATGGTGTTTATGTGGGTCGGTTTTTATCTCATCACAGGTGGAGTCAACTCCATGGCTCGCTTGTATGAGATCATTTTACCCATTACGCTTATTCTTTTTGTGCTGGCCATTTTTTTGAGCAGTGAATTGTTTGAGATCAACAATTTGAGACCTGTGCTGGGAGATGGAATTATGCCTGTTGTTAAAGGAATTAAACCTACGACACTGGCGTATACGGGGTATGAAATCATGTTTGTGATTATGGCTTTTATGAAAAACCCGGAGAAGGGGAAAAAGGCCATGGTCTGGGGCATCCTTATTCCTATGGGGATCTATTTCATCACCTTGGTTATGGTCATTGGCAGCTTATCCATTGAAGGCATGAAAACAAGAACGTGGCCAACACTTGACTTGATGCGAAGCTTTGAGATTGAGGGATTGGTCTTTGAACGATTTGAATCCTTGCTGCTGGTGATCTGGATTATGCAGATTTTCTCTACGTTTACCATTACCCATTATGCCGCTTCTCTCGGATGTTCGCAATTGTTTAAGAAAAAGCAGCTGTCTTGGATGATCATTTTGCTTCCCATCATTTACATCATTGCTATGTTACCGGATAATGCGAACGACACGTTCAAACTGGGAGATGCGGTCGGGAATGTGTCCATTTATCTGTTTGGTGTCGTACCGTTATTACTTTTACTGTTGAGCATGATCCGAAAAAAAGGAGGGAAACACAATTGAGCAGATTCAGAAGACAATTAACCATTGGGTTATCGGGGTTGCTGCTAATGTTTACCTCAGGATGTTGGAGCAGTAAAGAGATTGAAGATCTAAGCGTTTATGTGGGTGTGGGACTGGACGTGGCTGAGGAATCGAAATTTGAAAAGAGTATTAATGAACAAGGAGGCCATTATCCCAAAAACAACAATTTAACGGCTACCGTACAGATTGTTCCACGAATCGGCCCCAAACAGGATACTCAAAAAGGCACAGGTGCTTCCGAAGGGCAATCTTTTTTGAATGAAAGGTTGACTGGAGATTCCCTGTTTCAGATCTTTCGTCAGTTTGCTCTAAGAAGAGACCGTCCACTCATTGGTCATCATTTAAAGGTCATCGTTGTTTCTCATGAGTTGTCCAAGAAATATAGTTTGGAGCAGCTGCTTGACTTTATTTTGCGTGATAATGATATCCGCCCCAGTTGTCTGGTTTTAGTAAGCCATGGAACAGCTCACGAAGCTCTTAGTTCTATAGAGCCGGGAGAAGTTCCGGCCTTTTATTTAAAGGGAGTGGTAGGGAATTCGTACCGTTCCAACAAGATCCTTCCTCCTGTGTCTCTTGCGAAGCTTGACGGGAAAATGCAGTCCGGGTCAAGCTTTTTGTTGCAGAATGTCCTTACAGCCGAGGGTGAGCATAAATTCTCAGGGGCAGGGATCTACAAAGGAGAGACGAAAAAATGGATCGGCTCTATAAATCAGATTGAACTCGAAGGATTGTCATGGATCACAGGGAAGGCCCAGCAAGGAGCTGTTAAATCATACGCTCCACCCAATGGCCATACGGTAACCTATGAAATCAAGTCTACCAAGAGTAAAATCATACCACTGGTTCAAGGCAACAACATCTCTTTTCATGTAAAGATTGAATCAGAAGGCCAACTCATGGAAGATTGGAGTTCCCCGGAAATCCCTTCAACGGACAAGTATATTCGTAAATTGGAGATACAGTTTGCGGATACAATCAAAGAACAAATACAGCAGGTTATGAATAAAATGCAGCGTACCTATCGGGTGGACGTGGCCGGATTTGGTGAAGAGCTGAGGATCAAATATCCGAAGGTGTGGAAAAAAGTGAAAAAAGATTGGGATGAAACATTCAGTCACGTTCCCGTAACCTATGATGTGAAACTGAATATTAAAGATTCTGGATCATCGACGGATTAATCACAAGGAATAAGATTCTCTTTACTCTACAAAGTGGATGATGATATTTAATAGTTGACACAAACATGATAGATCGCTATATTTATAAAAAATCATTTTCTTATCCAGAGAGGTGGAGGGACTGGCCCTTAGAAACCTCAGCAACAGATCTGAAGGATACTGTGCTAATTCCAGCGGGTGAACAGCCTGATAGATAGGAGCGTTTGTTTTTATTTGTCAGTAACGGCGCACTCTTCAGGAAGAGTGTGTCTTTTTGTTTTGTTGTTTTCTGGATGAAGAAGTAGGGGAGCAGGCATGAATAACAACAAAGATACGGGGCATTTTCAGCGTAAAATGCAGGCACGGCATGTAGTTATGCTCTCACTCGGTGGAGTCATCGGTACAGGGTTATTTCTAAGTTCGGGTTATACTATCCAGCAGGCAGGACCGATCGGTACCATTCTGTCTTATCTGATCGGAGCGATTGTCGTCTATCTGGTCATGCTCTGTCTAGGTGAACTTTCTGTTCATATGCCAGAGACAGGGGCGTTTCATAGCTATGCGGCAAAATACATCGGACCAGCAACAGGATACACAGTAGCCTGGTTGTATTGGCTAACCTGGACGGTTGCCCTCGGTTCCGAATTTACAGCGGCCGGGCTGTTGATGCAGCGCTGGTTCCCTTCAGTGAATGTTTGGATCTGGAGCGCATTGTTTGCGCTTATGATCTTCCTGTTCAACGCGCTGACTGTCAAATTTTTTGCGGAATCGGAGTTCTGGTTTTCCGCAGTTAAAGTCCTTACAATTGTAGTCTTCATTATTCTTGGGGGCGCAGCCGTATTTGGTATTATTCCAATGGCAGATTCGGAACCTGCACCGTTTCTATCCAATATTACAGCATCGGGTTGGTTCCCCAATGGGGCTACTGCGATACTAATGACGATGCTTGCCGTAAACTTTGCGTTCTCGGGTACCGAATTGATTGGGATTGCTGCCGGGGAAACAGAGAATCCGGAGAAGACGATTCCAAAAGCGATCCATACCACACTGTGGCGTTTAATTATCTTTTTCATCGGAACAATTGTCATTCTCTCGGCACTGCTTCCGATGTCGGATGCGAGTGTGCTCGAAAGTCCGTTTGTGGCGGTCATGGAGCGGGTGGGAGTACCCTATGCAGCAGACATTATGAACTTTGTTATTTTGACGGCGATTCTGTCTGCGGCTAATTCGGGGTTGTATGCATCTTCACGGATGCTCTGGTCTCTGGCTGATAAAAAGACGATCTCCCCATGGTTTGCCACATTGACCAAACGTGGTGTGCCGCTGAATGCGCTCTTGATCAGTATGGTTGGGGGCGGTCTGGCTTTGCTGTCCAGTATCATTGCGCCAGGTACCGTATATATTACACTGGTTTCCATTTCAGGTCTGGCTGTTGTTGCGGTATGGATGAGCATCAGTGCTTCACAGTATATGTTCCGCAGACAGTATATCCGGGAAGGACATGCGGTCAAAGATCTGGTCTACCGCACACCACTGTACCCGGCGGTACCGATTATTTCATTTATATTGTGCCTGGCTTCATGTATAGGCATTGCTTTTGACCCGACACAGCGAATAGCGCTGTATTGCGGAGTTCCATTCATTGCAGTGTGTTACGCAGTTTATTATCTGACAGAACGTGTGAATAAGAAAAGAGGACAAGTACATGACGCAAGTACAACAGACTAATCCCATAGAACAGATCCTGCGTGAGTATCCGGTCATGATTCTGGATGGGGCGCTGGCAACCGAACTGGAACAGCATGGCTGTGATCTGGATGATCCGCTCTGGTCTGCACGTGTGTTACTGGAGAATCCGGACGTGATCCTTCAGGTCCATGCAGATTATTTTCGCGCTGGAGCCGACTGTGCGATTACATCCAGTTATCAGGCGACGGTGGAAGGCTTCGGCAAGCGAGGCATCGGAGAGCAGCAGTCGCTGGAGCTGATTCGCAAGACGGTGGAGTTGGCTGTGCAGGCGCGAGATGATGTCTGGGCAGAAGTGCAAGGTGAAGCCGCAGAGCATGTATCCGGCAATGATTTAAACGGTAAAAAACAAACGGCAGTTGCCATGGGAAATAGGGCATCGGCTCGTCCAAGACCGATTGTTGCTGCATCCGTTGGACCGTACGGCGCATATCTGGCAGATGGCTCGGAGTATGTCGGTCACTATGGTGTCTCGGACGAGACGTTGAGCGCGTTTCATCGTCCACGGATCACAGCCTTGCTGGAAGCAGGGGCGGATATTCTGGCCTTTGAGACGATCCCATCCTTGCAGGAAGCACAGGTACTGATCGATTTATTAAAAGAATTTCCGAACGCCTATGCATGGCTCTCCTTCTCATTAAAAGACGGGACAGCGATCAGTGAAGGCACGCCATTGGAAGAGTGTGCACAATTGTTAGGAGCTGAACCTCAGATTGCTGCGATTGGGCTGAATTGTGCTCCCATGGAACTGGTAACGGAAGCGGTAGGTATTCTGAGCCGTGCCAGCGATAAACCGATTATTGTATACCCGAACTCGGGTGAGGTATACGATCCAGTAACGAAGACATGGAGTGGTCACGGTACATGTGGCAGTATGAGCGATGCTTCAGAGCAGTGGGTGGCGGCAGGTGCGAAAATTATTGGCGGCTGTTGCCGCACTACGCCACGTCAGATTGAAGAACTGGCGAAAAAGTGGCGGAGTCAAAGATGACTTTCTGAAATGTGAGTTATATCTTGTACAGGAAAGAGCCCTCTCTATCCGTTAACGGATTTGAGAGGACTCTTTTTGCGTCTTTTTCGAAGGACTCAAGCCCAGAATCTCTTCGCTGGATTAAAGATAAACGGATTGCCATCAGCTATTGAGCATATCCAATTATTTGTTCTCCACTGAAATGGAACCCAAGGAAGTCTGTAAGGAGAGCAAAGGTCCGCCGCCATTAATGTCTGTTTTTCCTTTCGCCGCACCCGAGACTTTCCCCAAATCTGTCGCTGTTTTCAACGTGTATGCAAGGTTGGCTGGGAGAATGGCTGTGACCGTGCCTACTTCTGTTGAAGCTTTGAACTGGCTTCCTTCGGCAAGGTTGTTCAGATCGAGACGAATAGTGCCTGCATCGGATGTAATCGATGATTTTCCGTCCACTTCAACTTCGGCAAGTTCAATCGATCCCGTATTGTTGGATACATCATAACTGCCTTTCAGACCGGTGAGTGAAATAGTGCCTACCTCGGTGGATATCTCATACTCCGCGACTTGGGCAGGAACTTCCACAACATAGTTAACAGTAAAATGGGAGTTCCCCAGATTTTTGTTGGCCCAGGACCATATATCCGTTCCATCCTGTCCTTTGGCTTGAAGCTGGACGGACGTCCTCTTCCCTTTGGTTATCAAGGAGACTTCCGCATTCTGGCCGAGTTCTTCCAGCGTAGATTCACCAGAACGATTGTTTAATGCCTGAAGGGTTGTGCGGACATGAAGCCCGCTGTCTTCACCGCGACGTATCTCAATATTTCCAACGGAATTTTCAATAATCAGTGTATTGGAAACCTCTTGCAGGCTTGCTTCAGCAAGCTCCTTGTCTATGGCGTTGCTGCTAATCAACTTCATCCATCCGGACTCTGCACCTTGTGAAGTGCTGCCTTCGGATGGTGATGTGATGGGGTTATTCGTGCATGCAGCCAACAGACTGACTGAACTCAGGGCAACCAGAAGCTTTTTGTATACTCTTCGCATGTTCTTGTCTCCTTCATCCTTCATATGTTCATGTGTTATTCAACGACCAGGATACGTGGGGATGCATCTCGGATCACTCTCGAGGATACCCAGGAGCCAAGAGCTGCGGCAAGAATACTCAAGCAGGCAAATAATATGATTCCTCCCCAATTCAGGATAAGGGGAATCTGTACAATCCCGTATCCCGATAGGACTTTTTCAAGCAGACGCGGCAGCACGTACACACCGACAACGACTCCAAGTACTGCGCCGATGGTGGATATAGCTGCAACGCCCATGGCAACGGACAATCGAATTCTTCTAGAAGTCATGCCTATGGACTTGTAAATACCGTAGGTTTTGCTTTCTTTACGAATACTGATTCGGCAGGTACTAAAAATGATGATGAACGTAACGAGAATAAACAACAGACCGATGAGAGCCATGGGGTAAACGAAAATGCTTGCAGCTTCAGCATATACGGAATCAAGCAGGGTTTTCTGCGTGACGATGGAAGCAGAGTCTTTGAATTGTTCGTTTAACTGCTGCGCAATGGTCTCTGCCTGCGATGGATCATTGACATTGATAAAGGCTACATTGACATCCTCATAATTGGGGTTCACACTTCGCACAGCATCAACGGTAATACGCCCAGATATAGACAGGTTGGAGATAGCCTGGTAGACGCCTGTGATCATGAACGTACGCTGTTCACCCTCGATATAAAGGTCGATCAGGTCGCCCAAATCCTTGTTCAACATGCGTGCAACACCTACACCAATCGAAATTTCATTTTCACGTTCAGGATTGGTACCTCTCAATGTTTCGAATCCAAGCTCTTTGTAATTCCCATCAAGTACACTCAGGTAGAGACTGGTGGATTGGCCGGCCATTTTCGCTGATGACTCGGGACTGACGACCCCTGTGATGTTCCCTTGCCAGCCCACATTTTTGATGCGAGGGTCCTTTTCCAGCACCTGCTTTAACTCATCCTTGGGGAAGGTAGATTTGTTCACCACGACGGCGGCAATGTTAGCATTGTCATAACCCCATTTGGCCGCCGTCTGATAAATTCCGGTAATGCTCGTCAGTACAACATATCCAAGGACAAGCACAGAGGCAGCCATCGTGGTTAACAGCAGCATCAGAACAGAGCTCTTGGTATTCTTGATCAGATTTCGAATGCCAATGACGGCGGCTACTGGCAGCCGGGCAAATCCAACCCGGTTGGCTAGAGGCGAATTCATTCGTCGGGCCAAGCGGGTATTTTCTGTTTCCGACATACCGTAGCGGATGGCTTGAACAGGCTCGATACTGCGCGCCTTTTTGGTGTACAACACAACGAATAATATTACCAGCGCAAACAGCAGTATGCCGACTAACATGGCTGCTCCGATGCCTTCCATCGGTACATCTCCATTGCCAGTTCGCAGAGAAGACACAGAAATGTTGATAATGAATTTGGATACAAACACGCTCAGCGCCAGTCCTGGAATAACGGCAATGATGGACAGCAAAGCATATTGAATAACATAGGTACCGATTGTTCTCCCGGAGGTCAATCCCAGTGATTTCAGAATCCCTATTGTTTTGTAGTTGGCCAGAATGGCATCCGAAATGGTAAATCCAATGGTGATGAGAGCGATAACCATCATGACAGCACCCAGGAAAATCATAATGAATCCAATAATCTGATTGATAATCAGATAGAAGGAAGAGATACTCTCAAACTCCATCTTGGTTTCCAAGAAAGGGGTATGGGTCTCACTGTTGTAACGATCCCAATAGCTGGAGTTGGTTCGATAATCATCAAAATGGATACCCATCATATAATTATCTTTTCCTGCGAGTGCCTGGAAGTCATTCTGGTAGTCTGTACTGTTCATCCAGATCCTTGCCGCATTGGTGAATGGTGCACCGTAAGGTACATCGACTACAATCGCGGATACCCGAAGATCAAGCGCGGAGGACCCTGTTTTGAAATTAACGGTATCTCCTACGGCTATATCATAGGCATTCGCCATTGAAGTGGGAATCCATACGCTCCCTTGTTCGGGAGCCGAACTCTGCGCACCACTCGAAAAGATCAGTTCATCGACGGCCCAGGGCGGCTGAGGGGTATTCATCATGTACAGATAAAGGTTGGGAATGTCCATGCCTTTGAAGGCGATTCCGGATAAGGTACGATACGTGAGCAAAGGTGAAACCTCAACTCCATCCTGTTCAGCCCACCAGTCATAGACGGCTTTAGGGTCATTCAGTCCTTTATCAAACGTCAATATTTGATGGGACCCGTTGGTCCGGGTGTGCATTTCGTTGAACAGATTGCCCGTGTTGGCCAGAATAATAACCGCAGTAGATACCAGTAGTGTAGATAGCAAAATGAGCAAGGTGATAAACAGATTCTGTGTCTTATTTTTGCTCAGGTAGGAAAGGCTCAGTTTCAACATAGCAGCCATAAATTACTCCTTTCCCGACACAAACGCGAAGACCATCGATTCCCGATCTTGGATCTGGTGTTCGTCATATTTGTCAAACTCGAGAATACCTCCAACCTTGCCATCCCGGATAAAGATCAGACGATCCGCCCGGCAGGCTGCCTTGATATCATGCGTAACCATCACAACAGACTGTCCCTTTCGGTTGATATCGGTCAGGATATCCAGCACGGCTTTCCCGTGCTCATAGTTGAGGCTTCCCGTGGGTTCATCTGCAAAGATGATGTCTGGTGAATTGATCAGCGCCCGTGCAATAGCTGCTCGTTGCTGCTGGCCACCCGAGGTTTGGGAGGGGAGACGGCTATTCTGTCCATCGATATCCATTGCCTTCATGAGGTGGGTGGAACGTGCCTTGACCTCACTTTTTTTGCTTCCGGCAATGTAACCTGGCAAAGCGATGTTATCCTGGATGGAAAGATCGGGCACCAGATTGATACTTTGGTAGATGTAGCCGATTCTACGAGTACGGAATTCGGACATTTCCCGCTCACTATAGGCGTCAATACGCTGATCCTGAAAATAAACCTCGCCGGCTGTTACTTGGTCCAGTCCGCTTAACAGATAGAGCAGCGTTGATTTGCCTGATCCGGAATTACCCATGATGACGGTGAAATCCCCTTCATAAATATCAAGATCAACATTGCGTATGGCATGATATTGTTCGCTTCCAGTATTATATGTCTTGCATAAGTTTTGAGCGCGGATAATGGATGTTTTGGTCAAGCAGATCACTCCCCATGACAGTATACGATTCATTCTAATAGGGGGATGTTGAGAAAGACTTATCAAATTATGAATAAAGTATTACAGCCCTATTGGTAAATGGATTGAGATGAAAAGAAGGTTGGAAATGAACTTCTATGCTCAGCAGATTGGAAGAGTAAACTGAAACAGGGTGCCCTGACCCTCTTTGCTGGAAAAGGAAATATGTCCTCCATGGGCTTCGATTATACTTTTGCAGATGGACAAACCGAGACCGGTACCCTCATGTATATTCCTTGCGGAAGGTGAGGCATTTCCCCTGAAATATCGTTCAAATACAAAAGGCATATCTTGAGCTCGGATTCCCTGCCCTGAATCGGCGATACTAATCCTCAATTTACCTATATCAAGTTCCGCGTTAATCCGAATAGAATCTCCCGGGACGGTATGTTTGAGCGCATTGGAAACCAGATTGGACAGGACCTGTTCAATTCGTATAGGGTCCATTCGGATAAGAACATTGGGGAAATGCTCCGGCTCTTCATAAATCAGACCGTTCATTCGTACGATATGTCCAATAGGGTTCAACATCGTTTCAAATGCGGATCGACTGTAAACCTCACGCGGCTCCACAGAAATCTGCCCCAGCTCCTGTAATGCATGAACAAGAAGGTCCTCGACAAGACGGGCTGTTTTGTCTGTATGTGTACGCATGATCTCCATATATTCCTTCAGCGTCTCCTCATCAGAGCACAGTCCTTCAAGAATGGCTTCTATGTATGCTTTTACCGTTGTAATCGGGGTTTTGAGTTCATGGGATATATTCGTAATCAGTTCTTTTTGTGCTTTTTCTTGTCTAATACGCTGCTCACTCAAATGCATGATTTCCGTGCGCATCAAATCCAGCATGGCATAAAGTTCGCCCATCTCATCCATCCGGTTATACTGAATCTGGTCATTATACTGCCCTTTGAGAATGGATTCCGCATGTTGTTTCAACTGATGGATGGGGGACAACATCCGTTTTCTGATCTTACGCTTCATGAATATGAGGAGGAATCCTAGGAGGATAGAGATGATAACCAGGGTTCCCAGAACGAAAAAAGTGAATGTAGAGGACTTTTGGACGATGACAAGTGATTGTGGAATCGTAAAAATGGCATTGCCAATCTGCCCGCCACCCGGTCCATCCATCACAGGAAAGGCAAGGTTCAGCGACTGGCTTCCGTCCATGGCCACCAATGCATGATTCAGATCATAATGCAAAGCAGATCGCAAATTGATCTGTGTTCCCTCGGAGGAAGGAGAGGAGGACAGTATCACCATTCCGTCCAATCCGACATAGTCGAAGTCAAGGCCGCTTTTCTCAGCGATGAAGCGCAGTTGATCTCGAAGATCCGGCTCATTTAATCGTTCATGGTTTTGCTCCAGTTGAAGCAGAATCGGGTTAACCCTGAGACGAACCTGATTGATGGCCAGATTTGTCTCACCTGAGTGTCTTCCAATGAGCAAATTAAGAAAGAAGACAAGGCTGCATCCAATCAGAATAACTAGGAGAGTCAATGAAGTTTTGAGCCAGCGTTTGGTCCAGGTGGATAATGACATGTAGTGGTCTCCATTCCTGCTTATTCATAATTGAATTTGTATCCGACGCCCCACACCGTCTTCAGAACAGAAGGATGGGAAGGGTCTGCCTCAATTTTCTCTCTCAATCTGCGTATGTACACAGTAACGGTATTCTCATCGCCGTAGGCGGCATATCCCCAGATCGCATCAAGCAATTGGGATTTGGAAAAAACCTGATTTTTGTGATTTGCCAGATGAAACAGCAATTCAAACTCCTTAGCGGAGAGAGAAACCTCATTCCCGTCGACGGTGACCTTATAGGCTTTCTTGTCAATTTGGAGGTTACCCAGACGCAGTATATGGGTGTGATCTTGTTCTGTGCTCACACTATCATATCGTCTGAAATGAGCATTGATGCGGGCCAGTAACTCGCTTAGGGAGAATGGTTTGGTCATATAGTCATCCGCCCCGAATCCAAGCCCGAGCACCTTATCCGTATCACTTCCCCTCGCACTCAGAATGAGAATGGGGATGTTATTTCGTCTCCGAATTTCGCGGCATACATCAATGCCATCCATATCCGGAAGCATGATGTCCAGAATGATATAATCCGGCTGCAGCATTTCCATCATCTGCAGGCCGTCCTGACCATTACCGGCTACTGCCGCTTCATACTGATTCTTCGTCAAGTAGTCTCGTAGAATACGCGAGATATCGTGCTCATCCTCGATAATGAGAATTTTACGTTTAGAATTCATGTTAATCGCTCCAGATAGTAGAGTGGTAGAGTATAAGACTAACCTATGTATGAATTTGTAAGAATACTATATTTTAACTATACTGGTTTGTTCCCATGAAGTCATGGGAAGTGAAAGAGGTTTTGGGAAGAAGTTTAGGAAAAAGAAAGCAGCCGATTGAAAATCAGCTGCTTTCATCCTGAAATAAGGAGGGAATTTGAAATTCAACGGCACCTAGACATGCTCCAAATCAATGGATTGATGGGCCTGGGATTTGAGATATTCAGCCGGGGACATTCCAAAATGGGATCGGAATACCCGATGAAAATAGGAATAGCTTGCAAAGCCGCATGTTTCCGCAATATGCTCCAAGGTCATATCACTGTACTTCATACGCTCCAAGGCAGCGTTCAACCGAATCTCAATTGCATACTGAATCATCGTTTGTCCATAGTGCTCCTTGAACAATCGAACTGCACGAGACAGGCTTAGTCCTGCGTAGCGGGCGGCTTCTTCGAGTTTGAAGGTCACGGTGGCATGTTCTTCAATGAATCGTTTCAGCTTCAGTGTCGAGGACACAGAACGATCCGTCTGGATATTCTCCTTGATGGCCCGATCAATATACAGGCACAAACCGCGCAGCAGTGCATCACTCAGTTCTATATTTTCCTCCAGCGGTCCACGCCGTTTCTCCAGGAGCATATTGCGCCAGAGGCTGATCAATTTATCATCCAGTCCGATGTGGCTCACCGTGGATCGATGGTGACGCTTCCACCAGCTATCAATCCATTCCCCTTCACAGAACAAGTAATAGTCTCCGCTGGACAACCTGCCCTCCTTGTGAGGCTCTTCTACCACAAGGTGATAATCGTCCCCGGGTTTGAGCAGCAGTAAATCCCCGCCAGTCATCTTAAATTCTTCATCCTGCACATATACCTTGCAAGAACCTTCAGTTTGCAGACGGAACAGATAAGTCTGCAACTCGCCCTTCATATTATGGTTGAACGCCTTGTAATGATATGAGTAATCACAGATCAGCACTGAGGTTTCCAAATGATGTATCCTCCAAATTTAAAAATTTGATCAGATAGTTCATGTTCTGACGATATTGTATATGTTCATTCTAGCCTGTTTTGCGTTAGGATGATACCAGATAGAGCAATGAAAGCAAATTTGAGAGCAGAGGTGCATCTATTATGAAAAAACTTAATATTGGTTTGCAATTGTTTACACTCCGTGATGAAACTGCAGCAGATTTCCGTGGAACGTTGCGCAAAGTAGCTCAGCTTGGTTATGAAGGTGTTGAATTCGCTGGATATGGTGACATTCCTGCCGAAGAAATGAAAGCGCTATTGGATGAGCTTGGCCTAAAAGGTTTTAGCAGCCACGTTTCATTGCATGCCATGCGTGAAGATTTGCAACAACAAATCGATTACCTCAAAACGATTGGGGCTCAATATATGATCTGCCCTTACCTGATGCCTGAAGATCGTCCAGAGAATGCAGAAGGCTGGACCAAACTGTTCAACGAATTGCAGCAATATGGTGCTGAAGCGACTAAACAAGGTCTGATCTTCGGTTATCACAACCATGATTTCGAATTCCACGGTCAGGTTGGCGACGAAAATGCCTTTGATGCGATGTTTGCTCAAACGACACCTGAAGCGGTTCAAGTGGAAATGGACGTATGTTGGGTACAATTTGCCGGACAAAATCCGATTGAGTATATCAACAAATATGCAGGCCGTCTGCCGTTGCTTCACTTGAAAGACTTCAGCAAAGATGAACAGGGCCAGATGAAGACATTGGAACTGGGACAAGGTTCCGTTAATCTGCCAGCTGTTATTGAAGCGGCTACAAGTGCAGGTGTAGAGTGGCTGATCGTGGAACAGGACGTTTGCCAGAATCCACCGCTTGAAAGCGTAGCCAACAGCCACAACTGGTTGAAGCAAAATTACTTGAACCAATTCTAATTTAATTGTCAAAGGAGACATTTATACATGAGTAAAATTAAAGTTGCTGTATTCGGCTGTGGTGCTATTGCCGAGCGCAGACATATTCCAGAGTATGCTGCCAATGAGAACGTAGAACTTGTCGCATTTGCCGATCCGATCGTGGAGCGTGCGGAGAAGATGGCCGAAACTTACGGCGGTAAAGCTTACTCCAGCTACGAAGAATTGCTTGCAAACGAAGAAGTGGATGCAGTCAGCGTTTGTACGCCGAACTATCTGCATGCCTCGATGGCCATTGCTGCTGCAAATGCCGGTAAACATGTACTGGTGGAAAAACCGATGGCGGTTACAACCGAAGAAGGCGAGCAAATGATTGAAGCTGCCAAGAAAAACGGTGTGTATCTGATGGTTGGACACAACCAGCGCTTGATGCCTCCACACGTGAAAGCCAAAGAAATCTTGGACTCCGGCAAACTTGGCAAAGTCCTGAATTTCCGTACTTCCTTTGGTCATCCGGGTCCGGAAGGCTGGAGCGTAGACGGTGCAGAAAGCTGGTTCTTCCGCAAAGAAGAAGCGATTATGGGTGCCATGGGTGACCTGGGCGTGCACAAATCGGACTTTATTCGTTATTTGTTGAATGACGAAGTATCCGAAGTTGCTGGTTTTATCAGCACATTGCACAAGGAAAACACCAAAGTGGACGATAACGCGACATGCTTGCTTCGTATGAAGAGCGGTGCAATCGGTACGCTGGTAGCGAGCTGGACACAATACAGAGCAGGAGATAACAGTACGGTTCTGTGGTGTGAAAATGGTGTGATGAAGATCGGAACGGTAGAAGGCGACGAGGTTATTGTTGAGCTGACTAACGGTACGGTTGAAACATACAAAGTTGGCGCAATGGCTACCAACGAGAAACAAGTACCGAGCGGCGTTATTGACGCATTTGTAGAGTCGATTGTAACGCAAACACCGCCAAGCATTTCCGGTGAAGAAGGTCTGCGTTCCCTGCAAGTGATTCTGGCAGCATTCGAATCCGAAAAAACGGGTCAGATCGTGAAGCTGTAATCGTAACGATATCATCGTCATTACTTTAATTCGTTTGACTATCTAATATTAAAAAGGGGTTACCTCCAGAGAAATATTTCTGGCGGGTAGTCTCTTTTTATTACTTTTCTCATGACAACCAGGATGGGTTGAATACGTAATGATGTTAAACCGATAGTTGGAATCTCAAAAGGGACTGACCACCGCGACATTGCGGATAAGTCAGCCCCTTAACCTTTAAGGTTGGGTCACAAAGCATATTTAAATTTAAACGCTTGGCTTCACATGACTGCCCAGGTCCAGCCAATCCAGTTCCTCACGGGTTAATGTGATGCGAGAACCTTCGTCACAGGAGAGCAGTTCCGCCCGATTTTGAGCGCCAATCAGCGCACATGTCGGGAAGGGTTGGTTCAATACATAAGCAAGTGCAATCTGAATTGGCGTGGTATTTTTCGACGCTGCCAATTGTTCCGCCCGGTGCAAACGTTCCCAGTTGCCGTCACTGTAAAATACACGAACAAGATCTTCATTATCCCGCACTTCAGGTGTGAATCGTCCGGTAAAGAAGCCGCGAGCCTGGGATGACCAAGACAGCAATGGAAGCTTGGTGCGCTCATGCCATGCCAACGTTTCTTCGTCTGCCGATACACATCCTGCCCAGAACGGTTCGTTTGCTTTGGCAAGACTGAGGTTAGGACTGCTGAATGTGAAACCTTTCAGACCGTTAGCTGCAGCATAAGCGTTAGCTTCCTCCAGCCGCTGCCAGGTCCAGTTGGAGGCGCCAATCGCGCCGATTTTGCCGGATTCAATATGTTCATTCAACGCTTCGAGAATTACGCCAACCGGAATGTTGGGATCGTCCCGATGCAGGGCATATAGCTCCACATGTTCCGTTTGCAACCGTTCCAGACTGGTAAGAAGGTCGCTGCGGATAGCATCAGCGTTAACGCGTGGGCCGTTCTGGTCATGATGCGCACCTTTGGTCAAAATAACGATCTCGTTACGGTTACCCCGTTCCTGCATATAACGTCCGAGCACTTCTTCACTCTGCCCGCCACAATAAATATGCGCGGAGTCAACGGTATTACCGCCAATCGCCAGGAATGCATCCATGTTCGTAGCTGCTTTTTCATAGGCATCATGGTAGAAATAATCGGTTCCTTTAATTAATCGGGAGATAGGTTTGCCTGCACCAGCAATTTCAATGTATTCCATAATTCAGTTCATCCTCTCTTTTTATAGTGTAATTCGTGTACGTTCTTCTGCTGAACGAAGACAAGCTTCGAGTACTTTCATATTGGCTACAGCATCGGATGGAGCGAAGCGCAGAGCTTTACCTTGAAGTACAGCTCGTGCCATGTCGTCTCCCTGGAGGGAGTAGTGATTCACCTGTGGAACTTCAATCTCCTTACGCTCACCGTCAACAGTTACGAAGAAGTTGGAGCCCCGGTCCGGATTGCTGATATAAGCAGAAGGAACCTCGATGATGCCATCTGATCCAAGCACTTCCAGTGTGTTGCGGAAGGCTGCCCACATGCTGCTGTCAAAGGTTACGCCAATATGATTGTCAAACTCAAGCAGGCCGGAAGCCATCATATCCACATGACCATGCTCAGGGGAGAACATGCCAATGACGGTTGCCGCGGATGGCTCTTGGCCAAGCAGCAAGCGTGCTGCACTGATGGAATAACAGCCGATATCATACAGTGAACCGCCGCCCCAATCACGCCGGAAGCGAACATTACCTGTCGCACCGGAACTGTTGAACGAAAATGTACTATGAATGCCGCGGATCTCACCAATTTCTCCGCTGGCGATAATATCTTTAATTTGATCATAACGTGGATGGTGTCGGTACATGAGAGCCTCAGCGAGATGCACACCAGCGTCTTCGCAGGCTTGCACCATCTCCTGAGCTTCCTGCTCCGTCAGTGCCAGTGGCTTCTCACACAAAATATGTTTACCGGCTTCTGCGGCACGGAGTGTCCATTCCCGGTGCAGATGGTTCGGAAGCGGAATGTAGACCGCATCAATGGAATCGTCAGCAAGTAAAGCTTCATAGCTGCCATAGGCTTGAGAAATGCCGAGTTGGTCAGCGGTTTGTTTCGCTTTTTCTTCATCCCGGCTGGCAATGGCGGTTACTTCATTCAACTCGGATTGCTGCAAACCTGGAATAACGGATCGCACGGCAATGCTAGCGCTACCAATAATTCCCCAGCGCAATTTTCGATCTGAATTCATTTGTTGTTTCCTCCTATGAATGAATGTATATTGTGATTATAAGTAATAGATGAATGAATGAAAATGATAATATATTGAAATGAGTTAACACAATATTGTTGAGAAAAGAGAATAGGCTATGATGAGACAGACTGTATTGCTAACCCTACAGGATATTCCGTATTTTTGTTATCCAGAATCCGTTGGACTTTATGTCGACCACCCCGAGCACACTGTATTACGGGAGGCTGGCGCACTGAACAACTTCAATATCCACTATGTTGCTGCGGGCAAGGGGTACGTGGAAGTGGATGGGGTAGTGCATGAGCTTCGTGCGGGTCAGGCTGTACTGTATTTCCCGCAGCAGCGGCAGCATTACTACAGTAGTGAGGATGATCCATGGGATGTGCGATGGGTTCATTTTTACGGTGAACGTCTGCATGATTATATGATTGAGCGGGGGTTGCACCGCAATCTGTTGTGGACGCTGCGGCAGCAGGCTCCATGGGAAGAAGCACATATGGCTCTATTAAATGAAGCCGAGCAGAACCGGATGCTGCGTCCTGCCCAACTATCTACCCTGACCTACGCTGTGCTGGCCGAGTTCGTACAGCATGCTGTTCCACTGAAAAGCACACGCACAAGCAAGGCTGAGAGTCGTATCCTTGCACTGCTTCCACAGATGCAGCAGGAGGCATGCCAACCGTTTTTGTTACAGGATTGGGCGGATATGGCGGGTGTGAGTTCGTATTACTTTTGCAAAATGTTTAAGAGTGCTGTGGAGATGACCCCGATGGAATTTATAACCCGTTCGCGGTTACAGATGGCAAAGCAGTGGCTGCTGGAACGGCCTACGGCCAACATTGGACAGATCGCAGAGGAGGCGGGGTATCCCAATGCCAGTTATTTTAACCGCCAGTTCTTGGCCCATGAAGGCATGACTCCAACGGAATATCGCGGGCTTTACCACATTTAGATGTAATGATGTTCATTTATTTGATTATGCGGGAACTTACGACGTTTGACAGAGCGTTCAATCAAGTCTATTATAGATAAATTAAATCCGTATATAATGAGGTGCCCTCATGAAATATTCGAAAGCTACAAACTATGCCCTGCATACCATGCTTTTCCTGGTTGCGACCGAACCGGAACAACTGGTCAGTGTACATCAGTTAGCTGAGATGCAGAAAGTATCTCCAACCTACTTATCTAAAATATTGACCAAGCTGGTCAAAGCCGGCATGATCGAATCAACTTCCGGTGCCAATGGTGGTTATCGGCTTAGCCGGAAGAATCCCGACCCTTCATTTCTGGAGATTATCCATGCCATTGAAGGACAGGCTTCCCTGTTCGAATGCTCGCAGGATCATAACGAAGGCTGCCTGATTCAGCAGGTGATGGTTCGTGCGGAAGAAGAGATGGAGAGCTATTTGCACAATAAAAAAATGTCTGAGCTGGCTGCCCAGATGAAAGCTGCACATTCTTTATAACCTAAATCAGAGGTCCAGTTGATCCTCTCGCTGCGCCCGTTGAAGCGCGAATTTCAAATCCTTCTCTTCCCTGTTTAAGGGAGTTGGAAGGATTTTTTTGCTGTACTCGGATGAGGATTGAAGAGATTGTACCGAATATGAGCGGAATGGTACAATAAGGAAGGAAGTTGTTAATACATATTTGCTTACATCTTAGATTTCTGGAGGGACAACACATGAGCCAATCAACCATCACAGGACTGGAACAACTGCTTGCACTGGAAAACATTCGGAACACCAAAGCGCGTTATTGCCGTTATATTGACACGAAGCAGTGGGATACGTTGGGTGAGGTGTTTGCTCCGGGTGCCGTAGCTGATTTCAGTACAGAAGGCAATCCAATACCGGTATTAACCGGCCGTGACACCATCGTTCAAGTATTCCGGGATTTGGTGGATGTTGCCGTAACGGTGCATCACGTACATAGCGCCGAAGTTGAATTTGTATCCGAGAATGAAGCCAAAGTCATCTCTCCAATGGAAGATTGGGTGACATTCCCCGAAGGCAATGACAATAAATCCTTTCACGGATTTGGACACTACCATGAGACGTTTGTCAAAATCGATGGTCAATGGCTCATCCAGCATACCAGCCTGAAGCGTCTACGTCTGGATCTGTTTGAATAGTGTTCTCTTATTCATATAAAGAAGATTACAACGATGATAACCAAAGCCCCAAGAGCGCTATAGCTGCGTCCTTGGGGCTTTGGTATGTTCAAGCTTTTACTTTTACTCAGGCTTGCTTCCGAGGATCTGATTAGAGTGAAAGGGTCTGACGCTTTTCTTTTGACAATTGTTGAGTGATAACAAGCATGCCTAACGAAAGCAGAACGAGCATCAGACACACCCAATAAGCATTCCGATACCCCCACGCTCCGGCTGTCCATCCCCCCACCAAGCTGCCAAATAATCTTCCCAACGTGGAGGCATTGGAATAGAGTGTTGACGCATAGCCGGGCATGGACGGAAGCAGATCCTGCATGTAACTGATCCCGATAGCAGAGATGACGGCGACAAAGAATGCGAGCAAAAGTTGTCCGGCCAGCAAGTGCCACAGTTCCGTGGAGAACAATACTATTACATAATAAGCGGCACCCATCAGAGCGCCCCATAACATGAGTGTGCGGTTGGGATATCTTGAAGCGAGCAGACCCAAGCCTAACATAATCGGAATTTCAAGCCCCGCGCATAGACTGGAGATCCAGCCAACTTCCCGGGTTCCACCGCCCAGATGGTGAATAATGAACAGTGATGCATTCAGATTATTCATCCAATGTGCCATATACAGGAGTGTAGTAATGAGAAAAGGCATATAGATTCTTGCATCCTGATGCAATTTCATATGTATGCCACCTGTTGATGCACGGAGGGTAGAAGGCTCGGGAGCCTTTTGTAAGAGAAAGAAAAATAATAACGCATTGATCAAAAAAATAATACACGTTGAACTGAAGATGCCGGTGTACCCAATATATGCAATCAGTAAAGTCCCGAGTAAAGGTCCCGTAATAAACCCCAGTGAAAACGCGGAGCGCAGGGTTGAATTGGCTACAGCATGATCGACGTTCGTTGCGGTATTGACCGCTTCTCTTGCAGCTGCAAACAATTGTGGCATGGCGGGAGATCCGAGTGCAGTCAGCACCGTCATATAGATGAATAATAAAGTGAAGTCGTGAATCCACAGATACCCGGCAAAAGCAAGAGCATTGCAAATCATGGCAGACACCAGAATTTTTTTGCGAGCCCCGGGTTGATCCGATCGTCTGGCGATCCAGGTACTGAACAACACACCCGCCATAAGTGTTACTGCAGTGAATAATCCGAATGTAGCGATGGATACTTCGAGACGGGTTGTAAAGTAGACCGCCAGAAAGGGAGCGCTGATTGAAATCGCCATGCCTTGCAACAACATACAAACGAGAAACAGCCGGTATGTAGGGATACGAAATAGTGAATTAAACTTTTGAAGTTTCATATGTGAGTAGACATCCCCTTGGTTTTATCATTTTCAAAATATATATACGATCTGGTTATAATATAAGAATAACAGAGATAAAGTAATATTTATTGATTTCTTTTAGTCTAATAACAAACAGAAAAAGCGAGAGATCAGACTCTATCGGTCCAATCCCTCGCTTTTTTGTATGAAGAGTCTATTAAAAGTAAGATCCTTTGAAACCTGTTTAGTGTGAAGCGACGGTTTTCTTCCGTGACTGCATTCTCAGATACACCTGGGAGAAAATAATGGATGCCAGAGCAACTACGGTCATACCCCAGAAAATGTTGGTGTACGCCGAGGCTAATGGCAATTGCTGCATGGCTGTCAATGCCACGCCGGTTACCGCAACACTAAATGCACCGCTGAAGAACTGGCTGAGCTGGAACAGTCCCATGCCAGCACCAACCTGATCCATCGTCAGATTGCCCGACAACTCATTGGATACACTCGTTGTTAGTGCAGAGAAGCCTACGCTAAGCAGAATGTATACGGCCATAATGGCATAGATGCTGTCGTCTGCAAAAAGAGCAAACAGTCCGGCAGCAGCGAGCAGCAACCATGGTGCGAACTTGAGCAGTTGAGTATTGCCGTGTCGGTCAATCATGCGGCCAATCCGATTGGATAACAGCATGGACACGATTGCACCCGGAAAGATGACAAGCCCTGACTGGGCCGGAGTCAGGCCATACAGATGTGCCAGAATTTGCGGCAGCAGGAACAGCGTCGAGAAGTTGTTAATGTACGATACAATCCCCAGGGAGCTGAGCATCATATATTTTTTGTTTTTGAACAGGGCCGGTTGGACAAAGGGATCAGCCGCACGGCGAATTCGTAACCAGAACAGAACCAGTGCAGCCGCACCAATAACGAGGGTTATCCATTCACGCGAAGTCAGGAATAGCAGAACGCCAGTTGTTCCGATCGCCAGTAACAGTGCGCCGAGCAAGTCGAATGAACCCTTTTGCGGCATCTCACTTGGAAGCAATTTGAAAAATACAGGGATCAGAAACAAGGTTAGTCCGGTAACGATGAACAGATCATGCCATCCGAGAAACTGTGTAATACTGCCGCCGATCACAGGCCCGAGTCCAAGACCCAGTGAACTGGCCGACATGACAACAGCCATGGATTTACCCCGGCGGTCACTTGGAATGTAACGAGTAATAAGAACGATAGCTAGCCCTGGTACAGAAGCTGCACCCGCAGCCTGAATCAGACGTGCAATGAGCAGAAGGATAAAATGGTTACTGAAGAAACCAAGAACGGATGCCGCACCAAGCAGTGTAAGACCGGTCGTAAACAGGGTGCGAATCGGAATAAAATCCGATAGACGTGAGAACGTGATCGAGGAAATGGCAAAAACGATAGAATAACCGGTGACAATCCAGGAAGAAGAGACAGATGAGAGCATAAATTCAGCTGCAATTTTGGGCAGGGCCAGATTGAACATCATCGTATTCATAACGACAAGCACAACCGTGAAGCCAAGCAGACTTACGATTAACCCTTCCTGTATTCCTGCTGTCCGTTCCCCAGATGATGCAGTTGCGGTGTTGTTCATAAAAACCTCCTAGATTGATGTGTATTTCGCAACATTTCAGAAACGGTGTGTAACATTTGCAAAATGTGGTATAGAGTGAATCCCATGCCTGACAGCAGGGGATATATAAACGAAATAGATTTGTAAGTTCGATTGGTATCGAACATTAGAAATATATCATGGAACTGTGCTAAAATACAATGGATAGTCTGAAAAAAAGGAGACTACAACGATGAAAATTTTGCACCATCCTCAAGTGGAGGATATTGAACTTTCTTCCGTATTGTACGCTTTAAGTGATCCCATTCGTCTTGGGATCGTAACCGAAGCAGCCAGAAATGGTGAGCAGCCCTGCAGTCATTTTCGTGCACCTGTTGTGAAATCCACGATGTCACACCATATTCGGACCCTGCGGGAAGCCGGAGTCATTCGGGTGAGAGTGCAAGGTACACAGCATTTCCTGACGCTAAGATCCGAGGATCTGGAAGTGCGTTTTCCTGGTCTGTTGCAGCCGTTGTTACAAGCGGCAGCTCAGTCTGAAATACATGAATCCTAAAAAATGTCCTTTCTTCAAGTCGAAGAGGGGACATTTTTTTATATGTGGCATGTTCCATACTGCTGCGACATTCTATGTCGTACCACTTCCTCTATAATAACGGGGAAACACACAAACCATATCGAAAAGAGGTTCACAAACGTTGGCAAAAACAAAAAGAGGACGCGTCCTGTGGAATCTACCATCCCGAGGAAGAGGAACATGCCCGGTGTGCAGCAGCACCCGGATTAAATTGTTGTATTCGCAAACGAAAACAGATGGTACGAGTCTGAAAGTATGCAAGAAATGTTCCAAAGCTGTGCAGTCCAGAGTGGATAAGGCAACCGTATAACATAACAGGCCTGTTCTTCGGAACGGGCCATGTCTTTTGGTATAATATAATTACGAAATACGGAATGAGCCAGGGGGCGGGGAAATGAGCAATATGCATCGTATTCACTGGTTTGACGAGCAGATTCGGAGTGGACGTTTTCCGAACAGCAGCTGGCTTGCACGTGAATTTGAAATATCCCGGCGCCAGGCCCAGCGTGATATTGAATATATGACGATTTCTCTGCGTGCCCCTCTGGTGTATATCGCAAAATATCGGGGGTATTGTTACGAGGATCAGACCTACCGGCTGCCCCATTTATATATGACGGAAGAAGAACAGCGGGTGCTTAAGTATCTGGCGCATCGTTATCGGCATTACAATTATGATCAGTCAGATGCGGTAAAGCGTGTGGCGCATTTACTGGAGCGTTTTACGCTCGAGGAACAGCAGATGGAGAGCAGTCAGCTTCCTGTGTTTAAAGCAGATCCGCAGCAGCTTCAGTTCTTTGAGATTCTGTCCCATGCGATTACCGAATCCCGCAAAGTACATATCCATTACAGAGATCATGCCGGAGAACGGCAATTTACCTGGTGTCCATTGAAGATGCTGTCCCAGTTCAACGCAGATTACGTGGTTGGTTATGAAATGGACCCTTTACAGCAAACGGCCATCCGGCTGGAGGGCATGATTCATGTGCAGATGACGAACGAGACGTTTCAGTGTCAGACAGACGGGTTGCTGGGTTCATGGGAAGAGGCGCTGCCTGTCCGTAAACCGTTTGTCGCTGAGATAAGACTGAGAGAAGTGCGGCAAACAGAGCTGTGGCATGGATATCGGATTCGAGAGAAGCAAGGTCAGGTTCACTGGATTGAATTTTATGATACGGATGCTTTCCTACAGCATTTGTTCATTAGCGAGTGGGAGGAACTGTTGTCTCCAATGTGGCTTAGACGAAAGTTTCAGCAAAGTGCTGAAGGAATAATCGACAGGCTTGCCATAAGCGCAAGGCAAACGTGAATTAGAACAACCATGGAGAGGGGATTTTTTTTGACTGAAGTTGTGTTAGACAACCTGATCATGAAGCGGGAGTCCAAATCATATGTGGATAGCCTACACGCTATATTGACCCATGCGGGTCTGTTTCAGGGTTCCAAGTATGTGCTCGCTGGGTATACAGGTATGGCATTCAAACTTTCAGTGCATCGCAGACTACTGCCCATGTCGGTTACAGCCTATGGTCAATGGGGAGAATCTCATCGCCCTGGGATCGACAACTTGGGGATATTCACGATCTGGGATGGGGGACGGACACGTCATCCCACATTTGGGTATTACCAGCGGGATGCGGTGAATTGGGTGAAACGTAGCCTGGATGCAGGCATCGGGGTAATCTACTGGCTTCCGGAATTTGGCGTTATTCATGGGTATGATGACTGTGATCGCATCTTTTATGTGCAAGATGGCTGGAGCAAGGAATCACAGATTTTGTTGTATGACAATTTCGGATTAAACTTCACCGGGTTCTGGTATTGTCAGGTCTTTGGTGACCAGGTACATATCCCTGAACAAGAGAAGCTATTGGAATCATTGAGATTAGCAATTGAGGATTGGGATATCCCTTATCGTCTACTGCCTGATCGGAATATCATTTCGGGCAGAATGGCTTATGATGTGTGGGTGCAAGCCCTTCGGGGTGAAGATTACGATGCATCGGGTGCTGTGTATATTTTGGAATCCTATTGCCAGTCCCGAACTGAAATTCAGATGTATTTGCAGGATGTGCGGGGGATATGGCCCGAACTGGACCAAGCCTATGCATGTTATGAACAGCTTGGAGCATTGATTATACAGATGAAGGGATGCATGATTCAGGAACATAACAGAAGGATTATGCAGGCAGACGCCACAGAGAAGCTGGCACAGGTTTTATTGGAAGCGAAAGCATTGGAAGAGCAGGCTGTTGATTATTTTCGTTTGATCTCCTCGAAGTATCCTGATCGTAAACGCAACACTGTACCACGTTGGGGAGCACATTCAGCAAGGTAGGGGGAGGGAGGATAAGGTGATGAGGAGTAAAATACTGCCGGATTTGATTCGTTTTCCACAGACTGAGAATTTGGCAGATGAACAACGATCCTGGAGCGGTGCAGGCTCGTACATCGATGCGATGTATAGCATTCTGATGCACAAGCAGTGGACGGATTTACCGCGTCACATGATTGCGGGTATGACCGCAAGTGTGTTTCGATTAGTGGTAGATCGGCGTCTAACGACAGAATCGATCTCAGCATACAACTGGATGGCCGAGAACTTTGTAGCTTCTGATTTCATTGGCGTCACGACCGGACAACACGGGGGATTTTCGTTCGAGCCGACCTTTCCGCTCTATCAGAAGCAGGCCCTGCTGGATATCAAGGCTTCTATTGACCGGGGTGTGGGCGCTATTCTGTGGCATGATCAGTTTGTTATTTGTGCTGGATATGATGATGGGGAGCAGATGCTGTTCATTTGTGAGAGTCAAGAAAATGAAGTCATTTGTCTGCCCTATGATTCTTTTGGTCGGAACAGTACACCATACTGGTACTATCAGGTGCTTGAATCCCATACAACCGTAGACATATGGGAAGTGTGCAAGGAATCATTAATTCAGGCTGTGTACAAATGGGAGACCCATGATTACATGCTGCCACCTCAGGATTACGCCTGCGGAGCTGCTGCATATGCAGCCATTGCTGATGCCCTACAATCTGGTGCATATGAAACAGATCAAGCTGCCATGGTTTTGCGCTATTATGCTAATTCAAGAAAGGATATGGCTTCTTATGTTGCAGAGCTTAAGCATTTGTCCATTCAGATGAATCATGTGGTCCAGGAGTATGCGTTACTCGCAGACCTATATGCTCAGATGATGGAGAAGGTTGAGGATTCAACAGCATGGGATGCGAAGGAACCAGGGCATCTGTTAAGGGTGATCCATCTGATTGAGCAAGCAGGGGAAACGGAACAGCGTGCCATTGATGCCATTAAGCAGGCCTTCCCAGAGACGATTGGCAATCGTTTTGAGGACATTGGATTAAGATGAATGGAGCAGTGTACATAGTTCAAAATGGAAAAAGTACAGATAAAATAAAACCGGAAAAGACCCTGAATGCGGTCGTTTCCGGTTTTATTTGCGTTTAGCTTAGCCACATCTATGGCCGTAATGACGCCCTCATACATTAGCTGCCCTAGCATTCATAGTCTCGCATGAGCTTCAATTCGAGTTGGCTCAGATGATTTGCGGCGGGGCCAACATTCTGGCTACGTTGTCGAAGTTTGTCTGCCAATCGGCCGTGATGATGCTCCCGATGTAACCATCTGGGCGAATCAGGACCAGCGTGTCGCTGGTAATGCCGTAGGTACGGGTCAATTTGCCGCTGGAGTCATGGAGGACGTTCTGATTGGATTCGTGTGCGGTACCAACGACGTAGCAGTGTAATTCGGCACCGCTGGTTGGCCAGTTCAACTTGGGGAGTACCTTGGCAGCGTTAGGGCCAAAGGCAAGCAAAGTGAAGTGAGGCCCTTGATAGATGTCGAACAGACAACGTTCCCCACTAGGACCGGTGCAAGGAGCATCTGGCGCCCGGTCACCTACATGAAGGTTTTTTGTAGCCGATTCTTCGCTAGATGCGAGCGGCCCACCATGGTACGAAAGTCTAAGCTGTCGCTCCTCGTCTCCACGCTTGAGGCTAGCCAGGCGATTTTTATCTAGACTGGCGTACAGCTCGCTGGATTTGCTGAGGACACGAGCGGCAATCGGTTGACGCTCAGCCTCGTAGCTGTCAAGCAGACGATCGGGTGCCCCAGCAATGACCTGCCCTATTTTCCAACCGAGGTTATAGGCGTCCTGTATACCCGTATTGAGACCCTGTGCTCCGGCCGGGGTGTGCACATGAGCAGCATCGCCTGCAATGAAGACGCGACCAGACCGATAGTGCTCAGCCAGCCGAACGTTGGGACGAAACACCGAACTCCAAGTGATGTGGTGGAGACGCAAACCTGTGAGTTTGTGGAATTGAGCGGCCAGTGAGGCTTCGTCAAGGTTAGGCTTTTCATCTGGTGCCAGCCTGATCATGACTTGGAACTGGTCGGAGTGTGGCAGCGGGCAGGCTCCGACAAACGTGCCACGTGTGCGTGGCCACATATGCCACCTATTGCGAGACAGTTTGTCGATCGAGCCGTCCACGATGAGTGTGCGGTCAGAGTCGGTAGTCTCTCCAATAAATCGGATACCTGCCCCTTTGCGAACGATGCTCGAACCTCCATCTGCTCCGACGAGATATCTGCTGCGCACCTTCTCCCCGGAAGAGAGAGTCACCGTCACTCCATCGGCATTCTGTTCGAATTGCTCCAACCCGTTGTTAAATTCAATGGTTAAGCCGAGACGTTTGAGCAGGCGATGTAAGATGGCATCCGTTCGGTGTTGCGCCAACAGGAGAATGTTTGGATACGGATCGCTCGGTGTTGGTTTATTTTGCTGCTGCATGCGCCAAGGCACAGTTAACGGTCCAATATGAAAACCCGCAAGCGGGTAAATACTTCCCTCTGACTGAGCCTCTTCCAGCACGCCGAAGTCTCCCAAAACCTCCTGGGTTCTTGGTTGAACTCCCTTGGCACGGGAGCCTTGAAAGGCGTGAGGGGATTTGTCAGCCAGTCGAACATGAAGGCCGCGTCGTAGCAGGTCGATTGCAAGAGCGGAGCCAGTTGGGCCAGCTCCAGCGATGAGTACGTCAATATCGTAATGTTGGGTCAGTTGAATCTCCTCCTGATCACCCATATCGCAATGGATGAGATATCATATTCGGTTTAATGTTTCTTGGAAACTTTTTAATTTCCTATGAAACAATAATAATTCAACCCCTTACTGCTGTCAATATTGTTTCCAAGAAACTTTAATTGTCGAACATACCCTGATATACTGGTGTTAAGCTAACAATCGTTGGAGGAAAATGGAATGATCAACCCATCGGAAAATCAAAATAGAGATCAATTAATCCAAGAAGTATTGGAAGCAGTGAAAGATATACAGATCAGATTCCAAGCAGAAGAAGATGAAGAAAAACAGTGGCTGATCCAAAATAGTCCTAATTCGGCTGTTGAAGAGCTAATCAAAGAAATGACGGTGACGATGCTGCATGTGCTGGATGCTATTGGTACACTCGAGCCAGTAAACGGCATAACCATTTCAAAGCAATTCGGTTTCTCCAAAGGGACAGTCTCCAAGATTACGAGAAGACTCGTGTCTCAAAACATCATCGTAACCGAGTCACTTCCGGATAACAAAAAAGAAGTTCTGTTCCGTACCACAACGCTTGGAAAAGAGATTTATCGTTTGCATCAGGGCCTGCATCATCAAATTGATCTTGGGGTTCATCATTTCTTGCAACGGTATACCGAAGATGAGTTACAGTTTCTCGTCAACACCCTCAAGAAGATGCTGCATACATCATGGATTCATTTGGAGACAGAGGAGGACGAGGCTATTGAATCCGCCCCAAGAGATGCACCTACAAGCAAGGTTTCAGAAGCTTATAAGGCTAATCACTCTTCTTCATTGACCGATGAAATGAACGAAATCATGTCTATGCTCAACAAGTTGGATTCCCGTAATTTGAAGAAAGCCAAAACGATTTTGAATGATGTTTTTTTTGCAGATTATGAGGACTAGCTAGCAGCAGCTTATTTCATATGGAATTGGCCTGAAGCCTGAAGGATTCTTCGAGCAAAATGTAGCTATAACAAAATACCGGATAAGGCTGATAAGCCTATCCGGTATTTTTTCGTATTTTGCACCATCTGACTCCATAGCTCATCCTTATTTCAACCTGGACAAGAAAAAATAACCATAAATTTGATTTTTGGGGTAATGTGCAGCTCCCTTTGTTCCGAATATTATAATAGATGGTCTTTTTTGGATGGAGGATATTGAAGGACAACAGGGGGCGGGAGTATGGTGCATAATCCGGAAACCATTCAGGAATGTATCGAAAAGGCACGACAGAGGCTCTACCAGATTGCAAACGCTCATAAAGAACTTTGGCATCCGGAGGTCATTCGTCAATCGATGGTTCTGGATGAACTCATTAATCAATATAACAATGCCATTCGCGGAAAATCATCCCGAAGTAAGTAACGGCGCGTTATAAACCTCGGGATGAAATGATGATGCGAATGCATTCAGGTTCAGTAAACGTACGACCCCTATTCTTTTACAGCCCCAAGCACAATTCCTTTGACAAAGAATCGCTGCAAGAATGGATACACGAGCAGGATTGGCAATGCCCCGATAAAGATCTGGGCTGCGTTAACCGTACGCTGCGACATGTTCTGAAGCTGCGTTGCATCAACATTCATATTGGAGAAATCCTGCTGCACGATAATGGTCTGCATTAACGTAGCGAGTGGATATTTGGCTGCGTCATTCATATAGATCAAGCCGTCGAACCAGGAATTCCACTGCCCCACCATGGTGAACAGGGAGATCGTAGCAATGGCCGGCATGGACACAGGCAGATAGATGCGGAACAATGTGGTGATATGGTTGGCACCATCGATGAACGCCGCTTCTTCGAGCTCTTTCGGCACGTTACGGAAGAAGTTCATCATGAGAATTAGGTTCCAGACCGCCACAGCGCCAGGTAAAATCAGAGCCCACAGGGTGTTGATCAGTCCCAGCTTTTGAATCAGGATATAGGACGGGATCAGTCCGCCGCTGAACAGCATCGTGAAGATGAAGAACCACGCGTACAGCGAACGTCCCTTGAAATTCAGACTTTCCTTGGATAAAGGATAGGCCGTCAGGATGACCAGCACCATACTGAGCAGTGTTCCGAACACAGTACGTTGCACCGAAATCCAGAGCGCGCTGAGAAAGTTGCTGTTACCAAACGTTTTGGTATAGGCGTCGACTGTAAAATCAATCGGCCAGAGCGTTACCAGATTGGCGGAAGCTGCCGCTTTACCGCTGAAGGAAACCGCCAGAATGTGGATAAGCGGCAGCACACACAGCAGCGAGACGGCCGCGATGAAGAACAGGTTGAAGCCGTTAAATATACGGTATCCGGTCGTTTTGTGATACACCTTAATTCCTCCTTAGAAAATGCGGTAGTTGGCGATTTTGTAAGCCATCCGGTAGGCCGTAATAACGAGGAACATGGCGACAAAGGATTTAAACAAACCAACCGCAGTCGCGAAGCTCATTTTGCCATTCAAAATACCCATCCGGTAAACAAACGTGTCAATAATATCGCCTTTATCATATACAAGTGGATTGTACAGGTTGAAGATCTGGTCAAATCCGGCATTAAGAATGTTCCCCAGTGATAGTGTTCCCACCACAATAATCATCGGCACGAGTGCAGGCAGCGTAATGTGCAAGGTCTGCTTAAGCCGTGTTGCCCCGTCAACTTCGGAAGCTTCATACAGAGCAGGGTTGATACCCGCGAGAGCTGCAAGAAAGACAATGGTACCAAATCCAAATTCCTTCCATACATCACTAATGACTACGGTTACACGGAACCAGTCGCCATCTCCCAGAAAGAAGATTGGTTCAATGCCAACAGCCGCCAGTACTTGGTTAATCAGTCCACCTTCGGGTGAAAGCATGTCTAGCAGGATGCCGCCCAGTACAACCCAAGACAGGAAGTGGGGCAGGTATACCAACGTCTGTGAGAACCTTTTGAACGTGGAGTTCCGTACTTCATTCAGCAAAATGGCAAACACAACTGGGGCCACGAGTCCGGCCACAATTTTCATGGCAGCAATCAGCACGGTGTTCCAGATGACCTGAACACTGTCCGGATATTCGAACATGAATCGGAAGTTATCCCATCCTACCCATTTGGAGCCGGTGAATCCCAGCCAAGGTTTGAAATCCTGAAAAGCAATAATAATGCCGCCCATAGGCACATAGGCGAACAGCAATGTGAGCAGTACCGAAGGCAGCAGCATCAGATGCAGCGGCCAATTGCGTTTGAAATTCCAGCGGGTACGTTTGCGTGGATTGTGTGTTGCCTGCCGCACCGGCGTATTGGTCGTTAGTGGTTGTTCCATAGCCATCAGGTCCCTCCTTTATATCGTCCAGCCTCTGCATAATGAGGCCAGTCAGCCTCTGCAAATAGTGGAGCAACTGAATTATAGCAATGGAAACGGGCGGGCTATAGAACAACATTTCAAGGCGGATGTTGATTTATTAACTTGTTGAAAACGTATACCGAATAGTGACTCATTTGAAATTCAGTATAGATATGTAAGGGGTTTCAATATAAAATAGGACTTCGATATGGTTCTTTACTTTAACCGGGACAGGGTGAAGCAATGAAATTTACAGTATTCTCAAAAACAGTTATGCTGCTGGTCTGCTTGCTGGTACCCATTTTGCTGCTCTATACCTACGCGAATCAGGCGAACGTGGACATGATCGTGGAGGAGAAGCAGCAGTCCAGCTTGAACCAGTTCAACTATTTTAGCTCTCAGGTGGATAAAAATATTGAGCAGCTTTCGCTCTACGGCCTGACTTTACTGCGTGATCCAAGCATTTTACACTATCGTTACATGACAGAATCAACCAGCCAATATGAGAAAAACAGCATCTATCTCGATATTCTCGACAAATTGTCACTATACCAGTCCACCAGCCGTTGGAAGAACGATATTACCATTGTGCTTCCTCAGGCAGAGTTGGTATTGTCCACCATGTCGAACCGGACGGTCTTTAATGAGAAGATGTTGAAGTTCCCACAGCCAGGCCGATGGCAGTTGAACAAAGGCAGCTTTACTTATTTCTTTACGGATAACTACGAGTGGAATGAAAAACCTGTGACCACGGATGTACGGACGGTGATGGAGATTAATTTTGATCCGATGAATATTGTTGCCATGCTGGATGATTTCAAAGAGGCACAGGGAGGAGATCCATTTCTACTCGTCCCGGGCAACGAGCCTCTATTAAATCGCAGTGCGGACCCCGAGCTAGTAGAAGCCGTAATGCGGGACATGCCACTAACCGAACTGGATAGTGAAGGCAACCATCAGCTGGAGGTGGGGGGCAAGAAGTACTTGGTCAGTTATGTGCTCTCCAAACAGCTGAACGGAATCTATGTTAACCCGGTTGTGCTGGATGACTTGCTAACGCCTATGGACAAGAGCCGAAATATGTTTATAACCTCGATTTTGCTGCTGCTCGTGCTCAGTATTGGCGCTGCACTGTTGTTATACCGAAAGGTACAGGTGCCGATACAACGTCTGATGAGAGGGCTGCAGCAGATTCGCAAAGGACAGCTGTCCACACGAATTCCGGTCGATCACTCCCGTGATGAATTCGCGTACCTAACTCAGAGCTTCAATCACATGGCCGAGCAGATTCAGGAGCTGATCGAAAAGGTATATGAGGAACGCATCCGTTCACGGGAAGCGACGTTGAAGCATCTGCAATCACAGATTAATCCTCATTTCCTGTACAATTGTCTGTTTTATATTAAAAATATGACGCAGCTCGGCAACCGCGAAGCGGTTATTGCCATGTCGCTCAGCCTGGGTGATTACTATCGCTACATCACACGTGATGAGAACGATATGACCACCGTGGAAGAGGAAATTAGGCTGCTGGACAATTATTTGTCCATCCAACAGATGCGCACCAACCGTTTGTCGTATGAGATCGCCGTACCGCAGGAACTGATGCAGCAGCACATTCCAAGGCTGCTGATCCAGCCTATCGTGGAGAATGCTGTCATTCACGGCATTGAACCGATGGAGGGCAGCGGTCACATTGTGGTTACAGGCATGGCAGTACAAGAACAAATCGATGGAAGGAACTTCACACGATACAGTCTGTTTGTCGATAACGACGGTGTTACTTTGACGGAGGAAGAGATCGCCGGTCTAGAACGGGAGATCAATGAACCGATGGGTGAAGAAATTGGCACGGGCACCTGGAATGTACACCAGCGGCTCATTACACGATATGGTCATTCTTCGGGGCTTCATTTTGGAGCGATCCCATATGGGGGTCTCAGTGTGGAAATACGATGGTTTGAGGAGGAATACCCTAATGATGAATCTAATGGTCGTGGATGATGAACATTCAGCGGTGGAATCGATTGCATCCTCCATACCGTGGAGGGAACATGGGATTGGACACGTATACAAGGCGTACTCGGTGAAAGAGGCATTACAGCAAATGACGGCACATCAGGTCCATATTATCATCACCGATATTCGTATGCCGGGCTTGTCCGGTCTGGATCTGGTAAGTCATATTCGGCAAAAGTGGGAGCGGACCAAATGTATCATTTTATCCGGACACGCGTCCTTTGATTATGCGAAGCAGGCACTCCGTCATGGAACAGTAAGTTACCTGCTGAAGCCCGTACGGGATGAGGAGCTGATCGAAGCGGTGCAGCAGGCCTCCGTCCAGATTCGGCTGGAGGGAGAGAAACAGTTGATGCATCAGCGCGCCATGTATTCGGTGAGGGAACATTTACCCGAGAAGCGGGCGGGATTAATGAAGGATGTACTGCTTGGACATAAATTTGCAGAGAGCGAACTTGCGGAGAAGCTGGAGCAATTGGAGATTGGATTCCGTCCCCAGGATAAAATGCAGCTGCTGCTCATCCGCTATGATGACCCACAGCCCACACACAAGGCATTCCGTCTGATGAAATACGCCATCTCCAACGTGGTGGAAGAAATTTTTGGCAGCAGCTATCATCTCTGCCATACGGATGATGCGTATGATGATCTCGTCTTCATGGCAAGTCCGAAACAGGCACAGTCTGAACCTGAACTGCTGATGGGGCGGCTCGGAGAACGGCTGCTTCACAGTGTGAAGCAGTATTTAAACGCCACCATTTCACTGTCAGTCAGCCGGATAGGCCGTTTTCCGGATCAGGTTCCACAATTATATCATCAGGCTGTAAGTGCCTTGCGCAAGCAGGCGGAAGCGGGCAAAGGACTGCATCTCAATGCGGCTGCCGGCTCCCATGGAGCAACATTGAAATCACTTTCGGCGCTCTATGAGCCACCCGGACTGACCGCACTGCTGGAAGCAGGACGGATGGAGGACGCGAGTAACAAGATTGATTCGATTTTCGCCGAGTTATCGGATAGTGTGTTCCCGGAGCATGTCTATGTTGCTTTTCACTATCTCGCAGCAGCCTTCTCGTACATGGCTCATCGGGAGGGCAGGCAGTTGTCCGATGTCCTCGGTGAGCAGTATCAGCAACTGTTGAAGGACGGCTACGGCGTGTCACTTCGGAGTCTGGAAGCCTGGACCCGTAGCGTGATGGAACAATGGGCTCGAAGCACAACGGACACAGGCCAGGAAAATGGATCGAACATGATCAGACAGGTCCAGCAATGGATTGACCACCATCTGGGCGAAGATCTTTCCTTGCAGGTTATAGCCGGGGAAGTGCATCTGCACCCGGTTTACTTGTCCAAAATGTATAAACAATCGACGGGTGAAGGCATCAGTGATTACATTATCCGTTCCCGAATGGAACGTGCTGTTCACTTGCTGAAGCACACGGCTATGAAGATTTATGAAGTCGGTCAGGAAGTGGGATATAACAATACCCCTTATTTCATTCAAGTCTTCCGCAAACATTATGGCCTGACCCCGCAGGATTTTCGGAACGGTTAACAAATCAATATGAACATTGAAATTGTGATATATGTTTGCTTCCCCGGCTGCACTATCCTTTTCATGTAAGGGCATTCAAAGTGATTGAGGAGGGGTTTCATGTATAGAAAAATGATGACTGCATTGCTTGCACTGACGATGGTTGCCGTAACGGCATGCAGTTCGGGGGCAAAGGAAGAACCATCCAAGGAAGCGGCTGCGCGACTTGCGCTGCAAGACGGTAAGTATGAACCTGCGGTTCAGATGAGCTATTTGCGAGCCTGGAATGATGATACAAAGTTCAAGAACGGAGAGACTGCACAGAACAACGTGCACACCAAATGGGCCAAAGAGCGTCTGGGCATCGACCTGACCACGCCTTGGGCTGTGTCCGTGACCAATGATGCTTTTTATACGAAGCTTCGTCTCTCCCTGTCGGCTAACGAGGAGATGCCGGATATCGTCTCCATCCGTGGGGACTACAATCTGGTGCGTGAGTTGATTGAGTCGGGTAAATTCGCCGATGCAGGTGAACTGTTCGACAAGTATGCATCCGACACATGGAAAGGGGCTGCTGAATCCGCACCGGAAGAGTGGTACCCGTACATGTATGAAGGCAAACGGTATGGTATTCCGATCTTTGACTATGCTTACAACGGCGACCCGGTTATGTTTATCCGTGAAGACTGGCTGAAGAAGCTGGGACTGGAAGAACCCAAAACGATCGATGAGCTCGTGACGGTGATGGATGCATTTACGAATCAGGACCCGGATGGTAACGGTAAAAAGGATACGTACGGTCTGACGGTCGGCATGAAAAATGCCCTCAATACCTGGATGACTGAATCCGGCTGGATCTTCGGCATGTACAACACGATGCCAGGACAGTGGAATCTGAATGCAGAAGGAACACTGGAATACGGCTCGGTTCAACCGGGTGTGAAAGAAGGACTTGCAACGATGAAAGACTGGTTGTCCAAAGGCTATCTGCCGAAGGAAGCCGGCGTATATGATGAGATCAAGGCAGCTGAACTGTTTACAGCAGGCAAAGCCGGAATCATTGTGGGACCACACTGGATGCCGAACTGGCCGATCGATGATGTGAAGAAAAATGTGGACGGCGCTACCTACAAAGCCATTGCCCTGCCAACCGGACCGACTGGCGAGAGCCATCACCACGGTTCAGGTGCCAGCAACGGGGTTGTGTTGATCAACAAGGATATGGCAAACCCAGAAATTTTCTTCACATATCAAAATTATTTGTTCGATAACTTCGCTAATCCAGAAGTGGGTGGGGAGTTCGAACATGGCTTTGCCCAAGGATATGACTTTGATATCGTAGATGGTAAAGTGCTTGGTGAAGCTGAAGTGAAAGATGGGGTATCCCCCCTCAAATACACAATTACGTATGACGGTGCACGGATTCCGAACCTGATGATGGATACGCTGGCGGAGCTTGCTACAGGCAAGGAGCCTGAGACGCCTTTTGAGAAAAACACGAAGATTGCCAACAAACCGGAAGTGTTTGCAGCGGCCCAAGTCGTGGTAGCTCATAAGGATGATGCAATCAAGAACAAATTCACGGGTGCACCGACGGATACGATGAAGATGAAAAAAGATGCACTCGACAAGTTGGAGAAAGATACGTTCAGCAAAATCATTTATGGTCAGATTGGCATCGATGAATTCGACGCGTTCGTAACGAAGTGGAAATCCATGGGTGGCGATCAAATCACAACGGAAGTCAATGAATGGTTCAAAACAGTCAATTAATACCGTGAATGGTTTACGAGATGAATCATACTAAAGTAATACAAGAAGGAAGAAGTATTTCGTAAATACACCGGATTTGGGCGGGAAATCGCCTGAATTCCGGTGTTTTTGTTTTGCGTGGGGAATGCATAGACATGTATGGAAGAGCTTATCCATTCATTTCTTGACGTACAACCGTGCGTAAGACTTATTGTTTCGTAGATGCGCGAGAGAGTAGAATAATAAGTATTATACGAACATCAATACGTATTTTTAGCATAGATGGTTTGAGCAATGATCTGATTAATGGGAAGGCGGTCGAAGCATGAGTACACGCTATGATCAGGCAATGGAAGAGATGATTGAGGTAATTGAACAATGGTTTGATGAACAGTTGAAGCGGGATGACCTGGAAAAGGCAGTGAAGCGAACAACGCTGCAAATGGGAATCTTTAATGATATTTTGCTGGATTACAGACCTGGACGGACTACGTTAGACAGTGTGGACCTTGGATTGGATGAAGGATTGAAATCAAAGAATGCAGGCCCATTTACCGAGGAACAGGTGCGGAATGAAATTCAGCCCAAGCTTGTAGAAGTGGTTCAAGGAAAATTAGACAAGCTGGCGGATACACCGTTGATCGACTATCGGTTTACCTTTCGCGGGAAATTCCCAACGACAGAAGGAAAGCTGCAAGTGACTATGCTCGAATATATCAACGAAGGGAAAAGGCAGCAGTTGCTTGAGCGCATTCATACATACGTAGACCAAAAGCTGCTGAATGGTACATATCCAACAAAGCCGTTGGAATCCTTTTTTTTGACGCGTCACCTGCTTGACCCGAAATTGTTCCCTGAACTGGACGTAGCGTGGACTATAGGGCAATATGATCGTATTCAGGAGTTAAATAAAGGACGTCAGGAAGCCCTGGCGGAGCATCGTGGTGATATTATTCGTGCAATAACGTCATGGGCAGAGCATTATTTTTTGCCACGCTACTTTGATGTACAGCCTTCTGCGTACAGCACCAATGTATATACACTTAAGCCAGGTGCTTCTTTGGAGGAGGACCAGCTTCAGAGTGGGCATGGGCATCATGTGGTACAGCCTATTGATCTGCTGCTGTATGCAGCCGTGATGATTCTTCGATATGAGCCTAGTTACAGTAAACCGAAAGGCCTCAACTTCCTGGAGCTGGCGAAACAGCTTGGCAGTAACCGAGCAGCGCGCATGATGACGGAAGGTAGCGGAACCTATGCTAAGGAAGATATCTATTTGAAAAATGAGCATGTGGAATGCACAGCCAACGATGTGTTCTCGATCATTACCATCATCATTCGCAAGGAAGAAGCAGCTGCCTACGAACAAGCCATTGCTTTTATCACCCGTTTGCTGAAGCAGGGTTTCCCCAAGAGTTACAAGATCAAGCTCAAATCCAGCGTGAAGCAGTATCTGCCTATTAAAGGTCTCGCGAAGTCGGATACCCATCGATTTTTCGCAAACCTACTTGAGTACCCGGAACTGCATCCGCTGCTGGAAGAATATGCACGTACAGCGATCGAAGAGTTCGAATTTTATGCGGATACAGAGGGTGAAAAGAACTGTATGCCAGGCAGTTACGCAACCTTCGGACTTGGACTGGCAGATGAACGGTATTTCCCGTTGGTTGAATATTACATGGGAGAAGTGGATGATGAGCACCAGTTGGTACAGGATAAATTCACCGCTGCCTTTGCTGAGACACAAGGTGTAACGGCAAGCACGGTACCTGCATTAGTTGCCTGTTTGCTTCGTTCTACGGATTCTTTGAAGCTGAAGATTCAGCCAGAGTTGGAGAATGAGGATAAGCTTGAACTTTTGGTCCAATCGTTGCATGGGATGGAAACCTATGAAGTGGAGCGTGTGCTGTATCCGATTTGGGGGAAGGTAGAGAAGCTTGCAACGCTGGCACGCAAGGCGGATGGTAGACGGAAAGAGTTGCTGCTAGAGCTGTTAAAAGCTGCAGGGAAATAAGGATATATCCGTGAGGACTTTTCAAGGTTAATGTGATGTATGAGGATACAGGTAAAGGTGGGTGAGTATATGGGGCCATTGAATCGGGATGCATGGAAAGGCTTATCTGCTCAGGAAAAAGAGAAGCGGCTGCGTGATTTGGTCAATCATTTTCCCAAAGGTATGAAGTATGAGGGATTGGAGACATTTGAACGATTCGGTCAGCGAATCGAGACAGGTGTATTTTCGTATGATGAGCAGCGATTTGTGTTTGTGCCTGGTGATCGGGTGACACTTGGATGGGATCGTTGGCAGGATGGGATGAACGAGGAGACTTCCTCAGATTTTCTGGAGACGGTCAGTGAGTATGGTGTGGAGGATGTGGATTCTTTTTTAAGTAGCCAGATGTCTCCGGTTAGGGACGTGCACATTGCTCCCATGCTGGTGGAGTGCAGCAGCCATTCCCTTGGTTGGATTGAAGTGACGGAAGCTGAAGCGATGGCGCAGGAGAATGCCTATTTTGCAGAAGAATTGGAGAAGTTTAAGTTGTCCGATCTGAACCAGTATGAACTGCATCAAGAGTTCCGTCTGGTTCGTCAAAATGAGGCAGTACAGATATTTTGGTTCAATGAAGATTTGACGCTGGAGTACCTCATCGATGAAGAAGAAAAAGCAGGTTTTGGTTTGCTTACTGAAGATGAGTGGGAGTATCTGTACGGAGGGGGCTGCCGCACGTTATTTCCATGGGGAGACAGCTTCGACTACACGTTGAAATTGAAGCATTTTGGAAGCCTCGAAGAGGTGGAGGGAATTGTGGATGAATCGATAGAGCCGGACCCTTCCCTATTCGTCGAGAATGACCGTCCGTATGATTTGGAGCTGCCCAACTTTTTTGGTGTCCAGTTTGCTGGAGATCCCTATAATTATGAGCTTACGCTTGATGGATCTGGAAACATGATGCCCAAAGGTGGCGACGGTGGCGCGATGATCTGTGGTGGGATGGGACCGTTGGTCGGCTTCCTACCGGCTGCGGCCGTATACTATCGTGATGGTAATGCAGGTGAGTTGGACTGGGAGGATATGATCGATTACATGAACTATCGGAGAGTGATTCGTTTAACTGACTTGGCAAGGGAATTTTGAGTGTTAATAAATTAGTAAGGGTACAGCAGCATTTGCTGTGCCTCTATTCATTTTTTGGGTAAATATAATCAGGTTGATCATCCCAATATCAGGAGCGTGGGCGCATTGAGCACAGCTGCATATCCTTTTACAATAAAATGATAGACTTTTACATAACATGTTCAATCTTATATTAAGGAAAAGGGGAATGACTTTGCCTTCATATACATCGTTTGAATGTTCTGGCCGAGAGGCCTTGTTTCTGTTTCAACTGATGAATATTCCCGAAGCAGAACAGCTTCTCCGGGATCTCAATAATCCTTCCTTGGAGGGTGAGCAGGCGGAGGGTATGTATAAACAAGTTGTTAACCGTCTGGTTAAAGATAGTGTCATTGAAGTAGAGGATGGGCAAGTCACTATAGATCGGCAAGTACATAACCTGCTGATGGGGTGTAAGCTCAGTAGTGCAGTTATCCGGCTTGAACTGCATATCGTGGATGGTGAATCGTCCGTGACTTATGGTTTTTTATCAGGCATGCAAATTGTGGAATGGGTATGGATGCCCGCACGGGATCAGGCGGTACTGTCTTCTTTCAAAGAATTACAGGATCTGTTCCAACTCATGGGGAACCGGATTGAGTTGCCCAATACGGCAGAGGAAATGTTGCGCACAGCCATTCAGGCAGAAACGTTGCAGCAACTATTCGCGTTACCGATCGGATCAGACGTCGAGTCCACTCAATCGATTTTACAGCAGGACCATCACCTCAATGAGTCGTTGATCAACGAGTTATCCCATGCTTTCGTGACGATCTTAAGACAGGGGCAGTTTGATGTGTACACTCGCGGGACGGAGGGCAAGCCGCAAACCATTTATTTTCTGGGCAGTACCGGTGGCAATTGGTTATTCCTTGAAGGGAAAGATACAGATCTGACCGCATTCAAGGTGACCGAAGAAGAGGTGGTGCAGAGTCTATTTTTGCTAACGACACGTTCATTATCTATGTTGCCTCTGGTCTAAACCACGTGTAATCATCTACGCAAGTCGAAGGAGGAATTCCAATTGACCAAAATTATCATGAAAGCGGACTACCTGAACTCCCTCGCACAGCAGATTGAACAGGTTACCGCACAACTGCAGCAGGTGGATGGCGCTCTGCAACGTTCCATTCAGGGTGCAGTCTGGCAGTCGGGGAATCGTCAAACTATCATCGGTTTATACCAGACACACCAGCAACGGTTTCAGAACGCTGGACAGAATATGCAGCAACTGGCGGCATTTGTGAAAACCACCCGTGAGCGAATGGAACAGGAGGATCAATCAGGTGGTACATTTGGGCTGACCGGAATTAATCCAATCGCTCCATTTGACGGACCAGGAAGCACGGTAGGAACACTGACGGGAGCCGCGGCTGTTGCCCGGTTGGGATATCGCGTGAAAAATGGCTACATGGTCAAGCCGCAGCTGGACCGGAATACGCCGCGTATTTTGGTTCGTGAAAGTTACGATTCGGTCAAAGATAACAAGATTGTGAACGGAAGACCAAGAGACTACAAAATTCATTATGTCCGTGACATCGAAGCCAAACTTACTAATGGAACCGCTACCCCGCAGATCAAGGAAATAGCCTCTATGGTCAAGCCGGGTTATGCGGTCAAATCTGCATTAACGGACAAATTGGGATGGGCAAGTGTTGGCATTGATGTTTTCACTGATACCCAGGAGAACATTAGCCATAATGCGTCTAGTGACAAAGTTGCTGGCGATATCATCGGTAACGTTGTTGTCGGCGGGGCAACAACCGTTGGCGCGACACTTCTGACAGCGGCTATTCTGCCTGCAGCAGCACCTGTGTTGGCAGTAGGCGCAGTTGGTTTAGGCGTATCCGTAGGCCTGACTTATCTTGCGGAAGGGATAACCATGAATATGGATTTGGATGGCGATGGGAAGGATGATTCTGTGAAGGATGTCGTTAAGCATGGTGCAAAGAAAGCCTGGTCTACAGTAGCGGGGTGGTTTAAATAAATGGCAAGCAAAAAACGTAAAACTTCAACGACCAGCGCCTCGGTTTCTACGATGTATGAAGGAACGTCCTATCATCGGGATACATTCGAAAATTATCTGGCTGTATATGCGGTAGATGGCATTCGATTCAGTGCGGGTACGCTGGTGCTTTTCTTTCTTAATATATTCCTGTTAATTCCCGTGTTCAGTGCTCCGTTCCAATCCGCATACGCCTATATTCTCCTACCGTTGCTAGCGGTGATGAATGTGTGGGCCATCGCGTTGATTGTGGCACCACGAAGGTTGCAGGTGAATTATGTCCTGTTTCGGGGTGTGTTTGGGATCGTCTGTTCTTTGGGTTTTATGGTCATTGTGCAAAAGTTCGCATACGGCATGTTAGGCCTTACAACGCCGTGGTACGCCATTGGATCATTTGTTTTATATGGATTTGCATTATATCAGTATGCGAAGTTTCACTTGCGTAAACTGCAACAGTATCCTCAGCGGAAAAAAGGGGATAAGGGCGCTAGAATGCCAGTAGCTACGCTAACGATGTTAACGGGGGGTGGATATCTTCTGGCTAACATTTCACTGGCGTTTGTTACGCAGCAGACCGTAGCTGTCGTGCTCATCTGTGTCTATATTATGCTGGCTTTTGTTGTATTTCACTTTATTATGGATGTGCACCGATACTACTGGCTTCGCCAGGTGTTGAACAAGTCTGATGAGGTTCATGCCAATAATAAAAACATAAAATGATAAAGGAGGACAATCACTATGGAAAAAGAAACATCCACTTTATTGCCTACTGGCTCCGTCATCCTTTTAAAAGAAGGCACCAAAAAGCTGGTCATCTATGGACGCAAGCAAATGTTGATGACGGAACCACCACGTCAGTTCGATTATATTGGCTGTTTGTACCCGGAAGGGTATATCAATGCGGATTATACCTATGTATTTAATCATGAAGATATCGAAGAGATTATTTTCAGGGGTTATGCAGATGAGGAAGAAGAGGCGTTTGCTGTAAGTTTGAGTGAATCATAGAAAATGCAAAAAGCCATGGCCTTGAAGGAATGATAACTCATCTTCGGGTACATGGTTTTTTTAAAGCAATGTGATGTGGCATGTGCTTTTGCCTATCGGGACTGATCCGCTTCACGAAAACGGGTCGCCGTCTGCTGAAGACTATTGCTTGTTTCCTGCAAACCACGCAAATAATGGCTCACAGACGTCAGGCTATCATTCATTCGTTGTAGAAACTCACGCTGACGCTCACCTTCCCACTGACCCTCAGACTGATCCATCATCGTTTTGAGCTGCGTAAGGATAGCATGCCCGTTCTGCGAGGCCTTGTTAAATTCACCTGCAAGTTGCTGCAGTTGCTCCGGGGATAAATCGATCCGTTGGTTCATGAAGTACACTCCTTATCTTTTCTTCTGTTAGATGCAGTATACTTCATTATAACGCTATTCATTATGAAATGAATCCGGACGAAAGCAGTGTTTTCAGAATCATAGCAATCATCTTGTATAGGACAAAACACACATTGAATCTGTCCCTGACCACAGGAAGAACAGAATGATGTGTGTTTGTTAGTTTTATGATTTTCAGTGTGTTTCTATGATTCTAGCTGCGAAATTATTTCACTTTTTGTACAGATACAGCCATTTGCTCCAGCTGTGTATGAGTCAAAGCGTTATTTGTTGAGCTGAGGGTCACATAGCGATCATCCAGTTTGAATGTCAGCATGTCGGTTTGATCCGGTGTGTACCATTTGGCGGTAACTCCGTTGGGCAATTTAACATTTTTGCCATCATAGCTGAAGGAGTAGTCTTTAGGCGACACCGTGACATTCATGTGATTGAAGACAAAGTTTACACCATCGCCACCTGCAGCCACACTTTTGAATGAATCCCCGGCAATCATGTGTTGTGGTGCGTACGCAGTCTCAAATCCTTGGAATTTCGCAAAGGCTTTGCGGATGGCAGCTGATTGTTCTTGGGTATATTTCACATCAGCGAAGCCCGTAACGCCTTGATCATTGCCTTGAACCTTTTGCACAGATACAGCCACTTGCTGCAACTGAGCCTGAGACAGCTTATGGTCAGGTGAGCTTATTGTGACGTAACGATCATCCAGTTTGAACGTGAGCATACCCGTTTGATCCGGTGTGTACCACTTGGCTGTGACGCCATTGGACAGTTTGACATCTTTGCCATTGTAACCGTCCGAATAATCTCTTGGAGACACATCCACTTTCATATGATTAAATGTAAAGCTCACTCCATCGCCGCCAGCACCTACACTTTTGAACGTATCACCTGCAATCATCTGCTCAGGAGCGTATGCTGTCTCGAAGCCATCGAACTGTGCAAATGCCTTTTGAATGGCTTCTTTTTGCGCTGCGCTATAGGTTACATTGTTCAATGTGGAAGGATTGCTTATAGCTTCTCCGATGATCACCTGTCCTTTTTTACCGTCATACGATACAGGTACATGCAGCGCATCAGCAATGGCACGTACAGGCAGATAAGTTGAATTATTGTAAGTGATTGGAGCCAGTTTGTTGCCATTGCCATCCGTTGGTGAGTACGCCGCACCGTCTACATTGAAGCTGATCCCATGGTTGAGATATGCCGAGATTTTCTCCAGCTGAGTGCCTGCGAACACGCCCGTTGCTCCTGTTAATGTCATGCCCAGTACCATCATCGTTGCTGCGGATTTCTTCAAGTTTTTCTTCATGTGTATAACTCTCCTTTAAATTGTGTTTTTTATAATGGCTTGCTGTCCTTATGGCTTTATATTACCCGCGGAACATATCCAGAATAATTCTGAATTATCTCGAACTTGTAAACATGTGTAAGGATTTTTCATTTGGAATTTGTTGTTTAGAGGAGAGCATTCACATTATTGATGTTGGAGAAGCAAGGAGAGGGGATATTCATTTCGATCAGGCAGCCGCGCTGACTTCCTTCATTCCCACATCTGTTACAGAGAGAGAACTGTCAGAGATTGCAGCTGATTTTGAGCAGGGATATACACAGGAAGGTAATTCTTTCAGCAGGAAAAGTCTTTATGAACAAATGCATATGTGGGTGATACGTGGACTCTTGGCCATCCTAAGAGAGAAGGGAATGGTTCGCCACACCATCCCATATGTACAATGAAACCTTAAATTACTCGAAAAGTTCAGACATGTACTTTACTTTGCTGAGATTAAGGGCTCTTCAATTCACTAAATACAGGATGAAACCGCCTATACCGAGAACGATGGCACCAACGTATACATAGGTAAGTTTGCTCAGATTTTGCCTGGTCCTGCGATCATACTCGGGGTTGCTGGTCTGATTCGCTTTTGAATTCCCGATGATCATGGTAGCAATTCCACCGAATAGGGCAATGCCAACAATTAAAATATAGGGCAGCAATGTCATGCGATGACCTCCTTCATTGAAATCAATCGTTCTTTTCATTGTACTTCAAGTTTACCTTGGATGTAAGTTTTTATTGATAAATAAAGGAAAATAAAGTCCTTCTCTTACAGTATGTATGCGGTGCTAAATGGAGCGGATCACTATAATTTTAAAATTTTAAATTTGAGATAAACCTTGTTGTGACGCGTATTTGCGGCTTTCCTGAGCGGAGGCTGCAATTTTTTTTGCCCAGAGAGTGATCCAGATTGAAGAACCCTGCGTTATACCCTATGAAGACGACGACGAGGAAACAAAGGATAAACAAAACTAACCGAGGAGTGACACGTAATGAAAATGAAAATGAAGAAATTTATCGCACCGATGCTGAGCTTGACGTTATTAATGCCGGGAATCGCCGGGGCTGCTGCAGCACCACAGACACCAATGACTACAATGAAGGCAAGTGTCAATACACCTGCTGCTGACCTGAGAGCGAGCCTGGATCACCTGTTATCCGAACACTTTGCACTCGCAGTAACCGCAATGGCGAAGGCATATGACGGAGCAAAAGATGCAGACGCAGCTTACAAAGCACTCGACCAAAATGCATTGGACATGCAGCCGGCAATCGCTTCCCTTTACGGTGATGCAGGAGCCAAAGAATTCGAACGTATCTTCCGCGCTCATAACAAATATACAGATGATCTTGTGAAAGCAACTAAGATGGGTAACCAGGCTGGAATCAAACAGGCTCAGAATAATATCAACGGTTTTGTAGAAGAATTCTCTACATTCCTCAGCACCGCAACGGAAGGCAAATTGCCAAAAGAAGCAGCCAAAAATGCTTTGAAAGTACATGAAGATCTCGTGCAAAAAGTATTTGATGAATATGTAGCAGGTGACTACACCGATGCATACAAAGCTTACCGTAAAGGTTTCAAAGAAATGTTCGACGTGAGTAAAGCACTTTCCACAGCAATCACAACACAAATGCCTGAGAAATTCGAGAACAGCAAAGCGGATACACCAGCAGCTAATCTGAGATCTGCACTGAACCACTTGGCTTCCGAGCACTTCGCTCTGTCGGCTCTGCAAATGCAAGAGCAATACGATGGCCGCACAGCAGCATCCAATGCACTGGTTACAGCTGAAGCTGGAAACACAGCGGATTTCAAGGCAGCGATTTCTTCCATTTACGGTAATGACGGTGCCAATGCGTTCGAGAAAATTTGGGTAACCAACCACGTGAATGCACAAAGCGACTATGTAACAGCGGTTAAAAACAATGATGCAACAGCTCGTGCAGCTGTGGAGAAACGTATTGACGGATTTACAACGGAGTTCGCGACGTTCCTGGATTCCGCTACAGCGGGTAACCTGCCAAAAGCTGCCGGACAACAAGCATTGACGACACATGAGAAGCAAGTACAACAAGTATTGGATCAATATGCTGCGGCTAACTACGAAGGTTCGTACACGACTAACCGTGAAGGATTCAAAGTTATGTTTGGTGTAGGTCAAGCCCTGGGTAATGCAATTGTGACTCAATTCAATGATAAATTCCAAGAGCAACCCACTACACCGACAATGCCCGAAACAAGTACAACAACTGTATGGATGCAGCTGAACAGCAAAACGCTGAAAATCAATGACAAAACAACCAACATGGACACCACGCCAATGCTTTGGAAAAACACAACCTATATTCCACTGCGCTTCCTGAGCGAAGGAATTGGTGCAACCGTGAAATGGGATAAAAAAGCACAACAAGTAACGGTAATGGCTGGCAATGATACACTGAAGTTCTGGGTGAACAACAACGTTATGGAAGTGAACGGCATGAAGAAAAATGTGGGTGCAACGGTCTTTGTTAACAAAGATGGACGTACACAAGTGCCACTGCGCTTCATCGCTGAGCTTCTTGGCTGGGATGTAAAATGGGCGCAAAAAAATGGCTCCATCACGCTAACTAAATCCATGTAATCACTAACTCTTTATAAAAAGAAGAACGAAAAAAGCTGCCCCATACGGCAGCTTTTTTATTGTAGGTTCAGTGCCTTTACCTTCATCTTACTTATTGAACCTGCAATCCAATCTGTATCACATGGACGCAAAAAGGCCACATCAAAATATTCAAATATTTGGTATAATCAAAGCAGTCAGCAACCTCGACACGTGTTTTTGCTCACGGTACAGTGGTGGACTGTACATAATTGTATTCATTAGCCCGTTGGAGTCATGTATGTTGTATTATTATTCGGTATGATCAAACAAGAAAAGGGGGTTCAAGCGGATGGACACAGCTTCAAAGCCTGAGCGACGGGCAAAACATATTGATACCCGTCTGTTTATTGCCTGGGCCGTATCAGTCATTGCGACTGGAGGCAGCCTTTATTTTAGTGAGATTAAGGGATACATCCCCTGTGATCTGTGCTGGTTCCAACGGATCTTCATGTATCCGTTAACGATTCTACTCGGCATTGCCTACTTCAAGGATGACGTGGGCATTACCAAATATGTTCTTCCGCTTAGTTTCATCGGAGGTGGAATCTCGTTATACCATGTAACAATTCAGCGTATCTACTCGGCTACAGGAAGTTCAGTGGCATGCGGACAAATTCCGTGTTATACCGATTATTTGAACTGGTTTGGTTTTATCACCATTCCGTTACTTGCACTGATCGCATTTATCATCATTATTGTTATGCTGTGGGGAATTGGCAAAACACCAAAATCTTCTTCATAAGAAAGGACAGATCATTGATGAGCGGACAAGTCCGTTGGTTCATGCCCTTCATCATTCTGACCCTCCTGATTGCGGGATGTTCGGAACAGAAGCAGTCCCAGTCAGGTGAGATGCCGGAGATGATTAAGGTGAAGCTCATGGTCCCTGACAAGGCTTCCCTCCATAAGCCCGTGACCTTGCAGGTGAAGCTCACTCAGGGTGATGTCCCGGTAAGCAATGCGGATCAAGTTCAATTCCAGATCTGGGATGAGCTTGAGGATGCCCCAGCAGTCTCGCCTGAATTAGGAATGATGACTGAGGAGAAGCTGGAGGAACAAGGCGCTTTGAAGGCAAGCGAGGTTGAGAATGGTCTGTATGAGGTGCAGTATACTTTTGAGCAGCCAGGTACGTATGTGGTGCAGGCCCATGTGACACAAGGGGCTATGCACAGTATGCCCAGAGCGAAGATCCAGGCGAAGTAAAGCGAAGACGGGCGTGGGGATTGGTTCCGGGCTGGAAATACGTATATAATCATTAAGATATGAAGAATGTTGTAGGAAAAGAGGTTGTTATGGCAACAATTCATGATGTTGCACTCAAAGCAGGCGTTTCCGTAACTACCGTCTCGCGTGTATTAAACAATCGGGGTTACATCAGTCAGAAGACCCGGGATAAAGTGTATCAGACCATGAACGAACTGAATTATCGTCCCAATGAAATTGCCCGTTCTCTGCTGCGTAAGCAGTCCAATGTCATCGGCTTGATTATTCCTGATGTGTCACATCCGTTTTTTGGTGAACTGGCGAATTATATTGAGTTTCATGCATACCGGAACGGGTTAAAAATGATGCTGTGCAACTCACACATGGACCCTTCCAAAGAGCGAGAGTATGTGGAAATGCTCAAGGGTAACCGGGTCGACGGAATTATTATGGGAAGCCATACGCTCGAAGTGGATGAGTACATGAATCTGCATTCTCCCATTGTTACATTGGACCGGCAGATTGGTACCGACATCCCGTTCATCTCATCTGATAATTATCAGGGCGGGGTTATGGCAGCCGAATTACTGCTCTCCAAAGGCAGACGACACGTTGCGCATATCTGCGGCAATCTAGGGCTGCAAATGCTGTCCAATCGCAGAACGACAGGTTTCACGGACACACTGAAGGCACATGGAATCCAGCCGGTCATGATTCATGAAACCGACCTTAATGTGTTCAGTCAGCATCAGTACACTGAATTGGTCGGAAAACTGCTTGCTGAGCATCCCGAAGTGGATGGACTGTTCGTCACCAGTGATCTGATGGCCATTCATGCCTTGAAGCAGATCGTGCTTCAGGGTCGCAAAGTTCCCGAGGATATCGCAATTGTTGGTTATGACGACATCCAGGCGGCGGGTTATGCGATGCCAGGCATTACAACCATAAGGCAGCCAATGGAGGCCATGGCTGAGCTTGCAGTCGAATTGATCCGAAGTCAGATCGCTGAGGAAGAGATCGGGATGGAGCATATTTTACCAGTCACACTGGTGGAGAGGGAGACGACCTGAGCAAGGTCGTTTTTTTTGCATTCTTTGATTCGTCTAAAATATTGTAAAAATCAATAGGGAAGGAAACTTGTTTATTTTTATGTCAAACGATTGACATGTCAAACCTTTGACATTATAATCTGTTTTGTAAGCGTTTCCTTTTATATTAATGAACGGGGGCCATGACAGATGAAAAGAGAGCAGAAATGGATGAAATTATCGGTATTATCTTTAATTATGGTTGTGATGTTATCCGCATGTGGCGGTGCGAAGACAGAAACAGGCTCAGGATCATCCTCATCGGACGGTGAGGTCAAAATCACGCTTCTGAATTCCAAAGCGGAGATTAACAGTCAGTTGGAACAGGCAGCCAAGGATTTTCAGTCCGAGAATCCCGGTATTACGCTGGAGATTGTGCCTGTAGGCAACGGTCAATCCCCATTTGAGAAAGCCTCGGCGCTGTATGCATCCGGTAACCCGACAACGATGATGATGCTGGATACAGGGGATGTTGAGAAATTCAAGGATCGCGTTCTGGATCTCACTTCAGAGAAGTGGATGAAGGATGCTGTCGAGAACAGCACATCAGCTACCACATTTGATGGCAAAAACTATGCATTTCCTTTCTCCATTGAGGGATACGGTTTCATCTACAATCAGCAAGTGCTGGATCAGGCTGTAGGTGGCACATTTGATCCTCAATCCGTACAGACCACTGATCAGCTTGAGCAGCTGTTCCAAAAGATTGCAGCCACTGGAAAGTCACCTTTGATCGTCTCTCCGATGGATTGGTCGCTCGGTGCCCACTACCTTGGGCTTGCGTACGGTGGACAGTCCCCGGATCGCGCCAAGGTTGATCAATTCATTAGTGACCTCAAGGCAGGCAAGGTGGATTTGGCTTCCAACACCGTCTTCAATGGCCTGATGGATACGTTTGACCTGATGAAGACTTATAACATCGACAAAGCTTCCCCGTTATCCGGGACGTATGAGCGTGGACCCGAAGTGCTGGGCAAAGGGGAGGTTGGCATCTGGTTCCAGGGGAACTGGGCTTGGCCTCAAATTCACAGCTTTGATACAGCGGATGGAAAATATGGCTTCCTGCCGGTTCCTGTGAGCAACAATCCGGACGATTTTGGCAACACGCAAATTTCGGCAGCCGTATCCAAACGCATTCTGATCGACAAGGAAAAGAGCACACCTGCGCAGCAGGAAGCTGCCAAGAAATTTCTGGACTGGATTGTCTATGAGGCCAAAGGGCAGGATTTCCTGGTGAATCAGGCGACCATTATTCCGGCATTTAGCAATATCACTCTAGAACCGGCTGATCCGCTCGGCAAGTCGATTGGCGATTACATTAAGGCAGGTAAAATCGAGGAATCAATGAGCACACTTCCAGCCGACCATTGGTCCAAACTGGGTGCTTCCATGCAGAAATATTTTGCTGATGTTATTGATCGGGGCGGACTTGCCAAGGAAATTCAAGACTATTGGACCAAGGTAAAATAAATTCAACGTCAAAATAAACCAGAGTAGCTCAGGGCACAGGCGAGGAACATTTCTTACCTGCTGCCCTCCGGGCTTCTGTTGTTGCACATAGAGAATGGATGGTATGCCGGGAACAAGAGGTGGGGCGATGAGGATTTTCGAACTGCCATTCCCGTCTACGGCTAACCGGCAGTCAATACAGTTGGACAGAGTGGAGGATGACAATGCTGACCGAAAAAGGATTATGGACCCGTCTACGTACCCGACTGATTTTTACCGGACCGACGCTGTTTGCGTTCGCTACCGTCATGATTATTCCGTTTTTGTACGGCATCTATTTGACGTTTACGAACTGGGATGGCATTGCTGTGGAGCAAAGTCTTGTGGGTTGGGACAATTATGTCGGCGTGTTCAAGGACACCGTGTTCTGGACATCATTCGGGATGACGCTGGAATACGTATTTATTACGGTAGTACTAACCAATGCGGTTGCATTCCTGCTTGCCTACGCGGTAACACGGGGCATGAAGGCGCAGGGCTGGTTCCGAGCGGGCTTCTTCCTGCCTAATCTCGTCGGTGGAATTGTGCTCGGCTTTATATGGCAGTTTATTTTTAATCAGGTGCTGGTATTTGCCGGACAGAAAATGAACATCCCGTTGTTCGCAGCCTCATGGCTGTCAGACCCCGACAAAGCTTTCTGGGCCCTGATCGTCGTTACCGTATGGCAATATGCCGGGTATATGATGGTCATATATATTGCAGGGCTGATGAATGTGCCCAAGGATGTGATGGAAGCGGCCAGTATTGACGGGGCAAGCAACCGCAAGATGCTCGCACGGATTGTATTGCCGCTGATGGTGCCTTCGTTTATCGTGTGCGTGTTCCTGTCACTCCAGCGGGGCTTTATGGTCTATGATCTCAACGTCTCTCTAACCAGCGGCGGACCGTTCAAAAGCACGGAAATGGTGTCCATGCATGTATATGAACAGGCTTTTCTGGCTCGTGATTACGGGCTTGGCCAAGCAGAGGCGTTTGTCCTGTTTATCCTGGTGGCCACCATAACACTGCTCCAGGTGTATTTCAGCAAAAAACTGGAGGTGGAGGCATAATGGCTGGACAATCTCGAATTTTTGGATGGGCTAAGCTGCTTTCATTAATGGTAGCGCTCGTGTTGTTCATTTTTCCGTTTTTGCTGCTCATCACGAATTCGTTCAAGGCCAATCAAGCCATCACATCGGACCCACTAGGTCTTCCAGCGTCCTTTCAATGGGATAACTACGTTAGCGCCTTTGATAAAATGGGATATATATCGGCATTCGGGAATTCGTTGCTGATTACAGTGGCAGGTGTACTGCTGATCGCCCTGCTCGCAGCGATGACGGCTCATTATTTTGTACGGCATAACAGCAAGCTGAACCAATATCTTTTTTTCCTGATGGTAGCGGCCATGATTATTCCTTTTCAAGCCATTATGATCCCATTGGTGAAAATATACGGTTCACTCGGTCTGCTGGATAACAAATGGTCGCTCATTTATATGTACATCGGCTTTGGCAGTCCACTGGCTGTATTCATCTATCATGGCTTTATCAAGAGCATCCCGCTGGAGTTGGAAGAAGCAGCATTAATGGACGGCTGCGGCAGAGTGCAGACCTTCTTTCGCATCGTATTGCCAGTGCTGCTGCCTACAAGCGTGACGATAGCCGTGCTAAACGTCCTGTGGATCTGGAATGATTTCTTGCTTCCTTCCCTGGTATTGACTTCTTCCGAGCAGCGTACGCTCCCGTTATCCACCTTTTATTTCTATGGGACCTATACGGTCGATTACGGCCCATTGATGGCTGGTCTCGTGCTGACCCTGCTGCCTGTGCTGGTGGTGTATCTGTTCGCGCAAAAGTATATCATTCAGGGTGTGATGCAAGGGTCCATTAAATAATCGGTTTGAGGCAAATTGCGGTAGAGAGACAGGAGTGATAGACATATGAATCAGGAACCGAACGTAAGACAGGAAACAAACATAAAAAAGCATTCAGACATAAACAAGGGTTCACAAATTAAAACGGATTTAGACCTCAAACAAAAGTCAAATTACGAACAAGAGTCAGACGGCGCATTGCCAGATACACAGCCTCAGACGCAGGAAAGCTATACACTTGCCCGGGCGGATGTTTACATCCAGGAACACCGGAAACAGGTTAATCCGACCTATCGAATGGCGTATCATTTGATGCCTGAAGTAGGCTGGATGAACGATCCGAACGGTTTTGTATACTACAACGGAATGTACCACATGTTCTATCAGCATTATCCCTATGCCCCGGTATGGGGGCCCATGCACTGGGGTCATGCCGTCAGTCATGATCTGGTCACGTGGTCGTATCTTCCGGTCGCACTCGCACCGGATCAGAGCTACGACAGCGGAGGATGTTTCTCTGGCAGTGCGATTGTTCAGGATGGCAAGCTGCTGCTCATGTACACGGGACATGTCGTGACGGGACCGGACAAGGATAACGATTACCGACAGACGCAGAATATTGCTGCTTCGGACAATGGGGTGGATTTTGTCAAAAGTGCCCTGAACCCGGTCATCCGTCTGGATCAGATTCCGGAACACACGAGTCCGAAGGACTTCCGGGATCCCAAGGTGTTTGAGCGCAATGGCGTCTACTATTGTGTACTGGGTTCCAATGATACGGAAGGCGGTGGCTTAATCCTTCTATATCGTTCGACCAATCTGCAGCAGTGGAGCTATGTTAATATACTCGCTCAAAGTGACGGCACACTCGGGGACAACTGGGAATGTCCGGATTTGTTTTCTCTCGGCGGCCGGGATATTCTGATCATGTCTCCGCAGCGAATGCCAGCCCAGATGGACAACTATCGCAATTTGCACTCCACCGTTTACATGATTGGCACACTGGATGAATCGCGGGGCATATTGGAATATGAGCAATATCATCCGCTGGATTACGGATTTGATTTTTATGCGCCACAGACAACGGATGATGAGCAGGGACGCCGTATTATGGTAGCGTGGATGGAGACATGGGAGACGGATATCCCAACCCAACAGGGTCACCACTGGGCAGGGGCGATGACGTTGCCGCGCGAGATTGTTCTGAAGGGGGAGCGATTGTTCTTCCTGCCAGTCCCAGAGCTGGAGCAATATCGTTCGAATGAGGTTGAACAACATGACATCCGCTTGAACGGCACACGGGACTTGGGGATGGAAGGAGATCGATACGAACTGTTTGCCGTCTTTGAAGCAGATCGGGCAGACCAATTCGGACTGAAGCTGCGTACAGGAGAAGGCGAAGAGACAGTCATCTCCTATCAAGTAGGGGAGCGCAGACTTTGTCTCAATCGGGATCATGCAGGAGCCGGGCCCGGGGGTGAACGTGCTGCTGAAGTGCAGCTGCATGACGGTAGACTGGAGCTGCGAATTTTTGTGGACGTCTCGTCGATTGAAGTATTTATTCAAGGTGGGGAGAAGGTCATGACAGCTCGTATTTATCCAGGGCCGGAATCCACCGGGATCACAGCGTTTTCCTCAGGAGAGTGTACCTTGACTGAAGTTCGCAAGTGGGATCTGAAGGTATAGCATTTTTCGAGCTCTGTAGAGATGCTTGCTTAAATTGTATTAGAAAGAACTGTTTAACGTGGATGTATTCGATCCAAAACAGTTCTTTTTGATTTAAACGAAATTTGTTTAAGATATTGTTTGATTTATCGAAATTCAGATCAAAATATACCTTGACCTTGAAGTATACTTCAAGGTTTATCCTTGTTGTATTACAACAAGTTGGAGGTAAAATCAATGAGAATTTTGGAATGGATGTTGGTCATTGTGACGGTTATTAGCGCAGTAGTCATGTTAAGTTCACCCAAACGCCGGGCAGTGAAAGTGGGTACGTTGTCGGCACTGGCACTGGTTGTCCTATTGCATGGGGTAATCGATCATTTTCGTGTGCAGCTGCTGCCCACCTATATCGTAGTCCTTGTTTTACTGATTGTATTGGCTTTTCAACTGTGGAAGTCCGGACGCCGTATGCAGAACATACAAAAACCGAAACGTCGTTCGTGGTTTAAAACCATCTTGGCATCCATTCTGGTGCTAGCTCTCAGTGCAGGTTCAATGGTGCTCACGTCGCTTTTCCCTGCATTTACGATGCCTAAACCGACAGGTTCATTCGCCATAGGCACCTATTCGCAGCAGCTAACGGATGAATCCCGCGAAGAAACCAAGACGGCTGAAGCGGGCGACAAGCGGGAACTTATGATTAATGTCTGGTATCCTGTAGATCAGGAAACAGCCAAAGGATTACCGCTGGAGCATTATCCTGCCGAGTTGGGAGAGGCGATCAGTCTCGTATTTGGCATTCCACCAGTGGTGTTCAGTTACCTTGATACGATTCCCACGCATGTGGTTAAAGGCGCTGAGGTGTCTGCCGCACAGAGCAAGTATCCAGTGTTGCTGTTCTCACCTGGCGTACGCTCAGCACGCTTTCAAAGTATGACCGCGATTGAGGAACTGGTAAGCCACGGCTACATTGTTGTTGGGATCGACCATCCGTATACTTCTGCTCAAGTGACATTCCCGGATGGACATGTTGCTTCGTATGAGCCGGATCCTGACTATCCAACGTCAGAGGAATTATATCAACATAATATTGAAGGTGTTGGCATTCGTGCAGCTGACGCAAGCTTTGTACTGGATACGCTCACCCGGTGGAATTCACATGATCCGAATCAATTACTCGCAGGCAAGCTTGATCTGGATCATGTCGGTATCTTTGGTCACTCCTACGGAGGTGCGACAACAGCGGAAGCGCTGGCACAGGATAGCCGTTTCAAAGCAGGACTCAGTTTGGAAGGCGGATTCTGGGGGACCGTATCCACGACAGCCTTGAAACAGCCGTTTATGTATATCATGTCAGGTGAAACAGCCAAAAGTATGGACCCGAACGCCACGGAGAAGGATAAAGTATTCTATCCCGAGTTTGAACCGGATTTGGACCGGGTGATGACAAGCAGTCTCAACGACACGTATTATCTGACCGTGGATGGCTTCTTCCATCAGAGTTTTACCGATATTTCCTTAATCTCACCCAAGATGTTTGCCAAGGGTATAACACCAGAGCATAATGTGGACATTACCAGATCATATACATTGGCATTCTTTGACCGTTATTTGAAGGGAGAAGAGCAGCAGCCTTTGCTGGAAGGGCCGTCAGACCGTTTTCCCGAGGCAACTTATGACACCAAGTATACCAAGCTGCGGAGCAATCAGGCAGAATAACGCGGAGATGGATGGAGGAGTAGCATGAAAACCATGACAAGAGGAGAGTTAGCCAAACGTACAGGGGTGAGCATGGCAACGCTCCGGTATTACGAGGACAGTGGAATTCTGCCTGTTCCTCGTCGTTCGTCTAACGGATACCGTGTGTATACCGAGGACTATCTCGTTAAGGTCAAATTCATTAAGGATGCTCAATCGCTGGGATATTCCTTAAAGGAAATACAGGCTACGTTGCAACTGCTCAGTCAGGAGGACATGGAAAGTGAAGCGCTAAAAACACTTGTACGTGACCGAATTGAAGAGATTCAGCTGCATATTGATAACTTGCAGCGGATGCAGACTCTTCTTGCCGGGTTGCTCCTGACGCCAGAGAACGATATTCACAATTACATTGAATCTTTCCGAATCAACAATCAAGATGGCAATTGATAAGATAACCCTTTAACCAATAAACACCTTCCAAGATCATCCCTGACGCGTTTGGCGTGAGAGATATCTTTGAAGGTGTCTTTTATGTTTCCGCCTGTTCATAACGATTCAAAGCAATTCATAGCAATCCTGCTTCGCGCAGGAAATAGTTCACAATTTCCGTCTGATACTTGATCCGGTCTGATCGGTTCAGACTCCAGCAGGTCTCTACGGTAACCGAGCGGGCTTGAAGCAGGCGGGCTGCGGCTGTTCGTGCTGAACCGGGTAACTCATGCTGCTTCAGATTGAAGTGCCTGTCACGAATGGGAATCGAACGGTTCATTCGCCCTATAATTCGTTTGCATACCGGTACAGCCTTGCTGCCTGGATTGGTAATCAAGGTTTGCCCCAGTACCTGTGAGCTGCGTTGGGATAATCCGTTGGCTTCATGGAGGTCCAGCCACCAGGCAGGTCCATATTGACGGGCAAGCCGAAAGACAGCGGAAGCAAGCGGATGTTTGGCTTTGCCAGAAATATGCCGCGGGAACGTGCGATTTAAATCAGGTTTTCCTCGGCTTTTGTTTCGGTGAGCCTTCTGATTCACTCGTGGAATAATAATGAGGAGTCCACGAACCACGTGTCGACGCCCTGCCATGCAGTCATTAGCCAGCTTCTGCGCAGCGGCCATGCTGGCGGTTTCATTTCCGTGAACGCCCGATGTAATCATGATGACGGGTCCGGGCTTCGTTCCTCGAATGAGGTAATAGGGAGTGGCGTGTGCACTAGATGCAGCAAGTGTATGTTTGGTAACAAGCATGACACTTCACCTCCGCTATTACAGTACGTCATGTCCTTCCCGCATGTAACGGCATTCGAACAGGCCCTCATCCAGTTCTGAATAAAATAGGCCAGTCAGTACACGCGATGAATAATATCCTCGAAATCCGGTTCTTTCATCTCGACATCCTCAATCTCGCCCCATTGTTCGAGCTGCTTCAGAATGTCCATCGTGCTCCACTCTTTTCGATTGACCTCCACAGTGACGATCTGGCTCTCTGCCCCTGTGATCTGAATGGCGGAGGATATAGCATCCGGGATGTGATATGAACCGCGATACGTAACGCGAATAAGTGTTGGCAGACCGATGGTGTCACGCAGAGATGGGATGGAGCCGTCATACGTAAGTTGACCATGATTGATCACCATCACCCGACTGCATAGCTGCTCAATGTCGTCCATGTCATGGGTGGTTAGCAAAATCGTTTTGCCAAACTCTTCATTTAATGTACGAAGGAATTGACGAATGTTCCGCTTCGCGTTCACATCCAGTCCAATCGTCGGTTCATCGAGAAAAAGCAGTTCCGGGTCATGCAGCATGGAAGCTGCCAGATCAGCACGCATCCGCTGTCCAAGCGAGAGCTTACGGACAGGCGTAGCCCAGAATGATTCCAGATCCAGCAGCTCGGCGAACTGGGCTAATCGTTTCGTTTTGTCCTCGGCCGGAACTCCGTACATCTCGGCCAAAATATCATACGAATCCTTCACGGGCAGATCCCACCAGAGCTGGCTTCGCTGTCCGAACACGACACCGAGGCGCCCAACCGTGCGCCGTCTTTCCTGGTGCGGGTTCATGCCACCGAGCAAGACCTCTCCCGAGGTCGGATGAAGGATACCCGTCAGCATTTTGATCGTCGTGGATTTGCCAGCCCCATTCGGGCCGATATATCCAACAAATTCTCCTTTGCCAATATCAAAGCTAATGTCTCGAACTGCTTCCTTGGACAGATACTCACGTGAAAACAAGGTGCGAAGCCCGGAGAACCGGCCCTCGCGTACCACAGGGGTTTTAAACTCCTTTTGCAGATGCCGCGCTGTAATCATAGTCATGTCGATTTTCTCCTCCTTAGCTGCCTGTACTTTGGTATTTGGTTAACCCGAATTTCCAGAAACGCAGACTTGCGGCCAGACTCAGGACGGCCACAACGACAATGGCACCAAGAACCCATGCACCTAGTTCGCCGCGAAGCAGATAGAGTGACGGAATATAGTTGACGAAACCCACCGGGATTACGGTCAGCAGAATGCCAGACATCCATTTAGGATACAACGTCAGTGGATATTGGGCAGCTGTTCGCGCCGCATCCTCGGTGATGGTCTGCAGTTCCTCAATACGTGTGGTCCAGAAACCAAGCGTTGCCGTGGCAAGCCCGATTGAAAATAGAATAATGGCACCGGTCAGGATAACGAGCAGAGAGAAGGGGATGACAGTCCAGCCGATCTGTCCGCTATGCATCATACCTGCCAGAGACCAACAGAGAATAAACCCGCCTTGCAAAACTTCACCAGCCATGATGCGGAAATTTTGTGGCAGTAAGGCCAGCAATACGGGCATCGGACGGGTTAACAGTTGATCGAGTTCGCCGCCGACCAGATATTTTTCGAGATGATGCACTTCGTTGCCAAACGATCGATATAGTGTCTTGGATAGGGTCATGATCGCGAAGAGGTAACCGATTTCATGAAGGGACCAGCCTTGAATGGCTCCGAATTTGTGCAGCACCAGAGCAACCATCAGAAACTCGGAAATTTGAATCAATGCGGCCAGAACGGAGGCCATGACGAAATTGAACTTGTATTGCATCCGACTGCGGATGCTTGTTCGAATGAGCATTTTATATAAAGTGAACCAGGAAGTTGTTTTCATCCGCCCTGCACCTCCACTTTACGGCGCAGTACCTGGGTGATCGCCAGACAGACGAATGTCATGAGGACGCACCAAATCAAGGTTCCCCATAACAAGGAGCCATTTTCATAACCCAGATAGATTCGGGTCGGGACATAGAGCAGGAAAGGATAGGGAGATAGCCAGGCGATTCGTTCCAACCAGTCTGGCAGCCATTCCAGCGGAATGAAGAAACCAGCGAGCAGATTCATCATGGCGTGATTGCCCCAATGCAGCCAGGAGGACTCCGTCGTCCACATCGCGGTGGCGCCAATAATGTAATTCATACAGATGGATAAATAGGATGCGCCGGCAAGACCAATTGCGGCAAATAACAGGGTTGAAGCTTCTGAGGGCCATTGCAGAGAAAATACGATGGAGAAGAGCAGGTAAATCGGAATGCTTTTGTACACGAACTGGTAGGCAATCTGCCCCCATTCACGTGCCATCAGGTGGGTAAACAGATGAACCGGCCTCATGAGATCAAGCGCGATCTGCCCTGTCCTGACCGTGAGTGGAATACCAAGTCCATTGGTGAGAAAACCCGAGATCCAGAGCGAGGATTGCGTAAACGCAATGTAACTGATCATCCCCTGTGTCCCGTATTCTCCGAGAGAGTGATCGGCCCCGATGCCAATCCAGAGACAGGCATACATGTAACCGAACATAGCGCTTGCCAGGTTATGTACCATGTGGGCCCCGCGGTATTGCAGATTCCGGGAGTAGGCTTTGGAAGCCAGAGTGAAATAAAGCATGTGACACCTCCGATAAGTTGGTTGAACGGCGGTTCCGTTCACTTCAGTCAAGGCGAAAAAGAGAGAAGGACAACAGCATACCAATTAATTCCTTCACAGGCAAGACATTTTTTTGGCATATACCGGAAGAAATGAGGCTGTTCAACAATGCGCCACAAGACAGCGGTTTGTCCGTTCCTTTATAATTGGGGAGCAAGAACGCAAACGTTTACAATATAAACTATTCAAATTTTAAATAATCCGCCGGGCATGTGCCTGACGATTGAGGATACAGCTTCAACAATCCGGCAAGAGAGAAGGTTGGAATGAGGAAAATTGCATGGGTCACGGACAGTACGAGCACACTCGATCCGCTATTTGCTGAGCAGAATCATGTGTACATTGTACCTCTGCGCATCGTTTTTGGAGAGGAATGTTATCGGGAGACAGAAGACATCTCGTCGGAATTGTTCTATGAGAAACTTGAGGGGTCTTCACGTGCAAGCAGTTCACAGCCGCCGATTGGTGAATTTATTGAACTGTATGAGTCGTTGAAAGGCCAGTACGATGAGATCATTACCATTCATTGCTCCACTGCGCTTAGCGGTACGCTGCACACATCAATGCAGGCTGCAGAGATCGCAGGGGTGACGGTTACCGCCATTGATTCCAGAGCAGGCGCGTATCCGCTGCGGGAGATGATTTTGCAAGGACTGGAATGGCAGAAGAAAGGCCATACAGCCGCCGAAATCAAACTTCACATCGAACAGATAATTGATAACATGTCCTTTTACCTCATCCCGGCCAGTCTTCAGCATTTGCACCGCAGTGGGCGGGTGTCGGGGACCCAGCTTATTCTTAGCCAATTGTTGAAAATTCATCTGCTGCTTCGATTCGAAGAGGGCAAAGTGGTTGTGAATGAGAAAATTCGTACGTTTAAACGGGCCAAACAGCGCATGCTGGATGTGCTCAAGGTGGATATGGGGAAAGTGAAGCATGTATGCATCATGCATGCGAACAATCAGGAAGAAGCCGTTACGATCAAACAGCAGATTGCAGATCTGCTTCCCCGCTTGAAGACGGAAATTATGCCTTTTATCCCTGTGGTAGGCATTCATGCAGGGGCGGGAACGATTGGGCTGTGCTGGATACGAAGCGAGACGGTATAAGGTTGTACATGAGACCTGGCAGGAGGTTCACTTTGAAACATGAAGTGGCGATCCTGCCGGGTTTTTCGTATTTCATTGCCAATTGATGCAAACTGTGAGGTAATAAAGGAAACGTTCAAGTTGGAGGGAATATCGTGTCAGGTTATCGCTTGCTGCTTGTTGAAGATGATCGCTCTATTAGTGAAATGGTAGGGCCTTATTTGGAAAAAGAGGGCTATGACGTCTCTTATGCATATGACGGATTAGAGGCGGAACGTCAATTCAGCCAATCACCGTCAGGTTATGACTTGGTCATTCTCGATCTGATGCTGCCACATAAAAATGGGATGGAAGTGCTCCAGACCATCCGTGCCACCAGTCTGGTGCCAGTGCTCATCCTGTCTGCGAAGGACGGAGAGGTGGACAAAGCCCTCGGCCTTGGCTTCGGCGCGGATGATTACTTGAGCAAACCCTTCTCGTTGATCGAGCTGACCGCTCGGATCAAGGCGGCTATTCGTCGTGCCAACTATACCGCACAGCCTGCAGCTTCAACTACTCCGAAGGCACAGCGCATTCACATTGGCGGACTTGTGGTCGATATGGATACGTATGAGGTGGAGCGTGATGGCATATCTGTAAAGCTTACTTCCAAGGAATTTGGCATTCTCAAAATGTTTGTCACCCACCCTGGCAAAGTATTTACCAAGGCTCAAATCTACGCTTCTGTCTGGAATGATCACTATTACGGCGACGAAAATATCATTAATGTTCATATGCGCCGTCTGCGCGAGAAGCTGGAAGTTGACCCGTCCAATCCCCGGTATATCAAAACATTGTGGGGCATCGGTTATAAGCTGGAGGTGGACCCGGCATGACGTTGATCTTGGCCTGTTCTACCGGGATCTTGGCTCTCGTCGTCATTTTGTTGAGCGTAAGGCTGCATAAACGCAGTACCCATCTAACCTACATACATGAGAAATTGACCGCGATTATAGATAAAGGTACGTTTGAGCGGCTGCTTGTCTTCAACAGTGACCCCCAAATCAGCCAGCTCCTTAAGGACATGAATCAGTTACTGGATCATGCACATCGGGCTACGGCGGGTTATGCCAATCAGGAGAAGGAGATGCGCAACATGCTCTCCAATATCTCACATGATCTGAAGACGCCGCTTACGGTTGTGCTTGGTTATAGTGAAACGCTGCTGCACAGCACTTCCCTAACCGATCAGGAACGCGTGATCATGACCGGCAAAATCCAGGATAAGGCGCAGGAGGTGTTGCGTCTGATTCATTCCTTTTTTGATCTGGCGAAGCTGGAGTCCGGGGATAACGAGCTTGTACTGACCAGGGTCAATGTAAGCGAATTGTGTCGCTTGAAGATGATTTCTTTTTATGACATGTTAACGAATCTGGGGCTGCAAGTGGAGCTGTCCATTCCTGAAAGTGATGTCTTCGTGAAAGGCAATGAGGAAGCGCTGGACCGTGTGCTGGATAATCTGATTACTAATGCTATGAAATATGGAGCGGATGGCAAGGTACTTGGCCTTTCACTCGACTATTCAATAGGCGAACAAGTGACTCTTAGCATCTGGGATCGGGGCAAGGGCATTCCTGAACAGGAGCACAGCCGTGTATTTGAACGTATGTATACCTTGGAGGATTCTCGTAATCGTCTCTATCAGGGCAGCGGTCTGGGTCTGACCATTACGAAGCGGCTGGTGGAGCGGATGGGCGGAAGTATTGAGCTGCATAGTGTACCTTTTGTACGAACTGTATTTTCAGTTTCTTTAAAACCTTGTTAGGCGCATTTTGCAACTTTCCCGTTAAGCTTAAGGTTTTTGTAAGATTTGATTAATAAAAAAGAAGAATTTTCTCTTTACAATACAGATATAAGAACCCGTCAGGGACGAACGTAAAGGAGAATATCAACATGACCTATATTGCGCGGACGATAGGTGTGACCAAGACGTATGCAGGGACAGAGGTTGTATCAAACGTCAATATGAGTATCAAGCAAGGGGAGATTTACGGGTTTCTTGGTCCGAATGGAGCGGGGAAAACAACAATGATGAAGATGCTCACCAACCTGGTGAAGCCGACTGTAGGCGAGATTGAGTTGTTCGGTGAAAAGCTCACCCCTACTTCTTATGAATTGCTGAAACGAATGGGCAGCATCATTGAATATCCTTTCTTCTACGATAAGTTGTCCGCCAGGGAAAATCTGGAGCTTCATTGTGAATACATGGGATTCTATAACAAAAAGATCATTGATAACATGATGGAGAATGTAGGTCTCAAGGACACAGGCAAGAAGCCAGTTCGCGACTTTTCGCTGGGGATGAAACAGCGTTTAGGCATTGCTCGTGCGCTTATCACAACACCGGAACTGCTTATTCTGGATGAACCGATCAACGGACTCGATCCCTTAGGCATCAAGGAGATGCGTGATTTGTTCAAACGTCTCAGTTCCGAATATCGGATTACCTTGCTAATCTCCAGCCATATCCTTGGGGAAATTGAACAGGTAGCGGACACCGTTGGGGTCATTCGAAATGGGCGTCTGGTTGAAGAAATATCCATGGAGAGCATTCGCGGGAGCCACAGCGAGTATATTGAGCTGCAAACGATGGATTCGCGTAAAGCGACCTATGTAATGGAACATCAGCTGGGGTTGAAAAATTATAAATTGATCGATGACCATACCGTACGCATCTATGATCCAGGCGTTGCTCCATCGGAATTGACAGGCAAGCTGATCGGGCATGGCGTTGAGATTGAATCCATTTTCAAACGGGCACATTCATTGGAAGAACACTTCATGAACCTAATGAAAGGGGATGGGGACGTTGCTTAAACTGATCCAGCTGGAACTGCGCAAACATCGGTTTGCCCGAAATTTCAGAGCGGTAGGAATTGCCAATCTCGTCCTCATCCTGTTTCTCATCATGATTGGATTCACCGATCAGGGGGCAGAAGATTACGCTTTTGCAAATTACGATGTTTCCTTCATGTTAGTAGATACGTTTGCCAGAGCCGTATTCATTATTTTTGGTGGTGCGCTGATAGGGAAACTGATTATCAGTGAGTATCGAAATAAAACAATGAACGTCATGTTTACCTATCCGATCAAGCGCCATAAAATCATTGCAGCCAAACTGATCATCATCTTTGTTTTTACTTTCATGATGATTTTGTTTACCGATGTGCTGATGGGGGCATTGTTAGTTGTGGCAAACCACTTCTATGACTTCATTCCCGACACATTGACGATGCGTGAAGCATTGGTACTGTTGCTGAAGTACACCATTAGTTCCTTGTCCGCTGCGGGCATGGCCCTGATCCCTCTATTCTTTGGGATGCGCAAACATTCGGTCACGGCTACACTGGTATCATCCATTCTGCTTGTTTCTGTAGTATGTTCAGGATTCAACGGGCCAATGTTCTCCATCAATACACTTATTGTGCTTCCGCTGACCCTGGGGGCAATTGGACTGTGGATAGCTTCGCTGTCCATGACTCGTCTGGAGACAAAAGACGTGAACTGATTCCTTTGGAATCCATACTCCGTATGGCTTCACATGGCATTGACATCTGCTCTTACAAGGGATAGGATAATGTCAACTGAAGGACGAAGGAGAATGCAACTACCATGACGATTCCAAAAACATTAACAATCGCTGGTTCGGATACGAGCGGCGGTGCCGGGATTCAAGCAGATTTGAAAACTTTTCAGGAGCTTGGTGTGTATGGCATGACTGTGCTGACCACTGTTGTGGCTATGGAGCCTGACACGTGGGATCACCAGGTCTTTCCTGTGGAATTAAATGTAGTCGAGGCTCAACTGCGCACCGTTCTGGATGGCATCGGTTTTGATGCAATGAAGACAGGGATGCTGGGTTCTGTAGACATCATTGAATTGGTTGCGAAGCACATCCGCCGGAGCGGGCTGCCACAGATCGTTATCGATCCGGTAATGGTCTGCAAAGGTACGGACGAAGTGCTGCAACCTGAAAATACAGAAGCAATGATTGAATTCCTGTTGCCGGGTGCTGATCTGGTTACCCCGAACCTGTTTGAAGCTTCGCAGCTCGCGAAAAGTGGACTGATCCGCTCCAAGGAGCAGATGGAAGCTGCAGCAGCTGTCATTCACGATCATGGGGCGAAACATGTCCTGATCAAGGACAGAGGCGTGATTAACCCGGGCAAAGCGATGGATCTTCTCTATGACGGAACGAACTACGAATGGTTTGAAGCCGATGTTGTTGGCTCCGGATATACACACGGTGCAGGCTGCACCACATCTGCGGCAATTACCGCAGGTTTGGCGCGCGGTCTTACCGTGAAAGAGGCTGTTCGTGAAGGTAAAGCCTTCGTGACCAAAGCGATTGCTGGCGGATTCCCGCTCAACCGCTTTGTTGGCCCGACGTTGCATGTAGCACACCGACTGGAGAACCAACGCTGAGCGGTGCGCACATGTAGTGTGTAATCGCGGAGATATAACGTGGTCTCAGCCGAAAGTAGCTGTCAATGAGCAGGGGATTGCTCGTTGGCGGCTTCTTTTTTGTGCGAAAATGTATGGAATTTAGTAACTTCTGGTATATATTAATCGTATATAAGATGGAGTTCATTCCAGAACATGGCTGGACACACGGACGACACACGGAATAGTTATGTTAACAACAGAAAGCTAAAAGGAGAGTCGGCCATGGTCAGAACAGTGCTTCTGGTGGAAGACGAAAGCCGCATTCGTGAGATTGTGGCCGATTATTTCATAAAAGAACAATGGAACGTTATTGAAGCAGAACATGGGGTGGAGGCACTGGAATTGCTGGAACTGCATGAAGTGGATCTGGTCATTCTGGATGTGCTGATGCCGGAAATGGATGGATGGACCCTCTGTGGGCATATTCGTTCCCAGTCGACCGTACCTATTATAATGCTGACTGCGCGATCGGAAGATGATGACAAGATCCATGGTTTTCAACTCGGCGTGGATGATTATGTAACGAAGCCATTCAGTCCTCGTGTGCTGGTGGCACGTGCAGAGACATTAATGAAGCGGGTGGAGGGTGCCGTTAGCAAGGAGCAGACCGTGATTCGGTTTGGAGGCGCAACACTCGATCCCTGGGCGCGGCGGCTTGAGAAGGATGGAGTCGAAGTGGAGCTTGCTCCCAAAGAATACGACCTGCTGCTGTATCTAACTCGCAATCAGGGAATTGTGCTGTCCCGCGATGCCATTCTTAACCGGGTGTGGGGATACGACTTTGAGGGCGACTCGCGTGTGGTCGATACCCATATCAAAAAGCTTCGCAGCAAGCTTGGAGATGAAGCCAAGTGTATCCGAACCGTTATCGGTACGGGTTATCGATTCGAGGCCGAGACATGAGACGTAACGGTGTAACGATGAAACTGTTTCTGGTCATGGCTGGATTTCTGCTTCTTCTATATGGAACAACCGTGATTGCCCAACTGGTCTGGTTCCCTGACTTTTACCAGCATCAGAAGATCAGCAGCATTAAGAAGAAATTAACGAAGTTTGAACAACAATACTCCGCTGGACATTGGAATGATGTGCAGTTGGCCAAGGAAACCGGGAAGTTCATGCGGCAGAATCAGTCGCATCTGGTTATCCTGACGAATACAGGCAAGCTGGTTAATGATCCATTTCACATTGTTCTTCTGCAAGAGGATGGCAAGCAGGTAAATATATCGCTTTCGTTGTTTATCAACAGCGAGAACGCAGGATGGCTTGCTTCACACTTGAAGTATGGTCAGCAATTGACCGTTACAGGCTCGGCAAGTGGCATGAATGATCCTATGGTCTATCCGCTCAAGATAAAGGATCAGAGCTCTGTGGTCAGCGGAACAGAAGATTTTCAGGAGTTAACGGAGCCGGTAGAAGAATGGTCAGGTACATTGCAGGACGTTGTTCTTCCCAACCTGGGAACATGGAGCCAGAGACAGGGTTTGCTTGTGCAGGCCTTGGATAGCCGCTTCCCACTATCTACGGAAGACCAGCTCCGTCTCGCCAACGGAAAAATGATTAATGAGGAATGGACCGACAGCTGGAGCGGTGTACGAAATGTGCTTACCATTGCTCCGGTGCACAGCGCCGGCCCCCAGCAGCAGCTCATTTTTTCCCTGACGTCTCTGCAGGAGATGAGGGAGGCGAGTGAAGCTACACAGCTATTTTATGCGTATTTTGGTATTGCAGCATTTGTGCTGATTGTGTTCCTTTCACTGCTTCTGTCCCGAATCGTCACCAAGCCGTTGCTTGCCCTGAACCATGTTGCCAAAAAGATGTCGACCCTTGATTTTACAGTGAAATCGCCCATCCGCCGCAATGACGAGATTGGCAGTCTATCCAACAGTCTCAACGCGCTGTCAACGACACTGGGTCAGACTTTGGAAGAACTAAGGCAGGCGAACAGTCAGATGCGTACCGATATGGAGATGAAGCAGCGAATTGAACAGCGTCAGCGGGAGTTTTTTGCCGATGCATCCCATGAACTCAAGACACCTATCAGCATCATCAAAGGGTACTCCGAAGGGTTGAAAGATGGAGTCAGTGAGAGTAAACGTGAGCGTTACATCGAGATCATTGCCGATGAAGCGGTCAAAATGGAAACGATGGTCGAAGAGATGCTGGATCTGGTACGGCTGGAATCCCAAGCGATTAAGCTGAACACCGATGCGGTGGCTCTTGGAGATATGATTGAAGATATTGCCGGTCGTCTGGGACCACAACTGAAGGAAAAGGAACTGGAGGTTGTACTGGTTTCCACCACAGAGCAGACCGTTGAGGGAGACCGCAGCAAGTTGGAGCAAGTCATCTATAATATGATGATGAATGCTATACGTCATGCTGTCCCTAAGACCGATATTATGATTGAGATCAGCAGGCCGGAAGGGCAGGTTCGAATCTCCATCGAGAATCAGGGTGAGCAGATTTCGGAAGCGGAGCGCCAGTACATCTGGGAAAGATTCTACCGTGTGGAACGCTCGCGTAATCGCAAAATGGGGGGAACCGGTCTCGGCCTGGCCATCGCGAAGCAGATTCTCGATTTGCATGGATGCAGTTATGGTGTGGAGAACACGCCGGACGGAGTCCGTTTTTATATTATTTTTCCTAATGCTTAGTACGAAGGGGAGTCAAGTCTATGAAATCTTTACCGTCCATTCTAACGTTGGGCAACTTAACTTCAGGCATGCTGGCTGTGATTATGGCTATCCATGGCGAATTTGCACTGGCCGTGACGATGATCTGGGTAGCCATGTTCTTTGATCTGTTTGACGGGTTTGCAGCCCGCAAGCTGCATTGTGAGGGTGAATTCGGGAAAGCGCTGGATTCACTGGCTGACGTTGTGTCCTTCGGGACAGCACCCGTGCTGATCCTGTATTTGAACTCCATGAACGAGGTAAATGCGCTGGGTATGGCACTGACGGCATTATTCCCGGTTTGTGGTGCATTGCGTCTTGCCCGTTACAATTGCCAGAAGACAGCAAGCCATGGTTTTGTGGGCATGCCGATTACGTTTGCAGGCGGTCTTATGTCCTTTTTCGCGCTCTGGAGTCCTTATTTCACTCATGGTGTAGCCTATCTTGTCATTATCGTATTATCCGGTCTAATGGTTAGCCAAATCCGATTCCCGTCTCTAAAACAAGTGCTAGCCCCCCATGAGAAGGATATTGTGGAACCGAAATAAGGAGCGAGTCAGTATGGAATTTGCAAGAGAATTTATTGGTCAATACGGTTATTTCGCAATTTACGGACTGCTGGCTCTTGGCGTGATTGGCATGCCTATTCCGGATGAGGTGATGATGACCTTTGTCGGTTATCTCGCCTCCATCTCGGTGCTGAATTATTCGGTGTCCATCGTTGTCAGTTTTGGTGGAGCGTTTACTGGTGGTCTTCTGAGTTACACCATTGGCAAGAAGGCCGGTCGGCCACTGGTTGAGAAGTATGGTAAATGGGTTGGGGTCAACGCCAAACGGCTGGGCAGGGTGGAGTCCTGGTTTTTGAAATACGGGTACTGGTCTATCATACTGGGCTACTTCATTCCAGGCATTCGTCATCTGATGTGCTGCTTCTCCGGCATCAGCCGCATGGCCATAGGACGATACGTGCTTGTCTCCAGCATTGGCGCGTTTATATGGTGTGTTGTCTTTATATCGATCGGCTTTTACGTAGGTGTGTTAACTTAAAATGGGACAGCCTGTTATGAACAGGCAAGGATAAAGACCTCTTGTATATGGAGCGGTCTTTTTTTGTTTATGTATTAATTGACTCCATTAAAAACGAAAAGCCCACCGCAATATGCACGGTGAGCTGATTATAAATTTTGTTTACCCGCTTAGATGGGATTCCTCAATCCCTTTTTCAACACGAGTTCCCCCTTTTTTGCGTGCAAAGGTGATTTTGAGCAAAGGTGGCGTAACCAGCGTTGTAACGATAACCATAATGACCACACTGGTGAAATACTCAGCATCGAGCAAGCCGGAAGCAAGTCCGGTTGAAGCGATAATAAGAGCGACCTCCCCCCGGGAGATCATCCCCGAACCAATAGCCAGAGAGGATGCCCGATCAAATCCAGTCAGTCGAGCACCAGCTCCGCCACCCAGAAGCTTGGTTACAATGGCAATGAGACTGATGACGATAATGAACCAGATCTGTGAACCCACGCCGTCAAAAGTTACATTCAAGCCGATGCTTACAAAGAAGACTGGGACAAAAATCCCGTACGCGATCGGCTCAAGCTTGGTTTCGACCTCATGTTTGAAGTTCGTTTGGGAGATGGCGATACCTGCCGCAAAAGCCCCGATAATGCCTGCAACCCCCATCCACTCGGCAAAGTACGAAAAGCCAAAACAAATGATTAATCCGGCCGTAATAACGGTCTCCGTGACCTTCAGCGGTGCCATCCACTTCATGATGCGTGGAACAAGGAACCAGCTGGCAGCGATAATCACTACAAAGAATAGCAGCTTCTTGCCAATAAGCAGCGAGATTGAAGTATCGGTTGCGCCTGTTCCGAGCAAACTCATCATGACTGCGAGGATGACCACAACGAGTACATCATCGACGACAGCTGCTCCAAGAATCGTTGTACCCTCACGAGAGCTGAGCTGATTCATGTCTTTGAGCGTTTGGACCGAGATGCTGACCGAAGTGGCACAGAACAACAGTCCAAAGAATAAAGCGTGTGTCTGCGACATGCCGAAAGCAGCGGCAGCTCCATATCCCCCGATGAATGGTAAAATGATACCACCCACGGCAACAGCAAAGGCTGCCTTCCAATTTTTCTTCAATTGTTCCAGATCCGTTTCGAGTCCGGCAATGAACATAAGCAGCAGTACTCCGATTTCAGCCATGTAATGGATGAAATCACTTTGTTGTACCCAACCGAGCAGAGCGGGGCCAAGAATAACACCAACAATCAATTTGCCCAGAACCGACGGCTGACCAAGTCTTACGGACAAATCACCAGCCAGCTTGGTGAAAATCAAAATAAGTGCAAGAACCAAAATAAATTCCATAGGTGTACTCCTCTCCAGCAGTAGCGTTTATAGGATTACCAGTCCAAGGGCGCATCATTCCAGGCCTCAAGAACAGAAAAAAGGCATAAAACGGCGCTTGTAATAGTGCCGCTTTATGCCTTAAAAAAGACAAGGAGGGCCCTTGGTGACAGGCTCCTCCAGTTCAACGCGTATTTGATTAATTGCATTAATTATACCACAAATACAGGATGGGGTAAACCAGTGAAGGTGTGCTTTTAATGAAATTGGCCTTATGTGGGCATTTTAAGGGTACCTGACGAGGCCTTTTGTTCAGAGTGTTGTCACTTAACAGTCGAGAAATGGCAAGATATAATGAGATAGAACATAGAAGTTAGGATATGAGGAGGATTTTTCATTGGGCAAACAGGACAAAGGGGAACGAAACATTCAATCCAATCAGATTGCCCCGACCAGTAATAAAAATTTTGCAGGTCTTATTATTACCATTTCCATTATCGCCAATGTCATTATTTTATTGTTGTTCTTTGCACCGTCGATCGGATACAAAGGCGATGTGGCCTTTGACATTACCGTGCTGCCGCGGTTTAACGCCGTGTTCAACAGCTTCACCTTCATCTTCCTGCTTGCGGCCTTGATTGCCATTATCAAGCGGAATGTAAAATTGCACAAACGTTTCATTCTTGCTGCATTTTCAACGACCCTGTTATTTCTCGTTACGTATCTGTCGTTCCACTATTTGTCTCCGGAAACGTCCAAATACGGCGGAGAAGGCATCATTCGTTCCATCTATTTCTTCATTCTGATTACACACAGCATACTGGCAGCCATTATTGTTCCGCTTGCTTTGTTCACTCTGGTATGGGGCTGGACGAATCAATTGAAGAAACACCGTAAAATTGCTCGTTGGACGATGCCAATCTGGCTCTACGTGAGTTCAACGGGTGTAGTTGTATATCTGATGATGGCACCTTACTATTGATAATTTCAAAAATCATGGGCATATCCGGCTCGCCTTGCGGGTAATGGTTTCATGGAAGGAGGATTCACGCTTATGTACAGAGTCGTATTGATTCGCCATGGACAGAGTATGTGGAACGTGGAGAACCGTTTTACCGGTTGGACGGATGTGGATCTGACGACCGATGGATACGGAGAAGCGCGTAAAGCGGGAAAAATCCTGAAGGAACAGGGTTTTGATTTTGACTACGCTTATGCTTCGGTACTTAAACGCTCCATTCGAACACTGGATATTGCACTTGATGAGATGGACCGAATGTGGATTCCGATCACGAAGACGTGGAAGCTGAACGAACGTCATTATGGTGCACTGCAAGGACTGAACAAACAGCAGACTGCGCTGAAGTACGGTGAGGAGCAGGTGAAGGAGTGGAGACGCTCCGTTAGCGTATCTCCCCCGGCCCTGGACGAAACAGATGAGCGTTATGTTCAGGATCAAGACAAGTATGAGCGGCTGGGCTGCACCATCCCGCGTACCGAGAATTTGATGGATACATCGAAGCGGGTCCTGGAGTATTGGAATGCAGAGATCAAACCGGTTGTGTCAGCAGGCAAAAGGGTACTGATCTCCGCGCACGGCAATACGCTCCGTTCACTTGTCATGCATCTGGACCAAATGTCAGAAGCAGACGTAATGGCGCTTAATATCCCGACAGGCATTCCGTTGATCTATGAACTGGATGAAGATCTGCATCCGATCGGGCATTTCTACTTGACTGCCGATGGCTCCACATACAAACATGAGGAAATGACTCACGTCGCACCACCGTCCGATTGATCGGATAATAGTGATCGGAAGATCGTTCTGACCGCGAAGGTTTATACTCGTAACGATTAGTTCAACGTACACAGTATGTTAAGAGATGGCTCCTGAATTCCCATTCTCAGGGGCCATCTTTTTACGCTTTAATAGGCCGTTTTCTAATTTTAGCGTTTAGCGTTCCATCTGACGTTTCGTTTTTCTCCTACAGGGTAATCTCAAGCAAGACACGATGTACATTAATCCTGAAGGAGGAACAACATATGTCTAAAAAAAGTGGAATTATTGTAACAGCTATTGGAGCAGGCGTGACTTACTTGATGAGGAACAAACAAGCAAGGGATAAGCTGTTCAGTACGGTATCAGGACTGATGAAAAATTCAAGTTCATCTTCAAAACCGTCTTATGGAAGCAAAAAAGGTTCACGAGTGATTTAAAATAGATGTTGATATAGGAGTCAATTAGCATGAGAAGCCCGGAGCTGGTATAGTCCCGGGTTTTTGTGTGCGCGCATATGTCATATGCGATTTTTGCCAGCAAGAATGATACAATGGAAACTTGCAGAACGTATGGAAGGGGATGTACAACATATGAAGAAAAATCGTCTGGGTTCATCCGAACTCATGGTTGGTGAAATTGGGTTAGGCTGCATGTCACTTGGAACTGAAGTGAAATCTGCTGTAGCCTTGATTCATGAAGCATTGGATCGTGGCGTTAATCTTCTGGATACCGCTGACCTGTATGATGCAGGATTAAACGAAGAAATCGTGGGCCAGGCCATCCAGGGACGCCGGGATCAGGTCATTGTGGCAACCAAGGTTGGTAATCGTCGCATACCGGGAAAAGAAGGCTGGTCATGGGACCCGTCCAAAGTCTATATCAAACAAGCTGTACGAGACAGCCTGAAACGGCTGCAGACGGATTATATTGATCTGTATCAGCTGCATGGCGGCACTCTGGATGATCCAATCGAAGAGACAATTGAAGCTTTTGAGGAACTGAAGCAGGAAGGTCTTATCCGGTATTACGGTATATCCTCCATCCGGCCGAATGTGATTCGTGAATATGTACAAAGGGCTTCCATTGTCAGTGTAATGAATCAATACAGTGTTGCAGATCGCAGGGCCGAAGAGGAAGTATTGCCTTTATTGGAGCAAAAGGGTATTAGTGTTATTGCTCGTGGACCTGTGGCAAGTGGAGTTCTCGCTGATTCTGGTGCTGCCAAGGCAGATAAGGGTTATCTGGATTATTCACCTGAGGAGTTGCACATCATACGCGAAGGCTTGGGCCGTTTGGTTACGAACAATCGCAGCATGGCTCAAACGGCCATTCGTTATGCTTTGGCGCATCCGGCTGTTGCCGCTGTTGTGCCAGGTGCAAGTTCGAGAGAGCAGTTGTTGCATAATATTGCTGCTTCGGAATCCGCATCCCTTACGGCTGCGGAGATTAACGAAATACGGGATCTCAGCCCGGCCAATCTGTACAAGCAGCACCGTTAAACGTTAGCAGCCTATTTTCAATTGTAACTATACGAGGTACAATGAAGGTCAACCATAAAGAAGTGAATAAGGGAGAGAAGAACATATGGAAAGAATTCAAAGTGAACAACAATATCGCGATACAATCAATTCTGACGGCCTGACCGTCATTAAATTTGATACAACCTGGTGTCCGGATTGCAAAAACCTGGATCGCTTTATCGGGGACGTTATCGACCAGCATGCGGATAAAACCTTCTATGCCCTGGATGCAGAAGAGTTCCTGCCGTTTGCTGAAGAGAACGGTGTACGCGGCATTCCAAGCCTGCTCGTATTCCAGAACGGTAAGAAAATTGCACATCTGCACAGCAAATGGGCAAAAACGCCTGCACAAATCTCGGAGTACCTGCAAACTTTGGAGTCCAAGGTATAACCGGAATCAGTTTGTATGAATCGCATTCGTTATACGAAACAAACGCCTCCTATCGGTGATAGGTGGCGTTTTTGCTATTGGGGCAAGGAGAATGCGCTGTTCACAAATGAAATCGAATTGTTGAGAGTTTGTTAAGTACGCCCTCGTATAATGTTCAGGATAAACTAAATATTGGGGTGACAGAGACGGATATGAGCAATACGATTCTTAAAGAAATGCACCAATTAAGCCATGAGGATGAACTGAGATACCTTTTATTGATGAGAGGTGTGAAGCAACTGTTGGAAGAAAGAAAGCGTAATAGAAATCATCTTATCAAAAGAATTAGGCATTTAAAGAAATTAAACAAAATTCAGGCAAGAAAGTGGTCCTGATTTAGTCTAGTACATAAAAATGGCGACCCGTTTCGGAAAGGAACAGGTCGCCATTGGTTTTTTGGTTACATGACTTGAAGATAGGGTTACATCATTAAAATGATAAAGAATACGGCTGCCAGCACGAAGCGATACACTGCAAAGACGGTCAGACTCAGTTTTTTCAAAATGGACAAGAACGTCTTAATTGCAAGCATGGCTACGATAAATGCGGCAATGAATCCAATCGCGAAAATGGGGAAATCGCTGGTATTCAGATGATCGATACTTTTGTATAGATCATATCCAGTGGCTCCAATCATAATCGGCACAGATACCAGGAATGTAAATTCCGCTGCTGCAACCCGGCTTACCCCTGCGAACAGTCCACCGGAGATCGTCGAACCGGAACGGGAGAAGCCTGGCCATAATGCGAGAATCTGAAAAAGACCCACTACAAATGCCTGTTTATACGTAATATCGTCTACATCATGGGTTGTAATGCGCTCGCTGCGGTGGCTCCAACGTTCAGCGACAATCATCAGAATACCACCAATGACAAGACTGTACAGCACCGTTTGTGCTCCAAACAGATGCGCCTTAATCCAGTCCCGGAATACAAGTCCAATGACCACGGCTGGAACCATCGCCAAAAAGATATGTATGAGGTTCAGACGGGAGGTGTAGCTCCTTTTGCCTCCGGTGAAGCGGAACATATCAATGAATTTGTTCCAGTACAGCACAACGACAGCAAGTACAGCTCCGAGTTGCACAACCACCTCAAACGTTTTGACTGACTCGTTGTCCTCCGATAATCCCAGCAAGTGGGCAGTCAGAATCATGTGTCCGGTCGAGGACACGGGCAAAAACTCAGTCAAACCTTCGATGATGCCCATAATAATCGATGATATAAAGTCCAATTCTCTTCCTCCTTGAAATGCAGATGATAGCATACAGGCTGTCCTGCGTGACAATGCCCGCTCATTAGAACAAGGCTATCATCTATTATGATCACAAATGCGCTCAACTTCAACTTATGCTTGTAATGAATTGTTTAAAACTATATTGACAAAAACCTAGTTATCCAATAGGATATACATTAACTGACTGACTGATCAATCGGGAGGATGGGCAAATGTCTAAAAACAATCATTTGGAACCCGGAGAAGAACGCCGGGACCAAATTATACGCATAGCGATGGAGCGTTTTGCCACTCAGGGCTACCATCAGACGAAAATTTCCGATATCGTCCGGGAAGCCGGCGTCGCGCAAGGCACTTTTTACTGGCACTTCAAAAGTAAGGAAGCCATTGCCTCGGAGATTGTGGTAACCGGCAGAGAGGAGCTGCTTGAAGCTATCGGGCAAGGCTACCGCAAGGATGCCGGATCGGTTGAGGATATGGTGAGAGCTTCGGAACGGCTGTTTACCGATTTATTCTCCTTTGCAGCGGACAATCGTTATTTTATGGAGTTGCTGCTTAAAGGCATCGTGTCAGAGGATTCGGTACGCCGTCTGGTCGAAGAGACACGGGGTGCGGTTGAGCAGGCGTTTCGCCACAACATGCAACGGGCTATTGAACTGGGAATGCTTCCGGATTCCATGAATGTACCGCTCCGTGCTGCGCTGCTGGTTAGCATGATTGAAGGCATGATTACGCGCTGGCTGTTTGGCTCGGAGGAGCTGCACAGCGAGTTCTCGTCAATGACAGCAACAACGCTGGCTGCGGAGGCGGCAAGCTTTGAGTTTTACGGACTGCTCGGCACATAAAGATGTGCTGGCCCCACAGTTCTATTTTTCAACAACTGGATTAAATATTCACATGATTAAGCCAGCAGCAGGGAATAATGGGTACAACTGCGGTAGAGGAAGACAGGAAACAGAAGTTTCAACAAGACATGACTACATGGATGAGAGGAAGTTAATGACATGAACAAAACATATGGAATGAAATCTCGCAAAGGCTGGACTTTAACGGCTCTGCTGCTAATGACCGTGCTGGTACTCAGCGCTTGTGGCAGTAAAGCTACGGACAATGGAAGCAGCAATGGAGCACAGGCGAACAATGAACTGGAACAGATCAAGTCTGCTGGTACTATGAAAGTCGGAATGATGGGGACCTATCCTCCATACAACTTCCTGAATGACAAGAAAGAAATGGATGGCTTCGATGCCGATATCGCTCGTGAGGTTGCCAAACGCCTTGGGGTTAAGGTTGAATTTGTATCCCAGGAGTTCTCCGGCCTGACACCAAGTCTGCAATCCAAAAAGCTGGATGCCATCGTCAGCCAGATGACGATTACCGATGATCGCAAAAAAGTATTGGATTTCAGTGATCCCTATATTACGAACGACGTGAAAATCATTGTGAAAAAAGATAACAATGACATTACCAAGCTGGAAGATTTCAAAGGAAAAACGATCGGTGTAGGTCTGGGTACGAATGATGAAACGTACTTGCGTAACGAAGTACTGCCTAAAGTCGGCGATTTCACCATCAAGACCTATGACGATGTCATCACATCATTGAAAGATCTGGACGCTGGACGGATCGATGCAACGATCAACAACCTATACGCGCTGAAACCGATTGTAGATGCCAACGGCTTCAACATCAAAGCCGTAGGTGAACCGATTAAGAGTGACCAGGCAGGTATTGCTGTGCGCAAAGACAACCCGGAACTTGTAGCAGCACTGAATGAGGCATTGAAAGGCATGAAGGATGACGGTACGTACAATACCATCTTCAAAAAATGGTTCGGTGAAGAGCCTGCGCAATAATGAACCGGCAGGGCGAAGGGAAGTTTGATCCATGGAACTGGTATTTGAAAATATCCCCTTCTTTCTGAAGGGGGCTTACTATACGCTGTATGTAACTGTGATCTCCATGTTTTTTGCCTTTATCATCGGAGTGCTCGTCGCGATCGCGCGTCTGAAAGGACCGATGTGGCTTAGAATGATCGCAAGGTTTTATGTATCCATCATGCGGGGGACCCCGCTGCTGGTGCAATTATTCGTTATTTATTATGGGCTGGTCGATTATGGCGTAACCTTGGGCTCGCTCACCGCAGCCTGTCTCGGGCTTAGTCTGAATGCTGGTGCATTTCTGTCCGAAACGTTCCGTGGAGCGATCCAGGCAGTACCAAAAGGGCAGACGGAAGCTGCATACGCAACGGGAATGACACCGGCTCAAGCGATGAGACGGATTATCTTCCCCCAAGCGGTGCGAATTGCGATTCCTCCGATGGGCAACACGTTTATCGGGATGCTGAAAGAAACATCACTTGTGGCAGCCCTCGGGGTTACGGAATTGCTTCGCTCGGCACAGCTGCTGGTCGCGCAATATTACGTTAATATGCCGTTTTATCTGGCGATTGGCGTGATCTACTGGATTATGAGTATCGGATTCTCGGCCATTCTGGAACAAGTGGAGCGCCGGCTGGCCCGGGCTTACTGATAGGAGGGGAGAACCGGTGATTACAACAACAGGACTGACGAAGCATTTTGGGAAAAATGAAGTTCTTACAAATATAGATCTGCATGTCGATGAGAAAGATATTGTTGTTCTACTGGGACCCAGTGGATCAGGCAAAAGTACGCTGCTGCGCTGTCTGAACGGTCTGGAAGAGCTCTCTGGCGGCAAGATTGAAGTGAATGGTGTTGTGGTAGACAGTGCCGACTCGCAGCGAATCCAGCGGGCACGGGTACTGGAAATTCGTCGGCAGACCGGTATGGTATTCCAGCAGTTCAATCTGTATCCGCACAAGACGGTGCTCGGCAATGTGATGGAAGGGCTCGTGACTGTGAAAAAAATCAAGCGGGATGAAGCGGCCGAACGCGGCCGGATTCTGCTGGATCGAGTCGGCCTATCGGACAAGCAGGATGCATATCCATCTCGTTTGTCCGGTGGACAGCAGCAGCGCGTAGCGATTGCGCGCGCACTTGCGATGGAGCCTGAAGTGATGCTGTTTGACGAGCCTACCTCAGCCCTTGATCCCGAACTGGTGGGAGAGGTACTTTCTGTTATGAAGGAGCTGGCACAGGAAGGTATGACGATGCTGGTCGTTACGCATGAATTGAAGTTTGCCCGGAATGTGGCGAACAAAATTGTCTTTATGGCGGATGGATCGATTGTGGAAGAAGCAAGTCCACAGGCCTTTTTTGAACACCCGACTCAAGAGCGGACACGTCGTTTCTTGCAGCAAATTACTGAATTCTAAGAAAGAAGGATAAACATCATGAATGTAACAACGGTATGGAAAGGCAAACGCGCATTTACTTCCGAAGGACCTTCTGGCTATGCGGTTGGCATGGATGCCACAGCAGCCTATGGTGGTGACAGCAAGGGTGCTACACCCATGGAATTGTTACTGGCAGGTCTCGGAGGTTGTATGGGGATCGATATCACGATGATTCTGGACGCTTTCCTGGACAAAATTACTGGCATCGAGATTGAAGCACAAGGTACACGCAGTGAAGGTATGCCAAAAGGTTTTACTTCCATTGACCTGATCTTCAAGGTGGACGGCGATATCCCCGATTACCGGATCTGGAAAGCCATTCAAATGGCTGAAGAGAAGTACTGCGCAGTTTCCGCTTCGCTAAGCGCAGATATTCATCCCAAACTGATTCTGAACGGGGTAGACACACCACGTCCATAACGGCACATGGGTAAATGATATATTGAAGAGGCACTTCCAATTAGGGAGTGCCTTTTTTGGCTGTTCTAACATTTCAACCATTAGGAGGTAAGGTCAAGCTGGTTGTTGAGCAAGGTCCCAGATGCCCATGATTTCCGTGATAGCCTGATCAAGCGTTGCATAAGGAACGCCGTCCCGGGCTTGTGTAGAAATACCCTGCATAAAGGTATCAAATACAGTGGTCAGCATCGAGACATTCGTGGAGGCGGGCAGATGCCCGATTTCCACAGCACGCTGGATGCAAGCCTGCAGGCGGTTGCGAGTAAGCTTTCTTTTTTCGGCGGTAATGTCACGGATATGATTGTTTTTGGAAGAACATGTGCTGGCTGACAGCACAATTAAACAACCCGATGGATGCGTGCTGTCTGTTTGCATTTTGGCAGTACTTCTTAGAGTTGTTTCAATCGCTTCTCTTGGAGACAGCGTAAGATCCGAGAAGCTTTCCGTAACGCGTCCAAACGAACCCATATATCGTTCTACCGCTTCTTTATAAAGAGCTTCTTTGGATTCAAAGGCTGCATAGAAGCTGGCTGCTGAAATATCCCCCATAACCGCTCGAAGTTGAAGCAATGAGGTGGCTTCGAATCCTTGTTCCCAAAAGAGCATCATTGCCTGCAACAGGGCTTCATCCCGATCAAAAATGCGTGGACGTCCCGTTCTTGCCATAAGAGATTCCCCCTCGTTTTTCTTAATTATATACTAATCGATCCAAAAGTCGTTGACAAGGTGGGAGAGGGTGGATAATATAAGGAATGATCGATCCATAATTCGGTTATTCATTATATATTATCTAAAAAGGAGCTGCAACGATGTCCGATAAATCTTCTCAACGATTCCCATGGTTGGGGCTGCTGGCCTTGGCTATGGCTGGTTTTATAGCTATTATGACTGAAACTCTTCCCGCGGGGTTGCTGCCGCAAATCAAGGAAGGACTGCAGGTCTCTGAGGCAGGGGCAGGGCAGCTTGTTACATTTTATGCAGTAGGTTCTCTGATTGCTGCCATACCTGTGGCTGTGCTGACAAGGGGCTGGCGACGCCGTCCGCTTTTACTTCTGGCGATTATCGGTTTTCTGGTCTTCAATACCATTACAGCGCTCTCTTCAAACTATGTACTTACACTTGTCGCTCGGTTTTTTGCCGGTGTTGCAGCCGGTGTCTCCTGGGGCCTCATTGGTAGTTATGCACTACGGATGGTGCCTGATCATCTCAAGGGCAGGGGCATGGCTGTTGCGATGATCGGTACACCGATTGCCTTATCATTCGGTGTTCCTGCAGGTACGCTGCTGGGTTCCTTTATGGGCTGGCGTTCGGTATTCTGGCTGATGTCGCTGCTGGCGTTTGTACTGATTTTCTGGGTGCTCTGGAAAGTTTCTGATTACCCGGGGCAGTCCGCTGATCAGCGGATTTCTTCGATAAAAGTGCTGCTCACCCCTGGCGTAATCCCCATTCTGGCTGTCGTTCTGGCCTGGATGCTGGCTCATAATATTTTGTACACCTATATCGCCCCTTTCCTCGCCAATGTCGGTCTGGAATCAAAGGTTGGACTTATGTTACTCGTGTTTGGCCTGATGGCATTGGTGGGCATCTGGATTACAGGTATTTTTATTGATCGGTGGTTGCGAATGTTGGTTCTCATCAGTCTTGCGGGCTTTGCCTTGATCTCTCTGGTATTGGGTCTTTGGAGCGAGCATGTTGCCGTTGTCTTTGGTTCTGTTGCACTGTGGGGGCTGACCTTTGGTGGTGCGGCTACACTGTTGCAGACCGCCCTTGCCCAAGCTGCGGGGGGGCAGGGTGTGGATATCGTTATGCCGATTAATACGACCGTGTGGAATCTCGCTATTGCCATTGGTGGATTGGCGGGAGGTGTGCTTCTGAATCAATGGGGAGCATCGTCCTTTACCTGGGCCATCCTGCTCCTATCACTTGTAGCTCTGATTGTTGCGCTGCGTGCCAAAGGACATGGTTTCCGCTCAGCACGCAGTCGTTAAGCCATCTTTTTTTTTTTCTTGTCAGCAAGTAAAATCTATCTATTTATCTCCTCTCGTCGTTCTCAGGTTCAAGCCTCAGTGCGGCACCAAACCACTGGGATGCGATGGTGAAACAGATCCAGGCACACAGCTCGCTGAGCTGTGCATCAGAAAAATGTTCCCGTAGAACAGGGAAGACGGCAGAGTCCACATTGCCGCCCGTCTGCAAAAATAATTCCGCAAGTCCGGTCGCCATACTAATGGCGGCCTCTTCCGGTTTGGGGTCAGGCTGTCCCTTGGCCCGGCAATACATGCATCCGTTTCGCTGAGCAAGGGTGCGTCTGACTTCTTCTTTCAGCCGAGCTGATAAAAGGCTGTCACCAGCAAGCGCATCGCCTAAAGCATTCCAGTGCTGCATCAGGGAAGGCTGATGGCCGAGCAGACGTTGGAATGGGGTTTTCCCATGAGTTGAAAATGAAATGATGGGCATCGTGGTTTACTCCTTCTGAGGGATATGGAATCTGATACAACCAATTCTATCTAAATCATCCGCTTGACCTCCACTGCAAATGAATTAAATTGTATGCTAATCTAAAACATATGCGCTGAAAAAAGGAGTCTGGGAAGACAAATGAATCTGGATCGAACGGATTATCATATTTTGAGACTGTTACACGACGATGCCCGTCTGTCCATGCGTGAATTGGCCCGGCAGGTAAACCTCTCGCCGTCATCGGTCAGTGAAAGAGTACGCAAGCTGGAAGATACGGGAATAATACGTGGATACCGGGCAGACATTGCTCGCTCCAAGCTGGGCTGTGGGGTTCGATGTATGATCGAGGTGACTTTGCGAAATGGGGAGCATGAACGTTTTGCTAATTATATCCGTCAATTGCCTTGGGCGGAATTTGCTTATCGTGTAGCAGGCAAGGCCTGTTTTATGGTGATGCTGTCAGCACCGGGGATGTCTGAAATCGAATCTTGTATTACCGAGTTGACCCCGTATGCAATGACAGTAACTCATGTTGTTTTTTCACAGGTAGATCTGCCAATGCTTATTTTAGATCCCAATGATCAGCCAGAGATATAGAGCATTTCAGTCCCTTGTCCACTGTTCATATCTGCCCTCTTTTTCCGCGCCCTCTTGCAGGGCTTTTGCTGTTATGTGGTATGATGAATTGGAAGGGCAGGCGTAATATGTACTGACCTTTATATGTAAGCGCTTATAAGCGGGCGGAAGGTGCAGATATGTTTAGAAGGCTCATACGAACATCCAACAATCTTAAATTAAAGCATAAATTGCTCATATCCTATGTACTTGTCGTCATGATTCCGGTACTGATTATTGGACTTGCTGTAACCGGATACTTTCGGAAGCAGGCGCTGGACAATGCCATTGGACAGACGATCAACAACGTGGATAAAGTCAAAAGCCAGACCGCCACACTGCTGCGTGTACCCACAGATATTTCCAACATTCTGATGTTCAACAATGAACTGAAGGAAATTGTGAACAAGCGTTATCAAAGCGTTGTGGAGCTTACCTCAGCTTACCTCGCATACAAAGATTTTCAGGAATATAAGCGTCTGTATCGTGAGGTTGCGGGCATCCGGTTTTACTCGACCAATCCAACGCTGATCAACAATCTGGAGTTCATTCCGGTGGATAAGCAGACCAAGGAGAGCTACTGGTACCAGAAAGCGCTGCAAACGACGAGCATCGGTTGGTTCTACATTCCTGACAAGGGAGATAATCCGGTGCACAAGCTTAGTCTGGTTCGCAAAGTGCCTTTTGCCGAATATCGGACTGAGGGTGTACTGATGATTGAAATCAATCAGGATGAGCTGAATGGATTGTTACGTCAGGAACCGTTCGAGACGTTGATTACGGACGAACAGGGTTATGTGGTTGCTGCCAAGAATACCGAACTTGTGGGCAAGACGCTGAACGAGCTTGATTTTGGTGTAGATCTGCAAAACCAGGCCAAAGGTACACTTGAAGCTGATTTTCAGGGTGAGCCATCCAACATTATCATTGATGAGATCAGTCCTGGATCGAGCATGAATAGGCTGAAAATCATATCCGTTTTTGCCACCAAAAATATCGTCAAGGACGCCAATACCATCAGCATGATCGGTATGCTTTTTATTACGCTTGTGCTGGTCATTGCATTGTTGCTTGTATATATCATTTCATTTCTCACGTCGAACCGATTGTTACGCCTTAGCAAACACCTGAATAAGCTCGCACTGGGTGATCTGAATGTCACCTCCCGCATTGACGGGAATGATGAGATCGGGCAACTGTCGAGGCAGTTCAATTACATGGTGAAGAGCATTAATGAACTGATGACCCAGGTCGTGGAGGCAACGGAACAGAACAATCAATTGGAAATCGCGCAGAAAGAGATTAAACTGAAAATGATGGCCAGCCAGATCAATCCTCATTTTTTGTTTAATGCGCTGGAGTCGATCCGCATGAAAGCCCATATCAAAGGTGAGGCGGAGATTGCCAATATCGTCAGGCTGCTGGGCAAACTGATGCGCAAGAGCCTTGAGATTGGCAGCGGCAAAACGACGTTCAGAGCCGAACTGGAGATGGTACGTTCTTATCTGGAAATCCAGAAATTCCGTTACGGCGACCGACTTGCTTTCCAGATCCATATCGATCCGGAGGTGGAGAAGATGTACATCCCTCCTTTGATCATTCAGCCTCTGGTTGAGAATGCGATTGTGCATGGTTTGGAAAATAAAGAGGGCACAGTCCGTGTGAATATAAATATTCATTTGGTGAAGGATGTTGTCCAGGTGTGTGTGGATGACGATGGGGCAGGCATTACGCCGGAGCGTCTGGCTGAAGTGATGCAGTTCATCTGTGGACCGGAAGAACAGGAGAAGAGCCGGATTGGCATGCGTAACGTACATCAACGTTTAACGTTGACTTACGGCGAGCCATACGGATTACAGATTAAGAGTGTGTATGGGGAAGGAACAGAGGTTTCTTTCACCTTGCCAGCAGGAGGAGACCAGCATGTATAAAGTGTTATTGGTAGATGATGAACCGAGCATACGTGAAGGACTGACAACAATCATTGATTGGGAAAAATACGGCTTTCAGGTGTTTGGTACAGCTGCGAGCGGGCGAGAGGCCATCACCCGCTTCGAAGAACTGGAACCGGACCTGACAATCATCGATATTCGCATGCCCGGCATGACCGGACTGGATGTCATTGAGGAAGTGCGGCAGCACCATCCGGGTTCGCACTTTCTAATTCTGAGCGGGTACGCCGATTTTGATTATGCCAAGAAAGCTATTAGCTTTGGCGTGGATGGGTATCTGCTCAAGCCGGTGGATGAAGAGGAGATTATCAGTGAGCTAGAGCGGATCTCTGTGATGCTGACACGGGAACGGGAGACACTGGCCCGTCATGCTGGTGAGGATACAGCCTACCGGGAGCACCAGATTGAAGCGTTGCTTTTGGATAGCCTGGAAGGTACGGAAACAATGGAAGCAAATGCGCTAGGATTGAATTGGTCGCAGTATCAGGTTGTGCTGCTGGAGATGCATGCCGAACCTGATTTACAGCGTGGCAGTGTGGTGAAACGCAGACTGGCGGAAGCTTTTGACCAGAAAGATCGGGGCATTGTGTTTTCGTTCCATTCCGGACTTGGACTGTTATGTAAAGACCCTATTCTGACTGTACAATCTGCGCAGCGTTTATATGATGAGTTGGAAGGGCTGCTGGGAGAATGGAATATTCATATGTACGCGGCAGCAGGTCAACCTGTAAACTCCACCGCAGACATCGCCCAATCCTATAACCAGGCCAACGGTGTACTGGGCGGACGTTTCCTGTTTGCGGAACAACGTGTGATGTTATGGAACGAAGGCGAAAAGAGCAAAAGTGCTTCAGAACCTGTTATTGCGATAGGGGAAGAAAGTGGTGAACCGGATGAAGCAGAACTGGCGGACAAGCTGTATTATGCGCTCGATATTCGGAGCAGCGAGTCCGTGATGCGTGTGTTGACCGAGATGGAGGAACGCCTGATTCTTCATCATCAGACAGAACAGGCGATTAAAACGGCGTTCTCCCAAGTGTTTTCATTGGCGATTAACAAACTTGCGGCAGCCAATCAGCATATGCAATCCATTATGCAGGAGCATTCCGTTCTCATTACTGAGGTTTACCATCAATTAACGTTGATGGATCTCAAAGTGATGGCCGCTGAACACCTGAACCGGCTTATTCAACGCATGGGTGGAGGCAGCAAAGATACGGTACTGAAACAGATGATTGAATTTATCCGTCGTAATCCGGGTGAAAATCTCAAGCTGGAGGTACTCGCTGAGGTATTTAACTACAATAGCAGTTATCTGGGCAAGCTGTTCAAAAACCATACCGGGGAATATTTCAATGCATTTCTCGATAAGGTACGAATGGAGAAGGCGAAGGAACTGCTCGATGAAGGCTTAAAGGTACATCAGGTTGCCGCAAGAGTAGGGTATGCCAACGTGGATTACTTCCACGGCAAATTCAAAAAGTATGTAGGGGAATCACCTTCCGCTTACAAACATGCGAGAGAGCTTGCCAGATCACAGTCCAAGGATTCTTCAGGAGAGCCCGAACGGGAGTAGCCCATAGTTCAGATGGGTTACTTGATCGTGTGGCATTCCTCCTGTTTTAACATTATTATAAAACGTTTTCGGACTTGTCGTTTATTTAAAGGACCCTTGAGGTCCTTTTTTTAATTTTAGATGAAGTAAACGGTTTCTATAAAACGTTTTCGAAAATTACCATTTTCAAATTAAATTCCCTTTTAATTTCATTAATTAATAATAGACAGCGTCATTATCACTAATTTTATAGATATAATATCGGATTTTATAAGGGTATATCTAATTTTTATATGATTTTCTCTAAAATCCAGATGGTATTTTGAAAACGCTCTATCAGGTATGATTATTTTATAAATCAGAGGAGGGGGAACGGAGATGGAAACGCTAACAGAAAAATCCGCTTCCGCGAAAAAAAGCAGTGGCCCCAATCCGTCAACACAAAAACGGCGGAACAGAGTTTGGGACAGTATGAAACAGCAAAAGTATCTCTATCTCATGTCATTGCCATTCGTAGCTTGGGTTTTTGTATTTAACTATCTGCCACTATGGGGATGGACGATGGCTTTCCAAAACTATAAACCGGCCAGATCGTTCGGCGATCAACAGTGGGTTGGTTTTAAACACTTTGCAGAGCTGTTCAGCGATGATCGCTTCTATCTGGTACTTCGAAATACGCTCGCAATGAGCTTGATGGGACTGGTTGTCGGTTTTATCGTGCCGATTTTCTTTGCGATTCTCTTGAATGAGATGAGAGGCATGTTCTTTAAGCGCGCCGTGCAAACGGTATCATATCTGCCTCACTTTGTATCCTGGGTCGTAGTGGCAGGGATTATTACCAAGATGCTCTCCACCGATGGCGGGATTATCAATGATCTTTTGGTAAACCTAAACATTATCGATCAGCCGATCCAGTTCATGGCGAAGGGGAACTTGTTCTGGTACATTGTAACCGCTTCAGATATGTGGAAGGAAACCGGTTGGAATGCCATCATCTATTTGGCGGCCATTACCGGTATTGACCAGGAGCTTTACGAAGCATCCCGTGTAGACGGAGCAAACCGCTGGAGACAGATGTGGCACATTACACTGCCAGGCATACGGACCACGATTTCCGTACTTTTCATCATGTCGATCGGGCATCTGATCAGTATCGGTTTTGAGAAGCAATTTTTGCTGCAAAACAGTCTGGTGCTAGATTACTCTGAAGTCCTTGATCTATACGCGCTCAATTATGGTTTAAATATGGGACGATTCTCGTATGGTACAGCCATAGGCATATTCAACTCCGTTGTCAGTATTATCCTTCTGTTTACAGCGAACGGATTGTTCAAAAAATTCACCAAAGAAAGCATCATGTAGGGAGGGGACGACATTATGGCGAACAAAGCATTCAATGCTACTCGGGGCGATAAGCTGTTCGATATATTCAACATCCTCGCGATGACCCTGGTGCTGATTGTAACACTGTATCCATTCCTGAACGTACTGGCTATCTCACTCAATAACTCGACAGATACCGTACGTGGTGGGATTTACTTGTGGCCTCGTGATTTCACATTGCAGAACTACAAAACGATTTTCCAATATGATGGATTGCTGCAAGGTTTGCAGGTATCCATTCTACGTACCATTGTAGGTACTGTGCTCGGTTTGATCAGTTCCTCAATGATCGCATTTACACTGAGTCGTCCGGACTTCAAGTTGAGAAAGTTTGTTTCCACTACACTTGCACTCACGATGTATTTTTCCGGTGGTCTGATTCCGGTGTACATCCTGATGCGTGACCTGAACCTGATCGGGACATTCTGGGTATATGTATTGCCAGGTATGATCAGTGCGTTTAACGTGTTTATCATTCGTTCCTTCATTGACGGCTTGCCGTATGCCTTGCAGGAATCTGCGAAGCTGGATGGTGCGAATGACTTTAAGATCTATTACAAAATCATTTTGCCACTCTGTAAACCGGTACTTGCAACCATCGCGTTGTTCCTGGCAGTAGGCCAGTGGAATGCCTGGTTCGATACGTATCTGTATAATGGTTCGAAGGCTCATCTGACAACGCTCCAGTATGAGCTGATGAAAGTACTGCAAAGTACACAACAAGGCTCAGGTGCCGGACGTAACGCCAATGACATGGCACAGCAAATGACACAGATTTCACCGGAATCCATCAAAATGGCGATCACGATCGTTGTTACGGTTCCAATCCTGATTGTGTATCCATTCCTGCAAAAGTATTTTGTAGGAGGTATGACACTGGGTGCAGTAAAAGCTTAAGCTAGTTTATACAGGCCGCCACATAGATAGAGCGGCCGTATAATAAAAGAAGCATCAGGATGCCCGAAGCGCAGCCATTTGGCCTGCGCTTCACCGTATAGGGCTGCGGAGTGGCATTCATGAAGCTATAGACAGGGACAAAAAGTCCCGAATAGACAGACATATGAAACGGGAGGATTACCATTATGGCAAGAAACAAAATGAAGATTGCACTGGCTCCAGTGCTTGCGATGTCTTTGCTCGCAGGTTGCGGTGGAGGAAACAGCGGCGATACGTCGTTCAAGGACACAAGCGGTGATACATCTCCGATTACTTTTGACTTTTTTAGTGTAGATCCAAGTCCGAACTGGAACGGTATGAAGGATGAAGTGGGTAAAGTCCTTACAGAGAAAACAGGAGTAACCCTTAACGGTGAATTTGCCGTCAGTGGTGGTCAGGATAAAGTATCTTTGATGGCAGCAAGCGGAGAGTATCCGGATATCGTGTCACCCAAAGGAGAGCTGAGCAAGCTCGTGGATGCTGGGGCAATGGTCGATCTGACTGATCTGATCGAGCAATATGCTCCCAATCTGAAGAAGCTGTATGGTAATTACATGGACCGGCTGAAATATAGCAACGAAGATCAAGGGATTTATGTACTGCCTACGTATTATGCGGTAGACCAGAAGTATTTTGATGCAGGCGGCGGATTTGGGATTCAGCAGCGTGTATTGAAAGAGCTTGGATACCCTGAAGTGCGTACGCTCCAGGATTACGAAAATGTATTGAAGGCATATAAGGAGAAACATCCAACGATTGACGGACAGCCAACAATTCCGTTATCCCTGGACGCAGATGACTGGAGAATCATGATTACCGTAACGAATCCGGCCTTCTTCGCAACAGGCGCTCCGGATGATGGCGAGTACTATATTGATCCTGAGACCTATGAGGCAAGTCTGCATTACAAACGTCCGGAAGAGAAAGAGTATTTCCGTTGGTTGAACCACATGTATGCGGAAGGACTGCTTGATCAGGATAGCTTCGTACAGAAAACGGATCAATACAAATCCAAAATCGCAAGTGGACGTGTACTGGGGGTCATTGACCAGGATTGGGGTTATTCCGATGCCGAGAATGCATTGAAAGCAGCGGGCAAAGATGAAGCGACCTATTCACACTTCCCGGTAACTCTGTCTAAAGATATCAAGGATCATTCCTTCCAGGACCCTGGTTTTGTATCTGGATGGGGTGTAGGGATTACAACATCGAATCCGGACCCGGTTCGTACCATTAAATTCTTTGATTACCTGGCTTCGGATGAAGGTCAAGTGCTGATGAACTGGGGTATTGAAGGCAAGCAGTACGAAGTGAAAGATGGCAAACGTGTGATTCCTGCTGATGTGCTGGACCAAAAAACGAATAATGCTGCCGTATTCCAGAAAGAAACAGGTATTGGCCTCTATACCAATATGTCTGGTCACTATGGAGATGGTGTTAAAGATTCTACGGATAACTATTACACAACGAATTTCCCTGAACAGATTGTAGCGGCCTATTCCGATGCGGAGAAAGAGACACTCAAAGCATACGGCGCAACAACATGGAAAGATCTGTTCCCAAGTGAAGATGAGTTCCCGGTTAAACCATGGGGAGCAGCGTACAATATGCCGACTCCAGGTGACTCGAATTACAATGTTATTTTCCAAAAAACACAGGATATTATCCGTAAACGGATTCCAGAAGCGATCCTCAGTTCCCCTGAAAAATTTGATTCCATTTATGATGGGATGATTGCCGAGCTGAACAAAGCCGGAGCAGAGGACATGGAAAAACAATACACTGAGCTGGTGCAAAGCCGTGTTCAATTGTGGAGCGGTGAAGAGAGCAAGTAATACGTTTCAGCAGACTATTTTTTCAAAAAAAAGGGCCCGGGAAACTGGGTTCTTTTTTATACCTAAAACGTTTTCCGAAAAACGTTTTCAATTTTGTGAATTCACTATTGACAAGGACTTTTAGAGGGATTATTATTCAAATATGAAAGCACTTTCATTACTGGTTTATCAAGGTATGTACACGAATCTATCCAGTCATAAGGAGTACAGATCTATTGCTCGAAATCTGAGAAGAGAGAGTGTTTTTCACTTCATTTAGAAAACGCTTTTTATGTTATAAAATCAAACGTTTTACAATGAGCCACCCGATCACGGTATGTGCAGGTAAGCCTGTTCTACAATAGATAGCTTCATTTTATCCATAAGGGGGATTACACATGAAGGGCAAAACACCAAAAACATTCGCAATGCTTCTGTTAGCCAGCGCTCTTGCCATTACAGCAGGATGCAGCGGTAGCGGAGGAGGAAATACGGCTTCAGACACTCCAAAGGACACAGGGGATACGACCAGTCCAATCACCTTTACGTTCTTTGGTGCTGACGCAAGTCCAAACTGGAACAACATGAAGGACGCAGTCGGCCAAGAAATTACGAAACAGACAGGTGTTACAATTGAAGCCGAGTATGATGTGAATAATGGTGGCGACCAAAAGATACCTTTGATGGCTGCCAGCGGTGAATACCCTGATATTATCTATCCTAAAGGTAACTTGTCTAAGCTTGTGGATGCAGATGCGATGCTTGACCTGACAGATCTGATTGACAAATACGCACCAAACCTGAAAAAGATCTATGGGGACCAAATGAACCGTCTGAAATATAGTTTGGAAGATCAGTCCATTTACACGATCCCAACGAACATGGGTGTAGATAATGTTGCGTTTGATGCTACAGGCGGATTCGAGATTCAGCAAAAGGTATTGAAAGAACTCGGCTACCCAGAAGTGAAAACACTTGAGGATTACGAGAAAGTTCTGAAAGAATATTATGCTAAACATCCAACCATTGACGGACAGCCAACCATTCCGCTGACGCTGAATGCGGATGACTGGAAGATTATGATTACGGTAACGAATCCAGCCTTCCAGGCAACAGGTGGACCGGATGACGGTGAATATTACATTAACCCTGAAACGTATGAAGCTGTGCTGCACTACAAACGTCCAGAGGAGAAAGAATATTTCCGCTGGTTGAACAAAATGTACAATGAAGGCATTCTGGACAAAGATACTTTTGTGCAGAAGGACGATCAATACAAATCCAAAATCGCAAGCGGTCGGGTACTGGGGCTGATTGACCAGGAATGGAACTATGGTGAAGCTGAGAATGCTTTGAAATCAGTTAACAATGGCGAGAATACGTACGCTCACTTCTCTGTATCCCTCAACAAGGATATTGTGGATCATACGTTCCAACCAACGGGCTTCGATGGATATGGCATCGGAATTTCGAAAACGGCAAAAGACCCTGTACGTATTATCAAATTCATGGATTGGCTCGCTTCGGATGAAGGTCAGGTGCTGAGAAACTGGGGGATTGAAGGCCAACACTACAACGTTGAAAATGGCAAACGTGTCATCCCTGCTGATGTGCAGGACCGCAAAGTCAATGATAACTCGGCGTTTACCAAAGAAACTGGTATCGGAATGTACAACATTTTCAGCGCTAGATATGGCGATGGTGTCAAAGATTCCACAGGTAATTACTACACAACGAACTTCCCTGAGCAGATCCAAGCAGGATATACTGCGGCAGAGAAGGAGACATTGAAAGCCTATGGCATTACAACGTGGAAAGATTTCTATCCTTCTGAAGACGACTTGAAGCTGAAAGATTGGGGCGCAGCATATAACATGCCTGTACCTTCGGATACGGATTATAACGTAACGTTCCAGAAAACGCAGGACATTATCCGTAAACGTATTCCTGAAGCCGTCCTTGCCAAACCTGAGAAATTCGACCAAGTGTATGATGGTCTCCTGGCTGAGCTTGATAAAGCAGGTGCTGTAGAGATGGAGAAACAATATACCGTTTGGATCAAAGAACGCGTAGCTCTGTGGACAGGTAAAGACGTGAAATAATAGTGAAAACAAGACATAATATATGATCATTTTCATAGCAAAAAAGGTCCCTCGAAAGGGGTCTTTTTTGTTGTTGACGAAAGGGATAGGATAGCATATAATCGTTAATGTAAGCACTTTCAGTAAGCGTTTTAAATTATTTACGAAAACGTTTTACGTATTCTGAAGAGAGTTTTAAGAGTTTAGGTTTTGAGAAAAAAAAGAGTACAAAATTAAATTTTTAGTAAGCGCATACAGAAATGTGTCTTACGAGCGGTATCCTCAGGCTTAAAGCCTGTTATACAGATAAAACCTTCATAAATAATAGGGGGACTAGACAATGAGAGGCAAAATGAAAGGCAATACACCCAAGACGTTTGCAATGTTGATGCTCGCAAGTGCAATGCTGGTTACAGCTGGCTGCGGAAATTCGGGAAGCAAAGAAACCTCCGAGTCGACTGGAACCGAACCGGTTACCATTACATTCTTTGGTGCGGACGCCAGTCCAACCTGGAACAAAATGCAGGATGCAGTCGGTAAAGAGATTACCAAGCAAACAGGCGTTACAATTGAGGCTGAGTATGATGTGAACAATGGTGGCGATCAAAAAATTGCGCTTATGGCTGCTAGTGGTGAGTACCCTGATATTGTTTTTCCAAAAGGTAACTTGTCTAAACTTGTGGATGCAGGCGCGATGCTTGACCTGACCGATCTGATTGAGGAGCATGCTCCAAACCTGAAAAAAATATATGGGGACCAGATGAACCGGCTGAAATACAGTTCGGAGGATCAGGCCATTTATACAATCCCAACAAATATGGGTGTTGATAATGTTGCGTTTGACGCAACAGGAGGATTTGAAATTCAGCAAAAAGTACTGAAAGAGCTCGGATACCCTGAAGTGAAAACACTTGAGGATTACGAGAATGTATTAAAAGAATATGTGAAAAAACACCCAACAATTGATGGACAGCCGACTATTCCATTGACGCTGAATGCAGATGATTGGAAGATTATGATTACGGTAACGAACCCGGCATTCCAGGCAACAGGAGCACCGGATGATGGAGAATATTACATCGATCCTGAGACTTATGAAGCCACGCTCCATTACAAACGTCCAGAGGAAAAAGAATATTTCCGCTGGTTGAATCATATGTACAATGAAGGACTGCTGGACAAAGATACATTTGTGCAGAAGGATGACCAATATAAATCCAAAATTGCAAGTGGCCGTGTACTCGGTCTGATTGACCAAGAGTGGAACTACCAAGAAGCTGAAAATGCACTCAAATCAGCAGGCAAAGATGACAGCACATATGCTCACTTCTCTGTATCTTTGAACAAGGACATTGTGGACCATACATTCCAACCAACTGGATTTGACGGATATGGTATCGGAATCACAACTTCTGCCAAAGATCCGGTTCGCATTATCAAATTCATGGACTGGCTCGCTTCGGACGAAGGTCAAGTGTTAAGAAACTGGGGTATTGAAGGCCAACACTACAATGTAGAAGATGGTCAACGGGTGATTCCTCAAGATATCCAGGATCGTAAAACCAATGACAACTCCAACTTCACCAAAGAAACAGGAATCGGGATGTATAGCGTGTTTAGTGCTAGATACGGTGATGGTGTGAAAGATTCCACGGATAACTATTACACAACGAACTTCCCTGAGCAGATCCAGGCTGGTTATACGGCGGCAGAGAAAGAAACGTTGAAAGCATATGGCATTACAACATGGAAAGACTTCTATCCTTCAGAGGATGATCTGAAGCTGAAAGACTGGGGCGCAGCATACAACATGCCAGTACCTTCGGGTACAGATTATGAGGTAACGTTCCGAAAAACACAGGATATCGTGCGCAAACGTATTCCTGAAGCAGTTCTGACTTCAGCTGCGAACTTTGATAAAGTATACGATGATTTCCTCGCTGAGTTGGACAAAGCCGGCGCAGTTGAGATGGAGAAACAGTACACGGTTTGGGTTAAGGATCGTGTTTCCCTGTGGACAGGTAAGGACGTAAAATAACTTAGTTTTAATTGAATAGGTGGATATTCAAAAAAAGGCCCTGAGCAAGGGTCTTTTTTTGCTGACGATGTGATGTTTAACATTGACGCAAATTTCGAAATCAAATATAATTTTCTTACTGTAAGCACTTTCAGATAAACGACGATTTAGCCTTGTGGGTAAGCGAGTTAGGAACAAGTAAAACAGTATTTATAGTGATTTTTTAGTTATATCGAAAACGTTTTAGTAATGATTGAAAATAGCTGATTCAGGAACAGGAGTTATCTATGTCCCCATTTAATGAGAGCACAAAAGAAAACCGTCTGTGGTATCGTCAGCCCGCTACTCGCTGGGAAGAGGCATTGCCTATCGGCAATGGTCGCCTTGGCGGTATGGTGTACGGCGGAGCAGCGGATGAACAAATCCAGCTAAATGAAGATACGTTGTGGTCTGGATTTCCACGTGACACCATCCAGTACAGTAGTCAGCGATACCTGAAGCAGACCCGCGAACTGATCATGTCCGGGCAATACAGCGAAGCTGAACAATTGCTGAATCGCGAAATGCTGGGACGTGATGTGGAAGCTTACCAGCCGATGGGTCACTTTAAGTTGCAGCACACTGAACTGGATGGGATTCCGTACGATGAATTTGAGCGGGAGCTTAATCTCCACACCGGGATTACAACGACGAAGTATTCATATAAAGGGATTCGTTATGTACGTGAGGTGTATGCCAGTGCACCGGATGATCTCATGGTCTGTACCATCACTGCTGATCGTGAGGGATCTGTAAACGTAAGCGTTACGTTGGACAGTCCACATCCTTATAACGTTCAGGCTTCGGGCGATGCACTTACCTTGTTCAGTCGTTGTCCAAGTCATGTTGAATCGAATTATTTCAGGGATCATCCGGAGTCCGTCATTTACGAAGAAGATCGGGGAACGGCTTATGCTATGCGACTGGCCACAACTGTGACAGGTAAGAATGCCGAAGTATCGGATATGAACGGGAAGCTTCATATTCAGGGAGCAGACCAGGTTATTTTTTATTTGACAGCAGCGACTGCCTTTGAAGGCTATGATGTGACTCCTGTTAAAGATGGTGTGCTTCTGGATCAGGAGTGCAGCGAGGTAATCACTAAAGCGATGGCCCATGGCATGAAGGCTCTTCGAGAGCGGCATGTGATGGATCATGAGGCTTTATTTTCAAGAGTATCTATTCATCTCGGCGTGTCTACCAATGAAGCTTTGCCTACCGATGAACGGCTGCAAGCTTACCAGGCTGGAGCCGATGATCCCGGCCTAGAGGCACTCTATTTTCAGTATGGCAGATATCTGTTAATGGGTAGTTCGCGTGAAGGAAGCCAACCTGCCAATCTGCAGGGAATCTGGAACCATCAGGTGGAGCCGCCCTGGCACAGTGATTACACGATTAACATCAATACCGAGATGAATTACTGGCCGGCAGAAGTATGCAACCTGAGTGAATGCCATGAGCCGCTGTTTGGTTTGTTGGAGGATCTAAGCGATACCGGGAGAAGGACGGCACGCATTTTGTACGGAGCGCGCGGCTGGGCAGCCCATCATAATGTGGATATATGGCGGACATCCACGCCTACAGGCGGAGACGCAAGTTGGGCGTTCTGGCCAATGGGCGGTGTGTGGCTGACTTCACATTTATGGGAGCATTATCTGTTTACCCGTGATCAGCAATTCCTCGCGGAACGTGCGTATCCAATCATGAAGGAAGCGGCACTCTTCTGTCTGGACTGGCTGGTAGAGGGACCGGACGGATATTTGGTTACGGCTCCATCAACCTCTCCAGAGAACAAGTTCCTCACTGAGGAAGGAGAGGCTCGTAGTATCTCCATGGCTTCGACGATGGATATGACATTGATTCGTGAGTTGTTCGATCGATGTATTGAGGCGACCAAACAGCTGAATGTGGATCAGCAGCTGGCAAATGAGTGGGGCGAAGCGCGCAGCAGGCTCTATCCATTCAAGATCGGAAGCGAGGGGCAGCTGCAGGAATGGTTTAAGGATTTTGCCGAATCCGAACCGGGGCATCGTCACGTCTCCCATCTGTATGGTCTGTATCCGGGGGAGCAGATCAATCGATTGGATACGCCGGAACTTGTGGAAGCAGCACGAGTGTCACTTGAACGTCGCATCACACAAGGTGGCGGGCATACAGGTTGGAGCTGTGCTTGGCTGATCAATCTGTATGCGAGGCTGCTGGATAGCAAGCTGGCACACCAGTTTGTCCGTACGTTGCTGGCTCGATCCACACATCCCAATCTGTTCGATGATCATCCGCCGTTCCAGATCGATGGCAATTTTGGTGGCACTGCCGGTATTGCCGAGATGCTATTACAAAGCCATTTGGGTGAATTACATCTGCTGCCAGCGCTGCCTGAGCACTGGGCCAGTGGCAGTGTAAAGGGACTTCGGGCACGAGGGGCATATACAGTGGCAATCGATTGGACAGACGGTAGACTCACACACGCCGAAATAAAGGCTGATCACGCCGGTTCAATAACCATTCGGAGTGCATGCCCACTGCGTGTGGAAGGAAAAGATCAGGTCAAGGCGCAGCTTACACTTCAGGGTGATTATGTAGTTATTTTAACCATGACCGCAGGACAGATGATCCGCGTGTCATCATGAGACGGAGGAGTAAACGATGACGATTTTTCAATTTCCACAAGATTTCCGCTGGGGAACAGCAACAGCTTCCTATCAGATAGAAGGGGCAGCGCAGGAAGGCGGACGCGGGGTATCCATCTGGGATACGTTTGCCCGCACGCCCGGCAAAGTATTCAATGGAGACAATGGTGATGTGGCTTGTGACAGTTACCACCGTTACGAGGAAGACATCGAGCTGATGAAAAAGCTTGGGATCAACACCTACCGATTCTCGATCGCCTGGCCACGTATTATTCCTGATGGAGATGGCGAGATCAATCGGGAAGGATTGGACTTCTATCATCGATTCGTGGACAAGCTGCTTGAAGCGGGAATCGAACCATTCTGTACGCTGTATCATTGGGACCTGCCTCAGACGTTGGAGGATATCGGAGGTTGGGGCAATCGCAGAACGGTGGATGCATTTGTAAAATATGCTGAAGTCATCTTCAAGGAGTTTTCCGGTAAAATTAACTTTTGGCTGACTTTTAATGAACCATGGTGTATTGCGTTTCTGTCCAACCTGCTTGGTATTCATGCGCCAGGAAATAAGGACCTGCAAACATCCATTAATGTTGCACACGGACTGCTCGTTGCTCACGGTAAAGCCGTTCAGTCCTTCCGTCGCTTGGGTACAACAGGACAGATTGGGATTGCACCCAATGTATGCTGGGCTGAGCCTTACAGCAAATCACCTGAGGATCAGGCAGCCTGCGACCGTTCCATTGCACTGAATACCGATTGGTTCCTTGATCCGATCTACAAAGGAGCTTATCCACAATTTATGGTGGACTGGTTCGCAGAAGCTGGCGCGACCGTACCAATTCAAGATGGCGATATGGAGATCATCTCGCAACCCATTGACCTGCTGGGCATCAACTATTACACGATGGGAATCAATCGTTACAATCCAGAGGCGGGTGTATTGCAATCTGAAGAGGTGGATATGGGACTTACCAAGACTGACATCGGCTGGCCTGTGGAATCACGAGGACTGTATGAGTTCATGCATTATTTGCAAAAATACGGAAATGTGGATGTCTACATCACAGAAAATGGTGCTTGCATCAATGATGATTTGGAAAATGGCAAAATCAATGATGACCGCCGTATTGCATACTATGAGCAGCATTTGGCTCAAATTCATCGGATTATCAACGACGGCATTAATTTGAAAGGCTACATGGCGTGGTCTTTGATGGATAACTTTGAGTGGGCGGAGGGTTACCGTATGCGCTTTGGTCTTGTGCATGTCGATTACCGTTCGCTGGTCAGAACACCTAAAGAGAGCTTTTATTGGTATCAGAATGTCATCAAAAATAATTGGTTGGAGACACGAATTTAAGGCTGTAATTCAATGTTCAGGGAGAAGTGTCATGTACCTGATCTAAATAAGCAATAACGTTAGTTCAATTGTTAAATGCAGGGACATATATGCTGAATCAGAAAAGACGGTGGCGTCGGAAATCCGATGCCACCGTCTTTTTTTGTAATTTAATTTTGGTCAAGACTCACAAGTTCATGAAGGTTTCATAAGGTCTAGGGTGTTTCATGTTATGAGAAGAGCATTTTTGGGTTATAAGAAGTAAGAAGAAGTGAATTGGTTCTTGTCAACAGTTAAAATATGAATAAAGTGTCCAAATTGCGAAATAAATTTGAACATTTGTTGACTAAAAATCATACTGATGTGGTATATTGGTATAAGGAAAGCACTTACAAAAAGGGAAAAGGAAGTGTTTACTATGGCATCGAAGACAGCAATGGTAAGCCAATTGGAGCGCAAAGATAAAAATATGCGGCGTGCAGTGTTAACGATGACAGTTCTGGCTTGGATTGCCCTCATTACGGGAGTAGTCATGTGCCTGATCAACCTGAATGATTTTAATGATCGCAACCTCGGATTAATGGTGGGTATCGGTTTCTTGGTGGGTAGTGTATTTATTTATGTAATTGCCAAATCGATTGGACTAGTTCATACACGCCGGGAAGACGAAGGCGCCGATTAAATAATCTTGCGTTAATTCGTTCATAATAAGACTGGATGAGCACCCGGAATCCCAGTCAATAAAGCCCTTTGCGGATTCGTTGATCATGTTCAACGGGACTGCAAAGGGTTTTATTTTGTGACTTGAAGTGTAAAGATTACAATGAAGAAATATCAAGTGTGCAAGCGATTTGTGAGAAAAAATTCACACATTTAAGGTGTAAAATCGACAAATTTGTTAACATGAACAAAAAAGTTGCTCATTTCTGATATCTTTAGAAAGAAGAGAGTAGTATACTGTTTTTTCAGTATGAGCGAATTTAAGGAGAGGGGATCAAGATGAACAAGAAACCTAGGTCGCTAATTCGGATAATCATTCCGGTTGTCCTGACGTTGGTTACAATTGCATTGATTGTCTGGCCAATGCTGGCAGGCGGGCAGTACGTTGTTCTGGATCCGAAAGGGCCTATTGGCGCTTCGCAGAGAGATTTGATTGTCATTTCGACAATTCTGTGTGCAGTCGTTATTGTGCCTGTATTGATTTTGTCTGCTGTAATTGTATGGCGTTACCGCGACAAACCGGACAATAAATCTGCATATGAGCCTAACTGGTCTCATAGCACTAAAGCGGAGGCTATCTGGTGGACCGTTCCAATTATCATTATTGGTTTGCTGGCGATTGTAACTATCCGCTACACCTATGATCTGGAACCTTCGAAGCCAATGGCTTCCGAGAAAGCACCGGTGACCATTCAAGTATCTTCACTGGACTGGAAATGGTTGTTTATGTATCCGGAGCAAGGTATTGCAACGGTCAACACGTTGAATATCCCGGCAGACCGGCCTGTAAAATTTGAGCTCACCGCGGATTCACCGATGAACTCGTTCTGGATTCCGCAGCTTGGTGGACAGATTTATACAATGTCGGGTATGGCGATGACCTTGTACTTGCAAGCTGATCATGAAGGTCAATATTGGGGTTCAGGTGCCAACTTTACCGGGGAACACTTCGCCCAAATGCGTTTTGATGTCAATGCTACATCAGAAGAAGATTTCGACAAATGGGTGAATGAAGTGAAGCAACAATCCCAACCGCTGACGCAAGAAATGTATAAAACACTGGCGGAACCGGGAACAAGTAATGTAGCTTATTATTCTTCCTTCCCTGAAGGATTGTTCCAGGACATCGTGACCAAGTATGTTGTTGATGGTCAAAGTGCCCACAGCAAGCACGGTGAAGCTTCAGGTACCAAAGAAATTACTACGAACGATGTGGACAAGAGTGCTAACTAAAGATTCGAAAGGAGGCCCCCAATGTTAGAGAGACTTAAGGAGTTTGCATCGGAGTTTTTCGTTACCGGTGATCCGCTGATTTATGGTGCGGACGTGGCGATCGGAATTACGATGATTACCATCGTAGCGGTGCTGACTTATTTCAAAAAATGGGGCTGGCTCTGGCGTAACTGGTTAACTACCGTCGATCATAAAAAGATCGGTATTATGTATATTATTGCTTCCATTATCATGCTCTTCCGTGGTGGTGTGGATGCTCTGATGATGCGTCTTCAGCTAGCTATGCCTAACATGGATTTCTTACATCCCGAGCATTATAATCAGGTCTTCACGACTCACGGTACGATCATGATTCTATTCATGGCGATGCCATTTATGTTCGGTTTATTTAATGTTATTGTACCGCTTCAAATCGGGGCAAGGGACGTTGCGTTCCCATTCCTGAATGCACTAAGCTTCTGGTTATTCTTCCTGGGAGCAATGCTGTTCAACCTGTCCTTCGTTATCGGTGGTTCACCGGACGCAGGCTGGCTCAGTTATCCGCCTTTATCGGAGCTATCGCATAGCCCGGGGGTGGGACAAAACTTCTATATATGGGGTATTCAGATTTCGGGTATCGGTTCCCTGGCTACCGGTATCAACTTCCTGGTTACCATCATTAAAATGCGTGCGCCAGGCATGAAATGGATGAAAATGCCGATGTTTACATGGTCGGTATTCTCCACTTGTATTATCATTCTGTTTGCATTCCCAATCTTGACTGTGACACTTGCTTTGCTCTTCCTCGACAGGTTTGCGGGAGCGCATTTCTTCACACTTGATCTGGGCGGTAATCCGATGATGTATATCAACTTGATCTGGATGTGGGGTCACCCTGAGGTATATATCGTTGTCTTGCCGGCATTCGGTGTGTTCTCCGAGATTGTAAGTACATTCTCGAAGAAAAAATTGTTTGGTTACAAATCAATGGTATTTGCGATGCTGATTATTAGCTTCCTGTCCTTCTTTACATGGGCGCATCACTTCTTCACCATGGGCTCGGGAGCAGACGTTAATGCATTCTTCGCCGTTACCACGATGTTGATTGCCATACCAACAGGGGTTAAGATATTTAACTGGCTGTTTACGATGTTCCGGGGAAGGATACGCATGGATACCCCGATGCTATGGACAATAGCATTTATACCATGCTTTATCGTCGGAGGGATGACGGGGGTTATGTTGTCCGTTGCACCTGCTGACTTCCAGTTCCACAACAGTTACTTCCTGATTGCCCACTTCCACCAAGTATTGATCGGTGGTGTAGTATTCGGATACTTTGCAGGTCTGTACTACTGGTGGCCTAAAATGTTTGGATTCCAACTACCTGAAAAACTGGGTAAATGGGCTTTCTGGACTTGGAATATCGGTTTCTATGTCTGCTTCATGCCGCAGTACGCTGTCGGTTTGATGGGTATGACACGTCGTCTGAGCACCTATGGCTGGGATACTGGCTGGTGGGAACTGAACTTTGTATCCACAATCGGGGCATTCCTGATGGGTGTCGGATTCTTGTTCCAGGTTGCACAAATCGCAGACGGCATTCGGAAATACAAAACACTCAAAGCTTCTGGCGACCCTTGGGGTGGTCGTACGCTCGAGTGGTCGATTCCTTCACCTGCTCCTGAGTATAACTTCGCCATTACACCGCGCGGAGACGATATTGATGAGTGGTGGGAAGAGAAAGAACGTCGTGCCAAAGGAATTTATCCACCTGAACAGCCGCTTGAGCCGATTCATATGCCTAAGAATTCCGCGATTCCGTTCATCATGTCTATATTCTGGTTCATCGCTGGTTTCGGCTTTGTATTCGGATGGCTGTGGATGGCGATTCTTGGACTCGCTGGCGTAGGAATTTGCATGATCGCTCGTTCATTCTCATACGATACGGATTATTATATTCCGGTTGACGAAATTAAGCGTACCGAAGCGTCGTTAAGGGGGTCGGTATAAATGGCTCAAGCAGCCGCGAAGCACGGTCATGACCATGCACATGATCATGACCATGGTCACCATGACCCGCAAGAATTGAAAATACTCGGATTCTGGTTCTTCCTGATTTCCGACGTTATCCTGTTCTCCGTATTGTTCGCAACCTTTATTGTGTTGCGTGACAATACGGCGGGCGGACCTGTGTTGTCTGAATTGATCAAAATGCCTGGCGTTATTGCCGAAACATTTATCTTGCTCACAAGTTCATTTACAAGTGGACTTGCGGTTCTTGCCATGAATCAGGGCAAGGTGAAGCAATTGATCAGCTGGCTGGCAGTTACTGCTGTTCTGGGTGCGAGCTTTATCGTCCTGGAAGTAACGGAGTTTATTGAGTTGATTCATGAAGGGTTCAGTTATACAACGAGTGCAGCTTCTGGTGCATTCTTCACCCTTGTGGGTACTCACGGACTTCACGTATCGCTCGGTCTGATCTGGATGATCGGATTGATGCTGCAACTGAAAAAACGTGGAATTACCGATGTAACTCGCGGTAAAATCAACGTAATCAGCTTGTACTGGCACTTCTTGGACGTCGTCTGGATTTTCCTCCTGTCGGTCGTCTATCTGATGGGGGTGATGTAGATGGCAGAACATAACTCACATGAATCCCATGGCCACGAGCAGCATGGTTCACTCAAGTCCTATGTCATCGGCTTCATTCTGTCCGTCGTCCTCACAATCATCCCACTTGTGGTGGTTCTGAATGATATGATGGGCAGAACAGCTACACTGGCTGTTGTTTTGGTAACAGCTGCACTTCAGTTCGTGGTTCAGCTCTTCTTCTTCATGCATATCCGTGAATCGGAGAAGCCACGCTGGAATGTAATGGCTCTGATTTTTGGTCTATTGATCATGCTGACCATCGTCATTGGTTCTGTCTGGATCATGTTGAATAATACAGTTGCACATTAAGTTCTATGCAATAGCTTAAGGGATCTCCCGACTTTATTTAAAGGTCGGGAGATCTTTTTTTTTTTACCTATTGGATTGCACGGAATGCGGGTAGAATAAGGGAAGGGACGATGAATTCCAATAAGGCAAGAATATTGTCGAAAAAAGTTCTTGATTTTTTTTCTCGAATCCGTATACTCAGACATATAAGTAATCCGAAACGTTTTGGAGGAAAGCAATTGGCTACAATTAAAGACATATCACAAATGACAGGATTTTCGATTACGACCGTATCCAGAGCTCTGAATGGGTACTCGGACGTCAGCGATAGTACGCGCAAACGGATTAAAGAAGCCGCCGAAACTCTGAATTATAGTCCAAATGGTCTAGCGAGAGGCCTGGTCATGAAGGAAACCAAAACGCTGGGGTTGCTCGTATCAGGCATGACGTACAAAAACATCGATAACAACTTTGTTTTCGAAGTGCTTTGCGGTATTAATGATAGCGCTGCCAATTCAGACTATGATCTGATTTTGTTCAGCACGAATACAGCGAAGCAAAAGATGAAAACGTACACACAACTGTGTAGGGAACGAAAGGTGGATGGCGTCATTCTTCAGGGTGTGAAGACGGATGATCCGTATTTGCAGGAAGTATTGGATAGTGACATTCCATGTGTATTGATTGATATCCCCATACACAGTGAGTATGTTGGTTTTGTATCAACGAATCACAAACAAAGTGCACAGACTGCTGTAGAGCACCTTATTGGTTTGGGTCATCAGCAGATTGCCATGGTGAACGGTTACCCGGAGGCTTTTGTTTCCAAGGAGCGCTATGAAGGATATTCCGATGCAATGCGAAGTGCAGGATTGAGCTTGAAGCCTGAATGGATCGTAAACGGGAATTTCACGGAAGAAGAAGCACAGCAGCAAGCTTCAGAGTTGTTGAAGGCTTATCCGGAAATTACCGCAATCTTTTGTGCAAGCGACATGATGGCTTTGGGTGTAATGAAAGCTGCGAATGAATTAGGTATTTCGATACCAGATGAATTATCTGTAGTGGGATTTGACGACATTCCAACAGCCGCTTATTTTCAACCACCACTCACCACCATCGGACAGAATATGTATCAGTTGGGACATGAAGCTGCAAATCTGCTGATGGGCATGCTGAGATCGGAAGACAGCCCCAAATTTAATATTTTGCAAAATGAATTGGTTTTGAGATCCTCGACAGCCAAACCAGGTCGCTGAGTTTAGCTGAGAATACGGTTCACGAGGAATTGCAAAATAAACGAGATGAAGAGAGCACCGAAATGTTTTATTAAATCCGAAACGTTTCGGTATTATTTTCAATCAAATCCAAAACGTTTCGGATACCACATAAGATAGACATAGGGGGAATACACATTGCTGAAATACGATGCAGGACAAGGAGAATGGAGTAACTGGCTGGTCACTGAAACCGGGTTTGATCCGGCTCATCAAGGGAAAGGCGAAGCTGTTCTCTCACTTGGAAACGGCTACATGGGACTTCGCTCTGCAACGGACGAGAATTATGTTGGACAGGTGCGGAACTGGTTCGTAGCTGGAACCTTCAATAAGTTTGATGAACATGAAGTAACAGAACTCCCAAATGCAGCAGATGTGACGGAGCTTTCAATCACCCTGAACGGGGAAAACTTCAGCTTGGAAAAAGGAAGAACGATCAGCTACAGTCGTCAACTGAATCTCAAAAACGGTGAGCTCACTCGTAACGTGGTGTGGCAGAGCCCAACAGGAGAAAGCTTTGAACTTCAATTCCGTCGTTTTGTTTCCTTGAGCAACCGTCATCTGGTTGGTTCATCGGTGAGCATCAAGCCACTGGATGGTCAGGCACGTGTTCACATTGCATCCGGTATTAATGGACAATGGACGAACTCGGGTGCACAGCATTTCACGGAAGGCGAAAAACGGATATTTGAAAAGACTTATATTCAAATGACGTCAACGACGACACAATCGGCTATTGATTTTGTAACCAATACAGTGCATCACTGGCAGCTGAATGGTGAAAAGGTTGAGCCGGAATTGCGTCTAACGATGGGGCGCCGCAAGGTTGGCATCGAAGGAACAGTAACCGTGGAAGCCGGACAATCGGTAACACTGGAGAAAATCTCGAATGTGCATACCAGCCGCGATCTGGTGTACAGCAACGGTGGATATTCACTGGAGCAAATTCGTGAATCTGCACTGACAGAACTGAAGCAAGAGTCGCAAAAAGGGTATGATCAGCTATTTCGTGAAAGCGCTAACGCTTGGGCGGATACCTGGTCCACGTACAACATTGAAGTGGACAGCACAAGTGGATATGACCAGCTTGCCATCCGTTTCGCCATCTATCATCTCGTCATTATGACACCTGCGCATGATAATCGCATGGGAATCGGGGCGAAAGGATTAAGTGGTGAAGGGTACAAGGGACATTCCTTTTGGGATACGGAAATCTTCATCCTTCCATTCTTCATCTACAGCAATCCCAAAATCGCAAGATCCTTGCTGGAATATCGATATCAGGGGTTGGATGGAGCTAGAAGCAAGGCCAAGGAGAATGGATTCGAAGGAGCCATGTATCCGTGGGAAGCAGCCTGGATCGAAGATGGCGAAGTTACACCGGTATGGGGAGATGTAGATATCGTAACCGGAGAGCAGACGAAGATCTGGTCCGGCTTTATTGAACAGCATATTACCTCTGACATCGCTTATGCCGTTTGGCATTATGTCCAGTCTACAGGCGATGAGGCGTTCATGGATGAATATGGCTACGAGATCATTTTTGATACAGCAACGTTCTGGGCCAGCCGCTTGGAGTGGGATGAGGCCAAAGAATGTTATCACATCAATGAGGTTGTTGGACCGGATGAGTATAAGGAGCATGTGGACAACAATGCATTCACCAATCATATGGCTCACTTCAATATGGAGCTGGCCATTCAATATTATGAAAAGCTTCAGCAGGAGAAACCTGAATTGCTCAAAGCATTGTCTGCGAAGCTTAACCTGACATCTGCTCGGGAAACGTGGAACAAGCTGGATCAAATGTATCTGCCAGGGCCGAATGAACAAGGACTTATTCCACAAGATGATACTTACTTGCAGAAGAAAGTCATTGATCTTACCCCTTATAAAAATCAGACCAAAGTGGCCAGCATCTTCAATGACTACAACCTGGATCAGGTTGGTGAAATGCAAATTTCGAAGCAGGCTGACATCATGATGCTGTTCTTCCTGCTTGAGAATAAATTCGAACCGGATATCAAACGCGCCAACTACGACTACTATGAGGAGAAAACTTTGCATGATTCCTCATTATCCCTGTCGACGCACAGTATCCTTGCCAGTGACTTCGGAGATCGCCCACTTGCTTATGATCTGTTCCGTCGGGCTTCCGAGATTGATCTGGGACCGCATATGCATTCTTCGGATGCAGGCATCCACTCCGCTTCGCTGGGCGGAATATGGGAATGTGTCGTGATGGGATTTGCCGGAGTTCGCATGTTGGATGGCAAGCTTCATCTCGATCCGAAGCTGCCTGAATCCTGGAGCAGTCTGAAATTCCCGCTCTACTGGCAGAATCAGCTGCTGCATATCACAATCACTTCCGAGGGTATTCTAATCGAGAGTGATGCAGAGGAAGAAATTTCTCTACTTCTGTCCGGTCAGCAAGTTACTTTCAGCAAACGGTTTCAAACCTTGGTTTAATATAAATCCATGTGGGAGGTCATTCAAATGAAAAAAGGGTCCGCAAGTTTGGTCATGATGCTGATTTTGGTATTCGTATTATCCGCGTGTTCTTCAGGTGGAAGCAACAGTGCAGAAGGTGGAAAAGGAGAAAAAGTAAAACTCACCTTCTCCGTATGGGGAGATGTCAACTCCGGTGCGGATGAAGTGAAGCTTGCGGAAGAGTTCAATGCTGCACACCCGGATATCGAAGTGAAGTTTGAGCCTATTCCAAGTGAAGGGTATGGCACAAAACTCACTACATCCCTGGCAGCAGGACAGGCACCAGACGTATTCCTGGTTGGTGAAGGCGACTACTACAAATACGTGGATAAAGGTGTAATTGAGCCACTTGACGATTATTTGAGCAAAGACACTTCGTTTAATCTGGATATTTTCCAAAAGGATCTCATTGAAAATATGAAAATCGAAGGCAAACAATACTACTTGCCTAAAGATTTCAACCCACTTGCGCTGTGGTACAACAAACGCATGTTTGATGAAGCTGGAATCCCTTATCCAACAGATGAATGGACTTGGGATGACATGATTGCAACTGCACAAAAACTGACTAAAAAAGATGGCAATAAATATACTCAATTCGGATTCAACGCAGGTAAATGGGAATATCCGATTTATACGTACCTGTGGGATTACGGTACAGACATCGCGAATGAGGATGGAACCGCTGCAGAAGGCTACATGAACAGTGAAAAAACAATCGCGGCAATGGATAAATACGTCTCTTGGTCCCAAGGAGATAGCCGTGTATCCCCGACGCCACTGGATTCCGAAACGCTTGGCGGAGATTCATCGATGTTCATGACAGACAAGCTCGCTATGATGATTACCGGTCGTTGGATCAAAGGTGATCTCGACAAATCCGATGTTCAATATGGTTCTGCACTGATTCCACAAAATACGGACGGTACTCGTTCAAGCATTATCGCAAGTGCGGGTTGGGCGATCAACGCAGCCGGTAAAAATAAAGAAGCAGCTTACGAACTGGTAAAATGGCTCTCGGGTACAGATGCACAGAAGCTTCGCTCTGCGAACGGTAAAGTATTGCCAGCGACTGTGAAAGAACTGGACGAAGTCAAAGCCAAAGAAGTAGCAGACAAACCGGTCATCGAAATGATGGATTATGCTAAAAAACCGGTAACCATGCGTTCTACAAACGGACCTGTGTTTGTTGAAGAATTCACCAAGGCGCTGGAAAAAGTGCTGCTTGGCAAACAGGATGTCAAAGGCGCTCTGGATGAAGCTGCGAAGAACGTTGACAGCAAAATCAAGTAAAAACCATGCGGGTGAGTCGGCGGCCATGCTGATTCACCCTCTTCATCAAGGAGGCAGCTATGCGTAATTCTAAATCCGAGCGTGCCGGGTATTGGTTCATATTGCCCTGGCTTATAGGCTTGTTGCTCTTTACCATTGGTCCAATGTTGTTTTCCTTGCTGCTTGCTTTTAGCAAATGGGATATTATTACCGGCGTACAATCGATCGAATGGGTCGGTCTGGATAACTTCAAAACGATGTTTCATGATGAGCTATTCTATCAATCGTTGAAAGTTACCTTTATTTTCGCTCTGGTATCCGTACCGCTGTATCAGGTGGCATCACTGCTGATTGCCTTGCTGCTGAATATGCGGAATAAAGGGATGAAATTTTTCCGATTGATCTATTTCATGCCATCCATCATTCCAGCTGTAGCAGCATCGATGATGTGGATTATGATTTTCAATCCGGAATACGGCATTCTGAACCGGGCGCTTGCCTTATTCGGCGTACAGGGGCCAGCTTGGCTTCAAGACCCGAGCTATGCGCTGGGCGCACTTATTGTCATGGGCTTGTGGGGCGTCGGAAACACAATCATCATTTATTTGTCCGGCTTGCAGGGCGTTCCCGAAGAGCTGTATGAAGCTGCCAATCTGGATGGAGCGGGACCGTTTCAACGGTTTTTCAACATCACATTGCCTATGATTTCCCCGACGGTGTTCTTCAACGTGATTATGGGTATTATTGGAGGATTCCAGTATTTTACACAAGCATTTGTCATGACCAACGGGGGACCGCTTAATTCGACCTTGTTCTATAACTTGTATCTGTACAATAAAGCTTTTACTGATTTTGAAATGGGTTATGCTTCGGCACTCTCCTGGGTATTGTTCATCATCATTCTGGCGTTTACGTTGCTGGTCATCCGCAGTTCTTCGATGTGGGTCTATTACCAGGGCGATAACGAAAAGGATTGAGAGGAGGACAAATGATGAATCAAGCAACGACACGGAAACCGGTCTACTCAAAACTATTTTCTATGCTCATTCTTATTGCTGGTGCGGCCGTCGTGCTGATCCCGCTGTTATGGACGTTTGCAACGTCTCTTAAAACACCTGCCGAGGTGTTCAAAGATGATTTTTTCCCGGCTGTATGGATGTGGTCCAACTATAAAAATGCCGTTCTGGCCATCCCGTTTTTTACATTTTTGAAAAATACGCTGATTATTCTGATTCCGGTATTAGTCGGTACCGTATTCTCGTCTGCCCTATGTGCGTATGGTTTCGCCCGGTTTAACTTCCGCGGCAAACGCACGCTGTTCCTGGTTCTGCTGGCGACGATGATGCTGCCTTCGCAGGTAACGATGATCCCGATGTTTATCATGTTCAAGGAAATCGGCTGGGTTGATACATTTTTACCACTCATTATCCCTGCATTCTTCGGAGGTGGAGCGTTTAACATCTTCCTGATCCGTCAGTTCATGCGCGGTATTCCGCGTGATCTCGATGAGTCCGCTTTCGTGGACGGAGCAAACAAAATGCAGATTTTCATGAAAATCATGCTGCCGCTTTCCATGCCGCCGCTGATTGCTGTTTCCATCTTTACCTTTATGGGCGTATGGAATGACTTCCAAGGACCGCTCATTTATTTGAACTCCAGTGACAAGTATACGCTGGCTCTCGGATTGTCCATGTTCAAAGGGTTGTATAACGTGGAGTGGAACATGTTAATGGCTGCAACAATGCTGATTATGCTTCCACCACTCATTGTATTCTTTGTTGCACAAAAATACTTTATTGAAGGCATTTCCATCTCTTCTGCAATCAAGGGCTAATCGTCCGTATGAATGAAAGAGATGAGCGGTAAGCCAAACCGCAGAGGAGGACTACCATGGCCACATTAACAAGCAGACATCCTTTTAATTTGTATTATAACGCAGGTGAATATGTAAAGATTTGCGGTACCCAGGACGGGTACTTTCCTGATTTTGGGCATCATATGGCTAATGAAATGGGCGGGGTATGGCTGCATCCAATCAAGCTGCTGGACGGCTTCTGGCTGAAGGTAACTGATCTGGACCGCAACATTGCCGTATGGGCAAGGGCCGACGGTTTCACCAGTGAGTCGTGGGGAGGAAGTCGGTTCGATTATGATCACGGATTGAGCCACATTCCGGTATCTATCGAACGGAGTCAGTTTGCCCCCGATTATGAAAAAGGTATGGTCGCAGAATATGAGATCAGCGCTTACGGCAAAGGAACAACCCGGCTCAAGCTGGAGCTGCTGTCACGTACCGATCTCCGTCCAGTGTGGTATTCCGATGAGATCGGAATTATTCCAGGAGCGGGCGAAACGGCAGAAGCCATTACTTCGCGTAAAGTCATCGTCAAAGATGATGCCCAAGACTGGTACGCCATGATTGGAAGTGACCTGCCTGGAACGGAAATGACAGTTGGTCCTGAGATTTACGGACCGGAACTGACAGCAGGCAAGGGCACGGGCATTTCTTTTGTAACCGAATGCACACTGGAGGAGAAGGATGTGTTTCGCTTCCGGTTATTTGTTGCCGGTTCGGAGTCGTCCCGTGAAGCCTGTGAGCAGACTTATTCAACCATTGAACGTGACCACGTCAGTCTGAAAGAGCAGAAGCAGCAGCTCTACGACAAGTTGGATCAGCGCGCAGTACTATTCATTGAAGGCGAAGATGAGTTGAACGAGCAATTTGCCTGGGTGAAGCGCAATAATCAGTGGCTGGTGCAGCAAGTAGACGGAATCGGTCGCGGATTGACGGCAGGTGGACCCACGTATCCGTGGTGGTTCGGCTGTGACAGTACGTATGCACTTCAGGGTGTGCTTGCTACAGGAGACCATCAACTGGTGCGGGATACGCTTAATCTGTTGCTGGAGAAGTCCAAGGAAGCGAACGGTAATGGACGTTTTGTGCATGAAGTGACCACCATGGGAGCCGTATCTAATCGCGGCAACACGCAGGAAACGGCACACTATATCGCCTTTGTATGGGAAATGTTCCTGTGGACCGGAGACGATGCACTTCTGCGCGAGCATTATGACTACTGTGTCCAGGGAATCGACTGGCTGCTGGGTGAGATGGACCCGGACGGAGACCTGTTCCCTTCCGGTTACGGCATCATTGAGATTGCCGGATTGAATATGGAACTGATTGATAGTGCCGTATATACAGCGAAGGCTCTTCAGGCGCTGGAGCATATGAGTCTCTATTTGGGTGAAACGAAGCGGCACCAGACATATCAAAAATTGGCCGAACAAACGGTACGTGCGGTGAATGATATGTATTGGTCTGAAAAAGACAGTCTTTATGCGGATGCCGTTGCACCTATTTCCGATATTGTGCCCAAGGTGGATTACATGGTTTCTCTCGCTGAAAAGCAAGGGATCACAGACTACCGGGAGTACGTGGAAGAATTGCTTGCCGATGTAGGCGAGAATCAGAAAGATCGCGGTTGGCTGCTGAACAAAAACTGGGTCATTGTCACTCCGATGGAAGCAGGAATTGCCGATCAGGACAAAGCACAGCGTGCGCTGGAAGCGATGCGTAACCGCGACTTCATCGGTGAATACGGTACGTATCTTGCTGCCATGTATCAACAGGGTACGATGACAATCTCTACCGGAGCGCACGCGGTTGCTGAAGCGGCGTACGGGCATCCGGATCACGCACTCGATTTACTGCGCCGGATGGGGAAAAGCTTCTCGCGTGTACTGCCGGGTTCATTCTCGGAGATGTCCCCGGACTACGGCTGTGTTGTGCAGGCGTGGACCATCTATGCACTGGCTGTACCTGTGGTACGACATTTCTTCGGCGTTCAACCGGAAGCACAGCATCGCCGTTTAACCGTATCACCTGATATGCCGCAGGCATGGGAAAACAAAACATGCAGTCTGGAGCAACTGATGGTAGGCGATGCAGAGTTCGATATTCATTTTGAATCCCGTGAAGGCAAACGTTATGCGAGCATTTCGAACCCTTCGGGCTGGACGGTTGTTCTGGACTGGAAGGGCGAAAGACGGGAAAGCAACGAGAAACGAATTGAATGGCAACTAGAGCAATAACATGGGGAGGAACGGGAAGATGAAAGGGAACGGAGCACTTCAAGCCGTTATTTTTGATTTGGATGGTGTCATTACCGACACGGCGGAGTACCATTATGTAGCGTGGAAAAAGCTGGGGGAATCGCTGGATATTCCGTTTGATCGGGAGTTCAACGAGCAGTTAAAGGGCATTAGCCGCGGAGAGTCGCTGGCGCGCATTTTACGTCTGGGTGGCAAGGAAGATGCGTTTTCGGCTGAGGAAAAGGAAGAATTCGCACAGCGTAAAAACGAACATTACGTCTCGTTGCTGGACTCGCTGACACCGGAGCATACTTATCCTGGAATTCGGGAATTGCTGCTTGAGCTGCAAGCCTCCGGTATTCCTGCGGTGATCGCCTCGGCCAGCAAAAATGCTCCTCAAATTCTGAAGGCGCTGGAGTTGGACTCCCTGTTCCGCTATGTGGTTCATCCGGATTCCGTACCACACGGCAAACCAGCACCTGATCTGTTCCTGCGCGGCGCGGAAGAAGTGGGTGCTGACGTTAAAGCCTGCATCGGCATCGAGGATGCGCAGGCGGGTATTGAGGCCATCAAATCCGCAGGCATGATCGCTGTGGGTATTGGTGAAGAAGCTGTACTTAAAGGTTCCGGAGCGGACGTGGTGCTGAAGGATACGAAACAGCTCACGCTGTCATTCCTGGAGCGTACGTTGCAGGAGCATAGCCATTAAGCGGAAAAGGGGAGATGCAGCATGAACCGGGCATGGTGGAAAGAAGCCGTGGTATATCAGGTCTACTGGCGGAGCTTCCTGGATGCGAATGGGGACGGCATCGGGGATTTGGAGGGCTTGATGCTCAAGCTCGACTATATCAAAAGTCTGGGGATAGATGTCATCTGGCTTAATCCCATTTATGAATCGCCGGACAAAGATAACGGATATGACATAGCGGATTATTACCGCATTATGGCGAAAGCCGGAACGATGGAGCAGTTCAGGCAGTTGCTGGACAAGGTCCATGCACTGGGCATGAAGCTCATTATGGATCTGGTGGTTAATCATACATCAGAGCAGCATGCATGGTTTGAAGAGTCTCGTTCATCCCTCAATAATCCGAAACGCGACTGGTATATATGGAAGCCGGGGAAACAGGATAGCCCGCCGAACAACTGGCGCTCCTATTTTGAACCGTCGACCTGGACTTACGACGAGCGGACGGGAGAATATTATTTCCATTCCTTTGCGAAGGAACAGCCTGATCTGAATTGGGAAAATCCCGAACTGCGTCAGGAGATATACCGGATGATGCGTTTCTGGCTGGATCAGGGCATTGACGGCTTCCGCATGGATGTTATTAATCTGCTCGCCAAGCTGGAAGATTTCCCGGATGCGGAGCACCCGGAGAACATTGATTATCTGGGCAATAATCCGGGCATTCATGAATATTTGCAGGAAATGAACCGGGAGGTTCTCCAGCATTATGACATTATGACCGTAGGAGAGATTCCATTTGTCACACCTGAGGATGGTCTCTTGTATGTGGGCGACAACCGTAAAGAGCTGCATACGTTATTCCATTTCCAGGTGGCGGATGACATGCCTACTTGGGATCTGGCACGGTACAAGGAAATTCAGGAGAGCTGGTATGAAGCGTTCCGTAATGAAGGTTGGAACTCCCAGTTTCTGAACAATCACGATCACACAAGGCAGGTTTCGAGGTACGGCAATGATGGACAATACCGCGTGGAATCGGCCAAACAACTGGCGACCATGATTCATACTCTTCCGGGAACACCGTATGTATTCCAGGGAGAGGAGATCGGCATGACGGGTGTCCGGTTCTCTTCCATTGATGAATATCACGATATTGCAATGAAGAACAAATATAAGGAAGAAATCGGTAAAGGCCGTGCGCCAGATGAAGTCCTCCGAAGTCTTCAGCCGCTGAGCCGGGATAATTCCCGTACACCCATGCAGTGGAATGGCAGCAAGCACGCCGGTTTTACCGATGGGCAGCCGTGGATGCAGGTGAACCCCAACTATGAAGAGATTAATGTGGAGAGGGATTTGGCCGCGCAGGACTCCATATTTGCATATTATCAGCAGCTGATTGCCCTGCGTAAAACGCACGCGGTTATGGTCTATGGAGATTATCGTGACCAATCGGCAGGGGAAGAGCATGTATATGCATATAGCCGCAGTCTGGATGGAGAGACATGGCTTGTCATTCTCAATCATTCGGACCGGGAGCAGTCCTATCGTCTGCCTGCTTCATTCGCTGATCGAGCCACGAATGCCCGCTTGGTCATTGCCAATCTGGATCGGTCAACCTCGGAAGAGGTTAGAAGCGGCACCGTTCATTTGCTTCCTTATGAGGCGCTCATTTACTCCTTGTAATACATCGCAAGATCATCAGAGCCTGGCGGGGATTTCCCGTCAGGTTCTTTTATTTATCCCAACATTGGGGGACTAGTGTTATATTTTTTAGTAAGAAAAATGATTTTAGGAGATGCAATAATGAAGACTAAGGTTATACGTTATTATCGTTTTGGCGATCCTAGCGAAGTGCTGTACCTAGAGGAGAAGGAGTTAGTGCCCCCTGGCCCCGGTGAATTAGCGGTGAGGATGTGCGCTCGGCCTATTAATCCTTCAGATGTCATTCCCGTTCGAGGCGCATATCCGCATCGGACGGCATTGCCAGCTGTACCTGGGTTCGAGGGAGTGGGGATCGTGGAGGCAGTAGGACCGGGAGTATCTAATCAACTGTTAGGCCAACGCGTCTTACCGCTGAGAGGTGAGAACACGTGGCAAGAGGTGGTGAAAACGTTGGATCGACATGCGATCATTGTGCCTGATGATATTAATGATCAATCGGCAAGTCAGATCTACATTAACCCGATAACAGCTTGGCTGATATGTACGGATATACTTCATCTTACATACGGTGATATCTTGATTGTCAATGCCGGTGGTTCCGCGATTGGGCGAATCTTCGCCCAATTATCGAAGATTCTGGGATTCCACATGATTGCGCTTACAAGAAATAATTTCCATACGGTTGATTTATATCGCCTTGGGGCGTTCTCTGTTGTAAATACAATGGAAGGGTTGTTAGAGGAGAGAATTGCAGAATTAACGGAGGGGCGTGGCGCTAATGCGGCCGTCGACTGCATCGGAGGGGCAGATGGAGAGCAACTCGTGAGTTGTATAAGACCGTATGGCACCGTAATAAGCGTCGGACTGCTCTCGGGTATCTCACCGTTATGGCATGAGGTGACCCGCGGAACGCAAGTTAACGTTAAACTCTTTTGGCTAAAGCATTGGGTAGAGCGATGTTCGCAAGAACGATGGGAACAGGTATTCAATGAAGTGATTCAGTTAGTTCGGGAAGGGCGGCTATTGATGGCAAACATTGGGGCGACGTTTGGATTAGAATATGTGAAACAGGCCATTGCAGTCTCTGAATCGAGCATCGAGGGAAAGGTTCTTCTATTAAGTTAGTGCAATAGACTGTAAAAATATCGAAGCATAGGACGCTCTTCGTATTATGAGGTTAGCCAATAAATACTGGTTAATCTTTTTTTATTTTTCAAAAAAGGTACACAAAAGATACAAAATGAACTAAAATGAACTTATATGAACATTATCTGACTAACGAAAGGAATGGATTAATGATGCAAAACCGTTATGCTGCACACCCAAATGAAGTGAAAAACTATGATACCTCCCGTCTGCGCGAGGAATTTCTGATGGAGCAACTGTTTGCAACAGATGAATTGGTGACGGTATATTCCCATGTGGATCGTTATATTGTAGGAACGGCTGTACCTCAAAGCAAGGATATCGCACTTGAAGTGAATCTGAAGGATATCGGAACGAACTTTTTCCTGGAGCGTCGTGAAATCGGTATCATTAATGTTGGAGGCCACGGAACAGTGACAGCCGACGGTCAAGGATACGAAATTGGTGCCAAGGAATGCCTGTACATCGGAAGAGGTGTAAAAGAAGTTGTGTTCAAGAGCAGCGGCAAGGATCAGCCGGCTCAGTTTTATTTTGTATCCACACCAGCTCACCACACGTATCCAACAGTAAAAGCAACGCAAGAACAAGCTCAGCCGAACCACCTCGGCAGTATCGAAAGCTCGAACGAACGGACGATCTATCGCTATATCCACCAAGGAGAAGGCGGAATCCAGAGCTGTCAGCTGGTGATGGGTATTACGGAACTCGACAAGGGCAACATGTGGAATACCATGCCTGCACATACCCACAACCGCCGTTCCGAAGTATACTTGTATTTCAACCTGCCGGAAGATGGTGTCGTATTCCATATGATGGGCGAGCCAAACGAAACACGGCATTTGGTTGTGCGTGACCGTCAGGCCATCATCTCTCCTAGCTGGTCCATCCACAGTGGTGTTGGTACGAGCAGCTATACGTTCTGCTGGGCAATGGCTGGTGAAAACCAGACGTTCGAGGATATGGACGGCGTGGCGATGAAGGACCTGAAATAGGCGCGTAAATTCCAAAGAAACAGGAAGTTGATCTGTGATGAATCCATTGAAAAGACATGAAAAAATTATGGAGGCTCTGCTGGAACGGCAGGAAGTCACCGTTAGTGATCTGAGTGAACTGCTGCAGGTGACGGGCAAGACCGTGCGGGAGGATCTCGATAAGCTGGAAGGCATGGGATTGCTCGTACGTGTCCATGGGGGGGCGATGCTGGCTCAGAACGACCAGTATGGCATCCTGACGAGTCGAGGGGCTACGGAAAAGCATCATTCGGAGAAAACGGAGATTGCCGAGCGAGCCCTTGCTTATATCCGGCCAGGAGATATTGTTGCGCTGGACGGCGGAAGCACCACGTTGGAGATGGCGAAGCGTATGGACAATCAGCCCATTACCGTGGTAACCAATGATCTGTTCATTATTGCTGAGCTGACCAAAAAGGAGCAGGTGCGACTGGTTGTGCCCGGCGGAGCAAGAGTCCGCAATATGCTGGTGGGAGACGATACAGCTGCCTTCATTTCCGGTCTCAACATTCACAAAGCGTTTATCTCAACGACGGCACTTCATCCGGAATTTGGACTTTCTATATATACAGGCGATCTGGTGCCGCTAAAAAAAGCAATGATCTCTGCTTCACAGCAGGTCTATGGCGTCGTGGATCATTATAAATTCGGACAATTTGCCCTTCGGACTTTTGCACACTGTTCGGAGTTGGACTGCATCATCAGCGATAGTCGCTTGGATGAGGAGACAGCAGCCCTTTACAGGCAAAATGGTATCGAAGTGGATTATCAGAGCTGATCTTCAGTTTCACAGTGGTTACATGACTGCCGAGGCTGAATGACACGGTTTGCAACTCAATAACCATGCGGAGGAATCATTCATGAACCCATTTGATTTAAGCGGACAAGTTGCACTTGTCACTGGTACATCAGGAGGTCTTGGACAAGGAATGGCGATTGGTCTTGCGGAAGCCGGGGCAGATGTTGTGCTGGTGTCTTACTCCAATCCATCGGAAACAGCACGTGCTATTGAGGCTCTCGGACGCAAAGCGTATGTGATTGAAGCTGATTTGAGCCGTGAGGATGAACTGACCGGGGTGTTTGAAAAGGCATTAGCCTTTCAGGGGAGAATTGATATTCTGGTCAATAATGCGGGAATTATTCGTCGTACACCTGCAGCCGATCACGGTCAGCAGGACTGGCATGATGTCATAGGTCTTAACCTGAATACGGTATTTTTCCTGAGCCAGTTGGCCGGCAGACATATGATTGAACGGGGAAGTGGCAAGATCATTAACATTGCCTCCATGCTGTCTTATCAGGGTGGAATTAATGTACCGGGATACACGGCCAGTAAACATGGGGTAGCCGGTTTAACGAAAGCACTCGCAAATGAATGGGCAGGCAAAGGTGTTCAGATCAACGGGATTGCACCAGGCTACATGGAAACAGACAATACGACTCAGATTCGCGCCGATGAGAATCGGTATCGTGACATCACGGCACGGATTCCGGCTGGACGCTGGGGAACACCTGAGGATCTGAAAGGTCCGGTTGTTTTCCTGGCATCGGCGGCATCGGACTATTTGAATGGTCATGTACTGAATGTGGATGGCGGCTGGATGGCTCGTTAATCCTGTCAGTGATCAATGGCAAAGGAGGCAGTGATATGAAACTTGGTATTCTTGCGCATACGTTTGGTAAACAGCCTACAGCGCAGCTTGCACAGACTATCGCGGATAACGGATTCAATTCGGTACAGTTGGCATTAGCCAAGGCGTTATCGGATGTGGACTCGTCCAATGGCAAGCTGAGCCCTGGACTGGCGAATGAGATCGGAGATCAATTTGCACAGCGCGGAGTCAAGATTGCGGTACTAGGCTGCTATATTAACCCGATTGATCCTGATCCTGTGGCCCGTCGTGCAGACATTGATCGATTCAAGGAGCATCTGCGTTATGCCCGAGATTTCGGTTGCAGCATGGTGGCAACGGAGACGGGGGGCCTGGATACGTATCGCGACTCTCATCCAGACGGATATGAAGAAAAGGCGTGGACGGTGCTGCGGGAGACGGTAGAGGAACTGGTGGAAGAGGCGGAAAAGTGGGGCGTTCATGCGGCGATCGAGCCTGTATCTACCCATACACTTCATACGCGTGAACATATGATTCGTCTGTTTGAAGAAATTCCTTCATCCAATCTGGGCATGCTGTTCGATCCTTGTAATCTGATCAAACAACCGCATGTGGCTGATCAGCCCGCATTCCTGCGTGAAGTGATGGAAACGCTGTATCAGCGCATCATTGTCATTCATGCCAAAGATGTGGCTTTCAATGCACAGGGTGATAAGTTCAATCCGGTGCCGGGTGAGGGCATTCTGGATTACCCGTTATTTTTTGAACTATTGAAGACGTATAAACCACATATCGATATTTCACTAGAAGGGGTAACGGCGGAGGAAGCTGTTCCAGCGGCCAAGCATTTACGTGAGATATGGAGTGGCGTTCGGGTATAAACGGTAAAGAGTCGGCAGCAGCCTGGCAGTTGAATCGTTGCAAAAAGTTCCGGAAAACCTTTGCGGGAGCAAAGGTTTTTTTGGTATAGCGGTCCTCGTAGTACATAATTAATATTTCTTATCGGAAAAATCGGAAATACTTCTTTTCAAAAGCGACATCTTGTGAGAGAATATGGAAAACATACGCCACCATGTCATGACATCTAGGGATTTGCCAAACGTATAAGTTAAGGGAGGAAACAGATTTATGTCAAACGAACGTGAGCTTTCATTTGAAACATTGGCAATTCATGCCGGCCAAGAGATTGATCCGACCACCCATGCACGTGCTGTACCGTTGTACCAAACAACATCCTACGGATTCCGTGATACGGAGCATGCAGCCAATCTGTTTGGATTGAAAGAGTTTGGCAATATCTATACACGTCTGATGAATCCGACCACGGATGTCTTCGAACAACGTATTGCTGCACTTGAGGGAGGTGCGGGTGCACTGGCTACCGCTTCCGGTCAGGCAGCGATTACGTTCTCCCTCTTAAATATCGCAGGTGCGGGAGACGAGATTGTTTCCGCAGCGAGTCTGTATGGAGGAACGTACAATCTGTTCTCAACCACACTACCGAAACTTGGCCTGGATGTAAAGTTTGTAGATTCCAGTGATCCTGAGAATTTCCGGGCGGCGATTACGGAGAAGACCAAAGCATTGTACGCTGAAACGATCGGTAATCCGCAAGGCAACGTCCTGGACATTGAAGCTGTGGCAGCTATCGCCCATGAACATGGCATTCCTTTGATTGTAGACAATACATTCCCAAGTCCATATCTGCTTCGTCCAATCGAGCATGGAGCTGATATTGTCGTTCATTCGGCTACCAAATTTATTGGCGGTCACGGTACTTCCATTGGTGGAGTTATTGTAGACAGCGGTAAATTCGACTGGAAAGCGAGTGGCAAGTTCCCGGGACTGACAGAACCGGATGCCAGCTATCATGGTGTTGTATATACGGAAGCGGTTGGACCGATTGCTTATATTATCAAAGCTCGTGTGCAATTACTGCGCGACTTTGGTGCAACGATCTCACCTTTCAATTCATGGTTGCTCATTCAAGGATTGGAGACACTGCATCTGCGGGTTGAACGCCATAGCAGCAACGCACTGGCTGTGGCGAAATATCTGGAGAAGCATGCAGATGTGGAATGGGTAAGCTACGCAGGTTTGCCGAGTCACCCTTCCTATGAATTGGCACAGAAGTATTTGCCGAAAGGCCAGGGAGCCATTCTGACTTTTGGTATCAAAGGCGGCGTGGATGCAGGACGCAAACTGATTGAAAATGTGAAGCTGTTCTCCCACCTTGCGAACGTAGGTGACTCCAAGTCACTGATCATTCACCCGGCTAGTACGACGCACCAACAGCTGACAGAAGATGAGCAGACTGCAGCAGGCGTTAATCCTGAGCTAATTCGTCTATCTATAGGTACAGAGAATATTCAGGATATCCTCTACGATCTGGAGCAAGCCATTAAGGCTAGCCAGCAATCAAGCGTTAGTGTTTAATTCATAACGTTAATAAATCCATTACCACGAGCCGCTTGTCCTTATGGACGAGTGGCTTTTTTTAATTTGCATCGGCTAAGATGAAAAACCTATTTACAAATGCAGAGCACAGGCATATAATGAAGCTAGAGTTGTATTAGGTAAAAAAAATTGCATAAGTACAAAAATGATTATCATTCTCATTCAAAATGAGTTTGAAAATCATTCAATAACCATGCTGCTGCGGGATTCCCGCAGCAGCATGTGTCATTTTTAGGGGATTAACAATGGCTCTCATTCTCAATACGACTTCAAAAAAGGGGACATGGATGCAGCAAAATGCAATCCACAACCCGACAATCAGAAAGGATTGTGATTCATATGCAAGCGATACATCAACCTATTCAAACCAAAGCGAAAGCTGAACAGCGCTCTGCCAACACACCAGGTCCGGGCCGGGGGCGCAAACCAGATTTTCGGGCCATGCTGCGCAACAAGGAAATGCAAGCTGCACTGGGCAGTGGACTTTTGATGCTTATTGCCTGGGTGACGGCATCATGGTCTAATCCGTTATCCGTAGTACTGTATATTGTTGCTTATGCCATAGGTGGATGGACCAAGGCCAAAGAAGGCATAGAGACTTTGGTCAAGGATCGTGATCTCGATGTGAACCTGCTCATGATTGCAGCAGCGTTGGGAGCGGCAGCCATCGGCTACTGGAATGAAGGCGCCATGCTGATCTTTATTTTTGCGTTAAGTGGTGCACTCGAAAGCTATGCAACGGAGCGTAGTCACAAAGATATTTCATCGCTGCTGGCGCTCAAACCGGAAACGGCGCTGCGTATTGAGGACGGGAAAATGAATCTTGTATCCATCGATGATTTGCAGCCGGGGGATCTGTTGCTGGTCAAACCGGGCGAACTGGTTCCGGCAGATGGTGTCGTGTACCGGGGTAGCTCTTTTATCAATCAGGCCTCGATTACAGGCGAATCCTTACCTGTAGACAAAATTGCTGGTGACGAAGTATTTGCAGGTACCGTGAACGGCGAAGGCGCTCTATATGTGGAGGTAACCAAATCCGCTGAAGGATCGTTGTTTGGCAGAATCATTAAACTGGTGGAAGAAGCGCAGACGGAAGTGCCGGATTCCCAACGCTTTATTGAGCGTTTCGAGGGAGTATACGCTCGTATTGTTGTCGCTGTAACGGTGCTGGTAATTGCGGGAACACCGCTATTGCTTGGTTGGACGTGGAATGAGGCGTTTTATAAAGCAATGGTCTTTCTGGTTGTAGCTTCACCTTGTGCCCTGGTTTCTTCCATTATGCCGGTCATGTTATCAGCGATGTCCAGCAGTGCACGTCGCGGTATTCTCTTCAAGGGTGGCGCTCATGTGGAGAACATGGCCCAGACCCAGGTGGTTGCTTTTGATAAAACGGGGACATTGACGATGGGTACACCACAGGTGACCGATATTATAACGGCAGACGGATATGACCGGGCTCAGTTGTTGGGTGCGGTAGCTGCCATTGAGAATCTTTCGATGCACCCACTGGCTCGGGCCATTGTGGAGCAGGCAAGCAAGGAGGACCTCAACCTCCCAATTGCTGAACAGGTTCAGGCGCTGACGGGCTGGGGGATTGAGGGGAAAGTAGACGGTGTGCTCTGGAAAATTGGCAAAACGGATGAGTTAGATACGCATCATATCAGTGAGGTAAATAACGCAAATCATATAGAGAAGCAATTAGCTGCTTGTGATATGAATGATCTTGCTGTGTGGCATGGCATACGTGCCCAACTTGAGGGAGAAGGCAAGACCGTGTCTGCCATAACAGCGAACGGGAAGATGGCCGGACTGATCGCGATGAGGGACACTGTGCGCCCACAAGCGGCCGCAGCGGTAAAAATGCTGGAAGCGATGGGTGTGAAGGTGGCTATGCTGACAGGTGATCGTCCTGAATCGGCAGCAGTAATCGCCCGTGAGACAGGTGTGAGCCTAGTGTACGCAGGTCTGTTGCCCGAAGATAAAGTGAAGCAGGTGCATCTACTTCGCGAACAGTATGGGCAAGTGTTAATGGTTGGGGATGGTGTGAATGATGCGCCTGCACTTGCAGCGGCAACGGTTGGCATGGGGATGGGGGTATCAGGCAGCGGCACGGCACTGGAAGTAGCGGATGTTGTACTGATGAATGACAATATTGAAGAAATCGCCTGGGTGATCAGGCAAGCTCGCCGGGCCCAGCGGACGGTGAAGCAGAATATGTTTTTTGCCATCACGGTAATTCTGGCTCTAATCGCGGGTAACTTCTTACAAGATGTTGCATTGCCATTGGGCGTGGTAGGCCATGAGGGCAGCACGATCCTGGTTATTCTGAATGGACTAAGACTGCTGCGGTAAGTAAATCCATTTGAAAACGACGGCGTTTGAACCTTGGGTCAGCGGGTAATGATTCGAAGAGACGATTCCAGAGGAACGTTCCACACGGAATATGACTTAGGGAACGTTGTTATTACAACATTACCAAGCAGATCGGTAATTTGCCGCTGCAACGATATGACAATCAAGGGAGCTGTGAATAATGGGACGTTACGTACAAGTGGAACCGAATGTGAGTGTATTTGTTGAAGATATTGGTCAAGGAACACCGGTTGTCTTTTTGCACGGCTGGCCAGTTAATTATAAAATGTTCGAATATCAATTAAATGTACTGCCGAATCAAGGCATTCGTGTCATTGCAATAGATTTCAGAGGTTATGGCAAGTCGGACGCTCCGTCCACAGGTTATGACTACGACCGGATGGCGGACGATGTTCGTGCCGTTATCGATGACCTGGAGTTGACCGACGTGGTGCTTGCAGGCTTCTCCATGGGTGGAGCGATTGCCGTGCATTATATGGCCCGCCATGCGGGACATGGTGTATCCAAGCTGGCACTATTGTCTGCGGCGGCACCAGTGTTCACGCAGCGTGAGGGTTATCCATATGGACTTACTCCGGCGCAGCTCACCGAGCAGATTATTGAGCCGATCTTCGCAGATCGTCCGAAGCTGCTGGAGACGTTTGGCGGCATGTTTTTCGCGAAGCAGCACAGCCAGCCGTTTATGGATTGGTTCCATGCACTCGGTATGGAAGCCTCGTCTTACGCTACGATCTCCAGTGCAATTGCACTCCGAGATGAGGATTTGCGAGGTGACCTGAGTTCGATTCAGGTACCTACAGCCATTTTGCACGGGAAGAAGGATGAGATATGTCCGTTTGAATTCGCCGAGGAGATGCACAAAGGCATTGCCGGTTCTCAATTGATTGCTTTTGAGGAGAGCGGTCACGGGGCGTTCTATGATGAATTGGAAAAATTCAATGCCGAACTGATTCGATTTATCAAATCCGGAATCTGATCGTTAATCGACCTTTACAGATCGTTTCAACTATTCATTGAATCTTCATTTGTGAACAAAAAAAGAACCTGGAAGTTCAGCGAGCTGCTGTGCTTTCAGGTTTTTTTGCCGTCCATTCTTGTGTTCATGTGGGGGCTGTTCTTTGTTCTTTCCATTAAAAGAGTTCAGTCAGCCCAATCATCGTGATCAGTCCGAGCAAAAAGGAAACCGTTGCCGCCCGTGCGTTGCCGTCGCCGTGGCTTTCGGGAATCAGTTCCTTGTACACGATGAACATCATCGCACCCGCTGCAAAGGCAAGACCATAAGGAACCAGACCGGACACCAGACTACTGAGTGTGTAACCAATCATGGCTGTAACAATTTCAACTGCGCCAGTCAGCGTGGCGATACCGAGCGCTTTGAAGCGACCGATGTTCTGATTGACGAGGAAGAGGGCGACCAGGAATCCTTCCGGCGCATTCTGCAATCCAATGGAAAAGGCAATCAGATTGCCAAGTCCTGCGTCACTGCTTGCGTAGCTGACACCTACCGATAACCCTTCGGGCAGGTTATGCATGGTGATGGCTGCAATAATCATGAAGGCTTTGGCTTCAATTTTGAAAGGCATCTTCTCGGGATTTTCCAGATCCACATGGGGAATCTTCATCTCCAGTACAAGCAGAACCATGCTGCCCAGCATGATACCAAGGGCAAGTACGAACAAATTGGATTGCCCGAGTGCTTCCGGTATGAGATTGTACACCGAGGCAGAGGTCATGATGCCTGCTGCGTAGGCAAGCAAAATATCACGCAGACGGTGAGTTACTTTGCGCATAAATAGAATAGGTATGGCCCCAAGGCCGGTAGACATGGCTGAGATAAAGCTGCCAATGAGTGCATCGTTCATGCTTCCATTTTCCCTCCTGATGAAGACTTCTTCATAATCGCTGCCGAGCATTGACACCGTACATAAAAGAGATCATAATGAACAACAGATTAGAATGATTATAAATTAGAATTCCGTTTCTGCATAGGTTAATTGTCATAACGGGCAGTTCATGTGGACATGATGTAGGCTTTCGTTCTAGTGTATGCAAAAGCATTTGCTTTTGATGCCGGAGAGCCTGACCTTTTTGCAGAACCCGGGGGAGGAACTATACATGTATAAATCAATTATTATTGGAACAGGCCCTGCAGGGCTGACAGCAGCAATCTATCTGGCACGTGCCAACTTGAACCCACTCGTTATTGAAGGACCACAACCTGGTGGTCAACTGACAACAACAACAGAAGTGGAGAACTTCCCAGGTTTCCCTGACGGTATTATGGGTCCTGAACTGATGGACAATATGCGCAAACAAGCAGAACGCTTCGGTGCAGAATTCCGTACAGGCTGGGTAAACAACATCGATATGAGCGAGCGTCCATTCAAAATTCAGGTTGAAGGCATGGGTGAACTCGTATCCGAAACCTTGATCCTGTCTACGGGCGCATCTGCTAAATACCTTGGTATTCCTGGAGAAGAAACGAATGTGGGCCGTGGTGTCAGCACTTGTGCGACATGTGACGGATTCTTCTTCCGCAACAAAGAAATCATCGTTATTGGCGGTGGCGACTCCGCGCTGGAGGAAGCGAGCTTCCTGTCCCGTTTCGGTTCCAAAGTAACCCTGGTACACCGTCGTGAAGAACTGCGTGGCTCCAAAATCATGCAGGATCGTGCACGCAGCAATGAGAAAGTGGAAATGGCATTGAACCGTACCCCTCTGGAAGTGTTGGCTGGCGACAACGGCGTAACAGGATTGAAAGTACTGAACAACGAAACAGGTGAAGAAGAAATCATTCCTGCTAGTGGTGTATTCGTAGCGATTGGTCACACACCAAACACTGGATTCCTGGGCGGACAGATCACAACCGACGAACACGGTTATATTCTGACTACACCGGGAACATCCGAAACCAATATCCCAGGCGTATTCGCTTGTGGTGATGTACAGGATACCCGTTACAAACAAGCGATCACAGCAGCAGGTAGCGGATGTATGGCTGCGATGGATACAGAGAAATATATTGAGAGCTTGGAGCATAGCGCAGTAGTCCTGTAAGGGAAGAGCTGTTTTGAGCAATAGATCAGTCTATAAAATAACAATATGAGGTGAATCAACATGGAAAACGTAATTGTATACACATCGACCAACTGCCCAAACTGCAAATCGGTAAAAAGCTTCCTGGCTGACAAAGGCATCTCTTATGAAGAGCGCAACATCGAGACAAGCGATGAGTTCGCACAACAAGTATGGGACATGGGCGTACGTGCCGTACCTCTGACTATCATTGGTGAACACCGCATTCTGGGTATGAACAAAACTCAATTTGCTAAAGCGCTTGACGCTTAATTTACCCTCTATAGGGTAAGTTCAAGTCACATGCAGCTATTCCGGTTCGCGCGAGCCGTTTGAATATATATTGGAGAAGCCTTGGTCCGAATCAGGACTGAGGCTTCTTTTATCTTCAACATGAAAAATCCCCTTTCACAGCTACAATAGAGCACATGTTTCATGAACTCTTTTGTGGATGTAAAAAGGGATTTGACGGTAAAATGAAACATATTTTATCTAGAAAAAGATACTCATAAAGGTCTGAAATACTACATACACCAGTACGCCTGACAGCATGTACATGAAACCAGCCTTCTTTTTGCTCTGAAACAATCGAAGTATGCCAAGGCTGAACAGCGGCGCAAGCACGATCAGGAACAGGAGTACGGTGACAAACATTTGCGCCGAGATATCTGAAGTATCCACGTAGGTCACGAATTTTCACTCCGTTTCGTCATCGGAATTAACACAGCGACATTCATGCCGCCATGACAAAAATCACATAACCCTATTATACCTCTGGATTTCTTTAACAAAAAGGGAGGAAATGGGGCAAAATGATGTCAATTTTCAGCGGTTATTAGACGGAAACTCTTATTTTACCTAGAAATTGGGAAATTGCTGAGTAAGCGGCACCAACACGTGTGGACCGACTGCCCAGAGCAGCCCATTCTATCTGCAAACTGCGGCGGTGATAGGGCAACGTACGCTCCTCCACCACTTGTTTCAGCGCCGTTTCAATCCAGGGTCCTGCTTCAGAGAGAGGGCCGCCGATAATAATGCGCTCAGGATTGAAACTGTTAACGATATTGGTGATGCCAACTCCCAGTTTGCGGCCAATTTCCTGGTATAGCTTCAATACATCTTCATGGCCTTGCTGTGCATAATCAATCAATTCCCGTGTCGTATGTGCCGGCAAAAGCAACTGATGATCCGGGTGCTCATAAGCTTTCTCCGAAGCATATAACTCCCAGCAGCCACGATTGCCACAGGAGCAAGGTCTGCCCTCTGCTTCAATGGACATATGGCCTGTTTCTCCTGCATATCCCCAGGCTCCTTTGTACAGCTCGCCATCCACCATAATGCCTGAACCGATCCCGATGCCTGCACTAATGTAAATCAGATGACGTACACCGATGCCTGCACCAAAATTCAATTCTCCATGCGCACCTGCATTCGCTTCATTGTCGATCGTGACAGGTAACTCGAATACTTCTTCCAGCATGGCACGCAGGGGAACCTTCTCCCACCCCAAGTTGGGTGCAAACAGCACCGTTCCTTCCTCGTCCACCATGCCCGGTACCCCGATCCCAATACCAATTACCCCGTGAGGGGAGGGAGGGGCTGCCTGAATCAGATGTTCTGCTGCAAGTTTCAACTGTTCAAATACAGAGGACACATCATGATGTTCCAACTTAACGGCATATTCTGTGATGATGTGACCTTCCAGATCGGTAAGCACACCTTTTAAGTGGGTCACGCTAAGTTCCAAGCCTACGGCATATCCCGATGTACCGCGAAATAGCAGCATGAGAGGTTTGCGTCCACCGCTGGATTCCCCAGGGCCAATTTCCTGCAAAAGCTCATCATTGATCAGATCGGCAACCAGATTGGATACCGTTGCTTTATTCAGCCCTGTAATCTCGGATACCCGTGCACGGGAGAGGGGGGCATGACGCCGTATCGTATCCAGGACGATCGACTTGTTTATTTTTTTGACCAGCATCTGGTCTCCGGTAATTTTCATATCCATATGGCACTCCTATTCTTCTAAAAAAGGGTTCAGACCCGCAATCCGTAAACAAGCTATTCGACTATTATAGCGTAAACAAACGAGCAAAAAAAATTTTATTTTTACTTTGTTTAACCAATAGACAAAGTATAACTGATGTGTTAGGATAACGTTGTAAACGATTACTTTCAAAACTATTGAGGAGGCATTTACCATGGCCTATTTTGAATCCGTTAATAAAATTTCATTCGAAGGTAAAGATTCCACGAATCCATTTTCTTTTAAACATTATAATCCGGAAGAAGTTGTAGCTGGCAAATCGATGGAAGAGCACTTCCGTTTCGGCATGGCTTATTGGCATACATTAACAGCGGGCGGTAGTGACCCGTTTGGTGCAGAAACTGCTGTTCGTTCTTGGGATAAATACTCCGGTCTGGACCTCGCGAAAGTCCGCGTGGAAGCGGCATTTGAATTTTTGGAAAAAATGAATCTCCCGTTCTTCTGTTTCCACGATGTGGACATCGCACCAGAAGGCAACAGCCTGCGTGAGTTCTACAGCAACATTGATACGATTGTTGACCTGATTGAAGATCACATGAAATCCAGCGGCAAAAAATTGCTCTGGAATACAGCGAACATGTTCTCCAACCCACGCTTCATGTTTGGAGCAGCTTCCACTTGCAACGCAGATGTGTACGCTCACGCTGCAGCGCAAATCAAGAAAGGTCTGGAAGTGGGTAAACGTCTGGGCGCAGAAAACTATGTGTTCTGGGGCGGTCGTGAAGGTTATGACACATTGCTCAACACAGACATGCAGCTGGAGCAAGACAACATTGCTCGCATGTTCCACATGGCAGTAGACTACGCGAAGGAAATTGGCTTTGATGCACAATTCCTGATTGAGCCTAAACCGAAAGAGCCAACGAAACACCAATACGACTATGATGCAGCAACTTCCATTGCCTTCCTGCAAAAATACGGTTTGGACAAACACTTCAAACTGAACCTGGAAGCTAACCATGCAACACTGGCTGGTCACACATTTGATCACGAGATCCGCGTTGCCCGTACAAACGGTATGCTCGGTTCCCTCGATGCCAACCAAGGCGATATGCTGATCGGCTGGGATACGGATGAGTTCCCGGTTGATATGTACGATGCTACATTGACAATGTACGAAGTATTGAAAAACGGCGGTATCGGCCGTGGTGGTGTGAACTTCGACGCCAAAGTACGTCGTGGTTCCTTCGAAGCAGACGATCTGTTCCTCGCACACATCGCTGGTATGGATACGTATGCTAAAGGTTTGAAAGTAGCAGCGAAATTGATTGAAGATCGCGTATTTGATGACTTCATCGAAAAACGCTACAGCAGCTTCAGCGAAGGTATCGGTGCTGATGTGGTTGCAGGTAAAGCAACACTGGCTTCCCTTGCAGAATACGCGCTGAACAACGAAAGCCCACGCAAAAATCAATCCGGACGTCAGGAATTGCTGAGAGCAAAACTCAACCAATACATCCTGGCTGACTAATACCGGTTAAGCTTTGGGTGTGGAAGATTGTGAACCAACGAATACGTTTTGCCTGTAGTGACGCTTGTGCAGGAGTATAACAAAGTGTGCACGCCAGCATAGCCTAAGCTTGTACCACGGAACGCCTGAACAAGCATGACATTCGGACCGTCCCCGACTTTCCCCTGGGAAGGCGGGGACGGTTTTTTGATACCTAAGCCAATGATACATGAGTGACCTACAGGCGTATCAAGGTTTCATTTATAACCAATGACGAATCAAGGTCATTGGATCAATCTTTCCGCTATAAGAACGAGTACGTTTTTACTGTTTTGATATAAATGTTTGTCTAAGATGGTGCATGCAGAACGGAGTGAGCAGAAAGGACCCGGAGGAAGCAAAGCGGTCGCATTTATCCCCGGATTTCTCCCTTGCCAAAGGGTATAAAGGAAATCCGGGGGTAACGGCGATCCGAGGGTTTTCTGATCACGGAGTGCCCACATGAGCATCAAAGTTTCATTTATACAATCCTGTTACAAACGAGAGGAGTTAACTCATGAGTTACGTAATTGGTGTCGATCTGGGAACCAGCGCAGTGAAAACGGTGCTGGTTAACCGTGAAGGAAAAGTGGCATTTGAAGCGTCCGAGGCTTATCCGCTGTACCAGCCCAAAGCTGGATACAGTGAGCAAAACCCCGAGGATTGGGTAGAGCAGACGATTGTTTCACTGCGCAAATTGCTGGAGGTGTCCGGCGTGCATCCTTCGGAAATCGAAGGGCTGAGTTTCTCCGGACAGATGCATGGATTGGTGCTGGTGGATGCCGAGGGTAAACCGCTGCGCAATGCCATCCTGTGGAACGATACACGGACAACGGCTCAGTGCCGTCGCATTGAGAAAGTACTGGACGGGAAATTGTTAAGTATTGCCCGTAACCGTGCGCTCGAAGGTTTTACTCTGCCCAAAATCCTGTGGGTACAGGAGAACGAGCCGGAATTGCTGCAACAGGCCGCTCTGTTCCTGTTACCGAAGGACTATGTGCGGTATCGCCTGACAGGTGATTATGCCATGGATTATTCGGATGCAGCGGGCACTTTGCTGCTGGATGTTGCAGGCAAGCAGTGGAGCAAGGAAATCGCGGAAGCTTTTGAACTGCCGTTATCCTTGTGCCCACGACTTGTGGAGTCATTTGAGGAAGTAGGCACATTGCTGCCTGAGATTGCGGATCAAACCGGACTTGCAGCCGCTACGAAAGTATATGCAGGCGGTGCGGACAATGCATGCGGAGCCATCGGTGCAGGCATTCTGAGTGAAGGACAGACGATGTGCAGCATCGGAACGTCCGGGGTAGTGCTTTCCTATGAAGAGCGTAAAGATCTCGATTTTGAAGGCAAAGTGCACTTTTTTAACCATGGCGAGAAAGATGCCTTCTATATTATGGGAGTAACGCTTGCGGCAGGATACAGCCTGTCCTGGTTCAAGGATACGTTTGCGGCGGACAAATCATTTGATGTGCTTTTGCAGGGCATTGATGCGATTCCAGCGGGAAGCAACGGGTTGTTGTTCACGCCTTATATCGTTGGCGAGCGTACACCGCACCCGGATGCAAACATTCGTGGCAGCTTTATCGGTATGGATGCCGGTCATAAGCTGGAGCATTTTGGACGTGCAGTGATGGAGGGCATTACGTTCTCTCTGCGGGAGTCCATCGATATTCTGCGTAACGCTGGCAAAACGGTCAACGAAGTGATCTCCATTGGTGGTGGTGCCAAAAATGAAGCTTGGCTGCAAATGCAGGCCGATGTCTTCAATGCAACCATTGTGAAATTGGAAAGTGAGCAGGGCCCAGCAATGGGCGCAGCCATGTTGGCAGCTTATGGCTGTGGGTGGTTCCCATCTTTGCAGGACTGTGCAGCAGCATTCATTCGTCCTGCCAAATCCTATACGCCTAACCCGGAAGTGGTTAAGGTATATGATGAACTGTTCGCGCTGTATCAGGATGTGTACGGGCAAACGCGCAGCCTGAATGACCGTTTGGCCGAGTACCGTTAATTCAATGTTTTCCGGTAGGGTAATGACTTAAGGTCATTCAATATGAATTCAGTTAAATATTAAACCAATGAAATATTACATTAAGGAGGCACCTGCGAAAGCGGGTGCCTTTTTTGTCGTTGTCCGGAGAAAAGAAGGACATTTCGTTTTTGAAGGTTCCTAAACGTCATGAAAGGTTTCCCTGCCAGACATAACCCTGTTCCAGACGCGCATAGATTAAATATTGAGGTTAGTAGAGGTTCAGCCAATTAATTATCCATAACACATCAGTTATTACGTGTGACAGACTCAGCCTGGAGGTGTGGAGTTGGAAGATCGTGAAGAAACCACAAGGCCGCATGTCACCTTGTCCATGATTGTCCGCAATGAAGAGCACAGGTATCTCAGACAGGCGCTCGAAACTCACCGACCGTGGATTGATCGTGCAGTGATTATTGACGACGGCAGTACGGACCATACCGTCGCTTTATGCCAGGAAATGCTGGAGGGAATTCCGCTTACGTTGATTGTGAACCCGGGCTCCCTGTTTGCAGACGAGGTAAGTTTACGCAAGCAGCAGTGGGAGACGACGGTGGCTACCGGACCGGAATGGATTTTAAACCTGGATGCGGATGAAATTCTGACAACCGATTTTGGTGCTGTTCGGAATCAACTGTTGAGTGGAACGGAGGACGCCATTTATTTCAGGTTGTTTGATATGTGGAGCGATACACATTACCGGGAAGACCAATATTGGCAGGCTCATGCGTATTATCGGCCATTTCTGGTCAGATACCGCCCGGAATGGACCTATGAATGGAAGGAAACTCCGCAGCACTGCGGCCGTTTTCCGCTAACGATTCAGCATTTTGCCTATGGATGTCATTCCCCTCGGGTGAAGCATTATGGCTGGGCGCGTGCAGAGGACCGGATTCGTAAATATGAGCGCTATCAGGAACTTGACCCGGATGCGAGATATGGCTGGAAGGAACAGTACGAGTCCATTTTGGATGCAGAGCCAAGACTTCTGCAATGGTCGGAATAAGGGAAGGAGGACATTAGATTTGAAGAAGGAAAAAGAAAAAGGCAAAGAAGAGCCAAAGGAAAAGATTCTTATCGCCAGCCCTGTTCGGCAGACGGCAGCGGTACTCCATGAATTTCTCCAGTCCCTGGAATCGCTTGAGCGAACGGCGGTAACAACCGACTATCTGTTTGTGGACGATAATGAAGAAGAAGCGGCATCCAATATGCTCCATGAGTTTGTCCTTCGGTACGAAGGTAACCTTATGGATGCCAATGTAGATGAAGCAGATGCCAATCAGGGAAAAGGAATATACAACAAGGACGAGGGCGGGCATTATTGGCGCGACGAACAGATCTGGCGGGTGGCGGGTCTGAAAAATCGGATATTGGCATACGCCCGTGACCAGAAGTACGATGCCGTGTTCCTGATTGATTCCGATCTCGTCCTGCATCCTCGCACATTGGAACAGCTCGTTTCAAACAGGAAGGATATTGTTTCCAATATCTTCTGGACACGATGGCAGCCGGGCACAAGGGAAATGCCACAAGTCTGGTTGCAGGATGAGTACGCCCTGTTTCGCAAGGGAGGCAAACGCAATGCAGGGGAGGAAGCAGAGGACGAAGGTACACAAACGGATACATTCCTGAGGCAATTGCGTACGCCGGGTTGTTATGAAGTGGGGGGCTTGGGGGCCTGTACCCTTATTCGCAGGAATGTATTAGAGTCCGGGGTTTCGTATAACCAGATTCCGAATGTATCTTTCTGGGGAGAAGATCGCCATTTTTGCATCCGTGCTCAGGCATTGGGGTTCCGTTTATATGTGGATACACATTATCCGGCCTATCACATCTACCGACTATCGGAATTGCCGGGAGTAGCTGCTTTTAATCGCAGAGCCAAACGCGGAGAGGAATCGATCCGTATTTCGCTGTGTATGATTGTGAAAAATGAAGAGGCTTCCCTCGCCAGATGTCTGGACTCGGTTAACGGGATCGCTGACGAGATTGTGATTGTAGATACGGGTTCGACGGACCAGACGCGTCAGATCGCAGCTCGTTATACGGACCGCATCATCGATTTTGAATGGGTGGATGATTTTGCGGCAGCAAGGAACTTTGCCTTTGAACAAGCAACAAGTGAATATATACTATGGCTGGATGCAGATGATGTGTTTGAACCGGATGATCGTGTGAAGCTCATTGAACTGAAGCGTTCCCTGGACCCTGCTGTGGATAGTGTCACGATGGATTATCATCTGTCCTTTACGGCGGAGGGGAAGGTGGCATATAGTCTCAGGCGGAACCGGCTGGTGCGGCGGGATCGGAATTATCGCTGGTTTGGTGCAGTGCATGAATATCTGGAAGTGGCCGGTCATCTGCTGCATAGCGACGTGGCAGTCACGCATAAGAAAGATAAGGAATACACGGATCGCAATCTAAAGATTTATCGTAAACGCGAACAGGCAGGGGAGGAATTCTCTCCGCGTGATTTATATTATTTTGGCAATGAATTGAAAGACCACGGGCATCTTGAAGATGCGGTGCAGTACTATGGAAAATTTCTGGACACCGGGCTGGGATGGGTGGAGGATCAGATTGCGGCATGCCAGAAGATAGCTGATTGCGAAGCAGCGCTTGAACGTTCGGAAAAGGAAATCTCGGCATTGCTGAGATCCTTTGCCTTTGATTTGCCGAGGGCCGAGATTTGCTGCCGATTGGGTGGATATTTTGCCGATCGTGCCGATTACCGCAAAGCCTTATACTGGTATGAACAGGCGACCCGCGCCGTACGCCCGACCGATCCAATGGTAGTATTGAATGAGGCTGCCTGGACATGGATGCCGCATTTGCAATTGTGTGTGTGTTATGACCGGATGGGTAATCGGGCGAAAGCCAAAGAGCACAATGACATTGCTTTGATGTACCATCCGACACATCCCAGCATGTTGTATAACGATCGGTATTTTAAGGATCTTGAGAAAGATAATAGTGTGCTGGAAAAAGCCTAAAGCGAACCTCTCTTTTGGAATAAAGAGGATGGATAATCCCTTTTCCATGGAGAGGTTTTTGTGTTTCTATTTAACTGTCTGCCGGAAACTTGGATGCACACTCTCTCACAAGAAATTGGATCAAATGATTACATCCAGGGGACGATATGCTTTACAATAGTGACTAACGGAAAAGCGGTGATAACGAATACTTGTCTTCGGCTGCCGAATCTATGAAACAAGGGGAAGTTGGCATGAATCTGACGGAAGTATTATTGGAATCGAGATTGGTAGCTATTGTGCGTGGTATTAGCCGGGAATCTGCTCAGGCAGCAGGGCAGGGGATGACTGATGGGGGAATCCGTCTGATGGAAGTGACGCTGAACACGCCTGGGGCACACGATATTATTGCAGACTGGCGTGCAAGGCATGAGGGTAAGGCTTATATCGGAGCGGGCACGGTACTCAATGTGCAGATGGCCAAAGAAGCCGTTGCAGCGGGCGCTCAATTTCTCGTGTCTCCTAATGTCGATCTGTCCGTTATTGAATATGCTGTAGAACATGGCGTGGAGATCTGGCCCGGAGCGATGACTCCAACGGAGATTGTGGCTGCCTATGAAGCAGGAGCAAGAGTGGTGAAGCTGTTCCCCATGGCGAGTCTGGGCATTCCGTATTTACGTGAAATCAAGGCACCACTAAATCATATTCCACTGCTTGCAACAGGCGGAGCAACACTGGATAACATTACGGATTATTATGCTGCGGGTGCGGCGGCAGTGGGGCTTGGAAGTGCACTTTTACCACGAGAAGCACTTGCAGCAGGGAATGATGAGCATATTGCTACTTGCACTCGTGCTTTTGTGGAAATAGCGAAAATCAAGGATTGAACCTTGAAGCCAACGCAAGTGGATTACACTCATCAGGTTATATATTAAGAAGTGCTTCTGAACCAAATAGATAATATAAGAAGTGATGTGGATTAACGTCCTGTTAACCTTGCTGTCGTATGATGGAGTCAGGCCAGAAAACGGAGAGGAGTGACACCAGTGAAAGCTAAAACGATGATTGGCGGGATGATTGCGGTTGCCGCGGTAACTGCGGGTGGTTTATGGAAGGCAGCGGTGAAGAGTCAGACCCCCAAAAAGATTCCGATTACGCTCACACCGCCCATGCCATTTGAAGATATAACCTTCGAGAGTGGAGGCGGGCGAGTCCATGGCTGGTTCATTCCGGCTGGAGCTCATGTCCCGAAGCCTTGGCCTTTGATTATTATTGCACATGGATGGGGCTCCAATCGATCACGTGTCCTCCGTTATGCTCGTCCCATTTGGGAAGCAGGTTATGCGCTCTTTATGTACGATGTTCGAAGCCATGGAGCCAGTGATCCAGTTAAAGCAGCTTCAGCTTACCTATTCCGCGATGATCTGCTGTCAGCATTGCAATATACATCCTCACGGCCGGAAATTGATCCAGCAGCAATCGGTGTGCTTGGGCACTCCTTGGGCGGACTAGGCACGATCCTCGCTGTGACGGAGGGTATTCCTGTATCTGCGGTGATCACGGACTCCATGCCATCCCAATTCGAGGTTATCGTCAGTTCGGAGCTGAGGCGCCGGCGTCTGCCTCTGTTCCCCCTGGCCCAGCTGATTCCACGAATCTGGTTCTGGCGGCTTGGTGAATCTCTGAAAACATATCGCCAGCGTGATCCAGTCATGCTGCTGAATGAACGGCGGAAAGGCATGCAGCTGCCGATGCTTATGGTACATTCCAAAGGTGATAACTTTATTCCACCGAGCGAACTTGAATATTTTATGTCCAAAGCGGACCCGCCCGTGGAGCATCTGTGGGTCAATAGCGGTGGCCATAGCTGTTCAGAGGAGGATCCTGCGTTCTGGAATACGGTGATTCCCTTCTTGAAAACTCATGTACAGGTGCAGGCTCAGTCCAATGAATCTGTTATACCGAACGTCAATATAGAGAAAATTCAGCCCACTTGATGCTCAGGCTGATCCTCGAAACGCCAACCCGGTTGGCGTTTTTTTGCTGTTTCTATACAATATGCAGAAATTCACATTTGTAAAATTGTTGGGAAAATGACGATTAAAAAGGAAGCTTATGGTATCATAGAATAGACTGGCAATATTCATGCGAGGTTATTTTGCATGCATCCTTGTATGAAATTGAAGGGAGAGGTCCAGATTTGAGTTTTGATTGGAATTTTAATGTGCGATTCAAAATGTTTACAGCCAAAGCGGCTACAGCAGCCATGGCAACTTTGCTTCTGGCATCACAGACACCAGGGTTTGCAGGCAGTGCGTCGGCAGCGACAGCGGAACAGGTAACAGAATCGGCAGCGGGGGAAACGGAACAACCACTTGGATTAACAGACAACGAGGTGCCTGAAGGAGCCAAAATCTCCTCCAAGCAAGCCAGCGAGAATATATTGAAATTATTTCCATTGTTGAAAAAGGCGACGATTGCATCCGTACGATTCGATTCACCGAACTCTTATCCACCGCCGGATTACAAGGCGTGGGAGATTGGCTTTCAAATTGTCGAAGGAAATCATACGATGGGATTCAGCGCAACGGTTCATGCGGGCACGGGGGAAGTACTAAGCGTACATTTGCCTTCTGAATTACTGGATAAGCAGTCTACTGATTCTGATGTCAAATTGACTAAAGACGAGGCTGAGGTGTATGCAGAGGCATTACTGTTCAAAGCTATTCCCGGATTGAAAGAAAATGAGTTTGCTTCTCTTGGAGATGTGTATCAATCTACTGCACAGCAATCTTTGTTTGGCAGAACGGAATATCGATATGGCTACCAGCTCAAGCATGAAGGTTTGTTGTCTGAGGCAGAGACGATCTACATAAGTGTGGATGAAAGTGGCTTGGTGACAGGATATTCAAGAAGTACAACCGGAGCTGAATATCCTTCATCGAAGTCGGCAGTATCGGAAGAGAAGGCCAGTCAACGATTTGAGGAGCAATTTGATGTACAGCTCGCTTATATCTCGACTGATCGTCTATCTTCGCCCAAAGGACAAAAGTATTATCTTGGTTATATGCCGAAGAATTCCAGCATGGTTCCGCTGGATGCTAGTACACTGGAGCCGATTAACGAGATGACTGGAAAAGCTATTGGTGATGAAGATTCTTTACAGCAGAATAAACCTTTAAAAGGAAGTGTAGCTCCTTTTGTCGCAGCGAACGGTCAGAAATTAAATGCACAACAAGCCGAGAACATAATTAAAAAGAACTTTGATATTCCGAAAGGTTACAAGTTGGAGCATAGTCAGTTAAGCAAAGGTGAGTATGCAAGTCCTAACAATCAAGTATGGAGCCTGAGCTGGAGCAATCGAAATGCGAATGTATCCTACATGTTCATGAGAGATATTTCAGCACAGGTAGATGCGCTTACTGGACAGATTTACAGTTACAGCTTGTATCAGCGGGTGGAGCCGGGTGCTGCGCAGGAGAAACCAGCGGATGAGAATGAGACTAAGTCCGTAACCCGGACACAAGCCGAGAAACTTGCAATCAATAAGGTGATTGCATTGGTTCCGAGTGCATCAGAACAATTCCGGTTGTCCAGTGTGCTTGAATTTGAAGGTGCACGTACATTTATGTTCCAGCGCTATATGAACGGAATTGCGGTTATGGATGATACAGTGCAAGTACAAGTCCTGAAGGATGGAGCCATCAACGAATTTTATACAAGGATTGCTGCAACGCCTGAACAGTTGCCTGGAAACACCAAACCAGCCATCAGTTATGAAAAGGCAAAGGCAACCTATCTGGAAGCATTCAAGTTAACACTGGCTTACTCCCGCTGCGGTGGTTATGCCATGAGTACCGGTCAGGTCGTTCCCTCGGCTGTAAACCTGGTTTACCAGCCTACACGAGATGGAAATTCGATTTCCGCCAGTTATGAAGTACTTGATGCTAATACTGGAGAATGGAAGTTTTTATATGGTAGCGGAAGTGCCACTGCGAATGTTGAACCTAGTGATATTTCAGGTCATGTGGCGGAGGCTGCACTTCGGAATATGACTCAACATGCCGTAATTCTTGCAGATGAGCAGGGTCGTGTATTCCCAGACCGGGTCATCACAAAGGGTGATTGGTTTACCTATCTGGCAAGAGCGGTCAACCCGAATATGGATATGTATTACAGTGGAAACGGGAGCGAGAAGCTATATGCTGACATTACCCCAGAGAGCTCTTATTACCAAGCTGTGCGGACATTGATCGATCAGCGCTGGTTAGCGGGTGCCGACTCTGAAACGAAGCTAAATCCAGAAGAGGAGATGACTCGTGAAGAGCTGGCGGTATTGCTCGTGCGCATTTTGCGCTATGAGAAATTAGCCGGATTCTACACATTGCCATCGGATCTTCCCAATCTGGCAGATGCCAGTGCGGTCAACAACAAGGGAGCTGTCTCCCTCAGTATCAAGCTGGGATTGTTGCCGTCGATCGAAGGACGCTTCATGCCTGCACGCAAAGTGACGGTTGCCGAAGCGGCTCAGGTCTTGGAACGTCTGGCCAAGCTTCAGGGCAAGACGGATACCTTTATGAGCGGAAATCGTTTATATTGATTGGAGTTTGTTGCATAATTGCCCGGAAGAGTCATATGATGAGGATAACGGGGTAGGTTAGGTTTGTTTTACTGAAGACAGAGGGGCCTTCTGCGGAGGGTCTCTTTTGATGCTTTTCGACAAAACTAGAAGCCTGCCGTCAATCCCTTTTGTGATACAATGAGGCATGAGAACTTTGCAAAGAGAGGTGGTATCCTTTCATGGGCAAGCACGGAAAACGAGTGATAACCCTGCTACTGGCTGGCTGTCTCGTCGCTGTGGCACTGCCACATGCAGTCGATCTGGATCAGCTGTATGCGGCGTCGGGAACATCAGACATATCCACGAATACGGATCTGCGCGAGACGTTGCTTACCGCGATGTCCCAGCGAACGGAGGAACTTGTTTTTACATACAAAGGCAATGTGAAAGGCCTCAAAAAACAGTTGCAGAGCTCCATTGACGAAGCAATGACCAGTGATCCCTATATTCAATATACCGTTAAAAGTTACGCATTTAATTATAAAGGCTCCAATGTATCCGCAGAGGTACATGTAAAGCTGGCCTATCGGGAAACGAAGGAGCAGACCGATTATGTGAACCGTAAGGTGACCAACGTGCTGAAAGAGATTATCGTGCCCGGTATGACGAATCATGAGAAAGTTAAAGCCATTCATGACTGGATTGTACTTAACCTTTCCTACGATACATCCTTGCAGAAATATACTGCATACGATGGACTTGTTACCGGCAGTACTGTATGTCAGGGCTATTCATTGCTGGCTTATCGCATGCTGGAGCAGGTGGGTATAGAAAACCGGATTGTGGAAGGAACGGCTGGTGAGCAATTACACGCCTGGAATCTCGTCAAGCTGGATGGCAAGTGGTACCATATGGATACGACGTGGGACGATCCTACTCCTGACCGTAAGGGTAAGGTAAGTCATAATTATTATTTGCTCAGTGATGATGAGATGGCACGTGACCATGTCTGGACAGCTAAAGGCAAGTATCCTGCTGCATCTGCTCCCTATCGTGAAGCTTTGCAAACTTTGGTGAAGGCGGGAGGAAGCAAGGCAACCGCGTACCAGAAGCTGTATCATACACTGGAATACTCGCTCTACGACGAAAGTGATGCGATTAGTGGTCATGCCGCGCTGAAAACTAAAGTTCAGAGTGTGCTCAAGGATGGCGGAACCTCGCTGACTTTCAGATACAAGGGTACTGAAACGGGGCTAGTGGAGGATTTGCAGGATTTGTATCAGCTTGGCATGAAGTCGATATCGTATTACGTGTCCAACATGGAGGATACTGTCGATCTGCGTGTGAAAATTACCTGGACCATGTAATATGTAGCTTGGACTATTCCAATCGTAAATTGATGTTGTTATTTTACAGGGACGCTTCCGAAGAGGAGCGTTCTTTTTTTGCTGTGAGCATGTTGCATTACTCTATTCCACCGGCTATTGGCGAGGGGAAGTCACTTATCGCCTAGATTCAAAATGATATTATGGTGTACATTCACATGCATGTGTGTTGTATATTTTTTGTATAGGTTGCTTTGTTATTCTGATCTTTGGCGTATGCCGACACTACGCACGAGGAGGAATAAGCAACAAATGAAGAAAAAATTGAGCATTGTGGCCATTGTTTTGCTGTTGATCACGCAATTGATGCAAGGCTGGTTATTTTCACCAAACATATATGCACAAGATACGATGACAGAACATACGACGGTGGAATCATTATTGGAACACGACACGGTTGAACCTGCAGAGCTTGATCTCGATCAAGATGATGCTGCGAATGAAGCTGCTATGGCGGCAGCCAGTGCTGCTCCACAAGAGATCACGGATCAATTAATTACAAGTGTTCAAATGTATAATCAAAAACCGATAGAGGATGGCAATGGCACGGTTCGGCCTCAAGGGGACGAAATTGAGACAGTCAGACCAAGTATCAAGGATGAGGTGGCTGTCTTCTTTACATGGGCACTGCCAAACGATTCTCATGGGTATGAGGCAGGTTCCACGTATACGTTTAACCTGCCTGACAAATTCAAGATCGAGTCACAGTTAAAAGGAACATTGGATGGTGATGTTGGGGAGTACGTGGTTCATCCAGACGGCAAAGTTGTATTTACCTTCAACGAGCAGATCGTTGGTTCCAAATTAGAAGGAAACTTCTACGTCTGGATCAAGTTCGACGAGAGCAAAATGGATGGTGGCTTGAAGCAGCCGATCGTATTTGATTTCATTCGTGATGGTGCTGTTACATTAAATGTACACTTTGCGAATACAGCCAAGGATGAACTTACGAAATCGGGATTCGCGAATAATAACGGCTTTAACTCGGATGAAATTACCTGGACTGTTGATTTTAACCAAGGGGAGAAACAAATCCAAAATGCGGTGCTGACGGATACACTTCCGGCAAATTTGGAGCTCAAGGGGAACATTGAGATTCGTGAATTGCAGGTTCAATTAGATGGATCTGTCAAATTAGGAAATCTGTTTAGTACCGAATCTCAATTTCCGATTAACCTGGGTGATATTGATAAAGCGTACCGGGTGACGTACAAAACAAGTATTAAAGCGCCAACAACTGCCCCTTTTACAAACATTGAGTATGAGAACAAGGTGGAGCTTACAGGGGATCAGAGCGAGCATAACGAAACGGATATCGGTCGAGTGACAGTGAGTTTCAATGAACCACTGAACAAGTCAGGGCAAGAGAGTGCCTACAACCCGGTGACCCAAACGATCACATGGAAAGTGCAATACAATTACAATCAACAAGAGATCGCTCAGGCGAATGCATGGATAGAAGATCGTTTTGATACTGCAAAACAACAATTGGTTGCTGGCTCGGTCAAAGTATACCAGGTGGACATCGATACTAGCGGAAAACCAGCAGGGAAGACTCAAGTAGATTCCAATGAATATACACTCACCGGGGTCGGCACAGGCTTCGATGAAGGCTTCAAGTTACATTTTAACGAGGGGATCAAGAAGGCCTACGAGATCGAATATGAAACCCAGTCGATTGATCGTGTGTATGCGAATGGTACGGTAAAGAATAAAGTGACCATGCACGATGGAACAACCAAAGAAGGCACGAGGAATATTGAGGAAGTCATTTTTGCGAAAAGTGTAAAACGTGAAAACTTCAATACGAAAGAAATCGAGTGGCAGATTGTGCTGAACCGTGATTTGAAGGAAATGACGGACATCGTCATTACAGACAACTACGCAGGAAGAAATATGAAGTTGATTCCGGGCAGTCTGCAAATTAGTGGTGATCAGCAAGATCAGTTTGAAACGGAGCCCGTAGCTGACCCAAGTGATGATGTGAACTTTGAAAAAGGTTTCTCCATTCGATTGAAGGCTGGCGGGTTGATCAACAAAGAGCATGTAATCACGTATAAGACCAGCTTTGATCCGACGGCAGGTATGCCAACCGACAATGTATATCGGAATGAGGCTACATTGAATTGGAAAGAAGCGAATGTAGCACAAGCTTCAATCACCAAATCTGCCGAAGTTAGACCGCTTGATTACACGATACAGAACGGTAATAAAAAGGGAGAATATAGCGCCAAGGACAAAACGATCACTTGGACAATTGATGTGAATTATAATTTGTACGACATTCAGAACGCTATTCTCAAGGATGCGTACACGGGGGATCAATCTTTTGTAGATGGTTCTTTGAAAGTGAATAAGCTCTTGTTACAGGGAAGCAATAATGTCACTGCGATTGGTGACGAGGTTACTCTGACACCAGACCAATTCCAATTGAACCCGGATGGTAAAGGCTTCGCTTTAGACCTTGGCAACATCGGAAAAGCAGCCTACCGGATCGTGTATAAAACGAGTTTGGACGGGGAATTTGATGTTGAGGGCACGTACGCCAATCATGCGATCCTGACAGATGGTGAGGGTGGCACAGTTCGATTTGACAAAGAAGCGAAAGTCACACCAGCACACGGTGGTATATATGTACACAAAACAGGGCAGCAAATCGGTTCAAGTGATAAAGCTTCCTGGACGGTAAATATCAACCCAAGCCAATCATATATTGCAGCAGGCTCAGTATTAACGGATAAGTTATCAGATAATCAGATTTTGCTCGCAGATACGTTAAAGCTGTATGCAACCGATCTGCCTGCGAACAACTCAGGCAATGTATCAACCAAGGCAGGTTTGGTGGATGCCGATGAGTATGAGCTAGTGGTGGAAGGCAACACCTTTACATTCACCTTTAAGAATGAGATGAAAAGTGCTTTAATTTTGGAATATCAATCCTTTATTAATGCCGATAGTGGTGCGAGAATCGAAAATAAAGTTCAATTTGCGGGTCAATCGTCATCAGTGACGGGTTCAGATCAGCAGAGTGGTATTCGCGTTTACATGGCTGGAGCTGGCGGTGGAGCATCCACAGGTGTGGGTAAAATCAAAATTCACAAAGTCGATGACGCAGGCCTTCCGCTGGAAGGAGCGGTATTCGCGATCTATAATGCATCGGGAACGACGCTGCTGGAAACGTTGAAACCGACAGATGCGAAAGGTGAGGCAGTTACCTCCCGGAATTATCGATTACATCAAACCGATGGTGTAGCCTACAGGCTGAAGGAAGTATCAGCACCAGCGGGTTACCTTGTTAATGCAGAATATAGTGCTGCCACAGGGAAAACAATTCAGTTTAAGGATGCAGATGAATCGTTTGAAGTTGTCAACGAGAAAATTCGTCAAGGTTTCCAATTAACCAAGGTAGATGCTGCTGACAGCAACAAAAAGCTAAAAGGCGCAACGTTCGAGTTGTACTTGAAAAATGCTCAAACCAGAGAGTTGATCGACACGTTAACAACGGGTGAGGATGGAACGATTGCCAAAGGTGATCTGGCGCCAGGGAATTACGAGTTAGTCGAAGTAACAGCGCCTGAATTCTACCAACTGGATGAAACGCCCATACCGTTCACGATTGTAGCGGATCAAACACAGATTGTAACCCTCATCCAGACCAATGGGCAGGGCATGAATGCCAAGCTGGTGGTTACCAAAGTAAATGCCAAGGACAAGTCGGTGTTAAGCGGAATCGAATTTGAACTGCGTGACGATCGTACAGATACCGTAATCGCTACGAAGGTTACGGACATGAGCGGCATGATACAATTTGACAGCTTGCCTTATGGGCCATACACCTTGGTTGAGACCAAGGCAGAAGGTTTTGTAATCGAACAGCCGGAAACGCAAGTCAACATTACGAAGCCGGAAACGCAATTGACCATTGAGAACAAAGCAAACGATCGTTCCGTGAAACTGATTAAATTCAATGCAAACAAAACACAGCATCTACAAGGAGCTGTATTTGAATTGCGTGCTCAAACGGCCCTGCTGGATGCGGAAGGAAACTGGAGATTCGATGTGGTAACAGGGGTAGATGAAGCAAATCTGACTACCAATTCCAATGGTGAAATCGTTCTGAAGGATTTGGAACCCAATAAGTATCAACTGGTTGAAATAAAAGCACCTGCAGGTTATAAATTGGACAAAACGTCGGTTGAATTCGAGATTACGGATAAACAGACGGAAACCGTAGTGGTGGAAAAGACGAATATCGCCATTCCCGTACCTGGCGGGCCAAGTGAGCCCTATAATCCGGGAACACCAAGTACAGGAACACCAAATCCTGGGACATCCACGCCAGATCCATCAACTCCGGGCACAACAGTTCCAGGCACAGTGGTAACGCCTGAAACTTCAGAACCAGAGGATGAAACCGACCAAGGAACGGATCCGGATAGGGGAGAATCCCCTTCCAAACCGGGAGATTCGACTGTTGTTGACGAAGAGAAGCCTTCAGCTGTTGCTAATGCTGGCGATGCTACTAGCCCAGGAGGGGATCATACATCCTCCCCTGCAGATACGAATGTTGCAGGAGCAGAGGAAGGGGAGGATGGCTCTTTCCTGGGCATGCTGCCTAAAACAGGAGAAGAGAGCACATGGGGATACACTCTTGTAGGGACTCTTTTGATTATTCTCGGCAGTATGGGAACCTTGTATCTCCGTCGAAGAAAACAGATGAACCCGTAGACGGGAACATGTAACCTCGGATATTTCTTTACATCTACAACAAAACACCCCCAGCATAAGCGCTTCCGAGATTCAGAATCACCGCGCGCATGCCAGGGGTGTTTTTAGTTTGTACAGCATGGTTAAGGCAGGTCACGCTGAGCAACCTCTGAAGTCACTTGGACGGCTCTTATAATCAGCCGATGTGTTGGATTGACTAATGGATCACACGTAATCAAGGTAAGCACCTGTCCCAGATGCGGGTCCTCAAGTACGGACAAGTCCGTAGGCTCCACAACGGATATCTGATCCACTTTGTATTGGATATGGGTCTGATCTGCCAGAGTTACTTTAATCCAATCACCAATCTCCAATTCTCCCATTCGGTTGAACAGGCGTCCTTTTTTGTGAGCACGATGAGCGGCAATCGCTGCATTTCCTTCAGTCCCGATGCGGGCCGTCTCCACAAGATGCGTTGCTGCAACCTTCATATTGCTTTCAGTTGCATCCTCCAGAATGGGCAGTTGCACATCAATCTCATCAATTGTAATAACCCCCAGTGCATGAGGATAACTTTCCTGTTCTTTGTCTTCGGTATCATCATCGATTGAGGCAGGATCCTGTCTGGCTTGTTCAAAAGATTCATTGATTTTAGTTAGGTCGAGTTGTAGCTGTTTCAGCTCATCCATAACTTTGGCTTGCTGCCAGTCAAAATACTTTTCCTGCAGAAGAGGCAAGAAAAGAAGTAAGATCCCCAGAACAACAAGCATGGAAAAAAATAATTTCATCGTACATGGACCCCTTTTGTCAAAATAGATTAACTGTTCTATTGTAAACATAGGGACATATACAAAACCTGGACAAATCAAACAGGCAGCTTTTTCTTTCATAGAAAGAAAAAGCTGCCTGTTTATATACATGGAGTAACCCAATGTTGATCGATATCATTATTTGGGGATAATCATTCTGATGATGTGGTAAAATCACAATCCTGTAGTGGTACGACTTTTGTTTTCTTGATGAATTTATAACCCAACCATAAGATCAGAAACAGTGGAACGCTCAAGTAAGCGACAAGGGCTCCACTCCAATCGATCTGATCGCCCGTAAACGCCTGATAGTTCTGTCCAATAATGACGATGATACATAACACAAAAGCGAAGATTGGACCGAATGGGAACCAGCGTGCACGGTAGGGCAGATCGTTTAAATCCCGGCCTTGGGCCACATACGCACGGCGGAAGCGATAATGGCTGATGGCAATACCGAGCCAGGTGATAAAGCCACACATACCGGACGCATTCAGCAGCCAGGTATATACAATACCATCACCGAAAAGGGAGGCTAGAAAAGCCAGCATACCCACCGCTGTAGTCAAGAGCAGGGCATTCATTGGAATGCCCTTTTTGTTCAGCCGACCGAGGAAGCGAGGTGCTTTGCCATCGCGGGCGAGAGCATACAGAACGCGACTTGAAGCATACATGCCCGAATTCCCGGCAGACAGTACAGAGGTCAGAATAACGGCATTCATGACGGAAGCAGCAATGGCCAGACCCGCTTTTTCAAAGACAAGCGTAAACGGACTGACTCCGATATTTTTCAGATCCCCTTTGAGCAGATTCGGATGTGTGTAAGGAATGATCAGACTGATGACTGTAATCGCCAGAATGTAAAAAATCAGAATGCGCCAGAACACTTGCCGAATAGCACGAGGGACATTTTCACGCGGATTTTCGCTCTCACCGGCTGCGACACCAATGAGCTCCGTTCCCTGGAAAGAGAACCCTGCAGCCATAAATACACCGAGAACCGCAAAGAATCCGCCATGGAATGGTGCGTCTCCCACGGTAAAGTTGCTGAATCCAACCGCTTCTCCGCCGATAATGCCAAAGATCATGAGCACACCAACGGTAAGGAAGATGATTACTGTAGCGACTTTGATAATGGCGAACCAGTATTCCGACTCTCCATAGCCTTTAACGGACAACACATTCAGGGCAAAGATTAATACGAGAAATAACAGACTCCACAACATGGACGAACTGTCAGGGAACCAGTATTTGATGAGTACGGTTGCGGCGGCGAGCTCTGCCGCAATGGTGACCGCCCAGTTGTACCAGAAGTTCCAGCCCATGGCGAACCCAAGGGCCGGATCGACAAAGCGGGCCGCATACGTATTGAATGAACCGGAGTCGGGCATGAAGGTAGCCAGTTCTCCGAGACTGGTCATAAGAAAGAAGACCATGATGCCAACGGCAGCGTAAGCAATCAATGCACCGCCGGGGCCTGCATTGGAAATCGCGGTGCCGCTTGCGAGGAACAGCCCTGTACCAATGGATCCGCCGAGTGCAATCATGGTCATATGCCGTGCGCGTAATCCTTTTTTCAGGGTAGGTCCTGTTGTAGTTTGGTTGTTGCGGTCTTGCATGGAAACACTCCTTCTTTCAGCGTACTAATGGGATCCGAACAATGGAACATAACATAAAAGACCGCAGGCATTAGCCTGCGGTCTTTATTATCAATCGTCCGCACCTCGTCCCAAATGTTTAAGATAGCTCAACACAGAAGAAATCATACCCTCCGGGGAAGGCATCATACATCTGTGACAGTTCTGCACCTTTCGGCAACAGCCCCAGCCGCACTGGACAACGTAAGGAACCGTCCTGTGGGCTTCGGCGGGTGCACCTTTCGGCTGAATTCATAAGCGGCTCCTTAGCGCCTCCTTCAGCGTACTGATCGCACCCGCGACCTCTACCTCATCATCATGGATGAGGTGTATCTATTGTCTATGAAATTATAAATCACAGAACGTAACACTTCGTGTTCTGTTTAGCAAACAGACAACCAGTATAACCCCCATGGTATTCCAGTGCAATAACAATTGTTGGATATGAATCGAAAGGACTATTCCGACGTCTTGTTACGCCCGGCCATCTGTTGCCATACAGTTCCGGCTGCCTGTTCGCCGGATTCAATCCGTTCCAGTGCCATTTTGGCTTGCAGGCTGACTTCAAACTCAGGGTCATTGGCTGCCTTTCGCAGAGCTTGCTCTGCTTCTTCGGTTCCCACTTCATACAGGAAGCGGGCCGCACGCCAGCGTACAAGCTTGCTTTTGTCGGATAACGTAGCTGTCATGGCTGCCGTTGCTGCTGGATCACCGATATCCGAGAGGGTGTCTCCCGCAGTCCGACGTACAGCAGGCGAACTGTCTTGCAGAGCTTCGTATAGCAGTTCCATCGCTTCAGGTGTACGAATATCACCGAGATATACAACAGCCAGCCGGCGTATCTGCATTTTACTGTCATGAAGTGCATGGGCTACGAGTGGCAGTCGTTCTGCTGTAGGCTCCATACCATCAAATGCAGCGTATCGAACATTCCAGTCCTCATGATGCAGAGCTTCTTCAAGCTCGGTACCATCCAGCTGACGGCGACGTTCCACGAACTCTTCGGCATTGGTGCCGTGCTCAATGGCTTGTTGAATTACGCGTTCCAGACGCTCTGGCGGATAGGCTGCTTCCAGCTCCTGTTCAACTTCCCGTGCAATATCAGGCAATTCCCCGTAGCGGACGCCATAATCACTCAGTTTCCGTTCCTTGATCAGCGTTGCACTGGCGACTTCAGTGACGGCTTTGACGAACCGATCCGAGAGCGAGATACGCTCTTCCTTGGCACCGGCTTTGACCCGAATTTGCATCGGCACACCTCTGAAGAATTGAACGAATACCTGTGCTTCACCGAAGTGTTCACCAGAGGCATCTTCAGATTCAATCCAGTCCAGATCAATTCCCTGTTGGCCCAGACGGCTTTGAACTTCGCCAAGAATGACGGACCAATCCGCATTTCCCTTACGGTCAAGCGCTACGAAGTCGGTTGTGTGGAATACACTTTTTACTCCGGGAATATGAAGCATCTGGCGAATAAACGCCGGAGCAGATCGTTCGTTATCCAGTGTATATGTTCTGCGGATCCCGTCTTCCAGACGTTCATCCAGATGCAGCATCATCGTATTGGGACTGGGTGTTGGTTCAATGGAAACAATATTCATCGGTTCATAACCTCCTGTACCGGATTCATTCTTAAAGTTCCCGCAATGAGCACGGGCATATCCCTATTTTACATGAATTGCAGCAAACTGCGAACTGGCTAATGAACCTTACACAGTTTGTGAAGAAGTACGAAGATAGTTAACACTTCTTTTATGTTCACACACGAACATTTTTAAATGAAGATTGGCACAATAAGAAGAGAGAATGAACTGGAGGTTATTGCTATGGAACCCATTACCGTACTTTCGGACGGAAGTCGTGGTATTGATTATGACAATATGATTGAATTGTTGAATGAGTGGATAACAGATGAGCAGAGGGAGTCCGTAGTGAAGAAAGAAAAGAACACGGAAAGCAAAGAGGAGGCGGAATGGGGCAAAGCTCACTGTTGTATTGTGGACTATCAGGACGCCGCGCAAGCCGTATCAGCAGCCAATGCCATTCGGGCATTTATGCCTCAGATTCCTTTACTGGTGATTACGGATTTCCAATCGTTGATTCGCAAGCGCCATTTGCAGCTTATTACGGGTACGGGTCTGATAAAGATGATCCTCTGGCAAGAGGAAGAACCAGAGCGGTTGATCATGGAAATCCAGCGGTGGCTGCATTCTTTTGCATACAGAACAAAAACAGCTCAGCCCTCAACCCAGTCGATCAGACGATGACAGAGAGAGGACATGAGCCATTATTTCATTTCGGCTTGTACTAAATGACGTATTTATATCCCGTTCCCCAAACCGTCTTGATATACCGTGGATTTTTGGGGTCGGGTTCAATTTTTTTACGCAGACTGGAGATGTGCACATCGATTGTACGGTCCAAATAGGCCCTTTCTGAGCCTTTAATTCGATCCATAAGTTCATTGCGGGTGAACACTTTGCCGGGATTCCGGTACAACTCCTTCATAATTTCAAACTCAATATGAGTGACCTCAATTTCAATGCCATCCACAAACAAGGTTCTTCTGTACTCATTGACACTGACATGTCCGACAACTTCAGCAGGTTTGTCCTCTTTTATGGGCTTGTCCGGGTAGGAGATAGCTGATCTGCGCAATAATGCCTTAATCCGCGCATCAAGCTCTTTCAGACTAAAGGGTTTACATAGAAAATCATCCGCACCATTATGTAACGCTCGGAGCCGATCATTCAGCATGGTGCTGGCCGAGATCATCAATATGGGTACAGTTGAGTGCTGGCGAAACGCATCAACCAGATCATTACCGTCTGTTTCAGGCAGCATCAAGTCAGTCACTACAATATCGGGCAGGAATCGTGGGAAAAGATGAAGTGCTTCGCGTGCATGATGAACCCGTTCAGTTATGTAACCCTCCTCCTCAAGAAAGAAAGCAATCATGTCGGCCAGATTTTTCTCATCCTCTATAAGAAGAACTTTGATAGACATTGAGGTCACACTCCTGATGAAATGAATTTGTTAAGAAACTTCTAAAAAAATGTCGTAATTTGTGTGGAAATGCTGCAAAATTTTTAATGTTTGTATTCCAGAATATAGGATGCATATGTAGTAAGTTCTATAGAGTTGAAGCCAAACTTCAGTATTTTACCATGAATGCAGCTCATTTGCCGATCATTCAAAATTTCCCAAAGCTACATCGAGTAGTTATTACAGTATAATGTATCAGAACGGTTTGAGGGAAATAAAGTAGATCTTGCGAGCTTTAATCCATAGGAGGTACCAACGTTGTTGTTGAATGCAAACACAGTAATCAGTCACAAGGGCAGCTACCTATGAACTACATAAAGGTAAATAAGGTGTTGGAGTGGATGGTAATTAAACTCCGTATTCCGTGGCTGGGTACGGCCATACTTATTATCCTGGGTACGCTGGGAACGATATTTCCGTTGACTCTTTTTTACGGGGTACAGCTATTGTTCGGTACAGCGGCAGCTTTTATTGCTTTGCGTTTACACGGAGCCATATACGGATTCACCACCCTAATAGCGATCTGTGCCTTGGGGATATTATTTGAAGGTCTGGTCCCTAGCAGTTTTTTTATGATTGGCGCTCATTTCATTGAATTAATCTGGATGCTGGGATGGCAGATACGCTGGAAAAATGGAAGCATCATGAAGGCGAATGCTGCATTCTGGGTTGTGATGTTATTGCCAGTTACCTTTTACGGATATTTCATAATGGGCATGGATCTAGAAGAATTGAAGTATGGATATATGCATGTCGCTGTGACCAGCATGGTTAATGCGCTGATTGCAGGTATTGTCGTGGATTTCTGGATTACCACTGGCGAGGTGAAGTCAAAACGAACTGGAACCATTCCGCTCAGACGAATTGCTTTTAAATACGTCGTAGCTTTTGTAGTCGTTGTCTCTCTTGTTCTGTTATCGGCCGATAGCCGCAGACAGCTAGGTCAGATCAATGACACCATCCTATCTAATCTAAAACATGCTGCGAATGCTGTGATCAAGGATTTAAATGATCAATATCTATCCCAAGAGAACATGCATCAAAGTATGCAGCGTTATTATCATCTACTGGATGTGAATGTCATCATTCTTGACCCCGATGATAAGGTCATTGCTTCTGGGCTGGATACGTTCCAAGTGGGAGAATACCTGGATATCGACAAATATCGTTTTCTCAAGCCGGGGGAGAACAGCATACTGTTCCATTCTGGGGATGCTTATTATAGCGATGTGCTTACTTACTGGAAACAGGCATCGTTCATGTACGAAGCAGATATGACCACAAGTACGCCTTATCGAGTATTTGTTGAGACCAACTCAGCCCATTATTACACTCGGATTGAGGCGATCTATCTGACTACACTTCAATCTCTATTCGCTATTTTTGTGGTTTCCATGATTGTGGCCGCTCCTCTCAGCCGGAAAGTGGTAAGTCCATTGAAGCGTCTTACACGTATGACTGGCTCTCTTCCGAGGCTGTTATTTCGTAATGGGGAGATGGAATGGCCAACCAGCCATGTAACAGAAGTACAGATACTGATTGGCAATTTGCGCAAGATGGCTGATGTGCTCCTGGGACAATTCGAACAGATTCGTCAGGACAAGCTCACCCTGGAGGACAGGGTCAGAGAGCGGACCAAGGAGCTGAAGAATAGTGAGGAGATCAAACGCGCCATTATTGATTCTTCTATTGATGCCATTATTGCTGTGGATTCAAACGGGCTGATTATCGAATTTAATCCCGAAGCCGAAAGAATGTTTGGACTGGAACGGGCAGAAGTGGTATTCGAGAAGGATGCTCCATCCCTTTTTCAGGGTGCGAGCTGTATGGAAATCAAGGAAATGCTGAACCAATGTGAGTATATTCGGGGGAAACGACATGTCATCGTCGAAGAGATTTCAGGTATTCGCCGGGACGGTTCCGTTTTTCCGATTGAATACAAGATCGTAGAAATCCAATTGGGCAATAACGAATCGCTTTATAACTTGTTTATTAAGGATATTACGGAGCGCACAAGGGCTGAAGAAGAACGCGTACGTCATGCGCTGGCTCTGGAAAAGCTGAATGCGGAGCTATTTCATGAAAAAGTCGCCATTCAGGAACAGCGGGATATTAGCCAGCATTTCATTGAATCTGCACGGGAAGGACTGGTCATGTCTGATCGTTCGGGCACCATCACGATAGTGAACAGAAGGATTGAAGAAATGTTTGGTCTCCGAGATTTTTCGGGCAGATCCATTGAAGACTTGGCTCAGGCCATTGATACGCGGATATTAACCTCTGAATTCAATCTGGTGGAGCAGACGCGCGCATTTTTGAACGGTGAACGGGCCTTTGTTGAGACTGAATTTATATTTAATGATGTGGATAAGAGTGTATTTTCCCTGTACATGAAGCAAATGGATGTTCCGGGCAAAAATCATGGATTTCTTCTGGTGTTCCGCGATCGTACGGAGGAAGAACGCCTGAATCGGATGAAAAACGAACTGATCAGCGTGGTCTCACATGAGCTTCGAACCCCTGTTGCGACCATTATGGGCTATGTGGAACTGATGATGATGTATGATCTCCCCGCTTCGCAGCGTCAGGAGTTCATGGAAACCATCTCTTCGGAAGGCGCACGACTGAGCAGTCTGCTGGATGATGTACTTGATATTCAACGTCTGGATAACGAAGGTATGACCTACCACATGACGTATGTGCCGCTGCTTGAGGTGGTTGAAGGTGTAGCTGAGCAATGGAACATGACATCCATTCAGCGTATCCATGTGCATGCGTTTAATGGAGACTTTTTTGCTTATGCGGACCAGAACCGGATGATTCAGGTGTTACATAACCTGATTGGTAATGCGGTCAAGTACTCACCTGGAGCAGATCGAATCGATATTACGTTGTGGGAAGAAGAAGAATGGTTATGCATCGACGTGCGTGATTATGGAATAGGTATTCCCGAGAATGTGCAGGACATGTTGTTTACGAAGTTTTACCGTGTGGACAATTCGGATCATCGTCAGATTGGCGGGACTGGACTGGGGCTTTACATTTCGCGCAAAATTGTAGAGGACCACCAGGGAACGCTTACCTTTATATCCGCGTCGCACAAAGGAAGTACGTTCAAGGTTCGATTGCCCAAGCAGGACGAACTCTTGTAAAACAAGTGAAGCCTTTATCTAGTAGGATGTTTTCATCCTTAATTAGATAAAGGCTTTTTTTGTTTTTCAAAATTTCCCGGATAAAAAAACAACTTCTTTTGCAAACTGTCTATAGAGCCATAATTTGCATGCCATGCAAAAGGAGGACGGCAGGTCTATGTTCCGTAAACAAGAGAAAACCCTTATTATCGTCTGCCTGGTCGCAGCCGTGATCGTGCTGTATGCCGTTGTCAAAAGTATTATCCGGATCATGAGTTATTGAGGCGTATCGTCACACAGGCGGTATGAAGTCGTACATACGATTATGTGAAAGAGGAGTGTAACCCCATGTCATCCCTGGACCCTGTTCTGCTCAGCCGGATGCTGACCGGTCTTACCCTGTTTGTGCACATCATTTTTGCTTCCATCGGTGTAGGCGTCCCACTCATGATCGCCTTGGCTGAATGGCGCGGATTGCGCACGAATGATATCCATTACACCTTGCTCGCGCGCAGATGGGCGCGGGGGTTCGTCATTACCGTTGCCGTTGGTGTGGTTACCGGCACCTCAATCGGTTTACAGCTCAGCCTGCTGTGGCCAATGTTTATGCGAGTAGCGGGGCAGGCCATTGCCTTGCCGCTGTTTATGGAGACGTTCGCCTTTTTTGTGGAGGCGATCTTTCTTGGAATCTACCTTTATACATGGGACCGATTCAAAAAGAAATATACGCACATGCTGCTGCTGATTCCGGTGGCACTGGGTTCCTCTGCCTCTGCGATATTCATTACAACGGTGAATTCCTTTATGAATCAGCCTCAGGGGTTTACCCTGATTAACGGCATCATGAAGGACATCCACCCGATTGCTGCGATGCTGAATCCGGCTACCCCGACCAAGGTATCTCACGTGCTCGCCTCGTCATACACATTGAGTGCGGGGATATTGGCAGGCATCGCCGCATTCAGCTTGCTTCGGGGTCGGGATCATGTGTATTACAAAAAGGCACTTAAGCTCACAACGGTATGTGCGCTCGTATTTGCGGTCAGCACCGTCATGATCGGAGATTCTTCCGGTAAATTTCTAGCGAAATACCAGCCGGAGAAGCTCGCCGCCGCAGAGTGGCATTTCAAAACGATGACGAAAGCGCCGCTGGTTTATGGGGGTATTCTTGATGAGAACAATGAAGTGAAATATGCCATTGAGATTCCCTATGCACTTAGCATATTGGCAGGAAACAGACCCGACACAGAAGTGAAAGGGCTCGAAGAATTTCCGGCCGATCTGAGGCCGCCGTTGTCCATTCATTATATGTTTGACCTGAAAGTAACGACAGGCGTGATCATTCTGCTAATCCCGGTGCTTTATGTGTTCCGCCGCTGGCTGCCGGGGCGCAAGCCTTATCCAAAGTGGCTCTTGTTAGGCATCGTCCTGCTTGGGCCGCTGGCCATGATTGCCATCGAGCTGGGCTGGATGTTCGCCGAGGTCGGCAGACAGCCATGGATTTTGCGCGGGTACATGAAGGTGTCGGAAGCAGCAACAACATCATCCTCCGTAGGCTGGATGCTCGTTCTATTTATTCTGCTGTACCTGATCCTTTGCTTTTCAGCGATACGGGTACTCAGCAAGCTGTTCCGTAACAAGGAAGCAGAGAAGGAACTGGAGTCTCTCGGTCTGGAAGGAGGGATCGTGCATTGAGCTTTGAAATTGCAGGCATCGCGATCTTGTGGACGTTTCTGTTTGGATATCTGATCGTGGCTTCGATTGATTTTGGGGCCGGATTTTTCAGCTTTTACAGCATATTAACCGGACACGAGAACAAAATCCATAACATTATTCAGCGCTATCTCTCACCCGTGTGGGAAGTGACGAATGTGTTTCTGATCTTTTTTGTGGTTGGTCTGGTCGGATTTTATCCGGATAGTGCTTTTTATTACGGGACAGCCTTGCTTGTTCCAGGTTCATTAGCGATTGTACTGCTTGCGATTCGGGGCGTGTACTACGCCTATAATACCTATGGGAACCATGGGCAGAACAGCCGGATCTATATGGCGTTGTACGGAGCGACGGGATTGCTGATCCCGGCGGTGTTTTCCACCATTTTGGCGATATCCGAAGGTGGAATTATTGAGCAGGTGGGTGATCAAGTATTTTTCCGCTGGCGTGAGTTTTTGACGAATCCGTATACCTGGTCTGTTGTATTGCTTGCGCTGGTAAGTGTGCTGTATATCTCAGCGATGTTTCTTTCCTATTATGCCAAGCGGGCGGAGGATGAGACTGCGTTTGAAGTCCTTCGCGAATATGCGCTCCTATGGAGTCTGCCTACGATCTTTGCCAGCTTTCTGGCATTTTTGCAAATTAACAAACAGAATCCCGCACACTTTGAGCAGATGTTGAATATCTCATGGATGTTTATCGCATCTTTTATCTGTTTTGTGATCGCCGTCTCACTGGTATGGAAACGTAAATATTTGGGCTGGTGCTTTATCGCCGTCATGCTGCAGTTTGCCTTTGCTTGGTACGGCTATGGGCGCTCACATCTTCCTTACATTCTGTATCCGTACATTAATATTTACGACAGCTTTACGAACAAGACGATGGGTATTGCGCTCATTACGGCGTTCAGCCTGGGATTGCTAGTGCTTATTCCTTCACTCGTGCTCATTATGAAGCTGTTTCTGTTTGATGCCAATTATGTGCGAGGTAATGCTGGCAAAAAGAAAGGATGAGTCCGTTCATGCTTCCCAACATACAGTTCATCATGCTTCCACGGTTTCTTCTCAGCTCTGACGCGGGAGTGACGGGGATTCCCGGGATAACGGGATTAAGTTTTTTTGAGACCTTTACCATTATGTACGCCCCACCACTGATCATCGTGGCTGCAATTGCGTTTTTGTTCGTCTACTTGGCGAAATGCAAAAATCCAAAGGATTGATTCGTTGGTACGTACTTTCCAATTCGGGGTAATCTTTTGTTAAGATACGAGGAGGGGAGGAGGGCCCTTTCATGCCGAAAATCCGTTATAACAACATTGATAATGTAAGTACGGACAAAACGCTGAAGGAATTCAAGCAGTGGAGGGAGCAGCGGCGCAGCAAAGTGAAGGATTATTCCTACACCGTGCCCAAGCACCCACCTGAACTGGATTATCTGCACGCCAACCGGGCTGAAACCACGATTACCTGGATTGGTCATTCCACATTTTTCATTCAATATCATGGACTAAACATCGTGACAGACCCGGTCTGGGCCGAGAAAATGGGATTTCAGCGCAGACTCGGTGCTCCTGGCATACCAATTCAGGATATTCCACCTTTGGATGTCATTCTGATCTCGCATTCACACTATGATCATTTGCATCTCGCATCGCTGCGGAAATTGGTGACGGCCAAGACACTGCTCATCGTTCCTGATGGTCTCAAGCGCAAAATGGTGCGCAAAGGATTCCACCGGTGTCATGAGATGAAATGGTGGGAACATATTACGCTAGGCGGAGTCAAAATAACCTTTGTACCTGCACAGCACTGGACGCGCCGAACCCTATTTGATACTAATACGTCCCATTGGGGCGGTTATGTATTGGAACAGAATCACCCGGCAGTTGTTCCGTCTAAAGAGAGTGCTGCGACGAGCGAAGGCCATGGTTATGAAAATTCCCGAGCAGCAGGTACGGTTGATCCAATAGAGACATCGGCTGATCATTCTCCTGGCGGTCCGCCAGTCATTTATTTTGTAGGGGATACAGGATACTTCCAGGGATTCAAAACGATCGGTGAACGCTTCGACATTGGTGTCACCCTGATGCCAATCGGTGCGTACGAGCCGGAATGGTTCATGACCTCCCAGCATGTGACGCCGGAAGAAGCGCTGCAGGGATTTGTAGAAACGGGTTCCCAGCTTATGGTTCCCATGCATTATGGGACATTTAAGCTAGCGGATGACACACCCAAGGAAGCGCTCGATCGAATGGAAGTGGAACGAGAACGGCTGGGGATCAGCGCAGAACGTATTCGGGTACTGGGACATGGTGAGACGCTCCGTATCCGGCACGAAGAAAGTAAACAAGACTAACAAAAATGGTCTAGATATGCTAATGTAAGGGTATACCCGCATGAACGGTACATTTACCAAATCTTTAACGATTAAAAAGCGGCCAATTTTCGAATTTGCCGCTTTTTTGTGTTATAATATGGTGCCAGAATAGGCTTCGGGATATTGAATCCATGATTGAATTAGTTGCTATTCATGCAGTATGCAGAATATTAAATAAAAGGATGGTATGCTTAATGATTAGTACAAGCGGCATCACGCTCCGCTACGGAAAACGTGCACTTTTTGAAGATGTGAATATCAAGTTCACGCCAGGCAACTGTTACGGTCTGATCGGCGCCAACGGAGCCGGCAAATCAACATTTCTGAAAATTTTGTCCGGTGAAATTGAAGCAAACTCGGGAGAGGTGCACATCACCCCGGGCGAACGCATGGCCGTTTTGAAGCAAAACCACTTTGAATATGATGAGTATCCGGTTCTCGAAACCGTAATTATGGGCCACAGCCGTCTTTATTCCATCATGAAAGAGAAGGACGCATTGTATGCCAAAGCGGACTTTACGGAAGAAGATGGTTTGCGCGCAGGTGAGCTTGAAGGTGAGTTTGCTGAACTGAATGGTTGGGATGCTGAGCCGGATGCAGCGGCACTCCTGATCGGCCTCGGTATCGAACGTGACATGCATGAGAAGAAAATGGTTGATCTGAGCGGTAACGAAAAAGTTCGTGTCCTGCTTGCACAAGCCTTGTTTGGTCGTCCAAACAACCTGTTGCTCGATGAGCCTACCAACCACTTGGACCTCGAATCCATTCAATGGCTGGAAAACTTCCTCATGGACTATGAAGGTACCGTTATTGTAGTATCCCATGACCGTCACTTCCTGAACAAAGTATGTACACACATTGCAGATATCGATTTCGGTAAAATTCAGCTGTACGTAGGTAACTACGATTTCTGGTATGAATCCAGCCAATTGGCACTTGCTTTGCAACGTGATGCTAATAAGAAAAAAGAAGAGAAAATTAAAGAGCTGCAAGCCTTTATTCAACGTTTCTCTGCGAATGCTTCCAAATCGAAGCAAGCGACTTCACGTAAGAAACAGCTCGACAAAATCACGTTGGATGATCTTCGTCCATCAAACCGGAAATATCCGTTCATCAACTTCAAACCTGAGCGTGAAGCGGGTAAACAATTGTTGACCGTTGACCGTATCAACAAAACAATTGATGGTGTGAACATGCTGAATGATCTCAGCTTTGTGGTGAATAAAGGGGATAAAATTGCCTTTGTTGGCCCGAACGGTAATGCCAAATCATTGTTGTTTGATATCCTTATGGGTGAAACGGAAGCGGATAGTGGCGAATACACTTGGGGTATTACCACAACACAGGCTTATTTCCCGAAAGACAACTCCAAATATTTTGACGGTGTAGATATGAGTCTCGTGGATTGGCTTCGTCAATATTCCAAAGATCAGGATGAAACGTACCTGCGTGGATTCTTGGGTCGTATGCTGTTCTCAGGCGAGGAATCTCTGAAAAAAGCAAGTGTACTCTCCGGGGGCGAGAAAGTTCGCTGTATGCTGGCGAAAATGATGCAAACAGGCGCTAACGCCCTGATTCTGGATGAGCCAACGAACCACTTGGATCTGGAGTCCATTACCGCACTGAACAACGGTATGATTGACTTTGACGGCACCATGCTGTTTACATCGCATGACCATCAGTTCATTCAAACCATCGCTAACCGGATTATTGAAATCACGCCAAACGGCATTATTGATCGCCAAATGAGCTATGATGAGTATCTGGAAAGTGACGAAATTAAAGAATTGCGCAACAAAATGTACCCAGTAGAGGCTTAAGATAAGCTAATCGGTATAGATTGAGAAGTGTTACCATGGCTAACTCTACGTTTACGTTTTTATAGAGGATCAAAAAAGAACCGCAAGCTCTCCAGAGGAGGCTTGCGGTTCTTTTTTTGGTCATACAAGGTGATCCTGTAACCATAGAGACATCTCATACAGGAGCTGCTTGCGGTCTAGGACCCGCCAGTACGGCGGCGCTGATTGTTAGGCTTTTTGTTGTTTTGACTCTTCATCGCTTTGGGGCCGCCTTCAAAATAGGCACTGGACTGGTTACCTGTGTTTGCCTGTTCTTTCTTCTGCGCCAGTTTCTGGCGTATGGCATCCTGCAAACTGATCTTTTTCGGTTCAGTATTATCGCTCATCGTTATTCCCTCCCGGTCTTACAGTAAGCCGTCCAAATTGAACGGGATGTACTCATTTTATACGTTTTACAAATGCCCCACAAGGGCAACCTGATAAAATGATGAATTCCTTCACTATTTTGACTGGGCCAACATTTTTTCTCTTCACCTACAGCCCTGCGGTCTGGCAACTTTGTTTCGGCTTCCCTACAGCAATGCAGCTTGGCAACACTGTTTCTATAGACCCACACGGTACGCATTTGGTACCATGGAACAACCGTAATACGAAACGTTAAAGGAGTGTCGCCGGGTTGAACGCCTATGAAGAAATACGCAAAGGAGAGCGTGGGGCTTGGGTCAGTATCGTGGCCTATCTGGTCTTGTCTGCTTTTAAATTGATCTGCGGATATTTGTTTGCTTCCAGCGCTTTACTGGCGGATGGTTTTAATAACCTTACAGATATTGTTGCATCTGTTGCGGTATTGATTGGACTTCGCATATCCCAGAAGCCACCTGATTCCGATCATGCCTATGGTCACTTTAGAGCGGAAACCGTTGCTGCCCTAATTGCTTCATTTATTATGGCTATGGTTGGCCTGCAGGTATTGGTTGAAGCGGTTCGTTCCTGGTATGAAGGAAACTTTGTCGCACCAAACCTGTGGTCAGCAGCAGTTGCGGTTGTCTGTGCGCTGGTCATGCTGGGCGTATATCGTTACAATCATCGTCTTGCCAAACAAATTAACAGTCAGGCCCTGATGGCTGCGGCCAAAGATAATCGTTCCGATGCCTGGGTCAGCATAGGGGCTGCGGTCGGAATTATCGGTGCCCAATTTGGACTTCCTTGGTTGGACAAAGTAGCTGCAATAGCTGTAGGTCTGCTGATTTGTAAGACTGCTTGGGAGATTTTCCGTGATTCAACACATCGTCTGACAGACGGATTTGATCAGAAAGAACTGACAGACCTAAGATCATCTGTGGCTCGGGTTCCTGGTGTAGAAATGATCAAGGACGTAAAGGCGCGTGTGCACGGCAGTCATGTACTGGTGGACGTGGTTATTGAAGTGGATGGAAGACTGAGCCTGATCGAAGGTCATCAGATCTGTGACCGGGTTGAAGAGCGCTTGAAACGTTCACATAATATTATGCATGTACATGTGCATGTGGAGCCGAAGATGGAAGAAGGCACAACGGGAAGTCCTTGAAACCAGGAGGGACCTACCGGAAATAAGCGCATATAAAATGAAAAAGAGGACGGCCGCTGCCTGCGAACTGTCCTCTTTACTTATCGTTAGAACGATTATACGATACTATTGGATAGCAACGTGGATCCAGGCTTTACCTTTCCACGTATACACTTGTACCCATTGACCGCCATCGAATCCATCTACAACTTCACCTGTCGTATCGATGACTTGGGACCCGAGTGCACCGATTGGCTTCCCATTAGGTGCATCATAGAACCATGTGCGCTCCAACAGGTTGAGCAGCATCGTAGGAACCAGAACCTCATCTCCTGCTTTTACAACAGGCTCATCAAAGATTTTGTCATTCGTTGTTGACGTTGTTGTTTCAGTAGTCGTTGAAGTACCTTCTGTACCTGTTGTGTCTACTGTTGTGCCAGTTACAGTCTCAGCTGTGCCTTCTACAGTGTCTACAGCAGGTTTGTTCACTTCAACAGCAGGGGTTGTTGTGGTTGTCTGTGTTCCCGTTTCTGGAGCTACCGTTCCGGTAACCGCTTCCTCAGCACCTGCGGCAGCAGCCATGGAACCCATCAAAGTCAGAGCAGCGGCAAAACTTACAATTTTTTTCATTTGTTTTTCCTCCTCGGTTAGGTATGTAGTTTGTTGTCCTGTGTTAAAAGTAACCAAGCAAGCTTACTTATGAATCACAAATTATAACAATATTTTCTTGGATTCTCCAGTGTCAACTGGAGCATATGTGGGTATAAGGAGAGCCTGTAAATATCATACTTCGGTGGGAGAAAACCGGGTTGGCTATGTCATAATGGTCCTGTTTTTATGATGTAATCGGGGTGAAGCGATGGAATAGACCAGAAGGGAGCGTAATACATAATAGAGATAAGCCGCAATTTGCTTGGGGGAAAATTGTTGCCAAAAAGTGATGATGGACGCACAAAAGCCTACCGGCTTTTGCAAGCGCGATAGGCTTTTGTATGTATCGAGTTCATATTTGGGAAGCCCCATTTATCGCATTCGGCTGCGTCCCGTAATCAGGGAGATGACGAACAGTACAACAAAGATGAAGAAGAGTACTTTGGCAATCGAAGCTGCTGCCTCAACAATACCGAAGAATCCAAAAATACCTGCAACAAGAGCAATAATTAGAAATAGTACCGACCATTTCAACATGGGTATCATCCTTTCGTTTATAGAACTTGATAGCGAGAAGTGTTCGTCTCACTGCCGTGTGTAGTTGTTCTTTAACCGAGGTCTTTCGGGTTGAAACATTGCGATATTTTACCAGGTGGGGTTGTTTTTACAGTTCATATCCTATTTGTTTCGCCTCGGAATGGGTCGGGTAACTAAGCAATAACAAAACCGATTTATACTGGAAAGTGAGGTTCTTTTATGATCTATCAAATTAGTGTGGCTTTAATTGCAATTGCATTTGCAGTACTTGTATTCTTTTTAATTCGTACCTTGAAGTCCGCTCAAGGTTCACTCGACAATGTGTCACAGACACTGCAGGAAGTTCAGAAGACCATTGATGAGCTTAGTTATGAAGTCAAACAGACAGTAAGGCATGCCAATGATATTACAGTGGATGTGCAGCACAAAATGAAACAAATTGATCCCGTTATGGAATCTGTACAGAATCTGGGTGAAGTGCTGAACGAAGTGACGGAAGCAGCGAAACAGGTGTCATCCACATTGATGGCTAAGTTTCAGACGAAACGAAGCAGCACTGAGCAGAGCAAACGTTCAGAAGTAGCAAATGTGGTACAGACGCCGCCTGCTACACCGACAGATCGGACACTGCAATCCTATGATGCTACATATCATGATGATGCTAAAGGCGGCAAAAACTGGCTGAAATATGTGGATGTAGCCGCTAATGTATGGCAACGTATGCGGAAATAACATGACCGTTTATGAATAGAAGTCTTCAGAGCGGTGATGAACCTGATGAAAGGGTGAGAATCATGATGAAACTACTGCTTGTTATGTTTAGCGTAATTTCTCCCTTTTCCGTTCAACCGGCAGCGGTACCTGCTGCTCATGATACGCAATGGACGGTAGTGGAAGAGGAGACACCAGAGATTATTCTGGCTGCTGATCGATCCGGACCTGTCCAGCACTTTCGGACTCTGAATGACATTTCTCTGGATGATAGCATGAATGACATTTTAGCCAATAAAGGCCAGCCGGTTCATAAGGAACTTGATCCATATCTGGGTTGCCCTGAGTATCAATTCAAAGATGTAACGGTTGGGTTCTGTGAAGATACAGGAGTCGTCAATTACGTGCATATTGATGCTTCCGAGAAACGTCTGAAGCTTAATCAGGAATGGATTGATATGAATATTGAAGCCATTCGAGATGTTTTGGGCAAGCCGTATGATGTTGCAGAGGATGGAGAAGCATTTCTGCGGGGAAGTCAGGCGCTGAAGGTATATATGAAGCCAGGCTCCAATCATATTGAAGGAATAGACCTCTTTGATGAATCGGCTTCCTAGGATTGGTTATTCCAGAAGCGTTTCAACCCGATATCGTATGGTTATATACTAAGTAGCTCGATAAAGAAGATCAAATCAGAGGAGAGTGGAAACGATGAATTCAACCAATGCGCAAGCTTATGCAAAAGTGGTAGAAAACGGAGTCCAAGCGGTAGAAGCGGTGAAAGAATTGCAGATTACCGGATACCTTGCTGATCATATCTTCGTTCTAGCCCATGAAAAGGATCGTACAGATCGGATTGCTGATACGGCAGATGCCAAAGAGATTGGCATCAAGGAAGAAGGCGTATTTGATTCCTTGGCGAATCTGTTCCGCTCCCGCGGTGATGAACTTCGGGCCAAAATTGTTTCGATGGGCTTCACCGAAGCTGAGGCAGATTTTTATGAGAGTGAACTCGATAAAGGCAAAGTACTTGTGATTGCCAAAAAGAAAGAATAGCTTTGCCGATACACACACGTAAGCTGGAGCCATCTAAATAGGGACAAGCTTCAGAAGAGAGTATCTTGCATCAATCAAAAGAGCTTTCTAGTTGATGACGCAAAATGCTTAACCAAAAACATAGATAAGGAATGGGGATATCCCCATTCCTTATCTATGTTTTTGCAAGTTTGGAAGCGGGATCAGAACGCAGCAAAAACAGGGTAGCGAGCGGGTGAATTCTCCTGCGATGGTGCCATTTACTGATAGAAGTTTTCTGATGATACGATTATAGTTATACTAGGAATTATTATGTCTACCGCTGTGTTGTATGCGAAATTTGTATAATTAAGGTTGTTAGCTGACCTGATAAGAATCGACAAACCCGGACGCCACAGATAAGGAGATAGAAATGAGAATACTTATTGTTGACGACAATCCGACGAATGTCATTATCATTCGAGAAATTCTGAAAAAAGAAAACTATCGTGACATTGTAACGGCAAGTTCTGCTATGGAGATGTTTGAGATCCTAGGGATTGGTGAGGAAAACAATGAACTTCGTCCCAAGCCGTCGGATATTGACCTGATTTTGCTAGATATGATGATGCCGGAGATGGATGGAATCGAAGCATGCAGTATTGTGCAGAAATTCGAAAATCTCAAGGATATACCTATTATTATGGTAACTGCGATCGGAGATTCCAAGAAATTGGCCGAGGCGCTCGATGCAGGGGCATCCGATTATGTGACCAAACCGATTAACAAAGTCGAACTGATGGCCAGAATCCGTCTTGCGCTTCGTCTGAAGCAGGAGAAGGACTGGCATAAAGAGCGTGATCAGCGGATTCAGGATGAGCTGAAGCTTGCGGCGATGGTACAGAATGCTGTGTTAAGTCCCGCTATTGAAGACCCGTTGTTTCACGTTAATGCCATTTATAAGCCTTCCTTTGAGCTGGCGGGTGATCTGTATTCATGGTACCCGCTTGGCGAAGGCAGATATGGGGTACTACTGCTGGATATGATGGGGCATGGGATATCTTCATCCCTATTTACCATGTTTATTGCTTCCGTGTTGAAAGACACGGTTACAACGTATGTGGACCCGGAAAAGGTTATTCAGGAGCTGAATCGTCGCTTTAATCAGTTGCATCTGGAAAAACAGCTGGTACAGTACTATTTTACAGCGATATATCTGGTCGTAGATACACGCATGAAGCGGATTGATTATGTTAACGCAGGCCATCCGCCAGCACTCTTTTTCCGTCACGACGGAAGTGTGACAACGTTTGACAGCGTCTGCTGTCCTGTAGGACTGTTCGACAAAATGGATATTGAACCACAGACGATTCACTATGAGGGTGATGGTCACATTGCACTTTATACAGATGGGCTGACTGAAGCTGTTCAAGGTGATCAGGAAATGCAGCAGGCATTTCTGAAGGAACATCTGGCGGGTTCCCACCAGTGGGATGAAGCGGCCATGCAGGCGTTGTTCTTCGATGATGAAATTCTGCAGGAGCGGGATGATGATAAATGTTTGGTGTGGATTACCTTAAATAAAGGGGTCGAAGCTGAATGAAAATCAGAAATAAACTGCTGATTGGCTTTACCGCTCTGATGGCTATCATGATCGTGCTTACGTTTGTGAGTTACGAACGGCTGAACAGCAGCAATAAACAGCTCGATCAGATGTATCAGGAGCGATACCTTAAAGTCAGATATACTTCTGCTGCACGTGGAGAGGTTAATGATATAGCCAAAGTGCTGGCTAACTTGTTGCTGAATCCCAACAATTCAATTAGTGCCGCAGACAGTGATTTGAAGGCCATGCAGGAAAAGGGCAAAGGCTACCTTGAGGAAGTGCGGGACCGGGCAGACAGTGCACCAGAGCACCAACTGGTAGATCGTGTGAATACGGCCTGGGAAGCTTACAATGCTTATGCCGCGAGACAGGTCAGCTTAATGTCCCAGAATCGGGTGGAAGATGCCAATAACTACCGGAATTCAACCGGCTTGGCGGTGCAGAAGGAAGCTGTAGATAGCTTGAATGCCTTGTCCCGTTTTCAGGACCAGGAGATAGATACCGAGATTAAAGATGCGAATGCAGCCTATATGCGCGCGGTTCAGATTACCGTAGCCATCATGATTGCCGGATTGTTACTTGCATTGGGTGTCATTATGTGGGTGCTGCCAAGTATTACACGGGGGCTGAATACCGTGTCCATGATGATCACCAGCTTTGGAAAAGGCCGTTATCGGACCATTCGCCGCATACAGGTGAAGTCTACCGACGAAATTGGTCAGATTGCCAGTGTGTTCAAGGATGTCTCCAATGATTTGGAAGAAAAACTGGAAGTTGAGAAAGCTTATCTACAAGCGCAGCAGGATCAGAACTGGATGAGTTCCAACATAGCCAGAGTTCCGGAATTATTGCGGGGTATAGGATCGATTCGCCAGATCTCACAGATGTTTATCAGTGAATTCACACCTGTGCTTGGAGCTCAACTGGGTGTCGTATACCTGATCGATGAAGAGAAACATCCGGACGAATTGAGACGGTATGGTGCCTACGCGTTTGAAGAGAATAAAGATGTTGGCAAAGAGGTTTACCGTATTGGCGAGGGATTGATTGGTCAAGCCGCATTGGATATGGCGCCAATTATTCTGGATAAAACGCCAGAGGATTATGTGGACATCGGATCAGCAACGGGATCATCGCGTGCTTCTGGTGTGATGATCTATCCTGTCGTATTTGAGGATGAACTGATTGGTGTTGTCGAACTGGCTTCATTTGAAGGGTTCACCAATTTGCATACACAGTTGTTCTCACAGCTGATTATGAATCTGGGCGTCATTCTCAACAACGTTCGTCGTCGTTTGCGAGTGGAAGAACTGCTGCGTGAATCCCAGGCGCTCACAGAGGAATTGCAGGTGCAGTCTGAAGAGCTTCAGACACAGCAAGAGGAATTGCGCCGTTCTAATGAAAATCTGGAAGAACAGACGGGAGCTCTCAAACGTTCTGAAGAGCTGTTACAGCGTCAACAGGAAGAATTAGAGCACTTTAATACCGAACTGATTGCCAAGACTCGCGCACTGGAAGAACAGGTTCGTGAAGTGGAAGAGAAGAACGACGAGATTGAGAAAACCAAAACCCAGTTGGAACAGCAAGCGATGCAATTGTCGATGACAAGCAAGTACAAGTCGGAATTTTTGGCAAACATGTCGCATGAACTGCGTACACCCCTTAACAGTCTTCTGATCCTGTCCCAATTGTTATCGGAGAACAAGGATGGAAACCTGAGTGTTAAACAGCAGGAGTATGCTCAGACGATCTATATGTCCGGTGCGGACTTGCTGAAAATGATTGATGAAATTTTGGATCTGTCCAAAGTGGATGCAGGCAAAATGGATATCAATTATGAAACGATGCGGATGGAAGAACTGACCAGCTTTGTTCAACAGAATTTTGGCCCGATGGCGAATAAAAAAGAACTCAGCCTGAACATTGAGTTCGACAATAATTTGCCGGAATGGGTATATACCGACAGCCATCGCGTTAAACAGATTTTGCGGAATCTGTTGTCGAACGCGTTCAAGTTTACCAACCGGGGATCTGTAAGCCTGATTGGACGGAAGATGAAGAAAGAAGATCTTCCTGGGTATCTGAATACGAACCAGGAATATGTAGGCTTTACCGTGAAGGATACCGGGATTGGAATTCCTTCCGACAAGACGGATCTGATCTTTGAAGCATTCCAGCAGGTGGACGGTACAACCAGCCGTAAATATGGTGGAACGGGTCTGGGTTTGTCCATAAGTCGCGAACTTGCCCGTCTGCTTGGGGGAGCTATTCAGGTAGAGTCTTCCGAAGGTGTGGGCAGCAGCTTTACCTTGTTCCTGCCGGATAATCACGAAGAGGAAGTTCAGGTGGACGACGCGGCAAGAGAAGCCGCTGCTTCTTCTGAGATTGATAAGTCAGTAAGAGACTCACGGACGATGCGTTCGGGCAGACAGACCGTACTGACACCTGACCCGGAAAGCATTTCAATTATGGAGCTGCCTCCATCCGACTCACCTGTACCTGTAATATTGGAGGATGATCAGGAAAACCTCTTGGAAGGTGACAAAATTCTACTCATCATTGAGGACGATGTGAATTTTGCGCACATTTTAATGGATATGGCGAGAGGCAGAGGATTTAAGGCTATTGTGGCGCTTCAGGGAGACAAAGGACTCGAAATGGCCCGTCAATATTTGCCGGATGCGATCATCCTCGATATTCAGTTGCCTGTGATGGATGGCTGGACGATTCTGGGTGAGCTGAAAAGCAGCTCGGCGACACGTCATATCCCGGTACATGTTATTTCGGTAATTGATGATATGAAGCAAGGGTTGATGATGGGTGCCATTGCTTATTTGAAAAAACCTTCCAGTAAAGATTCGCTGGATAAAGCTTTCTCGCATATCGAATCCTATACAGAAAATCAACTGAAACGTCTATTGATTGTGGAAGATGATGAAATACAGCGGAAAGCCATCATTGAACTGATCGGCCACGATGATGTCGCTATTACAGCAGTGTCCACTGGCAGTGAAGCCTTGAATGAATTGCACAGCCAACGCTATGACTGCATGGTTCTGGACTTGATGCTGACAGATATGACCGGATTCGAGCTGCTTGACCAGATTCGGGACGATCAGTATCTGAATGATCTGCCAATCATTATTTATACAGGTAAAGAGCTGGACAGCAAAGAAGAGATGAAGCTTCGCAAATACGCAGAGTCCATTATCATCAAGGACGTGAAATCACCTGAACGTCTGCTCGATGAGACGACCTTGTTCTTGCACCGGGTAGAAGCTAACCTGCCGGAAGACAAACGTCGAATTCTGCAGAAGCTGCATAACAAGGAAACCTTGTTTGAAGGAAAGAAAATATTGTTAGTGGATGACGACATCCGTAATGTATTTGCCCTTTCAAGCGTGCTTGAAGGTTATCGCATGGATGTCACATTTGCGGAGAACGGTCGTGAAGCTTTGGAGATTCTGGATAAAAACCCGGAAATCGATCTGGTATTAATGGACATGATGATGCCGGAAATGGACGGTTATGAGGCGATGACACGGATCAGACAGATACCGAAATTCGAAAAACTGCCAATTATCGCCTTAACCGCAAAAGCGATGAAAGAGGATCGAGGCAAGTGTATTGAGGCTGGAGCATCCGATTATGTAAAAAAACCGATCCAAACGGATCAATTGTTATCCCTGATGCGGGTATGGCTGTATTCGTAACCCGATAGTTTGGGTAATGAAGGACAATACATCTATTACGCAAGTAACAAATGAAGAAGTGGAGAGAAAATATGACACCGTGGGAACCTACCGAGGCGGAGGCAGAATCGATCCGCATGCCGCAAGATGAAGAGCGTGAACTGATCGAGATCGAGTTGCTATTGGAAGGTATGCACCGTTTATATGGATATGATTTCAGGAACTACGCATTACCGTCGTTAAGACGCAGAATCTGGCATTACGTACATGCCGAAGGATTGAAGACCATTTCTGGTTTACAGGAAAGGGTGCTGCATGACCGTTCTGTATTTGATCGTTTTGTACAGAATTTGTCCATCCCTGTAACGGAAATGTTTCGTGATCCATCTTTGTTTCGATTCTTCAGGGAACAGATTATTCCTATACTGAGGACTTATCCATACATCCGGATATGGCATGCTGGCTGTTCTACAGGGGAAGAAGTCTATTCCATGGCGATTATGCTGCATGAGGAAGGACTGTACGACAAGGCAAGAATATACGCAACCGATATGAACGATCGCTCATTGCAGCAGGCCAAGGAAGGCGTATATGGCATTGAGAAAATGAAATTATATACTACAAATTATCTGGAAGCCGGGGGCACCCGTGCATTCTCGGAGTATTACACCGCGAAATATAATTCCGTTATATTTCATCCTTATCTACGGAAAAATATTATTTTTGCCGAACATAATTTGGCAACAGACCGGTCATTTAACGAGTTTAATGTAATCTTCTGCCGCAATGTCATGATTTATTTCAATGATGAATTGCGAAACCATGTGCACGGACTTTTTCATGAAAGTTTGAGCCACTTCGGCATCCTAGTTCTGGGGTCTAAAGAATCGATACATTTTACGGAATTCAGCGATGCCTACGAGCCGTTAGACCGGACGGAAAAAATATACCGGAAGATTAAATAGGGGGTTAGGCTTAGTCATGGGGCTCAATGAACCAATCCACATATTATTGGTAGATGACCGCCCCGAGAACCTGCTCGCTCTCGAAGCGGTTCTGGAATCGGAACAGTACAAGCTCGTCAAGGCAACCTCCGGGGAAGAGGCACTTCGCTGTTTGCTGAAAGACGAATTTGCGGTCATTGTGCTGGATGTGCAGATGCCTGGGATGGACGGAATTGAGACAGCAAAGTTAATTAAGGCGCGTGACAAGTCCAAGGACGTGCCGATTATTTTCATCTCTGCAAATAGCAGAGAGGCAGAGCATTTATTTGCAGGTTATTCCGCAGGGGCCATTGATTATATGGTCAAGCCATTTATCCCTCAGATTTTGAAATCCAAAATCGAGGGCTTTGTAGAAATGTTTATCACGAATAAACGTTTGAAAACACAGACGATGCTGCTGCATCAAAAGACGCAGGAACTGGAGAAAATGAATCAGCAGCTCATTCAGGCCAAAGAGGAAGCGGAAATCGCGGCAAACGCGAAGACCGAGTTCCTTGCCATGATGAGTCATGAGATTCGCACGCCGATGAATGGTGTTATCGGTATGGTTGATCTGTTGATGGAAACGGATCTGAAGGAAGATCAGAAGGAATACGCGGACATTGTTCGTCGCAGTGCCGATGCACTCGTTACGGTGATTAACGATATTCTTGATTTCACCAAGATGGAATCCGGCAAAATGGAGCTTGAAGAGCATCCGTTCGAACTTGTTTCCTGTATTCGTGAAGTGCTGAGACTGTTCACGGTAGAAGCTGGCAAAAAGAATATTGAGCTGGAATATTTCCTGGAAGATTCGGTACCCGAGCTGATCTATGGAGATATGGCTAGGCTGCGCCAGGTCTTGTTGAATCTGATTGCCAATGCGATCAAGTTCACGGACCATGGCGGCGTGTATCTGATCGTATCCGTTAATGAGGAAAAAGACGGGCGAATGACGCTGGAGTTTGCTGTAAAAGATACAGGAATAGGTATAGCACCAGATAAAGTAAACCGTCTGTTTCAGCCGTTTTCCCAACTGGATACATCCATGACGCGCAAGTATGGTGGAACCGGTCTGGGGCTCGCTATATGCAAAACGCTCGTCGAAATGATGGGTGGTCAGATATATCTGGATACATCGGAACTGCGTGGTGCAACGTTTGTATTTACCATTCAGGCGCAGCGGTATGTCGAGAAGGAGCTGACGACAGGTATGGGGGAAGATCAGCTTACGGACATTAAAAAAAATGATGAAATGCATCCAAGCGTATTAATTGTCGATGATCACCCTATTAATCAGAAGCTGATGTCCATTATGCTGGGCAAGCTTGGACTCATCGCAGATATCGCTGAAGATGGCAAGAAAGCGCTGGAGATGGTTCTGGCGAACCGCAATTATGACTATATATTTATGGACTTACAAATGCCCGTGATGGATGGATTGGAGTGTACTCGCAGAATTCGTGAGAGCCTTCCTCAAGACCAGCAGCCGGTTATTGTAGCAATGACCGCCAATGTCATGGATGGTATTCAACAGCGCTGTTCCACTGTAGGTATGGACGATTACATCAGCAAACCTGTGAAAATGGGCAATGTGAAACAGAAGTTGTCCCGATTTCAGGAAGAAAGGCAATTGTTCAAATCCAATAGATCGGCCATAAATCAGGCTAATTGAAATATTTGCTAATTCGATTACTGTTTCATATGGGCTGTAGATGGGTTATTAGGTAAAGAAACCATTGATCAGGAGAGAGATGTCTAATGAATACAAATAAAAATGAAAAATTCAATGCAAGAACAGAAACACATGACGGCGTATGCACGGTGTATCTGACTGGCGAACTGGATTTGTCGGTTGCTCCTGAATTCCGTTTGGTAATGGAGCCCTTAGTGGACAACAAGGAACAAGATTTGATCATTAACATGCAAGATTTGAAGTACATTGATAGTACAGGAATTGGTATCCTGTTATCTGTTCTGAAAGCACGGCATGGAATGGAAGCTCGCTTTGAAGTACAGGAAGTTCCTGCGCAAATTCAGAAACTTTTTGATATGACGGGTATTGCCAAATTCTTTGTCTCACAGAAGAATTCCCAATAGGAAAGGATCGAAAAAGGAATGAATGCAGAAGTTCAAAGAGTCACCCTTAATTTACCGGCGACAGCTGATTACGTTGATATTGTAAGGCTCAATTTATATGGTGTTGCGTCCAAAATGGGATTTTCTTATGAGGACATTGAGGATATGAAGGTTGCTGTATCCGAGGCTTGTAACAACTCTGTACTGTATGCTTACTCACACGAAGGCGGCATGGTTGAGGTTGTGTTCGAAGTGGATAGTGACACGCTGGCTATCACCGTCAAAGATGAAGGAGCCAGCTTCGAGAACATTAACCCGGCGGTATCCCGTTCAGGCCTTCACGACAAAGAGCTGACAGATGCCCAAATCGGTGGACTTGGATTTTACCTGATGCAAGCTCTGATGGACGATGTCAGTGTGGAAAGTGAGACGGGCAAAGGTACGAAAGTAGTACTCGTAAAACGTCTTGCAAGAAGTGAGGAGAAAGTATGAATGAAAAAGTGACTCCCCCAGAGTCCATGTCTGAAGCTATAGGTTTGATCTGGGAATACCAGCAAACCCAGGATAACGAAATTGCAACAGTTCTTATCCGCAAATATGAACCGATGGTGAAGATGGCAGCAGGTAAAATTGCGCGGAATCGACCCGATCTGTATGAGGATTTGTATCAGACCGGGCAGATGGCTCTGATTCGTTTGCTGAAGCAATACGATATCAATCTCGGTATTCCGTTTGAACCTTATGCCATGAAGAGTATGATCGGTCATATGAAAAATTATTTGAGGGACAAGTCCTGGTATATTCAGGTGCCCCGCAGAATTAAGGAAAAGGGAGCACTTGTCCAGCATGCCATTGATGAATTGACAGTGAAGCTGGAGCGTTCACCAGGTGTGAACGAGATTGCTGAATACCTTGATTTAACCCCTGAGGAAACCATCGAAGTCTTGGCTGGTCGGGAATGTTACCACTATGTGTCACTGGATTCTCCGCTATCACAGGATGAGAGTGCAGCTACTTTGGGTGAACTGATCAGTTCTGATGTGAATGACTTCGATTCGGTTGAGAAGCGGATGGACTTGCAGCAGGCATTGGGACAGTTGAAGGAACAGGAACAAAAGGTGCTTATTTTGGCATTTCAGGATGGTCAGTCGCAGCGGGCAATTGCTCAGAAACTGGGAGTATCCCAAATGAGTGTATCCCGTATCCAGAAGCGAGCCACTGAGAAATTAAAACAGATTATGTCGAACGCTTCATTATTATGAGATGCAGATCAGTGATGATATTGAGCACGGCATAAAGAAGGACACGTGATTCCAATGGAATGCATACGTGTCCTTTTTTGGGATCAATGATTTCTTAAATGAACAGTATGAATGCAGGAGTGGATGTTTGTGATGGTGGATCAAGTCAAGCTGGAAGCGCGTCGGGACAAGGCTACCTACTCAGACCATTGGGAATGGTGGGATTGGGTGGCACCGGATCAGGAGAGCATGGCTGACGCCCTGGAGGAACTAACGAACGCATTTCCAGAGATGCAGTACTGGCTTCGCAAAATACCGGAGGTAGAGTCCAACTACCTGTCCGTCCGCTTCATGAACGGCACGGAGCCCGTGATATTCGGGTCATTATTATATGCAGTTAAGAATGAAAGAAACGATCAACGTAAAGATAATCAGATGTTTTTCTATGTGGATCAAGAAAGACTGGTTACCTTGAACGTAGATGACAATACCAGAGGCATTATGAACACAGGTGAACGTGCCGCCATGTTACAACAGTGCAGTGAAGCCCGGGACGGCATGTTTGTGCTCTTTCGTGCGATATTGCATTATTACCATGTGGGTATGGATCATTTTGAAATGAATCTGAGGGAATTGGAGCGGACGATGGAATCCCGCAATGCTCGCACGTTGATGGATCAGATACTTGCGGCCAGATTTGAGCTCCTGTATTGGAGCAACCTGTTCATTCCGTATTCTGAGCTGATGGCCGCCGCCAGGGAAGCCTACCTGGATGAATTGAAAGAGAATCGTTTTTTTCAGCAGCTTCAGCACCGGATCGAACGGATGGAACGTTTGTTCAAACATTATGAAACAGAGATTGATACACTGATCTCCATTGATAATGCCATTTCAGGAGTGCGGGGCAATGAGATTATGAAGACGCTGACCCTTGTGACCTCGGTATTCACGCCCGCAACGGCTGCAGGAGCCATATGGGGAATGAACTTCGAGAATTTACCTTGGATCGACAAAACATGGGGTGTGGTACTCGTCCTTGCACTCATAATCATTAGCATGATCGGCATGTATGTATGGATGATGATGAAGGGCTGGACAGGGGATTTGCTTAAAGTGAAGGCCTCTCAGCCGTCGGCCAAAGAAACAGAGAAGCGTGCCAATGGCAAACGAAGGCGATGACTTTGCAAGCCTCACCCTGTACCTTTTATTTTTTATAATCTTCAATGTATCCCAGTAAGTCAGCGATATATTGTCCCACAATCGGCATGTTCACGAATTGACTGAGAATAAAAGCGAGCAGACCAAGAACGACGAAGGTCCCTACCGTCAAACCCAAACCACGTGCCATACCAGCGGTAAAGTTGGTAATGATGCGTTTTTTGGGACTGCTGTAGTTTTCGATAATATCCTTGATTTGAGATTTTTCCAGACTGTCTGCAATCTGATCCAGCCGTGTGTTCAGACGTTTGACCTCATGACGCAATTCAAAAGGGTGTTCGCTGGTATCATACTGTTGTGCGGGTTTTGCTCCGGTAATAGGCGTATTGCCATTCATTGTGACTTTACTCATGTTCTTCCTCCTTTAATCTCGCAGTGGATAAAAAATAGCCAGCTGGAATACAGCTGGCTATTGGTTACTCGATCCAAAGCCTTACAGGCTGGTCGAGTTTATTTCTTTACGTACATCTTCCTTGGCTTCTACGGAAGCAGTTGCCACTTCTTCCGATGCTTTGGATGCTTCATTCGCCACATCAGCGGAAGCTTTTCTTACGGAGTCCATAACGTCATTACGTCCTTGGTTTACCGTTTTTGCAATATCAGAAGTTTTGGAAGAGACCGTTTTAGCCAGTTCGGAAGCTTTATCACCAACAACCGCTGCAACTTCTTTTGTGCGATCTGTTACGATCCCCACTTTCTCGGAAAGGTCACCACGCAATTCGCGTCCTGGTTTAGGGGCAAAGAGTAGTGCTGCAGCTGCTCCCAGCAAACCTCCGATGAAAATTCCTTTGGCGAAAGTGGAACCGCTTTGTACAGGATATTGTTCTTCTGCTTTATTCATGTCAAATCACTCCTTCTTTAATTTAAGAAACGGATACGAAACAACGAACACCTTGTTAACCGATCAGGCAGCCTGTCTGAATAGTCTGGACACAAGCCCTAGCAAAAAGACAAAGACTGCTGTACCAATGATGGCAGGAATTACGGCAAAGTTACCGATGACTGGTCCCCAGTTACCAAGCAAGAGTGCTCCCAGCCAGGCTCCGGCAAATCCGGCAACCATTGCACCGATAATTCCTCCAGGCATGTTATGACCGGCAAGTGCATCACCGATTACACCGATAATGATGGCCATCACAATGCTGATAATAATACCCCACATAACAACCGCCTCCTTGTGCTTGATGTAGAATGGTGTCTGTTCGCGTTTGCTTACTTCGTATATAAACGCCGTGCTTCAAGGTGAAACAATCAATGTAGGGAGAGATGTACTGGAAATTGTAGGATAATATAATTCAGACGGAACGTTGAATCCCTTTTATCATGCAGAAGATCCAAGTCAGTCCAGCAGCAAATCCGGCGAAAACATCGGTTGGAAAATGTACACCCAGCATGATACGGCTAAGGCCGACCAGGAATATAAATATGATTCCGCAAAGGACAGGCAGAGCAACGGCAGACTCACGTTGATGTCGTTCAATCGCCCAGATGACAAAGAGCATGCCATAAAACCCCATTGAGATCATCGCATGACCACTTGGAAAACTATATCCATGAACAACGAGCAGATGTTCCAGCTCAGGTCTGCTGCGCCTGAATATTTCCTTCAATAAGGTGTTGAGAATCCACATCATGGCAAAACTGCTGAGTAACGCATATCCATATATGAGGAAACGGGGACGGCGCTGCCACAAGAATAGAATGGAAAAACCGATGGCTGCGATGGCAGAAAGTCTGAAAGAACCGAGCGCAGTAATGAATGAGATGAAAGGCAGCAGATGAAGACGTGAATCCGAGTTCAGATAAAATAACTGCTGGATACGGTCATCCAATGAAAGGACAGCATCGGTACCCAGCAGTGCTCCCAGAGCCGCCAGCAAGAAGACGACCGAAACGCTGGCTATAATTCCGACACCAGCCCAACTGAACAGTGGAGGTACCGAAGTTTTGCGAGCTAACCCGGAAGTGGGGTAATGCGTTTTGCGCAACATAAATGAATATCTCCTTCAGTGATGGTAGTGGGTAGATAAAGATCGATAAAGGATTACCCGAAATGTCTGTCGAAAAAACTGTAAAAACGTCGCTTTTGTACTATACTATTTAAGATATCCCATGCGGCGTCGTGACGCAAAGCAGAGATGAATTCGGGAGTATAAAGGAGAGAACTCGCATGGAGAGTGCCCTGTTAATTAAAGAATACCGTGCGGGCGTCATGGAATGCGCCCATTACGGACACATAAGCATTACGGATGAGAACGGAAATGTTGTATATTCAGCCGGAGACCCTCATTTTAGAGCGTTTACCCGTTCATCCGCCAAGCCTTTTCAGGCCATTCCGGGGATTCGTGCTGGTATTGCCGGGCATTATGGTCTGACAGCCCAGGAGATTGCGATTATGTCTTCCTCGCACCGATCTGAACCGATGCATATTCAGGTGCTGGAACAGATCGAAAGCAAAATAGGATTGGGTGAAGGGTGCTTGATTTGCGCACCGAGTTACCCCCTCAATGAAGAAAGCCGAAATGAATGGCTGCGATCTCAAGGAGAGAAGCGTCGTATCCTCCACAACTGCTCCGGTAAACATCTGGGCGTTCTCGCATACACTCAGATGAAACAGGCCGATTTGGGAAGTTATGCAGAGCCAGAACATCCGGTACAGCGCGAAATTCTGGAGACCATGGCCTATATGGCAGGGATTGAGCAGCAAGAGATTAAACTTGGGACGGATGGCTGCGGCTTTCCGGTATTTTCGTTGCCATTGTCGGCATTGTCGAACGCATATCTGAAGCTGGCTTGCCCGGATCTGATCGAGGACCGGTCTACACGCTCCGCGGTAGAGACCATCACTGGAGCCATGAACGAATATCCGTTAATGGTAGGAGGAACGAAGCGTGTGGATTCCGTGCTGCTAGAAGATAGCAACATTGTAGCTAAGGGGGGCTTTAAGGGTGTGTTTGGTTTTGCCCTGAAAAAGGAACGCCTCGGAATTACGTTCAAAGTGCTTGACGGATCGGAAGAAGAATGGGCCAATATTGCCCAATCCATTCTGGAGCAGATTGGCTATAGCAATCGGAAAACCATTGAACGACTGGCAGAACTATATCCACCTGACATTCGGAACGACGCTGGTAAAATCGTGGGGCGGGCAGAGATTGAATTCAAGCTTCACTCACCTGAAGAAAGCGTATAACCATAAGCAAGGGGCGTGATTAGAATTCCCGGACCACGGGTAAAGATGACATACCAACTGGTATTGATCTATAGAATTCTAAATATACACGCAAGAACTGCTGCGATAATGCGGCAGCTCTAAACTCTTGGAGGTGGATGAACATGATTAAAGTAGTGACATCGGAAGAAAGGCACACGTCGGATCGAGGTTGGATACACAGTGAATTCAGCTTTTCCTTTGCGGACTATGATGATCCAAGCAATGCCCATTTTGGCTGTCTTTTGGCTCATAATGACAACACACTGATGCCGCAGGAAGGCTTTAAGCGACATCCACATCATGACTTGGAGATTGTTAGTTATGTCATATCAGGTACATTGAAACATACGGATAGCATGGGAACGGAGCAATTGTTGGAAGCGGGAACGGTTCAGGTCATGAGTGCGGGTACCGGGGTAGAGCATTCAGAGACTAACCCGTCCGAGGATGAACCGGTACGTTTCCTACAGATGTGGTTCCTGCCATCCCAGCGCATGCTGAAGCCCTCGTATACCAATCGTCGTGTAGAGGCTCAGAAGCATCTGAACCGTCTTTGTCCGATTGTATCGGGACAAGGGGGAGAAGGAAAAGAGGGAGCATTGCCAATTTCACAGGATGTAACTTGCTATCTGTCCCACCTGGAATCCGGTAAAAAATTAATGTATCCTCAACATGAAGATCGGCGTACACATCTCTTCCTGATTAGTGGCCATATCGAGATTGTATGTTCAGATGGCAACTTCAATCTCAAGCCGGGTGATGCTGCACGAATCCGCAAAAGCTGTGATCTGCAAATTACAGGTACAGGCAGCGAGACAGCTGAATTTGTATTGGTGGATTTGCCTTGACGAAAAAATAACTGCAAAAGGACCTGTTCTCCACTGTCATGTGGAGAACAGGTCCTTTTTGTACAGCTTGTTGAAGCTGCCTTCATAAAAGAGCCACTCAAAGTTCCAGGGGCGATGCAGCCCTAGGATTTGCGGAGATTACCCAGTTCGGAAGCGACGGCTTCCACTTCAGAGATACTCAGATGTTCCTTGCTTAGGACCATTTCATACAGGTCAAACAAATCTTCATACTTCTCAAGTGGGAAAGACGAAGCCTGCATGGCAGCTCCACTGGCCATCCGCAACTTCGTTTTGATTGCTTCAATCATATATTCCATGTTGGCTGCGCTTGCTTGCGTTAAATCCATCGTTATGTCCATCCCTTCCGTATCGGAAACTGTTGTCATTGTATCATGATTGGACAGGCTCAGGCCAATGCTTTTGCAGCGAAATCAAGCATCGGGTAAAATGAGGAATATAACAATAGAGCCTCAGGTAGGAGTACATGTGTAAAGGAGGTAAGAGATTGGCAGTATATAAGCGGGAATTGGTTCGTCATCAAAGTAGGGAAGCCCGCCAAAATGTGCAGGGAGAAGACTTGGTATTATTTTTTAAGCACATCTATCAACTTCATTCACCGGATGAAATCACCTTTATCTGTATCGGTACAGACCGTTCCACCGGAGATGCACTGGGCCCACTGACAGGCAGTCTGCTGCAGGAGGCCGGAGTGAATCACGTTGTAGGGACTCTGGCTTCTCCTTGTGATGCGGATACGTTGGAGAGGAGGCTGGCGCTTATCCCGTCACATCATGCCATTATCGCCATAGATGCTTGTCTGGGTCCGAAACAGGCAACAGGTACATACTATCTTGCGGAACATCCACTTATTCCGGCAAAATCGGTTGGCGGCAAGCTGCCACCGGTTGGTCATTACAGCGTAGCTGCTGTAGTGAATGCAAATGGACCGAGACCTTATTCCATTCTACAGATGACGTCACTTCATTTCGTTATGGGCATGTCCCGAACGATTGCAGAGGCGGTCGCTGAAGCAGTGAAATACAGATAAACGTTTCATTAATGGTATGCAGGCTTAATAATATACAACTTGAATTAATTTAATTCGCGCAGAGAGAGGGATTTATATGGAAAAAGTGATGTGTGACGGAACGACGATTTGTTATGCCGAACAGGGTAAGGGAGAAGCACTCATTTTGCTCCACGGATACTGCGGCAGTTCATCCTACTGGGATGAAGTAGTGCCTGAGCTTGCACGCAGCTATCGTTGCATCGTACCCGATCTGCGTGGACATGGCAAAACGGACGCGCCTGTAGGTAGTTATACGATTGATCAGATGGGCAATGACGTATTGCAATTAATGGACGAGCTAAAGGTGGACAAGGCTGTCCTGCTCGGTCACTCCATGGGCGGATATATCGCACTTTCTATTGCACAGCGCCACCCAGAACGATTGAATGCCTTCGGCTTGATTCATTCCACAGCGTATCCGGATAGTGAGGAGGGTAAGGAAAAACGCCTTCGCGCAGTATCCACCATTCAGACGGAAGGCATTGTTCACTTTGTAGATGGACTGGTTCCCGGTTTGTTTGCACCAGAACATGTGGAATCGCTATCAGCGCAAGTGACACGTGTGAAGGAAATTGGTTATCAGACTGCTCCGCAAGGGGCAACTGGAGCTGCACTGGCTATGCGGGAACGTCCGGACCGGCGTGATGTATTGTCGGCGACACCACTTCCTGTCCTGCTGGTTGCCGGAGAGAAGGATGCTGTCATTCCGCCGGAACGTACATTTACAAGTGACAAGCCACATATTACACAAGCCGTGATTCCTGGGGCAGGACATATGAGCATGTACGAAGCACCGGAAGAATTAATTCAGGTCATTACATCATTTTTGACGGGATTATCGAAGTGAATTTAATTTTAAAAGAACATAAATAGAGTATCCGATGATTTCGCCTCCTTGGCGGAGCGCCGATACCTTGCTAAACCCCTGCAACGTTCGTTCCAGAACGGCAGGGGTTTTATTTGTTCAGGGACAGAGCATGGGAGAGCCATTAAACCATGTTTTGGCTTTTTGTCATGGCATGAATTAAAATGATGAGAATGGATCATGCAAGTCAAAGTGGAATGTACATGATCGAACGATGAGGGGGCACATAGCATGTTCAGGAAAGATTATCTGCTCCGCATGATGGAGGAAATGACAGAAGCGATCGGCAAAGTATTTACACTCAAACAACAGCGAAAACATACGGAGGCCCTGTCCGAACTGGACGAGCTGCTGCGCAGGCAGTTTGGACTGAATTTATCTCTGCTGAACTCACTGCCGGCTGAAGACGTCATTGAAATGTTCCGTTTTCGCGGCGTCATTGAAGTGGACAATCTGCAACACGCCGCCAGGCTGATCGAAGAAGAGGCGTACATTTATAATGAAAAGGCCAAAGTAGAGGGCATAGATGACCAGGAAAAAATGGAGTCAGAGGATGAAGCACTCATTCGTCTGATGAGATCACTTCATTTTTACCTGTACGCACTGAATCATGGGGCTAATCCGAAGCTGCTGGATGCACCAGGTCGTGTGGAGGGAATATTGGAGCAGACGAAACTATATGAACTTCCGGCACGAACGGAAAAGCAGCTTGCCTTGTATCGTGAACAGCAGGGGCGTTATGATCAGGCTGAGAATAGCTGGTACAGATTGCTTCAGGTAGATGACAACCATCCCATTCATTACCGGGGTGAGGTACAGGCTTTCTATGAAAGGTTAAGACAACTGGAAGATGAGCAATTGCAGCAAGGTGGTTTGCCTCGTGAGGAAGTGGAAGAGGGGCTTGCCGAGCTGAATCGATAAACCAATTGAATACGCCGTTAACTTGGAGAGGGAACGGAATTGTGGTATGGTAACGGTTGACCAAACCAAATCGAAAGTGAGATGTACCCCCGTGGATTCATTGCGAAAGCTTATACAAGACATCTTTGAACAGAATTCGCTGATTACAGCGACCTGGAGCCAGCTGCGCAGACGGGACAATGTCTCGTATACCAAAGTGCAAGTCAAGCCGGTAACGCTCAAGAATCAGCTTCATTATCAATTCGCATTTCATTATACCAACAAAGTGCTGCACGAGAATTTGACTCCGGCTGAAGCGGCAGAACGCATGACTTTGCTGTGCGAAGAGACGTTTCGTCAAGGATTGCTCTGTACGACAGACGCAGACTATCAAATTTTGATCAGCAAAAAATATAAAGTGTCCATCCTGACCAAGTCGGCTTCCAAGACGGCGGTGGACCTCTCGCATAATCGCAAAAAGCAATATGTGCTGGAAGATGGAGTTCCCGTTTCATTCCTGGTCGAGCTGGGGATTATGAGCGAGGAAGGCCGCGTTTTGGCTCGCAAGTACGACAAGTTCAGACAGATCAACCGTTTCCTCGAAATGGTGCAGGACGTTATCCCCCATTTGCCAGAGGGGCGCCCACTCACCATAGTTGATTTTGGCTGTGGAAAATCATATCTGACTTTTGCTTTGTACCACTATTTGTCCGTACAACAGCGCAGATCGCTCAACATTATTGGCCTCGACTTAAAAGCCGATGTGATTGAACACTGTAATGATCTGGCGAACAAATTGCATTACGGTGACCTGAAGTTCCTCGTTGGAGACATCGCTGACTACGACGAGCTGAATGAAGTGGATATGGTCGTAACGCTGCATGCCTGTGATACAGCAACCGATGCTGCTTTGGAGAAAGCTGTTCGTTGGGGCGCTTCGGTCATTTTATCTGTACCATGCTGTCAGCACGAGCTGTTTGACCAGATTGAATCCAACGTGATGAATCCGTTATTGTCACACGGTATTCTGAAGGAACGCTTCTCCGCTTTGGCAACGGATGCCATTCGTGCCAAGCTGCTCGATCTGATGGGTTACAAAACGCAGCTGCTTGAATTTATCGACATGGAGCATACGCCGAAAAATATTTTAATCCGCGCCGTACGAGGCCAGGCTGGGCAGACGGCTGACATGTGGAACGAATATACCGCATTCCGTGATTTTATTCACGCAGATCCTTATTTGGAGCGGGCTTGTGCGGACTTGCTCCCAGGTGGCGGCAAGCTGAAAGAAGCTGCGGCGAACCTTGGGATAGATGCAAACCAAGAGAATTCAAAAGGGGAATCGATCAAAGATGCCACCCAAGATGCTAGCCACTGTGATCACTGTTGAAAGGGATAATGAAGAGTGATGCATAATGTTTCACGGCAGAATGGTAAAAAGGATGAATGCATGATTAAGTTGCTAATCGTTTGAGACGATGCAGTTCGTCTGCCATCGCCGTTGATGGGACATACTGGTAAGAGGGTCCCGTGAAAATATATATAATGTGCCAAAGGCATGAAATCAGGCAGAAGACCCTATTGGGGCTTCTGTCTTTTTTGGTTTGAAATTAATTAAGAAGAATATGGAGACGAGAGAGAGAGGAGGGAGAAGCATGAAGGGGGCGAGATCAGATAAGAAGGATAAGTGGAGTTCAGAATCGGCATTAACGGCAGTTCTTGGTTTAATTTCAGTGGCTTTACTGTTGGCAGGATGTCTATGTAGGGGATTGTTTTATGCTACGGACGTATATCCCATGGTATGGATGGCATCAGGAAGTGTGCTTATTTGGTTTGTTTTGTTCATTATGTGCTTCAATGCACCGAAGGCTAGAGGACAGCTAGGGATCGCTCAGTGGTTGGAATACCTCAAACGACTATATGCTGCCATTATGCAGCATGCTCATTTCCGCTGGATGTTTTGGCCCCTGGCTATGGCCGTCTGGTTCGGCCTGCATGTATGGATAGGCTCTGTCAGCGTACAGGGAAGCATGGATGAGATGCTGCGCTGGAGCCTTCTGACGATATTTGCGTTGCTAACCGTTACGTTGGCCGCACGCGCGAACGGAGCGCGATGGTTTGCCTGTGGCTGGCAATTGGCAGGCGGCTTGCTTGTGCTAAGCGGCGTGCTTGCCGCGTGCGGTGTGCTGCCGCTGCCTTACGGGGTCATGCGAACCGCTGACCCGGAGATCAGCTCCGCCGGAGCACGGCTCGGCGGATTGCTGCAGTACCCCAATGCGTACGGTGCCGTTGTTGGCATGTACGCATTGGAGCGGCTGGCCGCCGCCGCACGCGCCATAGCCCGGCCGTTGTCGGCCGGACGGCTCATCGCGGCAGTGCTGCCGCTCATGCCCGCGCAAGCCACGCTCCTGCTGAGCGAGTCGCGCGGCGCTTGGCTGGCGACCGGCTGCGCCGCGGTCGCCGCCTTCGCTTTGCAGCGGCGCGGTGCCCGCCTGCCGCTGCTGCTGGCCACGGCCGCGCCCCTGGCGTGCGCGGCCTGGCTCTACCGCCAGCTGGCTGCGGCCCAGCTGGCGCCTGCACCCGTGCCCGGCCTGCTGGCACTGGCCGGGACATGGGCAGCTGCGCTGCTCGGCACGCTGCTGCTGTGCCGTTTGTGGCACAGCGGCGCTCGTACGCGCACCGCTGCCCTTACGGCCACAGTGCTGGCGGGGATCACCGCCAGCACTGTGGCCGTGGCCTCCACCGCCGACCGCATGGCGGCTGGTGTCGGCACAGGGCTGTCCCGCCTTCAGATGTGGCGGGACGCCCTGAAGCTCTGGACCGAGGCCGCATGGCTGGGCCACGGGGGAGAGACATGGCGCAACATGTTTCGCGCCATCCAATCCTCGCCTTATGTCGGAGGCGAGGTCCACAACGGCTTCCTCGATCTGGCCCTCGATACAGGTGTGATCGGGTTGCTGCTCATCGCCGAATGGTTCTTTTCCACGCTGCGAACGATGTGGAGACATGCACCTCAGCTGCTGCCTTCGGTTATTGTTTTTGGCCTCCATGGCGCTATGGACTTTGACTGGAGCTTCACCTTCCTATGGATGATGTTCATTTGGCTTGGAGGTTGGGCTCTCTCGTCTCCGACTTTACAGGAATCCGCGGCTGACCCAAAACGCCCTCGCTTTTTCCTCCCAATAAGCCCGTGGCCTCAACGGATATTGACCGGACTGTTCGTCATGTTTTGGCTTGGCGGCACAGTCTGGCTTGCTGGACAACAAGTGGCAGCAGAACAACAATATCGTTTAGCCCTGTCAAAAAATACAGAAGGTGCTGAACGAAAGATGCTGCTTACTGCGGCGTACAAGTTTAACCCCTACAGGCCGGATATCGCCATCTCCCTGTCCCGCACGCTTCCAGCGGAAAAGGCTGAATCCATATTGGTGCAGAGCCTGTCCTTTTCCCCTGCTTCACCCCAACTCTACGGAGAGCTGGGGCGGTTGGCCGCTCAATCGGGTAGGGGGGAATCGGCTGGGAACTATTTTGAACATGGCCTGGCCCTGAATCGCTTTGACGCGTCCAGCCAGTCCCAAGCCTTGTACTGGATGGAACAGGCATCACGGAGGGAACTGGCGTCAGGGTATGCTGAACGAGGAAGACAGACCGCTGCTGCTGGAGTAAGGATGTACGAACGCTATAGACAATTGGCTCAAGAAGTGGCAGCAGGGGAGGAGAGAAATGATCGGCGTTTTGGGCTTGGAGAAGAAGCATTACGTTATGGGAATCATTTGCGGCTCCTTGCTTTTGGTCCACTTGCTTCAGAAGTGACCAGAAAAAGTCCCTGAATATCTGACCTCATTCAACGCGGATGGTGAACGAGATTTATGAAATCGAATGATTCAACATTTAACGGCATGAATGATATCGCGTGGGTTCAACGAAAGTATTGGTTTACGACGCAGTTCGGGTTTATTCAAAATCGACCAATATGCATATGCTGCACCATAAGTTGTTCGTCTACCTGTCCAGTACTCCCAACCTACAGGCGATATCCGCCAAACGCATTCTTAAAGGCAGCTTGCAGCGGTTCTACCTCCACACCCCATAGAGTCGCAATCTCAGCGCTGACATCCGCGTTCCACCATTCGCATAATTTTTTGCGATTATCCCGATTTTCTCCGATCCAGAGCAGATTGGCGATGACCTTCCCATAATATAATTCCTCCGCCTGCTTCATCAGCTCGGGAGAGATATATACCTTTAGCTTTTTGGCTGTTCGATACAGCTCCTTGCTGCATGCTCTTCGGATCCCTCGGGCAGAAGGCAGCTTCTGGCCTGGGGTGTTATGTTTGACCGGGGGAGTACCGGGTGCTGATTTAAATGACATTTTCTCACGCTCCTCTCCCGATACCATATGCAAACGGCTGCCTGCGGGACACTATACCAGACGGGTGAAGTAGCAACAGCTAGAGGCCTGTGATAAAATAGGGACGAACATCCATGGTGCGGAAGGGCACTGCCAATCAGGATGAAGAAAGAGGGTCGAGATGGACGTTATTCATAACATTGTCAATCAATTATTCGATTGGATTCAGAGTCTTGGATACTTTGGAATTATGCTTGGACTAATGCTTGAAGTTATTCCGAGTGAAATTGTACTGGCATATGGAGGTTTTCTCGTTTCACAAGGCCATATTAATTTTTTCGGTGCATTGATTTTTGGTACCGTGGGCGGTGTCATAGCCCAGCTATTTATTTACTGGATTGGCCGTTATGGCGGAAGACCTGTACTTGAACGCTACGGAAAATACATACTGATCCAGAAAAAGCACATCGACCATTCCGAAGAGTGGTTCCGCAAGTATGGGACAGGGGTCATTTTCACGGCGCGTTTTGTTCCGGTCGTAAGGCATGCCATATCGATTCCTGCCGGCATATCCAAAATGCATACGGGTCGATTTATTTTGCTGACAACCCTCGCTGTTATACCTTGGTCTGCATTGTTTATATATTTAGGGATGATACTTGGAGATCAATGGCAACATATCAACGAGAAAGCGGCACCTTATATTATGCCGATTCTGCTCGTTGCTCTCGCACTTATGATTATTTATGTACTTATTAAATGGATGAATGCTCGTAAAAAGAAGGGAAGTGTCTAGATATGGGGAAACCAAACTTGTCTCACAAATTCGGTAAAGGTCTGCCACCGAAAGATTTCATTGAGAGCATGACGAAGAACCAAAGTGAGTTTCAGGCAAACTACGACAACTTTGCGTGGCCAAGTGAGGATGATCGTGAATTTTTCGAAAGCCTGAATCACCGCGATGATTTGCGTGTGTTAATTTTGGCTGCTGACTGGTGTGGCGACGTGGTACGCAATGTTCCGGTCGTGTTCCAGGCGCTGGAAATCTCTGGCATTCCGACAGAAGTTCTTATTTTGGAAAATCATCCTGAAGTGATGGATGAGTTCCTTACGATGGGCGGACGCTCTGTCCCAGTCGTTATTTTTGCAGATACAGGCGGACATGTACTGGGCCAATGGGGACCTCGTCCGCAACATGTGCAGGAAGTTATGGTTGAATTCAAACGTAACAACCCGGACCGTGAAGCAGCAGATTATCAGTATAATTTGGCTGTTGCACGTCAAGAGATTGGGAAACGTTATGGGGAAGGAACCGAGTCCAATGCAGCTATTATTCGTGAGTTGCGTGAACTGATTTCGGGTTACTGAGCCGATATGCTTAACATTCGTACGTTTTCATTAGGACCGCTCCAGACCAATGCGTATCTGTTGCAGGGGGATGATCCAGGTAAAGCCGTAATCATTGACCCTGGAATGAATCCGGGCCCATTACTCAAAGCCATTCAGGACCTGGAGATCGAAGCGATCCTGCTCACTCACGCGCATTTTGATCATATGGGCGGTGTGGATGAAATTCGCAAATTGAAAGGCTGTCCTGTTTATTTGCATGACTTGGAGAGTGATTGGCTCACAACGCCAAAATTAAATGGTTCTTTGAACTGGCCGCAGGCTACCCCGCCGCTTTCAACAGATCCAGCTGAATATGCCATGGACGAAGGACAGACTTTGAACTTTATTGGTCATACGTTCAAAGTGTATCATACACCAGGACACTCCCCAGGCAGTGTAAGTCTGTTATGTGGTGACGATCTGTTTGCTGGTGATGTTCTGTTCCGTATGGGTGTGGGCAGAACCGATCTGACCGGAGGCCGTGAACGGGATCTGATCGATTCAATCCAGAACAAGTTATACACCTTCTCCGATGAGGTCAAAGTGTATCCAGGTCATGGTCCCAAAACGACAATTGGTTATGAGAAGAAAAACAATCCTTACGTCTCTGCAAGATGATCCGACAATTTATGTGAAGAAAGTCTGGACAAGTGACAACTTTTTCATTAGAATAGCAATTAGTTGTTACAAGCGTTAAAGCACCATCTAACTGAAGCAATAAAAAGAAACACCCTAACTTGCGAAGCACGCAGACTGTGGTCTATACCCGGTTTGCGTTCTTTTTTTGTTTTCGGCCTCTTTTTTATCAAAGTTACATCCCGTTTAGTCCTACATACAGATCGTTGACAAGTATCTACAGAAGATCGTCTAATGAGAGCGAGGAATTAGAAGTGGAGAAAAAGCGAGTGATTCAGTTGGGACAACGTGCCGAGAACCTGATCATTGAAGAAAACCGACGAGCAATGGAAAGTGGCAGAATAGAAGCAGTTACCCAGCGTCCTCAACTACATAAACACATGAATAATGAGATGAATCCAATCAAGGATCAACAGCAGAATATATGGAGAAGGCGTTTATTAAGCAACGGAGCCCGCAACCAACCGTGGTTCGACAAACTGCAAGATTACCGAAATGAAGTCTGATTGCCCGGGAAATTGTCGGCTTCAGCTTTTTTCTGGATTGAATTGAACGTTTCTGCAGAGCCTGTCGTAATAACATAAGACTGAGCGGAGAGCAGGTGATGATTCAGATGGAGGCAGCCGAACTGGAAGAGGTACAGAGAGCGATACAGGGGGATGACAGTGCACTGGCAGAACTGCTGCAGCGTCACTACTCCTTTGTGTATAAGTATCTTGTCAAAGTAACGATGGACCCCAACGTTGCTGAGGAGACGGTGCAGGATACGATGATTCGATGTATGGAAAATATTCATAGGTACGATGGCTCGTCTGCCTTTTCGTCATGGATGATTACGATTGCCACCCGTATATATATCGACAAGACTAGGCGCAGGCGAAGAGAACAGATCTGGTTGGAAGCCATTCGTAATCAGGCTGTACGCAAATTGCGATGGCAATTTGAGAGCCGCAATGAAGAATGGACAGATGTCATGGATGCCATGACAAGGTTAACCCCAGAACATCGTATTGCCGTCCTGCTGAAGCATTATTATGGCTATGGCTATGATGAAATTGGTGAAATGCTGGGTATTCCATCCGGAACGGCGAAGTCTCGAACGGCCTATGGTCTTCGTCAATTGAGAAAGGAGCTGGAAGAGCGTGAGCAGATCTGAAGAACAGGATGAACAAGAAATTTTGATGCGGATGCAACAGCAGATGAAAGTGCTCGATGATGCGTATGAGCCTGTAAATATACCTTCATTAGCCTCCATTGAAGCCCAAGTCAAGGAACGAAGACAAATGAGACGACGAGCCAATCGGATCGAAATGATCTTGTTCTGGATTGTGGGACTGTTCATTATCGCTTTTGGTGTCTTGTTATTCCATTCGGCTCCAGCTCTATATTTGGGTATCCAGGCGATTAGCTTGTGCGCAGCGATTGCCGTGGTAATAATCTGGTCAGGGCGACGTCGGAAGGAGACTCGTCATGAATGATCTGCATTATTCTTTAAATGAAATTCCTCTCATATGGCTTATTCTGATTGCCATTCTTTTGCTGATACAAGGAACATGGATCTTTCAGGATGCACGCAGGCGTGGCCGTTTCCCCTGGTTATGGGGATTGTGGGGCATCACGGGATTTCCCACACCATTGATCGTATATTGGTTCATTGTGGTGCGAGTAGACCGCAAGCCCCCTAAGCAAACATCGGGTAAATGATAGAATTTACGGAATGAAAAAAAGATTTTGCACAAATGTTTTGTTTAATTCTAGTAATCGTAGACATCGCTATTCTTTTCTAGTAGACTATACAAATAATAAAAAGATAGACTACCAGGAGGTTAGACGATGCTGCGATTAGGAGAGAAGGTTGTCATCGTCGCGGATGCGTTTGAGCAGAATCTTCCTGTGGGGGAATATGGTTTCATCATCGCTTATGACCGGAATCCGGACAATGCGTTCGATTACGTGCTTCGAGTGCCGCAGGTGAATCGGAACTTTTTTGTTCCATCCGGCGACGTCGATCTAGAAGAGGTTCTGCTGAAGCAGGAAGCTGAGCGGGTCGAGCGAGAAGCGTTGATAGATTACGCCCTTGCGACACACAATGAGAAACTGTTTCATCATCTGATGAACGGAGATTTTCAAGCTGTGGAAGAGGAAGAGGAAACCGCGAACGATGTTATGTCACAGGCGGATTTTATAAAGCAGGTTAACCTGCGTGCATGGATTTAGAGTTTTAAGAGTCGGCTGATGCCGGCTCTTTTTTGATTTTTCGGAATCCTATTTCAGCAGACCAAGTCATTATGTTCAGAATCGGTTCAGAGACAATTGATAAAATACCTTGCGATGTAGAAGGGATTGCACCCTTCAAATTATACATAACAAGGAAGGTAGATATGAAGATGAGAAGGAGCTTTCGCAACGGAAAAAAATTCGTGATGATGTTGTTGGCCTGTCTGGTGATTCTGGGAGGCAACCCGATCTTTCAGATATGGGATATAAACCGCTCTTACGCCTCTGGTGGCGAAGAGTGGACACTATTGGGGGAAGCCGGTTTCTCGGCTGGAGAAGCTTCTGCTCCCAAGCTGGCTGTGGATCAATTAGGAACAACATATGTTGCTTATTCAGATAGGGGTGCTAATTCTAAAGTAACGGTGATGAAGTATAGTGAGTCCGGTGATTGGCAACTGGTAGGTGATAGAGGCCTATCGGTTGGATCAGCAAGCGGAATCACACTCGTGCTGGATCAAGCAGGCACTCCATATATTGGATATCAGGATAGCGGCGTTAGTGGTAAGGCTACGGTCATGAAATATAGTGAATCAGACGGTTGGGAATTGGTAGGAGAGGCAGGCTTTACTCCAGACAGGGCAAACTACCCTTCGCTCGCGCTGGATCAGGCGGGTAATCCTTATATTGCTTTTAAGGATGGAGCCAGTGGGAAAGCAAACGTAATGAGATACATCGAGCCAACGGGCTGGGAGCTGGTGGGCAGTGCTGACTTCTCCGAAGGAGAAGCAATCTCTTCCTTTTCATTGGTTCTCGATCAAGCGGATACACCTTATGTGGCTTTTCAGGATGAAGCCTACAAAGCCACCGTCATGATGTACAGTTCCAACGAATGGAAGGTGGTAGGCCAAGCAGGCTTTTCAGGAGGGTACGCAACCTCCCCATTACTTGTGATGAATCCATTAGGTCAACCCTATATTGTGTTTCAAGATGATACGAATAAAATGACGGTCATGACATATCGTGATGAGATATCAAGTTGGGAGAGGGTAGGTCAAGCTGGTTTCTCCCCAGGTTCTGCAAATTCTCCTTCGCTGGTTATGGATCAGACGGGTACACCTTATGTGGCTTTCAAGGATAGCGCAAATGGAAGCAAAGCAACCGTAATGAGATACAGCGAGCAAAATGGCTGGGAGTTTGTCGGTCAAGCCGGTTTCTCTGCTGGGGTGGTGTCTACACCTTCACTCGCATTGGACCAAAAAGGTACGCCGTATGTTGTTTATCAAGATGCATTCAATAGTTCAAAGGCGACGGTGATGAGATTTGGAGCGAAAGCTTCGTACACAGTCTCCTATGATGGTAATGGAGCTCAGTTGGGTAATGCACCAGTGGATAATCAACAATACAATGATCTTGCGGGAGCAATCATTTTAGGTAATACAGGCAATTTAGAAAAATTAGGTTATACATTCGCTGGCTGGAATACAGAAGCAGATGGAAGCGGAACGAGCTATAACGCAGGTGAGACGTTAATCATGAGTGCTGCTCATGTAACGTTGTATGCGAAGTGGACGCCATCCACGTCCAATGAGGATGAAACAGGAAAGTGGGAAGTTATTGGCGATGCAGGTTTCTCAGAGGGAATGACTTTTGACCAGGATCTTGCCCTTGATGCCCATGGCACGCCGTATGTCGTATATCAAGATGTATCCAATGGCTTTAAAGCAACAGTCATGAAATATAGCGAAGTGAGTGGATGGTCGGCAGTCGGACAACCAGGTTTTACTGAGAGTTATGCAACAAAAAACAAAATAGCAATAGACCAGAATGGATCAATATACGTTGCTTTTAGTGATGTAAATCATGTTGGCAGTGCAACCGTCATGAAGTATACGGAGCAGGATGGCTGGGATTTTGTAGGTTCCCCAGGTTTCTCTCCAGCTAATTTATCGAGTCTTGATTTGCAACTCGATGCAAACGGTGTGCCGTATGTTGCCTTAAATAGCAGTTATCGCCTCACGGTTATGAAATATAATGACCAGTCTGGAGAGTGGACGTCCATCGGCAATACCGAAAATATTCTGGGAGGCGCGGGAGGAAGTATATTGGCTATAGGGCCAGACGGTATCCCTTACGTTGCATTAAGCGATAATAGTGGAGGATTCAGATTGTCTGTTATCAGATATAACGAAGCGGATGATTCTTGGTCCTTCGTTGGCAATCGTGCCTTTTCACAAGAAAACGTAGCTGAGTTTGCGCTTGCAGTAGATCAGAACGAAACGGTATATATTGCTTATACCACTGGATTCAACGGACAAAAGGCAACAGTTATGAAATATACTGGCTCCGGAACGTGGATAACGGTTGGGGATGCTGAGTTCTCTGACGGAGCGGCAAATTTCGTCTCGATGGTGCTTGATCAAGATGGAAGTCCGTATGTGGCATATATGGATTCAGCAAATATGAACAAAGCAACAGTTATGAAATATACCGAGGCGGATGGCTGGAATGCGATCGGTGGGACTGGTTTCTCAGAGGGAATTGCACAGAACACTACGTTGGAGATTGACGCAGCAGGGAACCTTTACGTTTCTTTCAAAGATGGAAGTAACGGTAACAAAGCTACAGTCATGTCCTATGCACAACCGAAGAGATATCAGATCACTTACAACAGTAACGGAGCTGCATCAGGAGACGTGCCCTCAGACAACCAGGCGTATAAGCAACAAACGCTGGCTACAATTTTGGGTAACACAGGCAACCTGGTGAGGACTGGATATGATTTTTCAGGCTGGAACACGGCAGCTGACGGCAGCGGAGTAAACTATAGTGTGGGCGATACGCTACTTATAGGCACCTCTAATGTGACATTGTTCGCGAAGTGGCTTGTGTCGAATAACGGCGGAACAAACCCTCCAGATGGTTCCGACAACTCCAATGGTGGAAATGGCGGTAACGGTTCAAATCCTGGTGGTGGCAGTACTTCTGGGCCTGCAAGCGGAGCGGCAGGTACAGCGTCTTCGGGAGGAGGGGCGGTTAATTCCGGTGTTTCGATCTTGGTAAACGGGAAGCCGGAAACGGCAGGAACCTTGAAAACGTCTAAAGTGAATGGACAGAATGTGTTGACTCTGGCAGTCGACGAACGGGCTATCATGCAAAAGCTAGATGTAGAAGGCATGAACGCTGTAGTTACACTCCCCGTAAACAGTAGTCACAAAGATCGGGTAATCGGTGAGCTGACAGGGCGATTGGTGAAGTTCATGGCAGACAAGGAAGCCGTACTTGTGTTGCAAACGGAAGCCGCTACCTATTCCTTGCCTTCCCGACTGGTGGAAATCAATACGCTGGCACAACAACTTGGTGCTGAAGATCACCTCAAGGATATAGTCCTCCATTTGGAGATCGCACCTGCTTCTGCTGAAACGATATATGCGGCGGAAACAGTTGCTCATCAAAATGGTTTTGCCTTGATTGGTCCGATTTTTGATTTCAACATAACGGCCACATATGAAGGCAGATCTGTAAGTGTGGACCGGTTTAACAATTACGTCGAACGAGCAATTACTTTATCTGGTGAGGTTGATCCTTCCAAGGTAACGACTGGAGTTGTGGTTGAGAAGGACGGCGGCGTGCGCCATGTTCCGACCAAAATCACGCAAGTCAATGGAGTTTATCATGCGCAAATCAACAGTTTGACGAATAGTGCGTATGGTCTCGTTTGGAATCCCCAGACATTCGTAGACGTAGCCGGACATTGGGCAGAAACAGAAGTGAATGATATGGGCTCAAGAATGGTTGTCCGTGGAATATCGGATACGATCTATAATCCGGACGCGAGCATAACTCGCTCTGAATTTGCGGCCGTGATCGTGCGTGCACTGGGGCTTCAAACAGGTGAAGAAAACGACCGATTCAGCGATGTAAACCCGAGTGACTGGTATGCAGATGTAGTAATTGCTGCTTCCAACCTGGGTCTGATCGACGGTTATAAAGATGGCACATTCCGGCCAACACAGAAGATTACCCGTGAAGAAGCGATGATGATCATTAATCGGACGATGAAGCTTACCGGCTTGGATCGTAAGCTGGATATCGACACCGGCCAAGATCTCTCCCGCTATATAGATATGGATATGGTCTCGTATTGGGCAAAAGAAGCTGTCGACTTCAGTCTTCAATCAGGGCTTGTATCTGGTCGGAGTAACGCGACCATTGCTCCAAAATCCATGATCACTCGGGCAGAGACTGCGGCGCTTATTCGTCGGTTATTGCAGCATTCGGGCTTGATCTAAAGAATAACTAGTAATGTATACAGCAAAAAAGGCAGAGCGAATTCGCACTGCCTTTTTGCCAATTTAGACTAGGAGCAATAATTAATACAGTGAATTCTTAATAGCGATGAGGTACGCAGGAAGGATATCATTGCTCAGATGTCTGAAAAATCACTGGAACCCTTTTTCTACGTAATAGAAGTCAGTACAGTCCTATGCATTGAATTGTCGAACTATCTCACCTATAATGAAAAAAGTTATCTTGGGACTTTAGCCCGTTAAACGAACGATTCGTTTTCGGCGGTTTCAGGAATTAGAACGAATGAAGGAGGCATCCGGAAATGAGTATTTCGAATAATGACGTTCAGCATGTGGCCAAGCTGGCCCGGCTTAATTTGACTGCGGAAGAAGAGCAGACCCTGACAGGACAGCTGAACGCGATTTTAAAATATGCTGAGAAGCTCAATGAACTGGATACAGAGAACATTGAGCCGACCACTCACGTGCTGCACGTCAGCAATGTGATGCGTGAAGATGAGACGAGGGAAAGTCTGTCGATTGAACAGGTCATGCGCAATGCACCAGAAGAAGAAGACGGGCAATTCAAAGTGCCTGCTGTAATGGAATAACGGATAACCGGAAGGAGGACGAATTACGTGAGTTTATTTGAACAATCGTTGCCGGAGATACATAACAAGCTGCACGCCAAGGAGCTGTCGGTCAGCGATCTGGTGAATCAGGCATATCAGAACATTGGTGAACGGGATGAAAAGGTTAAGGCTTTTCTGGCACTGGATGAAGAACAGGCACGTGCTCGTGCACGTCAACTGGATGATCGACTCGTCAGCGGTGAGGAGAAAGGTTTGCTTTTCGGTCTACCAGTCGGCATTAAGGACAACATCGTTACGAACGGACTGCGCACAACATGTGGCAGCCAGTTTCTGCGCAATTTCGACCCGGTGTATGATGCAACCGTTGTCGAGAAGCTGAAAGCGGCGGATACCGTGACGATCGGGAAGTTGAACATGGACGAATTCGCCATGGGCGGCTCCAATGAAAATTCAAGCTTCTACCCTGTACGTAACCCTTGGGCACTCGATCGTGTTCCAGGCGGCTCCAGTGGTGGATCTGCTGCGGCTGTTGCGGCAGGAGAAGCTTATTTCACATTGGGATCAGATACAGGTGGCTCCATCAGACAGCCTGCTTCCTATTGCGGCGTTGTCGGTTTGAAACCTACCTACGGACTCGTTTCCCGCTTTGGTCTGGTTGCATTCGCATCTTCCCTGGATCAGATTGGACCTTTGACGAAAAATGTCGAGGATTCTGCCTATGTGCTGCAAGCCATTGCTGGTTATGACGCCAAAGATTCGACATCCGCGAAAGTGGATATCCCGGATTACTTGAGCGGACTGACCGGGGATGTCAAAGGACTTCGTATTGCTGTTCCGAAGGAATACATTGGTGAAGGCGTTGATCCTCAAGTTAAAGAAACCGTCCTGTCTGCCCTGAAAGTCCTCGAAGGACTCGGCGCAACTTGGGAGGAAGTATCTCTTCCGCATACCGAATATGCGGTAGCTACGTATTATCTGCTCGCTTCCTCGGAAGCTTCTTCGAACCTGGCTCGTTTCGACGGCGTGCGTTATGGTGTTCGTGCAGACAATCCGGAGAACTTGCTGGATCTGTACCACCAGTCCCGTAGTCAAGGTTTTGGTCCCGAAGTGAAACGACGCATCATGCTTGGAACCTATGCGCTCAGCTCGGGATACTACGATGCGTATTATTTGAAAGCTCAGAAGGTGCGTACGTTGATCAAACAGGATTTCGACGACGTATTTGCCAAATATGACGTCATCATCGGACCAACAGCGCCAACAACGGCATTTAAACTTGGTTCCCAAGTCGATGATCCACTTACGATGTATCTCAACGACATTCTGACTATCCCTGTCAGCCTGGCTGGTGTACCTGCAGTCAGCATCCCATGTGGATTCTCGGATGGACTGCCTGTCGGCATGCAGATTATCGGTAAAGCCTTTGATGAAACCACCGTACTGCGCGTAGCGCATGCGTTTGAACAAAATACGGAATTCCACAAGCAGCGTCCGCAGCTGTAGACTGCCCGGAACGGAGGAATATAGAAATGTCCGCATCTAAATATGAAACGGTCGTTGGACTTGAAGTCCATGTCGAGTTGCATACAAACTCCAAAATCTTTTGCGGCTGCTCCACTGCCTTTGGAGCTCCGCCCAATACACATACTTGTCCGGTCTGTCTCGGACATCCAGGTGTATTGCCTGTATTGAATCGCCAGGCTGTAGATTACGCGATGAAAGCAGCCATGGCTCTTAACTGCACCATTGCTGATGTCAGCAAGTTTGACCGCAAAAACTACTTCTACCCCGATTCTCCAAAAGCTTATCAGATCTCACAATTCGATCAACCGATCGGTGAGAATGGCTGGATCGATATTGAAGTCAACGGTGAAACGAAGCGAATTGGCATTACACGTCTTCATCTGGAAGAAGATGCAGGGAAGCTTACCCACGTTGACGGCGGCTATGCTTCATTGGTCGATTTTAACCGTGTGGGTACTCCGCTCGTGGAGATTGTCTCTGAGCCGGAGATTTCTTCTCCGGAGGAAGCTCGTGCATATCTGGAGAAATTGCGTGCGATCATGCAGTACTGTGATGTATCCGACGTGAAGATGGAAGAAGGTTCACTGCGCTGTGATGCCAACATTAGTTTGCGTCCGCATGGACAGGAGAAGCTGGGAACGAGAGCCGAACTGAAAAACATGAACTCCTTCCGTGGTGTTCAGCGTGGTCTGGAATATGAACAATTCCGCCAAGCGGAAATTTTGGACGACGGCGGCGAAGTCGTTCAGGAAACTCGTCGCTGGGATGAGGCTCAGGGGAAAACACTGTCGATGCGTGGTAAAGAGCAAGCGCATGACTATCGTTATTTCCCAGATCCTGACTTGGTGAAGCTGCATATCGATGCAGCCTGGAAAGAACGGATCAGAGCTTCTATACCTGAGCTTCCGGATGAGCGTAAAGCACGTTATACCGCTGATTATGGACTGCCTAGTTATGATGCCGAGGTTATTACCTCATCCAAAGCGGTCGCTGATCTTTTTGAAGACAGTCTGAAATACACCAAGGATGCCAAAGCCGTATCCAACTGGATTATGGGTGATTTGCTTGGTTATTTGAATACCAGCAACCTTGAATTGAATCAGGTGCCGCTGACTGGCCAAGGTCTGGGTGAGATGATTGGACTGCTTGAAAAAGGTACAATTAACAGTAAAATCGCCAAAACGGTATTTAAGGAAATGCTCGAGAGCGGCAAGCTTCCACAGCAAATCGTTGAAGAAAAAGGTCTGGTCCAGATTAGTGACTCAGGTGCCATTCTTGCCATTGTGGAGCAGGTTGTTGCGAACAACCCGCAATCCGTGGAAGACTACAAAGCTGGTAAACAGAAGGCCATTGGTTTCCTCGTTGGTCAAGTCATGAAAGAAAGCAAAGGCAAAGCCAATCCGGGACTAGCCAATCAACTGCTTACAGAAGTACTGAACCGCTAATCCATCCGGTGAAGCCGGACAGAAAGAGGCTCGTCCCTGTGACAGCCTCTTTTTGTTAAGGGCATAAGTTTGATTGTATTGTCTTGGTTTCAGTGACATACAAAGGAGATGAGGAATGCATGAAGATTCAAACTTTGTCATTGAGTGATGTGGAGACCGTAGGTCAGCTCTGGCGACTGCAGCATGTAGCTTATCGGCTTGAAGCCGAAATCATCGGTTTTCAGGAAATTCCGCCTTTAATGGATACGATGGAGGCGCTGCAAAACTGTGGAGAGACCTTTTATGGCTATGTGGACACGGATGGCGAGTTGCTTGGTGCGGTCGCAGTGGATGAGGAAGAGATCAATACGTTGACGATCACACGTATGATGGTGCATCCCGATCATTTTCGTAAAGGAATTGCTGCTGCTTTGATGACGCATGTGTTTGAACAATATCCCGATCTTCCACGTTATATTGTTTCTACAGGAACATTGAACCAGCCAGCCGTGAAATTATATACCAAATTCGGCTTTAAGCCCGTGGATGTTGTACAGATTGCACCAGGAGTGGAATTAACGACATTTCATAAGAATAAAGATTAATGATGTGAACAACTTGGAGGAGGACTACCGGCTTTGGGCAATCCCTGGTTGATAGATGAGTGGCACATTTTATTGCGATTATTACTGGCTATGCTGCTTGGAGGGCTTGTAGGCCTGGAGCGGGAGCGTTCCAATCATGCTGCCGGTCTGCGTACCCATATTCTGGTATGCCTTGGATCTGCACTGATTATGATGTTGTCTGTTTATGGTTTTAAAGATTTTGCAAATGAACTAAACGTAAGGATTGATCCGGCACGTCTGGCTACAGCCGTTATTACCGGCGTTGGGTTTCTCGGAGCGGGCACGATTCTTTTTACCGGCAAGTCGATTACCGGTCTGACAACGGCAGCTTCCATATGGGTTGTGGCAGCCATCGGACTGGCAACAGGCGCGGGATTCTTTTTTGCTTCCATCGTGTCAACCGTCTTGGTATTGCTTAACCTCTGGGTATTCAACAAGTTGGAGCTTAGGTATATACGGGGAAACAAACTGCATGTCGTTACACTTCATACCTTATCTGAGCCCGGTTTTCTGGAACAGGTATCTTCATTTATGGAACAGGAAAAGATCAAAATCCGTAAAATAACGGTTAATGAGCAGGATTTGGCTTATGCAGAAATGATATCGGTTGAACGCAAAATTGAAATTGTGCTGCATGTCTACATGCCACATGAATTGAGTGCAGTGCATCTCGTATCCAAGTTAAGACAGTGGGAACATGTAACGAAAGTGTCGGTCGAATAAATGAATTAAACCCTCTGAGGCCTTTAGTGCCGGAGGGTTTTTGCTCATAACCATATTTCTTCCAGTTACTCTCCTGGCTCTTTAGGGTACTATCTAACCAAATGCATGAAGAGCGGGAATGTCAGCCCGGAAGAAAGGAGTCGTTTATGAAACGGAAACGTCAGTCGAACAATACTTCCAGCGGAACGCGCGGAAAACCTGTCCGAAATCGGACTCACAAGTTTATTGCCGGATTGCTAAGTGCGGTTATTCCGGGTCTAGGTCATATTTATCTCCGATTATACATGAGAGGTCTGACATTCATGATGCTTGTGCTTTTGGATCTGTCAGCACTCTTGTATTTCTCAACGATTGGAATACAGATTAATGTACCATTGCTTATCCTGCTGGCGTTGTTTATTCCGGTAATTTACTTTTACAATGTATTCGACGTATTGCAATCTGCGGACTGGGTGATGATGCGCAGGAGAAGAGCGGTCACCTACAACACCTCGGACAAGCCCATCCCTAGCGAACGTTCTGCAAGGGAAGCTATGATGGTGTGGGAGAGGGGCATTTCGTTTGGATTGCTTCTGATTGTAGGAGGATCGCTGCTGGTATTGTTCTTTCGCAAACCGCGTTGGTTTAAAGAGCTAATCGCTGTGTATGGTGGATATACTTTTGCTGTTCTGATGATCGCAGGAGGACTTATCGTTTTCGGACGGGAAATCTGGGTCATGCTTCGCAAGAAGAAAATCTAGTGCAAACTATTCAAGGAGGGATAGCCATGAACCGTAAAGTCCGGGTCGGCCGCTATACGGCTGCCGCCTTAATCGTAGCTGTCGGTGTGCTGTTGATTTTGGATAAACGGTGGGGAACGGACTATGTATATGAGATGGTCGATTGGTGGCCCCTCTTGCTCGTTGTGTTAGGTGTGGAATACATACTGTTGTTTTTAGTGACACGTGGAAGAGGGAATGCAGCTTCAGACAACCAAGGTGAGAAAATGAAAATGCGCTTCAGACCCGATGCGAAAGGCATCCTGACGTCTCTTTTACTGACGGCTTCAGTATTTATCGTCACAGAGCAGGATCATTACATGCATTTGTGGAACCGGGTGAGTCTTAATCTGGGAGCGGCATCCATGGACTATAGTCAGGCAGCAGGATATATGGAAGATAAGGGCACGATTCGGGTGCCTGTAGGTATGGATACATCGGACCTCGTTGTTGAGGGAGTGAACGGGGATATCTCGGTACAGCGGGGGGACACGGAAGAGATTGAGGTGCGCACGGTAGTTTGGGTGGATCAGACAACTGAAGTGCAGGCCAAAGCAGTGGCGGACGCTTCCTTTGTTGAGGCAGACGGGACAAAAGTGATTCATATCAAGACTACAGGCAAAACGTATGGAGAGAACGAGAAAACACAGCCGCGGATGAATATCACCATAACGATCCCGGATGATCGTCGTTTTAATCTCGATATTCGAACGTCCAATGGAGCCATATTGTTGAATCGTCCGGAGGCCATCAGTACCATTTTGGCTGAGACCGGAAATGGACGTATACGAATTACGAATGCCGTGGGTGATATTTCAGGTAAAACGCTGAATGGTGATGTCGTTGTGGCAAATGCGATCGGAAATGTGGACTTGAACAGTAATCGAGGGGACATGAAGGCTCGCGGGGTTTCTGGAAATGTGAACCTGACCACGCAAGTCGGAAGTATCAGCATCACGGACTCTGTTGGAGAGATCACAGCGGATACCCGAAACGGAAATATCAATGTAGACGGCGCAAGTTTGGCAGTCAAAGCTCAATCCCTCAATGGCAGCATAAGTATTGTATCCGCCAAAGTAGGCGGTGACTGGGACGTTTATAGCGCTGTAGGGGCTATTAACATTTTGATTCCGGAGCGGGGGGATTATAGCCTCAGTGGTTCCAGCAGTTATGGAGATCTGCAAACGGATCTGCCGTTTAAAGTGAAGAATAAAACGATTGAAGGCCAGCTTGGTGAAGGAGAGTATACGGTCAAAGTTGAGGGAAACAGCGACCTCACGATTGATCGTAATCCTGTAGTGCCTCCTGTTGGAACGAATTCACTGGATTCGGAAGGTACAGACGATAACTTGGAACAAATGACCGAAGACGGACAGAATTCCCAAGATGAAACGTCCGAAGTTCAGTGACTGGCGCGTTGACAATAAACTTGCAATCGCCGTACAATAAATATAAACTGGCAAGGTTACATGGCAGGAATAATGTAAACACGTTGTTCCAGCCAAGATCAACTCTGAATGAGAGAAACATGTAATCATACATTTTGTCTCTGCAGAGTAATGAAAGGTAAGGCGGTGGGTTTTATGGCAACACGTGTCCAACATGCGTTGGAGCATCTGAAAACGACCGGTGTCCGTATTACACCCCAGCGTCATGCCATATTGAACTATCTGATGGAATCCATGGGGCATCCGACAGCCGATGAAATTTACCGTGCGCTTGAACCCCAGTTTCCCAGTATGAGCGTGGCGACTGTATATAACAATTTGAAGATGTTTCTGGAAGCGGGCATGGTCCGGGAGTTGACATACGGAGATAACTCAAGTCGCTTCGATGCCAATGTGACGGATCATTACCATGTTATCTGTGATAAATGCGGCAAGATTGAAGATTTTAGTTATCCTTCGCTAAAAAGCGTTGAGCTCCAGGCGGAGTCAAGTACAGGATTTGAAGTACATGGTCACCGATTGGAAGTTTATGGCGTATGTAAAAGTTGCAGGGATTAAGAGAGTTGAATTACAATATTAACGTGTAGAATTCAGTTTGGATTCTTCACGTTTTTTGTTTTTAGGACGATAGAATGTATATAGTCTTAGCAGGTTAGATATTTCATGATTCAGCATGATTAACGGAGGTAGACGTTTGAGTAGAAAAAGCAGATATACACGTCAGAAGCGTCGTTCATTCTGGCCTGGATTTTTGGCTGCCTGTGTTGTTGCAGGCGGGGCTTATTGGCTAATAACGAATGTTTGGCTTAATCAGATTCATGAAGACCCCGACTGGATTGGTATGAATCAACCTATTTTTGTGGACGGACAATTGATGGACGGCGAGGCGTCAGGAACGGGAGATCAGCTTAAATTGCCCGTATCGGTGCTGCAAGAGGCGATCGATCCCGGAATACGTTATGAAGCTGACACAGGTGATATCATTATTGCAACACCGCAGCGAGTACTCCATATGAAGGAAGGCAGTACGAAGGCGGAACTTAATCATCGGGATTATCCCATGACGGTTAAACCTGAGGTGGTTGGGGGAGAAGCTTATATTCCGCTCAAACCATTGAAAGAAGTATATGGGATCGCTATACAGGAAGATGCTACAACGGGTGCGGTGCTGCTGATGCGTGGAGGTGACACCATTCAGTATGCGGAGATTAATACTTTGTCTTCCAAGGCGGACAAAACGGTTCCGTTGTACAAGCGTGGGGGAGAATCTTCTCCCATCATTGCTGATATGGAGCAGGACGCACGAGTAAGGGTATGGCAGACTGGTGATGACCAGAGCTTCGTTCAGTTGGATAATGGGTATGCCGGTTATGTGGCTAATAAGTATGTCACTCTTACGGAGAAAAAGAAACTGGACAAGCCCAAATTCACCCTGACTGCGGCGGAGAGAAAGTGGCAGAATAAACCGGTCAATCTGGTTTGGGAAGCTGTATACAATCGACAGCCTGATGTGTCTTCAATCGGCAAGATGCCTGGAGTCAATGTGGTCAGCCCCACATGGTTCCATATTACAGATGGACAAGGTAACGTAAAAAGCAAAGGGGATAAAGCATACGTCAACTGGGCTCACCGTTCCGGCATGGAAGTGTGGGGTCTGATGGATAACAGCTTTGATCCGGATATTACGAAAGAAGCCGTCGCCTCATATGAGACACGTACGCATATTATTGAGCAGATGCTGGAGTATGCACAGACTTATCATTTGGACGGCATTAACATTGACTTTGAGAACGTCTATACAGACGATGGACCGAATATCACTCAATTTGTTCGCGAAATCAAAGCGATGGCACGCATTCATGGCTTGATGCTCTCGGTTGATGTAACACCGAAATCGAACAGCGAGATGTGGTCCGCTTTTCTGGATCGTCGCTCGTTAGGCTCTTTTGCCGATTATATTGTCGTTATGGCGTATGACGAGCATTGGGCTGCGAGTCCAAAAGCCGGTTCGGTTGCCTCGCTTCCTTGGACCGAGTCTTCTATGAGACGGATCCTGGAAGAGGATGAAGTACCTTCGAACAAGTTGATTATGGCTGTGCCGCTATATACTCGAATTTGGACGGAAGAGACTAATGATCAAGGCGAAGTGAAAGTGTCTTCCAAAGCGGTAGGTATGAGCACTGTAACAGACCTGATCAAGGAAAAGAAACTCAAACCTGTTCTGGATAAACAAAGCGGACAGAATTATGTGGAATATTCGGAGGATGGGGCCACCAAGAAAATTTGGATAGAAGACGCCGTTTCGCTTCAGGCACGCGTTGATTTGGTTGCTTCGTTGAAATTGGGTGGAGTAGCTGCATGGAATCGAAGCTTCGCTGATGCATCGGCATGGGAAACGCTAAAACAGGCAGGATATTCGAAATGAAATAAACATGAAATAGCTTATTGAACTTATATATTAATAAATTTTTAAAAGTCTTTCTGAAATTCAAAAAAGGTCCGGTGAAGATACCGGGCCTTTTTTCTGTCTCTGGGCTTTGATGAAGTACATCTCTAGCTGTTGGAACTTATGCCATGATCTGTGTCGGAAGGGGAAGGGGATTGAGGTGTGGAATGCGCTTTCAGTTGTGAACTGGTTGTATTGGCTTGATTAGGGTCCAGGGTAAGGATGGTATGACAGAACATACAACGATCCGTCTTGCCGAGCATTTTGGTTAACTTGCCACATTCCGGACAGTCTACTTGTACTGCGCTTGTGGAAAGCATACCAGCCCAGAAATAAATGGCCAGACTAGCCATCATGGCAATCAGGCCGATGACGAGTCCCACAGCGGCAAATACTTTGCCCGCGTGTCCCCAGAACACAATTCCGGCAGTTCCCAGTACCATTAGGCCCATGCCTAGCATGGTCAGTAGTAGTCCCCAAGTGCGAAAAGCATTAATTTTTGCTGATTTAAAAATCATGAAAAATGCTCCTATCGTATGAGTAGTATCGGACCTGGATAAGAAGGAAACTTCAGTCTGCATGTAGAATTACATTATAACTGACTTGGCGCTTATCTGCCATGAATTGTATGGAGGGAATCGTGGAACTAAAGAACCTTGCTTTTTTGTCCGAACAGTCGGAAGAGACAGGGGCAGTTGGGGCTATCGCTTATTCCCACCCGGGAGATCGATTCCACGGCTCCCTAATCCAGGATTTTGAATTGCTCGTACTTGTTGTTCATAATACCGACCAGTTGATATCCAAGGTTGGACACTACAAATATGGTGATCTTCGTTATCAAATGATCTATGTCAGCCGTCATGAGCTGCAGTGCAGTGTAATTACGGGGGATAACAATAACATCATGCAGTGCCTGATTGAAGGTGAGATCATTTGGGAAGCGGATAACGCTTTGAGCGCTTTGCGAGAGGAACTATCTGCTTTTGGAACCGAATTACGTGAGCAAAAGCTGCTGCATGAATTCGCCAGTTTTTTGAGAATGTATGTGGAAGCCAAACGTTACATTCAAGAGGGCCATGTTGTTGATGCCTATTACAATGTGCTAGAAGCTCTGGGGAACTGGGCTAGAATTGTACTTATTGAACAGGGTATATACCCGGATCATGCCGTCTGGACACATGTGCAGAGTTTGGATCGCGCCTTGTGGAAGCTCTATCAGGAACTTACAGTAAGCTCGGAGACGCTGGAACAGAGAGTCGAGCTTGTGCTGCTTGCTTGTGAATTCTCAGTGATGTCCAAAATGAGTGATTGTTCCGGCTTGCTTCTGCGTGTGCTGGGAAGTCGAAGGGAGCCGTGGGGTATGGATGAACTTGTCCATCATCCACAGTTGAGATTTGTACGGGAGGATTTACCGCTTATCCTTCGTAAGCTGGTGTTTCGTTCTATAGTAAAAGAATCGGCAGGGTGGCCATCCTTTATAGGAGGAGATGGACGAGAAATCCGCTATTGGATTGAGGCCTAATTATTCGTGAAGCCTGACGTTATATGGATTATAAAGTGGGAGGGGAAACCTTCCTTTTTTGTTTGTTTAATAATTTATAAAAAGAGGTTGACTCTTATTCAGGAAATATGATACATTATATTTCGTTCCTCAAACGAGCTTATCGTCAACAAATGATAAATTCTGCATAGGGAATTAGTGAAGAACTAAAAGCTTCAAAAAAGAAATTTAAAAAAGTTCTTGACGAAAATAAACGAAATGTGATACATTATTTAAGTCGCCGCCGAAAAAACGGTTGAGACGAAAAAGAGTAACACAAATCGAGTTTGATCTTTGAAAACTGAACAACGAGTGAGTAACGATCTTGCTTGCAAGATCGACGCTGAGAAATCGGTACAAGCCTTCGGGCTGTATGCTTTCAAAGCAAAATAAATGAGATTTTTAATCTCGTCAGTTTCAAAATGAGCTTATCGCTCTTTTCAATACTTTATTGGAGAGTTTGATCCTGGCTCAGGACGAACGCTGGCGGCATGCCTAATACATGCAAGTCGAGCGGACTTGATGAGAAGCTTGCTTCTC